>NZ_JAILYJ010000019.1 GCF_019793465.1 Rhizobium croatiense | reverse complement strand
CCGCCGGTCGATGTCGATTGCTCGAGGGGTAAAAATCCTGACGATCCCAAATGCATCGAGCTTGCGAGGCAGGCTAAGCTGCTTGAGCGCGTGCGCTCCACCGCTGTCGTTTTCGATCAATCGGATCGCGCAGGCGGGGCGGCAAGCGCTTCGTCAGACGCCACGGGAGCCGGCTTGTTCGGCGCGAACGGCTCAACGGGTACGGCCGGCGCACCGTCGGAGTCGGGCGGTGCTGTCGATGGTGATCGCGCCTTCCTGAAGGCCATGGGAGGGCAGGGGGTGCAGGTGTCGGTTGCCGCCGAGAACCGCCGTATCGACGCCTGGATCCCGCAGGGCACGATGATCCGCGGCACATTGGAGACGGCGATCAATTCCGACCTCGCCGGCATGGTGAAGGCGATTGTCCGCGAGGATGTCTACTCCTTCGATGGCCGGCGCATCCTGATACCCGCCGGCTCCTCGCTGATTGGCGATTATAAATCCGGTGTCGAACGCGGGCAGGAGCGCCTGTTCATCGTCTGGACGCGGATGATCCGTGGTGACGGTGTTTCGGTCCAGCTCGGCTCTTATGGCACGGATCGTCTCGGCCGCTCCGGCATGACGGGTGCGGTCGACCGGAAATATTGGGAACGGTTTGGGCCGCCGGCGCTGATGACGATGATCGGCGGGCTCACGCAATACATTGCCCAGCTTGGTCAGAAACAGGATCGAAATATCACGGTCGTCAATACAGACGGAACCGTGACTAGCATTCCACAAGACAATGGAACGACCTCGCAGGATCGCGCGCGCGAGATCGCCGCCGAGACGATCGCATCAGGCATTCAGCAACTTGCAACCGAAGCCTTCCAGGACACCCGCAATATCCGGCCGACGATTCACATCGCCCAAGGCTCCGACATCACCGTCTTCGTCACCCGGGACCTTGATTTCTCGGATCTTTATCCAGACCCGGTGCGTGAGGAGTTCGACCGCCTGCGCCGAAAGAGGGCCGGCAAATGAACGCGCATCCATCAATCTCAGCCGAACAGCACTTTCTCTCGGAGGCGCTCGAACCCATCAGGCAGTTTCTCGACGATCCCGCCGTGGTGGAGATTTCCTGCCAGCGCAGCAACGAAATCTGGCTCGAGCGGATCGGCCAGCTCAGCATGATCAGGCAAGAAGTCGATGGGCTCGATCAGGAGGCGATCCGGCATATGGCGTCGCGCGCGGCCTCGTTCACAAAGCAGACGATCAACGCTGAAAATCCTCTGCTGTCGGCAACGCTCACCAACGGTGAGCGCGTCCAGTTCGTGCTCAATCCGACCTCTGCCACCGGACATGCTTTTTCGATCCGCAAGCAATTTATCCGGCGCTTCGATCTCGACGACTATGAGAAAGCGGGCGCCTTCCGCTTCACCAAGGTCACGGGTGACGACTATATCGATGACGTCGATATTGAGTTGTCGCGCCTGCTGCGGGCGGGACAGGCGCGGGCGTTTCTGCAGCTCGCGGCGATCAACCATCGCAGCATGCTGATCTCGGGTGGCACCTCCACCGGCAAGACGACCTTCCTCAATACGATGTTGACGGCGATCCCAGACCATGAGCGCTTCATTCTCATGCAGGATACCGCTGAGCTGGAACCGCGCCAGGAAAACGTCGTCTCGCTGCTGGTCTCGAAGGGCGCCCAGGGCGAGGCGCGAGTGACGATGACTGACCTTCTGGCCTCCGCACTGCGTCTGAGGCCAGACCGGATCTTCATGGGTGAGCTTCGAGGCGACGAGGCATTCGACTTCCTGAATGCGATCAACACCGGGCACCCGGGATCGATGTCGACCATTCACGCAAACTCGCCGCATCACGCTTTCAACCGGCTATCGACGCTGGTGCTGAACAGCAATGTCCGCATGGAGCGCGACGATATCATCCGCTACATCCGCTCGATCATCCCGATCGTGGTCCAATTGAAAAAAAGCGATGCCGCCGGCGGCCGCGGTGTCAGCGAGATCTATTTTGCCGACGAGGTGGACGAAGATGGCAAGCGTATCCACGGACGCAGAGGCTGAACGCACGAAGTGGACGAAGCTTCAGGAGGTCTCGGCCTTCACCTTCCCGGTCGCCGTCCTCGGCGCCGTGGCGATATGGCTAATGTTCTTCACGCTGATCTACGACGCCTATGTCACATCCTTCGGGTCGACCTCCTATTACGACTATGTCGTGCAGGCGCCCATTCCAGACGGGATTGCCTACACATGGTCGATCATTCGCACTCGGAACACCATGGGGGTCTCAATCCTGGCGTTCGTTCTGGCTTCGCCGTTTCTGTTTTTCCTGCTGAGCCTGTGGATGCTGAAAGCGGGCAGGGCGTTATCGCGCAAGATCCTCTACCTCCTGCACGTAAGGTCGATGTTCACCCTGATCGCCCATACGGCACTGATATTCGCTGCGGCCTATGCCGCTGTCATTATTTACGGCACGGCCTTTTATCTCGTTGCAAGCAAGGCCGGTGGGTTAACCGGCGTAGCGGACTATTATGGCGCTCACCTTGCGGCCATGTATCAGGCACCCCTTGGCGCCACCGACGCGGCCGGTACGTTTCAGCGGCCCTCACGGCAGACTGTGCTTGCCGCGCTCGCCGGTCTGGCGGCGGCAGGAGCCTTGGTTGGGTTTCCGATCGGCGCAGCAATCCAGAAGCGCCAGCGCAGGATCATGGGAAAGGCACGGCTGGCGACCCTGAAAGATGCCGCTGATTTCCGGCTGCGCGATAAGCACGGCATCGTTCTCGGTCTCAAACAGGGCCTTCTTCTACGCAATGACGGTGATCAGCATGTGATGGTCATCGGCTCGCCGGGACAAGGCAAGTCGCGCGGCTTCGTCATTCCGACGATGATGAGTTTCAAGGGATCGCAGATGGTCCTCGACATGAGCGGTGAGCTGTTCGAGGAGACATCGGGTTATCTGAAGGATCAGGGCTACGAGATTTTTCTGCTGGCGCCGGGATCGAAGTTTACCGACGGCTATAACCCGCTCGATCTCATCAGCGCTGACCCAAACCAGCGGATCACCGATTTGCAGAAGCTGACGCAGATGTTGCTGCCCGAGCGCCTGCGCTCCGATTCATCGGATTTCTGGGAGGAGAGCGCCAGGATCCTGCTGACGGCCATGCTCGGCTTCGTGCTCGAATGCCCTGATACCCGGAAATCGCTCAGCGAACTTTATCGCATCCTCAATTCGATGTCGGACGAGCGCAAGGCGATCATCCAGCTCCTCGAAAACTACGAAGCCGTTCTTTCCGATCAGACCCGCATGCAGCTGACCAAGTTCGCGGGCCGGCATGAAAAGCTCGGCGAGGGGATCGCGGCGGAGATCGTCGCCAAGCTCAATTTTCTGCAGAACCCCCTCGTCGAGGCGCTGACCTCCATCACCACGATCCCGATCGACACGATCAGAAGGCGCAAATTGGTGATCTTCGTTCAGGCCGACTGGAATGCGATGCAGATCTACGAGCGACTGATTTCGATGTTCATCCAACAGATGGCCGACAAGCTCGTGCAGATGGGACCGTTGCGGAACGGCGAGCACGAAGTGCTGATGATGCTCGACGAGTTCGGTAATGGCGGGCGCATAGACACCGTGCTCACGCTTGCGCCATTGATCCGCAAGAACGGTGTTCGCTTCGTGTTTATCCTGCAGGACGGTGCGCAGCTCGAACGATTGTATCAGCGGTCCGGGCAGAAGATCCTGATGGGCGCATCGACGATCAAGCTGTTCATGAATTTCCAGAACCAGGAGGACGCGGCCGCCGTCTCTGCCGCAGCCGGCAGGACGACCGAGTGGGTCGAGCAGTCCTCTTATTCCCACCGCCATGGTCGCAGGCAACGATCGATCTCGAAGGTGCCAGTGTCCGTCGACCTGCTTCCCGTCAACACGCTCATGATGATGAAGCCAGAGGAGGCAATCCTTCAGGTTACCGGCATGCCAGTCATGCGCATCATGAAACTCGACTCCGGCGGCGAGCGGATGTTTTCGAAGGTACGGAAGTTCAAGCCGGTTACCAGACCCTGCATCCAGCCGGTCGAATGGACGGTGGTCGACAGCGAAACTTTCGGGCCGCCGCAGTCTGAAACCACTCCATCAGCCAGATCGCAGAGCCGGTCGCCGGTCGTTGGGATGGACATCGATCTGGGCGCGGCAAACCCGCCAAACCGGCCACAGCACATTCGGTTTTTCGTCAAAGAGGGTGTGCGACACGTCTA
Source organism: Rhizobium croatiense (assembly GCF_019793465.1). Classification (GTDB taxonomy): domain Bacteria; phylum Pseudomonadota; class Alphaproteobacteria; order Rhizobiales; family Rhizobiaceae; genus Rhizobium; species Rhizobium croatiense. The sequence continues at coordinate 115,002 of NZ_JAILYJ010000019.1, read as the reverse complement.
TATCTCGTCGCTCGACGAACTGCGTCAGCGTCTGGATCTCGACGAAACGCGCGAGGCCGGCCGGACAGAGGAACAACTGCGAGACGAAGAGCAGACTACGGCCCAGAAAAAGCAACGGCCAGCAACAGGCGGCCGTGAAGGAAACCGCGGCGCAGCGCGCGGTTCAGGCGCCATCCGGGTCGACGACGCCCATATCGAGCTGGATCAGGCAAAGTTGGACCGCAGTGTGTATCCAGGCTCTCCACGAGGAAAACGGGATCGAGTTCAACGGCCTTCGCGTATTCAGGATGAGGCTGGAGATCCCCCCACCTCAGCTATTCTGCGGCGACAGGATGTCCGTGGCGCATTCGGTACGGACATCAAGGCCCTGAACGACGCAATCTTTGAGCAGGCGGATGCAGGCTCGTTCGACCCGATAGAATTGAACGCAGATGTCGAGCTCTTGATCGGAACCCTCTCCGAGCGCCTCACGGAAGATAGCTCGAAAGCATTTCTGCGCGAATTTGTCGATCGCGCTCGCGATCCGTTGCGCGAAGAGGGTCCGCAAGACGACGAGGCCGAAGACCCGTTTGCGTAGGCAGACAGCATGCCCGAAGCGCGGCACATCGCTCGAGATTGAGAAGCCGCATTGACCAGTTTCAATTGCAGCTGACGGAAGGAGGAAATACCGTGGGCGAAATCCGATACCGCCCAAATCGAGGTCTTTTGAAAGACCAGGTTATCCAAAGAATTGTTGCCGCGGCCAAGGCTAACGCTGGTCTCTGGCTGATGATCAAGGAGCGTGCAGTGGAAAAGCGCGCCATCAAAGCCGAACTCGAACGCCTAGGGGCGGATGCAAAAGACGTGGACCGGCGCTTTCCGACAGCCCTCACACCGACGATTGCCGAACTCGCAGACGAGCTTGTATCCAGCATGTTCGGGAACTGCCCGCCGGAGATCGGGTCTCGTGTTCAGAGTGCTCTGCTCAAGGCAGCGGAATCCGAGCTTGATGGCTCGCCACAGCCATAGCAAAAGGCGTGAAAATCTAGCCGCCCAACCATCTTGTTGCGCCGATCATCGTCCATCTGTTCCGGCGCAGTCTCGGCCATTGCCTATTTTGTCTACGACCCACGCCTGCAGCCGGCGGCCAGTCCGTTCAGAATTCGCCTCGGTAAGATCCTCGGGAGAAATCGCAAAGATCGGCCCGAGATGTTTCATTCGGGGGATCGTTTTTTCCTTGGCGTTCCGATATTCCTCGGTCTCCATCCCAAAGGCCTCGACGAGCAGCCTTCGCGGTGGCTGATCTCTATAAGTAGTTTCCAAAACGAAGTCTGGCCTGCAAAGGCCGATGGGCGTTTCCATGGCGAAGAGCGGTTTGATAATGGAGATCCGAAGTTCGGGTGCGGCATCGAAGAGCGATCGCTGAAGCCAGAACAGCAGGTGGGAAACGTCACGCTCAAATCCGGACTCGACAGGAAAGAGCGTGTCGCCGTTGTAGACCGGCTGGGCGTAGGCTTGCACAGCCCGAACCGGGCCTTCATCGTCCTCCTGAAAATCCACGTTCAGCAGCGTCAGGAACGGTCCTCGGTTTGCCGGGTCGCCCCGAAGCGGCTGGCGCACCTTGGAGAGGATCTCGATTGTCCGCGAGGTGGATGCCGGCATGATGGCTTGCGTGGAAACGCTGGTCGAAAATAACAGCATGAAGCCGGTACGGCGAAGTCCCTCGGGCCAGTCGCGGCGCGAGCTCGCAAGCAGCTGCTGCCAGCGGCTCTCCGAATTCCAATAGTCGGGGCCCCAAGTCGATAGAAGCGCGTTCAGAGTCCAGGTCCTGAGCACCCTCAGCTCCCGTGCGGCCGAGCGCAGGCGGAAGAGCTGATTGGCTAGCGTGAATTCCACAACACCATCCTGCAGCGGCGGGATCACATTCGTACCCGCCTTGTCAAGCATCCGCCAAAGCACGCCACCCAGTCTCGACGGCCGGTCGTTTCGTTCGCTCGATCGCGAGGGTTCATGACCTGAGACATCGGCCAGGCGATCGGGAATGGCGGGAAGAGCATTGATGTAAGAGCGCTCGGATTTGGGCAGAGGGCGAAGATGGTAGCTTCGGTCAATGAGGGCGGGGCTGGCGTCCTTGTCGACGTGGAACGGACAGGCGAGGGCGTGATTTGGCCGCTCCGCATGCCGACCGGGCGCATTGTCCTTCGGCGTTAGCCGTCGCAGCGTGAAGGTGCGTTCCTGTCGGATCGGTGCAAGCAACGGCTGATGCTGCGCCTCCAGGCAGTCGCATTCGATCCAGCCATCCATCACCTTGACGCGCCGGATCACGGAAAGCGCAATTGCCTCATCGGCGTTTGAGGCAGCGTTGCCGTACCAGGCGCGCAACGCGACGGCCTCGCGGTCGCTTAGTTCAGTCAACACATGGGTCGGGCTGTTGCGGACCACGATACGCATCGTCCGCTATCAGTACCCGATCGACCAAAGACTGAAGCCGAGATATCCGACGCCAACGGCGCCAGCGACAGCCACGACCGTCTCCGCCCTGCCGCGAATGTCCCAGAAGCTGCCGCTCACGGTCCGAGCCCCTTCAATCACGACCGCCAGAAAGATGTAGGTTGGGGCGACCATCGCGTAGCCGAGGGTTAGACTGTCCCTAAAGGCCATCCGCGCAGCGACGAACGCGAGTGCCAGACATAGGATCGCTATTGCTAACCGCCGCAGGTTGATCCGATAGCCAAACCGTTCGAGCCATAACATCCGTGCTCTCCACTACAAGAAACAGATCAAAAATTTAACTGCAGTTAAAGATTTGATCAATCGCAGATTCTGCAAGATGCCTAGGGCATCCATTTCGAGAGGCGCCGGGGTCCGCTTGCACAGCCTGCCCGCTGCGGTGTATTGAAGTCGAACACGAAGAAAAGAACGTTAAGCTTTACTTTTTTGGTCTCTGGACAGCCTTATGCATCGGATGAGCGGTAGAAATTTGAAACATCCACGTGACTGTCGGCGGGCTCATGCACTTAGTCATCGGCCCCTGTCGCTCGAGAGCGCGTTGATGGAGCCTTCGGGCGAAGGTATCGTTTGATGCCGCGTTTGAAGGGCGATGACACCGATCAAGTTTCGAATGGGATTGACCTGACGTCTCTCTCTTTCCAGGAACGGCTCGCCATCGGTCTCATGCGGTTGAAGGCTCAGCGGCGGTTGACGAACAAGGATCTGGCCGACCAACTTGGCGTGTCGGAAGCCTACATGTCTCAAGTCACCCGCGGCATGCGGGATGTGAAGCTCTCGACCCTCGACAAGATGCAGCGCGAATGGAATGTCACGATTGAGGATTTGTTCAGAATCTCGGAAAGTGATCTTGCTCGGATCGCCGCGTGGCGAGCCCGTCGGAGGAAAAAGAAAACTACCGACGAGCCAACGTAAGTTCTTGCGGTGACATTAGTTCGACCTGGATTAATGGTTCAGGTTGAACCAGAATCTCTGCTTTACGCCTTGTTCGTTCGGGATATCGAAGTAATAGGGATCTGGACGGCGCGGCCGCGGCGTCGCGATCTGCTGAATGCAGCTATCGCCTCGATCGCCGAAGCTCCGTCGTATCACGGCACTGCTCTGATCGGTGTCGGAAGCGCGCTGACCAGGAGATCGGCAAACATCAACGGTTTTGATACATTGGTCAGGCTCACTACTCCAGCCATTGCGAGTCTCCGAACTGCTGCCAACCGTGGTGCCCGACGGGCAGTCTTCGTAGGTCTCGTGCCCCGGTTTGCCGGCCTTGGCTTCATGGCAAATAGGCCACGAAAATCCCGGCTCCTTCATCGCCGCGATGAGCTTTGTCATGGGCGGAACGCAGTAGGAAACGCCGTGCCAGGATGGATTCTGTGAAGCGGCGCAAAGCAGAACCTGGCATCCCCAGGATGCGTCCTCGGCCATTACGGGCGTCGCCGATGGCGTAAAGGCCAATCCGGCAACGATCGCAGCCAATATTAGTCTCTGTCTCATTGTCCGCTCCTTCGACGTTATCATTGGATTTGCCGCCAGACGCCATCGATTTTCGCAAAGGAGAGCACACCGGGTTGGCTTGTCCCGGCAAAAGATCCAGCGGTCGTTGTGATGATGCCTGAGCACGTCACACCCGGCACTGCCTGGCGCGGTTTGCATTCCGTAACGCGCATCGACCGTCCGGATTTCGCAAGCGCAGCGCTAGCCTCCTCGTCACTTGGGACGCGTCGTGTGACGCTTCGCCTTTCAGCCGGGCGACCTCATGTTCCAGATCGGTCTCGCGGTCGCTCCTGATCACTTCGTTGATCGCATAGCCGCCGCCCGCGCCTACCAGCAAGGCGATCACGGCTGCCAAGACCGCGCCTCCGGGACGCTTGTTCAGCGCCATCTTCAGTATCCCTCGATCCCGAGCCGTTTCAGGATAGCGACCGGACTGGTTTCGCAGTCTTGTCTCCAATCGGGATGCTTTGCGCAGGCGTAGGCGTATTGGCTGAGATCGGCTGACGAGAGGTCGGCAAGCCTGTTGCCGACCGCTTTCCACCGTTGTACCTCGGCAGGATCGCAGCCAGCACCTCCGGCTCCGCAAAAGTCCGGGTCGCGCTGGTCTATCTGCTTCTGGGTCGCGCCATCCTCGGCGATCGCTATCGAAGCGGACCCGGACAGCAACATGAGCACTATAGCGGCTGCAACAATGCGGCGCATTCAACCTCCATGCACGTCGTTGGGAGTGGATGATCTGGCTGGGACAACAGGCAAAGGCAGGGGCAAGCTGGTGTCGGGTTCCGATGTGGAAGCCCTGGCTTTCTCCCCATTTCCGCTCGACGCAGTATAAAGCCACGGAGGAAGGAGATCTGGCGATGACCAGACGCCGTATCCGAGGCCGCGCGCCTTCCTCTCGATATCGAAATAGGCGGGAACCTGTGGTTCGCCGCGGTGGTTGAACGCGTAGCCGATCCCTTCTGCGATCGCCGTGGCGGCGAGGTTTGTCTCTCCGACAAAGCAGTGTGCGAGGATCACGCCGTTGGCATCCCGAGCAATAGGTGCGCAGTTGACGTCCTGCCCAAGCGTACGGAGGACCATCCAGGCCCGCGAGACCTGGCCCACCGGCCAGTCGACGCCATCGCTCGTTGCTGTCTGCTCGAGGCGAGGGGCTTCGTATCCAGCAAGCCGCACTGTCTGTGCGCTCTTCCTGAACTCAAGGGTGGTCGCATCGACGACCTGGACTTTTCCATAAATCTGGCGCGGGATGTCAGCCGGTCGGACTTGTGCCGTCGTGGACGCCACCGTCATCGGCAGAAACATGATTGACAGCAAAACAAGTTTCATCGTTGCGCGCCCCCTTGGCCGGCAAGGATCGCGACCGGATGAGGCATATCCGAATAGGCCCATAGCCCGACGCGTGCCGATCGTGCGCTTTCTTCCGCCACCCTATAGCCAGGAACGATCAGTTGGCCGGTGGTGTCGACGGCGGCGAATCCCCACCCCTCAGCGATCATGTAAGTTGCCAGATCATAGCGCCGTTTGCCTGTTGTCGTCTGGCAGCCGACGACGGCATTGTTTTGATCGATATCCTTGATGGTTGTGCAGACGGGCTTCGTATCTCTAATCAACGCCTGGACCATGATCAGGTTGAGCTCGCCGCAATCCCTGATAACACCAGGAGATATTGTGACGGAGGTCCCGCGGAGACACGCCTGCAGACCATAGAGGCGATATCGCCGTCCACCGGAAATCCAGGTGTCGCCGGTTTCGAATTGCGCGTGTTCTGGGAAAGGGGCGAATTCAGTTCCATCGCTTTCGTGACTATCTGCGGCAACCCGTTCGCTCCCAAGCGCTTGGGCCGGGATAATTGGAGCTTGGACGCGAGGAGGCTCTGGCAGGTTCGGACCGGCGAGCATGGGCAGGACCGATATGCCTGCAAAAAGGCCGGAGGCTGCGAGTGTGGACATCAACATCAGGAACCTCATCGCGGCGATCAGTTCATGGAAGGATTGGTGCGATAGCGCTCACCGTAAGGATGCGTGAAGTGGGCGTTTGCCCAGATTCCGGCTTTCGCGTTTTGTGCGCGTTCTTCTGTCTCTGCATATTCCGGGAATAGTGCCCGGCCCGAACGATCGCGTGCCGCGAACGCCACACCCATGCTGATAAGCAGTTGGGACAGCGATTGTGTTTCACCATCCTTCATGAAGAAGCATTCGGCAAAACGGACGGTCGGCGCGCCGGCATTCTGACCGAGAAAATGACACGGGAAAGCATTGCCGGCAGCGGTTCCGGCCTCGCTAAGCTCTGCTGTTAGCCCGGCAAGTGAGACCATGGAGCATGTGGTCTGCAGGCCGGCAAATTCCACCTGCTCGGTCGAGAGGCAGCCTTGGGCGCCGGCTAACTTGACGATAGTGCCGTCAGAATCGAGAAAGGCGCTTCCGCTCAATGCGCCTTCAGGCGTGATGGATAGCAGGTTAAGTCGCTCCACGATTGAGGAGATATCGAGGGGCTTTTGAGGGGCAGGGATCAAATCGCGCCCTTCCGCGTAGGCCTTTTGATAGTAGTCGACAAATCTTGAGACGGCATCCTCTGCGGCAAGCGCCACTCCACTTGTCGCGCATGCAATGGTGCAGAAGAGGTTTTGAGCGAGCCGTCGTGCGCCGGGATTCATGCTTGCGTCCGTCATCAATGGGCTCCGGCGATGATGCACAAAATTATACTGCAGTGCAAGTCTGGAAAAGTCGAAGCGATTGCGATATGTCTGTTCAAACGCGAAATCGGGACATGGAGAAAGGCAGATGTCGGTACAGCAAACGGCCATCAGGATCGTGACCTTCCCCCTCAGGGCGGTATGGTTCCTGATTTTGAGCGCCAACTTTCTGGTCGTCTCGGCCGCCTGTGTTTTGATTGCGGCCTTTGTTGCCTACGCCCTTGCGCTGACGATTTCGTATCTCTTGTTCCCAACGGAATGGACGCGGGCACTTTGGGAATGGGCGGCCAGTCTGTATGCGCAGTCGGCTTGGTTTAAAGGCGCGACAATCACCTTCTTCGTGCTCCTTCTTGTGCCGATCCTGAAACTCTGGCCGGGGAGGGATCTCAAGGTAGGCACAGCCCGCGAGCGCGAAGCGATGAGGATCAACGACGATCTGATCGCGGCTCGCCAGCGGGCGCAAGCCCAAGCAAAACTTCGAGGCTGAGGGTTCCATGACAGGCAAACCACTTTCGCTCGCGATCTCGACCTTCAAGGGCGGCGCCGGGAAATCGACCTTGAACGTCAACCTCGCGGCCGAGTTCGCCCAGCAGGGGCACAGGACATTGCTCATCGATTGCGACGAGCAGGAATCGTCGACGCGCTGGTACAATGTCTCCATGAAACGGGGACTGCTTCCGACCGACGGCAGGCTGCTGCATCTGCGGGTCGCGCCTGACGACCGGTTCGCAGATCGCCTCGAGCAAGCACCTGCAGCCGATATCCGCATCTACGATGTCGGCGGATACGTCCACCAACGGGCAATCGAGGTCTATCACGAGTGCGATGCAGTCCTTATTCCCGTCATACCCGAGCCGACGGCCGCGACCTCAGCCATCAAGGTGGCGACGATCCTGAAGGAGATTTCCAGGAAGCGGGCGCAAGGTCCTATCCCGTACGCGGCGATTTGGAACTATGTGGACATGATCGCCCTCAAGCATAATCGCTCGCTTCCGGAGGTCCACGCGATCCTGACGAGCGGCCGAATTCCGATGGTGGACACGGTCATCCGGAAGAGCAATCACTTCAGCGACGTCGGCGCCGGCTTCGGGTCGCTTTATTCCAAACTTGCCAGCATCGAGAACAATCCGGCGCTGACCCCCTCGGCCAAGCGGCGCGCCTCAGAAAGCGTGCTGGACGCAATCGATCTGGTCAAAAAGATCAACAACGAATTCATCGGTCTCCTGCAGGCGGAGGCTGCCTGAGCACGATGTCGAGGGAACGGACCGCTGCTGGCAACATTCTCGCCCTTGCCCGTTCGAGAGAAGACCAGGCGAGGGACGTGGAGGAGGATGCGACCTCCTACATGCCGACCAGCCTCGACCTCGAGAAGCTCATGCCGGAGGATCCTCCTCAAGCGCAAGAGCTGAGCGCCGAGGGGGAAACACGGTCAGAGCACCGCCGCCCTCGAGCCAAAAGTAAATTTCCGGAAGAACAGGCGGTAAGGGCCCAAGCCAATATGAACGTCGGATCGGTCAAGCGAAAGCGTATTTCCCTTTACCTCGACGACGACGTGCTGACGAAGATTTTCCGCGTATCGCTGGAACGGCATGAGCAACTCTCATCGGCGACCCACCGGTTGATCCTCGAAGCTCTGAAGGCGAGGGGGCTGTAGGAAGATGCGCGAACCGGCCGTCATGTTCCGTCTACCGGCCCATGTCCTCAACAACGTGGAGATGCTCGCCAGCCGTCTTGGTGTATCTGTCAACCTTGTCGCGAAACTCATCGTTACCAGGGAGATCATGCATGTACCAGCGATGCTGGAAGAGCATGACCGGCAGTTGGGAAACATGCACCAGTTCCTACGAGAACTCGCTTTCCGCAGCGAGGAGTTTCTGTCGGAAGAGCGCGACAAAGCCGTTCTTGGCGCGGCCATCATCGCGAAGCTGGACGAGGTGATGGACGCCCTGGATTCAATCAGGGACGCAGCTTTCGTCAGACCATCGACCTTTATCGCCGACCTGATCAGGAGACACGATGAACGACCTCACCAGAAGTCGCTCAGGGTCTAGGCCTGAAGGCCGCAGACTGCCGAGCTATTTCGACCTCATCGAGGATGAGCTTCGACGGCGTGGCGGCGGGGGTGAGGGAGGAAAAAAGGCGCCGCCGAGGACAAACGTCGGAATGCCCTCGACGGGGCGGAACGCCGGCGCAGCAACTGCATTCAGCCGGGCGAATGGCAACAACGCGGTCGTCGTCAAGGTGTTGTCCTATGGAGCAGGTGCTGCCTCGGCACGCAACGTGCTCGCCTATCAAAGCAAGGAAGAAAAGGCGCATGATCAGGATGGCCGCGAAGTCACCGATCTCACCGCAGCAGTCCGATCCTGGGAGCGCGAGTTCGGAAACCGAAATGGAAGCAAGGACGTTCTACGGCTGACCTATGAGCTCGAGAGTACCGGCCGAGAACAGGTTGCCCGCGCGCTGAGCTCGCTTGCCTCCGACGGATTCCGCGACGTTGGTGATACCGATCGAACCTACGCGTTCAGCGTCAGCGAGAGCATGAAAGGCCAAACCCGTTTGAGCTTCGCCTTGGTGATTGCGCATGAAAAGAGGGACCGATCCGACCGTAGCAGCCATAATCGCATTGCCGCCGAAATCGATGAGGTGCATGCGATCGATTCACGCGTGGACAAGGCGTTGCGTGCGGAAGGGATCGCGGTGGTCTCGCGCTATCCGGTGGAGTTTTCGAGTGGTCCGAAGGGGTTCACGGCGGCCCTGCATGCGATGCAGCGGGGGGGCGCGGAAGTGACGCTTTCGACCAAGACGCAGATAGAGGAACGTCCAGGAAAAAGCGGCCGCTATCATCAAGGCGCCGCTCGGCGCGAGTTGACGACAAGCGATCACAAGCAGCTCACGGCGGAAGGCAAGATCGTCGCGGCGCTCATGCGGACACGCCAGCCTCGGGACTTCATGCATTTGTTGCTGTCGGGGCCGGCCAATGTCGACCGGGATCAGTTCATCCTCGCTGGCCGCGATTTCCTGAAGGAGCAGTTCTCAGGTCACCGCTATGCATACGCTATCCACAACCGTAACGACCCAGACAAGCATCCGCACCTGCATGTGATGGTCGCGCTGCGTAACTGCGGCGGCAGGATGCTCAATCCCAATATCCGTGACTTCACCGAGTGGCGCACCCGCTTCGCCGAAAAGGCGCGGGAGCGCGGAATAGCGATCGATCGTCAAAAGCGCGTCGAGCGTGCTGGTCCACCACCTGTCAAACGATGGGAGTGGGAGATATTTCGTCGTATGGGCGCGACAGCGCCAAGTAATGTCGTCGAAAAGGTGATCTCCAAGCTTCGCGATACGCCGACCGCGCCGAGGCTTGAAGAGGCAAGACAGCGGCTCGGTCAAAGCCGGCGCTCCGTCGGGCGTGTCATTCAAATGCTGGAAGGAATTGCCAGAGACCGAACAGCGCCCAGCACCGCGCGGGAACTCAGTCACGATCTGTCGATCGGCCTGCAGCGCGAATACCGTCGGTTGGAAACAGCCGTAAGCGAAGGGCGTGATCCCACTCGAGAGAAAGGTGAAGAACATATGCTGCGATCCACACCCATCAGTACCGCACAGGCAAAAGCTGCGAAGGAGGCCCTGGCGACCACCGCCACCAGCGTTGCGGCAAAGATTGTCAATCCCACCGATCGGCTGCTCTTCGAGCAGGCGACGAAGATCATCGGCAAGGTCGTCGGGCTGCAGCTCGATTCGCGTGTTGTCAAGAATCGGGAGCGTGGCGAACCAAGCAGGGGCAAACGTCCCTCGGACGGCCTGGAAACGAAATCGGCTGTGGGGCGCGATCACATCGCCGAACAGGGCGTCGTCAACAAGAGTTCGAACAACCGCTCCGTTGACGCGTCGAGGATCGGCCGTTCTAATGCTGAGCATGACCGCGCGGAAACGGATCGGCCCGATCGGGAGCGTCCGAAGGCTCAGCAGCGCAATCGCGAGATGCCGAAATCGATCAAACTTAGGCCGCCCCAAGAAAAGGAACGCGACCGCAGCCGCTGAGTTGGGCGTCCCTGCAGCGACGCGGTGATTAAGCGGTCCGGCGATGCCCCAGTCTTACCATTCGTTCGATGGTATTATGGAGCCGCTGGATTTCTCTCGCCTTATCGTTTCGCCAATCGGGGTAAACGATGGCCGCGATCTTCGCCTGTTTGGCAGCCTGCATACCCCTTGAGGAATTGCCAACGAACACTGCGTTTCTGCTATCGACATCGTACGAATCGATTGCGCGCAGAATCATGTCGACCACTGACACTGGACGATGGTCATCTGGATGTTTGGCTTCAGTTCCGGCCCGTGGCAGCAAATTCCATCCCATCCAAAAATCAGGGATAGCCTCGTGAATGCTCAGCAACTCGTCGAGCACTGTGGTCAAGGCAGCGAATCCCGGTTGTCCATAAGACCAGGCATCCATTCCCCGCTGGTCCGAGATAAAGCCAAAGCGGAAGTTCAGCTCTCTCAGTCGCCTTAGCATTCGGACAAAATCTTCGTCGATATCCCCCAACGTGAGATGGTTCGATGGGTCCCTCCGTCTCATGAGCAAGCCATCTCTTTCGAAGATTACGAGGCCGGTGGAACCGACTCTGCGAAATAAGGAAAATAGCTCCTGGTCTTTGGTCATACAGCGGCTATCAAAGCTGCCATTGGCTTTGCTCCTCTGGCTCTGTCCAAAATCCGGCCAACGTCCAATTTCAATGAGGCCGGAAATTCCTTTCACGCAATCGCGCTGGTCTCTCAAGCGACGACGATGGATTTCCGCGTCGTTCAGCACCTTTTTGGGTCACACGCAATGCTCCTCGCGGCAGTTGTAACGTTCACAATTGAAGCGTTGAGTTGATAAAAGCTTGATTGAGGCCAAAGGCACGATACGATACGAAACGGAACGAAATCACGGCCAGTAATCCCTTGTTAAAGAACGGAAAATTTTTTGTGCCTCCGCCAAAAGACGGGAGCGATTTCAAGGAACTATTCAAACAGCTGGCGGCTGCGGGGGCGGGTCGCCCGTTAGGCAATGATGGATTTCCTGCAGGTCCATGGACGCCGGAGCTTCTATCAGAGGCAATTTCGCAGATTGATTCTAACCGGACCGGGGTCGATCTGCGAACGGTGCAGCTTTGGTTTCAAGAGAACGAGAAGGGAATCAGCACTGCCAACATTCGTTGGCTAGCGCGGATTTTTGGGTGCGATGATCCGGTGGCGACCGCTGAATGGCAGATGGAGCTTAGCGCCGCGCAGTCGCGTTTGGCAGCCAAGAGGCGAGACTTGAAGAAAGCGGGAAGCAGCGCTGCGCTGGTGGTTCCGGATACAGCGCCGACTACAAGCGTTGATGATGAGACAAAGTTCCCGGCAGTTCTGACAAGCAATGCTAGCGCCAATCGGCCGGTTCATCGCTTTGGTTTGGCGGGGAGATCGGAAGCGCTTTTCAGTCGAGGATTTCCCTTGAATTTGCCAGCTTCAGTGTTTGCGGGTGCCACTGCCCTTGGCTTTCTGTCGTACATCATGGGGATCCACAACGCTACTTACGCGCAAGCGGGCGGCCTTGTTAAGCAGGTCGGGTTTCTTTGGGCTCCGAATTGGACACTCCTTTTCATGGTGTTCCTACCATTGTTTTTAACTTTCGTGACGGAGCTGTTGGCTTTTTGGAAAAATGAGGCGCGCCTTAAGCTTGTCGCACCGGCCGATCGGCCGGAAAGCGACCACGCTTGGGCGTGCCACGTGGAGGCTTCCTCCTATACATATTGGTCTGTTTTTTTGATCTGTGTGCTGGTCGCCGGTGTGTTTCAGTGGGTCGGCGTTTGCTTGATCCCGTTGATTAAGGGCGGTGGCAACTATGCGGTGGATTGGGGCAAGTTAGCAATTATTCGCCCTGAGGTTATATCGGTGTGGGAAGAGATCGTGTTCACGGGGATCGCCTACCTTTACATGTGCCTCTGCTTTTATCTCTTCTTCGTAGGCCTCATTTTGCTCTACACGGTTGTGTATGACCTTTGGAAGCTTGGAGAGGCATTGAAAAATGAACAGAAGGTGGAAGATCAACAAGAGATCAATGAAATCTGCCTGAGGGTGATACGGGAAACTTTCCGGTGTACCGTGTTGGGGGTTCTAATCGCCATATGTATGAAGGCTCAAAGCTCTTACCTCACATCGACCAGCGAGAACATCGTTGCCTGGTTGATTAGCGATATGTCTTCCGTCTTTCGTGGGCTCAACAGAGTGAACGACGGGAGCGGATATAGAATGCCGACGCACTACAGCAGCCTTCTTGTTGCTGTTTCAGCCTGTGTTGTTTTTCTATTTGCCTCCCTCCGTTTAGGCGTTGGAAGTCGGTTTCCTACGCTTTTTTGGAAGATGTCAGCGGTCGTAGGCCTGATCGTTGCTGGCTACCTGCTCATCGGCGCAATTGTTGGATTTTCGATCCTTCTGGGCGTCGGAATACTTTTCGCGATTTATGGCCTGTTTGATCCAGGGTTTGGGCGGGCGCGAGCGACAGAATTAGGAAATAACCAACATGTATTATAGTTGGCTTGATCGTTGGGATGAGCGGCGTGCGCAGCGGGGTGAGGAGGGGAAAGAAACGACGTCTTTCATCCTCGATGCGGAACGTGCGTTTCCAGATGCGAACAAGGTCGCAAGCCTCGAAGAGTTTTGTGGCCTTGCGGAGCAAGCCGCTGTTGATCCTGCCTTCTTCGCGGAGCCGCGTGGGAGCGATCAAGGGTTTCAAAGGCACGATGGGTGGCTCCAATTTCCGTCGGGCATCGCGACCGACATTGAAGAGAACAATGTAGTCTGGGCGAAAATCACAGAAAGCGGGGCGTCCGATCAGGCGATGGTGGTTTTTCACCACTGGAATGCAAGCGCGCGAAATCGTCAACTTGCAAAATACCTTTCCCGGCGTGGCATCACGGTTGTCGAAATGGCGATGCCCTATCATTTCGAGCGGAGGCGTCCACAGTCCGCGTACGCCGATTATATGCTGAGCTCGAATCTGGGCCGAACGATCCAATCTGTAAGACAGGCAGTATTGGATGGACGAAAGCTCATTCGCTGGTTGAAGAGTGAAGGCTATCAAGAAATTTCGGTTCTCGGCATGAGCTTGGGCTCCTGGGTTGCGGGAATTGTCGCAGCCCATGACCCGGCAGTGTCCAAAGCCTCGTTGTTTCTCACGGCGGGGAGTCTAGCTGATATGGTTTGGACGGGTCGAGCGACACGATCGATAAGAGACAGCTTTGAGCCCGAGATTGAGCTGAGTGATCTAAGAAGGGCCTGGTGTCCTCTTAACATGGAAAATTACGCGCATCTATTAGCACGGCGTAGTCTCGCTCTTCACATCGTGTTGGCTAAGAGAGACAAAGTCGTGTTGCCGGAGCTATCGGAGAGGTTCACGAAGCGGCTGGAGGACGCCGACGCTAGGCCGAATTTATTGAAATTGAACTGTGGTCACTATTCGCTTGCCATGCCGCCTTACATTTTGTTGGCGGGTCTGAGCCTGAAGGGCTTTATGTCGGTCCGCTAGACTCATGCCTTTGACCGTTGATAATCCTAGAAGAGGGCGATTGCCGGGACAGGGAAATAGATCCCCGTAATGTTATAACATATCGCGTAAGACGATTTATGGAACCGCATATCGTTAATGATGCCCTCAGATATAGGCGTTCGATTAACAACCATGAATGGTGTCTGCAAAGGCGCGATACAAGCTGGCGATCCGCTCGAACTTGTCGCGGCAGCCGCCGCTGGGACGCGTCATTGCGCCAGCCGCGCGGAGGATCCGGCACAATGGCCCGGAAAGGTTTCCTGAAAGTACTGTCCGGGAGAGACACCGAAGGCCGTCCGGAACACCGCAATGAAGGCGCTGGGGCCCGAGTAGCCGAGCGAGAAGGCGATATCGCTGACGCTTTGGCCGGCGGCGAGCCACTCCACTGCTTTGAGGAGTTTCGCCTGCTGACGCCAGGCGCGGAAACTCATGCCTGTCTCAGATTGGAAATGGCGCTGGAAGCTGCGGGGGGACATGGCCGCACGTGACGCAAGTTCATCGAGTGGCCAATCGGCACCCGGTTCGTTCCGGATGTCTGAAGCGATGCTGCGGAGGCGTTCGGATCCCGGCGAGGGAAGGGACAGCGGCGCGGCTGGGCTCGTCTCAAGCTGGTCGAGAATGACCGCGACAAGGCGTTCGGCACGAGCACTACCGGCGTCCGCACGAGGTATCTCCAGGAATGCCAGGATCAGTTCGCGCAGGAGCGGTGTCGTACCGATCACGGAGACCTGGGACGGGAGGTTCACGACCCCGTCGGGGCGAAAGAAAAGGTAGCTGCGCTCCGTCTCCTGCAGGTATGTCACTTCATGGAGGACGCCGGACGGCACGAATACGGCGCGTTCAGGTGGAACGATGAAGTAGCCCCGCTCGGTCTCCAGCCTTAGCGAACCACGCACGATCTGGAAAAGCTGCGCGCGGTGGTGCGTGTGAAAGGAGTAGGTTCGCCCGGCGGGCTCTGCTCCACCCTGAGCGACAGCGGTGTGCGGATAATCTCCAAATCCGTCTTCCGGCAGATGAACGTTGGTCAGGTTGTCGCGGGCAATCATGGCGTCTCACAGACAAAATTTGACAGATTGCCGATAACACGTCGGACGGCATTTCACTAGATTGATATCACCGCAGAACAACTTGGACGTAAGTTATGACATTCGAACTCCGACAAACTGAAATCTCGGATCGCTTTGCGCCTAGCGTGCTGACGAAGCTGATAGCTTTACGAATTCGAGCGCCCGTCGTCCTTCAATGGTGGCAACGGCGCGAAACAGAAGAGGCACTACAGTGGCTATCGGACCGCGAGCTGGCGGACATAGGCGTCGCGCGTCATGAGATTCGCGAGCTGGCGCGATCGCAGGCAACCGCATTGTCAGAGAGGTAAACAAGATGCACGACGATGGTTTTTTTGACGATGAAGTCGCGGCTAGCTACGACGACGCTGACGGGATCTCGGCCCCGGAGGTCGTTGATCCGGCGGTCAGTCTCCTGGCCGAGTTCGCAGTCGGCGGGCGCGTTCTGGAGTTCGCGATCGGTACAGGGCGCTTGGCGCTGCCTCTCGCGCGGAAAGGGATAGAGGTAGAAGGCATCGAGCTTTCACGAGCGATGGTGTCTCGCCTTCGCGCCAAAGAGGGCGGCGCCGAAATTCCTGTGGCGATCGGCGACATCGCGACAACGCGTGTCGACAGGCGCTTTCCCCTCGTTTATCTGGCTTTCAACACGATCAACAACCTAACGTCGCAGGAAGCGCAGGTCGCTTGTTTTCTGAACGCGGCCGCGCACCTTGAAACTGGCGGGCACTTCCTAATCGAGGTTGGCGTCCCGCCGCTTCAGCGGCTTCCGCTCGGCGAGACGATCCTGGCGTTCGACCGCACCGAGACGCATTGGGGGCTCGACGAGTACGACGTGGTAAGCCAGAATTTCACCTCCCATCACATCCGGATCCGGGACGGGAACTACAGGCACTTCTCGATCCCGTTGCGTTATGCATGGCCAGCTGAACTAGATCTTATGGCGCGGCTGGCCGGCCTAAAGCTCAAAAATCGATGGGGCGGCTGGAAAAAGGAGCCGTTCACAAGCGTCAGCGATCGACATATCTCCGTTTGGCAGAAGATCGCCGATTAGGCCAGGGAGATGGACGAGCGGAAGGCAATGGCGACGGAGACTTCCACAAAGGTCACCTGCGATGCCTGCTGGGAGGCGGAGACAAGTTCCCTTTACGACCGGGAACGGAGCGCAAGCATAGAGTGGAAAGGCCCGCCAGCACGCACCAGCAGATAGGTAGCAAGGCCCCGACTTGAGGGGATTTGTCGTTATGAATCCTCGCCGAAATCTCTGTCTGACTGGCGTTTCGTCTCGGCCTTTATCCACTCACGAAAGGCTAGGATACATGGATCCTCGCTGCTGCTCTCTGGGTAAACCAGATGATAGGCATATTCCGGTGCTACGCTGATGGCGATGTCGAATACCTTTACCAACCTGCCATCGGCGAGGTCACTTGCGATCATGTCGAGGTCGGCCAGACCGATCCCGCCGCCATCGATGACCGCTTGAACCACATGGCCCGAATCGGTGAAACCAACACATCGGCTATCGTCGAAGTCGGTGACACCGGCCGCAGCCATCCACATCCGCCAATTGGGCCAAACCATACCATCGGTCTTCCAGTTTACGTGAAAGAGCGTGTGATTAAGTAGATCCCGCGGCTCGTCCAGTTTGGAACCGCTCTCGATTAGCTTCGGACTACAAACCGGTGCGATGATCGTGTCGAACAAGCGGTCCGATCGCGCCTGGTCATAGTTCCCGGTGCCGAACCGGATCGCGAGGTCGATGTCGTTCACGGCGAAGTCTCGAACCTCGTCAGTAATGTCGAAGGTCAGTTCAAGAGCTGGGTGTTCGGCACGGAAGCGCGGGAGTCTGGGCAGGAGCCAATTCGTGGCAAATCGTGCGCTGGTGGAGATACGTAGGCGCGCCGGGTTCCGTGCCATTCTGCGGGCGCGGCTGATGCCGCGCTGCAGCGTATCCAGGGCGTCCGCGGCAGCCTTGAGCAACAAGGCGCCGCTCGGCGTGAGCCGGATACTACGACTAGTGCGCATGAACAGCACAAGGCCGAGCTGCTCCTCGATTTCTTTGATCTGATGGCTGACTGCTGCGGGCGTCAGTCCGACCTCAGCGGCGGCACGCGTGAAGTTCAGGTGTCGCCCTGCCGCCTCGAAGATCCTGAGGGCTCGTGTTCCGGGCAGCGTGCGGCTCATCGATCTTCAAGTCCTGTTTGACGATTCATCGAAAACTATTCGTTTCTCTAAATTCATTCAATCAAAGACAGTCTGGGCATCGGCAACCATGTGCGCGGGGCGGTCCGCCCCGGCACCGATCCCGGAGTGAATAAATGTCACCTTCCCCATCCTCTTTCGTCGTCCAGCGCAATGGGCGGATGGCGACCGCAGACGACCTAGCTCCGCTCGCCTTCGCGGGCTACGCCCACTTCACCGCGATGCAGGTGCGTGAGGGCAAAATTCGCGGTTTGAACCTTCATCTGGAGCGGCTTCGGGGTGCCTCGGTTGAACTGTTCGGTTGGGCACTGCCAGACGACCGGGTCCGATCCTATCTGCGGGCGGCGCTGGAGGGCGGCCCGGCTGACCTCTCGCTGCTGGCAACGGTGTACTCCCCGGCCGGAGAGTTCACGGTGGCCGGATCTGATGTCGAACCCGAAGTGTTGGTTCGCACCGGGCCAGCTGCGTCTGGCCCGAAAGGCCCGCTGGCTCTAGCCGCGGTCGAGTACGAACGCACCATTCCAGCCGTAAAGCACGTCGGTGAGGTGGCTAAGACATATTTCCTCCGGCAGGCGGTCCGGCAGGGCTTCGATGATGCCGCCTTCGTTGATCGAACCGGGAAGTTGAGCGAAGGGACGATCTGGAATCTGGCCTTCTGGGACGGCGCCGCGGTGGTCTGGCCCGCAGCAGACGTCCTCCTCGGCACCACAATGAGTATTGTTCGCCGGCAACTGGATCGCCTCGGTGTCTCCCAGCGCATCCGAGACGTTACGCGCGATGAACTATCAACCTTTGCCGGAGCGGCGGTCATGAACTCGTGGACACCGGGTGTGCCTGTTCACCGGATCGGCTCGGTATCATTGCCCGAGGCCCCGTCCTTCCTGGAAGTGCTTCACCGCGCCTATCACTCCGAGCCGCTCGTGACTCCTTGATGCCGGAATAGGCATGCCGCTACTTCAGGGGCCAGATTATGGCCCTGAGCCGCCGAGCATGTGTCTTGTGGACGAGTGTTGTTATTCTACATCTGCGAAAGTCGATCACCGTGAGATCGGCAAAACAGGCGTTCGATCTGACGTCGCTGGCCTCCATGTGCCACCTTATCCGGCTAAGGTCATCGGGCCAGCTTTAGTGTCAATTCGCCGGGTAAAGTCTCCAGCCACTGCCGCAGCAACGACAATCGAAATGTTCGAAGACAGATCCGCGCTCTTTTCCATTGAGGTCGCCAGGCGGCCCTATCGGTTGGAGGCTCAGACTGAATCAGCAGTACGTCCGTGAGCAGTCGTAGAGCCCTCCCCAATGCCAACACCGCCGCCAGCGACGTCGCACTAACGTCGTGAAGGCTATAAGTCGAGCAAACTCATTACTCTCAACGAACCGGCCCTCTGCCAAGCTGAGGACATTGACGGCGCTGTGAGGCAAAGACGGCGCAGCGAGGGCATGTCTTGAGAGTTTGGGATCTGACGGAGAGGATCTGCTTGCTCAGATGGCGGACGGCGCTCTCTGGCTGTACATCTGCCAATCAGCTAGACATGATTGAATAATTCCGCTGGCATGATAGCTTTCGTGCGTGACAAAACGGGGCGGGAATGAATGATCCAACGTGGAGCGCCCATGTCCGGTCGGCCTGATGAACTCGTGTCTTTTTTTGGCGAGGGCCTGAAACTCACCAAATGCTCTCCCGCGGTTACGAAGGCCTACAAAATTGCAGCGGCGTCAGGGGCGACCCTTTGGGATCTATATCCGGAGCTGCTTGATCCCGACCAAAGGTCGATGATCGAAGCCGTGCTTGCCGGTGGCCTGCCACGCAACATCGCGATCGGCGGTTCGCCCGGCAAAAGTCGCAGTGTTCTCGTTTCGGTACTGAACGGGGCCTTGGGGTCGTCGAGGCAAGCGCGAATTCTGAGGCGTCGACCGGAGGGGCCGATCGCGCGCTCCTTCTTCATCAGGCCAGACATGACGTTCTGACGGGACTGGCAAACCGCCGCCAATTCACCAGCGATCTCGAGACAAGCTTTCCCGTGCCTAAGGGTCACAAGCTCGCGCTGATGCTGCTAGATCTGGATGACTTCAAACCAGTCAACGACACGCTTGGGCACGGCGCCGGCGACGTGGTGCTCAAAATGACGGCGGAACGGATCCAAGAGATACTTCGCGACGGGTGAAACCGCCTACAGACTTGCGGGCGACGAATTCGCCGTCATTCAGCGGGGCCGGGATCAGCCTGCGGAGGCCGAAGACCTGGCTGGATCCCTGGTCCGCGCGTTCAAAGAGCCATTCACCATCGACGGGATCGATGTATTTGTCGGCGCAAGCGTGGGAATTGCCATTGCGCCGACCGATGGCAATGACGGCGAACAGTTGATGAAGGCAGCCGACATCGCGCTCTATGCTGCCAAGAACGATGGACGCGGCCGGGCGAGAACGTTCAACCTCTCGATGATGATCATGCTGGAGCAGCGTGAGACGCTGAGGCGCAGTTTGCGTGTGGCCCTCAAGGAGCGGCAGTTCTTCATCGAATATCAGCCGTTGGTGGAGGTGTCGGAGGGAATCGTCGGCTTCGATGCGCTGCTGCGTTGGCGTCATCCTTATGCCGGAGTGATTCCGCCGAGTGTTTTCATCCGATGGCCGAAGCCGACGGTCTCATGGGAGATATTGGAGCGTGGGTTCTTGAACAGGCGTGCCGCGAGGCGTCGACGTGGCCTTCGCATTTCATCGTGGCGGTCAATCTCTCGCCGGCAGAATTCCTCCGCGGCGGCTTCACCGATCGGGTATCCGGAATCCTCGACGAGGTCGGGTTTCCGGCAGAGAGATCGGAGATCGAGATAACCGAAAGCGTTCTGCTTGAGCGCACCACCAACAATCTGGACATACTTCATACTCTCGAGGTCCTCGGCGTCCGAATCACACTCGGCGACTTTGGCACCCGCTATTCATCGTTGAGCTATCTACAGAACTTTCCGTTCGACACGATCAAGATCGACCGGCACTTCATCAAGGACGTCCAGACCAATCCGAAGAGCCAGACCATCGTGCGCTTCGTCATCGGCCTTACACATGGGCTGGGTATGCGGAATACGGCCGAAGGCGTCGAAACGGCCGGTCAGGCGACGTGGCTTAGAAGAGAGAAATGCGATCGACTACAAGGGCATCTTTTGGGTGCCCCGATGTCCTCCGAAGCCATCGGCGATTTCCTGCGTCAGGGGTTGTTCGCGGCGGCTTGGATAAGCTAGACTGATGAAGCGCCGACTGCGTCTCGCGGCGGCGCGCTGGCAGGCTTCCGAGCTAAGGGCGGAACGTATCCTCCCCCGAATGTCATTTTTATCTTCCATTGCCGTCACCCCGCGGAAAGCTCCTCCTCGGCGTCGATGGCCAGCGCCCTGCATACGGTCACCCAAATGCAGCGACGACGGCGTGTGCCAAAGCGGTGGTCGCCGCCAAGGCCAGGACTGAAAGTCCGGCTCCGATCAAAGCAACCAGTCCATCGCGTTCCATCGGTGCGACTGCGATGACGATCAGGGCGAAGGCCCGCAAAAAATTCCCGAAGGGTATGGGCAGTGCGATTGCGATGGCGAGAAGAAAGATGGGAATGCCGAGCAGCATCCGCACTGGTTTGCCGGCGAGGACCGCAAGCCGGTCACGTCGCATCATCTTTTCCGCCCAGGCGACGAGAGGTGCCCCGTATAGCGAAGCGCGGAATCCACGACCGCTGTCGAAAGCATGCGCCGCTTAAGAGCAGAAGGGAGCCAGACGGTCTCGCGTCCCACCGCGATTTGGAGAGCGACCATTGGCCAACGGCGTTCCAAACACCATCCCAAACGGACCAGGAACTGGCATAAGTGTCGGCAAAGTCAGAAGCAGGGCGACCAGGGAAGTGCCGGCCTGTCCCAGGACGGATATGGCCCTTCCGACTTCGATACCGCCGTCAGCGCGGCCCTGAGCGGCAAGCTCGCGCAGGCGGCCCGAGGCGACCCCTTCCCTACGCTCAGACTCTCCATTGCGCTTCGTCATGCTTCACCATCCCCCGGCGTCTGTTTCAACACGCCAATCAACTGCGCACATCCAGGCGCACTCCTGTCCAGGAGATCGATCGGATCCTTCCAGCCGATTGAAATGCCGACGGCGGTCGAGACCGCCCAGCCCAATTCGTTGGTTGCGCGCTCGGGCAGGCGGGGCGCCTGAGTTGTCAACACAGTGAGGCACGGGTGATTTCTGTGGGCGCCTTCGCTGCGGCGACAAGCGCCGCCACTTCGTCCTGCAACGGCGCGATCAGCAACATCGAGAAGATCGAGGCGACGATTTCAGAGAACATCTTCACATTCCTCCTGTTTGTTTCGGGCGGCGGCGCGCCCAGGGTATTGAGGGCGCTGGGATTGGTGCGGGTCTTCAGCAGGCTCCAGGCGACGCCGCTAGCGATGATTGCGAAAGGTGACGCCGAGCGACAGAGCGGCGGGGGGCTTCTCCAGGCCCAGCATGTCGGCGATGAAGATCTTCGAACCGATGAAGACGAGCACGAGCGCCAGCGCGGGTTCGAGATATTTGAAGCGATGGATCATCGCCGCCAGCGCGAAGTAGAGGGCGCGCAAGCCCAGGATCGCGAAGATGTTCGCCGTGTAGACGATGAACGGATCCGTCGTGATCGCGAAGATCGGCGGGACCGAGTCGACAGCGAAGATGACGTCGGCGACCTCGATCAGGACCAGGTCCATGAAAAGCGGCGTGATGAACCAGACAGTCCTGCCGGTCCGCGGATGTGCCTGCTTCACGAAGAACCTTTCGCCGTGATGGCTGTCAGTGATGTTGAAACGGCTGCTGATGAAGCGCACCAGCACGTTCTTGGAGACGTCGGGCTCAGCATTCTTGAAGGTTTTATCGAAGGCCATTCCGCGCAAATCAATGTCGCAAAGCTAGGCCAGACGCTAACGGTTTTCACCGAGATTACCCTGAAGAACCACCGGCAGGTCGACTTCGCCCGTTTTCTGGCGACGGTCGAAAAGGTTGACCAGGTCATTGAATGCCATCTCGTCTCCGGCGGCTATGACTATCTCTTGAAATTCGTTACATCCGATATCGGCGAGTATCAGACGATCATGGAGCGGCTCTCCGATCTGGAGATCGGCATCGACAAATATTTCAGTTTCGTGGTGCTGAAGTCGCCCATCGTCAAAGCGCATATGCCGTTAACGCGTCTGTTTCCTCTGTGGGTTGGCCACGCGCTTTCAACGCCACGCGGACACTCATGCTGTGTTTGCCAGCCGAGGCCTCTTCAGTTGCTAATACGTCGTGCGGAAATCAGGGCATCAAGTCCTTCATTCGATAATAGGTGCCCACAATAGGCAGGAACCAGGGATTCCCGGCATGCAACGGAACCGCGGGCCAGGCAAAACCGTCAAGCGGGTTGGCGTCCTTCTGCCCCATGGCAATATCGGCAAGCGCGTTGCCCATGAAAGTCGATAACTGGGCTCCGTGGCCGGAATAACCCATGCTGTAAATCACCCCGTCGGCGCTGCCCGCCCGAGGATAACGATCCTGCGTGCAACCAACGAGGCCGCCCCAGCAATAGTCGATCTCGACATTTGCGAGCTGCGGGAAGACGCTAACCATCTGCTGGCGTAGAAGCTGACCCGAGCTAACGTTGGTTTTTTGGTTCGATACTGCCGAAAATCTGGCGCGGCCGCCGAAGAGCATGCGGTTGTCAGGTGTGAGGCGGAAATAATTGGCGATGTTGAGGGAGTTCGTGAAGTTACGGTTGCCCGGAAGCGTCGTGGCAATCTCCTGCGAGGTGAGCGGACGTGTCACAATGATGAAGGAAGCGATCGGCATGAGCCTTCGGCGGAAATAGTTGAAGGTGCTTGGGGTATAGGCGTCTGTTGCCAGAATGACCTGGCGCGCGGTTAGTGTGCCTGTCGGCGTGTTGAGGCGCCAGCCATTCCGCATGCGTTCGCGCGCGGTGACGGGGCTACGTTCCCAGATCGCCGCGCCATGGCGGTGGGCCGCCTGGGCCAAGCCATTGGCGTAGCGTCCCATGTGCATCATCGCGGATTTCGGAGAGAGAATTCCGCCATGGAAGGCATCCGAAATCACCTCCTTTCGTAGGTCCTCACGCGTCAGCCATTCGGCTGACGGGTCAACCTCCCGCCGGATTTCTGCGCACATCGTTTGGAGCTTGGCCACGTGGGACGGCTTCGAGGCCAGTTTGATTTTGCCGCCCCGCCGGAAGTCGCACGCGATCTTTTCATCCTCGATGATCCGTTCAATCAAATCGATCGAGTCATCATAAGCTCGCCACAAGCGGCGTGCCCGGTCTTCCCCGAGATGTTGTTTTGCGGCGCCGAAACTTGCGAAATGACCGCTATTGAGGTGCCCTCCGTTGCGACCGGACGCACCATACCCGACGTGCTCCGCTTCCAGCAGAGCGACCTTCACCCCGGATTGCGCCAGTTTGCGCGCAGCGCTCAGGCCCGTGAAGCCCGCACCGATCACGGCCACCTCGAAATCTCCCGAGACCGGGCCGGCGGTGCCCATAGCAAATGGGATGGAAGTTTCATGCCAGTACGAAGCAAATCTCATCGCGCCAAGCCCTTATGCTCGTCTGATCGAATGCTTCAAGTATAGACCTGGTTGCGCTCAATAGTGCGGGGCGATCGGCCGCGTCCCGCAATATTTCACTGTCTTGTGAGGTGTGAACCACACGATATTTTGTTTGCGTGGCACGCGCCCCAGGTGCCGCAGATTTGAATGTGCTCACCGCATTCCGGCGCGCCCACCGCGATGGTCGTTCAGTCATAAACACACATAGATCTTGCGCACCGTTTTGATGAAGGATCCGAGTTCCACTCTGCCTCGCCGGCCGGCACGACATGACAGGGAAGTAAGTCGGCCCAATCGACGCACAGATTGAAGCAGCCCCTTCCGACCCGGGAGAAGAGTGTCACGTTGGCTCCGCCATTCGGCGGCAATTACCAACCCCAACCCGCGATCGCTCCGCAGAAGGTAGTCCCAACGGAAGAAATGCGATCAATAGACGAGAACATCTTTAGCGTTCATGCCCGAACAGTCGACCTTAGAGTCGGCTTGGATGACACACTCTAAGCGGAGCTAAGTGCGATTCCTGCCGAATCGCGGCTTTGTTAGGTAAAAGATTGCGGATTATGCCTAAAAGCAAGCCGAACCTGCCGCTCTTTGCTTGTAATATCCTAACAAGATTGCACCTATTGCCCGGGTTAGAGACACTGCCAGCGCGGTGGACGATCCGGAGAACGGAGCGGATAGCTAAAATGCAAAAATCGGTGCGCCTGAAGTCGTTCGAACTAATCGCCCAGGATATCAAGAGCGTTGACGTAAGCCTGCTTCATGCCTTGTCGACCGGCGTGGGCTGGCCGCATCGTCTCAAGGATTGGGAGTTTCTGCGCCGCGCCGGCCGGGGCATCGTCGCCGTGGATGGCATTGGACGCGTCTTCGGAAGTGCAATGTGGTTTCCTCATGGAGACGATTTTGCCACCATCGGCCTCGTGATCACATCGCCTCGCACGCAGTCAGAGGGAAACGGCCGCTGGTTGATGCAACAAGTGTTCGAGCAGTGCGGCGACCGCAATCTGGCTCTGAACTCGACCGATGCGGCTTATAAACTCTATCTGGCGCTCGGTTTCACAAAGGAAGCGACCGTTTACCAGTATCAGGGGGAGGTCCCTCCTGCGCTACCCGCGCTACCAGCTTTGAATGGTGAGTTGAGTGCGCTGTCGATCGATAAGATCGAGGAGATTACCGCTCTGGACACATGTGCCTTCGGGACGAACCGAGCGCGCTTGCTTGCCCTTCTTGCAGAAGGTGCTGCAATTTGCGTGCTTCGGCGCGGCGGCGGAATCGTCGGCTACTCCATGTGTCGCGAGTTCGGACGCGGTCACGTGGTCGGCCCTATCGTGGCAAGCAATGATCACGATGCGATGCATCTCGCGGCCGTGCATCTTGAAGATCTGGCTGGTCAATTTGCCCGCGTCGATACGCGGGAGAAAGGCCCATTTGCCAACTTTCTTCAACAAAGCCGGCTGGCTATATCCGAGACCGTTACGACCATGTCCAAAGGCCGTCCGTTCCTGAATCGAAAAGCGAATGAACCGGCGGTATTTGGCCTCGCTGGCCATGCCTTGAGCTAGTCTTGCCGATGCCAGAGGAGCGAAAATCCAGAGCTGCGACCATCTGGTACGATGGTGTCCAGCTAATCCGCCGCGTGAGAGACGCAGACCATCGTGCCGTCAGTGGTGTCCCTCAAGCAAGCGGTCAATAAGATATCGCGTTGATTGATCCTGCCCGATAGACAATTTGGTCTTGCAGGTCCCGCAGTTCCGTGCTGGCAGGATCTGCTGATGTTCGTCGAGTTTCGACCTCGAAAGCAATATCGTCCATACCGCTCGAAGAACGCTGCGAACAGAATGTTGGGCCAAAATGAAACGATAGGGCGATAAGCAAAGGCCGCACGTCCCGCGATGACGACCGGGGCTGGCAAGTAATCTCGTTGATCGGACGTTCATAGATATTATCGAGGCGCGCCATTAGATATCTTTTCAGGCCAGTGTCATACTTCTGAACCATCAATACGTGATGGCCCCAGCCGTTGCCTTGTTCTGCCGGTTGGCGATCAGATCATCGACGACAGCCGGGTCGGCAAGTGTCGAGGTATCGCCGAGCGCGCCGAAATCGTCCTCGGCGATCTTGCGCAGGATGCGGCGCATGATTTTGCCCGAGCGGGTCTTCGGCAGGCCGGGGGCGAACTGGATCTTGTCGGGCGAGGCGATCGGGCCGATTTCGGCACGGACGTGTTTCACCAGTTCCTGGCGAAGCGTGTCCGTCCCTTCGTGGCCGGCCATCAGCGTCACATAGCAATAGATCCCCTGACCCTTGATGGCATGCGGATAACCGACGACCGCGGCTTCCGAAACCAGATTGTGCGACACGAGCGCGGATTCCACCTCCGCGGTGCCAAGCCGATGGCCCGAGACGTTGAGCACGTCGTCGACGCGGCCGGTAATCCAGTAGTAGCCGTCTTCATCGCGGCGGCAGCCGTCGCCGGTAAAGTACTTGCCTTTGTAAGTTGAGAAATAGGTCTGGATGAAGCGCTCGTGATCGCCATAGACGGTGCGCATCTGGCCCGGCCAGCTGTCGGCTATGCAGAGATTGCCGTCGGCGGCCCCTTCCAGCACCTTGCCCTCATTGTCGACCAGCTCAGGCTTGACGCCGAAGAACGGCGTCGTCGCCGAACCCGGTTTCAGGTCGGTCGCACCGGGCAGCGGCGTGATCATGTGGCCGCCGGTCTCCGTCTGCCACCAGGTATCGATCACAGGGCAGCGTTTGTCGCCGACGACGTTGTAATACCACTCCCAGGCCTCCGGATTGATCGGTTCGCCGACCGTGCCGAGCAGGCGCAGCGAAGAGCGCGACGAGCGCGTGACGAATTCGTCACCGGCGCCCATCAGTGAGCGGATCGCCGTCGGCGCGGTATAGAAGATATTGACCTTGTGCTTGTCGATAACCTCCCAGAAGCGGCCCTGATCGGGGAAATTCGGCACGCCCTCGAACATCAGCGTCGTCGCGCAGTTCGAAAGCGGCCCGTAGACGATATAGGAATGGCCGGTGACCCAGCCGACATCGGCCGTGCACCAGTAGACGTCGCCATGATGGTAATCGAAGACATATTCATGCGTCATCGAGGCGTAGACGAGATAACCGCCCGTCGTGTGCAGCACGCCCTTCGGCTTGCCGGTCGAGCCTGACGTGTAGAGAATGAACAGCGGATCTTCCGCCTTCATCTTCACCGGCGGGCATTCGGCCTTCACCGTGGTGACTTCCTGGTGATACCAGAGGTCGCGGCCCGGCGCCCAGCCGGTCTTGCCGCCGGTGCGGCGCACGACCAGCACCTTGCTGACATTGACGTGCTGACGGGCGGCGATGTCGATCGCCGTATCGGTATTGTCCTTCAGCGGCACCGGCTTGCCGCCGCGCAGACCTTCGTCGCAGGTGATGACGAAGGTGGACTCGCAGTCGACGATGCGCCCGGCCAAGGCCTCGGGCGAGAAGCCGCCGAAGACGACCGAATGCACCGCGCCGATGCGGGCGCAGGCGAGCATCGCATAAGCCGCCTCGGGGATCATCGGCATGTAGATGGTGACGCGATCGCCCTTCTTGACGCCGTGCTTCTTCAACACATTCGCCATCCGGCAGACGTGCTCGTAAAGCTCGTTATAGGTGATCTTCTTGTCGATATAGGGATTGTCGCCTTCCCAGATGATCGCCACCTGGTCGCCGTTCGTCTTCAGATGACGATCGATGCAATTATAGGAGACGTTGGTCTGGCCGTCCTCGAACCACTTGATCGAAACCTTGCCGGTAAAGGAGGTGTTCTTGACCTTGGTATAGGGCTTGAACCAGTCGATCCGCTTGCCGTGTTTGCCCCAGAACTTGTCCGGGTTCTCGACGCTTTCCTCGTACCCTTTCAGGTACTTCTCCTTATCGATCAGGGCTCGTTCCCGGATGAGACGCGGCACGGTATAGCGCTCGTGGACCACTTTTTAACTCCTATGATTGGCCCCTTGAAACTGATCCCGATCGACGAGAATCTTGAAGCCGGTTCTGTCTGATTGATACCCCGGACCCATTCGTCGGTCTGAGGCCCCCTTGGGCACGCTGCAGCGCTGGGGCTGCAATCAACATCGACTGCTACATCATTTCCGGTCGTCTGATTGCCGAGCCATCGCTGAACCGGCTCAGCCTGTAGGGTGAAATATCCGTGATGGGCGTCTCGTTCATCACGATCTCGCTGACCAACCGACCGGCACCCGGTCCGATGGCAAAGCCGTGTCCGCTAAATCCCGCGGCAATCACGTAACCAGGCAGATGCTCCACTCTTGAGATGATCGGAACGAGATCTGGGGAAGTATCGATGAGCCCTCCCCACGCGCGCTCGATCCCGATCCCCTTGAGCGCTGGATATTCGCGTTCAAGGTTCTTCAATGCGAGCTTCACGAGCTGTCCATCCGGCGCTGGATCCAGAATGCGGTTTTTCTCAAACGGCGAGATTTCATCGTTCTCCCAGCTGCTGAAAGCATCGGGTCCATTCCAGAAGCTGCTGTTCAGTCTGTACTTCAGCTTCTTACCGATCTTACTGCGGTACATCTGGTAGAATTTGAACGCATATCGCATGCCTCGAGGCGTGATATCTAGCGTTCCACGCCCCGGTACGGCAATTGTGTATGACCCGTCTATCCGACGACGCAAGACGAAGTTTGAGGCGGAGAGGCATCCGGCTTGAATGATTTGGGGCGCAGGAGTGGTCTTGATCGCCGTCCCCGCGATGTTTGCGACCGGAATTTCGATGCCATACCGATGAGAAAACCGGGACGCCCATGCTCCGCCGGCGCAGACAACGGTGTTGGCTCTCACCAGTCCTCGCTCTGTCCAAACGCCTGTTATCCGGCCGTTGGCAATGTCGAGGCCCCGGACCGCACAGTTCTGGTGCAACGATACGCCATTTTCCTTCGCGGCCTCGGCGATGGCAGGCACAGCCAGGCCGGGCTCGGCTCTCCCATCGCTTGGCGACCAAACGCCACCTATCCAGGAAGACGTGCCGCCCGAAGCGCGCTCATTAGCCTCAGAAGCGCTGAGTATCTGGCTATGAAATCCCCGAAGGCGAGCAGCCTGACCCCACTTTTCCCAACGGGCGACATCCGCCTCTTCTTTGGTGCAGTAAAGGATTCCGCTTCGACGAAACCCGAGATCACGGCCTATTTCGGTGCTCAGCTCCTCCCAGCGCCGCAGACTGTACATGGCTAAAGGGAGTTCATAGAGGTCACGATTCTGCTGTCGGACCCACCCCCAGTTACGGCTCGACTGCTCGCCACCGACGATTCCCTTTTCGAGCAGGGCAACCGAGACCCCCTTGCGAGCGAGTTCATAGGCCGTGCAGGTACCGACGATCCCTGCGCCGACTACGACGACGTCGACCTGGCCTGGAAAAGAGGCGCTATCACTTACTTTCTGAACCTGGACCCGCATTGCTTCTGTTCCTCTGGCATCGCGCTCAAGTCATCTCCGACGGGAAACGCTAAACGCTCAATTATTAGTGTGCGAGCAGTCGTTTCCGACCCTTATCATCGGATGATCTCGCTACTCTTGCTGACGGCGCCGCACGAAATCGTGGTTCTCTCAGCTGTGATCACCGCGAACATCGAACGCATCGCGGAGGCCGTCGCCGATGAAGTTGAAGCTGGTGACAGCGATCGTTATGGCCGCGCCGGGAATAATCGCCAGCCAGGGCGCGGTACCCAGATATTGCTGCGCGCCGTTCAGCATATTGCCCCAGCTGGGCAGTGGCGGCTGAATTCCATAGCCGAGGAAGCTGATATAGGCCTCCATCAGGATCGCGCGGGCGACGGTCAGGGTGGCCGCGACAATGATCGGACCGATGGCATTGGGAAGGATCTCACGGAACATGATATGCGTTGCGCTCAGTCCCAGCATGCGGCCCGCCAGCACGAATTCACGCTCGCGCAGGGAGCGAACCTCGGCCTCGACAATTCGGGCAACTTCCATCCAGCTCGTTGCAGCGATGACCACGGTGATCATGAAAGGACTCGGCTTCAACGCAGCCGCAAGAGCAAGCACCAGGAAGATGGACGGGAAGGACAGGAAGCCATCAACGGCACGCATCAGTACCGTGCCGACCAGACCACCCCTATATCCCGCCACTACGCCGACCAGTGTTCCGATCAGGGTCGACAAAAGCATCGCCGAGAAACCGACCAGCAGCGAAATTCGGCCCGCCATGAACAATCGGGCGGCCAAGTCTCGCCCCAGCGGGTCGGTGCCGAGATAATGTTGACCTGTCAGCGGCGGAGCGAAGCGGGCGCGCAGATCGATATAGAGCGAATCGTACGGCAACAAATGGGGTCCGAGGACGCACGCGAGGGTCAGGAGGGCGATCATCACCATGCCGATGAGGGCCAGATGATGCTTCATGAAACGGTGCGTCGTTCGGCTGTTCCACCAGCGCTCCCGGGTTGAATTTGCGGCAATGGCAGTCATGATGGCTGACTCCTGATGGGCGTTCATGGCGCTTAACTCAGACGGATACGGGGATCGATGAAGGCGACAACGATGTCGGCGGCCAGGTTGCTAAGCACGACAAGGATCGCCGAGAACATGAGCAATCCCATGACGACCGGGTAGTCGCTGTAGCCGAGGCTGTCGAGGAACAGGCGGCCCATCCCCGGCCAGGTGAAAACCGTCTCGGTCACCAACGCCCCCGTCAGGACGCTGGGAAGCTGCATCCCAAGGAGCGTGATCATCGGCAGGAGGGCATTGCCGATAACATGTTTCATCAGAATTCGCCGCTCGCTCAATCCTTTGGCGCGGGCTGTCTTGACGAATTCCTGATTGATAACGTCGAGAGTGGCCGTTCGCATATAGCGGCTCCAGATGGCCACATGTACCAGCGCGAGCACCACGCTGGGCAGAATTAGATGGTGGAGATAATTCAGAACGGACTCGTCGCCGATCGTGTACATGTTGCCGGCCGGCAGCCAGCCAAGTTTGAGCGAGAACACGTAAATGCCGATCAGGCCGAACCAGAAAGTCGGGATCGAAAGAGCCACCATCGCACCGACCGTCGCCATGTAGTCGAAAAGCGAATAGCGTTTGATGGCGCCGCGGACGCCGATCCACGTTCCGATGGCGATCGCGATGACGGTGGACGATCCCATCAACAACAGCGTTGCCATTAGGTGCCGTCCAATTACTTCGATTACTGGTGCTCCGTCACGGAAGGAATGGCCCCAGTCTCCCTTTACGAGGCGCCAGGCCCAATCCAGATACTGCATCCACAGAGGACGGTTGAGGCCAAGCTGCTCCGCCAGTCGGTTCAGGTCATCCTGCGTCATGCTCGCATCCAGCCCAAATTGTGCCAGGGGCCCGCCGGGGATCAGGTTGAGGACCACGAAGCCAATGACGGAAACGATGAGGAGCAGTACGAGGCTCTGAGCGAACCGGTTAAGTAGGAAGCTACGCATGGAGCTCTCCCTTTGATAGCGCCAATAGAGGTCGCCGCCGCGACACGCGGCGGCGACGGTAGGTTACTCAGCTCTTCCAATGCCAGGCGGCAGCATGCCATGAGGCCGTGCGCGTGTTCGTATTCGGTTCCCAGCCCTCAAAGCCTTCCTTCGTGCCAACCACATAGGTGGCGGCAAACAGCGGAAGGAAGGGAAGGTCCTGACGCACGATTTCCTGGATGCGGTAGTAGATTTCACGCCGTGCATCCGGATCGAAGGTCTGGGCACCCTTCTTGAGCAGCGCATCCACTTCCGGATTAGAATACTGGCCGACGTTCGATCCCTTTCCACCCTTCGCGGCAATCGCGCTGCTCGCAAGACGGTTGGTTGCATCGGGATCCGCGGCAATCAGATGCGTCACGCCCGAGATTGCCGTGTCGAATTGTGACTTCAGCCAGAATTCGCCGAACATGACGGCGGCCGGCAAATTCGAGATGGTCATCTGGACGCCAATTTCAGCAAATGTCTGCTGCAGGAACTGCTGCACCTGCTCACGAAGATTGTTGCCTGACGTCGTCGAGTTGTTAAATGCCAGCTTCACTCCATTCTTCTCACGGATCCCATCCGATCCCGGCACCCAGCCGGCATCGTCGAGGAGCTTGCGTGCGGCGTCGAGATTGAATTCCTGCGCCGGAAGGTTCGGATTGAAATAGTACGACTCCTTCGGCATGAAGGTTTCGGTCGTTGTGACCACGCCGAAATAGAGCGCGTCGATGATTGCCGCCCTGTCCATTGCGGCATAGAGTGCCTGACGCACTGCAAGCTCCTTGAACTGCGGCCGCTCGAGATTGAGGTAGAGCGACTCGACGGAGGCACCGGGCACGAGGCTCACCACACGGCCCGGCAATTTGCTGGCTTCCTCGTAGTGGTCTGGCGTGATGTAGGCCTGGTCTGTGAGGTCGATGTCGCCGCTCTTGAACTGCGTGTACAGCACCGTCTGGTCAGGAATGTATTTGAATACAAGCTGTTCGACATACGGACCGTCCGCAAAATAATCCGGGTTCGCGGCCAGTTCGAGATGGTCACCTGCTACGCGCTGGCTCCACTTGAAAGCGCCTGTGCCAACGGGTGCCTGGTTGAAGGCTGCGGTGTTCGGATCGGCCTCATTCTCGAGAAGGTGCTTTGGCACGATGAAGGTTTCGGTGAGAAACGAGAGGTAAGGAGCGAATACCTGCTCCATGCGCCAGGTGATTTCAGTTGGCGAGACTACCGTGAGGTC
This sequence comes from Rhizobium croatiense, assembly GCF_019793465.1. Taxonomy (GTDB): domain Bacteria; phylum Pseudomonadota; class Alphaproteobacteria; order Rhizobiales; family Rhizobiaceae; genus Rhizobium; species Rhizobium croatiense. The sequence continues at coordinate 82,184 of NZ_JAILYJ010000019.1, read as the reverse complement.
ACGCACCAGCGAATGGCCGCCGGTACGCCAGGCGCGGAATTTCGGATTGGTGATCAATTCAAGGGTGAACTTCACATCCTCGGCCGTGAACGGCTTGCCGTCATGCCAGCGAACATCATCACGGAGGCGGACGCGCCAGTTCAGGCCATCTTGGGAGATGCCGCCGTTCTTTTGCGTCGGCACTTCTGCCGCAAGATTAGGCTGGAGCACGCCGCTGGGATCCATGCGAAAGAGGGCGTCGAAGAGCGAGAAGTGTACCGCATCGTCCGTTTCGATATGTGCCATCAGCGGATTGAAGACGGTCGGTTCCTGCGAAAGCCCGACCACGACACGACCCGCAGGTTTCTTGTCGGCGGCCCACGCAATATCCGGCTTGCCGATCAGGTTGGGAGCGGCGAAGCACGCAATGCCGCCTGCTGCCATCAGGCGCAGTGCGTCGCGCCGAGAATAGTTCGCTTTGGTCGTAGAATCTTTTGTCATTTTATTCCCTCTCTTTTGCTCATTAGGAAGCTGCTGCCGGCAGTTGATCTCAGCTGTCTCTTCGGCTTTCTCCCGGAATTGCAGCAACAAGCTCGCGCGTGTAGGCCGATTGCGGCTTCAGGAAGATCTGAGACGGCGGGCCGCGTTCGACGACCCGGCCCTTCTGCATGACTGCAATTTCATCGCAGATCTGGCTGGCAACACGAAGATCATGGGTAATGAAGATCATTGAGACGCCGGTTTCGCGCTGGATTTGATCAAGCAGCTTGAGGATCTGGGCCTGGATCGACACATCAAGCGCGGAGACCGCCTCGTCCGCAATCAGCAGCTTCGGCTTGAACATCAGCGCCCGAGCAATGCCGATGCGCTGGCGCTGCCCACCCGAGAACTCGTGAGGGTAGCGGCCGAAGGCACCGGCATCGAGACCGACGTGGGAGAGCAAAGCTCGGGCCTCTTCGCGCGCCTGTGCGTAAGGCATGCCATGCGCGACGGGCCCGACGGTCAGGATCTGACCGATCGTGGAGCGTGGGTTGAGTGAGGCGAAAGGATCCTGGAAAATCATCTGAATTCGAGGGCGCAGTGGCCGAAACTCGGATTCTGAGAGTTTGACGATGTCCTTTCCCTCAAACAGGATCTGACCGCTGTCGCTGTCCTGAAGCTTGATCAGGAGCCGTCCCAGCGACGATTTTCCGGAACCGCTTTCCCCGACGATGCCGAGGGTGCGGCCCGCCGACAACGTGAATGACGCGTCCGTCACCGCAGGCACGACACGCTGGCTGCCGAACAGGGCGCTGCCGCTGCGGTAGGTCTTGCACAGTCCATGGACCGTCAGGATGGTCTCGTCGCTCGCCGGCGCATCGAGCTTTCTGTCTTCGCCCGTGAGGCGCGGAACAGCCGCGATCAGGCGCTGGGTATAGGGATGTCTGGGGGATTTGAGAACCTGATCGGCGCTGCCCTGCTCGACGATCCGTCCTTTCTCCATAACAACGACGCTATCGGCGATCTCAGCCACAACGCCAAAGTCGTGGGTGATGAACATAACGCTCATATCCTTACGACGCTGAATGTCTCGGATGAGCTTCAGGATCTGCGCCTGGGTGGTGACGTCAAGGGCTGTCGTTGGTTCGTCTGCGATCAAAACGGTCGGCTCGAGGGCGAGCGCCATCGCGATCATAACGCGCTGGCGCTGACCACCAGAAAGCCGGAACGGGTACTGGTGGTACATGAGTTCAGGGTCGGGCAGGCCGACTTCGGTCAGCAACTCGAGGGCGCGCTCGCGCCGCGAGGCTTTCGTACCCACTCCATGGGCCGCCATCACCTCGGTGACCTGTTCGCCGACCGTCATCAGCGGGTTCAGCGCCGAAAGCGGATCCTGAAAGATCATCGAGACGACACGGCCGCGCAGCTGGCGCAGCTTTTTTGCCGGCGCGCCGACAAGGGTCGTTCCGTCAAGCGTGATCGCGCCCGACGAGACTGGAATGACCTTAGGCAAGAGTCCCATGATCGTGTTCGCCGTTACCGATTTTCCCGACCCGGACTCGCCGATAATGCAAAGGATCTGACCACGCTTGAGCTCAAACGAAACATTTTCGACGGCATGAGCCCGTTCCATGCCTTTCGGCAGGTCGACTGTCAGGGCGCGCACCGAAAGCGCTGTCTCGTCTGCTGTAACAGCCTCAGTCGTTACGGCCATAGCTATATCTCCCTTGTCTAAGCAGCTTCTTGATTGATGTTTTTGTCGCTGCTTATGGGTGCTGCTCATAACTCTCGAGCGGTGCACCGCATGTTCCTGGACTTCAGCGCCATTCGCTACCAATCGGCGTTGGTTCTGCGATTAATATAAGATTGGTCTTGCCATTGGTGTCAATATAGATCAAATTGGTTTCGCAAAATTTTTATCGGAGGGCACATGAGCGTCGTGTTGAAGGATTTCATTGAGGCGGAAGGTCTGGAACCTGGGGATCGACTGCCTCCCGAGCGTGACCTGGCGTTGAAGCTCGGGCTGCCGCGTACCGCCCTGAGAAGGATGCTAAGCTCGTTAGAGAAGGAAGGCCGCCTTATCAGGCATGTTGGCAGAGGGACTTTTATCGCCGGCAGCGGCGTGAGCTCCAGCGCCCTCCGACCACCGTCCAGCAATGAAGGAAACACATTGCGCACCTATCCGGCGGAAGTTTTCGAGGCGAGGCTGATCATAGAGCCCAAGATCGCCGCGCTGGCAGCGTTACGAGCGACCAGGCAGGAAGTCGAAGAAATGCAGAAATCAATCGCTCGAGGCAACGCGTCGGAATCTCTTGGCGAATTCGAGAAATGGGACGCCGTTTTTCACCGTATCATCGTCCAAGCCGCGCGCAATGGTCTTCTTGCCTCGCTCTATGAAGGCATTCACGCTGTGCGCGCCGGAAATCTTTGGGGGAAAATGAAGGAACAATCGCTGACCTCTGAGCGCATGACGGCCTATATCGTCAGCCATCAGGCGATCCTCGACGCAATCAAGGATCGCGACAGCAGAGAGGCTGAGCGAAACATGTACGACCACATCATTGACGCCAGAACTAACATACTCGGACCGAGCATCTGAGAACGCGATCTGAGCGATTGGTATCGATTGCCTGCTATCTTGATCTAATCCTCTCGACAATCAGACGAAGCGGAGGGTGCCGGTCGAACCGCTCGCTTCAGGAGCCAAACTGCCCCCGTAGCCACGTTAGGAAGTCTCGCTTTCTGGCATCCCCCTCAAAAGCAAGGCGGCTCAAGAGGATGTAACTATAGCCGTTGCTGGAGAATCCTCGTGGCGCCACGAGTTGCCCGCTTTCGACAGCGTCGGCTACCAACGGCTCGGGGCCGATCGCGGCGCCTAATCCAGCGATTGCAGCCTCGATGCTCAGATAGAAATGTTCGAACACGTGACTACCGGGTGGATTTGGATCTCCGATCCGGTTGTCCGCCAGATACCTTGCCCATGCATCTCTACGCGTTGCCGAATGAATTCGAGGCAAGGAGAGGATGTCATCTCCGCCGGCAACCAGCAGGCGCGGCGCACATACTGGTCCGACACGTTCTTCGACCACCGTTTCCACAAAGAGCTCCGGCGACCAGCTAAAATCGCTCCTCCGTAGTGCCAAATCGATGTGACTTCTGTCGAAGCTCACAGGACCGCCAGCGGCCAGTACGTGAACTTCGATGTCAGGATGAAGTGCATTGAATTGCGGAAGGCGCGGGATCAGCCAGCGCTGCGTAAAGGTCGGTTCACATGAGACCACCAGCGGTGCCGAACCTCCACGCTTAATTTCGTCGCAGCAATCGCTGATCTGGCGGAACACCTCACTCATCGTGCCAAGCAGGCGTCGCCCCGCTGCGGTGAGGAAAACGGCTCTGTTTCTTCTTTCAAAAAGGGTTACGCCAAGCTCTTCCTCGAGCAAGCGGATTTGCTTGCTGACGGCGCTGTGCGTGACAAACAGTTCATTGCCGGCACGCCCGAAATTCAAATGACGTGCGGCAGCTTCAAAGGCTCTGAGCGCGGACAAAGAGGGGAATCGTGGGGCCATATCTGTGAGCTAAAGTGACTGAATTCTGTCAGAATTGATCGTTTTTCCGCCAAAGGCAATAGCGCTAATATCCTCGTCGTTACAGCGAATGCCGACAGGACTGCGACCTTGAAAGTAGGAATCCTAGCTGATGATCTCACGAGTGCAACGGATGGCGCTGGGCCATTCGTGAGCATGGGGCACAGATGCCTGGTTTTCACCGACTACCGGCAGACGTCACCGGAAAACGTGTCGATCATATCGGTGAACAAGGCAAGCCGCACCGCATCGGCTGAAGACGCTGCCGATCGGGCGAGGACGGCGGCGAGAAGCCTTGCGTACGCGGATATCCTTTACAATACCGTTGATTCCACCATTCGCGGCCACGTTGGAGTTGAGATAACTGCCGCGCTCGCGGCTTCCGGTCGGGCGATCGCAATCGTCGCTCCGGCTTTCCCCGCCGGTGGAAGAACCACTGAAGGCGGGCGGCAGCTTCTTCGTGGCGTGCCGTTGGAGCAAACCGAATTCGCCAAGGACCCGCTACACCCCATAACGGACTCCCATCTTCGCTCCCTTTTTCGAGACATCCCCGAGGCAGAAGTGGGTTATGTCACGCTTGCGGACCTGCGGGCATTGAGATCCGGTGAACTTGTCGCCGATGGCAGAAAGTTGCTGATCGCCGATGCGACTATGCAAGAAGACTTGGCACTGCTGGTGAAATCGGCGGCCGATCCAAAGTCCATCCTGTGGTGTGGATCTCCGGGCCTGGCGATCGCGCTGGCGGATTATGTAGGCCGGGGTGGTGAAATCGCACCGTCCACGGTCACGACATCTGTCAATCTCTTTGTCATCGGCAGCGTGAATCCGCAGAGCCGCGAGCAATGCTCAACACTGATAAGCACCGGCAACGCCCGGCAGATCATCATCAACTCGGAGGTGGCGTCTCGCTCCCCCGCTCTCGCTGCCGAACGAGCCGCTGCGGAGTACAGCCGATTTGGATCCGGCGGCGACATTATTCTAACCACCTCAGAAGGAAGTGCGTCAGCCAATCCTCGGGCCATCGCAACCGCTCTTGGCCAGGCTGTGCGGGCAGTAATGGGGAGTCACCCCGTTACCGGGCTTTTCCTCACGGGCGGTGACACTGCCGAATGCGTGTTGAGCGAACTTGAGATCAGTTCACTTGAACTCCTGAGCGAGGTCGAGCCTGGAATTCCGGTCGGCCGCACCACGGGACCGCATCCCATTCACATTATCACAAAGGCGGGCGGCTTCGGTTCGCCGCGTATCCTGGTGAAATCAGCCGAGTTGCTTCGGGGCCTCTGGCTTGGAGATAAGAAATGAAGAAGCCTATTGGAATAACCATGGGCGATCCCTGCGGGATCGGCCCGGAAATTATCGCCCGTGTTTTCGCGGATGGGCTGCCGGAACAAGCAGTAGTGATCGGTGACGCCAAGGTAATGGAGCGAGCGGTCCGGGCCCTTAATCTTGCCCTGCAGGTGCAGCCCATCGCGTCAGTCGATAACGCTCTGCCAGACAGCGGACTCATAGCCGTTCTCAACGTCTCGCATCTGCCGGACGATTTGCCCATCGGTCAGGTGGACGCTCGGGCCGGGCGTGCCAGCTACGACTATGTCGCACGGGCGATCGACGAAGCGCTGGCAGGAAACATCGGAGCAATCGTCACCGCGCCGATCAACAAGGAGGCGATGAAGCAAGGTGGGCTCCATTATCCCGGCCATACGGAAATCCTTGCTGAGCGGACGGGGACCGACAAGTTTGCAATGATGCTCGCGAACGACGAACTGCGCGTCATTCTGGTCACGATCCACGTATCATTGCGCGATGCCATCGACCTCGTGACAGAGGATTCAGTTTTCCGAACGATCGAATTGGCGCACCGGGCAGGTAAGGCTTATGGGATTGCATCTCCGCGCGTTGCGGTGGCCGGCCTCAATCCCCATGCCGGTGAAAATGGTATGTTCGGACGCGAAGATCTGGACATCATCGCGCCCGCAATCAGCCGGGCTCAGCACGTCGGAATAGACGCGTCCGGTCCCTGGCCCGGAGACACGATTTTCATGCGCGCTCGCAGGGGGGAGTTCGATATCGTCGTCGCGCAATATCACGATCAGGGCCTCATCCCGGTCAAGTATCTCGGTATCGACAACGGCGTCAACGTCACTATCGGTTTGCCTTTCATCCGTACGAGCGTCGATCACGGTACGGCATTCGACATCGCCGGCCAGGGTAAGGCCGATCATTCCTCTCTTCGCTACGCCTTCGATCAGGCGCTGCTTCTCAACGCATTCTAGGAGTGCTTTCGATGCCCCAAAATTCTCCCATCTTCATTTTTATGCTCACCAATCAGGATCGCACCGTTGCCGACGCGGCCGAGCGCCTCAAAGATGTGCTTGCCGCCGGCATCAAGCATGTGGGGTTCAAGGATATTGGATTGCCGTTCGATAAACTTCTGGTCCTCGCTTCAGCAGTCAAAGCGGCGGGTGCGAGTCTCTATCTCGAGGTTGTAAGCCTTGACGAGGAGAGCGAGCGACGATCCGCGCAAGCCGCGGTGGACCTTGGCGTCGACATCCTGATGGGTGGAACCCGGCCGAACGTCGTTCTGCCGGTCATCGCCGGGAAGAACATCCGGTACTATCCGTTCCCTGGCAAGATCGTCGGCCATCCGAGCAAGCTCGAAGGGACGATCGAAACGATCGTTGACAGTGCCCGGCAGTTGACGGCGATCGAGGGTGTCAGCGGTCTCGATCTGCTCGCTTATCGTTTCGACGGCGATGTCGAGGCGCTGATAACGCGCGTATGTGGGGCCATCGGCAAGCCCGTGGTGGTTGCCGGCTCGATCGACAGCCCGGAAAGGATGGCAGCCGTAGTGCGATCTGGCGCGGCAGGGTTTACCATCGGAACCGCTGCTTTCAACGGCGCATTTTCCGGCAGTCCCAATCTGCGGCTGGAAATCGAGACGGAAATCGACGTGCTCAAGCGAATTCAGGCTGATGCGGGTGATGTCGCACGGTCAGCATTAATATCCAACTAAATCGAACCTTCACCGACCATTAATTGCTATCTTTACGGATTGGCGACAAGGTGAATTTCGAATTTGGAGACCAGACACATGGATCTAGCGACGTTCGACCCCTCCGCACGCTTGGCGGCCGCGACTACTCTTGAGGCGTTAGAAACGCCCTGCCTGGTTCTGGATGCGGACCGGATGGACCGAAATATCACGCGGCTTAGGAACCGGCTCGATGGTCTGGGCGTGTCGCTACGACCGCATCTGAAGACGGCAAAGTCGATTGACGTCGCGCGGCGGGTCATGATTGCCCCTGAAGGGCCTGCGACAATCTCCACGCTGAAGGAAGCTGAGCAATTCGCGACCCATGGTCTTCGCGACATGATCTATGCGGTCGGCATCGCCCCGGCAAAGCTCGCGCGCGTCGTCGAACTGCGCGCCAAGGGCGTCGACATCGTCGTCATACTGGATACCGTCGAGCAGGCGCTCGCGGTTGCCGAGGCATCCAGAAAGTCCGGAATGCGGATTCCAGCCATGATCGAGATCGATTGCGACGGCCACCGCTCGGGTGTTGTGCCCGCCAATCACGCCCGGTTGCTGGAGATCGGGCAGGCGCTGGCGGCAGGTGCGGAGTTGCGTGGCGTTCTGACTCATGCCGGCGACAGCTACAAGGGTGGGGGGGCCGAGGCACAGCAGCGCTATGCGGAAGCCGAGCGAGCGGCCGTTGTGGGAGCGGCGCAACTTCTGCGCGGTGCCGGGCTACCCTGCCCCGTCGTCAGCGTCGGTTCGACGCCGACGGCCCATCACGCGCAGGATCTTACTGGAGTGACCGAAGTCCGTGCAGGCGTGTTCGTATTCTTCGATCTCGTGATGGCGGGGATCGGAGTCTGCCAGGTCGACGACATTGCGCTCAGCGTTCTTGCAACGGTGATCGGGCATCAGCGGGAAAAAGGCTGGATCATAACCGATGCGGGATGGATGTCGCTGTCGCGGGATCGTGGCACGAGCAAACAAGCCGTCGACCAGGGATATGGCCTCGTCTGTAACATCCAAGGCGACATCTATCGTGACATCATCGTTGCCGATGCCAACCAGGAGCATGGCATTATCGCCGTCCGGCCCGGGTCGGACGCTCGCCTGCCCGATCTGAGGGTCGGAGACCGCGTGCGGATCCTGCCGAACCATGCCTGTGCGACGGCGGCGCAGCACCAAGCCTATCATCTTGTCCAAGGTCAGTCGCACGCCGTTGAGGCCTGCTGGCCACGCTTCGGAGGCTGGTGATGTTACACTTGACAACCGTAAATACCGATAGTGCGCCCAGCCCTGCAGGTCATTATGTCCAGGCGAAGCTAGCCGGTCAGCATCTCTATATATCGGGGCAGCTCCCGATCCGACCCGATGGAGCGCCCCTTCCCGACGATAGTTTCGCTGGGCAGGCCGGACAGGCCATCGACAACATGCTGGCGGTCCTGGAAGCCGCAGGCGCTACCCCGAGCGATCTCGTCAGGGTGACGGCCTATATCGTCGGCGTCGTCAATTGGCCCGGCTTCAACCAGGTCTATGCGGCACGGCTGGGAGAGGCGCGCCCGGCGCGCACCGTGGTTCCAGTGGCCGAGCTCCACTACGGCTATCTTGTCGAAGTCGACGCGATCGCCGTGCTCCCGCCTGATGCCACTGCCCGGCAAGCAGCAAACAGCTCCAACTAATCAGTTCAGGTCAGCCTCGATGTCACCACTCATCAAACGTATAGAGAGCGATCAAGAGCTACCCGCCAAGGCGGACGTCGTCGTCATCGGCGGCGGCATCGTCGGGGCCTCGGCGGCATTTTTTCTCGCGGAGCGAGGGCGCTCGGTTGCTTTGGTCGAGAAGGGCTATATCGGCGGTGAGCAGTCCAGCAGAAACTGGGGCTGGTGCCGCCGGCAGAACCGGGATCAGCGCGAACTGCCACTCTCGGGAATTTCCATGCAGGCGTGGGAACAGTTTGCCGCCAAAATCGACGAGGACGTCGGCTTCCGCCGATGCGGTCTGTTCTACGCCACGGACAATCCTAAGCAGCTTGCGGAATGGGAACAATGGCTTGACATCGCCCGGCAATTCGATGTCAACACCAAGATGCTAACTGCCCACGAAGCGCACGACCGAATTCCGGCACAAGGCCGCCGCTGGCTCGGCGGCGTCTATTCAGTCGATGATGGCAAAGGCGAACCGGCCATTGCCGCGCCGACGATCGCGAGCGGCGCCCGCAAATTTGGCGCGACCATCCACCAGGAGTGTGCAGCACGAGGCCTCGATATCGTCAATGGTGCAGTTGCTGGAGTGGTCACCGAAAAAGGTATCATCAGGTCGCAGACCGTTCTGAACGCCGGCGGTGCATGGGCTTCGATGTTCTGCCGCCAGTACGGCGTGCAGTTCCCGCAGGCAAGCGTGCGCCAGACTGCAATTCGGACGCGCCCTACAGCCAGTCTCGGCGAGGCGATCTATACGCCAGAGTGCTCGCTGACCCGCAGATTGGATGGCAGTTATACGCTTGCGATCAGCGGCAGGGCGACACTGGATATCACGCCGCAAGGTATCCGATATGCACGCTGGTTCATGCCGATGTTTCTGAAGCGACTGAAAGCGGTTCAGATCGGCGTCGGCAGATCTATGTTCCATGGACCCGAAGCGCTGGCGAGCTGGACCAAGGATACCATGTCACCGTTCGAGCGGATGCGGGTTCTCGACCCCAGGCCCAGCCGCCGGACGATCGCGGCCATTCTCAAGGGCGTCACCGAGCAGTTTCCGGCGCTTAAAGGTGTCGAAATCGCAGACAGTTGGGGCGCGTATGTGGACTGCACACCTGACGCGGTGCCGGTCATCTCGGCGTCCGATCACGTGAAGGGCCTTTATCTGGCGGCCGGCGGCTCCGGCCACGGCTTCGGCATTGGCCCAGGCATCGGTCGCTTGGCCGCGGACCTTGTTGCTAACGACAAACCTTGCGTTGATCCCACACCCTTCCGCCTGTCGCGCTTCTTCGACGGCTCTAAAGTTGAGGTAGGCGCACTCTGATCGTCGCGCAAAGCCAGGAACCTCGGGCAAGAACTCCTAGGCGAAACTGTCCAGCATCTTTTGATAGATGCCGACCAGCGGCAGGAAACTCGGCGTTCCAAAGTGGCCTGGAACGGCCGGCCATTCAAGCCTCTTCATCGGATTGCAGTCGGGGCGACCGAGGATTGCGTCGGCAATCAGCATTCCGAGATGGGTTGAAAGCTGGGCGCCATGGTCGGCATAGCCCATCGCGTACCAGACGCCGTCGGCACGCCGGAACTGTCCTTAGTTATGTTGACGAGCGCCCCAGCAAGTCGATGATCACTGTGATGTCATAGTGGCCCTCGACAGGCCCCTCCGCGGCCCCGACAAAAACCGGGGCGGTATCGTGTCAGTAGGAGAAGAACTTCATTGCGGCGCGCCTTGTTCTCGAGTTAGATCGCCCGGAGATGGGCGAGGAGGTCAACCGGGTTGAAATAGCTTCGTCAGCGGCAGTTGCATCTTGCGGATCGGCGACTTCAGCACGACGTAGCTAAAATACTTGTCAATCCCGACGTCCAGCTCGATCAGCCGCTCCATGATCTCCTGATATTCGCCGATCCCCGTCGTCACGAATTTCAAGAGATAATCGTACCCGCCCGATATCACATGGCACTCGATGAGTTGCTCGATCTTCTCAATAGCAGCAAGGAAGCGTGCAAAATCGGTTTGCCGATGGTTCTTCAGCGTAACCTCGGTAAACACCGTTAGCGCCTGCCCAAGCTTGGCGATATTGATGAGCGCCGTGTAGCCTTCGATATAGCCCTCCGACTGGAGCTTTTTCAGTCGCATGAGGCAGGGGCTCGGCGACAGGTTGACCATCTCCGCAAGCTCAACATTCGTCATCCGGCCATTCTGCTGGAGAACATGCAGGATCTTGATGTCGATCCGATCTAACTTCATGGATATCGCTTTCGCTGATGAAGATAGCGCGTGCCATTCGGGCGGCGAGGCAGCTGATGTCACACCGGCGCGGCGGCTTTTTTTAGCGCATTTTCGATGGCTTCGAGGAATCGGTCCACATGCTCCGCCTGGCACACGAGCGGAGGACGAACTTTAAGTGTATCCTCGTTGGCGCCCGTCGTACTGATTAGAACGCCATCATCGCGCAGCAGGTTTACGATCTCCAGTGCCATGGCGCGTCGACCGGCCGCCCCCGTTCCGTCCAGCCCGATGTCAATGCCGAAGAACAGGCCGGCATTTCGAACACCGCGAACACCAGGATGCCGTATGGCAAGGTGCTCCAATCCCGCCCTCAGGCGCTCACCCATGACATGCGCATGCTCCTTGATCCGGTCTCGATACAAGATGGTCAGGACGGCATCAGCTGCCGCGATCCCGACCGTATTGCCCCCGAAGGTGTTTGAATAACGGGCGGCAGCGCCAAAGCGATCCATCGATGCCTTGCGGCCAACAACCGCGCCGATGGGAAATCCATTGCCCATCGGCTTGCCGAGAGTGACGAGGTCCGGAACGACTTCGTGCAGCTCAAAACCCCACATGTTTTTGCCCGTCCGCCCAAAGCCTGGCTGAACTTCATCGGCAACCACAAGACCACCCACCTCCCGGACCGCTTTGACCCCTCCCGCAATGAAGCCAGGCGGGTCCACCCATACGCCGTCGCTGGAGAAAATGCTGTCAAAGAGCAGGGCTGCTACGCCAATGCCACGTCGATTCAAATCGGCGATGGCCGAACGGACCTGTTCTTCAAAGAATGCCGCAGCTTGTTTCTCGGAGACGCCGGCAGGCCCGTGCAGCGACACCATCCGGACGGCAGGACTAAGCTTGACGGCGTCGCCCAAATTGGGCGACACCATCGCCGTGGCCGCGCTTGTGCCGTGATAGGCATGAGAAGTGACGATCACGCCCTCGCAGCCGCTAACCAATCTGGCGATGCGGAGCGCCAGATCATTCGATTCGCTGCCCGTGCAAGTAAACACAACGCGGTTCAGCTCCTGAGGAAACGTGCCGACAAGCCGTTCTGCATAATCGACAAGCCTCGGTTCGAGATAACGCGTGTTTGCGCTAATTCGGCTGGCTTGTTCCGCCATCGCGGCGTTTACTTCTGGATTACAATGCCCGAGAGAAGGCACGTTGTTATAAAAGTCCAGATAACGACGTCCGTCGGGATCGTAGAGCCACATGCCCTCGCCGCGAACGAAATGCACGGGTCGGCGGTATTGGAGCCTGTAAGAGCTCCCAAGTACGTTGTCCCGGCGCGCGATAAGCTCAGTTTCGCGCAGTGGAATCGTGGCCTCACCAGGGGTAAAGCGGTTGGGCATGAGATCTGTGGACATAGCTTTGATCCTGTAAGTTTCATCCGCGAGAAGGCGCGAGTTGTCGTTCTGACTGCCAAGGCGACTGACGAAAAGCTTGGGTCGTCTCCCGGCGACGCCGGCTCAAGCCACCGCACGCAGCACAGCGAGCTCTGCCTCTTCGACCCCGAGCGACGATAGAATCGAGAGCCCGCGTTCGGCGCGGCCCACGTTCTTCTTGATATAGGCTGCCTCTGCCGGAAACAGTCTGGCTCGCCAGTAGTTGATCAGGATGAGCGCGCTTTGCCGCGCCTTTATCAGCCCGACGAGCAGCTTTGCCTCGAGCGCGGAAAGCGGAAGCACCGACGCATAACCCGAGATGAGATCTTCTGCGCCTCCGAGAGCCAAAGACGGGTCTGTCACCACCAGGCTTGCCGCAATCGCCAGATCCTGAATTCGTGGTCCCCAGCAGCCGTCCCCAAAATCTATGAACGCGACACTATGATCGGTGAGGAGTGTGTTGAACGGGCTGGGATCATTGTGCGTGACTTGCCATGCTACCTCGCGCAATTGCGGCTCGACAGACTCGACATAATTGTTCATGGCAAGATGCACGGATGCCGCGACAGGCTCTGAAGGCAAATGCTCCTCCAGTCCCATGAGCCTCGACCAGCACCCGACATGCCAAAGAACTGGACGGTGGATCGCGGGCAAGCTCAACGGCTCGAGCGCCAAACTGAGCCTGGCGAGCGCTTTGCCGACCTTGTAAAGGACGTCCCGAGTTGCGGTTACCTGGTGCAACGGCGTCCCTGAAAGTCGGGTCTGCAGATAGCCGCAAACCTTCTCCTCTTCGAACATCAACCTAGCATCATTGGTACGCACGATATGAGGAGCTGCAAAACCGGAAGCGCCCTCCAGTCCGGCAAGGGCCGCAACCTGGAAGCGGAAACTGTCTCTTCCTTCGGGCCGTGTTGACGTTTTGAAGATCAACTGGTCGCCGGTCAACAGCTTGACCTCCGCGGTACACTCAGCCTCCGAGGAGAGAACGCTGATCGCTCCCGTTACACCGTAGTGGCGCAGTAGCAACTCGGACAGCGGTATTCCGGCAGAGCTCGGCTTTGTCGCCAGAATAGCTGCAGCGTCCTCAAAATATGCTTTAGTGAACGGCTCCCGGACGGATGGGCTGTCGTCGAGATGACGCGCACTGCCGTCTGAAACCGCATCATTAGAGGCACCCACGACTAAAACCCTCGCACTGTTGAATTCGGGCGGCTTGCTCATCCGAAGCGATCGTCGCTTGACATCCAGTGCGGCGATCGATCCCGATGGGGGTCGGGCATTTGCTGCTGAAGCACGATTGTCTCGCTCCGGGCACCGAAAATTCTTGCCCGTGAGTGAATGTATTTCGCACCGCCGAACGGCGGAACTGCGACGCCCCCGATCCACGGCAAACCGCGACTGGTTATTGGTCCGGCGGGATCGGGATTCTCAAATCTGTCTGGGCACCTTAAAGTCCGACGACGCCGGGCAATCCGGAGATGCCCGCGATTTCAGTATATCCGTAATAGGGATTGGCCGGCTCGTGACCGCGATTGACCCAAACCTTGTTTTTGATCCCGAGGTCATGTGCGGACATCAGATCGTAGCGGAACGAGGAGGAGCAATGCAGGATGTTCTCCGGGCCGCAACCCAGCATATCGAGCATATATTCGAACGCCCGGAAGTGCGGCTTGTAGGCGCCGGCCTGTTCGGCGGTGTAGACGGCGTGGAAAGGCGCGCCGAGCTTCTCGACGTTGGACATGATCTGCGAGTTCATCGCATTTGACAGAATGACCAGTGGAATTTCCTTGGCCACCTTGGCAAGACCCGCCGGAACGTCTGGATGCGGCCCCCAAGTGGGAACGCGGTTGTAAACCATGTGCGCGTCTTCGTCCTTGAAGTGGATGCCGTTGCGTTTGCAGGTCCTTGCCAATGCGTTATGGACCACTTCCGCATAAGGCTTCCAGTCGGCCATGACTTCATCAAGGCGGTATGCGGAAAAATCCGCGATGAACTGCAGCATTTTCTGCTCGCTCATTCGGTCGCCGTAAAGATCGCGGGCGGCCTCCGCCATCTGGAAGTTGATGAGCGTGCCATGGCAGTCGAAAGTGATGTATTTCGGCCGGAAAGTAGTCATGGGCTTCGTCCTTGCTTTGCAGGGGAATGTTTAAGTTATGACCAATCATAGCCCGGCACTCACATCTGAATTGCTCGGAGATTGCCGAACATCAGCACAAAATGCTGGAGGGAAACATCATTTGTCCTTGTGAGTGCTGGGTCAAAGTGATCCGCGGTCCGGATGGCAGACGCAGACAGGTAGGCCCAGTCAACCCGCCATGCCGGAAACGAAGCGCCCTGCGAAGTAGAGGCTTGCATTGCGAGATTTCGCGTAGCGGAAAGGATCCGATCCTTGGAAGCTCGTCATTCGGCACCTTACGCGACAGCGAGGAAGATCGACTGAGTCAGCTCCCAATCATTCGCCTATGTTAGGATTGGAGTGGCGTGATAGTTCCAGCACTCCGCCCAAGCTCCAAAGGGCACCTGCCGGTACTCTCTACCAAAATTGCCGTGCGATATAAAACAATCTGCCAGGGGTTCCACGAATAAGGTCAATAGACTTACAGCAGGCTTGATACGATCAGCGCAGGTCGGGTCGTAATGCGCCGACACATCCAATGAATTGAACAGAGAGGTCACGCATGGAAACGCTGCTGCTCAAGAAGAATGAGGTAGCGCGGCTTATCGGCATGACGGAAGTCATCACCGCGGTCGAAGAGGCTTACAAGGCCTTCAGCAGCAATCAGGTGGAACAGCCCGACTATATCGGAATTCATCTGCCCTCCCTGCGTGGCGAGATCGACTTCAAACTTGGCTACCACAAAGTCGCTGAAATAATCTCCATGAAGGCGCATTCCGGAGGGTTCGCGAACAACCCGGTAGAACACGGCGTGCCGAACAGCATGGGCACCATTCTCCTGTTTGATGCCAGGAGCTGTGCGTTGATTTGCATCATGGATGGAAGCTTGATCACCGGCCTCAGAACCGGAGCGGCGGGAGCCGTCTCCGTCAAGGCACTGGCCAGAAAGAACGCCAGGACGATCGGGTCGATCGGCACAGGCAATCAGGCAAGAATGCAAATCCGGGCGATCAACGAGATCATGACGATCGAAGAGATCTACGCCTGGGACAGCACCTACCAAACAAGTTCCAAGTACAAGGCGGATATCGAGCGAGAATTCGGCATTCCCGTCACCGTCGCAAGCTCGAAGAAGGAGGCAGTCGGGCGGGCCGACATTTTGATCACGACGACCCGAGGAAAAGGGTCGCTTGTAGAAGCGGATTGGGTGAAGCCCGGTACGCACATCGTTGCGATCGGCACGGATCAGCGCGGCAAACAGGAGCTGGATCCGGAGCTTTTCCGAAACGCCAAAATCATCGTCGACTCTCTTTCGCAATGCGCGGCAAAGGGCGAGACCTGGCACCCGCTGGATAAAAACATCATTACCAAGGACGACATCCACGGTGAAATCGGCGAGGTATTATTGGGGAGGAAGCCGGGACGAGAAAGTGATGCCGAAATCACCATTTTTGACTCCACCGGGATGGCCATTCAAGACAATACGACCGCCAGCAAAATTTATCGCAATGCTGTAGCCAATAATGTCGGCACTTTCTTCCCGTTTTTTGAGGCATGACACCATGCGCAACTATCCGACCATTCAGGACATCCGTGAAGCTCGGCAGCGGCTACAGCCGCACGTCAGACACACGCCGCTACTGCGTGCAGACAAAATCGAGAAAGCGGCTGGTTGTCAGCTCTACCTCAAGCCGGAAACCCTTCAGATCACTGGCGCATTCAAGATCCGCGGCGCCCTGAACAAGGCTCTCTCGCTTCCCCGAGAAGAAATCGAAAACGGGATCATTGCGACCTCGTCGGGCAATCACGCCCAGGCGCTTGCTTACGCAGCCAAGATGCTCGGCGTAAAAGTGATATTGGTGCTGCCGGTCACCACGCCAAAAATCAAGATCGCCAATACAGAAGCCCTTGGCGCGGAAGTCATTCTTTTTGATGGTGATAATGCTGCTCGATGGAGAAAAGTCTACGAGATCGCGGACGGACACAATTATGCGGTCATTCACGGCTTCGAGGACCCCGTCGTAATGGCTGGTCAGGGAACGATCGGGTGTGAGATCCTCGAAGACTTGGAAGATGTGGATACGGTCATCGTACCCCTGGGCGGTGGAGGGCTGATCTCGGGCATCGCCACTGCGATTAAGGAAACCAAGCCATCGGTGCGCGTTATCGCGGCAGAGCCTGCCTTGACGCCGAAATATTTCTACAGCCGGAAAAACAAGGAGCGCACCTCGCTTCCGTTAAAGAACACGATCGCGGATGGTCTGAGGTTAAGCGTTCCGGGTCAAAATCCGTACCCGATTATCGAAAAATATGTCGACGAGATTGTTCTTGTTGAAGACGAACACATCATTGCCGGAATGCGTGCCCTCGCCAAGGATGCGAAATTGATCGCGGAACCAGCCGCCTCCATCGGCATAGGAGCACTGCTGGCCGGCGGCATAGACGTCAAGCCAGATGAAAAAGTGTGTGCGGTCTTGTCTGGCGGTAATTGGGATCTAAGCGACCTTGCCGAGATTTACAATCTGGCGCCGTGATCGGCCTCAGCTTCGGTCAGTACACACTCCGATCGCCGTTCGACGTCTCCGATTCTCATATCCTCTCCCACAAATGCAAACAGTTGCGACCGCGGGACGGATCGGAATTTCACTCGGCAAAGAGGATAAGAGCCATTCAAGGGAGCCACCAATGAACCACGCCCACAGCTTTTATATCGACGGGGAGTGGGTCGAGCCGTCCGTATCGAAAACACTTGAGGTCATCGATCCCTCGACGGAGCAGCCGATCGGTACGATCGCACTCGGCAGTGCCGCCGACGCGGAAAAGGCGGTCGCGGCTGCGCGGCGGGCCTTTGCCTCCTTCTCGCAGACGTCCAATGGCGAGCGCATCGAACTGCTGAAGCGAATTGTAACGATCCTGAAGCGCCGCAATGACGAGCTCGGCGACATCATCTCGCGGGAAATGGGCGCGCCGCTCGCCATGGCCCGGGCCGAGCAGGCCGGCATCGGCGCTACCCATTTCGAACAGGCGATCAAGGCCCTCGAGACCTTTGCCTTCGACTACATGCAGGGGACCACCTGCATCATGCACGAGCCGATCGGGGTGGTTGCGATGATCACGCCGTGGAACTGGCCGATCAACCAGATCGCCTGCAAGGTCGCTCCAGCGCTCGCCACAGGGTGCGCCATGGTCCTGAAGCCCTCGGAGATCGCTCCCTTCAACGCCGTCATCTTCGCCGAGATCATGGATGAGGCCGGCGTGCCGAAGGGGGTGTTCAACCTCGTTCAGGGGGACGGGCCTACGGTTGGTGCGGCGCTGGCCAGCCACCCGGATGTGGATATGGTGTCCTTCACCGGGTCGACGCGCGCCGGCATTGCCGTGGCGCAGGCGGCGGCACCGACCGTCAAGCGGGTGCATCAGGAGCTTGGCGGCAAGTCGCCGAACATCATCCTGCGCAGCGCCGACTTCTCAGCCGCGGTCGCCGCCGGCGTACGCCGTTGCTTCGGCAACTCCGGCCAGACCTGTACCGCGCCAACGCGGATGCTGGTGCCCATCGAGCGAATGGACGAAGCAAGCTCGATCGCTGAAAGGGAAGCGGCTGCGCTGGTTGTCGGCCCCGCATCTGACCCTCGCACCAACCTCGGACCAGTCGCAAGCGCCGCCCAGTTTGACAAGATCCAGGTGTTGATCGAACGCGGCATCGCAGAAGGAGCGGAGCTCGTCGCCGGCGGCCCTGGTCGCCCTGCGCATCTCAATTCCGGCTATTACGTGCGCCCGACAGTGTTTGCGCGCGTCACCAATCAGATGACGATTGCGCGGGAGGAAATCTTCGGCCCGGTGCTGTCGATCATCGGCTATGACAGTGAGGATGAAGCGATCGCGATCGCCAACGATACGCCCTACGGTCTAGCGGCCTACATTCAGGGCGATCCGAAGGAAGCGCGTGCGCTCGCAGGCAGGCTGCGCGCCGGTAGCGTCCGCCTCAACAGCGCCGCCTGGGACAGTGCCGCCCCTTTCGGCGGCTACAAGCAATCCGGCAACGGTCGGGAATACGGCAAGTTCGGACTGCACGAGTTTACCGAGATCAAGGGCATAGCCGGTTTTTCGAACGAGTGAATGGTCACAGTGCGGTGTAGCCGTTTCGGATGCCTGCGCAAGATGCTGTGAACACAGTCAAACGGGAGATCCCAGGAAACAGGCCGAGCGGGGTCGAAGTTCAGTGTCACCTCAGGCCACGTCTTCACTCATGAAGAGGAAGACTAGCCGACCCGTGCAATTTCGAACTCGCCGATCAAACGCGGAAGCGGACAGCGATAGCGACTCGCAACAAACGCCTGCTAAGTCCCACGTGCCGTTGCGTTAAGCTCGGATCATACCGTCGTCTCTAAGGCCAGCAGGTCACGCGTGCGGTTGGGTCCCCGAAAGCCGATGCCTGCTCTCCTTCAGACTAAAGAGAAGGGGCGAACGGACCGCCCCGATCCATCGTCGTCACAGCGCCTGAGCCCTGACTTTTCAGGCGCGCTTGAGGGCTGGCTCCAGGCCAACGGCGGCCGCTAGCCCGCCGATATCCTTGATCTCGGTGTATTCGTAATAGGGATTGGCGGGCTCATGGCCGCGGTTGACCCAGACCTTGCTCTTGATGCCCAGGTCATAGGCGGTCATCAGGTCGTAGCGGAAGGATGAGGAGACATGAGTAATGTCTTCCGGTCCGCAGCCGAGCTTGTCGAGCATGTATTCGAAGCCCTTCATCAGAGGTTTGTATGCCCCGACTTCTTCTGCCGTGATTACCATATGGACGGGTGCGCCCAACTTTTCCACGTTCGACATGATCAGGCTGTTCATGGAGTTCGACAGGATGACCAGCGGAATTTCCTTCGCCACTTTGGACAGGCCAGCCGGAACGTCCGGGTGCGGACCCCAGGTTGGCACCTCATCATAGATGCGTTGCGCGTCTTCGGGTTTGAACGGGATGCCAATGCGTTTGCAACTGCGTTCGATTGAATTGTGAACCACTTCAACGAACGGTTTCCATGGGCCCAGCACCTCGTCGAGGCGATAGCCCCTGAAAGCCTCGACGAAGGCTGACATCGCTTCAGGGGAGAGGCGCTCGCCGTAGACGCGTCGCGCTGCGCCGGCCATGTCGAAATTGGTGAGCGTGCCGTAGCAGTCGAAGGTCACGTACTTCGGTCGAAATTGAGTCATCGCGTGTATTCCTTCCAATTTTCATGGCACGGTGTGCCTATCCAAGGTCATTTGGCGGGGATGCCGCCTGTCTAAAGAGGTCGCGGTCCCGACGGACCCCCAATGCGGACGCGGCAGGTACCTTTGGGAATCTGGTCAATTTCCTCTGCCTTTTCAGATGCCGGGCCAATCCACCAAAGCGGATCAATCCGACGTGTTCGCTGCATTCCGACCAGTGGGAGCACACTTGCATATCTTTCCTGCAATGGCAACTGATTGTCCAACAATTTTTGCATCTTCGGCCCCTGAAGTTTCTCGGCGACGGGTGCCACTCGCCACCAAAACAGCCATCAACGCATTGTAAATGTGTCTTTTTATTGATTAAGCTTGAAATCATCAGAAAAGCTGAGCTTGATCCCATTCGTCGTCGAAATAAAATTGTTGTACAAAAACTGAAGTATGAGATACTGAAGTCATCGAACTGCCCTTCCGAGGCGGGACAGGAATGAGTTTGAAGATGGGTTACAAGCATCAATGCGGGCCAGCCCGCGTCCCTGAGCTTTCCGAGGCGTGCCATACCGTGGGCACTGCGGAAGCCGAACGAATTGCCGAGCGGCTATATGGCACGCGCGGCTCGGCAACGCGCTTTGAAACAGAAAAGGACGACACGTTCCTCCTCGACTGCGCCGCCCAGGGGAAGTTTGTATTGAAAATCGCTCATCCTTCTGAGCGGATCGAGGAACTCGATTTCCAGGTGTCGCTGATGCGTCATTTGGAGCAGCGAGCCCCTGATCTACCAATTCCCCGCACATTTCGCGATGTCGACGGGGCGGATTTGCCGACCGTCACTACGAGTGGCGGCGAGCGGCGAGTCGCGCGCCTTATTACCTTCCTTGCCGGCACCCCGCTCGACCGGACTTCCTGCACAGCTCCACAGCGCGAACGGATCGGCGAAATCCTAGCAAAACTGCGTCATTCCATGGCCGATTTCTCGCACCCCGCAGATGACCGGACGGTGGCATGGGACGTCACCCATCTGCTCGACCTCACCGATCTATTGAGCTTCATCCCTGAGGGCGGCAAGCGGGCCTGGACCGTCCGTGCGCTCGAGCGGTTTGCCGAAATCAAGCCGAAGCTCGATCTGTGCCGGCGGCAAGTGCTCCACAACGACTTCAATACGTCGAACCTGGTCGTCGATCACACCAATCCACAGTTCCTGACCGGCGTCATCGACTTCGGCGATGCGGTTCGTACCGCTATCGCCGTCGATGTCTCCACGGCGTTGATGAACCAGATGCCAAAAACATTCGACCATGGGAACCGGCGAGACCTGTTCGACGAAGCGCGCGACGTTCTGCGCGGTTATCTCCGCCATGCCGAGCTGACGGATGAGGAGCTCCGGCTCATTCCCTTCCTGTCGATGGGCCGCCTTGCGGTTCGTGCGCTGCTGACATGCTGGCGCGCAGAGATCTTCCCCGAGAATAGCCGCTATATTCTACGCAATACAGAAGCCGGCTGGGCCCACCTCGAGTGGTTCCACTCAATTTCGACCGCGCAGATTTCCGATCTTCTGACACGATAGGAACAGCAATGTCCAAACAAGCGACTACCCTGCCCAAGGGCTTCCGTGGCGACATGCCGAATGGCTTCAACCCTCAGGACACCTCTCATCTCACAAGTGAAGATCTGGCACATGTCGCCAGGCGGCAAAGGCTGCTCGGGCCTGCTTATCGGCTCTTCTACAAGTCGCCGGTTGAGATCTCCCGTGCGAAGGGCGTCTTCCTCTATGACAAGCACGGCAACGAATATCTCGACGCCTACAACAACGTGGTGTCGCTGGGTCACTCGCATCCGCGTGTGGTCGAGGCGATCCAGAAGCAGCTCGAGGTACTCTGTACCCACACGCGTTACATGCAGGAGCCGCTGCTGGACTATGCCGAAGCCCTGATCAATACGTTCGGTGGCGAACTCGGTCGGACCGGATGCGCGATGTTCACCTGCACGGGCTCGGAAGCCAACGATCTCGCCTTGCGGATCGCGCGTTACCACACACGCAAAACCGGCGTCATCGTCACGGCGGAAGCCTATCACGGCAACAGCGGCGCGGTGGCGGCAATCTCTCCGTCACTCGGCAGGAAGTCGGCTTTGGATCCCTATCTTCGCACGGTCGCCGCGCCGGATTCCTATCGCCTGCCCGTCGAGGAAATCGGCCGGCGGATGGCGGAGGATGTCGCGCGGCAGATCACCGACATGGAGCGGCATGGCGGCGGCTTCGCGGCCTTCATCGCCGATTCCGTCTTCTCCTCCGATGGTCTCTACGTTGATCCGACGGACGTATTAGCGCCGGTGGCGGAAGTTGTGCGCAAGGCTGGCGGCCTGTTCATTGCCGACGAGGTGCAATCCGGATTCGGGCGGACCGGCACCCATCTTTGGGGCCACAGCCGTCACAAGGTCGATCCGGACATCGTCACAATGGGCAAACCCATGGGCAACGGCTATCCTGTTGCCGGCGTGGTGCTGCGGCCCGAACTCGTTGCCGAATTCGGATCCAGCATGCGCTACTTCAATACGTTTGGCGGCAACTCCGTCGCTATCGCCGCAGCAAGAGCCGTGCTCGACACTATCCTCGAGGAAGGCCTGTTGGACAATGCCGTCAAGGTCGGCGGCGAAATCCTCGACGGCCTCCGGAGCCTGCAGAAAAAATACGATTTTGTCGGCGATGTTCGTGGGGCCGGCCTCTATTTCGCCGTCGAACTCGTTACGGACAGGGACCGGAAAACACCCGACATGGACCGAGCGCTTGCGGCGGTCAATGCCCTGCGCGACAGGCGCATCCTCATTTCCGCGACGGGAGCGGACGCACATATCCTGAAGATCAGGCCCCCGCTCATCTTCACATCAGCCAACGCGGCGCGTTTGCTCGAAGGCGTCGACGAGGCGCTTCGGTCCGTGCAGATCTAGGACCCGTCAGCATGCGGGGCGGAGGTACGATATCATCTCCCTTGCCCTGCGCCGCCGCATGTGGCGTAGGTATACGACATAAACAACGAGCAAAGCCAGAGCCATGCCGTCGCTACCCACCAAGAACCGAGCCGAAGATCCAGAGATGAACGTCGAGCCTTTGCCCGCCAGCGCAGTGGAGGTCCTGACTCACGCCTTGCGACGGCGAATCTTGTCGGGGGACTTCCAACCGGGCGAGTTCCTACGCGACGTGAAGATGTGCGAAGAGCATTCGACCTCGCGGCACACGTTCCGTACAGCAGCCCAGGTGCTCGTCACGCAAGGTCTGTTGCGTCAGATACCGAACCGGGGCTTTGTGGTGCCCGAATTCGGGCCAGACGATATTGTGGATATCACGCGGGTGCGCGGCGCCATTGAAGGCGAGGCCATACGTCTGATCGTGCTGACCGGCATTATCCCGTCTCAGGCGCTGGAGGCTGTCGATGTCATGCACAGGTCGACGCTGTCCTCCGACAGATCCCTGCTGGTTGCTGCGGACCGCGACTTCCACCGAGCGATCATCGCCTCCAGCGGTAGCCCTCGGCTCAAGCGGACCTATTCGGACCTTGAGGGCGAGATCGAGCTTCTTCTCGCACAGCGGCAGGATTTCTACTCCACCGCTGAAGAAATGGCGGAAGAACACGAGCGGCTCATCAACAGCTTGAGGAGCCGTCACTACGATACGGCGCGGGATGCATTCCAGGAGCATTGGGAAGATCTCCAGATCAAATTGCTCGATCAACGTTGACCAGCGCTCGCTGGGAATGTGACGTTTCGGAAAAGACCGCCTCTCGGGCGGCGCTGAGGATGCCGGCGACGCGGGTTCGGCGCCGATCGCATGCCCTGTTACGGTCGCCGGCAATCAACTTGACCCAATAACGCTGCGGAGAAATTTTATGCGTGAATACTCCATCGCAACCATACCCGCCGACGGCATCGGACCTGAGGTGATCGCTGCTGGCCAGACTGTTCTTTCAAACCTGGAGATGCGACTCGGCGACGTAAAATTCACCTTCCAAAATTTCAACTGGGGATCTGGATACTACAAGAAATATGGTGTGATGATGCCGTCGGACGGGCTGGAGCAGCTCAAGACATTCGACGCTATCTATTTCGGCGCGGTCGGAGCACCGGATGTTCCCGACCATGTTACCCTGTGGGGGCTCAGATTGCCGATCTGCCAGGGCTTCGACCACTACGCCAATGTCCGGCCAACCAGGATCCTGCCTGGCATAACTTCGCCGCTGCGCAATTGCGGTATCGGCGATCTCGACTGGATGATTGTGCGGGAGAACTCCGAAGGTGAATATTCTGGCCATGGCGGCCGCGCTCACCGCGGCCTGCCCGAAGAGGTCGGCACCGAGGTCGCCATCTTCACCCGCGTCGGCGTCACCCGCATCATGCGCTACGCCTTCAGATTGGCCCAATCCCGGCCGCGCAAGTTACTTACCGTCGTTACGAAGTCCAATGCCCAGCGGCACGGCATGGTCAAGTGGGACGATATCGCTTGCGAGGTGGCGGCGGAATTCCCTGAGGTTACGTGGGACAAGATGCTGGTCGATGCCATGACGGTCCGGATGACGCTCAAGCCGCAGAGCCTGGATACCATCGTAGCAACGAACCTTCACGCCGACATCCTTTCCGATCTCGCTGGTGCTCTTGCCGGTAGTTTGGGAGTTGCACCGACGGCGAACATCGATCCGGAGCATCGCTTTCCCTCGATGTTCGAGCCGATCCACGGCTCCGCCTTCGACATTGCCGGCAAGGGCATCGCTAACCCGGTTGCCGCATTCTGGACTGCTGCCCAGATGCTCGACCACCTCGGCGAGCGGGAAGCCTCGGTCCGCCTGATGCGCGCTGTCGAGCGGGTGACCGGCGCCGGAATCCTTACTCCCGACGTGGGCGGCTCAGCCACCACCCGGGAGGTTACCGAGGCCGTCTGCGACGCGATCCACTCTTCGAATTTCTAGCGACACGTTGGCCGACGATGACTTGGAACGATCACAAAGCAAGGAAGCCATTTCGCCGGATCGTGGGGCGCTGTATTGGCCGGGGTCGACCCCGCATTGATCGCCCGCGGCATCTGCCGCGCCGCCAAAAGGCAGATGTGTCGTGATCGGCGCCGCAAAGACATCCGCCGGCAGCCTCGGGCACGTGTGAACGGAAGTGCGACCAAGGCCTCGTGGTCAATGGCCCAGCTAAGCGACGTCACCCACGTCCGCGCAATCCTCATCAGCGGGAAAGAGCCAATGAAACTCGATCGAATTGACGTCAAGATACTGAACGCATTGCAGACAAATGGCCGAATGTCGAATGTCGAGCTTTCGGAAATGGTCAACCTCTCGCCAAGTCCCTGTTTGTTGCGCGTAAGAAAGCTGGAGGCGAAGGGCTATATCCAGGGCTACTCTGCGCAGATCAATATCGCAAAACTGGGCCAGACGCTGACGGTGTTCACGGAAATCACGCTGAAAAACCACCGTCAACTGGACTTCGCGAGATTTATCAGCGCCATCGAGAAGGTCGATCAGGTCATCGAGTGCCATTTGGTTTCGGGAGGCTACGACTATCTCGTAAAATTTGTCACCACCGGAATCGACGAGTACCAGACGATCATGGAGCAGCTCCTCGATTTGGAGATCGGCATTGACAAGTACTTCACCTACGTCGTCTTGAAATCGCCCCTGATCAAAGTGCATGTGCCGCTTGCAAACCTGCTCCAGCGTCCAAGCCTCGACGGCCGGCAACTCGTGCCGCTGGAATGATGATAGACGACAACTGAAGAAGAGGTCATGGGTGCCTGCCATTTCGAGGCGGCGGAGCCGTGGATGCTGCGAGAGTGGGAGCACCTGCTCAAGGCTGCTGCGTGGTCGACAGCAAAGCAGAGGGGAAAACGTCAACGCAGACTCACATCCGGCAAGCTCTCCGAGCGCTGCGGCGATGCCGTGGGGGACAGCCAGCATTGCATCTAAGGAGCCGCCCGTCATAATGGGAGTCCCTGTTGACAGGCAGCATATACGTAAAGGCCGATGAAAAAGGAATTTGCGGGTCTTGTCTGGTGGGAATCAGGATAATCGACCCTTGCCGGAATTTTTGGTGCATCTTCGTGATCGCCACGCGCGCGGGCGCCTTTGGGGCGAGACGCTTTTTCCCAGCGGCAGCCAGATCTGACCAATGTCGCCGGGTCGCACTTCGGATTTCACGTTAGCCGATGGCTTGGCTCGCAAGGCAGAAAGTTTGAACGGCCGGTGTATCAGATCGAACCGCCGCGCCGCGAACCATCGCAACGACGGTCCCCCCGCGAGGCAGTCCCCAGTCTTCGAGCGGTGATGAGAGGCCGGTCTGTTCAGGGATGTCGACTCTTACAATGCGACCTTCCTTGCCCGAGAGGATGAAGGCAAGCAAGTCCCTCGCCTGTTCCGAGTTTTCCGCAACGACGGGCCCGACGACTTCACCCTTTCCGAACAATCGCGTTGCCGCAAATGCGACGATACGATCACCTCTCCGGATGGCGGCGAAACTCCCCTCCCTTGCCAAGGCATTGTATACCGCGTCACGGTCGGCCCCGAATGCCATACGATCAAGCGCTTTGATTGCCGGCAGCGCGCCAGGATCGATCCACTCAACATTCTCAGGAGCATCGACCTGACCGGCAATGCCTTGATGACGGAGGATTTGGTGCGTCGCGACGAATCCGAGTTTTTCATATAGAGGCAAGCCGTCATTCGTCGCCGTCAATCGGCATTCACGCCCACCAGCGAGTTCCAACACGGCGGTGGTCAATTTTCTTCCTACCCCCCGGCCACGCTGGCTTTCGTCGACAATAATCATGTTAATGGCAGAGCAGGTGTCGCCGAAGGGAGTCATGAGGGCGGTACCCACAACCCGGCCGCCGGCGAGCGCAACGCGTCCTTCGCTCAGAGACCGTATCATTTCCCAGTCTTCCCTCCTGTGCGCCCAACCCACTGCACGCGACAGCGCGAGGGCTCCGCCCACATGATGAGCCCCGAAAGGCGCAAGAACGATCGATTCCGTTTGCATGAGTTCATCCATTCGTGGGTCTACTGCTCGCCATTGATAAGAGCGAAGGATCTATGAAGCCGCGGCGGAGAAGCGAGACTCCTGGCCGTACCGGACGACACGGATATACAAGCCGAGTAAAGAGCGACGGACAAACCGCCCATCAAAAATCTCGGCGACCGAAACGGCTTGCCAGCCGCCTCGCCCCGTCCCGCCTGCAGATGCGAAGATGCACGTAATAGCGGCATCGTTTGCTCGAATGATCAGGTGACGGTGACGAAAATCTTCCGCACCGTCTCGATCGTCTTCCAGACCCCGACGTAGCCCGGCTTCATCACGAAGCTGTCGCCGGCGCGATAAATGACCGGGTCCTTGTCCTTCTCCGTCAGTTCGATCACACCGTGTACGAGATGGCAAAATTCGAAGGTTTCGCCCTTGATGGAGTGCGTTTCACCGGGCGTCGCCTCGAAAACACCGGTATTGACCTTGCCGTCCTTGGCGGTGTCCTGCAGCCAGGTCTTGAAAGCGGGGCTGCCCGAAATGAGGCGATCCGGCTCGGCAGTTCTATGCTTCGGCTCGAAGGATGGATCCGGGTCGATGGTTTTCAGTAGGGACATTCATCTCTCCTATTCTTGCTACATATACCCGCGTCATTGTTCCGTGTTCGGAGCCTGCCTGACGTCGGCACCTGATCGCCAACCAGTAACCGGCGTTGCTCGCAACGACCTACCAGGTGACAGCGATGTACTTCGTTTCCAGGTATTCGAGCATGCCGTGATGGCTGCCTTCGCGCCCGAGGCCACTCTGCTTCATGCCGCCGAACGGCGCCGCAGCGTCGGAAACGACACCGCGGTTAATCCCGACCATGCCGCTTTCCAGCCTGCCGGCGACCGCAAGCACACGCTTGAGGTCTCGGCTGAAGATATAGGATACAAGCCCATATTCGGTGTCGTTGGCCAGATCGACGACCTCGTCCTCGGTATCAAACACAATCACCGGCGCAACCGGACCGAAGATTTCTTCGCGAAGAATCTCGGCGTCCGGAGAGACATTGGCGAGAACGGTTGGCAAATAATAGAAACCCTCGCCGCTCAACCTGCTACCGCCTGTCACCAGCCGGGCTCCCTTGGCGATCGCATCGTCTACCAGGCGCTCCACCTTGGCAACCGCGGCATCGGTGATCAGTGGTCCAAGCTGCGTATCCGGTGCCAGTCCCGGCCCGACGTTGAGCGCTGCCATCTCCTCCGCGAAGCGGCGTATAAAGTCAGCAGAAATTCCCTTTTGGACGTAGAAGCGGTTTGCGGCCGTGCAAGCCTCACCGCCGTTGCGCATCTTTGCAACCATTGCGCCGGCGACCGCCGTTTCAAGGTCGGCATCGTCGAATACGATGAAAGGCGCGTTGCCGCCCAATTCCATTGAGCAACTGACGACCTGGTCCGCGGCCTCGCGCAATAGTATCCTGCCAACGCCTGTCGAGCCGGTGAACGACAGCTTCCGGACCCGCTTGTCATGCAGCATTGCGCTGACCACAGGACCGGCTTTTTTCGTGGAAACGATGTTGACCACTCCGGCAGGAACACCTGCCTGCCGCATCAGTTCTCCAATGGCGAGCGCCGTCAGAGGCGTCTCGGCTGCCGGCTTCAGGATGCAAGTGCAGCCTGCAGCCAATGCCGGGGCAATTTTTCGGGTGGCCATCGCTGCCGGGAAATTCCAGGGCGTTACCAATACGGCGATACCAATTGGCTCATGGCTGACGATGATCTGGTTTGCGCCCGAAGGCGCTGATCCAAATTCACCGGGAGCCCTAACGGCCTCCTCGGCATACCAACGGAAAAACTCGGCCGCGTAGGCGACCTCCGATCTCGCGTCGGGAAGCGCCTTGCCGTTTTCCACCGTGATCAGTTGCGCCAACCACTCTGCTTGTTCGAGAAGGAGGTGAAAACACTTCATCAGGACATCTGCGCGCCGCCGCGGCGACGTTGCCCTCCAAGCCGCAGCCGCCTTTTCTGCCGCGTCGACGGCCGCCATTGCATCCGGGATGTCGCCGTCACAAACTGTGGCGATTGCTTCCGCAGTTGAAGGATCGATCACATCGAAGGTCCGGCCACCTTTTGCCGAAAGCCATTCGCCGCCGATGAACAGTTGCGTGGGAGCTTCGCATGCTACAGACGCCTGCGAAGGCGCACGGCTTGCTTCAAGTGTCGGAGTTGCTTTCACGTTCACCACCATTCGCTACCAATCAGGATTTTGTGCGATCAATATAGAATTGGTTTAGCGATTGGTGTCAATATAGATCAAATTGGTCTCGCGGAATTTTTTCGATCTTCCGAAATCCCGGTGCCCTGTAATCAGCGACTGCGCCATTTGCAAGCGCTTGCGCTGACCGCCGGAAAGCTGATGCGGACTGCGATGCTCGAAACCTTTTAGCCTCGACTTTCGCGAGCCATCTCATCGACCGCTTGCGACGTTCGGCAGCGCCGACCGAACTCCACGTTCTGATCGCGGTCTTCCACGGAAGCAATGCATCCTGGAACAAGTAATCGATGTCGTTCTGGATCCCGCGCACCGGCTGACCATCGATGGAAACGATGCCACTTGCAGCTTTCAGGAGGCCGGCGATCGCATTGAGTATGGTGCTCTTGCCGCATACGGTGGGTCCGACGATAGCGAGGAACTCGCCATCGGAGACACTGAGATCGACATCCTGGACAGCCACATAGGCGCCGAAGGACATGGTGAGTGAGTCGATGGAAACCATCGGCTTTGCCTGGCTGGGATTGTACGCCGGGGGTGCGGTTTTCTCCGGCCGCCGAAAGGTTATTCGAAATTGATCAGCCTATGGGCAGTAATCGCTGCCTTAAGCTCTCGTGCCGCCTACTGTCACTTGCTTACCGTCGCCGCCGGTGGTGTCTCCCCACCCAGTACTTTCTGGAAGACCTCGGCGTCCACATTTGCGCCGCTCAAGATAAGGCCGACTTTTCTGCCGCGCATGGCAGAGGCTTCCTTAAGCATCGCCGCAAGCGACGCGGCGCCGGCACCCTCGGCGACATTGTGGGTCGCGCGGTAGATGAGGCGTATCGCTTCGGCAACCTCCTCGTCGCTGACGGCGACGATCCGCGAGGCGCCCTTCGAGTAGATCGCGAAAGCTTCTTCGACGGGAATGCGTACGGCCACGCCGTCGGCGAACGTCAGCGCCGTTTCGGTTTCGATCAGCCGTCCGGCCTCGAAGGAGAGCTTCGCGGCCGGCGCGTGCGTCGAAACTACGCCGATCACTTCCGTCTTCAGGCCCAGGGCCTCGCGCGCGGCGATGACGCCGCAAATCCCCGAGCCGCAGCCAATGGGCACACTAGACCGCATCGAGATCGGGCACTGCGGTGAAGAGTTCCAACCCATAGCTTGAGACACCCCGGACAATTTCTTCGTGAAAGGGCGGTACCAGAAATAGGCCGGTTTCGGCGGCAAGTCGCCGAGCTTCGGTACGGGCCTCGTCGAAGTCGCGGCCGTACTCGATGACCTCGGCGCCAAAAGCCCGCATGGCTGCGTTCTTCTCGACCGAATTTCCGTGCGGGACAACGATCTTGGCGGCAAGACCGGCTGCCCGCGCGGCACGGGCCTGGCTCTGGCCATGATTCCCGCGCGTTGCCGTGACTATTCCCCTGGCCGAACCCCCGCTGCGGCGGAGCCAATCCATAAAGGTGATTCCGCCGCGGACCTTGAAAGCGCCGGCCGGCGTATGATTCTCGTGCTTGATCTAGACCACGGCCCCTGCCATTTCCGAGATCTGCGGCCACACGTATTGCGGTGTAGGTGACATATGCCGGTAGACGAGTGCGGCGGCTTCCTCTAGGTCCTTGCGTGCGAACAGATGCATGCCTTGCTTCCTTGCTTGTTCGACGCGTAACCAGCGTCGTTTACCAGTCCAATAACGTGGCGAAGGTCCCTGCCACCTACCGCATCTCCACCAAGCCCCACTTACAATATCGGCGCTTCTTCAGGTAAATATGGGAAGCGCCCCTGCCTTGGCAGTCTTTCCGCCAGTTCCGACCGCCCATCCGGTCTGCACGCTCTCCTGCTCCCCGTCAGACCGGCGCAGTCATTGGGCTGTGACGGCGCAAGGGCTGTTTGGTGCGGCAGTGGCGCTTGTTATTCTGACGATCAATTGTGGATCGATGACGCCTCTCATGTCCGGCCCTCAGTGATCTCGCGCACTGCCGCGATGGCCTCGTCGACAGCGGCACGGTTGACATCGAGATGGGTGACCCAGCGCATTCGCCCACCGGGCCAGAAACTCGCCGCGATGCCGAGTTCACGTAGCGCCTCGGACAGCCGGGTCGCCAGATCGGTCGAGAGCTCGACAAAGACCACGTTTGATTGCGGCGGGGTCACCTTCAGCCCCTCAATTCCCGCAAATGCTTGCGCGAGCACCCGAGCATTGGCGTGGTCCTCGACCAGCCGCTCGACGTGATGGTCGAGCGCGTACAGCCCAGCCGCTGCAATTATCCCTGCCTGCCGCATTCCGCCGCCGAGCATCTTGCGCCACCGGCGCGCACGGGCGATCAATGGGGCATCGCCGACTAGCACTGATCCGAGCGGCGCCCCCAGCCCCTTTGAAAGGCACAGCGACACGCTATCGAAGCCCTCTGCCAGGGACCCTACATCAACGCCGAGCGCCTCAGCCGCGTTGAACAGCCGCGCACCATCGAGATGGGTGGCGAGCTTCCGCTCCCGCGCAAATTCGACGACCTCGGCCAGATGATCGCGCGGCAGGACCCGCCCGGCGAACGTGTTCTCGATGCTGACCAGTCGCGTGATCGCAAAATGCGGATCATCGTCCTTCACCGCGGCGTGAAGCTCCTCGATGGGGATCGTGCCATCGGCGCGCACCGGCAATGGCTGCGGCTGGACCGAGCCCAGCACCGCAGCGCCTCCGGCTTCCCACAGATAGGTGTGAGCTCCGGTTGCGCAGAGAAATTCCTCGCCGCGCTGGCAATGGCTCATGATCGCAGCGAGATTGGACATGGTGCCGGTTGGCACAAACAGTCCCGCTTCCTTGCCGAAGAGTGCGGCAAGTCGGGCCTCGAGCGCCTTGACCGTGGGGTCGTCACCAAGGACATCGTCGCCCACCTCGGCGGCCGCCATTACCGCGCGCATCTGCGCGGTTGGACGGGTAACCGTATCAGAGCGGAAGTCCAGGCGGATAGCAGCATTGGCTTGCATGATCGAGACCCTATCGATTTGGCTGTATCGGTCATACTAGCGAAAGGATAGGCTCGGACTATCGATATAAACTGACGGATTATGGTGATAATGGATCACCAATCATGCGATCTAGCCGCGTCGCGTCATCGACGCCATATCAATGTGGGGTTGCAACTGCCTTTGACCACCGCCTGCGACATCGAACTTTGGTTCGATCTTTCGCGGCCTATCTGCAAGCGGCTGCCGCCCTGTGACGCCACATAAGCTGCATCGTTTTCACATCATGCGGCTACCCTCTTCGATGGAGACAACGTGCGAAACGTTGCCGTCCTGTCCTACTCTGCAAATTCGAGGAGCCGCGCTTCACAAGAGCGCCCGCCTCGACTGTTCCTTCATACTTCGGAGATGGAAATTGATATGATTTCAAACATACCGGTGATAGTTTGTCACCAATGAAGCGTTCGGACATTCCATCCCTCGATGACCTGCGTGCCTTTGAGGTCGTTGCACGCCTTGGTTCCGTGCGTGCGGCTGCGGCTGAGTTGAATTTGACGCACGGTGCTGTCAGCCGGCGCGTTTCGAAACTTTCCGAACACCTCGACATTCGTTTGCTGGAAGTTGATGGGCGTGGCCTAAGGCTGACGGAAGAGGGTTCACGGCTCGCGCAGGCGACGACAGACGCTTTGTCCCTCGTTTCGGCGGCGCTGGAGGATATCCGTAAAGTCGATCTGTCACCGCCGATCGTCGTTTCATGCGAACGATCCGTCGCCATGAGATGGTTGATCCCGCGCCTCTCGGAATTTCAGGATCGCCATCCCGAAATCGACTTTCATCTTTCTGTCGGTGGTGGGGGTTTCGATTTCGCGCGCGACCGTATCACCCTTGCGATCCGCAGGCTGGATTTCGCGATCGATGCGAATTGGCAGGTCGAACGCTTGATCGAGGAGGAAGTCGGTCCTGTCATGCATCCTGCCATGACGGATCGGTTTGCTGCCGGCGATTATGTCGCGCTTGCTGCAAAGACCCGACCGGATGGATGGCAGAAGTGGTCCGCGGCCCATCCGGACGCGCCGAAGGCGCGCTCGACTCGCTTTCTTGACCATCATTTCCTGATGGTGGAGGCCGCAGCCAGCGGCCTTGGTGTGGCCATGTGCCCAAAGATCATTGCCATTGACGATATCCGCAAAGGCCGCCTGACCGCACCATTCGGCTTTCACCCTGATGGTTCACATTACGGCGTTATTCGTTCGGCACTGGCGAAGAGGACGGCTGGAATCGATCAATTCGTGTCTTGGCTTCTCGCCACCATCCAAGAAGATTTTCATGCTGCGTCATGAGGTCGGCGGCAAGGAGCCGACGAATGTCAACTTTCAAAGAACGTGCCGGCACTTCGTTCTTCGGCGCGCGCAAACGCCAGCGTGGCAATAGCGGTATCCTGAACACCGGTGCCCGTAAGATCGGCTATGGTGATGTCCGAGGCACTTCTGCGGCCCGGTCTGGCGCCTGCAACGATCTGACCTAGTTCCGGAAAATCAGCATCGCTTGCGACGAGACCTGCGTCGATGGCATGGCGCAATTCACCCAGTCTTCGCGTTTGTTTGAGGCTGTCAGCCGCGTAAACATCTGCCGCTTTGATAGCAATGGGGTCAATCTCGTTCTTATGTTCTGCGTCCGAACCCATGGCGGTCAGGTGCTGTCCGGGTTCGAGCCACGAGGCATCGACAATCGGTCGGTCGGCAGGTGTCGTCGTGACGACGATCTGTGACCCGGCGATCGCGCTTCGCGGATCCTCAAATGCGGAAATGGAAAGATTTTGTCTTGCTCCGAGCTGCTCAACAAGCGCTTGCGCCCGTCGATAATCACGCGCCCAAACGCGGATCTCTCGAATAGGTCTCACCAGCATGAGGGCCTCGAGTTGCAGCCTGGCCTGAACGCCCGCTCCGAAGACCGTTGCAATCGACGCGTACTTCCGAGCCAGATGGTTTGCCGCGACAGCGCCAGCGGCCGCTGTGCGAACGTCGGTGAGGTAGCCATTGTCCAGCAAGAGCGCCTGCCTTAAGCCCGTTTTGCTCGACAGCAAGACCATCAGACCGTTGGTGCTCGGAAGTCCGATCTTCGGATTATCAAAGAAACCAGGGCTGACCTTGACGGCAAAGCTGCTCAAACCATGAATATAAGCCGTCTTCACATCGACTTCGCCTCTGCTGTCGGGCACGTCGAGGCGCAAAATCGGCGGCATCTGAACCGCGTTTTCCACGGCTAGTGCGCGGAAAGCGTTTTCAACGCAAGTCACCGCATCCATGTCGAGCGGAACGATGGTTCGAAGCTCTGACTCGGTCAATATTCTTATTTTCGGCATCAGCTTCCCTCACCAATTGTGTCGTGGCCGTTGGCCACCTTCATGTGCAACGCCATGTCGATGTTCCCACCTGAAAGAATGGCAACGATCGGACCTTCAACCTGCGCCAGTTTACCTGAGAGCAGCGCAGCAATGCCGACTGCCCCAGCACCCTCGATTATCTCATGCTCATACGCATAGGTGTGACGTATGCCGGCGGCTATCTCGCGCTCGCCGACGAGCACCACGTCGTCGAGAAGGGTTTTGCACATCCGGTACGTCCAGGCATTGGCCAATCCGATGCCGCCTCCGAGCGAGTCGGCGAAACTTCGATGCTCTTCGACCTGGATCGGGTGCCCCGCGTCGATGCTAGCCTTCATCGCCGCTCCCCTTTCCATAGTTATACCGATTACCTTGGCATCCGGGCGCACCGCCTTGACCGCCGACGCGACACCTGCTGCCAAACCGCCGCCGGACAGGGGAACGAGAACCGCGGCGACGTCAGGCATCGCCTCGACGATTTCAAGTCCGACGGTGCCCTGGCCGGCGATGATCCAGGGGTGATCAAAGGGCGGGATCATGCTGAGGCGCTCCTCCGCGACAAGACGATCAACCTCGACCTGCGCTTCATCTTGGGATGACCCGACGATCCGCACGCGAGCGCCGAGCCGGCGGATTTCGGACACCTTGTTTTCCGGCACGAGGTGCGACATGCAAATGGTCGCTCGGGAACCAATCGCGCCGGCGGCATAGGAGAGCGCGCGTCCGTGATTGCCAGTGGAAGCCGCAACGACGCCTCTATCCCGCTCGGATTGGGTGAGCTGCAACACGGCATTGGTGGCTCCACGAAGCTTGAAGCTTCCGGTCAACTGGCGATGCTCCAGCTTTAGGCTGACTTGCGTCCCGGCCAGTTCGGACAGTGTCGCCGACATGACGACAGGCGTGATGCGGATGTGCTTGCTGATGCGCTCGCGCGCCTGCTCAATCGTTTCCAGACTAATCATGTCTGTTCACCTTAGCTCCGGCCTTTGCCAGTTGTTGCCTGCTGAGCGTAGCGCCAACGCAGGGACTTGATTGCAAGCGGACGGCAAGAACCTTTTTCGGCGCCATGGCGGACTTGCACAAATGAGTATGACATCTGAACCTCAGCCCTTAAGGCGTCTGAGGAGCATCTTCCTGTCGTGCCGCGCATACATCGAGTAAACGATAGGAATGAACCAGGGTTTGCCGTTGAAGAATGGGACGGCCCTCGGAGCGGCATCGAAATCGAACGCAGAGCGCGATTGATCCCCGTCACCGAGGATCTTGAACGCCGCCTTCTTGCCCAGCCATCTTGCCCACACGACACCGGAGCCGCAATAGCCGGTCGCATAGACTGTATTTCCGCGGGTGAACATGCGCGGGATCATGTCGCGGTTCATGGCGACATAGCCGAACCAGCTGTGTGTAAGACCTATTCCTGCGAGTTCGGGAAAGAGCCGAGCAAGTTCGCTTTGCAGATGTGCAATCGGAGCAGCGGAGTCCCCTTCAGTCGTCCCGTCGCGCCCGCCGAACAAGATCCGAGATCCATCGTGCGACGGCCGATAATAATAGCTGAGCTTACGCAGGTCGCCATACATCATGCGTGGCGGCATCAGCCGATCCATCACCTCTCTGTCGAGCGGCTCAGTCGCAATTATTCTGCTACGGACAGGAACAAGCCGGCGACGCAGCCACGGGTCGAAACCGTCGGTGTAGCCATCAGTGCAGACAAGAAGCTTTCTGGCGAAAACCTCTCCGCGCTGCGTTTGAATTCGCACGCCTCCGGCCTCGCTAGTCGATCCAAGGACTGCGGTATTTTCATGTATGACCGCCGTCGATGAACTTGCCAGATCGATCATGGCCGCAAGAAGCTTGGCCGGCTGCAGCCCACCGATGTCCTTGCGCACAAGGCCTCCGACATAAAGGTCAGTTCCGATGAACTTCGGAACATCGGCCCTTTTCACCGGATATGCCTCGATGCCGAGATTCCGATTCAGAAAGTCTGCCTGACGACGGAGTTCGTCGGCTTGGTCAGCCGTCATGGCCCCGTTGAAGGCGCCAGACAGTGAGAAGTCACATTCGATATTCTCGTCTCTGATGAAGCGCCAGAGATCCTCTCGCGCCGCCTTACCTTCCAGGAGAATGGCTTGTGCCCTCTCCTGCCCGAACCGCCTGACCAGATCCTTTCGCCCCGGACGGATGCTTCCGCTGGCCATGCCCCCATTACGGCCCGATGCCGCAAGGCCAAGGGCCTGACGGTCGAACAGCTGGACATGCTTGCCCGCACGGGCAAGTTCGAGCGCTGCCGACAAACCCGTATACCCTCCCCCAACGACCGCCACGTCGCATGTCTTCTCGACGTTCCGCGCTGGCAGGGAAGGAAATGTGCTGTCCTCCCACCAGTAGGGCGTGGATTTAAGGGAATGCGCTTGAGCCTGGGCCATGAGAGCTAAGTTCCGGAAAGATGATTTCAATCGATTATTGGCTTAGTCTCGGCAGACCCAAAGCTTTCGCGTCGTTTCGATCACCCTCCAGGTTCCGACGAAACCCGGATGCATGGCGAAAGCGTCGCCGGCAACGATGCGTCGCGGCTCACAGCCATCCTCAACCAATTCGGACACACCCGACAGAATGACACAGAATTCGAAAGTTTCGCCCTTGATCGAGCGGTAGGCGCCGGGCGTCGCTTCCCAGACGCCGGAGCGAACGACGCCGTCGGCGGTCTGCGCGATGTCCCAGGAGAGAAACTGCGGATTTCCCTCGACCAGCCTTTCAGGCGCGGGCTGGCCCTTACGCGGTTCAGGCAGATTGTTGTAATCGACGAAAGTGAGTTTGGACATTGGAAGACCTTTCTTGAATCTGTTTATCGGGCAAACGACAGGCGCCGTTCGAGGAGTTTCAAACCCGTCAAGACGACGACGTTTATCGTGAGATAGAACGCTGCGGTGACGATGAAGATGTCCATGATCGCGAACGTCTCGCTCATGAGCCGCTTCGCATATCCGGTTATTTCCAGAACGGTAATCGTTGACGCGAGGCTGGATTCCTTCACGATGATCGCCGCCTCGCTGCTGTAAGCGGGAAGCGCCTGGCGCAGGGCAAGCGGAAACCTCACCCTCCTGAAGACATGCCACGGGTGCATGCCACAGGCTTCTGCCGCTTCGATAAGTCCTTTCGGCAGGGAGAGGAAAGCCGTGCGGAAAATCTCCGCCGTGTAGGCACCGGTGTTGAGCACCACGGCAAGGATTGCAGCGTTCAGCCCATCTGCGATCATCCACCATAGACTGGGGGTCTGACGAATAAAACTCACCTGGGCCAAGCCGTAATAGATGACGAAGACCTGCACCAGCATAGGCGTGCCGCGGAAGATCGCGCAGTAGGCATCGCATACGCGGCGCAATACCCGGCTTCTCGAGCAGCGCGCGAGCCCGACGGCGACACCAAAGGGAAGCCCGATACCAACGCCAAATAAGGCGATCAGCAACGTCGTCTTGGCACCTATGACAAGGAACGGAACGGCATATGCAATTATTCCAAGATCCATGTCATCTTCCTTGGAAGCCGCGGTCGAGCGCACGTTCTGCGCTGGAAAACGCGGTTTGACTGACTGCGGTCATGCAGAAGAAGAGCGCCGCAGCGATGCAGTAGAAAAGCAACGGGGATCGCGTGATTCCTGCACCGATGGCAGCCGTCCTCATCAATTCCTGTAAGCCGACGACCGAGACGAGCGAAGTATCCTTGATCGTCATCTGCCAGACGTTGTTGATCCCGCCAAGCGCCAGCCGCAGTGCCAGTGGGAACGTGATGCGCATAAACGTTACACCTCTTGGCAAGGCGAGCGACTGAGCGGCTTCCAGCAGACCGTACGGCACCGCCTGAAGCGCACCCCGGATGACTTCTATCGAATAGGCGCACGAGATGACGGCAATCGCGATCACCCCGACGACGTAGGGGTATGCGTCATCAGCCGACTCCTGGTAGCCGAACGCAGCCGTAATCGCCTTCACCCACTCGATCGACCCGAAAAACAGGAGATAGATGACCAGCAAGCCCGGAACGCCACGAACAAGAATGCTGTACCCGTCGACAAGTTGCGAGACGAACACGACCTTCCGCCAGCGCATGATGGCCAAGGGGGTTGCAACGAGAAAGCCGAGTGCCATTCCGATCAAACCGATCACGATCGTGACGAAACTTCCTTTCAGCAGAGCCAGCGCCCAACTCTGCTCCACCATCAACACCCAAAGGTCACCCAACATGGACACAATCCCCGTGACCTGCCCTGGGTCGTGCCAAGGCAGGCTTCATGTTCGAAACGATCACTTCTTGCAGGGAATCGTGTAGTCGTCCTGGAACCAATGCATCGAGGCTTCCCTGACCTTGCCATCGTTGATCATCTTGCAGAGGGCGGCATCGACCTTGGTCTTGAGTTCGGTATTGCCCTTGCGCATGCCGACTCCCATGCCATGGCCAAGAACCTCTGGGTCATCCATGGCCATGATCTTCAGGTCAATCCTGGTGAAGTTGGCTCCGTCAGGCGTTGCGAAAAAATCCATCCATGTCGGCGAATCCGCGAAGGCGACGTCGATACGGCCGCTCGCGAGATCGGCGGTCAGCTGCGTGACGGCGTCGTATGTCTTAAGATCGGCGCCGTGCATCCGCTTCTCCATGAACCTGGCGTAGGTCGTCCCGGTGACGACGCCGACACTCTTGCCGTGGAGGGCCTTTTCGATTTCGGCGAGGCTCTTGAGGCCTGCAAGCGGGGAGTCCTTTGCGACAGCGAAATAGAGGGGTGTTGTCGCATATGGGATGGAGTAGTCGATCTTCTTCTGACGTTCGGCGGTGATACCAAGGCCGGAAATGATGACGTCAAAGCGATCCTTATCCATGGATGGCACCAGTGAGCTGAATGTCTGCACGACGAATTC
Source organism: Rhizobium croatiense (assembly GCF_019793465.1). Taxonomy (GTDB): domain Bacteria; phylum Pseudomonadota; class Alphaproteobacteria; order Rhizobiales; family Rhizobiaceae; genus Rhizobium; species Rhizobium croatiense. The sequence goes on along the minus strand of NZ_JAILYJ010000019.1, from coordinate 42,974 downwards.
ACACTTCAGTTTCAGCTCGGCGCAGATGCCGTTGGCGATATCGGCGTCGAACCCGGTTACCTTGCCGCTCGGATCGGCCATGCTGAACTTCGGCGCATCGCCCTCCGTCCCGATTCGCAGAACGCCGTCCTTTGCCGACGCGCCCGTCGCCAGTGCGCAGACGAGCAGGCTGGTTGCGAATGCTGACTTGATGAGATTGCTGTTGATCATGATTGTTACCCCTTTTGGTTTTCGTTGCGCTTTCAGGCGTTGGCCGCCATCACTGTCGAAAGAAACCGCTTCACCCCTTCCGTTGCGGGATTTCGAAACAGTTCCTTCGGCTCGTCATCCTGCTCAAGGCGGCCGTTTTGCAGGAATATCATCCGGTTCGACACATCGCGTGCGAACCGCATTTCATGCGTGACGAGGAGGATCGTAGCCCCCGCTTCCGCCAGCGCCCTTATGACTTTCAGCACTTCACCGACGAGCTCGGGGTCCAGTGCGGATGTCGGCTCGTCACACAGCATGAGTTTTGGCTTCATTGCCAGAACACGCGCGATTGCTACACGTTGTTGCTGCCCGCCCGAAAGCTGTTGCGGGTAGCGGTCACGGAAACTCGCCATGCCGACTTTCGACAAGGCCGAGAGCGCAACCTCTTCGGCGTCTTTCTTCCCGAGTTTCAGCACCCAAACGAGTGCCTCGGTCACGTTGGACAGGACGCTCAGGTGAGGCCAGAGATTGAAGTTCTGGAACACCATGCCAATCTGTCTGCGAAGGTTCCTGATATCGCGGGCGTTGATGATCTGGCTTCGCCCGCTCTCGTCATTGACGACGGAGACGGACTGGCCCATGCACTCGAGCCGACCTGATGTCGGCGTCTCCAGAAAATTGATACAGCGAAGTGCGGTACTTTTTCCACATCCGGACGAGCCGATCAGAGAAATGACCTCACCTTCTCTCATATCGAAGCTGATACCATCCAGCACCTTCGTCGATCCAAACGTCTTTGTGAGTTCGTGAACCTTTAGAATTGCGTTCATGCGCAAAGCCTCAGACGATTGCCCATTCGTTATCCCGCCACCAGCCCTTGGGAGTCCAGCTCCCGCAGCACCTCGTCAACGGCAGCCCTGGCGATCGCAACCATTTCGTCGATTTCCGCTTCCGTCATCACAAGTGGCGGTGCAAAGCCCAGAATGTCTCCATGCGGCATTGCGCGGGCAATGAGGTTGCGATTTCGAGCGGCTTGGGAGATGCGCGCGCCGACCTTCAGGCCCGGATCGAACGAAGCTCGGGTATCGCGATCGGAAACGAACTCGATGGCTGCAAGCATGCCGACACCACGAACTTCCCCGACGATCGGGTTCTGCTCGAACTCTGCCTTCAGCCGTTGCATAAGATAGGCGCCTCTAATAGCGGACTGGCCGGCCAGGTTTTCGCGCTCGACGATATCAAGGACTGCGTTCGCGGCCGCGGCGCCGATCGGATGACCGGAATAGGTGTAGCCGTGTGAGAAGGAGCCCACACGCGAGGTCGCCTCCTCCATGACCTCGTAGACTTTCTGCGAAACTATCGCCGCCGACATCGGCACATAGGCTGACGTTAAACCCTTGGCGACGGTGATCAGATCGGGATTCATACCGTAGAGATCCGAACCGAACATCGCACCGGTGCGGCCAAACCCACAGACCACCTCGTCGGCAATCAGCAGTATGTCGTACTTCTTCAGCACAGCTTGGATTTTCGGCCAGTATCCTGCCGGCGGCGGTGTAATGCCTCCCGTTCCAAGGACCGGCTCCGCGATGAAGGCGCCGACAGTGTCGGGCCCTTCGGCGAGAATAAGCGCTTCCAGTTCATCAGCGCGACGCTGTGAAAAGGCCTCTTCGGTCTCGCCAGGCACGGCGCCGCGATAGAAGTGCGGAACGCCGGTACGCAGAATCCCCGAAACCGGGAGATCCATATGATCGTGGTAAAAGCTCAAGCCTGTCATGGAACCGGAAACCACAGAACATCCATGATAGCCACGCTCACGCGAGATGATCTTCTTCTTGTGCGCTTTCCCGCGTAGATTATTGTAATACCAGACGATTTTCGCCTGCGTCTCATTCGCGTCCGACCCGGACAGTCCGTAGAAGACCTTCGACATCTTGCCTGGCGCCATTCGGACCAGGCGATCCGAAAGTCGTGCGAGTTCCTCAGTCGTGTGTGCTGCGTAGGAATGATAATAGGCAAGCTTGTACGCCTGCCGAGCGATCGCTTCGGCGACTTCGGTGCGGCCGTAGCCGACATTCACGCAATAGAGGCCCGCAAACCCGTCCAAATATTCTCGGCCGGATGCATCGCGGATGCGAACGCCTTTTCCAGTCTCGACGATGGTAGGATCGGTCTCCCCGGCAGCGTAATTCTTAAGGTAGGTAAACGGATGCAGAACGGTCCTGCGGTCCATATCAGCAATTTCAGTAATATTGATCATTTTCGGTCCTCATGCAGCGAGGTCATCGTCGGGCTGGACTTTTCTGCCACCTCTGTCTTGTCCGTGAAGCGTAGAAGCATCGAGGCGATCAAATCCGGCGTTGATGTTGCAACAGCGAGGAAATCCTGCTTTTGATGCCTCCCAAACGAGGAATTCCTGCGGAGATTTCAATGCAGCTCGATCGCCTAGACGCCCGTCTTCTTAGCATCGTGCAGACTCATAACAGACACAGCAGCGAGGAGCTCGGTACGATGGTCGGTCTTTCGGCCACTGCGGTGCAGCGCCGCCTCAAGCGGCTTCGTGACGCGGGAGTGATTGAGGCTGAGGTTGCGGTTGTGAAGCCCAAATCTGTCGGCCGGCCGATCGCAATGCTTGTACTGGTCACGCTCGAGCGCGAAAGAGCGGACATCGTTGACCGGTTCAAGCAATCGATACGGCAGACGCCGGAAGTGATGAACGGCTACTATGTAACGGGCGATGCGGATTTCGTCCTGATTGTCACTGCCGAGAGCATGGAGGACTACGAGGTCTTCACCCGCAAGTTCTTTTATGAAAATCCCGACATCAAGGGCTTCAAAACAATGGTGGTCATGGACCGCGTCAAGACAGGCTTTTCAGTTCCGATCGACTTTGATCACTTCTCCTGAGATTGCTGCCGACAGCCGCTGGAGCCGCGTCGTCTTTGCGGAAAAATAGACACTTCGACGTATTGCATGAGCAAGTCGGCTTTCCTCGCCCGAGCCATTTGTCGTTGCGAGTGCGGGAGCCGAACCGGGATACGGGCAAACGGTCAGCGTTATGAGCAAAATGCACGGCAGATTGGTCCGTTTGTGCCGTTCCGACTGAGCGATTCGCATCTGATGATGTGCGCACAAATCGCTTCATCGGAGGAAACCGCATGAAAATCTACAATATTGCTCTAATCGGATTTGGTGGCGTCAACCGTGCTTTGGCCGAGCTCATCGCGAGGAAGAGCCCACTTTGGGAACGGGACCTTGGTTTCCGCCTGAACATCGTTGCGGTCAGCGATCTCCATCTGGGCTCCGTCATTTCGCCCAACGGTCTGGATGCCAAGACCCTCGTGGAGGCGAATTTCGCGAAGGGCGGTTTCGGTCGGCTCTCCGGCGGCAGCGGCGAGGCTGACAACGAAGCCATCATCAAGACGGCGCCTGCCGACATCGTTGTGGAGGCGACATATACGAACCCGGCGGACGGCGAGCCGGCGGTTTCACACTGCCGCTGGGCTCTCAACTCGAGCAAGCACGTCGTCACCACCAACAAGGGGCCTGTTGCAATCGCTGCTCGGGAACTGAAGGCTCTTGCCAAGGCGAACAACGTTCACTTCGAATATGAGGGCTCTGTCATGAGCGGCACGCCCGTCATAAGAATGGCAGAGAAGACCCTTGCCGGCGCAGAGGTGAAAGGGTTCGAAGGGATCCTCAACGGCACGTCGAACTTCGTCCTCTGCCGCATGGAGGAGGGTCTGGACTTCGCCAGTGCTGTCGCGGAAGCGCAGGCGCTGGGCTATGCAGAGGCCGATCCGACTGCCGATGTCGAGGGTTTCGACGTTCGCCTGAAAGTCGTGATCTTGGCGAATGAGCTGCTGGGCGCAAATCTCAAGCCGGAGGATGTCTCCTGCAACGGCATCTCCAAGCTTTCTCCCTCCGACATTCAAGCAGCTGCCAAGGCAGGGAGTCGTTGGAAACTGGTCGGGTCAGCAGTTCGCAATGCCGACGGCACGATAACCGGCAGTGTCGCGCCCAAACAGCTTGCCCTCGAACATCCGCTCGCCGGCGTCAACGGCGCTACCAACGCAGTATCGTTGAACACAGAGCTTCTCGGTCCCGTCACCGTGAGCGGCCCGGGCGCCGGTCGAGTCGAAACCGCCTACGCACTGCTGTCCGACATCGTGGCTATACACAATGCGCAGTCGGCAAATTTCGCCAAGGAGGCAGCGTGATGCCCGGTCTCGCCTTGAAACCCGCCTCTTCCAACGAGATCATCGTCACTAATCCGTTCGACGGCAGTTTTGTCGGCGCTATCCGAGAGACCGGTGCCGAGGCTGTGGACCTGTTGCTCGAACGCGCCAGGCGCGGCGCGCAGAGTGCCCGGTCGCTCCCCCGCCACCAGCGCTCTGCAATTCTCGAAAGGGCAGCAGCCACTATCGGAGAACGCTTGGAGGAGTTTGCGCTCCTGATCGTACGAGAGGCGGGGAAGACAATTGCCCAGGCCCGCAAGGAGGCGACACGTTGTGTCAACACACTGAAACTCTCTGGCGAAGAAGCCAAGCGCAATGCTGGCGAAGTCATTCCGTTTGATGCCTATGCGGGCTCTGAATCTCGTCAGGGCTGGTACACACGGGAGCCGCTAGGAATCATCGCGGCAATCACGCCCTACAACGACCCGCTCAATCTCGTGGCCCACAAGCTTGGCCCTGCCATTGCCGGCGCAAACGCTGTACTGCTGAAGCCATCGGAGCTTACGCCTCTATCGGCGATCAAGCTGGTGGAGGTCTTGATCGAAAGCGGCTTGCCCGAAGAGATCATCACGGTCGCTGTCGGCGGCGCCGACCTGGGCAAGGCACTTGTTTCGGCCAAAGAGGTTCGCATGATCTCCTTTACAGGGGGATTCGTCACGGGCGAGGCCATTGCAAGATCTGCGGGCATCAAGAAGCTCGCAATGGATCTCGGTGGCAATGCGCCGGTTATCGTGATGGAAAATAGCGATGTTCAGGCCGCCGTGGAAGATTGCGTGTCAGGCGCCTTCTGGGCGGCTGGCCAGAATTGCATCGGAACGCAGCGGATTCTGGTACAGCGCTCGGTCTATGAACGCTTCAAGACCGAGTTCGTGGCCCGAACCGTCCTGATGAAGACCGGCGATCCGATGAATTCTGAGACCGATATGGGCCCCATGATCTCCGAAAGCGCGGTGAACCGCGCCGCCGCCATGGTGGAACGAGCAATCGCTGCCGGCGCGACGCTGCTCTGCGGTCACAAGCCGGCCGGCACACTCTACCCCCCGACCGTCCTGGAAAACGTGCCGGCCACGTGCGACGTACTGAACGAGGAAGTCTTCGCCCCGGTGGTCATGCTGCAGCCGTTCGATGAACTTGAAGAGGCAATAGAGTTGGCCAACAAGCCGGAATACAGCCTCCATGCCGGGATCTTTACCAACGATCTTGCCAATGCCCTCCAGGCCGCCAAGCGGATCGATGCCGGCGGCGTCATGATCAACCAGTCGTCCGACTATCGGTTCGACGCAATGCCATTTGGCGGATTCAAATATGGCAGCATGGGACGCGAAGGCGTTCGCTTTGCTTATGAGGACATGACCCAGCCGAAGGTCGTCTGCATCACGTCACTGCAGCACTGATCGCCGGCGCCGGCGCCAGTTTGAATCCATCGTCGTTTTTGGAAGTCAAGATGTTCAAAGGATCCATCACTGCCCTTGTCACCCCTTTTGCCGATGGGGAAGTCGATGAGATAGCCCTCCGCAACCTCATTGAATGGCAGATCGCCGAAGGCACGTCAGGGCTTGTCCCCTGTGGAACAACGGGGGAAAGCCCGACCCTCAGCCATGCCGAACATATGCGAGTCGTGGAACTCGCGATCGCGGCAGCGAATGGTCGGGTTCCGGTCATTGCCGGCGCCGGGTCCAACAGCACCGAGGAAGCGATCAGCTTCGTGCGGCACGCACAGGAGGCCGGCGCGGACGGTTTGCTGATCGTTGCGCCCTACTACAATAAACCCACCCAAGAGGGAATCTATCAGCACTTCAAGGCCATCGACGCTGAAGCTACGGTTCCGATCATTGTCTACAATATCCCTGGTCGGAGCGTAATCGATATTGAAGTCGAAACACTTGCCCGTATTTTCAGGGATTGTCCGAACGTCAAGGGTGTCAAGGACGCGACAGGCAATCTCTTGCGACCGTCGCTGGAGCGTATGGCCTGCGGCAATGAGTTCAATCTCCTCACTGGCGAAGACGGCACGGCGCTGGGTTACATGGCCCATGGCGGTCACGGTTGCATCTCGGTGACCGCGAACGTTGCTCCCCGGCTGTGTGCAGACTTCCAGCGGGCATGCTTGAAAGGCGACTTCGCGGCGGCACTGGCTCTTCAAGATCGACTGATGCCCTTGCATCGCGCGCTATTTCTCGAGACCAGCCCGGCTGGCGTGAAATTCGCGCTGACGCAACTCTCGAAGATCCGCGGTGACCTGCGCCTTCCTCTCGTGGAGGTGAGCCATCCTGTTAAAGAGGTTATCACTCATGTCATGCGCCACGCCGGGATTCTGGACTAGGGGAGCGGCGAATGGAAATTGAACGCATAGAGACCGATTTGATCGGCCCCCTCCCTATCCCCGGTGACGTTCTCTACGGTATCCATACGCGTCGAGCCGAGCTCAACTTCACCGTTTCAGGCCTTCGCCTGAAAGACTTCCCTGAACTCGTTCAATCTATGGCTATGGTGAAGAAAGCAGCCGCGTGCGCAAACGCTGAGCTTGGCCTGCTGTCAGCGGAAAAGGCGTCAGCGATCTCAGAGGCTTGCGATGAGCTCATCGCGTTGAAATGCATTGATGAGAATTTCCCGGTCGATATGATGCAGGGTGGCGCCGGAACATCCACCAACATGAACGTGAACGAGGTTGTCGCGAACCTGGCGCTCTTGAAGCTCGGTGCGAAGGTCGGCGACTATGACAAGCTTCATCCGAATGATGACGTGAACCTGTCGCAATCGACAAACGATGTCTATCCGACCGCACTGCGTCTGACCATTCTTCGTGCTTGCGAAGGGCTGATCGAGTCCCAGGTCGGGCTACGCGATGCATTCCGCGCCAAGGCACGTGAATATGCGACTGCGCTGAAGGTCGGTCGCACTCAGTTGCAGGACGCCGTCCCAATGACAGCCGGGCAGGAATTTGATGCGTTCGCCGAGCTGATCGACGAAGATATCAACCAACTGCAATCCGCTTCCAGGCTGTTGAAAGAGGTTAATATCGGCGGATCGGCGATCGGAACTTCGATCAACGTCCCCCGCGGCTTTCCAGCCGCGGCTTGCATCCACCTCACACAGATTTCTGGTATCCAGCTCATCCGAGCTCGAAATCTGATTGAGGCCACCTCCGACACCGGTGGTTTCGTGTCCATCTCCAGCGTCCTTAAGCGGATTGCTGTGAAGCTGACAAAGGTCTGCAATGATCTGCGGCTCTTGAGCAGTGGCCCGAGGAGCGGCCTGGGGGAAATCCGACTTCCGCCCGTCCAGGCCGGTTCCTCGATCATGCCCGGCAAAGTCAACGCCGTCATTCCAGAGATGATGAACCAAATCGCATTTCAGGTTATCGGCAATGATCTCACGGTCACTCTGGCGGCAAGTGCGGGGCAGTTGCAACTCAATGCGATGGAGCCCGTGATCATCCTCAACATCCTACAGTCCATGCGGATGTTGACGCGGGGTATGGACATTTTCGAGCAGCGGTGCGTCGCCGGCATTGAAGTTGATGTCGACCGTTGTAAGGACCTCCTCGATCAGTCTCTTGTCCTTGCGACACCGTTGGCGATGCTTGTCGGCTACAGTAAGGCAGCGCAACTTTCCAAGAAAGCCCTGACCGAAAAGCGGGGGCTGCGCCAGGTCGTGGAAGAGGAAGGGATCTTAGCCTCCAGTCAGGTTGAAGAGCTTTTCGAAGGTAGCGCGGCCTTCGCAAATTTCTGATGGGTTCATCGTCTGCACAAGGGTGGGAAATGGCTGTTTTTACCGAGATTTCTGACGAAGATCGCCAACTCATTACCGCGGCTTATGGTTTTACGTCGCTTCTGTCGGTGATTGGCATTGCGGACGGTGACTCCGAGACGACCTATCTGTTTCGGACGAGGGAAGGCGAATTCATCGTTACCCTTTTCGAGAACGAAGCCCAACCTTCAGATCTGGAAAGGGCCTTCGAAACCATGGAGGCGCTTTATCGTCATGGCGTCCCCTGCCCGAAGCCGCTCCGCACTGTCGATGGCCACGCCACGTCTCGGGCCGCAGGTCGATTGGTTGCCATCGTCAGCTTCGTACCCGGCGCCTCACCCACATTTGCAAACCCGGCAAAATGCCTCAGCCTGGGACGCGTGATGGCTGAAATGCACACTGTCTTGGAACGAAAAGCGAAGTGGAAATCGACGGATCTTCCCACTGGCGCAATTCATGGCGCATTGGTCCAGGAGAACGTCTTTTTCCTCGGAGAAGAAGTCAGCGGGGTAATCAACTTCAGGCTTCGGCACGAGGATGCGCTCGTGTCGGAGCTTGCTGATGCGCTTGTCGATTGGGCGGGCGAAATCAACGGAGATCTGAACAAGGAGCGGGCGCGGGCGCTGTTGCAGGGTTATCAGGGAGTCCGCGTCCTGACAGATGCGGAAAAGAAGGCGCTGCCAGGGTTCATAATGGCTTCGACATCGAAGCGATTTGCGAGCCGAAAGGAAAGAATATTACTACCGGAAATCGCCGTGTTAGCTTATCGGTCCGTAACCCCCGACATTTTTGGTTAAGCGACCCGACTCAATCTCCATGAAATATCTTCTCGATCGAACTGACGAACAGATACTTGCCGAATTGAAGGCCAACGCCCGTATCTCGCACGCGGATTTATCGGCGAAGGTGAACCTTTCTCGCAACGCCGTGCGGGTGCGAATCGAACGTCTGGAACGAGAAGGTTTCATCAAGGGATATACAATCCTCACCGCGGATGGAGGGAATAGCCAAAACGTCACAACCGCACTGATTTTCGTCTATCGGCACGATCGCATGCGGGGCGGCGAAGTCATTCAGGCGCTACGGAAGATCCCAGAAGTCGTTGCTTGCGACGTTATGACCGGCGATTTCGATCTCCTCGTGCGGGTCGAGTCCCCTGAGGCCGACCGCATCCGCCAAATTTGGCAATTAATTGCCGAGATGCCCGGCGTGCGCGATACACTGACTGCGTTCGCCCTCTCCTCCGTAATCCGAAGATAATCCGGTGTAGATCGGTTAAAATGGGCAAGTGTCCGCCCAACAACAGTCCCGGGTCCGAACTCAAATGGCGGACCATGCCACTCCTTGACGCCCAAAATTGCGCCACCATCGCTGCATGCGAGCGAACTATGATCGTTCCAGCGACCAGGCCGATTCGAGCTGTTGTTCACATATGGGGCTTCGAATGAAGAGGCTCCCGGACTGGCGCACAGCCTCTCATCGGCAAGCGGACTAACCCTTGCCGATCATATGTTGAAGCCCACGTCTTCTGCGCCGAGTTCGCGTCGGGCTCTCACATCGGCGGAGAGCAATGCTTCTCCGCCGATTTACGGTTCGTTGTTGGCTAGGCCGATCGGTCGCAACGCGCGGACCGGAGGCGGCGGAGCTGGTTAGTTGACAGTGACGTAGATCTTTCGGACCGTCTCCACGGTGCGCCATGTGCCGATGAATCCCGGTTTCATCACGAAACTATCGCCTGCTTTGTAGGTCACCGGTTCACCGCCGTCCGGGGTGATTTCCACGACGCCTTGAAGGATGTGACAGAATTCGAATGTCTCTCCCTTGACGGAGTGCGTCAGCCCCGGTGTCGCTTCCCAGACGCCGGTGTGAATCATGTCGTCTCGCGCAACGTCTTGGGGCCAGCTCTTGAAAGAAGGATCGCCGGAGATGAAGCGTTCCGGCCCCGGCTTGGACTCGCGAGGCGCTTCGGTGCTGTTGGGTACTATGGTCTTGAGGAGGGACATGTTTTCTCCTTGCTCTCCTGGTTGTAGCTTCAATAACCGCGGTCGCGATCGACGAGCCCGATCGGGTCAAGACCGTCGCGAAGCCGTTTGATGTTGTCGATGACGGCGCCGGCCGCCGTCTTTGCTTGCGTGACGCTTGCGATGTGCGGCGTAAGGATGATCTTCGGATGCCTCCAGAAACCATGTTCTGAAGGCAAGGGCTCAGGTTCAGTGACATCGATGACCGCACCTGACAGTTGTCCATCATCGAGAGCCGCAATGAGAGCGTCATGATCGAGTTGCGCGCCGCGCCCGACGTGGACGAGTGCCGCGCCCGCTGGGAGGGCCGCGAAGACCCCAGCGTCGAGTAGTCTTTGCGTCTCTTGGGTCAGCGGCAGGAGACAGACCAGGATGTCGGTGCGGGCAAGGAACGGCATGAGCCCGTCCGGGCCGTGATAGCAATCAACACTATCCACTTGTCGTTTTGAGCGGCTCCATGCGGCAAGCGGAAAGCCGAAGGGTTTCAGTCGCTCAATAACGGCTTGGGCGAGCATGCCAAGGCCAAGGATGCCGATCCGCTGCTCGCCAGCTTGCCGCACAGGAAGCGGGAGCCAGGCGGCATCAGCCTGCTGTTCGATATAGACCTTCAACTTTCGGTGCAGGGCGAGCACGGCGAGCGTGACATATTCTTGCATCATCCGCACGATACCGTCCTCGACCATGCGGACGAGTATGACGTCTGGCGGAAGCGATTCTGGCTTGAATTGATCGACACCGGCACCGATCGAGAAGACGACCTTCAGGTTCCTGAAACGATGAAGATCAGGCGGCGCAGTCCAAGTCAGGATGTAAAGGATCTCGTCCGGATCGTGTTCTGAAATGTCCATCACGAGAGGTAGATCGGGCAACTCACGGGCAAAAGACTCTGCGAAAACCCGGCCCCTCTCTCGATCCGAATTGAACCAGAAAACCATGGGGCGCCCTCTCAGTGCCGTAGCGTTTTGGCTAGCCGCAGGATCATTTGCTCGCAAGCAGCGAGTTCATCGAGGCGGATGAATTCGTCGGCGCGATGGGCGCGGGAGATGTCCCCGGGGCCGCAGATGATCGCATCGATGCCAGCGGCCTGATAGAGTCCGGCCTCGGTGCCGTAGCTGACGGCAGCCAATGTCGGCGCTCCGGTTAGTTCCTCTAACAGTCGGGCGAGCGGTGCGTCGGCATCAAGCGAAAGCGCCGGATAGGTGCTGCTGATTTCCCACGCGGTGCGGAAACCTTCATTCTCGAGGGCCTCGGCAGTTGTCTTGATGGGTTCCAGAAGAACCGCTGGCGATACGCCAGGCACGGCGCGGGCTTCCAGTTCCAGGGTGCAAAGATCCGGGATGATGTTGACGCTGCGTCCGCCCGTGATCGTCCCGATCTGCAGGGTGGAATAAGGCGGCTCAAAGTTCGGGTCTAAGGCACTGTTTCGCAGGGCATCGACAGTCTTCAGCGTCGCGTCCATCACCGCAGTCATGGCGTGAATGGCGTTCAGGCCTTTGTCAGGGCGCGATGAATGGCCGGTCGTGCCATGGATCTCGATGCGGGCGGCGGCCTTTCCCTTGTGGCCGCGGATCGCCACCATGCTGCTCGGTTCGCCAATAATTGCTCCCAAGGGCGGCGCGCACAGGTTTTCGAGCCGCTGTAACATGTGCGGTACACCGCGGCAGCCCGCTTCCTCGTCATACGAGAAGGCGAAGTGGATCGGGCGGCTTAATTGCATCTTCGCCATAGCGGGAAGCCCGGCAAGCGCGGCGGCAAGAAAGCCCTTCATGTCGGACGCCCCCCTGCCGAAAAGCCGATCGCCCACCGCGCGCAGGCGGAAGGGATCCGATGTCCATGTCGGTTCGGATGCCGAAACGACATCCATATGGCCCGAAAGAATGTAGCCGCGCTCGTCTTTCGGGCCGATGGTGGCGAATAGGTTCGCCCGATCGCCTTCGGGGCCGGGCAAAACAGTCACTGTGGCGCCATTACTTTCGAGATAGCCTCTCACCCATCCCACGATTTCGCCGTTAGGAGTCCCGACGACAGATGGAAAGGCGACAAGGTGGTCGAGTAGCTCTTTAGCATTCATTGCAGGTTCTCCATCATGTCTAGGGGCACACCGCGGCCCCGTGTGCACTGACCACATGGTGGGCTCCGTCTGGGCTAGAAATTAATCCGATTTCCAACCAGAAGCTTACCTTGTCGCCAAACCCTAAAGATGGCAATTAACACTCAGTGAATTAGCGCTTCAGGTGCAGATTAATGCTCACGTCGGACGATCTTGCTTTCTTCTCGGTTCTCACGGGGTCGAAGTCTCTCGCGGAAAGCGCGCGAAAGCTGAACGTGACGCCTCCGGCAGTGACCCAGCGCCTGCGTGCGCTTGAAGAGAAGGTCGGGGTAAGGCTGATCGACCGGTCCGGACGCCATCTGCGCCTTACCGAGGAGGGCTCACTGGTCGCTTCTCACAGCGTGATTGTCAGCGATGCCATAGATTCCCTTGCCGAAGCCTTGGCTGACCGGAAGGGTGCGGTTCGGGGGCACCTTAGGGTCGCAGCGCCTCACGGATTTGGAAGGAGCTATGTGGCCCCGGTCGTGGAGGCGTTTGCTCGAGAGCATCACAACGCCGCTGCGACCCTGCAATTGTCCGACCATCCCACAGCGCTGATCGTCGACAGTTATGAGGTGGTTGTTCACATTGGGGCATCCGCGCATCTGGACCAGGTGGTGACGACACTGGCGCCGAACCATCGAATTCTTTGCGCAAGTCCAGAATACCTTGCTTCGGCTGCGCCCATTTCTACGCCCGCCGATCTGGCGCGACATCGCTGTCTCGTCGTTCGCGAGAACGAGGAGGATGTCACGCTCTGGCGGTTTAAGGGATCACGGCAGGAAAGTGCGACAGTGCGCGTTAATCCCGTAATGTCGAGCAACGATGGTGCCGTCATTCGGGATTGGGCGCTGGCTGGTCAGGGCATCATGATGCGCTCCGAATGGGCCGTTGCAGAAGACCTCGCCGGGGGACGTCTGAAGCAGGTGCTTCCCGACTGGAAGCTTCCGTCGGCCGATATCGTCGCCATCCTCGGATCGCGGCACGGCCGAAGTGCGCGTACTGCCGCTTTCCTGACGATGCTTCGTCAGTCTCTGAAACCGCTTCCCTGGCGGGTCGACCCGGCGGTGCCGCCACGTCAATAACCGAGGATGGACTTCGTCTCAAGATATTCTTCGAGCCCGTATACGCCATACTCACGGCCGTTACCGGACCGCTTGTAGCCACCGAACGCAGCCGCTCCATCCCAGGCGGGATAGTTGATATGAACCTGGCCGGCACGAATGCGCAGCGCCACCCGCCGCGCCCGCTCCGGATCTGAAGACTGGACATGGGCACCCAATCCATAGACGGTGTCGTTGGCAATACTGATTGCCTCTTCCTCGTCCTTGTAGGGCATAATCGAAAGTACGGGACCGAAAATCTCCTCACGAGCAATGCGCATGTCGGATGTCACCCGAGAAAAAATCGTCGGCTGTGTGAAAAAGCCCCTATCGAGCCCGGCCGGCCGGCTCAAGCCGCCGCATAGCAGCTTCGCTCCATCATCGATGCCGGCCTGGATCATCACCTGCACGCGCTCGAACTGAGCACGGTTGGCAATCGGGCCCATGTCGGTCGCCGGATCAAGCGGGGCGCCGACGCGGATGGCACTCGCAGTAGCGCTTGCCAACTCCTCGACTTCCTCGAGCCGATCTGCGGGCACGAGCATGCGCGTCGGCGCACTGCACGACTGGCCCACATTGCGCATGCCGGCGAGCACGCCCTTCGCGACCGCCTCGCGGAAGTCGGCATCGTCGAGCAAAATGTTTGGCGACTTGCCGCCGAGCTCCTGAACCACGCGCTTCACGGTCGGTGCGGCAGCCTGCGCGACGAGTACCCCTGCGCGGGTGGAACCGGTGATCGAGATCATATCAACGTCAGGATGGCTGGCGAGTGCTGCTCCGACGGCTTCGCCAGTGCCGTTGACAAGATTAAACACGCCTGGCGGAACGCCGGCGTCATGCATCAACTGGGCGAAGAGCAGAGCGCTATAAGGGGACAGTTCGCTAGGCTTGAGCACGACGGTGCAGCCTGCCGCGATAGCGGGAGCGACTTTGGCGGTGATCTGGTAAAGTGGCCAGTTCCAGGGGGTGATTAGCGCACAAACTCCGATCGCCTCTTTGGCGGTCGCGCGGTGCTCATCGACTGTCAGAAACCGGTACTTCTCCAGAACCTCCATCTGGACGCGGATGTGCTCGGCAGCGAAAGGAACCTGAGAAGCCCGCGCGAACGAAATCGCTGCTCCCATCTCATTGACGAGGGTTTCCGCAAACGAATCCGCTCTTTCCAGGAGGAGCGAATGCATCCTGCTAAGCAGAGCGAGTCTTTCTGACACAGATGATTGAGAAAATGCAGGGAAGGCCTTGCGTGCCGCGGCAACTGCTTGGTCGACATGATGAGCATCGCCCGCAGCAATATATCCCACGATTTCTTCCGAGGCCGGATCCACGACGGGCAAATGAACTGTTTCGGCGAATTCTTGCCATTCTCCGCCAATATAGAATTGGATTTCCCGTGGGCTCACCATAATTCGACCTCGCCTCGTTGCATCTCGCCAAACCGGTTTCGTCTGAAGATGATCGGAACGTCAGTAAGATTGCAATTTATGTCACCTGAATGGTCGCTTAAGGTGGATGTTAACAAAACAAATGCCGTCAGCGCTGCGTTGTTTGCCTCGCACCTTGAGCATGCGCGTATTGCCGTTTCGAGTAATACCGCTGTGATAGAGATGGCTACAATGCGCCAATTGCGGACATTTCTTAAAACATGACTATTCCCACCATGACAAAGGGCACACTACGATTCTTCTTTGATTTTGGGGCTGGCGGCTGTTTGTGGGCGGGTGATGATGCTACCCAATCCGAATTGGGCGTCGGACCGCTTGATGCGACCGTGTATGACCTTCAAGGGGATGTCGCACTTCCCCCCGGCTTTTATTGCCAAGCAACGTTCACTCGCTCATCAACCGTCTTGATCAAGAATATCTTAGCTACCTCAACCCATTGTATCCACCTGATCCAAGTCTCTGGACGCAAGCGAGGTGCGACCGCTTCAATAGCGATGTGGACCAGCTTCTGCTTTTGCTTCAGGTCGAGTTGGGTACCAACTTCGTGATACGACCCCCTGAAGCCCGGAGGGACGTCGGACCATGCAAAAATGTTTGTCGGGTTCCACGAGCATCGCGTCGTTGGCGCCGGACACAACGTGCCACAGGAGCAACCCGAGGAGTTCGCGCGCGCTATCCTCAGGGTCCAAGAGCAGATCAACTGAAGCCCAAGGATGAACGAGATGACTTCCCCACTTTCGGAGTTGTATCAAGAATACATTGATTGCCTGAACACCCGGGACTGGGACAATCTGGCAAACTACGTCAGTACCGAGGTCGCCTACAATGGGGAGATCGTCGGACTTGATGCGTATCGACAGGCGCGGGAGAAAGAGGCTCGTGAGATCCCAGACTTGTACTACAAAATCGACATCCTGGTCTGCGACGACAATACGGTGGCGAGCCGCCTCGAATTTGACATCAGCCCAACCGGCGAGTTTCTCGGCCTTCCAGTCAACGGCCACCGCGTGTCGTTCTGCGAAAACGTCTTTTACCAATATAAGGGCGGCAAGATTGTCCGGGTATGGTCGGTGCTCGACAAGCCGCGATCGAGGCTCAGCTTTTCTCCCAGTAAACCGGACAGACCGACCACGCTTTTCCTGGACGGTCCTCTTGGCATCACGAGCCAAAGTTCACATCGCGAGTTCCTTGGTGGTCGACGACCGGCGCTTCACAATCAACGTTTTCGGCCCTGTGAAATCCTTGAATCGATGCTCTCGGTTTGCGTCTTCCCGCATGGCCATGGACCAAGCACGCATTGCTGGGCGCCAGTCCAACGGTAAATGCTCTTCGGCGCTTCCCTGGCGGATGGCCAGAAGGTCAGCTACGAGTTGGGCCAAGACCGGAAGATGGGAAAGTCGAAGGCTGAGAACGTTAGCGTCCTGTGAAATCAAATCCCCGGTCTCGTCGAAAAGGCAAGATCGGGGCAATAGGATCGTCTTCGCCTTGATGGGATTAGAACCGCCCACCTGCATGGACCGCGTGGAATTTCAGCATGTTAGCGAAACACGTCGGGTCTTGAGCATCCAGCCGGTGATAGTTCTACGAAAACCTGTTAGGAGAACCTGGGAAAACAACTGGAAAGTGTTCGACTGGACTTTCAATCGCGATCCGACTCTTCCATCCTGTGAAGATCGACCGTCGGTGGGAACCTGACGCCTGGATGACACGCGACGGAGTGCACTATGAAATGGGGAGATAGCAAGCGGGATTTTGACACCATTCTGGCAGTCTGGCCGACCCACGATCCCCTCAATGGTTTTTGGGAAATGCACGAACTCGCAGTCAGTCAGGTAGGTGCGCCGAAGTGGCGGGACCGCAGGATTCCAACTACAGACGGTGGCGTTAAACTTGACCGTCACTCAGATGCCGATGCTGCCTTCGCGGCGAGCGCAAGTTTGAATGCGCGCTATGCTGCAGACCTGCAGATAACCCCGATTGACGAGGATCTCCGACGTTCACTGCAGATGAAGACATTAAAGGCCCTCCAGGCGAAAGAACGATTGCATTCTGAGGAGGCGCTCATGCTCACCGAAGCGAAGCGGCGCAAATCCGCGGTGCCGGCCCCCCTGGCGTCAGAGCTGCAGCTCACCAAGAGGGCTGAACCGTTTCGGCAAGCTCTGGCGGTCGCTTTGGCTGCGTTTCCCTACGTGACTGGTATTCGCGTCGGCGAGCTGCGCGAAAGGCTTGCGATGGGCAAATCTTATGAGGGGCTTCTGGGACGTGCTGGCGAACGGTTCCCTTCACAAGCGTGGCGCCACACTTATCGAGCGATCGAAGATTGCATCCGGGTTTGATCTGAACCCGACGGAACACTGGGGCGAGGTAAAGGCCAAAATTCGCCAAATTCTGCTTCCCCGCGCCAATAAACTGTTGCAGCTGGCTAGCGTTCGTCAGCTCCTTGACGAAGCCCTTGCACGCGGCGAGCAGGTGCTCGTCTGTGGCGGGGTTGTCTTCTGGTATGAGCAACACGGTCAGGTCGGCTGGCAGGTCAAGACGACGAATAGCGGACAATCCGATGACGGAACCACCCTTTGGACTGAAGGGACCATCGTTTCTGCCAACCACGGTCGCTTGGTGATTCTGCCGTTCATCAAAGAAAACGGTGAGCATGTTAAAGGGCATACGCGAAACGCTCCGAATGATGGTCCTGCCAAGCCGAGACATCCAAGTCAGTACGTCGAGATCCCCTTCAAGGTATTGTGCGGCGATCTCATGATCGGTCTTTTCGGAGAATTGCCGTACGAATAAATGCAGGGAGACGGGTTCAGTCTGCGGTATGCGCGTAGCTCGCATTTCGGTCCAGACAATGCGCATCTCGGAAGCGAAGAGGCGGCAACGCGATGCGCCAAGGAAGCCGTGTTCGCGTGGGTGTTCTACTCCAATCAGTTTTGTGCTCCCGAGATTGCATCCCGCCCAATTTACTGCCAAGACATCAGTGAAACTTCGAGTTGCGTCGAAACATCATGGCGGGGAGCAGCGTCTTTGACGTGCGCGTACGCTTTCATTTAACTTGAACCAGTGCGCGCATGAATTTGGCTGAAGACAATCTCAATAACTGGATGACGTCCGCGACGATACCTGGCGTAGAGGGTCTTTACTTCGTCGGCACGTTTGACCGCCGTATCACATTTTATTCGCAACAAGTTCGTGCGTTTCAGCTGGTGAGAGCGATGCACGAGAGCGGTATGGCCGATACAAACGGTTCGATTGCAGTTGTCGGGGCGGGCGCGGCGGGCGTGACCTGTGCTTTGGCGCTGGCGTTGCTCGATTGCCGCGTGACCTTGTTCGATCCCGCCGACGAGGTGCTGCAGCTGCAAAGCGATTCGCCACGGCTTCTTCACCCTCACATCTATGAATGGCCGTCCCTTGGATCACTTGAACGAGACGCCGCCCTGCCCTTCCTCAACTGGGAGCTGGAAACTGGGGGTGCTGTCGCGGCCAAGCTTGTCCAAGAATTTCACGGCCACAGGGCGCGACTGCAGCAAAAACTATTCTGGAAAGAGCGGCACAGACTTACGAGCCTCGCCCCGGAGGGATCGGAGTGGAGGCTGACCTTCGATAACGGCTCAAGCTATGTTGTAAAGCAAGTAATTCTGGCCATGGGTTTTGGCGAGGAAAAGAAAGCCGGGGCTGCCGACATCTATGACTATTGGAAGCAGAGAGGCGTTGGTACAGCAGCGGTAGAGCCTAACGCGCCTGCCAGTTATCTCGTGAGCGGCAATGGCGATGGAGCGCTGACGGACATTCTCAATCTGATGATAAAAGGGTTTGAGCATGTGCAGTTCACCGAGACCTTTCTGAACTATTTTGGTCAGGGCGTACTGAGGGCAACCGTCCTGGCAGCCCATAAAGACAAGAATTCAGAAGCCGACCTCGAACCTTTGTACGAGGGCGAACTCCACAAAGTACTGCTTGAGCGTGGAATTCTCGATAGTCTGACGCCTCTCCTGCGCCGGGACCGTTTGCTGACCATCAATACGAGCGGGCCACTCCTCTCGTTCGGCCGCGCAGCACAACTCAATCAATGCATGGTCTTTGCAGTGCTGGCGGCTGCTCGACAGGCGGGCGTCAACGTGCGTCGCAGCGCCGGCAAAATTTCGGACGTTATAAAGCACGATGACGGATTAGAAGCGGTTGGGATATCGATTGCCGGCACGCCGCTTTCAGAACGATTCAACCACGTTATTCTGCGCCATGGCCCCGACAAAAAGGCACGGTATCTTCCAGCCGAAAAGCTGTTCGAGGCGTTTGAAGCGGCATATATGGAAAGGTTCAAGACGCATCCTGATCTCCTTGTCCCTCCATCGCTGAACGCAGAGACTTATACATTCTTCTACGAGCGGCATCTGGCAAAATTGGCGGATGGTGCGGTAAAACAGCAGCTCGCTGGCCAGACCGCCCATGAAGCATCAACTATCATCATCGGCTGGGATAGGGCGACACAGAGTTTGGTGGAGCGTGGCAAGATCGCACTTCGAGAACTCGTCGAGCAGTGTGAAACCGCGCCGGTGTCGATCACGATCCAAATGGATGCACCGATGGATCGGGTTAAGGCCGATGACTTTGTGAGATTGAGCAAAGCAAGCGGTGGAAAAATATCGCTGAGTGTCGGCGCGCTCGTGAAATCGAGCTGGCAGGCAACGCTGCCGTTTGCGCCGGTTGCCCACTCCAGTTCGTCACGTTATCCCTATTGCGAGGTTGGTAGTTTTTGCATCAGCGAGTCCATTGATGCGTCACTCGTCCGCCAGTTGGACGTCATGCTATCGAAGACCAAAGTAACCGGCAAATGTTTCGGGCTTGGACACATCGCTCAGGATGTCCTGCAAGCAACGCTTGCTACGTGGGATGATTGGCACGCGACTCTCGACGCGTCACCAGCTCTTCGCCACGACTTCTTGGCCTGGCTGGGCAGCATCGGCACCATCAAAGCTGACCCTTGGGACGGAGACGCGAGCACGGTGGAGCGAATGGCAAGCGCTTTGGTCCTTATCCTCGCCACACATCTGGGAGAGCCTCTCAAGCCAGCGGGGGTTCAAAGGGGGAATTTGACCTTCGACGTGGACGGACTGGCGTTGGGGTCGGCGGCCACGGAAATCCTTGGCGGAAACTTATTGACGGATTGGAGCCGACCCGAACAATGGGATGTCGACGCACTGATTCTGTCCGGAAGCGCCGAAGTTCAGGTCACCGGGCCGGATGATACAGTGCTCAATGCGGGGGACCCAGGCCTAAGCCTTAGCGTGGCCCGCCGGATAAGACCGGCCATCGTTCGCAACGATCTTAATTGGCGATCTGCATTGAACACAGATCTTTCGACATGGCGAAAAGCTGTCGAGGAAGAATTCGGCCAATGGCGAAGGCGCCAGGACGACGACCGTGAAAGGGTGCTTGCATGACACCTGAGATTCTAAAATCACTCCTGGTTGACGCTGCCCAAACGCTTCACTGGCGAGCCGACGAGGTTGCCGATTTCACCTCACCGAACTTCCGGAGCCGCCCAGCCCAGCCTAATGTCGAGCGGCTCGACGGTCTATTCGGACTTCGGCTCGGAGATTATCCTGTTGTCATTGCCCCGATAGCGCTCGACTCGCCCGATCAAGTAAAACTGGCGCTGAAGAAACTCCATGCACAGATGGTCGTGGCTCGCTCATTCATGTTGGAACGCGAGGTTATCAACGCTCATCTGTTCCTCTGTGCGACATCGCCGACGCCATCAGGCGACTGGAAGCGACTGGTCGATCTTCTAGAACGGGATGAGACTGTCTGCAGGAAGGTCGTTTGGATCCCGAAAAAGACTGATGTGCAGGGGTCCTTCAACACCTTCCTCGCCAGGACTTTCTTGGC
Organism: Rhizobium croatiense; assembly: GCF_019793465.1. Taxonomy (GTDB): domain Bacteria; phylum Pseudomonadota; class Alphaproteobacteria; order Rhizobiales; family Rhizobiaceae; genus Rhizobium; species Rhizobium croatiense. The sequence continues at coordinate 22,256 of NZ_JAILYJ010000019.1, read as the reverse complement.
AATGCCATGGGCGAATGTAGGCTCTGTCAGTGACGCCCCCCTTGATGAAACCTACGAGCTGGCAGAGCGCATTCTCGAAAAGCATGGGCTGGAAAAGAAGGTCGCTCAGCAATGGGTGATCAAGGCGGACCAGCTGAAGGATGACGCCAAAAGCCTAGTTACCGAGCTCGTTCAAGCCAGAGAGGCGTCCAAATGAGCAGCGTTTATCTCAATCGCATTCGGCTTGAACAGTACCGGACTTTCAAGAGCCTGGACATCGGTCTTCCGGACGGACCTGGCGTGCTCGTCGTTCACGGCAGCAATGGTATCGGAAAGTCGTCGATGTTCGATGGCCTCGAATGGGCGCTGACCGACAAGATCGACCATTTCCGGGACGCGGACGGGGTTAAGAAAGTCGGCAGCTACTTGTGCCGCTGGCGCGTGGGCGCTCCAGGTCCGACCAGCGTCAGGTTAGAGTTCTCGGGCGGCAATAGCCTCTCGCGCACTTTGTCATCTTCGAGAGCAACAAAGTCTACCGTTGCCGGCACGATCCCGGATATCGCGGAGTTCCTGCGGGACGAGGGTTGGGATCGCAACATTTCCGAACTGTCGAGCTATTTGCTGCTGACACACTTTCTCGGACAATCGACGAAGTCGCGTTTGACCAATCGAGAACCTGGGGAACGCTTTGATATCCTAAAGGAGGCCGCTCAAAGCAAACAGGTCGAAGAGATCGCCAAGGCGCTGCACGGAAAGGGAAATACTAAAGCCAGCCGTGCATTTTCCGACCGCATCGACGAACTCAACAAAGAGGTGTCCGCTCTTCGCAACCTCCTCAATACGGAGGCAAGCCTGTGGTCCGGTCTCACGAGCGTCGGCGCCCTCAATGACGAGGCATCAACGCAACTCGCACAGGCAATCTCCCAGTTGTTGGAGGAAGCTGCTGGAACTGGACCGGCGTCGCTGATCTCTGCTTTCGCTGACGGGACGATCGGAAGCCTCGAAGCCCGACTGAACGCGCTACGCGATGAAACTCGAATCTTGGCGACCAACATTACATCCGGAAACGAGGCGCTCGCTGCCTGGGAGGACGCGTCCCGCCAATGTTCGGAATTGGAGGGGGCCGCCGCAGCTATCGACGCTCATATTACCTCCCTTGCGGCGAAGCGCCAAGACCTTGAGGCAGCGCTTTCCGAGGCAAGTGACGGCGAAAATGCGAGCCGGCTGGCTGCGAAGAATGCCCGAGACCTGCGTGACCGTCTGAAAGGTTTGAAGGACGCACTCCAGTCTGCCGTTCTGCTTGCTCAGAGAAAGGAGACGGCTGACGCCGACGTTGTAAATGCTCGCTCCAAGTTAGAGGGCGAGGCAAGGGAACTATCGTCGCTTGAACGCCGCCTGCAGATTGTGCGCCGCATCGAGGGTGATGTCGGCCGGCTGGACGAGCGTGTCAAACTTGCGCAATCCGAGCGGGAGTACGTTCTCGCTTGGATGACACGGGATGCGAGGATTGCCGAGCTACGGTCGTCTATCGAAGCGCTGGACGCTTCTAGCCCGAATCTCAATGACGATATCGCGCGGGCCAATGGCGAGTTGACATCATTCGATGAGCTTGTCGAAGGGCAAGAGAAGATTCTCGCCGAACTCAGAACGACTGTAACTGCGATGTCGAGCGCTGTTGCGAGCGTGGCGGCAAATTTGACGCACGAGTCCTGTGATTGCCCTGTTTGCGCCACCCACTTCGACATCGAAGGAGAACTGAAGCGCCGCGCGGCTGGGGCCGCTGAACGGCTGGCACCGCTCGTGCTTGCGCAGGAATCGCAGGTGATCGGTCTGACGCGGCAACGGGATTTGGCGAAGGATAAGCTGGGCGAACTTCGCGCGCTCGAGCTGCGGCGCAATGATCTGCACGACGAGCGTCGTTTGGAGGAGCAGGCAAACATTGACCTCGAGGCCAGGGTGTTTGGCGCAGGTTTGACCGGCGACACCGTCACGGCAAAGCGCCGTCATGACCAGCTTGCGAAAAGCGCCGCGGATATTGCGTGGCTGAGGCAGCGTAAGTGGTATTGGCGAAACAAACTATCCGGGACCCTGTTTGCGTCAGGAGGAGCCCACTCGGCCGCTGTTCGGCGCCGCGATCAAGCGCAAGCCGAGCTTACGACAGCCACCCATGAGCAGGATATTGCGGCGAAGGCGCTTGAGACAATCTCTACGTCCGTCGCTCAATATGATCAGGCTTTCGGTGCAGGCTCACTACGTGGAGATCAGCTTTTGGACGCATTGGGTCTCGCGGAAACGGCTTTTTTGGCCAAGGAAGCGGCGAGCGAGCAAGCGTCATCGGACCGCGAGGCCGTTGAGCAGGACCTTGCTTCTCTGGACGTTTCGGCGACTGCGGCGACCGTTCGCAAACAGCAAGGCGCCGCTTTGATTAATGCAGCGTCCCAACGGAAAAGCGAAGCGATCGAAGCGTGGCGCAGGTTGAATTTCGACGGCTCCGACGAACCTGACGCCGACCGATTGAAGTCCCTGACGATAAGCTCCACGGCGACGCGGGCGAAAGTGAGTGAAGCAGAAGATCTTCTGAAACGGTTGCGCGACGGAAGAACGGCGAAAAGCCTTGTCGAAAATCACATTATAGCTCTGGAAAACCTCCGGGCAGCGGTCAGCGGGGCGCCAAATAGCGACCGACCACAGCTTCGCGCCGAGGTACAGGCGGCGATCGATACAAAATCGCGGCTTGCGGACGCTACACAGGAAGCGAAAGACATCGCTCAAGTCGCGAGTTCGGAGATTCTCGACGAGGTCGCCGAATTCAACGCAAATTATATGAAGCCGCTTGCCAATCTCATGAAATCGGTAAGCCGGGCAATTCTTTGCGATCCAAGGGTCGGCATCGACCAGCATGTCCGAAATCGCCGTGTCGAACAAAGCGCCACAAAGGATGGGGAGGTTCCGGCCGAAGTCGGGCAGATCGATCCCGTGCTGGTGCATAGCGAAGGACAGATGGCGGCGCTTTCGGTCAGCATGTTGTGCGCTGCCAGCCTGACATACCCCTGGTCGCGCTGGCGTGGCTTGGTTCTCGACGATCCGCTGCAGCACAATGACGCAATTCATGCTGCCGCCTTCGCGGATTTCATCTGCAATCTTGTAGCTGATCGTGGATACCAAGTCTTTCTTTCCACGCATGATCGCGCTCAAGCCGAATTTCTGCGCCGAAAGGTCGCGTCCCGAAACCTGCCTTGTGGCATCTTGAGTTTGCAAGGCTTGGGGCAAGAAGGAGTAGAGTGGAACTATCGTCCGGCCGACGGAGTCCTGCCCCTGGTTGCGGTTTCTGGGTAAATCGTGGCGTTACCGATTTGCCCAAGCGCGGCCGCGGCATAATAAAGTCAAATGCTTGCCGTTACATAGTGATCGCTTTTGCCTCGCTTTAAGGTATGGTTTTCGCACTTTGCTGCACCCAATTCTGTCGATAGCGCAGGCAACTTTCTTTTCGGCGTCGCGGGACGCCATTGTCCAACTATATAATCCCCCGGAAACCTCCGCGCAGACCGAACTCGCCGACGATCCGGAGCGCCGACTGCGGCTTCATCTCAAGCGTCTTGGCGATCATCCGGGCGGAACGAGCGGTTGCCCATGGGCGCTGATTCCATGGGACTAATAGCCTACCGTACGCGTGATCGACACAGGAGTTGCGGAAGGCCTGACCGAACTCCAAACCTTCCCCTCAAAGAGGAGAGAGGCGCCGCTAGCCCAGCAGCTTCCAGCACGATGTTTTGCTACGCCGCCACACGCACCTCGATCTGCAGACCGGCCGCCTCCACCATGTTGACGAGCGAATCCAGACCAAAGACACTGGCCTTGTGACGGATCAGATCCGACATGCGGGGCTGAGTGACACCCAACATGCGAGCGGCCTCTGCCTGGGTCCAGCCTTGCGCCTTCACGTGCGCCTCAATCGCCTGGATCAACGCCATGCGCAACTTCATATTTGCTGCTTGTTGGTCGTCGTGTCCTGCATCCGGTGTGGCTTCCGGCGTAACGGAAGGTTTCCGGTTCTGATCGTCATCCAGCAAGAATGCGCTTTGGGCGAGGGACGATATCTTGGAATTCAGACCGATTTTCTCATCGGCTTTCATTCGCGCGTGATCCGACATAAACGATAGAAGTGTCTCCAGGCTTCGCCCGTCAGAAACTGTCACGAATTCCTGTCGTTTGTTTACGAATACAACGGACTTTTTCTGCTGATTTATCAGTTCGATAACATTGCTCAGGGTGCCGGTACTTTTGCAGTCCCAGATCATCAGCCCATAGTCGCTTGCGCGCGACATCTCAACGTCCTTTGCGGTGTAGAATGCTCTGCTGCCGGGCGCTGCCTTCGGGTATATGTTCTTGACGGGCCAGCGTCCGATGTTGTTGCGAGGCCGATCGCCACTACAATAGACCGTCACGCTCGCGGCCCCAAGCTCGGTGAGGCACTGCTGAATGGATGTGTCGGCGCCGTCCGCGTCGCCAACCACAACATCGAGACGACCATCGATTATCTTCTGGATCCGCTCCTTGACCAGATGGTGAAGCTTGCTGATGGCGATGGATCCGGCAATGAAAACAGTGGTCATGGCATTACTTCCAGGTGACAGCCGCAGCATAGACGTTGCTGATTTTATCATAAGTCTTCAGGATCTTGCACACGGCGTCCATGCTGGCACCGGTGTCAAACAGATCATCAACGACCAGGGCGTTCCACTTGCCTTGGTTGGTGATGGCCGGATGAATCGAAAACCGTCCGGCGAGTGCCGCATCTTTCTCTTCGCGCGTATTGAGATTTTTCAGCTGAGCAGCGCCTTCCGGGGCAGCGGCTTTCACAACAATGGTCTTGAAGACCGGAATGTTCGCCGCCTTGCCTAGGTCCGTTGCTATCTCCTCTACCGGTTGCCGCTGTCGCATGGTGGAAGCGGGAACCGGAACGATCAGACCAATCGCCGGAAAAAGCGGAAGCAAAGAAACGCGAATTTGCTCGGCGATTAGGGGCGCTTGTCCCCAATCGCCACGGTATTTGAGCTTGAAGAGCGCGTCGCCCGGCTCGGATCTGGTGGTATCGAATTGAGGATGGCCATACTGGTCATCTCCGACATACACGCTCGAAAGCGTGTGCTTGTGCAACGCGTAACCAAGCGTCCACGAGCCCTTTAACTGCCGGAGTTGTACTTGCACTGGGGTCCTCATGACCGTTGATTAGTTGCGGCGACCATATACAAAATTTTGTATGACAGCAACCGACCGTTCTGGATCTAAGTCTTACATTTCAGGCGGATCAGAACGTCGTCAAGTTCATCCTGCGCCGCCAGGAAGCTTTGAAACCCGTTGTCCCAGATAGCCGACATCCCATCCGGGGACAGTGTCCAGTGCTCACCAACCCGCACCCCGCCATATGGTCCCTTCGCATGAACGCGGAGCTCATGGAACAGGAGAATTTCCTTGCGGTGGGCATCAAACGCTGTCGCCTCTAGGAAGTGGCCGTTCCAGTAGTCGACGAACAGCAGCGGAACGGCCGGGCTGAGCGAACGGGCTTCGTGCAGCCAGCTATTCAGGTGAAGATCTGTGAGACCGGAGCCGATCACGTAGATGATATCCGCGCGCATGAGATCGGCAGCCAGTCCCGCGTAATAGTGGGACATCGGGCGCTGTTGCAGTCGCGAAAGCTTGTCCAGCCCCGTTACGACCGAGGCCCGCATGATCTGCGTTCCATCCATCCGTGACACGTCGCTGCCGTCGAAACGCGCGTGCTTGCGCGCCTCGTCGCGCGCATGGAACCAGTAGAGGTCACCGATCTCACTTCCCTGAGGCATCGGATGCGGGAACCCGAGGTGGACCGAACCATGCAGATAGAAGACACTCGCGTCATCGCTTCGTTCCCAGAACTTCCGCAATTCAAATTGCTGCGGACCGGCGGCCGCTACATTGGCGAAGCCCGTGTAGAGATCTGGCGCCGCCTGAAGGATGAAGTCGTCGTAGTTGGTCGTGTAGATCCGCGTAATATGGGTCCGACGAATCTTCTCAATGAATGCGGAGAGAGGCGCCAAGGAGAGAGGGTTGCCATCGCAGGCGGCCGAGAACTGGCTGTAGATGACGTCGGTGATTTTTCCGCACAGCGCCCGAAGAGCCCGGGCATCCAATGGCTCCGTCAGCGTAGTGAACGCCGGAAGGAGCGGGCGAAACTCGTTCATCGCGCCTTCGGTATGGGGGAACGAATAGCTCAGTTCATGCGCACAGTGGTAGATCTGCTCAAAATTCACATCGTCCGGCCGCTGCAGGTAGCTTTGGAGGCGGTTCTTAATAGCCTGGTACGCTGTGTCTCCACCGCATGCCTTCATCCAATCGTCAGCCATCACCCGCCGTTCTATTTTGGCAGTGATCGCCGCCGTGGACGGTGCCTTATACTCCACCGAGGCTCCTGCCCCGAACAACAACACAGCTCGTTTCGTCATATTCTTCTCTCTGTGCCCCTATGGGTGTTTCGCATCGCGAACTTTTGAACTTCGCCTTTCATTTCGACAGATTTCGACGCGGTCGAAAGCGTGCCTGCCGCTCACGCAATCCGAAGCGCAGACACGAAGCCGCCGATCTGACGGTTTTGGTCAAATATCTGTAGCGGCAGGTCCGCCTTCGGCATCCACACGCGCCCGACTTCTACCGCCGCTGAGACGGGCAGAGCGGGAAATAAATTGATCGTGACGTCTTCCCCATGCGCTGCCTTTATCGTGTCGAACAGCCGCCGGAGTTCTTGGCGGAAACGGGCAAGATCTGCCGGGCTGCGCATGATATCGTTGTGCGGCGAAGCCGTTGTCATCGACCACATGGCGGTCTCTTCTCCAAGAACGGAAGTGATCCTTTCCTGCCCAATCGAGGCGCTGAGACCAAGGATGAGCGCGACAGTCGGATAGAGCTTCGCCGGCATTGTTGTCTGATATTCAATCGGTGGCGCGTCGTTCTGCCATTTCCAGGTTGACGGTTCGCGATGACGCTGATGGACGTCGGCTGGCAGGATATCGCAAAGCTGACGTCCGAGTTCGATCAAAAGGGGCTGGGGAGCAAGCGCGAAGACACTCGCGTGGGTTATCTGCTGACGCTCGATCCGCCCTCTAATCTTGTCGGAGAACTGGCGCTGGAGATTGCTCTGCTGGATCTGCCAAAAATTCTGGTCGGCGTCATCGAGCGAAAGGCCCAGCATTTCGAGGTCGATGGTTTCGAAGGAGGCGGGAGAGCGGTCCGGCAGCATCGATGCAAAGATATCGTCCCTGGCGACCAGAGCTTCGTTCTTACCTATATTGGCACCGAAACGGACGACATGCGAGGCGCGATCAGCCTGGATGCCGCTCGCCAGTCGCACTCGTCGTTCGTGCTCCTCCTTCATGCGCAGAAGAAGTTCCTCGGGATGATCGTCTGGGGCCTCGTCATCGATCAAACGATGGCACTTCGCGCAAAGCAGCATCAGGTTGGAGAGATCTTTCGCCAGAAGCACCGAGTGGGTCAGATGGCCACGGGCACCTCCGGGAGAGTCGGCGACAATATGCGCCACAAACCCGAACATCTTGTCCTCCTTCCCCGAGAGGAGGTCACCGATGAGTTCGCAATTGCAGCCGCGATATTGGCAGCGGCCTGCGGCGCGAGCCCACAGGGCACGTTGGATCTTCTCAGGAACCTTCGACTTGGCCATCTACTCAATCCTTTGCCTGGGTGCATGCCGCCGCTGCAGGCGGCTTCGGCTTATCCGCTGCTCAACGTCACGAGGCTCGGGGTGCTCTCCCCCACCCCGCCATTCTCGCTCCGTTAGCCAGTCCTCGAAATAAAACAACCAGAGCGATGTCCATGGAACGAGGGTCTGGTCGAGCCGCATCCATGGTAGCCACTCATAGGTGCGCGGCAGATACAGACAAAGACGAGGCGGCTTTTGGTCGTATACATGCGGGAGAGTGTCACCGCCTGACAGCAGCGTCAGGTCAGGACTGTCGATGAACACCCGCGGCGATCGATTTGCCGCGAACTCCAGCCGGGCGTCATAGACCCGCGACAAAGGGGTTGGTGAGGCCTTGTAATGCCATCTGAAGCATCCCGAGCCAAGTTCACCGCTTCCCTCCGACAGCGGGTTCTTCGTCAGGAGAAGAAACTGCTGCGCGGCCGTTAACGGCTTTGGATCGGGATAGTGCATGGTCACCGTCCGAAGAAAGTGTTGGCGCGCACGGGCGTTGCGGTGGCTGCGGCAACGCCCGTGACAAGGCCGACGCGAGGCGCCACAGCAAGAGTTCCGGCCCGCCGGGAGGCAGAGATATCATTGGTGATCGCATCGACGACGGCCTTGGCCGGACCAGAACCAAATGCGTCGCCGAGATGCCGCTTGAGACCGTCCAGCCCCTCGGCATCCTTCAGTCGGCTGATGTCGCTGAGCGCGCGAGCGTGCCAGGTGAAGAAAACTTCAGCGCGCTTCGGGTCAGCATTCCACTTCTCTGCGAAATTCTCCCCCTTGGTCGTCTCGTTCCAGACGAACCAATGCATCCGACCGTTCACGGTGCGCGCTTCGATGAAGTCCGCCATGTGGCGGATCACGTCAAACAGCAGATCCAGCTCCGTGTCGTAGGTGAAAGTTCTGACGCAGTATTCGTAACTCTGGGAGGCCAGGGTCGTCACCAGAACTGAGATCGGCGACAAGGACTGATCAACCTCGTTGACGGAGATGAAGACGTCACGGTGGCGCTTCAAGATTTGCACGACCCTTTGCAGCAGGCCCTTGAAACGGACCTGGTCAGGATAAGGCTCGATGTCGGCGCGCGCCCTGTCCTGGGTGTGGAGGCTCTTCGTCACCCGAAAGCGGGGCGCGAGCTTGACGCGCTCAAGGAACAGTGCCTTATAACCCTTCGGATTGGACGGCTTCCAAATCTTCAGGGCCCGGTCGGGAACGAGTTCGCCACCCATGTTGCAGGCCCGGTTTGGAATAGACGGCGTAATGTCCATATGGAATTCGTTGGCGTATACGAGCCGCCAGCAGCGCGCCATTTCGACGAGCAGCGGCTTGTAGTGGCCGTTTGCCTTCAACCGGTCGCCGATCGCCCTCTTCAATGCCACCGGCTCGACCCAGTCGCCGAGACCAGGGGCATGGGCGACAAGGTCGACGTCGTGTTCATTGCTACCGATCGGCTTGACCGTCGTCCCGATCGCAGTCGACCCTTGAAGAAAGATCCCCATCAGCTTAAGCAGCGGGTCGTCTGAACCAGCCAGCCATTCACCGACGCCGTCATAGCGCTCCTTGGCGAGTGCGGCTTGGCTCGGGGAAATCTCGAGCGTCGCGCACATCCGCTCAAGCGCACCGATGAGCATTCCGTCCCGCATGATAAGCCGCTGATCGTGATACATGCGTGCCTCCTGTGGCAGTGACTGTCGCGTAAGATAGATGATTATTCTTTTGTACAGATAGATCGAACGCTTGTATTCGTCAACCCCTGTGCTATAATTTTGTACCGATTAACCGAACGGCGCGGCACACCAGTGCACGCGCCTTCAGTGATTCAACGGAGCGCTATGAACATGTCTTTGGCTGCCAAGCTCAAAGAACTCAGGGGAAAAAACCGCCAGTCGCTGCAGGACGTGGCAGACGCGATCGGAGCGTCCAAAACACACATTTACGATCTTGAAACCGGACGCAGCACCAATCCATCGATCGAGCTTCTGACCAAGTTGGCCAATCATTTTCGCATTGCGATTGCCGATCTCGTCGGAGAAAATCCGCAGGGGGCAGATGAGGAACCTGGCCTGGTCGCGATGTACAGGGATTTGAAGTCGCTAAGCCCTGAAGATCGGGAGACAATCCAGGTGCTGATGGCCCGGCTGAAACCAAAGGGGAAGTGAATGGACGTCGTGCGGATGGACTTGGCCGATACCGGATCGCCCGAAGGGCTGGTCAGCCTGATCCTGAAGCATGAGCCCAGTCTTCCTCTGCCCGTTCCGATTGAGGAGCTCGCACTACAGCTCGAGGTCGAAGAGATCGCGGAACTGAAAACCGACGGGTTCGAAGGCGGGCTGATCACAGATACGAACCGCAGCCGTGGGATCATCCTGGTCAAAAAGGGGGTTAGCGAGCCCCGGCGGCGGTTCACGATCGGGCACGAACTTGGCCACTTCCTCATCGCCAACCATGTCCCCGACAAGGATGGCCATTTCCTGTGTTCGAAAGCAGACCTTCGGACGCTTTCCGCAAAGGAAGGGGATCGCCGGGCTAAAATGGAGGTCGAAGCAAATCGGTTCTCTTCGCTGATCCTGATGCCACCGCCCAGATTGCGCGATGCCTTCAAGAGACATCCCTCCCCTAGCCTCGAGCACGTGTTTGAATTGGCTGAGCGGTTCGGGGTCAGCAAGGAAGCCATGGCGAGAGCCTACGCCGCTTACCACCCGGAAGCTCTTGCCTTCGTTGTGGTCAAAGACGGAAAGGTGGGCCGGGTTTATCACGATGGAAAGCGCTTTCCCTTTGTCGTGGCGAACCGCGGCAAACCGGTTCCACAGGGCTCACTGTTCTACAAAAAGGGCCTGCAGATCGGTATTCCGAGCCAGATCGACAGCCGACTTCCCGATATCTGGATCGATGTATCTCGCGACAAGCGGGCTTCAACCATCAGCGAACAAGTCTGCCTTCAGCAAAACGGATTTGCTCTCATCATGCTCTGGCATGAAAGCACCGAAGATGAGGACGAGAACGAGGATATGACGACACGTGACCGGTGGCGCGCGCAGCAGGAACGGTATCGCAGAGACTAGATTTGATGGAAAGCCATAACTTTGAGCGCCTGAAGGCCCACATCCTTCCCCTGTCAAAATCCAGCTCGTTTGAGACGGCTCGTCTTGAATGGGATCTGGTCGGAGTGGAAATCAGCGAGGAGCTTGACCAATGTCCTTGTGGCCAAGATATCCTGGAACATTGCTATATTCGCAACCGGGATAATGGCGCGACCACCTATGTCGGCAATGTCTGCATCAACCGTTTTGTCGGAATCGATACCGGCAACCTCTTCGAAGGCCTGAAGCGGATACAGGCGGACCCCTCCGCCAATGCCAATGATGATCTCATCGAGCATGCTTACCGCATGGGCTACCTCTACGATGAGAAGGAATATCGTTTTTTGAAACAGACAAAACTCAAACGGAAGCTCTCGTCGGCACAGCTGCGGTGGAAGCAGAAAATCAACCGCCGAATCCTAAGCAAGACAATCGTGCAACGGCGAGGAGCGCACCAGACGCCTTGAAAGTCCTTGCCGCTGGAATGAGCTTTACGACGAGGACCGGCAGTATGCGATCGAGGGCCGCCGCGGATTGTCGACGGTCACTCTGCTTTGCGACAAGTTGCCGAAACGACCCGAACAGCACATGTGCCTGGTCAGCATTGCGCGCTTGGCTATAGCGCGCCCCATGCCCGAAACCGCCCCCTCCCCGTCATCTCGCGCAGCCCCATTTCCTCGACAAGCCTCAGCGCCCCCCTCGGCGTCACCTTCAGCGCCTTGGCGATCATTTCAGCGGTAACGAGCGGCTGCGCCATCACCAGCTCGATCAGCTGGGGCAACTTCGATGAGCGCCGCCTATGGTCAAGTTTTCGCTCCATCATCTGCCGCGCCAGTGCCAGCCGGTCGTGTTCCTTGAGCCCAAGCTCAGCGGCCGCCTGCAGTCCGTGCACCATCGCCGCGAGCCGCGTGTCACGATGGCGATGCCGCCGGCGATCAACGGCAATGGTTTTCAGGCCGAGATTGATAGCGGTGAGATGGCTGGCCGTGGTGAGACCCGCCTGGCGCAGCGATGCGGCGGCAAGCAGCCGCCCGAGCCAGGGTGCGTGCTGCAGCACCTGCAGGCTGTTCCAGGCGTCAAGCAACAGCACGGCGCGCAGCACTGGCGGCATGCTCTCGGTCTCGGCCAAGACCGTGCGCCACTCGTCGAGCCGAGACTCCTCGTCCCAGTCACGCTCGTAGATCAGCGGATCCCTGCCGTGGTCGATTGGCGCCCTCGCCTTTGCCAACGCCACTTCCGACCGGGCCAAGGCCGCGTCCATCGCCGCGAATTCCACCGCGAGAGCGTCGGAACCCCCAACCACCTCCCCTTCCTCGAACACTTCTACCGCCGCTACCAAGCCGGACGCGACCTTTCCGCCGGAATCTTCAACAGGGTCGGCTGTCATATCCGCGCCATGACGGCGCAGCAATTGTAAGCCTTCGGCGCTGAGCGCCCAGCCCGGTGGCTTCGCTGCAATCCGCCGGCGCGCCCTCAGCACGTCGCGGGCGATTGTCAGCTCGTGGGTCGGCGTGCGAATATCGGCGCGGGCCTCGTGCAGCACCAGGTCCTCCATGTGGACAAGTTCGCCGTCGATCCACAGCGAGGCGCAGGCATCGGCAAAATGCATGCGTTCGATCCAGCCTTGCCCGACCGGCGAGCGGGCAATGCGCTCGTCGAGACGGGTCAACGCCGATCCCGCATCCGAAATCGGCCGCAGCAGGCTAGAGATGGGTAATTTCGACAAATCGTAAGACATTGAAATCATGGTAAATGATTTGCTAAACGGACGCTATCTTATAGTTAGCTTCTGTCACTGCGTAGATTGCTCCAGGCGGCGTCTGACCATCGATAAGTAATGCTTATCGGAAGTGATTGATTCTAGGCCGCAAATCAGCGAAAACAGCATCATCGGGTGGCCGAACCGCCGTTCCGACAGCCTGCGTTTGCAGCTCAAGGAGGCTCTTTGGACAATCTTGCCCCGACTACAGACGCCCTCACCCGCCGCGCCGAGGCGCTCGACACCATCGCCGCCGTGCTGCCGATCGACCGCCGCGACAAGCTCGCCGAGTTGCTCACCGACGCCGACGTCGAGACGCTGCGGCACATGGTCAACGAAGGCATGGGTGCCAATACCCTTCGAGCCCTGACTTCCGATCTGGCTTATCTGGAAGCGTGGGCTATTGCGGCGACCGGCGCTCCCCTGCTCTGGCCGGCGCCGGAGGCGTTGCTGCTGAAGTTTGTGGCGCATCACCTGTGGGATCCGCAACACCGCGAGAGCGATGCCGAACACGGCATGCCGGCCGACGTGGCCGACGCGCTGCGCGGGATTGGCGTTCTCAGGACGACCGGCCCCCATGCCCCGGATACCGTCCGCCGGCGGCTGGCGAACTGGTCGACGCTGACCAAGTGGCGCGGCCTCGACGGCGCCTTCGCCTCCCCGGCCCTGAAGTCAGCGATCCGGCTCGCCGTCCGCGCCGTTCCCCGGCCACGCCGCCGCAAGAGTGCCAAGGCGGTCACATCAGACGTCCTGGCAAAACTGCTGGCGACCTGCGCCGGCCACAGTTTGCGAAATATCCGGGACAGGGCGATCCTGATGGTCGCCTTCGCCTCCGGCGGCCGCCGGCGCAGCGAAGTCGCCGGGCTGCGCAAGGAGCAGCTGACTGTCGAGGCTCCGGTTTCGGTCGAGGACGGCCCTCCCCTCCCCTCGCTCTCCATCCATCTCGGTCGCACCAAGAATTCTGGCGCCGGCCAGGACGAGGTTGTCTATCTCACTGGCCGGCCGGTCGACGCCTTGAATGCCTGGCTGGTGGCTGGCAGGATTGACGGCGGCAGTGTGTTTCGGGCGATCGACCGCTGGGGCAATGTCAGCCGGCGCGCGCTCGATCCGAAGGCGGTCAATGATATCGTCAAGCGGCGGGTGGCAGAAGCCGGGCTGGAGGTTGGGGAGTTTTCCGCGCATGGGCTGCGATCGGGATACCTGACGGAAGCTGCCAATCGCGGGATACCCCTTCCGGAAGCGATGGAACAGTCACGGCATCGCTCAGTACAGCAGGCCTCTACCTACTACAACAACGCGACGCGTCGGAGCGGGCGAGCCGCTAGAATGCTGTAGCCAGTGCGAAGCGGCAAAAAATGGCAGCCGTCCTCCGGGTGCGATTCGCTTGCTTTGAAGTTGTTCAAGCGCCTTTGATTACTCATGGCGAGTTCTGTGCCCAGGATTCTCGACGAATAGGTGCAAGTAGGCTCGGTTGTCCCAAATGCTTGTTTTCCTTGGCAATTGCTCCCGGTTCAGCCTATTTACCTTGAGAAACCAGTAGCTTCGTTAAGATTTTGTTTACCATAAATAGCTTGCCGCGCCGACAGAATCGGGGCTTATTGCAACAGCGGTGTAAATCGAGTTGAACGCCGCAAAGCGCTGTTTTGGAAAATCGAGCTGAAAATGAAGCGGACGGCTGAACAGAAAATTGCGGCACAAGAGACGTTGGTCGATCTGATCGAGCGGCACTCCTCGGCGCTGGCGACACAGCTCCAAGCCCACCATCTGAGCACCTTCCCGCCTGTCGCGGAGAAAGGGATTCGCCACTTTCAGCCATCTGAAGCGGCCAAGCTGGTCGGTGTCAAGGAAGTCTATCTGCGGCAGGTATCCAACGACATTGAGGATCTTGAAGTTAGTACAACTGCCGGTGGCCGCCGCTCTTATTCCGTAGAAGATATCGACAAGATCCGCCGGCACCTCGACCGTGTTGGCCGGGCTGATAGGCGGTATTTGCCTCACAGGCGTGATGGCGAAGCACTGCAGGTCATCTCCGTCATGAACTTCAAGGGCGGCTCAGGCAAGACCACAACGGCCGCGCACTTGGCCCAATTTTTGGCATTACGTGGCTATAGGGTTCTGGCGCTCGACTTGGACCCTCAGGCAAGCCTATCGGCCCTTTTCGGCAACCAACCCGAGCTGGATGTCGGCTCGAACGAGACGATGTACGGCGCGATTCGCTATGATGATGAGCGCCGGCCAATTCAGGAGATCATTCGCTCGACCTATATCCCGGATCTGCATCTGATCCCGGGCAATCTGGAACTCATGGAATTTGAGCATGACACGCCGCGTGCGCTGATGAAGCGGCAGGCAGGTGACGTGATGTTCTTTGAACGCGTTCGCCAGGTGTTGGACGAAGTCGAAAGCAATTACGATATCGTCGTGATCGATTGCCCGCCGCAACTTGGCTATCTCACCTTGTCTGCCCTCACCGCGGCAACGTCCGTGATCGTGACGGTTCACCCCCAGATGCTCGACGTGATGTCGATGAACCAGTTCCTGGCGATGGTGGCTGATCTTCTTCGCGAGGTCGCAACTGCCGGAGGAAATGTGGATTTTTCGTGGCTGCGTTACCTGATCACGCGCTTCGAGCCAGCTGATGGGCCGCAGAATCAGATGGTTGGCTATCTGCGATCGATCTTCGGTTCGCATGTTCTGAATTTCCCGATGCTGAAAACGACAGCCGTTTCTGACGCAGGACTGACCAACCAAACCCTTTATGAGGTTGAACGAGGTCAGTTTACGCGCACCACATACGACCGCGCGCTTGAAGCGATGAACAACGTCAACGAGGAAATCGAGACCCTGATCAAAAAATCTTGGGGGAGAGCTGCATGAGCCGGAAAAACCTTCTCAATCTTGTCTCGGTGGATGCTGCGCGTCCGGCAAAGACCCAAGGCCGTCCCCTGCTCTCGCCTACCGCGCAGCCCGAGGACGGTTCTGCCGACAACAAGCTTGTCAAACAGGTCGGCACTACCATTCGTGAAGAGAAAGCGCGGCAGGCTCGAGCCGATGAGATCGAACGGCGGTTAGCAGAGGGGCAGACCGTCATTGAGATTGACCCGGCCGATATTGAGCCCTCCTTCGTGCAAGATCGTATGCCCGGCGATATCGACGGGCTGATCGCCTCCATAAAGGAAAGCGGACAGCAGGTGCCAATCCTCGTGCGTCCTCATCCGGAGCAGAGTGGACGCTATCAGGTGGCGTTCGGGCATCGTCGCCTGCAAGCCGCTCAGGCACTCCAGAAGCAGGTGCGGGCAATCGTTCGCGAATTGACCGACGAGCAGCTGGTGGTGGCGCAAGGCCAGGAAAACAACGAGCGCCAGGATCTGACATACATTGAGAAGGCTCTCTTTGCAGACAATCTCCAGCAGCGTTTCTCAAGGGATGTCATTATGGCGGCCCTATCCGTCTATAAGAGTGATCTCTCCTATATGTTGTCCGTGGTGGTCAGGATCCCAAGGGAGCTGATTAACGCAGTCGGCCCTGCGCCTGGGGTCGGCCGCCGCAGTTGGGTTGAACTTGCCGATCTGCTGGCCAAGGATGGCGCGCTTGAGGCGGCGAACATTTATCTTGCCACTGCCGAAGCCCAAGCCCTCCCCTCGGAGGTCCGCTTCAAGGCGCTCGTGACGCGTTTGAAACCGCAGGCGACGCCTATTAGTGCCGACGTGTGGACAACCGACAGCGGGAAGCGTCTCGCGAAAGTGCTCAGCACGGATGGGAAACTGGAAATTGCAATCGACAGGAAGGAAGCGCCGGAGTTCGCTGCGCTCGTCCTAGAGACGCTTGAGGGTCTCTACCGCAAGCACCGTTCGTCGAAATAACATACCGGATCAACAGACCACGGAGAAAACCCGCAAAAGAAAAGAGCCCCCTCAACGTTGCCGTCGTGGAAGCCCTCATCTGTTCTGTAGCAAGACAGAGAATCGCATTTCCATGAATCTTCGTCAAGAGTCTTTGGCACCGTTTTGGTGAGCGGATTTCTTTTGCCTTCTGAAAGGTAAAAGACGATGCATACAGGAAGTGTGACGACGCCGTTTGGACGGCGGTCGATGACGCTTGCCCTCGTGAAACGGCAGGTGGCCGCGACCGAGATCAAGCAAGGCAAGTCCGTCGATAAGTGGAAGGTCTTCCGTGATGTTGCGGAGGCCAGGGAAACGCTTGGCCTGCAGGATCGCAGCGTGGCCGTCCTGGACGCGCTCCTGACGTTCCACCCGAGCAATGAGCTTCGGCAAGACAAGTCCACGGTGGTCTTTCCGTCAAACGTCCAACTGGCGCTGCGCGCCCACGGCATTGCCGGAGCGACACTTCGACGGCATCTGGCCATCCTCGTGGACGCGGGTCTTATTGTGCGGAAGGACAGCGCCAACGGCAAGCGATTTGCGCGGAAGGATAGTCACGGCGAGATTGAGACTGCCTTCGGCTTCGATTTGTCCCCTCTTCTTGCGCGCGCCGAGGAACTTGCTCTGATGGCGCAGGAAGTCGTGGCAGCCCGTACCGCTTTTAGGAGGGCAAAGGAGACGCTCACCATCTATCGGAGAGATGTCCGGAAGCTGATCAGCGCGGCCATCGAGGAGGGCGCGGAGGGAGACTGGCAATCGATCGAAGACACCTATCTCGATCTGACGGCACGCATTCCGCGCAGCCCATCACGCGCCGATGTCGACGACTTGCTCGACGAGATGCAGCTTCTTTACGCCGAGGTTGTTAGCCGCCTGGAAACTCAAGGAGAAACAGAATTTAATAGCACCAATGCTGCTCATGATGAGCGCCACATACAGAATTCAAAACCCGAATCCATCAATGAACTTGAACCTAGCTCTAGAAAAGAGCAGGGGGCCAAGTCCGGTGGAAATAGCTTGCTACGACGCCCGGCGAACGCATCCTTTCCGATTGGCATCGTGATGAAGGCCTGCCCGCAGATTTGCGACTATGGATCTGGCGGTGCGATAGGAAGCTGGCGGGATCTGATGTCAGCTGCGGTTGTGGTCAGATCGATGCTGGGCGTCAGTCCGTCAGCCTATGAAGAGGCCTGCGAGGTGATGGGGCCCGAAAACGCAGCTGTAGCGATGGCTTGCATCCTCGAAAGAGCAAACTTCATAAATTCTCCTGGAGGCTATCTGCGCGACCTTTCGCGGCGCTGGGAACGCGGCGAGTTTTCACTGGGGCCGATGGTCATGGCACAGTTGAGGGCGAACAATGGGGACACAGTTAGGCGCGCCTAACCATGGGCGACCCGGCTCGTGTTGGCAGTTTATTCGCCGACTTGAAATCAGGTGACGCTCAGAGTTAGCGGGTACTTGTCCGCGACGCTTCCCAGCAGCGTGGCTGCAGAAACCAGAGTTGCACTCGCTGGGTCAAATCCGATTGGCTCTTGGACACCTCCTTGCCAGAGACGAGTCCCGTTGACAGTACAGTAGGTGATGGATTGGCGGCGCGTGGTCTTGCTCATGTCCGTGGGTCGGAAGGATGCCGGAAGGGGTTTCAATCGACAACGACTGAGACTGCTTCTGGGATAGTTTTGACTGGGCTTGATGTCCGGCGTTAGGCGCGCCTAACTGGATCCGTCTTAGGACCCTGGGGTCATTCCAGGTCGGCGGGCTGAGCTAACTGTAACGTGCCGGGCAGATCTACCGCCGCGAGGGCAAGTGAAAAAGGCGCGAACGCGCGAGCTTGTAGTGCCGAGTTAGGCACGCCTAACTGCTGTACAGAGTTTATGACCTCCTGTCTGCCGGCGCGACGTTTTAAAACCGGTCTTGGCGCGGCGACTGAAGCAGCCATCAATTTTTTGGGGTCAGCCAATTGACCTGTAGCCTGGTTTCCATTTCAAGGCGCGCATCGTTGCCGGCGATAGACTCTATTTCAACGATGCCGGACGTCCGGCGAGATAGGTCCGATTAGGACAACTAAAATGCCGGCAAGGCGGTAGGCCAATTGTTTCTGAGATGAACTTGGCGCGACCATGCGGACTCGTACCGGAAAAGGATTCGGTGCCACTTCTTCTGGAGATTGCTCCAAGCAAGGATGTGCAGCAGATCGTCGTCGATCAATTTGACAGGCATGTTGATCAAGAGCTTCGCCGGAGTAGACCTCATGGATCAGCTTCAATTCCGGCATTAGCAGGCGAGGGCGGCTGTAATCGCCGCACCTGCAGGCAGGGAAACGCGGGGCAGAGCTTAGCGAGGGGCAAGATCAACGGGGGCGGATGGATGGATGTTCGGCCTAGATGAGCCAAGTGATCGCTGATTTCGTGTGTTTCTCCATGCCCCAGGCCTGAATGTTGACTCTTGGATTGAGCTGATCGACAAAGCAGTAATTCACAGAGGACGATCAATGCCTAACGAAGAGAATCAGATTCAGCCGGACGGTACCGGCAAGGCGGGAGTTGAGCCGCGTGCGCCGAAAAAGGCTTCAAGGATCAAGAACGCAACTGCCGCAAAGACCGGCGTAGGCTCATCCAAACCGGTGAAGCCAAAAACCCGCGGCCTGAGCGATCAGGAGAAGCTAGAAAGGATAGGTCAGATCGAAGCGGAAGTCGCTGGCGGTGCAACCTTGAAAGATGCCGTTAAAAGCGCCGGTATTTCCGACCAGACCTATTATCAATGGAAGAAAGCGACGGCTCAGCACGTCGGGCAGATCCAGGCAGCACCTGCTTCCGAGGACGATGAGCTCGCCGAGTTCATTCAGCTTGAGGAAGAAAATCGGCGGCTCAGAAAACTGCTTTCTGAAAAACTACGTGCGGAAAACGCTGCTCTCCGGAAGAGACTGGGGATGAGCTAGCGGTCTGACGGCACTCATCCAAATGATTTCCATGCATCCTCGGCGTTTGATGGCCTTTAAAAAAGCGCCACTGACTAGATCAGTGGGCGTCATCACCCAACCAAATCTTCCGGCATATGAGAACACCACGATCCAATTTCGTCGTTGAATACAAGATGAACAGGCGCCATACAGGGGCCCGACCAAAGTCGATATGGGGCAATCTGGACTTGCGGGCGATGGCGCGCGCGGTCGAGGCCGACGGCAACATGCCGGAGGTTGACCTGCCTCAAGCCCCTTCAGGCGCGGACGCGGTGGAACCCGCTGTGGTCACCTCGCACGCTTCGGTTGACGTGGAGCGCTCTCCGGGCAGTCCCGACGCAATGTATTTGCCAGACAAAGCTGCCGAGCCGATAGCTGGCGAGCATTACACGGTCGACGGCGGACCGTCCGCGCAGGAGCAACCGGCATCAGTGCCAACAGGCACTGCGAAATCTCGAGGGACGACACGACGCTCTCGTATCCTACAAGTTCCGGTGCTACTCCAGCATCCCCGCGATCTGTCAGTTCAGCACGGTTCGGACGAAGATCTGGCAGCTCTTGAGGCTGAAAACCGCCATCTGAAACGCCTCCTAGTCATGAGGCTCCGCGAGGAGAACGACAGGCTCAAGTCCATGCTTCGGTGATTCGGCGGCGCCTAATATAAGTGCTGAAATCCATAGGTCATGGCTCCGGGCGCCGTGCGGACGAGCGCTGGGTGCGAAGTGAACAGAGCTGCGCAATTACCGGCTGAAGAGGCGTTCGATTTCTCGACGCTGCTCTGCGTGTTTTGTCGGATTGTCGTTCTTTAGGCGTTCCAGATTCAGAAGCTTCCATCGTACGGCCGGCAACTCAAGTGCAGCCGGCAGCCCGACGGTATCGAAGTCAGGCTCGATGTCGTGTAGAGACAGCAGGAACTTTTGGGCTGCGTCGTCGAGGCGTTTGCGGATGTCGGCGAGAAATCGCTCACGGGTCTGCAGCAATTCGTCCAGCGAGACTTTTTCGATCGTCATGCCCTCGAATTCCTGATTGAAGACGTAGGAAATGTCTGACCGGTTCGGCGCCAGCAATTCGTGTGGCGGACGTCCAGAGCTCGCCACGTAGACCAGGAAAGTCCGAAACAGCAAATCGCTGATGCCTTCGTTTTCGTAGAGTAACTTGATATCGAACAAGTCGCGGGGATGTTGGCGATCGACTGCAGCATGCATCTTGCCACCGAAAAGATCTTCGAATGCGACAACCTGCATTTCAGCAAAGCCAAACTCGTCTTCGACTCGCTCGCTCACCCTTCGTCGTTCGACGGGATGAACCGTACCTCTGGCGACGGGGGACGTCTCTATCTTGATAGCCGTTTGCCCGCGCCTGACTTCGATACGCGTATCGCCACCACCGCCGCCGGCTATTCGCTTTGCCCGGACGTCCTTGATCCGTTCAACTTTGGCTGCGACACGATCCAGCGTCTGGTCGATGTCGATCAGGCTCGCCTCTCTCGGTTTGAGTGGCAGGTAGGTGAGATCGATATCGACCGAAAGGCGCGGAAGATCCCTATAGAACAGATTGATGGCGGTTCCGCCTTTCAGCGCGAAAGCGGGTTCGTCCGCAATAGCCGGCAGCACCTGAACGAGCAGCTTGAGTTGAGAGATGTATTGATCACGGGCCATTGGCGCCCTCTGTCTGTCGGGGTAGATATTCTTCGGGAATTGTGATTCGATAGATTGGATGGAGTTTCCCGCCCTTGACGAAAGAGCGGTCGCCGCTGCCCAGGTCGACGGCCGAACGATCGACGTGCTTGAGCCAAGCGTGCTTGTGACGGTCGGCGAAGACGAAAAAAAGTCTCTTCACCTGAACCTTGGTGCAAGCCGCCAGAAGCTCTGTTAGGCGGCGCGGACGCAGATTGCTCAAGCCTTCAAAGATTGCGTCGATGTTGTGAAAGCTCTCGTTTTCCGGAAGTTCGTCTAACGTTTCCAAAACCGCCCGCTCCGGCGTCGAGGCTTGTATCGCCCAACGCTGTAGGTTCAGGATTTGGTTCGCCTCGGTTGGCAATGGCTCGACGCCGAGATCGGCCGTATCGAACAGGCGCGTGCTGCGGGCGATGACAAGACCGTTGGTAGGAAGACTAATCAGCCATCGGGGTGCGTTACCATAGACAAAGATGTTTTCGGCCGCGCCGAGTGCGAGGTAATGCACGTGGCCTTGAAGCGCGAGTGCTGTGCGGCCGCCAACATGAAATTTGTAGTCCATGATCGTCTGTGCGGAAAGGAGAGCGATACGCCAGTCCGTGATTTTTTCCGCTGCACCCTCTCGTGTTGAAGGGCGTCGATAAACACCGTGAATAACAGGTTCGAGCCAGCCTCGGCGAACGTAGTCATGTGTGGAGCTTCGGCGAATTTCCATTTTCCGCATCCATGCGGAGTCCACGAGGAAGCCGGCAGGGACCTTTTCTATTACGGACTTTAATTTTTTGCGTTTTTGTTCGTTCATGACGGACAAAAGTTGCACAAAGTAAAGTGCGGAGCAAGCGCGCTTTAGAAATTTGAAAAAATGTCCGCTTAAAGCGGACTTTTGCGAAATGTCGTGTGGCGACGAAGACGAGTCATGTGGAGTCCGCTGTGTCCGTCAAAACATCTCTGCAAGGCGGCCCGAACTTTGGGAGATTCGTTTCAGGAAGCGAAGGGGAGGCCGGCTTCTTACTTAGAGCGCGGCTGCCGGCAAAGCAGAAGCTCGACGACCGTCTTCCTCATTTTGGGCCTCCGTCCCGAATGTAGCGGCCGGTTAGCAATCGTCGGTCGCCATTTGCGCCTCCGGTGCCGCAGGAGAAGCTTCGCGCGGCGAGCAGACACCGTGCGTAGCGGGGAGGGGAGGGGAG
>NZ_JAILYJ010000018.1 GCF_019793465.1 Rhizobium croatiense | reverse complement strand
GGGTTGGGGAGGGGTCTACCGCGCGCAAAAGCATTCCACAAAAAGAAAACCGCCCTTGCCGATCGGGGAGACTGGCAAAGACGGTTCTGGCCGCCGCATCGGGGAGACGAGGCGGTATCCTGCCTGATATCAGCGGCGGCGCAGCGCCGGGCAGCCGCGGACGTTGCCGAAGCTCATTTCGTCGGGGCCGCGGCGGGTCCAGCCCTGGACGATGACGCGGCGCGGGGTGATGTCGACGACGCGGGCGCGGCGGAGGCCGTAATCGCGGGCGAGATCTTCGGCGAGCCTTGGATCACAGCCGCGCGGCCGGCGATCGAAGCCCGGAGGCGGACGGCGGTAATCGCGCGGCGGCTCACGCTCCGGATCGCCGATAATGATACTGAACTGCGCAGCGGCCGGGACCGCGGTGCTGGCAAGGGTGCCTGTTATCAGCATGGCGGCAAGACCCGCCTTTGCCAGAAACTGCATCATCGAAAAACCTTTCGTTTTAAAGTCGGTGCGGCCAAGCCGCCGTCACCCCATCACGCCTGAGGCATCTCCGGGAATCACTTATACAGAGCAGAGAAGAGACGGCTGAAAGTGTCGCCGTCAAGGCAAAACGGCCGGCAAGCCTGGTATCAGCGCTTGCCGGCCGGGTTCGCAATGCGCCGCGTGTCTTTTTGAAACAGACAAAGGACGCTGCAGCCCGTTCGGACCGGTTCGTCAGCGGCGGATCAACGGGCAGCCGCGGACATTGGCGAAGACCATCCTGTCCCAGCCGCGGCGGTCACGCCCGGCAACGACCACGACGCGCGGCGACATGCGGGTGATATGGGCTCTGCGCAGGCCGAAGTCCCGCGCCTTGCGCACCGCATGCATCGGCGAGCAGCCGCGGATCGGGCGATGATATTGCGCCTCGACGATGAAACTCGTCTGCGGCCCGGCGGCAGCGGCCGTGGAGATCGTCGCCGGAATGGAGGAAAGGGCAAGCACTGCGGCAAGGCAAGCCTTGGTGAGGAAATGCGTCATCAGCTGTCTCCGTCGATTGGTCTTTGTTGTCTCTCCCTGAGGGGATTGTCTCGACAGTAAACGCTGCGAGCTGAATGGCGTTCGAACCGGCCATTCAGTTTGCATTCACAAGAAGATGAGCGTTTTTCGCCCGATGGGGTCGAGCGGTCATTGGCGTCCGGCGCCGCTTTCTCTCAGGAACCGAGATGCAGCACGATCTCGCGCCGGTGCGGGCGGTCGCGATGTTCGAAGAGGTAGATGCCCTGCCAGGTGCCGAGCAGCAGCCGGCCGCGCGCGACGGGAATACCGATCGACACCTGCGTCAACGCCGCCTTGATATGGGCCGGCATATCGTCAGGCCCTTCGGCCCTGTGCACGACCCAGCCCATCGATGGATCGGAGGCCGGCGGCACGAGGCGGCGGAAGAAGGAAAGAAGGTCGCTGCGCACATCCGGATCGGCATTTTCCTGGATCAGCAGCGAGCAGGAGGTGTGGCGCACGAAGACGGTGAGAAGCCCCTCCTCCCGCCCGGAGGCGCCGACGAAGGCTTCGGCCTGATCGGTGAATTCGTAAAGGCCCTGGCCGCGGGTGGCCAAGGTGAGGATTGTCTGGGGCACGGGCGCTCTCCGTCTCGCAATGATTTCTCCCGCGAGTTGGGCGCGCCATGACGGCCAAGTCAATGGCCGGCTCGGCAGGCGACGGCACCGGCGTCAGAGCTTCAGCAGCGTCTCGAAACCGCCATAGATCATCCGCTTGCCGTCGAACGGCATCTGCCATTGATCGCCCTTGAGCCGCGGATCGGCCATCACCTTGGCATTGATATCGTCGCGCTCCTGCCGGGACCGATAGGTGATCCAGGAGAAAACCACCACCTCGTCCTCCTTGGCCTGCACGGCGCGGGGAAAGGAGGTCAGCTCGCCATAGGGCACGTCGTCGCCGATGCATTCGACATATTCGAGCGCGCCATATTCCTTCCAAAGCGAGCCGGCGAAGGTCGAGAATTTCTTGTAGGCCTCGATATTCTCCTTCGGCACCGCCACGACGAAACCATCGACATAGGACATTGCACATCTCCTCGATCCATCCTCCTTAAAGCGCGTCGCATCAATTTTGATTCATGCGACGCGCTTTAGCTCTTTGTTTTGATGCATGTCGTTGTCCCGGAACCGCTGCACACTTCCGGGCGACATGCATTAGCGGGAGAGATAGGAGGTCAGCGGGGCTGGTCCAGGGGTGGAGCGGCAGGCGGGCTTCTCAGGCAGTCACGGCCCGTTCACCAGCTTGAGGATGAGCTGCTGGATATTGCCTCCATCGCCCATTTCGACCTTGTCGAAGTCTCGGCCGCGCTGGCGCTGCCGTGCGGAGATTTCGCCGAGGCGCCGCGTCAGTTCGACCCTGATCTTCTTGCAGTCAGGATCGTCGGCAGCGGTCAGGCCGATGCTCGTCGCTTCGATTTCCCTGACCATCTCCTTGATGGTCTCGCCATGCACCCGCTCATGCGCCGCAACGCCCGATATGAAACCGTCCCAGCTGGTTTTGACGGCCGGCGGCAGCGCGACCGAGGGCTTGGGCAGCGTATAGGTGATGATGAGCTTCGGCTTGTTGGTCGTGATCACGCAGGCGCTGCCCTGCGGTTCGTATTTCCGTGTCCAGGTGAGCTTGAAGGTCGTATGCGCGATCACCCGGCCGGTGACCCCGGCCTTCGGCCCGTGCTCGCCGATCGATTCGTAGAGCGCAGCACCCGACGTACCCGAGATTGCATAGGGGCGCACCTCTTCCACCGCCTGCCATCCCTCGGCCAATGCTGCCGCCGGCAGCGAGGCGAAAACCGCCGCCAACATGCAAGATATGAATTTTGCCCTCACGCGCATCCCCGAACAATGTTTTGGCGCGACCCTAACGGGAGCGGTCGAAGCTTTCAACGCATCATGAGTCGGCAATGCAATGTCCTGCCTTGGTCAAACATATCGCGGCTTCCAAGAGTGAGCGGCGGGACGGCGAAACCACGTCGATCCGGCCAGTATTTTCCATAGGCATCAATGGCTAGTCTCGGGAACAATTGTCTTCATCGGTGATTTCCCCTCTGACGCGCAGGAAAGAACATGGCTCGCTACTATTTCGATCTGCACAACGGGGAAGGTCCAACGCGCGACGAGCACGGCACCGAGCTGAAATCTCGTGAGGACATTCCAAAAGAGGTGACCCGCATCCTGCTGGATGTGGCCCGCGACGAACTGCCCGCGGGTGATCGCATGACGATCGCCGTCACCGTCCGCGACGAAAGCGGCGAACCGGTCACGGTTGCCAGCCTTGTCTTCAGCAATGAATGGCTCGACATCCTGCGATAACGGCTGGCGTCGGCCCGCGCCTCAGAAGGTGCCGGCTTCCGGAGAGGCCATTTCCTCGATGCTGTCGACGCGGTCGGGATAGAAGGCGAGATGGCCCTTGATGTTGCTGACGGCGGCATTCGGCGCCTCATAGGTCCAGACGGCATTCTCAGCGCGTTCGCCGCCCGGAATGATGCTGTAATAGGCGGCGTCACCCTTATAGGGGCAATGCGTGCGGTGATCTGTGCGCTGCAGCAGCGACATGTCGACATCCTTGCGTGGAATATATTGCACCGGCGGATAGGAGGCCTCGCGCAGCGTCAGCGCGTCGCGGCTGTCGGCGATCGTCCTGCCGCCGAGCGTGACGACGACGCGGCAGGGATTGTGCTCGACGGTGATCGGGTGATCCGGCCCGGGGATCTTGATCGATTTATCTGACATGCGGTTCGTCTCCAGAAGCGATCGATCCCGGGAAGATAGGGCGGGCAGCCGCCGGCCCAAGGTGTGAGCGCTCTGTCCCGAGCGCGATCCGCTTCAGAATTCGAAACGCGGCGATGCTGCGCTGAGCAGCGCCGCTTTCGGCGCCGCCGGCCAGGCCCTCGCCAACTGATCCCCCAGCGTTGCCACCAGCCTGCCGACATCCGCCTCGGCCGAGGCATGCAGCGCCTCGGCAACGATCAGCACCGACCGCGTCGTCTGCCGCACCGCCGAAAGCCCGCTCTGCCGGTTCGTCCAGCGCCGCGCATGCGCCCTCGCCGCGCCATCGGCGAAGATTACCTCGTTCGGCTCGGGATGTTCGATGTCGCCGCCGAAGGTCAGATAAGTCTCATCACCCGTCGCCGGCCGGACCTCGAGATCGCCGGCGATCTTTTCGACATCGAAAACGGCAATGGGAATGGCGAAGGCGAGCGAGACCGCATTGCAGAGATCGACGAGCGGATGCAGGCGCGGCAACGCGTGCTCCTGGCGGAAGCGGCGCAGCAGCGCTTCGGAGGCCGAGCGATATTGCGTCGGCTTCAACCCCATGCGGGAAAAGCCGCGCCGCCAGGCCTGGATCTCCGGAAATTCGCCTTCCTTGGCGCCGGCAAGCCTGGCCTCGGCAATCGCCCCGAAGCTTGTTATCGCCGCCTCGACATCGACATCGGCATCGATGCCGGTGGCATGGAGCGCGCCGGCGCGAAGCTCGGGAAAGGTCTGCCACAGGGCGGCGGAATGGTTGAAACGCATGGTCTATCTCCCCTCGGTCGGTTGGGTTGCGATGCGATTTCCAGCCAGCCCGAGCCCGAGCACCGCCGCAAGCACGCAGGCAATACCGGCAAGCTGGCTGAAGCCGACCGGCTCGCCGAGCGTGGCGAAGGCGAGCAGGACGGCGGACACCGGCGCGAGCGCGGTAAAAAGCGAGGCTTCCGTGCCGCTCACCCTTTCGGCCCCCGCATACCAGAGCAGGAAGCCGGCGACGGTCGGCACCAGCGCATAATAGACGACGGCAGCCGCAGCGCTTGCGGAAAAGCCGTGGGCGGAAGGCGCCTCGAACACGGCCGGGATGACGGCGACGGCAAAGCCGATGCCGGTCATCAGCGTCGATTGGGCAAGCGGTGGAATATCGGCGGTCAGCCGCTTGTTCAGCAGGATGAACAACCCCTCGCAGACGACCGCCAGTAGGATCAGCGCATTGCCGGCGAGCGACCCGCCGGCCGCATCCGGCGTGAAGGCGATCGAAAACACCCCGGCGGTCGCCAGCGCCACGGCGAGAAGCAGGGCGGGCTGCGGCCGCTCGCCAAGCAGCAGGATGGAAATTGCCGCCGAGACCACCGGCAACGTACCGATGATGACCCCGGCATCGGCCGCCGAGGTCAGGCTGAGGCCGGAGATCAGCAGCGTCGTATAGCCGACGCTGCCGGCCCCGCCCTGGATGAGGAGAATGAGGCGGTCACGGCGGGAGAGCTTCGGCAGCCGCACGCCGGTTGCCCGCATCAGCACGAGAAGGACGGGGAAAGCGAGCGCAAAGCGCGCAGCGGTGGCGGTAAACGGCGGCAGTCCGGCGGCGATGAGTTTGCTCGCAATGACCGTGCTTCCGACCGTCAGCATGGCCAGCGTCAGATAGACATAACCCTGAACCTGTCTCGACATTCCTCGCCTCCTGTTGGATGCGCCGAGAAAACAGCAGGGGCCGGTTGCGGTCTTGAACGAAATTGCAGGGGATAAAACAAAGAACTAAAGCGCGGCGGGCGGGTCAGCTCTCACGGCAAAATCCGCATCGCTGGAGGCGGCGCCTCGGCCAGCCCCATCCTTCGAGGCCCCTTTGGGGCACCTCAGGATGAGGCTGGGGAGAGGTCGCAGCCCGCGGCACGCACGATCAGCCCTCGTCCTGAGGTACGTAGGCCACGGGCCGAAGCCTCGAAGGACGAGGGTGGGTGGCTCGGCCCCGGACACCAATCGGAACTCCACCATCCCGGTGACCAAGCTCGACATGCCGGCGCCGCTCAGAGAAAGGCGCCGGCATAGAGCCGCGGCGACAGGCCGTATTTGCGCACGAAAACGCGCGTCATGTGGCTCTGATCGGCAAAACCGCTGGCAAAGGCCGCATCTGCAAGCGGCGTGCCCTGAGCGATCAACCGGCGGGCGCGATGAATGCGGGCCTGGAGGAGATAGGCATGCGGCGTCAGCCCCGTCGCCTTGGCAAAGCCGCGCAGCACCTGGAAGCGGCTGAGGCCGCTTTCGGTGGCGAGATCGGCAAGCGAGACGGCGGCAAGAGGATTGTCGTCGATCAGATCCCGCGCCGCGCGGATGGAGGCCGGCACCGGCGGCCGCTCATGGCGATCGCCCCGTTCCCACATGACATCGGCGACGAGCTGCAGGAGCAGTTGCTCTGAGAGCAGCCCGTCGGATCCGCCACCGGTGACCGCGCCAAACAGCATCTCGAAGCGGGCGGCGATCGCGCCATTGCGGATGACCGGATGGGGGATTTCCTGCCGCCCTGCCCCGCCGTCGATGTCCCGCGACAGGCTGGCGACGATGACGGGATCGAAATAGAGCATGCGCCACGATCTGCCTGCGCCGATCGGCGCGCCGTCATGCACCTCGTTCGGATTGACGGTGATGATATCGCCGGCCGCAGCCTCGACCATGCCGCGCCCGCTGAGCGACTTCTGCGCCCCTGATGAGACGAGGCCGATGCCGAACTGCTCATGCGTGTGCCTGCTGAAGCTGTGATGCGTTGCCGCTTCCACCGCTTCGACGCCGGCCAGCGCCGAGCGCAACATCCTGAACTGATTTTTCGCCATCATCCGTCCGCAGATCCGATGCCGGCCATCTTGCCAGCCGGACGGAGCGGGCGCAACGCTTGGCAAGCGCCGCGCGTCTTTGAAGCGTCAGAAGAACTCGTCGAGCAGCTGGTAATAATCGAGGCGCGCCGGATCCGGCGCCGTCAGCCCGTAACGATCGAGGAAGGGCTGCACCAGCGCCGCACCGAAATTATCGGCGATGCTGCGGCAAGCGAGCGCAATATCCTGATAGCGGTCGGCGACGCCGAGGCGGCTGCAATCGATATAGCCGGAGAATTGGCCGCCGGAGGCGACGAAATTGGGCAGGCAGGCATCGCCATGGGCAACGACGAGATCCTCACGGTCCGGCCGCCGGCCTTCGAGTTCGGCAAACAATGTTTCGGCGCTCTTTCCGAGCCGCGTCTCGTCGAAATCGGTCTCGTCGACGATCCCGGCCTGCATGCGCGCTCCTGCGGTCGGCAGGCGCTTTTCCAGACGATGATCGAACGGGCAGGAGGCGATCGGCAGGTGATGGAGATCGGCAAGTGCGGCCGCCAGCAGTTCGACACGCGCCAGCGGCGTCAGCGCCGATGCGCTGGCGAGATCGGTTCCCGGCAGGGCGCCGATTAGCAGCCAGTCGCGCTCGCCGTCGCTTTCCCGCGCAATCACATCGGGACATGGCAGGCCGGCGGCCTTGAGCCAACCGAGCCGGGCCGCTTCATCGGCAAGCTCGCCGAACGGCCCCGCCGCCTCGACCTTCAGATAGAGGGCCGGCAGGCCCTCGCCTTCCAGCCGGAAAACGCTTGCCGCGGAACGGCCGAGCGCATCGCGTTCGAACCGGTAGCCGGAGAGCCGCTCGCCAAGCGCTGCCGGCAATGTCTTGGGAAATGTCAATGCAGTGTTTCGGCGGGTGCTGCTTCGAGCAGGATCTCGAAAGCCTCTTCGAGCGCCGCCACCAGAATATCGGTCAGCTCGTCGCCCCTGTTTTCCAGGAACAGCGCGCTGACGGCTTCATCCTGACACTCCAGAAAACGCTCGATCTCGTTCGACATATCATTGTCCCTTCTTCACCGTACCATCACGGCCATAGGGAGAGGCTAGATGCGGTTCCTTGCGTGTGGCTTGTTGCGGGCGGGAAAGATCACGGCGCGCTTTAGTCATCAATATCATACTTCGAATACTGGCTGCGGGGGATCGGCCCACCGACCTGGTGGGCAAAGGACATCACTTTGGTAGCTCCCTCGTCCACCTCGCAGCGGAAACGAACTTGGAACCAGCCCTTGGCTGTGCCAAAGGCCGCATCCTTCACATCGAGAATGGTACCGGCTCGCAACCCGAAACTCGGCAATGCGAGCGGAAAATAAGCCGGCGAACCGTGAATAAGCTGGCCCTGAAGCTCGGTGGTGCAGAGCGTGGCCACTCGCTGTTTGCGTGAAAGACCATCCATCGCGGTTTGCGCAAACAAATTGCCATCTGCAGCCCGTGAAAACAGCGTTTTTGCCTCGAGCAGATCCTTGGTGTCGGGCAGCGTTTTCAGCTTCTCAGCGCTCTTCTGCTCAGGCGGCTTGGCCTGTTCGAAGGTGGTATTGGCTTCGCCGGACGCTTCTGTCGGCGGTCCGTTTCGCTCCGGAGAAACGTCCATCACAGCCACTTCCGGAAGCTTCACATCATCCGGTACGGGTTTTGATGCTGGCGCCTCAGTTTTCGGCTCTTCCGCAACGGCCTTTGCAGGCACCTGCTCCAATGGTCGATCGCGCTGCGGCGAAGTTGTCGCCGGTTTTCTTTCACCCTCGGAAGAATTTCCCGCCAGGAATTTGTCAGGGCCGCTATTTTTGCCCCCGAACTCGGTGACAGGGTTGAGAGTCGGCATCGGCCTCGGTTTAGCTTGCTCGGAAGCCTTCTTTGCCGGCGGCGGAGGAGGAGGTGGTGGCGGTGGCGGTTGCTTCTTCGCCTGTTCCGGCGGCTTCGGCTCCGGCGGTTTTTCCTCGGACTTTTTCTCTTCCGGCTTCTTCTCCTCCGGCGGCGGAACCAGCTCCACCTTGACGCTCTCGTCTTCAGGAGGCTTCGGCTCGATCTTCGGCAGCCCGAAAATCAGAAGGGCAATGAGCGGCACATGCAGAAGCACGGACGCGCCGACACCCCAGCGGAGTTCAGGCCGCTGTTTTGCCGCTTCATGCGCTTCTGCCGGTTCGACGTCTTCTTCTGTCACAGCAGCGATGTGGCCTTTAAAGCCGGCAGCATCAAGCCACAAATACAAAAAACCGCGTGATCGCCGCCGCAACGATTGGCGGCAGGCCACCATCATTCAGCGCCACGGTCTCCGGAGAGCCGTGCCTTGGTATCCGAATCTGGTTTGAGCAGTGGTCAGCCCAGCGAGCCGATGAGATCCCGATAGGCAGCCTCCGGGAACGCCTTCAGCGTCTCGGTGCGGACATTACCCGCCATGGCGAGCGACAGCGTAAAATGCGCCATCACCGCGTCGTCGGGCGCCTCGCAGACGGCGACCATGTCATGTCCGCCCATCGTCAGATAGAACTGGTTGATGGAGCCGCCGACGCCGGCGAGCAGTTTCTTCGCCGCGTCAAGCCGTTTTGCCGAGTCGCGAACAGTCCGGATGCCTTGGTCCGTCCAATCGATCAAAAGAATGTAAGTGGTCATGTCGCACCTCCCGACGGAGGATCGCTCACGCAGGCATACGATCTCGCGTGTGTCGCGATCGATCCTTTCCCCGTGGCCGGATTATAGCCCTGTCACCAAACAGGGACAAGAAAGCCGCCGCGATCATTGGTGTTAATCACAAAGCAAAAGCCGGGCACGGGGCCTGGCTCTGTTTGATAATAAACCTCGCTTGCCACCTGGCGTCATCCTCGGCCGTGTGCCGAGGATCTGCTGCCCTATGAAACGGAGGCAGATGCCCGGGACAAGCCCGAGCATAACGAAGGAAGAGTTGGCCGGCTTCGCCAGCAGCCTGAGCCGGGCATAAAGCCCGGCATTCCCATCAAGATGTCATCGAAGCTTAGCTGTCGAGGAACGAGCGCAGCTTTCTGGAGCGGCTCGGATGCTTCAGCTTGCGCAGCGCCTTCGCCTCGATCTGGCGGATACGTTCGCGGGTGACCGAGAACTGCTGGCCGACTTCTTCGAGCGTGTGGTCGGTGTTCATGCCGATGCCGAAGCGCATGCGCAGCACGCGTTCCTCGCGCGGCGTCAGCGAGGCGAGAACGCGGGTGGTCGTCTCGCGCAGGTTCGCCTGGATGGCCGCGTCGATCGGCAGCAGCGCGTTCTTGTCCTCGATGAAATCGCCGAGATGCGAATCCTCTTCGTCACCAACCGGGGTTTCGAGCGAGATCGGCTCCTTGGCGATCTTCAGGACCTTGCGGACCTTTTCGAGCGGCATGGCGAGCTTTTCGGCCAGTTCTTCCGGCGTCGGCTCGCGGCCGATCTCGTGCAGCATCTGGCGCGAGGTGCGGACGATCTTGTTGATCGTCTCGATCATGTGCACCGGAATGCGGATCGTGCGAGCCTGGTCGGCGATCGACCGGGTGATCGCCTGGCGAATCCACCAGGTGGCATAGGTCGAGAACTTGTAGCCGCGGCGGTATTCGAACTTGTCGACCGCCTTCATCAGGCCGATATTGCCTTCCTGAATGAGGTCGAGGAACTGCAGGCCGCGGTTCGTGTACTTCTTGGCGATGGAGATGACGAGGCGAAGGTTCGCTTCGACCATTTCCTTCTTGGCGATGCGCGCTTCGCGCTCGCCCTTCTGCACCATGTGCACGATGCGGCGGAATTCCGAAATCGAAATACCGGTCTCGGTCGCCAGATTCTGGATTTCCTGGCGGATGTCGCGGATCGTCGTGTTTTCGCCCTTGGCGAATTCCTTCCAGCCGCGGGCGGCCAGATTGCCGATCGACTTCATCCAGTTCGGATCGAGCTCGGCGCCCTGATACTGTTCCAGGAAGCTGTCGCGCTTGACGCCGTAGGATTCGGCCAGACGCAGCAGGCGGCCCTCGTTGGAGACGAGACGCTTGTTGATGTCGTAGAGCTGCTCGACCAGCGCATCGATGCGGTTCTGGTTGAGCGACAGCGACTTGACGGCCTTGATAAGCTCGTCCTTGAGCTCCTTGTAGCGACGCTCCTGGGCGGAGGAAAGCGTGCCGGACGCCGACAGGCGCTGCTCGACCTGCTGGTCCTGCAGCTTGCGCAGCTTCTTGTAGGTCTCGGCGATCGTATCCAGCGTCTCCATCACCTGCGGGCGAAGCTCGGCTTCCATCGCCGCCAGCGAGAGGTTGGATTCGTCCTCGTCCTCTTCCTCCTCCTCGGGAGGCAGGCCTTCGCCGCCGACATCGGTGATGTCGTCGTCGCCGGAACGGGCGCGGCGGGTCTTTTCCTTCTCCTCGGCGGCCTTGCGGTCGGCCTCGATCTTCTCGGGGCTCTGGAACTGCGGCGCCGCCTTGGCTTCAGGGCCGGAATAGGTGGTTTCGAGATCGATGATCTCGCGCAACAGCGTCGTGCCTTCGTTGAGTTCGTCGCGCCAGATGATCAGCGCCTGGAAGGTCAGCGGGCTCTCGCAGAGGCCTGCGATCATCGTCTCGCGGCCGGCCTCGATGCGCTTGGCGATGGCGATTTCGCCCTCGCGGGAGAGAAGCTCGACCGAGCCCATCTCGCGCAGATACATGCGCACCGGATCGTCGGTACGGTCGGTCGGTTCTTTCTTCTTGGCGGTCGCAAGCGCGGTGCCGCCGGAAGGCGCGAGTTCGCCGCCTTCGCTGTCCTCGTCGCCGCCGGCATCATCGTCATCACCGCCGCCGGAAGCGCCGGCTTCCTCGGCTTCTTCATCCTCGATGACGTTGATGCCCATGTCCGAAAGCATCGACATCGTGTCTTCGATCTGCTCGGACGTCACTTCCTCGGACGGCAGAACGGCGTTGAGCTCGTCCATCGTCACATAGCCGCGCTTCTTTGCGGCCTTGATCATCTTCTTGACCGCGTCGTCGGAAAGATCGAGAAGAGGGCCGTCGCTTGCGCCGTCGCGTTCGACTTCCGCGTCTTCGTTCTCTTTGACCTTGGTTGCCATTTATATCGTCGCCTTCCTGACGCTATCCAATCTCGCTACGGTGAATGGGCCGTCTCAGGGCCTGACGCGCCGCACGCGCCGCCCTAGAATCACCTTTGCCCACCTAACGGGATGACATTTAAAGCCTGATTAACCACGATCGCCGGCACCGGACAGCAAAGCTTTTTTGCTTTTGGATTTCCGGCCATGGTTGCGCGATCCGCCTTGACCCAGTTCACCGTTTCAACAAGTCGAACGGTGATTCCCACATTTTTTGTTCTCGTCAAGCTTTTCCAGAAAAAAAGCTCACGAATCATCGGAAAAAGCCTTATCCACAGGCTTTGAACCGCGGCTGCGATTGCGAACCTTATTTAAGAAGCATCGAACAAAAGACAAGGGCAGCATAGATTTTGCCCGCCGCAGCGGTTGTTTCGGCCGTTTTTACAGTTTTGACGGCGGTATATCCCCGGCTCCGGGCAGGCGCTCTGTTTTTAATGCGCGGCACCGTCATAGGCCGTCACCTTCAGCGCGCCGAGATCGATCGCGGGAATGCAGCGCAGATTGATCGACGCCATTGCAGCGCCGTTCGGGCCCACCGCCTCGCCGAAGGGCGCAATACCGCACTTGGCGCAGAAGTGATGGCGGATGACATGCCTGTTGAAAGTATAGGTCGAGATATTCTCGTCCGGCGTCTTCAGCACCAGCTTCTCGCGCGGCACGAAGGCCAGAAGCCCGCCGCGCCGACGGCAGAGCGAACAGTTGCAGTCGAGCGCCTCGCTGAACTCGCCCTCGACCTCGAAACCGATATTGCCGCAATGGCAGCTTCCTTGATAAATCATCTCGTCCTCCTCACATCCAATCCATGACGACTTTGCCGGAGTTGCCCGACCGCATCGCCTCAAAGCCCTCGCGGAAATCGTCGATCTTGATGCGATGGGTAATAAGGGGTGCGAGATCGAGGCCGCCCTGGACGAAGGCGATCATCTTGTACCAGGTCTCGAACATCTCGCGGCCGTAAATGCCCTTGAGATTGAGCATCTTGAAGATCACCTTGTTCCAGTCGATCTCGAAGCCCGCCGGCGCAATGCCGAGAATGGCGATCTTGCCGCCATTGTTCATCTTGTCGATCATGTCGCGGAAGGCGGGTGCAGCACCCGACATTTCGAGCCCGACATCGAAGCCCTCGGTCATGCCGATCGCCTTCATCACGTCGGCGAGATTTTCCTTCGAGGCGTCGACGACGTGGTCGATGCCGAGCTTGCGCGCCAGATCCAGCCGATGCGGATTGATATCGGTGATGACGACCTTGCGGGCGCCGGAACGCTTGGCGACGAGCGCCCCCATGATGCCGATCGGCCCGGCGCCGGTGACGAGCACGTCCTCGCCGACGAGATCGAAGGAGAGTGCGGTGTGCACGGCATTACCGAACGGATCGAAGATCGCGGCGATCTCATCGGAAATATCGTCCGGGATCGGCACGACATTGCTTTCGGGAATGCAGACGAACTCGCCGAACGAACCCGGCCGGTTGACGCCGACGCCGAGCGTGTTGCGGCAGAGATGCCCCCTGCCCGCCCGGCAGTTGCGGCACTTGCCGCAGACGATATGCCCTTCGCCGGAAACGCGTTCGCCGACGTGATAGCGGGTGACCGCCGAACCGATCTCGGCGATCTCGCCGCAAAATTCATGGCCGACGACCATCGGCACCGGAATGGTCTTCTGCGCCCACTGGTCCCAGTTCCAGATATGGACGTCGGTGCCGCAGATCGCCGATTTCTTCACCCGGATCAGCACATCGTTCGGCCCGACCTCCGGCACCGGCACATTCTCCATCCAGAGCCCGACCTCGGGCTTCGATTTGACCAGCGCCTTCATCATGTTCGACATATATCCCACCTTTGCTTGGCGCCAACTTCGCTATTCCCCTTCTCCCCAGCGGGGAGAAGGTGCCCGTAGGGCGGATGAGGGGGCGGCACGGCACGCCGTCAATCCAATATTGTTTCTCGCTCAACGCTCGAACGTCGCTTCGCTCCGCCCCTCATCCGACCCTTCGGGCCACCTTCTCCCCACTGGTGAGAAGAGGGAGCAAGCCTCGCTCAAATCACACCCAACTCCCGCCCCGTTTCCGCAAAAGCCGCAATCGACCGCTCGACATCTTGGCGCGAATGCGCAGCCGACATCTGCGTGCGGATGCGCGCCTGGCCCTTCGGGACCACCGGGAAGGAAAAGCCGATCACATAGATACCCTTCTTCAGCATCAAAGCCGCCATGTCCTGGGCAAGCTTGGCGTCGCCGAGCATGACCGGGATGATCGGATGGCCTTCGCCGGCGAGTGTGAAGCCGAGCTTGGTCATCTCGCTGCGGAAGAGATCGGCATTGTCGGAAAGACGCTTGCGCAAGGCATCGCCATTTTCGATCAGGTCGAACACTTTCAGCGAGGCGGCGGCAATGACCGGCGCCAGCGTATTGGAGAACAGATAGGGCCGCGAGCGCTGCCGCAGCCATTCGACGATCTCTGATTTCGCCGAGGTATAACCGCCCGAGGCGCCGCCGAGCGCCTTGCCGAGTGTGCCGGTGATGATGTCGATCCGGCCCTCGACGCCGCAATGTTCGGGCGAGCCGCGGCCGTGCCTGCCGACGAAGCCGACCGCATGGCTGTCATCGACCATGACCATGGCGCCGTATTTCTCGGCGAGATCGCAGACGCCGCGTAGATTGGCGATGATGCCGTCCATCGAGAAGACGCCGTCAGTGGCGATCAGCTTGAAGCGGCTGCCCTCGGCCTTCTTCAATTCCTCTTCGAGCGCCGCCATGTCGTTATTGGCGTAGCGGAAGCGCTTGGCCTTCGACAACCTGACGCCGTCGATGATCGAGGCGTGGTTCAGCGCATCCGAGATGATCGCGTCCTCCTCGGAAAGCAGCGTCTCGAACAGGCCGCCATTGGCGTCGAAGCAGGAGGAATAGAGGATCGTGTCTTCCATGCCGAGGAAAGAGGAAATCCGCGCTTCGAGCTGCTTATGCTCCTCCTGGGTGC
Source organism: Rhizobium croatiense (assembly GCF_019793465.1). Classification (GTDB taxonomy): domain Bacteria; phylum Pseudomonadota; class Alphaproteobacteria; order Rhizobiales; family Rhizobiaceae; genus Rhizobium; species Rhizobium croatiense. Next base: position 124,881 of record NZ_JAILYJ010000018.1, on the reverse strand, counting down.
CGCAGATGAAGCGCACCGAAGCCATGCCGTAGCCGTAGCGGTCGAGCGCCCTTTTGCCGGCCTCGGCCAATTCCTCGTTATCGGCAAGGCCGAGATAGTTGTTGGCGCAGAAATTCAACACCCGCTCGCCGCTGGAAATCGCAATCTCGCCCGCCTGCTTGGAGCTGATGACCCGTTCGGACTTATAGAGGCCGGCATCCTTCAGCGCCGAAATCTCGGTGCGAAGATGGGAGAGAAATGGCGAGGTCATAGGCGGCCCTTCCTGATGTTTTTTATAGCTTCCGGGTTAACATATCGCCGCCGGCTTGTCTTCTTCAGCGCTGGACCGAGATCGAGAAGAACACCGGTCGGTCCGCTCAGTGGTCATGCGCCAGGATGATCTCCAGGAAGGCGTCGCCGTAGCGCTCGAGCTTCGCCTGACCGACGCCGGATATGGCCAGCAGCTCCTTGCGGCTGCGCGGCCGTTCCGTCGCAAAGGCAATCAGCGTCGTATCGGGAAAGACGACATAGGGCGGCACGCCGAGCGATTTGGCGATCGCCATGCGCTCGGCCCGCAGCGCCTCGAAGAGGCTGCCGTCGGCGCCCGACAGGGCCGATTTGCGCTCGCTGCGCTCCACCTTCTTCGTGCGCCGTTCCGAAGCAGGGCGGTCCTTGCGGAAGAATACCTGTCGCTCGTGCTTGAAGACGGCGCGCGCTTCCGGCTCCAATTTAAGCGCCCCATAGGCCTCGTGATCGACCCTGATCAGCCCCATGGCGAGCAGCTGCCGGCAGACGGATTGCCAGGTCCGCGCCGGAATGTCCTTGCCGGCGCCGAAGACGGGCATATCGACATGGCCGAAACGCTCAGTCTTCTCGTTGACATTGCCGACCAGCACGTCGATGACGTGGCCGGCGCCGAAACGCTCGCCGGTGCGATAGATGGCGGCCAGCGCCTTGATCGCCGCTTCCGTGCCTTCCCAGGTCTCGACCGGCTTCAGGCAGGTATCGCAATTGCCGCACTGGCCGGCATGTGCTTCCCCGAAATGGGCCAGGATCGCCTGCCGGCGGCAGGAGGCGGTCTCGCAGATCGCCAGCAAGGCGTTGAGCTTGGCGCGCTCGACCCGCTTGATCTCCGCGGCGGCATTGCCCTCGTCGATCATCCGGCGGCGCTGAATGACGTCGGCCATGCCATAAGCCATCCAGACCTCCGACGGCAGGCCGTCGCGGCCGGCGCGCCCGGTCTCCTGGTAATAGGCTTCCACCGAACCCGGCAGGTCGAGATGGGCGACGTAACGCACATTCGGCTTGTCTATGCCCATGCCGAAGGCGACGGTGGCAACCAGGCAGAGGCTCTCTTCCTTCAGGAAGGCATCCTGATTGGCGTCGCGAAGCGCCCGGTCCATGCCGGCATGATAAGGCAATGCACGAACCCCCTGCCCGTTCAGCCAGTCGGCCGTGTCCTCGACTTTGGCACGCGACAGGCAATAGACGATGCCGCTGTCGCCCTTATGGTCGGAGAGGAAGCGCAGAAGCTGCTGGCGCGGCTGATCGCGCTCGACGATCTCATAGCTGATGTTGGGACGATCGAAGCTGGTGGTGAAGATCTCGGCAGCGTCGAGCCCCAGCCGATCAACGATATCGTCGCGGGTATGCGGATCGGCCGTTGCCGTCAGCGCTATTCTGGGAACACCGGGATATTGCTCGCCGAGCCGGCCGAGCTCACGATATTCCGGCCGGAAATCATGGCCCCACTGCGAGACGCAATGGGCCTCGTCGATCGCAAACAGCGCGATCTTCTCATTGGCGATCAGCTCGCGGAAGCCGTCCGTCAGGATGCGCTCCGGCGTCACGTAGAGAAGGTCGAGCTTGCCGCCCGAAAGCGCGCGGCGGACCTCGACGAACTCCTCGCGCGACAGCGACGAATTGAGTGCGGCAGCACGAATGCCGAGCTGCTTCATCGCCTCCACCTGATCGCGCATCAGCGCAATCAACGGCGAAACAACGATGCCGACGCCCTCGCGGCAGAGCGCCGGGATCTGGAAGCACAGTGATTTGCCCGCTCCTGTCGGAAAGAGCACCACCGCATCGCCGCCTGACACGACGTGCTCGACCACCTGCTGCTGCTTGCCGCGGAAGGAGGAATAGCCGTAGACCTGCTTCAAAAGCTCGAGCGGCGAGCGGCCGGCGGAAAACAGCGCATCGGCAGCGGAAAAGCCAGCTTCGTTGCCTTCGGTCAGCGACATCAGTGGTTCGCCGCCCCTTTGACGCGACCGGAAAGCACGCCGAAGCCGTCGATGATCGCCTCCTGGTTCTCGAGGCGCACGCCTTCCAGATGCACTTCCTGCTGTGCCCGAATCAGCTGAACGATCGCCTCGCCATCGCCGGCTTCGGTGGCCAGCGCGATCTCGCGTTCGAGTTCCATCTTCTGCCGGCGCAGCGCCTTTGCCCGTTTGTGGAAGGCGAGCGCCTGGCGATAGCCCTCACGCGCATCCTCCATCGCCGCCTCCTCGGTCGCCGTCCAGAGCCGGGCATTGCGCACCTGCTGGTCGAGGCTCTTGATCAGCGGGCCGAAGCCCTCGAATTCCAGCCGTTCGGTCAGATAGTCGCGCGTCAGATGCGGGCCGGCAACGGCGGCCGCTGCGCCAAGCACCGCCGACCACAACCGTTGCAGCTCGCGGCTGTCATATTCAATCGCGGCGATCTCGTCATAATCGTCGATCATCAGCGCCGGATGATTGACGATGGTGAGCGCCAGCACGCTTTCGCGCAGCGCCGTGTTGTCCCGGTGGCCGCGCACGGGGCCGGAGCGGGCAAGCCGGTCGGAAATAAGGCTCGGGCTTTTCGGCCCCGCCTTGCCGGGATTGTCGCGGCCCGCCCGGGAATTGCCGGCGAAACCGCGCCGCTCGCCATTGTTGCGGTTCTGGAACTGCGGCTGGAAGAAGGCGTTCAGCCGGTCGCGAATATCCTGCTGGTAGTGACGGCGCACATTCTCGTCGGCGATGACGGCCACAAGCTGCTTCAGCCGCGCCTCGAGTTCGGCGCGCGCCTCGGGCGTGTCGAACTTGCCGGTGTTGATCTCGCGGCTCCACAGCATCTCCGAAAGCGGCTTTGCCTGGCTCATCACCTTGTCGAACGGCGCGCGGCCCTCGTCGCGCACGAGATCATCGGGATCCTTGCCGTCGGGCAGAAGCGCGAAGCGGACGGAGCGGCCGGGCTTCAGATGCGGCAACGCCAATTCGGCGGCGCGATTGGCCGCACGGATGCCGGCGCCGTCGCCGTCGAAGCAGAGCACCGGCTGCGGCACCATCTTCCAGAGCAGCTCGAGCTGGTTTTCGGTAAGTGCGGTGCCGAGCGGCGCAACCGCGTTCTCGACGCCCGCCTGATGGAGCGCGATCACGTCCATATAGCCTTCGACCGCAATGATGGTGCCGCTCGCATTGTCGTCCTGCTGATCGCTGCGTCCCGGCCCCTGGATCGCGCGGCGCGCGCGGGCGAAATTATAGAGCACATTGCCCTTGTGGAAGAGCTCCGTCTCGTTGGAGTTCAGGTATTTCGCCGGCGCGTCTGATGACATGGCGCGGCCGCCGAAGGCGATCACCTTTTCCCGCGACGAGAGGATCGGAAACATGATGCGGTCGCGGAAGCGATCGTAGGAAGCCGGCACGTTCTCATGGACAACAAGGCCGCAGGCCTCGATCTGCTCCTTGGTGACGCCCTTGCCGGCAAGGAATTCCTTGAGGGCATTGCGGCTGTCGGGCGCATAACCGAGGCGGAAGGTCTCGATGGTGCGCCCGGTCAGCCCGCGATCGCGAAGATAGGCGCGCGCCTTGGCGCCATTGGCCGTCTGCAGCTGATCCTGGAAGAACGCCGTCGCCATTTCCATGACGTCGATCAGCGAGCCGCGCTCCTTCTCGCGCTTTTCCATGACAGGATCGGCAAGCGGCATCGGAAGGCCAGCCATATCGGCGATCTGCTGCACCGCCTCGGGAAAACTCAGGCCCTCGAGCTCGGTGAGGAAGCGGAAATGATCGCCGGTGACGCCGCAGCCGAAGCAGTGATAGCGGCCCTTCCGGTCCTCGCAGTGAAAGCTCGGTGATTTCTCGCCGTGAAACGGGCAGCAGGCCCAGTAATCGCCGCGCGAGACGTTGGTCTTGCGCTTGTCCCAGCTCACACGTCGCGCAATCACGTTCGAAATTGGAACGCGGTCACGGATCTCATCGAGAAAGGTGTTGGAAAAGCGCATTTATACCTCTTGGCCAGCCTCCATATAAGCTGCTTTGCCGCGCCATGCCACGAAACTTGTCAGGAAAACCCGCTATTCACAGGCAAGTGCACGCGTCCCTGATTGCGTCGGTTATCCAATCAAAAACACGTTATCGCCCCTGCGACAGGGGTGCGACATTATTGTCCTCGGGGGACCAGAATTTCGCTGTCGCGCAAGCTTCGGCAAAGGCCGCCATTTCCCATGAGCCTCAAATAAATCGTTTGAAAACAAATTATTATCGCCCTCTTTCACGATCCGCTTTGCTCTTTGCGCCGCCATCCGAGCCTCCGCTTCGACATCTCCAAAACCGACATTTTCGGCAATCATTATTTTTTTGTAATTTGAACAGGCCGCCGCACCGCAATAAGTTCGATCTCAACAAAGCGATCCCCGAGCGAAGCACCATCCCTACCCCCGGCGCCGCTTCGCAAGGGTGCCTTTGCAAATAGCCTCCGGCTTGGGCTTCGGCCCCTGCGTGCCGGCGGAAGCAAAGTGCAAGAAGGCAGGAGCGCCCCCAGCTCCTGCCTTCTTAAATTTTTGGCTTGCCGTGATACAAATTCCCTTTTGAAATTAACCGATTATTGACAAAATCGTTGACATCAGGCGCGTGCGTGAAGGAAGTATGCGCCGAATTTCCTGGACTCCTTCCCCATGGCCTTTACCGCTGAAACTCTTGCAGCAGACGATCGCTTTCTCGCGGCAATCCTCCACTGCGCCGATCAGATGCTCGCGATCTATCGTGAGAGCCCGCGCATCGCCTCGATTTTCGCCGCACAGCAGCGCTGGCTGATGGCCCATGCCGGCTTTGCGCTTCATTATGGCCATCCCGACTATGAAAAGAGCGGCCTCTATTCCGGCCGCTTCATCGACTTTGCGGTCAAGAACGACATCGCCAGCCGCAACACGGCGGCGGCCTTCATGCAGGAAATGCTGGCCTATCGCTTCCTGCGTCCGGCTCCTGGTGCCGACAAGCGCACACGCTATCTGGAACCCACCGAAATCGCCGAGCAGCATTTCACCCGATGGCTCGTCACCCACATGATGATCCTCGACAGCCTCGATGGCGGTAAGCGCGCCGACAGGATCGCCGCCGAACCCACGGCGATGATGGCAGCGATCCAGCCGCGCATCGCAAAGGCGATCATCGGAAGCCAGGCGGTGCGCAGCCCTGGCCCCACCTTCAACCTCTTCAACTGGGCAAATTCCGGCGGACTGGTGATGGACTACCTGATCTCGCGCCTTCCGGAATTTCCCCGGACGGCCGAGCGCGTCGCGGTCGGCCCCCTGTCGCTGCGGGAAATCCGCGACCAGTTCATGATATCGAACACACACCTGAAGCGGCTTCTGACGCAGGCCGCAACCATGGAAAGCGTCGGCTGGACCGAACCGTCCCGCAAGGGCGAGTTCTGGCTCTCGCGCCGCTTCATCCTTGAATACTGGAATTATCAAGCTGCGAAATTCGCCATCGTCGATGCCGCAGCCGAAGCGGTGCTCGGGCCCGCGGTCCTGGACGAACCGCGGGCGCGACGCGTGGTCTAGACCAAATTTAGTTCAGCAGTTCCTTGACGGTCGCCGAGGCCTTGGCGAAATCCATCTGGCCGGCATAACGCTCCTTGAGCGCGGCCATCACCTTGCCCATGTCCTTGGCGCCGGCAGCACCGGTCTCGGCGATGATCGCCGAGACGTTGGCGCGCACTTCGCTCTCCGAAAGCTGCTTCGGCATGAAATCCTGGATGACGGTGATTTCGGCGCGCTCCTTGGCGGCGAGTTCCGGCCGGGAATTCTCCTCGTAGATCTTTGCCGATTCGTCGCGCTGCTTCACCATCTTGGCGAGAATCTGCAGGATCTCGTCGTCGCTCGCCTGCTCCTTGCCGGCGCCGCGATTGGCGATATCGCGATCCTTGATCGCGGCCTGAATCAGCCGGACGGTGGAAAGCCGCTCCGAATCCTTGGCCTTCATCGCCTCTTTCAGCTGGGTGGCGAGTTGATCGCGCAGCATGGTCTTTTCTCCGTTTTTGATGGCGCTTCATAAACCACGCTGATGCGGGGGATCAAATAAATTGCGAGATCGGCGCGATAAAGCGCAGGAAAACAGCCGCAATCCCGGTTACAAAGATTGACGCTCAGCAATTGCGTGGCTATCTACCGCCACCTGCACCAAAATTCGTGATCAGGCCTGAAGCGCGCGGCATTGCCGCGTCCACACGCCTGCGAGATCAAATGGCAGCGAGCGCGGCAACGCGCATCGGCCGCCGGAAACGGGATGAAGATGACCGCGACAGCACCCTGGACAATCGAAAAGCCGACCGCCCTGCTCGTTCTTGCCGACGGCACGGTGATCGAAGGCAAGGGCATCGGCGCAACGGGCAAGGTCCAAGCCGAGGTCGTCTTCAACACGGCGCTGACCGGCTATGAAGAGATCATGACCGACCCTTCCTACCTCGGCCAGATCGTCACCTTCACCTTTCCCCATATCGGCAATATCGGCACCAATGATGAAGACATCGAGGATCTGACGCCCGCCGCCCGCCACGGCGCCGTCGGCGTCATCTTCAAGGCCGACATCACCGAACCCTCGAACTACCGCGCCGCCAAACATCTCGACCAGTGGCTTAAGGCGCGCGGCATCATCGGTCTCTGCGGCATCGACACCCGCGCACTGACCGCCTGGATCCGCGAGAACGGCGCTCCGAACGCGGTGATCGCCCACGATCCGAACGGCGTGTTCGACATCGAGACGCTGAAGGCCGAAGCCAAGGCCTGGAGCGGCCTCGAAGGCCTCGACCTCGCCAAGATCGCCACCTCGGGCCAGTCCTCGCAATGGACCCAGACGCCGTGGATCTGGAACGAAGGTTATGGCGAACTCGGCGCTGCGGACGCAAAATACCACGTCGTCTGCCTCGACTACGGCGTCAAGCGCAACATTCTGCGCCTGTTTGCCGGCCTCGACTGCAAGGTGACCGTCGTGCCGGCGACAACGAGCGCCGAAGACGTGCTCGCCATGCAGCCGGACGGCATCTTCCTGTCGAACGGCCCGGGCGATCCGGCGGCAACCGGCGAATATGCCGTGCCCGTGATCAAGACGCTGGTTAAGACCGATATCCCGGTCTTCGGCATCTGCCTCGGCCATCAGATGCTCGGCCTCGCCCTCGGCGCGAAGACCGAAAAGATGCACCAGGGTCATCACGGGGCCAACCATCCCGTCAAGGATCACACGACCGGCAAGGTCGAGATCGTCTCGATGAACCATGGCTTCGCGGTCGACTCGAAGTCGCTGCCCGATGGCGTTGAAGAGACTCATATTTCGCTGTTCGACGGCAGCAATTGCGGCCTGCGCGTCCTCGGCAAGCAGGTCTTCTCCGTCCAGCACCATCCGGAAGCCTCCCCCGGCCCGCAGGACAGCCACTATCTCTTCCGCCGCTTCATCAACATGGTGCGCGAGAAGAAGGGCGAACCGGCGCTCGCCGAACGCTGATTTCAAGAACTGCCGATTTCGCAACGGCCCGCTAAACCGGCACGTGATGTGGAATCTCTTGAATCTTGAAAGGCAGCAATGAGAGGAAGGACCGCTATCTGCCGAAGCGGTCTTTTTTCGTTATAGAAGAATAAGGCTGCTTTGCGCCAAAGCCGCCATTCTGGCCCATGCGGGCGACTAGATCACGAATTCCTCCTCGTACGTCTGTGGCTCGGGAACGACCGTAACCTCCACGGGAACGATCCAATTGGCCGCGTAGCTCTCGCAGTCGGAACGCTGGAGGTCGGGCTGCACGCACCCCGCACCATCGATCGCGCGACATCGCAGTATATATCGCCCCGCTTCTTCAGGGGTCCACATGTACTCCCACAAGCGCCATGCGAAGGGACGTTCTGTTTCGAGGAGCCTTCCCTCGCGCCAGCCCCTGCCATCTCCGGTGCAGACCTGCACCTGCCGGATGACAGCTTCTCCGCTCCAGGCGGCTCCGAAAATCCGATACGGTTGGCCGGCGACGAGACGCGCGCCCTGCACGGGACGCGCGATCTGCGCTTTGACCTCCATCTCCGCGAGGGGGACCAGCCTGGGTTCCCCGAGGCTGCGCTCCCAACGGAAATAGTCGCGCGCCTGCCAGTAGCCAAGGAACGGTTGCTCCACAACCGTGATATGCGTGATCCACTTGACCCAAGCCATGCCGAACCAGCCACCCACGACCGCGCGCAGCGGGTAGCCGTGATCGCGCGTCAACGGCTCCTTGTTCATCGAATAGGCAAGGATCGTGCTGTCAGCGATGGCCTTCTCAAGCGGTAAACTGCGCGCAAAAGCGATGGGGCCTGGAGAAGCCGTTTTCTTGTTCGTGTCGACAACGCCGCTGTCTGCGCCTACGAGCAGAACCTCACGTGCGGTTCGCTTAACGCCCGCCATTTCTAAAATCTCGCGCAGAGGAACACCTGTCCACGCGGCATTGCCGACGGCTCCGTTCTGCCACTGCAACCCCTCCTTCGGCGGCACATAGTAGACGCGCCCGTTCCCTGCGCACTCGACGACGGCAGTGAAAGTCGTGCTCCGCATCGCCTTGATGCTGTCGAGGTCAAGTTCGATCGGCCGCTCCACCGCCCCGCCAACGCGCAATTTCCAGTCTCGCGCATCGAGGTCCGGCGACTGGAAATGGTTTCGCACGAAGAACAGCTCGGTTGGAATCAGCCAATCGGAGAGTGACGCAAACGGAAACTCGATGTTCTGTGGGGATTTCTGTCGAACTATTAGACCGGGTTGCTCTGGTGTCGGCATCGTCCTCGTCTCCCCTTCCAAGGGCACAACGTTGGCACTCGGTCGCGCGAATTCCAGTTCGATCACACCGCCCCTCGCAGTGCGTCTGTCGCGTCCGTCTTCGGCCCCATTCTAGCACATACCGCACGTTCCTTGGATCGACATCGAACGGCAGCAAAAGGCCCCGTCGCGGGCGAAGATGCGGTTGCGATGAGCCGGACGCCGCGATGCCGTCGTTCGAAAAGCTGCACGCGTCGCTTCAAGCGCCTTGACGCGCGAACTGACGCTTGACTGCGTGACGCCGAGGACGTTCGCCGCGTAACGGAAATTCAAATGCTCGGCGACAGCCAAGGTCTGAATCAACGATACCATCGGAATGCGGCCGGTCATCAGCAACGACGTTGCTGACGATATCGTCTCTGCCGGGCCGTTGTTCCGTCTTCGCATTCGTTGCCGACCTAGTGCAGTTGCTCCCTATCGTTCATCCAGAAGTGCGCTTGTGGCCGCGCTGGACCATTAGCGGGACGCCGACGTCACGCGAGCCTGATGCGATAGACGGCGCCATTGCCCCAGTCGGCTGAGATCGCCCGATGGTGAGACCGTCAGGCCCACCGGGCTGGAAAGTCCATCGACGAACAAGCTCGTGCGGCCATCGTCGAAAACCTCATGGATGCCCGTTCCACCGTAGTCGACCACGAAGACCCTGCCGCTTGCAGTCTGTGCGATCCCCGGTCCTGGCGTGCGCAATGCCTCCCCGGTCTCGATGCGGCGACCATCGCCGCGCACGATGGTCACGCCGCCGCTGATGTTGGAGACAACGAAACCGTTGTCAGGACGATGAATGGCCCCAACCGGCGTTCTCAGACCAGAGACAGCGACACTGCGGGTTTTGGCGGCATCGAAAGCGAGAATCTCGTTGGTGCGTCGGTTGGCGACAAGCAGTCGTCCTGCCCGATCGAAGCCTAGCCCCGCTGGCGTCGCGAGCCCCGTGAGCCAACATAAATGTTGCCCTCCGCGTCGATCGCGAGACCCGAGGGGCCGGACAAATCACCCGCGAACGTCGTGCGCTTTCCGTCCGACTCGACGCGCGAGATGCGGTCAGCGCTCCATTCCGCCGCATAGAGGTTCCCGCTCTTGTCGAACGCTATGCCGACCACCGAGCTGAAACCCGTCCAGAGACGTTCGGCCCGGTTGGTGCTCTGCGCTGCGGCGGGAGTGATCATGGCGAGCGATGGCGGCACGAGTGCAGTTGAGATGATTGCGGAAAGCATTGAACGTCGGTCGATCATTCACTTTCTTCCCTACGTGGTCGCGAGGACGGGTTGCTCTTGGCGAACTCTTCCGCAGCGATGCGGATCGCCTGCTGTGTCGCTGGATAGCCGCTGTAGGCGGTGAGATTGACCAGCGTTTCGATGATCTCATCCCGGCTCGCACCAACGTTCAAGGCGGCGTTGATGTGGACGCGCAAAGGCGTTTCCGTTGTCGCGGAGCCGATGGCGGCCAAAGCCGCGCAGGCGCTGAGTTCACGGGTCTTCAGATCGATGCCTTTGCGCGAGAAAACCTCGCCATAGGAATGTTCGACGATCATGCGTCCGAGGTCCGGTGCGATATCGTCAAAACTACGGACCACGGCATCGCCTGATGCGGCCGAGCTTTTCGCAAGCAGAGCCTTCCCCCGCTCCAATCGATCCGTCCGACTTTCCGTATCGACGGACATGGGGATGTCGACCTGAAGCGGCTGGGCGCCGAGCGCGAAGACGCTCCGGGCGACCGAGAATGCGTTCAGGGCGGCCGGAAACCCACGGTAGACGCTGAGTTTGATGAAAAGCTCGATGATCTCTTCGCGTGTGACGCCATTGGCAAGGGCGCCGGCCAGATGAAGGCGAAGCGCATCGCTGCGATTGCCGCTTGAGGCGAGCATCGCGACAATCGCGAGCAGCTTTGCTTTGTGCTCCAGCCCATCACGGGCCAACGCCTCTCCGAACGCGAAATCGATTGAAAGCTGCGCGAGGTCGGGAGCGGCGGTAGCAAAGCGATCGAAGTAGTCCTGCCCGTCTCCGCCAGCCAGCCGGTGGAGCATGTCCTGTCCGGTCGCTCCTCTGTTCGTCCGATCACCCCGCGGTATGATGCCGACGCCGCTGGCGCAGGACATCGCGCCAAGTGTGCGGTCGATTCTTGAACAGGTTGAGGGCGTCCTGCTTGGCGGGCGCGCGTTCGATCCGACCGAAAGCACTCGGCAATTCGTGATCGGTCTCTCCGATTATGCTGCTTTCGTGCTTCTATCGCGTCTGACCGCACGGCTCGACCGCGAAGCGCCAGGCATTTCTCTGGTGATCCGCAACACGAGCCGCAGTGTCGGTTTGCCGATGCTGGACGACGGTGCAGTCGAACTCATCGCAGGCAACTTCCCGCCACCGCCCACCCATATGCGAGAAGAACTGCTCTACGAAGAGGATTTCATCTGCGCTGGCCGTGGCGATTATCCCGAGCTGGACGAAAGGCTTGACCTCGACCGTTACCTCTCGCTTCGCCATCTTCAGGTTTCGATGAAGGGCAATGCGAGCGGCTATGTCGATGCTGTGCTCACCGAGAAAGGATTGAAAAGGAACGTCGTCGTGACGGTCGGCCACTTCTTGATGGCGCCGATGCTGGTCGATGCCTCCGACCTCGTGGCAACGGAACCCCGCCGTCTCTTCGCACCGTTGGCCGGGCGGCTCCCGCTCCGACTTTTTCCGCCGCCATTGGATATTCCTTCATTCCGAGTGGTGCAGACTTGGCACGCACGGCATGACGCCGACCCAGGACATCAATGGCTACGACGGGTGCTTCGTGAAGTTGGTCAATGGGTTTGAGAGGCCAAAGCCCCAGTCCCCGCCGCCGCCCCAACTGCCAAGACACCGCTCCGCCCTGCATGATGCCTGCGACCTCGCGACCGAGCTGTCGGTCAATGACCGGCCGCTACGGGACAAGCGTGAACTCGTGGGACCTTTCGACAATGGCGAACTTGCCGCTCGATAGCTGCACGGTCCCGGTGAAGGTGCCCGCAACTGTTTCGCCATCAGTGCCTGCACGGAAAGGCTTCGCTCTCTCCTGCGCCAGCGCCGCGCCGTTGCGGGCCACTTCGCGCTCCCACTCTGAACGACATATGGTTTTAGACCGCACCTCACGCGCGGCCATCGCTCACTTCGAACATGAGGACGCTCATACGTCTTCGCTTCCATATTGACCTCAACCATACTTGAGGAATTACAAACGCCCCGCAGGACATCCGATGCAGGAGAAAATGGATGAGCGGAGCTTTCTATCGTGTCGACAAGTTCGTCGTGCCGGCTGCGGCGCGCGAGGAATTTCTCGTCAAGGTGATGATGACCCACAAGCTGCTGGAAGCACAGGAAGGTTTCATCGATCACAGGGTGCTGGAGCAGGTCGCCGGTCCCGGCGAATTCAATTTCGTCACCATTGCCGAATGGGAAAATACCGAGGTCGTCGAGCGCGCGCGGGCAGCCGTCGCGGCCGCCCACAAGGCCGCCAATTTCGATCCCCAGGAGATGTTTGCCCGTCTCGGCATTCGCGCCGATATCGCCAGCTACAAACCTGTCGCGGCTTAAAATAGCGCGGCCGGCTCAGGCGCCGGCCGGCGCGCCTTCCCGGCGAAGGAGAAGATAGAAGCGTGCGCAGAGCATGACGGCCGCAGCCGCCAGTCCGACGAGGAAGCCGAACCAGATGCCGATGCCGCCGAAGCCGAGCGGGAAGGCAAAGGCCCAGGCGAGGAAGAAGCCGATCGGCCAATAGGCGATCAGCGCCATGATCATCGGCACGCGCGCATCTTTCAGGCCGCGCAGCAATCCGTTGGCGATCACCTGCAGCCCGTCGACGAGCTGGAAAAGCCCGGCAACGACAATCAGCGGCCCGGCATAGGCCAGCACTTGCGGCGCCTCGGGCGAGTTGACGTCGAGAAACCAGCTGCCGAGGAATTGCGGCATGGTGGCGAAGATGACCGATCCGACCGCCGAGATGGCGCAGGCAATGACAACAACCATGATCGAAGCGCGCACCAGCCCGTCATAATCGCCCTGCCCGTGCGCGACGCCGATGCGCACCGTCGCCGCCTGGCTGAGACCAAGTGGGATCATGAAGGCGATCGAAGCCCATTGCAGGGCGATGCCGTGCGCGGCGAGCTCGATGGTGCCGATGTAACCCATCAGAAGCGACGCGACCGTAAACAGACTGACCTCGGCAAGCACGGTGACGCTGATCGGGAAACCGAGCCGGATGACCTCCAGCAGCGCGTGCCAGTCCGGCTTCCAAAACCGCACGAAGATCTCGTAGCGCCGCGTCTCCTCCCGCCGCTGGACAAAGACGAGGATGAAGAGGAAGCCCGCCGTCTGTACGACCACCGAGACGATCGCCGCACCCTCGAGCCCCATTGCCGGAAGGCCGAAATGGCCGAGCACGAGGGCGTAGGCGAAGATCGCATTCATCACCAGCGTGACGATCGTGACGTTGAGGATGATGCCCGCCTTGCCGATGGCACTGACGAGGGCTCGCATCACGTTGAAAAGGAGGGCCGGCAGCACGCCGAATTGGCCAATCAGAATATAACCATGGGCGAGCCTGGCCACCTCCGGCTTCTGCTGTGCAAAAAGCAGGATTTGTTCCGCATTGAAAAAGGCCGGTTGCGCGATGATCCAGAATCCGATCACCACCCACAGACCCATGCGCAGCGATCGGCGCACAGAGACGACGTCGCCGCGGCCATAGGCCTGCGCCACCATCGGAATGACGGCAATGGAAAAGCCCGAGCCGAAGATCAGGATCGTGAACAGGAACTGGGCCGACAGCACCATGGCCGCCAGTTGCTCGGCGCCAAGGCGGCCAATGATCATCACGTCGGTGGTGTGGATGCCCAACTGAGCGAGCTGGGCGCCGATCAGCGGAATGCCGAGCGCCAGCGTCGCACGGAAATGTGCGCCCCAACGGTTATCGTTTGTCGGCGCAAGCCTGCGCGCGTCGATCGGCGTGTCCATGACACCAGTCCTGTGATTGAAATCTGCAACGCCGCGATGAAGCGGCAAAATATCATTCGGACTTAGATCAAAGCCTCGCAAAGAACTACCCCAGAACGGGAAGATGATGAAAAATTCATCATGACATCACTATTTCTGATTGATCAGCCCGCCGCTTCCAGCGCCTCGGCCGGCTCACGGAGCCTAACCCTGGTGAGGAATACACCGGCGGCCAGCAGGATGAGCACGGCGGCGGTGAGATAAGGCGCACCGGCAAAGGTGACGGGCGCCTCGGGCCGCGTGAAATAGCCGAACATCTGCGTGAAGATCAGCGGCCCGACGATCGTGGTGATGCTGCTGAGGCTGGTCAACGCGCCCTGCAGCTCGCCTTGCGCCGAAGGCGGCACTTTGCCGGCGGCGATGCTGCGCAGCGGCGGATCGGCGACGTTTTCGATGACGGTCGCGACGATGACGACGTAGACGACCCACCCCTCCCAGGCGAAGGCATAGCCGGTCAGTCCCGCAGCCGAGAAGCACAGGCCGAGGAGAGCGGTCTTCCACTCGCCGAGCAGGGGCACGATCCGCGGCAGGACGAACCCCATGACGAGCGCAGCACCGATCCCATAGATACCGAGCGACAGGCCGATCTGCCCCTCGCTCCAGCCGTAACGATAGGTCGAGACGAACGACCAGACGGAGGGATAGACGGCATGCGCCAGGAAAAACAGGAACATCACGAGGCTGACCCAGCCGATGCCGGGGTAGTAGCGCATCTGGCGCAGCGCGCCGAGCGGGTTGGCCCGCTTCCACTCGAAGCGGCGGCGGTTCTTCGCTTCCAGCGTTTCCGGCAGCAGGAAGCAGGCGGCGATGAAATTGAGAAGCGACAGCGCTGCCGCGCCAAGGAACGGCACACGCGGTCCGAACTCGCCGAGAACGCCGCCGATAACAGGGCCGATGGTGAAGCCGACGCCGAAGGCGATGCCGATCAGGCCGAAATTCTTCGCCCGGTTCTCCTCGGTGCTGATATCGGCGATGTAGGCCGAGCATGTGGCGAAGCTGCCGCCGCTGATGCCGGCAAGCACGCGGCCGACAAACAGCATCCAGAAGCTGGTGGCGATGCCGCAGATGAAATTGTCGATCGCAAAGGTCAGCACCGAAAATAAAAGGATCGGCCGGCGGCCGAAACGGTCCGACAGGTTTCCGAGCAGCGGCGCGAACAGGAACTGCATGCCGGCATAGACGAGCATCAGCCAGCCGCCGTCGATTGCCGCATCGCTGACGCTGCCGCCGGTCAGTTGCTCCAGATAGGCCGGCAGCACCGGCATGATGATGGCGATGCCGATAATGTCGAGGAAGAGGATGATGAAGACCAGGAAAAGGCCGCGGCGAACGAATTTCGGGTCAAGCATGTAGCATCTCTACAGCGATTGTTTCTGAAAAGACGATCTCGTCGCCGCCCAAGTGACATAGCTCAGAAAAGAAAACGAAACAATCCGTGAACATTTCAAAGTTTTTGATGAGCTATACGGGAAGTTTATGAAACCCCTCAACCGCCGGGCTCGGCCGGGTGGTCGGCTCCCTTGCGATCACGGCGATGACGCGCTGCCGCCGGCGGGCGTTATCCCGAACATATGCTGCGGCATATGGACAGTGAGAGATAGTGAAGACAGGGCGAAGGACTAAAACGAGCGTCCTGCGGTGAGTGACGAAGGAACGAATGCCCGGCGCGCAAGCGAAGGGCAATCATTTCCTCCTCAAACCGGCCCCGAGAATGTATCGCAGGCCGACAATTGTCCGCTGTCGAAACCGCGCTTGAACCACCTGACGCGCTGTTGCGAGGTGCCGTGGTTGAAACTCTCGGGCACGACGTAACCCTGCGACCGTTTTTGCAGCGTATCGTCACCGATCTGCTGGGCGGCGTTCAGCGCCTCCTCCAGGTCGCCGGATTCCAGCAGGCCCCTCTGCTGGGTATATTTGCCCCAAATGCCGGCGAAGCAGTCGGCCTGCAGCTCGACGCGCACCGACATCTTGTTGGCTTCGTCCTCACTCATACGCTGGCGGGCCTGATTGAATTTCGGCAGGATACCGAGCAGATTCTGCACATGGTGGCCGACCTCGTGCGCGACGACATAGGCTTCGGCGAAATCGCCCGAAGCGCCGAACCGGTCGGAGAGTTCCTGGAAGAAATCCGTGTCGAGATAGACCTTGTGATCGCCCGGGCAGTAGAATGGACCGGTCGCGGCAGAGGCAAAGCCGCAGGCCGATTGCGTTTGTCCCGAGAAGAGCACGAGGCGCGGCTCCTGGTAATTCTGCCCCTGTGCCTGGAAGATGCCGTTCCATGTATCCTCGGTCTCGGCGAGCACAGTGCGCATAAAGGCGGTCATCTCGTCATTGGCTGGCGTGCGTGTTCCTTCGGACTGGCTCTGCTCGTAGCCGGGCCCGCTGGTCATGCTGCCGGTGTCGAGCACCTGCAGCAGGTCGATGCCCATCAGCTTGAAGATGAAATAAATGACGACGAGGAAGATGATCGTGCCGATGCTCAAGCCGCCGCCGGCGCGGCGAACGCCGCCGCCGGAAGGAAAGTTGAAGCCGCCGCCGCGGCCGAACCCGCCGCCGCCCGGATCGCCGCGGCGATCCTCGATATTGTCGGACTGACGCCGGCCTCTCCATTCCATTTTCGTTCTCCCCGAGATGCCCATGCTTCTTACTTCAGGAATCTATATATCCGTCGATGGCAGGAATTCCAGCGACTTCATCGGGCGACAGGCCAGGTCTTTTGGGGCATACGATCGTGGCGAGCGCGCAGCCGATCTGCACGCCGCTTCAGATAAAGAAGGCGCCCTAAGCGCTTGACGGGACTCCCGCTTTGGCTCTTCCTGATCAGGAGAAGAATTCGGGAGGACAAGCCGATGAAGGCCGTACGCCTGGAAGCAACCGGAAAATTGCAGCTCTGCGAGATCGGCAAGCCCGTGCCGGCGCCGGGCGAATTGCTGGTCCGCATTGAGGCCTGCGGCATCTGCGGCACCGACCGCCATATCTTCCATGGCGAATTTCCTTCCAAGCCGCCGGTGACGCTCGGCCATGAGTTTGCCGGCATCGTCGAGGCGGTCGGCAGCGGCGTGACCGATTTTCTCCCCGGCATGCGCGTGACCGGCGATCCGAACATCTCTTGCGGCGGCTGCGAGGAGTGCCGGCGCGGCCGGGTCAATCTTTGCCGGAAGCTGCAGGCGATCGGCATCCACCGCGACGGCGGCTTTGCCGAATATGTCTGCATGCCTGAAAGCCAGGCCTTCGCGCTGCCGGCCGATCTCGATCCGCTCCACGGCGCCTTCTGCGAACCGCTGGCCTGCTGCATTCACGGAGTCGATCTCGCCGGGCTTAAGACCGGCGCGTCGGCCATCGTGCTCGGCGGCGGCGTCATCGGCCTGCTCACCCTACAGCTGGCACGGCTCGCCGGAGCGACCCGCATCGTGCTGGTGACGCGCAGTGCCGAAAAGCGGCGGCTGGCCGAAAGCCTCGGCGCGACGGCAACGGCCGATCCCGGGGGCGGCGACATCATTGCCCGCATTATCGCCGAAGACGGGTTTCTGCCCGGCGGCGCCGACGTCGTCTTCGAATGCGCCGGCGTAGCCGAGACCATGCAGCAGGCGCCCCGGCTTGCGCGGCGCGGCGGCACCGCCGTCATTTTGGGCGTCATGCCGCAGGGCGCAATGATCGAGGTCGAACCCTTCGATCTGCTGTTTCGCGAAGTCGCGCTGATAAGCTCCTTCGTCAACCCCTTCACCCATGGCCGCGCCGCCGACCTCATCGCCTCCGGCAGTATCGAAGTCGAGCCGCTGATATCCCGGCGGATCGGGCTCGATGAGGCCCCGGAAGCGATCACCAATCCGGCGCGCGGCGGCGAAATCCGGGTGCTGGTCGTGCCGGACGGGAAATAGCTTTCACGCCATATCCGGATTCCTGTCGATTCCGCGATTTATGGGGTTCCGTTTGCAAATACATTTGCCTATAAGCCGCTTCTAGCCTGAAAAGACCCTCAATGCGCGACCCGACCGGTGATCTCCCACCCTGGCCGGCTTTTTGCGCAGCCAGACAATGGATATCGCCCATGCCGAAGCGCCAAGACATCAAATCGATCCTCATCATCGGCGCGGGACCGATCGTCATTGGCCAGGCTTGCGAGTTCGATTATTCCGGCACCCAGGCCTGCAAGGCGCTGAAGGAGGAAGGCTACCGCGTCATCCTCGTCAACTCCAACCCGGCGACGATCATGACCGATCCGGGCCTTGCCGACGCAACGTATGTCGAGCCGATCACCCCTGAGGTCGTCGCCAAGATCATCGCCAAGGAGCGCCCGGACGCGCTGCTGCCGACCATGGGCGGCCAGACGGCGTTGAACACCGCGCTTTCGCTGAAGCGCATGGGCGTGCTCGACCGCTACAATGTCGAAATGATCGGCGCCAAGCCAGCCGCCATCGACATGGCCGAGGACCGCGCGCTGTTCCGCGAGGCCATGGCCCGCATCGGCCTGGAAACGCCGCGCTCGATGCTGGCGAATGCCACCGACATCAAGGACCTCGATCGCAAGACGCACGAGGCCGAGCGCAGCAAGCTGCGCGAAAGCCTCTCGGGCTCCGACCTCGACAAGGGGCTGGACGAACTGGAAA
This sequence comes from Rhizobium croatiense, assembly GCF_019793465.1. Classification (GTDB taxonomy): domain Bacteria; phylum Pseudomonadota; class Alphaproteobacteria; order Rhizobiales; family Rhizobiaceae; genus Rhizobium; species Rhizobium croatiense. The sequence continues at coordinate 106,224 of NZ_JAILYJ010000018.1, read as the reverse complement.
ACCAGTGGAACCTCGGCGAGAGCGACCGCAAACAGCGTTATTTGAACCACGCCATGGCGATCGCCGCCCAGGCGCTCGACCATGTCGGCCTGCCCGCCATCATCCGCCCCTCCTTCACGCTCGGCGGCACAGGCGGCGGTATTGCCTACAACCGCTCGGAATTCTTCGAGATCGTCGGCGGCGGCCTCGACGCCTCGCCGACCACCGAAGTACTGATCGAAGAATCCGTGCTCGGCTGGAAGGAGTATGAGATGGAGGTCGTCCGCGACAAGGCGGACAACTGCATCATCATCTGCTCGATCGAAAACATCGATCCGATGGGCGTCCATACCGGCGATTCGATCACCGTCGCTCCGGCGCTGACGCTGACCGACAAGGAATACCAGATAATGCGCAACGCCTCGATCGCGGTGCTGCGCGAGATCGGCGTGGAGACGGGCGGTTCGAACGTCCAGTTCGCCGTCAACCCGAAAGACGGCCGCTTGGTCGTCATCGAAATGAACCCACGTGTGTCGCGCTCTTCGGCGCTGGCCTCCAAGGCCACCGGCTTCCCGATCGCCAAGGTCGCCGCCAAGCTCGCTATCGGCTATACGCTCGACGAACTCGAAAACGACATCACCGGCGGCGCCACGCCCGCCTCCTTCGAACCGTCGATCGATTATGTCGTCACCAAGATCCCGCGTTTTGCCTTCGAGAAATTCCCCGGCGCCTCGCCGGTGCTGACCACGGCGATGAAGTCGGTCGGCGAAGTCATGGCGATCGGCCGCACCTTTGCGGAATCGCTGCAGAAGGCGCTGCGCGGCCTTGAAACCGGCCTGACCGGCCTCGACGAAATCGAAATCCCCGATTTCGAGGAAGGCGAATCCAGCCAGAACGCCATCCGTGCCGCCATCGGCACGCCGACGCCCGATCGCCTGCGCATGGTCGCCCAGGCGCTGCGCCAGGGTCTCAGCATCGAAGAGGTGCATGAAGGCTGCAAGATCGACCCCTGGTTCATCGCCGAGCTCAAGAACATCGTCGATATGGAAGCCCGCATCCGCGAGCACGGCCTGCCCGGCGATGCCGACAACCTGCGCATGCTGAAGGCGATGGGCTTCTCCGACGCCCGTCTGGCAACCCTGACCGGCAAGCGCCCGAAGGAAGTGGCCGAACTGCGCAACGGTCTGAACGTCCGCCCAGTTTTCAAGCGCATCGATACCTGTGCGGCCGAATTCGCTTCGCCGACCGCCTATATGTATTCGACCTATGAGACGCCCTTCGTCGGCGCCGCCCGCTCGGAGGCTCAGGTCTCCGACCGCAAGAAGGTCGTCATTCTCGGCGGCGGTCCGAACCGCATCGGCCAGGGCATCGAGTTCGACTATTGCTGCTGCCACGCCGCCTTCGCACTGAAGGATGCGGGCTATGAAGCGATCATGATCAACTGCAACCCGGAAACCGTCTCGACCGACTACGACACCTCGGATCGCCTCTATTTCGAGCCGCTGACGGCGGAGGATGTGATCGAGATCCTGCGTGCCGAGCAGGAAAAGGGCGAAGTCGTCGGCGTCATCGTCCAGTTCGGCGGCCAGACGCCGCTGAAGCTTGCCGAGGCGCTGGAAAAGAACGGCATCCCGATCCTCGGCACCGCGCCCGATGCGATCGATCTCGCCGAAGACCGCGACCGCTTCCAGAAGCTTCTGATGAAGCTCGACCTTAACCAGCCGAACAACGGCATCGCCTATTCGGTCGAGCAGGCCCGTCTCGTCGCTGCCGAAATCGGCTTCCCGCTGGTCGTGCGCCCGTCCTACGTGCTCGGCGGCCGCGCCATGCAGATCCTGCATTCGGAAGGCCAGCTGCAGACCTACCTGCTCGACACGGTGCCGGAACTGGTGCCTGAAGACATCAAGCAGCGTTATCCCAACGACAAGACCGGCCAGATCAACACCCTGCTCGGCAAGAACCCGCTGCTCTTCGACAGCTACCTCACCCACGCCATCGAAGTCGACGTCGACTGCCTCTCGGATGGCACCGATGTCTATGTCGCCGGCATCATGGAGCATATCGAGGAAGCCGGCATCCATTCCGGCGATAGCGCCTGTTCGCTGCCGCCGCGCTCGCTGCCCGTCGAACTGCTGGACGAGCTGGAGCGCCAAGCGAAGGCGATGGCCAAGGCGCTCAATGTCGGCGGCCTGATGAACGTCCAGTTCGCCATCAAGGACGGCACCGTCTACGTGCTCGAAGTCAATCCGCGCGCTTCGCGCACCGTGCCTTTCGTCGCCAAGACCATCGGCGCGCCGATCGCCAAGATCGCCGCCCGCGTCATGGCCGGCGAGAAACTCGACGCGACCTTTGCCGCCTACGGCACGAAGCCCGATCCGCGCAAGCTCACCCACATCGCGGTCAAGGAAGCCGTCTTCCCCTTCGCCCGCTTCCCCGGCGTCGATACGCTGCTCGGGCCGGAAATGCGCTCGACCGGCGAAGTCATCGGCCTCGACACCGATTTTGCGCTGGCCTTCGCCAAATCGCAGCTCGGCGCCGGCGTCGAACTGCCGCGTGACGGCACGGTCTTCGTCTCGGTGCGCGACGAGGACAAGCCGCGCGTGCTGCCGGCGATCCGCATCCTCGTCGAACAGGGCTTCAAGGTGCTGGCGACCGGCGGCACCGCCCGCTTCCTCGGCGAAAACGGCATCACCGCCACCAAGATCAACAAGGTTCTGGAAGGCCGCCCTCACATCGAAGACGCGATCCGCAACCGCCAGGTCCAGCTCGTCATCAACACCACCGACGGCAACAAGGCGATCTCGGACTCCAAGTCGCTGCGTCGCGCGACGCTGATGCAGAAGGTGCCCTATTACACGACGATGGCCGGCGCCGAAGCCGCCGCCCAAGCGATCAAGGCGCTGAAGGCCGGCAATCTGGAAGTGCGGCCGCTGCAGAGCTACTTCGCCTGAGATCAGAGCAATTCCAGCAAAACCGCGCCGCGGTGTTGCGTCCGGAACAGGGTATGAACTGGAACTGCGTCAGCGCTCCTTGAGCGCTGACGCTGAGTTCAACCAGAATCAACTTATGCGGCCGCCTTCATAAGTCGCTGAATTCTCATCATATCCTCGCGAAAGCGCGCCATCTCCTCGGCCTTCAGCCGTTCGTCGGGAATGCGCAGCAGATAGGACGGATGCACCGTCACGAACAGCGTGCGCCCTCCTTCGATCGCCATTGCCTTTCCCCTGACGTCCTGCAGGCGCCCTTTCACATCGGTCAGCGCCACAAGCGCCGTCGCCCCCATGGCGACAATCAGCTTCGGCTTGACGAGCGCCAACTCCAGATCGAGCCACCAGCGGCAATGGTGCACCTCGCCCATATTGGGCTTCTGGTGGATGCGCCGCTTGCCGCGCGGCTCGTATTTGAAATGCTTGACGGCATTGGTGACGTAGAGTGTCGATCGGTCGATGCCCGCCTCCGCAGTCACCTGATCGAAAAGCCTGCCCGCCGGACCGACGAAGGGACGTCCTGCAATATCCTCCTGATCGCCCGGCTGCTCGCCGACGAACATCACATCCGCATCGCGCGGCCCCTCCCCGAACACCGTCTGCGTCGCATTGGCGTGAAGCGGACAGCGCGTGCAGACGGCAGCCTCCGCGCGCAGTGCTTCGAGCGTGCCTGCCGGAAGCTCGGGCTCGGCGGGAAGATTGCGCGCAGCCTGCTGCAGCCGGTCGTGAAAAGGCAGCGATTGCGTTGCCTCCCTTGCCGCCATCTCCCGCACCTTGCTTTCGGCCGATGCAATCAAGCCAGGAATGAGATCGGCCTCCGGCAGGTTCTTCCAGTATTTCTTCGGCATCTCCGCCTGCATCGCCTTCAGCTTCAACCGGGCCGGATTGAAGATGCTGGCATAATAGGTGCGCCAGAGCTCATCGGTTACGTCGGAAAGATTGGGCTTCTCGCAAGGTTCGTCGCTGATCGTCAGCCGCTCGCCGTCCCAGGCGGCCGATCCCTTGGGCGTGGCGATCAACCAGTCCATGTCGGTGAAACGTCGTTGGAAGAAGGGCGCCGTCCGCCTGACGATGTGGTGGTCCGGCTCGAACCAGGCGATGAATTTTCGCCGCCCTGCGGAAACCGCGCCAACCTCCTTGAAGCGGACGAAGGCCGTCATCTTGTGCGCGTCGCGATGCACGTTTTTCGCCATCAGCCTGGCACGCACGACATCCTCGTCGGAGGTCACCTCAAGCAGCTGCCGGTCCAGCTGCAGCCGCCAGAGCAGGCGGTATAGCAGCGAAAAGCGCGCCGGATCGGAATGGCAAAGAACCGTCTCGGCAAGCTCGATGAAGGTGGGCGGCACCGTCATCGGCTTGCGTAATGCCGCCGGCGCCGGCGGCATGGCGTCGCGCTGAAAGGAAAGATCCGCCTCCGCACTTCTTTCGCGCCACTCGATCTCCTCAGGCACTATGCCGGCGGCCGCCAAGGCGCGCGCGGCATCACGCCATTCGGCAAGATCTCCGCGTCCTGCAAGCACGACCCGGCGCATCACAGCAACGACAATTGTTCAGGCTGCGGCTCGAACATGGCGCGAAGGTCCGGCCTATCGATCAGCCGGCGCGGCGACCAGCCTTCCGCCGAGATGAAGGACTGGACCTTCTTGATCGAAACGCCGAGGCGCGAGAGATCATCCAGCCGCAGACGGCGAAAGCGGCGCGCCGAAACGACCGCCTTGACCGTCTTGGTGCCGAGGCCGGGCACGCGCAGCAACCGTTCACGCTCGGCCCTGTTGACATCGACGGGGAATTCGGCCCGGTTGGCAAGCGCCCAGGCAAGCTTCGGGTCGAGGTTGAGATCGAGCATGCCGCCCGCCTGATTGGCGGTGATCTCGTCGATGCCGAAACCATAGAAGCGGTAGAGCCAGTCGGCCTGGTAGAGCCGGTGTTCGCGCATCAGCGGCGGCTTGATCAGCGGCAGGTTTTTCGACGAATCCGGGATTGGGCTGAAGGCGGAATAATAGACCCGCCTGAGGCCGTAGCTGCTGTAGAGCCGGCCGCTGGTCGCAAGGATGGTCGCGTCACTCGCGCCGTCGGCGCCGACGATCATCTGCGTGCTCTGGCCGGCCGGGACAAAACGCTGGCGTTTCTTGCTTTTCAGCGTCGGCTCGCCGGCGGCCTCGATCTTCAGCCTGAGATCAGCCATCGATCGGCGGATACTGGCAGGCTTCTTTTCCGGCGCGAAGCGGCTGATGCCGTTATCCGTCGGCAGCTCGATATTGAGCGACAGCCGGTCGGCATAAAGCCCCGCCTCCTCGATCAGCCGCGGCGACGCCTCGGGGATCGATTTCAGATGGATATAACCGCGGAAAGCATGCGCCACCCGCAGTTCACGGACGATGCGGACCATTTCCTCCATCGTGTAATCGGACGAACGAATGATGCCGGAGGAAAGGAAGAGGCCTTCGATATAGTTGCGGCGGTAGAATTCCAGCGTCAGCCAGATCACCTCTTCCGGTGTAAAACGCGCCCGTTCGACATTGCTCGACGAGCGATTGACGCAATAGGCGCAGTCGTAGATGCAGAAATTGGTCAGCAGGATCTTCAGAAGCGAAATGCATCGACCATCCGGCGCATAGGCATGGCAGATGCCGGATCCCTCGGTCGAACCGAGCCCGCCGCTTGTGCTCGAATCGCGTTTCACCGTGCCGCTGGAGGCGCAGGAAGCGTCATATTTCGCGGCATCGGAAAGAATGGCCAAGCGTTCGGCAAGCGACTTCTTCATTCCTATGTTCACTATATGTTCTAATATACAAAGTCAATCCGGCTCCATCCCGCCCCCGCCCGATTTTCTGGCGCATCACCTGATATCGCGGGGGTTGCGTTGCGTTTATGCGAATTTTCTGGAAATCGGCCTTGGCGATCTGCTATAAGCACTTAACTAGGATTGTGGCACGGTTCCGAAGCTCCCCTTCGGGACCTGTTTTCTTTTGTGTTTGCGCCTGACGTGCCGATACAAGGAGTGAAGGACAGAAAAATGGTTGAAAAGGTACCGATGACACAGGGTGGTTTCGTCAAGCTGCAGGAAGAACTGCGCTGGCGTCAGCAGGAGGAGCGCCCCCGAATCATCGAGGCGATCGCCGAAGCCCGTGCCCATGGCGACCTTTCCGAAAACGCCGAATATCACGCTGCCAAGGAAGCCCAGAGCCACAATGAAGGCCGCATCAGCGAGCTGGAAGACCTGACGGCGCGCGCCGAGGTCATCGACCTCACGAAGATGTCGGGCCACAAGATCAAGTTCGGCGCCAAGGTGAAGCTCGTCGACGAGGACACCGAGGAAGAAAAGACCTACCAGATCGTCGGCGACCAGGAAGCCGACGTCAAGGCCGGCCGCATCTCCATCTCCTCCCCGATCGCCCGCGCGCTGATTGGCAAGGAAGTCGGCGATTCCATCGAGGTCAACGCGCCCGGCGGCTCCAAGGCCTACGAAATCCTCCAGGTTTCCTGGGGCTGATCGCCCGCCACAGACGAGACCCCTCCCTTGCCTGATATGCGTGACGTCGAGATCATCGCGCCCAATTTCAAGCGCCGGCTCTCCGGCGTCACGTCGACCATCGTCCAGCTCATCCCATGCCAGCTCCGGCTCGGCATCGGAATCGCGACCCTTGGACCGGGCCTGCCGGAAGGCCTGCCGAAACTGAGATGGCTGCAACTTTTAAGCCTCTGGCGCCCGCCGGCACGCCGGCGCCATCGCGTCTGGCACGCCCGCCGCAACAATGAGATGGCCGTCGGCATCCTGCTCCGCCATCTCCTGCGCATGCCGCTGAAGCTCATCTTCACCTCGGCCGCGCAGCGCCACCACACCGCCTACACGAAATGGCTGATCCGCCGCATGGACGCGGTGATTGCGACCAGCGACCGCTCCGGCTCCTTCCTCGAGGTGCCGCACACGGTCATCCAGCACGGGGTCGATCTGTCCTTGTTCCACCCGCCGGAAACGGCGGAAGACGGCATTGCCGCGACCGGTCTGCCCGGCCGCTATCTGGTCGGCTGTTTCGGCCGCGTGCGCCATCAGAAGGGCACCGATCTCTTCGTTCGGGCGATGATCGAACTCTTGCCGCAGCACCCCGAATGGACGGCCGTCGTCTCCGGCCGGGTGACGGCGGAGCACGTGGGCTTCGGCGACAAGCTCACGGCCGATGTCGCCGCCGCAGGCCTTAGCGACCGCATCCTCTTCCTCGGCGAAGTGCCCGATATCAAAGTCTGGTATCGCCGCCTGACGCTCTATGTCGCCCCCTCCCGCAACGAGGGCTTCGGCCTGACACCGCTCGAAGCCATGGCTTCGCGCACGGCGGTGGTGGCATCGGATGCCGGCGCCTATGCCGAACTCATCGCCGAGGGCGAGACCGGCGCGGTCGTCGCCGCCGGCGACGGTGAGGCACTGACGCGGACGATCGCCCCCTATATCGCAGATCCCACGCTGGCGATCGCCCATGGCGAGAATGCGCTGCGCCATGTCCGGGCGAATTTTGCACTGGAGAAGGAAGCAACCGCGATCGGCGCCGTTTACGACCGCCTTCTCCGCAGCAATCGCGGCTGACGCGGAACGAGAAATGGCCGTTAGGGTAAACGGCCATGGGGCCGCTGAAGAGGTCAGTCAGCCCCTCCCTCCGTCATGGCCGGGCTTGTCCCGAGCATCTACCTCGGGTCGATAGGGCAGCAGATCCTCGGCACAAGGCCGAGGATGACGACGAGTAGAGAACGAAATTATCAATAAGCAAACGGCCCGTTGGATAACGGGCCGCCGCAAAGATTGCCAACAATCAGACTGATTATTCCGCCGGCTGGAGACCGGCAGCCGACGTCTCCTCGGTCTCTCCGCCCAAGGCTCTGGCAAGCTGCGCGGTATCCAGCTCCTTTTCCCAGCGTGCCACGACGATCGTCGCAACCGCATTGCCGACGAGGTTGGTCAGGGCCCGGCATTCCGACATGAAGCGGTCGATGCCGAGGATAAGCGCCATGCCGGCGACCGGCACGGAGGGCACGACGGAGAGTGTCGCGGCAAGGGTGATGAAACCGGCGCCGGTGATGCCGGCCGCACCCTTCGAGCTCAGCATCGCCACCAGGAGCAGCAGGATCTGGTCGCCCCAGGAGAGCTGGATGCCGGTTGCCTGGGCAATGAAGAGGGCTGCCAGCGTCATATAGATGTTGGTGCCGTCGAGATTGAAGGAATAGCCGGTCGGGATGACGAGGCCGACGACCGAGCGCTTGCAGCCGGCCTTTTCCATCTTGTTCATGAGACCCGGAAGTGCGGCCTCCGAAGACGAAGTGCCGAGCACCAGCAGCAGCTCTTCCTTGATGTAACGCAGCAGCGCCAGGATCGAGAAGCCGTTGTAGCGGGCGACGGCGCCGAGCACGACGAGAACGAAGAGCAGCGAGGTGATGTAGAATGTGCCGATCAGCATGGCGAGATTGGCGATCGATCCGATGCCGTACTTGCCGATGGTGAAGGCCATGGCGCCGAAGGCACCAATCGGGGCGGCCTTCATCAGAATGCCGACGAGCTTGAAGATCGGAGCTGTCAGGGCGTTGAGGAAGGTCACGACCTGCTCGCCCTTTTCGCCGACCATGGCGAGCGCGATGCCGAAGAGCACCGAGAAGAACAGCACCTGCAGAATATCGCCGTCGGCAAAGGCGCCGACGATCGTCGTCGGGATGATATTCGTCAGGAAGCCGACGATGCTCTGCTCATGCGCCTTATCGGCAAAGGTGGCGACGGCCTTCGGGTCGAGCGATGCCGGATCGATGTTCATCCCGGCGCCGGGCTGGACGACGTTGGCGACGATCATGCCGATGACGAGCGCCAGCGTCGAGAAGGTCAGGAAGTACAGCATCGCCTTGCCGGCGACGCGGCCGACCTTCTTCAGGTCACTCATACCGGCAATACCGGTGGCCACCGTCAGGAAGATGACCGGAGCGATCACCATCTTCACGAGCTTGATGAAGGCATCGCCGAGCGGCTTCAGCTGGGTGCCGAGTTCGGGATAGAAATGGCCGAGCAGGATGCCTGCGGCGATGGCCGCGAGAACCTGGACGTAAAGATGGGAATAGAAGGGCTTCCTGCCCTTGCTGTCTGCAACTGCATCGAGTGGTGCTGCGATCATGATGTCCTCCTAAAGGCTCGTCCGGAACGAACTCCGGCCTCCCGAGCCGTTCGCTTCAATCCAACAGCTCAGCCGTTGTTGCGCTGTTCTTCGCAATCGCCGTGCCAGTTTCGCGCCATCCACCTAAGTCATTGTGTTTATGTCAGAAAAAATTTCTGACGGGCCAACGGCCTCCCTACCAATGCGAAAACCCACACAAATCCATTTGCGTCCCGTGCGGAAAAATGCACAAATCCGCCATGTCCTTGTCAGTCTCGCAAAGGCTTTGGCCCTCCCTGCCCTTGCACCACCGCATTCGCCGACTGTGGTGGGCTTATGCGGTGCTCGCCCTCTCGGCCGTCGCCGCAGGCCTCTTGGTGAGCGGCGAGGTTGGCCGGCACCGGGCGGAAGCTGCCCTGGAGGAACAGGCCCGCACCGATGCGCGGATGAACGTGTCGCTGCTGCGCACGGTCCTCGAGAAATACCGGGCGCTGCCCTTCGTGCTGTCGCAAGATACCGCGCTTGCCGCCGCCCTGGCGGGACGCGACGCCGGCACGTTCGAGCAGCTGAGCCGGAAGCTTGAGACACTGGCCGCCGGTACGAAGGCTGCCGTCATCTATGTCATCGACAAGGACGGCATCGCGGTTTCGGCCAGCAACTGGCGCGACCCGACGAGCTTCGTCGGCAACGACTATCGCTTTCGCGAGTATTTTCAGGGCGCAGTCGCTCACGGGCAGGCCGAGCATTTCGCGCTCGGCACCGTCAGCAAGAAGCCCGGTCTTTATATTTCCGAGCGGATATCAGGCAGCGACGGTCTGCTGGGCGTCGTCGTCGTCAAGGTGGAATTCGACGATGTCGAGGCGGATTGGCATGCCTCGGGCGCCCCGTCCTACGTCATCGACGATCGCGGCATCGTCCTCATCACCAGCATCCCCTCCTGGCGGTTCATGACGATTGGCCGCATCGCCGAGGATCGGTTGACCGCGATCCGCGACAGCCTTCAATTCGGCGACGCGCCGCTTCAGCCGCTGCCGCTCGATATCATCATGCACCTCGGCGACGGGCTTGATGTCGTCGAGATCGTCACGCCCGGCGGCGCCGGAAAGACCAGCTTTCTCAATGTCGGGATGCCGATCCCTGCGACGGGCTGGCATCTGCAGCATCTTGTTGCATCGGGGCCGTCCGTCGATGCGGCGGTCCGCGAAACACGCATGCTGGCGCTGCTCCTGCTTTTACCGCTCCTGGCCGGCGCAGCCTTCCTTTTGCGCCGCCGCCAGACGATCAGGCTGAGGATTTTCAGGGAGCAACAAGCGCGCGAGGAACTGGAACGGCGCGTGACCGAGCGGACTTTGGATCTCAGCCAGGCGCGCGATCGCCTGCAGGCCGAGATCGCCGGTCACCGCAGCACGGAACAGAAGCTGCAGGCGGTGCAGCAGGATCTGGTGCAGGCCAACCGGCTGGCGATCCTCGGCCAGGTTGCCGCCGGCGTCGCCCATGAGATCAACCAGCCGGTGGCGACCATCCGCGCCTATGCGGACAATGCCCGCACCTTCCTCGACCGCGGCCAGACGGCGCCCGCCGGTGAAAATCTAGAAAACATCGCCGCACTGACGGAGCGCATAGGCTCTATCACCGAGGAACTGAAGACCTTCGCCCGCAAGGGCCGCGGCGGCGCTGAACCGACAGGCTTGAAGGACGTCATCGAGGGGGCGGTGATGCTGTTGCGCAGCCGCTTTGCCGGCCGCATGGATACGCTCGACATCGACCTGCCGCCGGCCGAGCTGCAGGTCATGGGCAGCAGAATCCGCCTCGAGCAGGTGCTGATCAACCTGCTTCAGAACGCGCTGGAGGCAGTGGCGCCGAAGGCCGAAGAGGGGCGCGTCGAGGTCAGGACATCGGCCGATGCGGAGACGGTGACGCTGACGGTTGCCGACAACGGCCCCGGCATTTCGCCTGAAATCCGCAAAGGCCTGTTCACGCCGTTCAACACCTCGAAGGAAAAAGGTCTCGGCCTCGGGCTGGTCATCTCCAAGGATATCGTCGGCGATTACGGCGGTCGGATGGAGGTCGAGAGCGATGGCGATGGAAGCCGGTTCATCGTTCATCTGAGGAAGGCTTGAGATCATGGACATGGCCATACCCGTTGCTTTGATCGACGATGACGGCGATCTGCGCCGCGCCACGGCCCAGACGCTGGAACTTGCCGGCTTCTCCGTTTCCGCCTATGACGGTGCCAAAGCGGCGCTAGCCGACCTGCCGGCCGACTTTTCCGGCCCAGTCGTCACCGATATCCGCATGCCCGAGATCGACGGGCTGCAGCTGTTCGCCACGCTTAAAGACATGGATGCCGACCTGCCCGTCATCCTGATGACCGGCCACGGCGATATCCCCATGGCCGTCCAGGCCATCCAGGACGGCGCCTATGATTTCATCGCCAAACCCTTCCCGGCCGACCGGCTCGTCCAGAGCGTCCGCCGCGCCAGCGAAAAACGTCGGCTCGTTCTGGAAAACCGCATGCTGCGCAAGGCTGCCGACGATGCGCAGGAGACCCTGCCGCTGATCGGCCAGACGCCTGCCATGGACAATCTCAGGAAGATCCTTCGCCACATCGCCGATACCGATGTCGACGTGCTCGTTGCCGGCGAAACCGGCAGCGGCAAGGAAGTCGTTGCTCAGATCCTGCATCAGTGGAGCCATCGCCGAAACGGCAATTTCGTGGCGCTGAATTGCGGGGCGCTGCCCGAAACCGTCATCGAAAGCGAGCTGTTCGGCCACGAGGCCGGCGCCTTTACCGGCGCCCAGAAGCGCCGCACCGGCCGCATCGAACATGCGAGCGGCGGCACGCTGTTCCTCGACGAGATCGAGAGCATGCCTGTCGCCACGCAGGTCAAGATGCTGCGGGTGCTGGAGATGCGCGAAATCACCCCGCTCGGCACCAACGAGGTGCGCCCGGTCGACCTGCGCGTCGTCGCGGCCGCGAAGATCGACCTTGGCGACCCCGAGGTGCGCGGCGATTTTCGCGAGGACCTCTATTACAGGCTGAATGTCGTGACGATTTCGATTCCGCCGCTGAGGGAGCGTCGCGACGATATTCCGCTGCTCTTTTCCCACTTTGCCGCCCGCGCCGCCGAGCGCTTCCGCCGCGATGTGCCGCAGCTTTCGGAGGCCGTTCGCCGCCATCTTGCCTCGCACCCCTGGCCCGGCAACGTCCGCGAACTCTCCCATTATGCCGAACGCGTGGTGCTTGGCGTCGAAGGCGGCGGAGCGCCGTCCCTTCCCCCCCAGCCGACCGGCGGCACGCTGCCCGAGCGGCTGGAACGCTACGAGGCCGAGATTATTCGTGACGCGCTCGCGGCCAGTGACGGCGACGTGCGACGCACCATCGAGGCGCTCGGCATTCCGAGAAAGACGTTCTACGACAAGCTCCAGCGCCACGGCATCAACCGCGGCGGCTATGCCTCGCGCAAATAGTTCAGACTTCAACCAGCCCGAGCTTCTTCACCTGCCGGATCGTCAGCATGGTGCGCACGGTATCGACATGTTCGTTCGCCGTCAGCACCTCGATGACGAAATCCTGGAAGTGGGTCAGATTTTCCGCCACGCAATGCAGCAGGAAATCGCTGTCGCCCGAAACCATCCAGGCTTGGCGCACCAGCGGCCATTCGGTGGTGGCGGCGGCGAAGGCCTTGAGATTGCCTTCCGACTGATGCTTGAGCCCGACCATGCAGAAGGCGACCAGATCGAAGCCGAGCTTCGGGCTGTTCAGCATGGCGTGATAGCCTTCGATGATGCCGGCTTCCTCGAGCTTGCGCACCCGGCGCAGGCAGGGTGGCGCCGAAATACCGACGCGATCGGCGAGCTCGACATTGGTCATGCGGCCGTCGGCCTGCAGCTCGCGGAGGATCTTTATGTCGATGACGTCGAGTTCGGTGCGACCCACATCATGGCCTTTCTTTAATTTTCCGCGGCGAGCTTCTATATAAAGCCGCGGAATACGCAAGAAAGTTTCACGCCGATGACGGATTCTTGCACAACAGGATGATTTGCCTTGTTGGTAACGCAAGGCTGCCCTTGAATAAAAGCATTGGTCGTTCATAAATGGCGCATGGACCGCGAAACGGCCGCAATCGCTATTTAGCCGCCGCCCTCCTGCCAGTCGAAAGGAAATGACATGCCCGCCCGCCACACCAAGGTGCTCATCATCGGTTCCGGACCCGCGGGCTATACTGCCGCGGTCTATGCCGCGCGCGCCATGCTGAAACCGGTTCTGATCGCCGGTCTCGAACAGGGCGGGCAATTGATGATCACCACCGATGTCGAGAACTATCCGGGCTTTGCCGATCCGATCCAAGGCCCCTGGCTGATGGAGCAGATGCTGCAGCAGGCAAAACATGTCGGCGCCGAGATCGTCAATGACCTGGTGACCGAGGTCGACATGAACCAGCGGCCCTTCGTCGCCCGCACCGACAGCGGCCAGGTCTGGACGGCCGATACGCTGATCATCGCCACCGGCGCCAAGGCCAAGTGGCTCGGCATCGAAAGCGAACAGCATTTCCAGGGCTTCGGTGTTTCAGCCTGCGCCACCTGCGACGGCTTCTTCTATCGCAACAAGGATGTGATCGTCGTCGGCGGCGGCAACAGCGCCGTCGAAGAGGCGCTCTATCTCTCCAACATCGCCAAGTCGGTGACATTGGTGCATCGCCGCGACACTTTCCGCGCCGAGAAAATCCTGCAGGAACGGCTGTTCGCCAAGGAAAACGTCAAGGTGCTGTGGAACACCGAAGTGGCCGAAATAACAGGCACGCCGGCGAAACCCCCGATGCCGCAATCCGTCTCCGGCGCCCGCCTGCGTGACGTCAGAACCGGTGCTGTCACCGAGATGCCGATCGACGGCGTCTTCGTCGCCATCGGCCACGCGCCGGCAACCGAGCTCTTCAAGGACAAGCTGAAGCTGAAGGATAACGGCTATCTCTGGACCGCGCCGGATTCGACCGCGACCAGCCTCGAGGGTGTCTATGCCGCCGGCGACGTGACCGACGACACGTTCCGCCAGGCCGTCACCGCCGCCGGCATGGGGTGCATGGCAGCGCTCGAAGCCGAGCGATATCTGACGGGCCACATGCCCGTCGCCGTGGCTGCGGAGTAAGATCGGCATGAGAGGCGGGGGAATGCCACTGGATTGGGACAAGCTGCGTATTTTCCACGCAGCTGCCGAGGCGGGCTCGTTCACGCACGCGGCCGATAAGCTGCATCTGTCCCAATCCGCCATCAGCCGCCAGGTGAGCGCGCTGGAGCAGGATGTCGGCACCAAGCTGTTTCACCGCCATGCCCGCGGCCTGATCCTGACGGAACAGGGCGAACTGCTGTACCGCACCGCCCATGACGTGCTGCTGAAGCTCGAAACCGTTAAGATGCAGCTCACCGAGACGACCGAGACGCCGTCCGGCAAGCTGCGTGTGACGACGACGGTCGGCCTCGGCCAGGGCTGGCTGACCGACAAGATCCAGGAATTCCTGCAGCTTTATCCCGATGTGCAGATCCAACTGATCCTCGACAATGAGGAAGTGGATGTGAACATGCGCCATGCCGATTGCGCCATCCGCCTGCGTCAGCCGCAGCAGTCCGACCTCATCCAGCGCAAACTCTTCACCGTGCACATGCACGTCTATGCCGCTCCCTCCTACATCAACCGCCACGGCGAGCCGCAGAAGATCGAAGATCTCGACAACCACCGCATCATCACCTTCGGCGAGCCGGCGCCGAGCTACCTGCTCGACGTCAACTGGCTCGAGGTCGCCGGCCGCTCGTCGGACAACAAGCGCATCCCGCATCTGCAGATCAACAGCCAGACCTCGATCAAGCGCGCCTGCCTGCTCGGCATCGGCGTCGCCTGCCTGCCGGATTACATCGTCGGGCGCGATCCCGGCCTGATTCAGCTGGCGATCAATGCCGACGTCCCCTCCTTCGACACCTATTTCTGCTATCCCGACGAGATCAAGAACGCCGCCAAGCTGAAGGCCTTCCGCGATTTTATCGTCAGCAAGGCCAGAAACTGGAACTTCTAAGCCCGATTTATGGAATGATTTCTGTACTATGCAGAGAGCGCATGACTGGCATGCGCAAATGTGGGTTGCCGTTTGCCCATTAAACCACCATATCGCACATAGCTGATGCACATGGTGGCTTTTCCTCCCAGTTCCACCGCATTAGCTGTTCCCCTCTGGAGGTTTTTGACCTTCACACTTATAAGGGCCCTGGTTTTCCAGCGGCCCTCTTTTTTGCCTTTCCGTCCGGGGCAATGCTGCATCGCAAAAAATTTGTGCGGCGCATAGCAGGCATGCACAAAAAAGCATTGAAAGCTGCCTAAGGAAGCACCATATCCCTTTCAGCTGATGCATTTCGTGGTTTCTCTCCCAGTACCACCGCATTAGCTGTTCCCCTCTGGAGGTTTTTGACCTTCACAACTTATAAGGGCCCTGGTTTCCAGTGGCCCTCTTTTTTTGCCCAAAATTTGCGCATGCCCCGGCAGGCTGTCACCTCACGCCTCCGTGATTTGCATATCGTCGAACGTCGATCCATATATCGAGAAAATACGATTTACGGATCGACAAACCGCGATGGACAAAGACGAGATCATCAAGGCGCTCGCGCATCCCACCCGGATGGCCATTCTGAACTGGCTGAAAAATCCGGAGGAACATTTCCTCACGCAGGAGCATCCTTTCGAAATGGGGGTCTGCGCCAGCCAATTCGAACGGTGCGGCCTGTCGCAGTCGACGGTTTCGGCCCATCTCGGGACACTGCACCGCGCCGGTCTCGTCACCACCAAACGCGTGGGACAGTGGATCTTCTACAAGCGCAACGAAGACACGATCGCAGCCTTCCTCAAGCAGCTGACGCAGGACCTGTAAAATCTCCGCCGCAGCGCTGATGGCCCCGATCGGCCTTGACGCAACGGCGCTCGACTTCTCTCCGCCTGGGGCCGGGCCGCCCTTGCCCCCGCCGAGTGATCCTCCCGCAAAAGAAAGGACCATCATGGCCAAGCTTTTCGAACCCACCAAGGTTGGCGACATCACCGTCAAGAACCGCATCGTCATGGCGCCGCTCACCCGCAACCGCTCGCCGGGCGCGATCCCCAACGACCTCAACGTCGAATATTACCGCCAGCGCGCCACGGCAGGGCTGATCATCACCGAGGCGACTGCGATTACCCATCAAGGCCAGGGTTATGCCGACGTGCCCGGTCTTTACAGCAAGGCAGCGCTCGAAGGCTGGAAGCGTGTGACGGACGCCATTCACGCCGCCGGCGGCAAGATCGTTGTACAGATGTGGCATGTCGGCCGCATATCGCACACGACGCTGCAGCCAGATGGCGGCAAGCCGGTCTCCTCGACCAATCGCGTCGCCAAGGCCAAGACCTATCTGGTCAACGCCAACGGCAGCGGCAGCTTCGCCGACACCTCCGAGCCGCGCGCGCTCGAAACCGCCGAAATCCCTGGTATCGTCGAGGATTACCGCAAGGCCGCACGCGCCGCCATCGACGCCGGTTTTGACGGTGTCGAAATCCATGGCGCCAACGGCTATCTGCTCGACCAGTTCATTCGTGACGGCGTCAATGACCGCACCGACCAATATGGCGGCTCGATCGAGAACCGCACGCGCCTCGCCTTTGAAGTCGTGGATGCCGTCGTCAGCGAAGTCGGTGCCGGCCGGACCGCGATCCGCATTTCACCGGTGACGCCATCGGGCGAGAGCTACGATTCCAATCCGCAGGCCACGTTCGCCCATGTCGTCGAGGGACTGGCCAAATACGACCTCGCCTATATCCACGTCATCGAAGGCCAGACGGGCGGCGACCGTGATTACCAGCAGGGCGACAATCCTCCCTTCGACTACAAGGCGCTGCGCCGGACCTATGAAAAGGCCGGCGGCGGGGCCAACTGGATGGTCAATAACGGCTATGACCACGACCTGGCAGTCGATGCCGTCGAAAGCGGCCGCGCCGACCTCGTCGCCTTCGGCAAGCCCTTCATCGCCAATCCCGACCTCGTCGAACGGCTGGCAAAGAACCTGCCGCTCAACACGCCGGACCAGTCGACCTTCTACGGCGGCACCTCCAAGGGTTACATCGACTATTCCGCTGTCGAGAAGGTCGCCTGAGGCTTTCGGATCCGAATTGCGAAATCCCGCCGAGAGGCGGGATTTCCATTTCCGCTCCATCTTTGTACGGTGTCGCCATGTTCGCTCCCTATCTCGATCGCTGGTCGCTCATTGCCGACGGCGAGCCGATCCTCACCCATTCGAGCCGCCTGCTGCCGGTCCTCTGGCAGGATAGGCCGGCCATGCTGAAGGTTGCGACCGACAACGACGAACGATATGGCGCGCTGTTGATGCAATGGTGGGACGGCGACGGCGCGGCCCATGTCTACGCCCATGAGGGCGACGCCGTGCTTTTGGAACGGGCGACGGGCAAACGCTCGCTGCTTGCCATGGCGATGAATGGCGAAGACGACGAGGCAAGCCGTATCCTCTGCCGGACGGCCGCAAGGCTGCATGCGCCGCGCCCAAAGCCGCTTCCCGATCCAATACCCCTCACCCGCTGGTTCCGTGAACTGGAACCGACGGCCGATAAAGTTGGCGGCACATTTGCCGATTGCTCGACGGTCGCCAACGCCCTTCTTTCCAACCCGCGCGAAGTCACCATCCTCCACGGCGACATTCACCACGGCAATATTCTTGATTTCGAGACACGCGGCTGGCTGGCGATTGATCCGAAGCGCCTCCATGGCGAACGCGGCTTCGATTTCGCCAATATCTTTGCCAACGAGGAGCTGCCAACCATCACCCATCCCGCCCGTTTCCGCCGCCAGCTCGCCATCGTCTCGATGGAAGCGAGGCTCGAGCCGAAGCGGCTTTTGCAGTGGATCGCCGCCTATTCCGGCCTTTCCGCCGCCTGGTTCTTCGGCGACGCAAACACGCCTCAGGTCGAGACGGCTCTGACGGTCGCCCGGCTCGCCCTTTCCGAACTTGCGGCTTAACGTCCGCCCTGCAGTGAATGCCCGATAACGGCGGCCGCTGTCTGAGGATGCTGCGGTTCGGACAGGCAGCCGAGCGCCACGAGCGTCGCCTTGACGGCTTCGTCGATCGGTGTGCGCGGCTCGTTTCCGAGTTCAGCCGTCAGTCTGCTGTTCGACATCCGCAACGGCACCTTCCAGAGATAGCGCATCTCCTTGATCTCCCGCATCAAGGGAAGGAAGGGCGCGGCGAGCGGCACGATCCACCAGGGAAAACGCCCGATCTTCGCCTTGCCGCCGGCAACGCGCCTGATCGTTTCCGCCATCTGCATGCCGTCGGCATCCCAGAAGCCGTCCATATGATAGACGGCAAAGGACGGCAGCCGATCGGCCCGTTCGATGAGCTGCGCCATGGTTTCCGCCATGTCGGGCAAGTATGTCCATTGATGACCGACGCCGTGCCGTCCGGGGTTTTTGATCGTGCCGACCGGCTTGCCCGGTGTCACCAGGGCGGACGAGAACCAGCTGTTGGTAGTGGCGCCCGGGCCGAAGAAATCACCGGCGCGGACGATGATGGCGCCGATGCCGGCTTGCGCCGCCGCCTTCAGCTGTTCCTCCATCTCGACCCGGATCGCACCTTTCCAGGTCACCGGATGCTGCGGGCTCTCCTCCGTCGGCGCCGGCAGGGCATCGGGACCGAAATTATAGACGTTGCCGGGCAGCACGATGCGCAGGCCGAAAGCGCGGGCAGCGGCAATTGTATTGTCGAGCATCGGCAGCACCAGCTTGTCCCAGTCGCGGTAGCCCGGCGGATTGACGGCATGGACGATCAGCCCGACGCCTTCGGCCGCCTTCAGGACGTCGCCAGCATTCATCGCATCGCCCTGCACCCATTCGAATGCCGGCTCTTTCCCCATCGCCCGTTCCGCATCACGGTTCAGCGCGCGGATCCGCCAGCCGCGCCCCAGCAGCTTTCGCGCGACCGCGCCGCCAATCCCACCGGTTGCACCAAGAACAAGGGCGGTCTTCTTCATTTCTCTGCTCATCACATGCATCTCCTTCGATCGCATGAAATGAATATGCTCCCCGTCTCACATAAACGAAATTGACGAAATCAGTGGATCAGATATACAAAAATATATGACTTCCGAACCGAGCTGGGATTTCTATCGCAGTTTTCTTACCGTGCTCCAGCACGGATCGCTTTCGGCCGCCGCCCGCGAGCTGGGCTTGACGCAGCCGACCATAGGCCGCCATGTCGATGCCCTGGAACTGGCGATCGGCGCCGAGCTCTTCACCCGATCGCCGAACGGTCTGCTGCCGACCGACGCAGCACTAGCGCTGAAGCCCTATGCCGAGACGCTGGCGGCAACCACCGCCGCGCTGTTGCGGACCGCATCCAGCCAACGCGAACGCGTCACCGGAACGATCAGGATCAGCGCCAGCGAGGTCATCGCCGTCGAAGTGCTGCCCGCGATTCTCGGGCCGTTACAGGACGCCCATCCCGAGCTGCAGATCGAGCTTTCGGCTTCCGATGCGATCGAGGATCTGGTGAATCGCGAGGCCGATATTGCCGTGCGCATGGCCGAACCGCAGCAGGATGCGCTCGTCGTGCGCCGCATCGGCGATATTCCGCTCGGCTTCCATGCCCATCGCCGCTATCTCGAACGATATGGCATTCCGCAAAGCGTGGCTGACCTCGCACATCATCGGCTTATCGGCTTTGATCGGCAGACGGCCTATGTCCGCCTGGTGATGAAGCGCTATCCGGTGCCCGATGGGATCAAATTCGCCTACAGGACCGACAGCAACCTCGCCCAGCTTGCCGCGATCCGCGCCGGTGTCGGCATCGGCCTCTGCCAGATCGGGCTTGCACGGGAGAATGCTGATCTCGTGCATCTCCTGGCCGATGCTTTCAACATCCCGCTCGGCACCTGGGTGGCGATGCATGAGAGCCTGAAATCCTCGCCGCGCTGCCGAGTCACTTTCGACGCGCTGGTCAACGGCCTGCAGGATTACTACCGGTATTCGACCAGCGGATAGTCACAAAATCGGAATCGATTTCCAAAAAGAATCATGCACAATTCAAGGGATCGGCATCGCGTCTCCACCGGGATGTGCATCACTTTATATCCTTGTTTTTCCTGCGATTCCTGACACCAATCGCGACATCATTTTGCTGACAGCAGCCGGCTGCTCACCTGGCTGCCGCAGGCGCTCTCCATCGATCATATCGGCAGCACGTCGATAGCGGGCATGATCGCCAAGCCTCTGATCGACATCGACATCGTTCTTCCCGGCCTCGAGCATATCGCCGATGCCACAGCGGTGCTTCTGGCGGAAGGCTATGCACCGCGCGGCAATCGCTATGACGACGAGGTCTGGGCATTTTTATCGACAGGTTCGACACCGGCAGAACGGGTCTACCTTTGCCCGGCCGGCAACGGCACGCATCGAAACAGGCTGGCTTTCCGGGATTATCTCATCGCGCATCCGGAGTCGGCGAGCGAGTATGCCGCGCTCAAACGCAGACTGGCAGCCGCGTTCAGGACGGACGGCGATCGCTATACCGCACAGAAGCGCGACTTTGTCGACGCGATCGTCGCGCGGGCATTGAAGGGCAATGCTTAGCGTCACGCGCCATGCGGGGCTCCGGCCGCGCGATCCTGCCATAGGCCGTCCACCACTTCCGTTTCCGGTCGGTCTCCGCCCTCGGCGTATTCCTCGTGCCACTTGCCGTTTTCGTCCTGCCAGCTGATCTCGGCGGAATCGCCGCCGACCTGCTGTTCGGCCGCGACGATACGCGCAGCTTCGAGCGCCTCGGCATGGCTCGGAAATGCTTCGGAATAGACGCCTCCCAGTCTGTAGGCCCAGCCGCCGTCATGCGGCACGACTTCGTAGACCACCTTTATCATGCATCCGTCTCCTCATCTTTATGTTGCGCATTCGCACGCCTCCGGACAGGGTCCGGATCATCGCGGCCGCTTGACGAGAATACGAGGACGCCGCGATCTGCTTTCCGGCCCCGATGACGTTCAGTATTCCATTAAACGCCGAAGACTGCAAATAGCAGAGTGCCGTCGCGCGCTTCCCATCCCGAATCAGTGACTTAGTTAAGAGGCATGAATCGCAACGGGAGCTTTGATTTGGGCATCGCTTCACGCTTTAAAGCGGAAAAATATCTCGTCGCCGCGCTTGCCGCCGCGATGATCGCGTATCTCCTGGAACACGCAGTGATCGAAATGGGACGCGGTGTCGCGCTGCTCGCCGCCGCGGCCCTGGTCGGCACCATCGTGCTTGCCTCGATCCGCGTCGCCCATCATGCCGAACTGCTCGCCGTCAAGGTCGGCGACCCCTATGGCACGATGATCCTCACGCTTTCGGCCCTCGCCGTCGAAGTCATCATCCTCGCCATCATGATGACTGGCGAGAGTTCTCCGACGCTGGTGCGCGACACGATCTATTCGGCCCTGATGCTCGACATCAACGGCATTCTCGGCCTCGCCGCCCTGCTCGGCGGCCTCAAGCACGGCGAGCAGCCCTATAACGACAATTCAGGCAAGACCTACGGCGTGATGATCCTCACCGCCATGGGCATTTCCATGATCGTGCCGGAATTCGTGCCGAGGGATAAGTGGCACTATTATTCCGCCTTCACCATCGTCGCGATGATTGCGCTTTACGGCCTTTTCCTGCGGATGCAGGTCGGGCAGCACAGCTATTTCTTCAGTTACAGCTATCCGCGCTCCGAGCGGAAGAAGGAAAGTCACGACGAACGCGACACCGAGGAGTCGGCGGCGGTCTCGATCGTGACCATCCTTGCAGGCATAGTCATCATCGGCGTGCTAGCGGAGTTCATGTCGGCTTTTATGGCTGAAGGCCTGCGCGATAGCGGCGCCCCGATCGCCGTCACCGCCGTCGTCGTCGCGGCGATTTCGGCCGCCCCCGAGATACTGACCGCCTTGAGGGCGGCGTTGAGGAACCGGATGCAGGCGACGGTCAATATCGCCATGGGCGCCTCGCTGTCGACGGTGATCCTGACGGTGCCCGCCATGGAGGCGATCGCGCTCTATACCGGCCAGCCCCTCATCATGGCGATGACCCCGGTGCAGTCGGTGATGGTCGCGATCACGCTGATTGCCGCGGCAATCAATCTCAACGACGGCGAGACCAACGCCATCGAGGGCATGACGCATTTCATCCTTTTTTCCACCTTCGTCATGCTGACGGCGCTGGGGCTTTGAAGACGGAGCGGAGATTGATCGCCGAAGAAACTCTTCCGGCAGGTCACGCCCTCCGACGAGAACCGGCGGCAATCATTCCTTCGTTTTTTCGAGGAAGCGCTCTTTACGGGTTTTCGGCTTGAAGCGCCGGAAGAAATTTTCGACGGCGCGGATGGACTTGGTGACCGACATCAGCCTGTCGATCTGGCCGTTCGCATTATGGAGCCGCTCGGACAAGACTTCGGCCGCCGTCATCGCGATCTCGATCGGCGGCACCTGTGGAAACCGCTTGGCGAGCGCCGAATAGGGGCTGGCATCGACCCCGCCCAACATCGAGATCGAGCCCATTCTGGCAAAGAGGCGCAGGAAGATCTGCTCGAACGTCCAATCGTGCACGTCGAAGACCTTCCACTTCTCGCTTCTCTTGGCCGAAAAGCCGGCAAGCAGGATCTTGCCCGGCAGTTGCAGGTCGGCGAGCCAGAGCGCCATTGCAAAGCCGCTCGTGGCGATTTTGCCCGTCGGGTAGAGGTCGCCAAGCATTTGCGTCAGATCGAGGTGGCGGGCCTTGGCGCCTTTGAAGCCGCTTTCCTCGCTGAAATTTTCCTCCGGGGAGACGCGAATATTGATGACACCCAGGAAGTCATCGCCGGCAAAGAAGCGCAGGACATCGCCCACCTCGCGCCGGTGGACGATATTGGCGCCCATCACGCCGCTGCGGGCAACCAGCACCGCATGACCGGCGAAGGGCTCGTCGAGCACCTTGTAGACATTGTTGAAGAAGACGTAGAGCGCCGTCTCCGGCAATTCGCTTCTGAGCCGTTCGAAATCGACCGCCTCGCTGTTTGCCACCAGCACGATGTGGGAATAGCGCGACAGCAGCGCCTTCCACGCTTCCGGTGTCAAGAGATTCACTCCACCATCTTCGGCAGCCGTAGTCCTGATATCGCTCGGAATTGGTTCCATCGGCTCACATGCACTTTCCAAGGACGATCTAGCTGTTGCTGAAATAGGCGCGCATCCGTGCAAG
The DNA here is from genome assembly GCF_019793465.1 of Rhizobium croatiense. Lineage (GTDB taxonomy): Bacteria > Pseudomonadota > Alphaproteobacteria > Rhizobiales > Rhizobiaceae > Rhizobium > Rhizobium croatiense. The sequence goes on along the minus strand of NZ_JAILYJ010000018.1, from coordinate 82,872 downwards.
CCGCGCCAGCCCGCCGATCTGCTTTCCCACATGCGAGAAGAAACCGGCAACCCGGCCCGACACTGACGGCTGCTTGCAGAAGGAGGCCCACGGCGTGTTGCGGAGATCCTCGGCATAACGCTCGGCCATCCGACGGTGCACCCAGGGAACGGTCGCCTGCCACGGTTTCTTACGACCGGTGAAATGAAGGATGGCCGGTCGGTCGATGAACGGCAAAAGCCCCGTCTGCGTGTTCCAGCGCGGATCGAGCACCAGCCAGTCGCCGTCGAAAGTAACGTTCAGCGCATCCTGGTCGTTGTTCTCGAACATATGCGAGCGGTCCTCGAAGACTTCCCGGGTCCTGGCAAAAAGCCCCTTTGCTCGGCAGACCGACCAGTCGAATAGCAAGACGCCGGCATTGAAATAGCGTCCGCCCTCGCCCATGCCGATCTTGCGCCGCCGCGCGCCCGCCTTCTCGGGAAAGGCCATGACATAGTCATCGACGGCGGCAAGCGCCTTGCCCTGGAGATCCCTGGTGAAGAGTTCGTCGACGGACGCTACCGCCAGCACATCGGCGTCGAGGTAAAGCAGGCGCTCAATATTCTCCGGAATTTGCAGATCCATATAGAGCCGCGCCAGCGTGGCGGCGGACCAACGGCCCCGCGCCTGGCGCGCCGTATCCGGCGTCGCATAGGGCAGCACTTTGATCGTCATGTCGTGCAGGCGCGCGAAGCTTTCGACTTCGGCGATCTCGTTCGGCTTCAGGTCGATGCCGAGAAGCAGGAACTCAACACCGGCCTTCACCAGATTGCGCTTGACGGAAAGCAGGGTGCAGCAGGCAGCCGGCAGCATGTTGACGTCGGAACAGACGATGACGGCACTCTGCTGCAAAATCCGGCCTCCCAAAGCGGCAACTTGAACTCGTTGCCGGATATCTAGTTGGTTTGGCGGCCGCCCGCAACCTGAGATCACCCGCGCCGCCGGCGCTCCCCTCACGATTTGAATCGGAATTCAACGACTTGCGAGGCAAAGCGGAATCGACGTCGCAACATCTTGAACCAGGATGGAAGCCTATAGCCGCAGCGCCAGCGGATGGTCGACAAGGAGCCGGTCGACCGTCGCAAGCTGCAAGCCCTCGACCTTGCACTGCGCCAGCAGCAGGCGGTCGAAGGGATCGCGCGTCTCCGGTTCTGAGTCGGCGGCGGTGATGACGTGCTGGATTTCGATCCGCAACAGTATCAGGCCTATTTCCTCGAGAGACCCGGCAATATCTTCAAGCGGCATGCCGGGATCCAGCTTTCCCAGACGAGCCTTGATCGCCGTTTCCCACAGGCTTGCGACGCTGACGAAGCCTACAGTTTTGCTGTCGCCAAGCAGCGAGGCAATCTCGGGAAATCGCTGGCCAGCGTCTTTCCGGAGGATCGCCAGAACGATATGGGTATCAAGAAGAAGCCTCATGGCTCCGGCAAAGGCCTCAGCAGAAAATCTTCAGGCAGCGGATCGTCGAAATCGTCCGCGATGAACGGCACCGGATTGGTAATGCCCCGAGCACGAAGATAAGCCTGACCAGCCTCCAGGTTCAAACCGCCGCGCTTCTGATGCGGCACGAGATCGAACACCGGCTTGCCGTTGCGGGTCACGACAATGGTCTCACCTTCCTCGACCTCGCGGGCAAGCTCGGTCAGGCGGTTCTTCGCGTCACGGATTGAAACAGTCTTCATGACGTCAAATGTAGCTACATGCAGCCACATCGTCAACACGCAAACAAAAAGCCCGCCGTCGCCGGCGGGCCTTCGATCGAAGTTAGCGCAACCGGCTTACTTGCAGGCGGCGCAAAAGCGCTGGATGCGGCGGCAGGCTTCCTCGAGCAAATCCTCCGAGGTTGCGTAGGAAATGCGGAAGTTCGGGCCGAGACCGAAGGCCGAACCGTGAACGACGGCCACACCTTCCGATTCCAGAAGCTCGGAGACGAAATCCTCATCCGTCTCGATGACCTTGCCGGAGGGGGCGGTCTTGCCAATCAAGCCCTTGCAGGAGGGGTAGACGTAGAAGGCGCCTTCCGGAACCGGGCAGACGATGCCCTTGGCCTGGTTCAGCATGGACACGACGAGATCGCGGCGGCCTTCGAAGATCTTCTTGTTCTCTGGGATGAAGTCCTGCGTGCCGTTCAGCGCCTCGACGGCCGCCCACTGGGCGATCGAGGTCGCGCCCGAGGTCTGCTGGCCCTGGATCATGTCCATCGCCTTGATGAGCTGGATCGGGCCGGCCGCATAGCCGATACGCCAGCCGGTCATCGCATAGGCCTTGGAGACGCCGTTCATCGTCAGCGTGCGGTCGTAAAGCTTCGGCTCGACTTCGACAGGCGTGACGAACTTGAAGTCGCCATAGGTCAGGTGCTCGTACATGTCGTCGGTCAAAACCCAGACATGCGGATGCTTCATCAGCACGTCGGTCAGCGCCTTCAGCTCGGCATGCGTATAGGCAGCACCCGTCGGGTTGGACGGCGAGTTGAAGATGAACCACTTGGTCTTCGGCGTGATCGCCATTTCGAGATCGGCGGCCTGAAGCTTGAAATTATGCTCCTGGGTGGCGGAAACAAAAACCGGCGTGCCGCCGCACAGCGCCACCATCTCGGGATAGGAAACCCAGTAGGGCGCAGGGACCACGACCTCGTCGCCGGGGTTCAGCGTCGCCATGAAGGCGTTGAACAGGATCTGTTTGCCCCCGGTGCCGACGATCGTCTGCTCCCAGGAATATTCCAGGCCGTTCTCACGCTTGAACTTGGCGGCGATCGCCTTGCGCAGTTCGGGAATGCCGGAAACCGGCGTGTACTTCGTCTCGCCGCGGTTGATCGCGTCGATGGCAGCCTTCTTGATATTCTCGGGCGTATCGAAATCCGGCTCGCCGGCGCCGAGGCCGATGACGTCGCGTCCTTTTGCTTTCAGCTCGCGCGCTTTCTGGGAGACGGCGATGGTGGCTGAAGGCTTCACACGGGAAAGAGCATCGGCAAGGAAGGCCATGATATCGGTCCTAATGGTTGAAACGGGCAGAAAGCCGGGACCGGAGTTCTGCGGTTAGCTCTATGTCCAATGTATGACGGCATTTCAAGCGCAAAGGCGTGATGGGGGCAATGATTCTTATTGATCGTTTTCGCCACACAGGGCGAGCCGGGGTACTTGCCATCTTAGCACGAGGGAGGAGGGTCAATACTCAATTTGGATGAATTGCTTTTTAAGCGGCTGTTGATGAACTGCCGGCATGAAAAAGCCGCCCCGCAAGCCCTCCGCACCGCTGCGTCTCCCGCCGGACGACCTGGAATTGAATCGGCTCGAACGTCGGCAATACCCGCAGGAGACGATCGACCGGGAAATGGCTGCTCGCAACTATCTGAACCTCGACACGGCGATCTTGCTGGGGATCCTGATTATTGCGATCGTCTTCAGGTTCCACAAGATCACTTTGCCGCTGGTCGATGGCTTCAGCTGGCGTGAGATAAGCACCGCCATGATGGCTGACAACTTCCAGCAGCGCAGCTGGAACATCTTCTTTCCCGAGGTCAGCTGGACCGGGCCCGGGCCAAGCTATCAGGGCCGCGAGTTCCAGATCGTCAGCTATCTCTCTGCCCTGCTCTACCAACTCTTCGGCTGGCACGACTGGTTCGGCCGCGTGGTTGCAGCCTTCTTCGGTCTGCTGACCGTGTTTTCGCTACACAGGCTGACGGCGCTGTGCTGGGGCGAGAGGCACGCCCATGCGGCGGCATTGGCCTACGCGCTGATGCCGGCGGCAATCCAGATCGACAGCTCGTTTCTTCCCGATCCCGCGATGCTGGCTTTGGTCACCCTTGGTGTCTGGCTGTTTACCAAATACTGGGTCGGCGGCAGCGGCTGGCTGTTGCCGCTCGCCACGGCCAGCTTCTCGCTCGGCGTGCTGTCAAAGCCTCCGGGCGTCGCCGCCGGCGCCGTCATCTTCTATCTGATGGTCTGCTGGATTCTGGAGAAGAAGTGGAAACCGGCGAGCTTGGTTTTCCTGTCAGGGCTTTTGAGCCTGGCCATCATCGGCGCTTATTTCAGCTGGGCGATCTATCTCGCCCGCAGCTATCCGCCGTTTCATTTCGCCGGCAGCGGCGGCTATATCTGGGATTACGGCTTCTGGACATATGTCAGGGACAGGTTCTACTTCAAATCCGCATGGAACACCTCGGTCTTATGGTTCTATGGCTATCCGTTCATGGTGCTGTTCGCCGTCGGCATGTGGATGCCGCCCGCACCGGCCGAAGACCCGAAGCAGCGCATCCTTTCGGCCATTCCCTATGTGTGGCTGGCTGCGGCGTTGATTCTTTATCTGGCGGCGGCGGGCGAGATCACCAGCAATGTGTGGAACCTCCACATCTTCCATGTGCCGGTCGCGATATTCTGCGGCCATGGCGCGCTTCTTCTGGCAACGCTTTCATCGAGAACCTTTCTCACGCCGGCGGTGATGCTTCGCTCGATCTGTATCGTGGCCATAGCGCTCGGCTGGTCGACCCTTCCGCTGGTCAGGACGATGAAGAAGCCGATCGCGATGAAGGGCAAGCTGCTTGGCGAGGAACTGGCGCGGCTGACGCAACCGGGCGATCTGGTCGTCGCCATCGCGCCCGAAGTCGGTGATCCCGTCGCAGTTTACTACAGCAGGGCGCGCGGCTGGGTATTCCCGCCTGGCGGAGGCGATTCCGAATGGTCGAAATTCGTCGCCGATGACGCCACCGCGATCGCACAGCTCGAGGAACTGCGCGCGCAGGGCGCGGATCTGTTCGGCGTCGCCAAGAACGCCACGGACAAGCAGGACCTGCTGTTCGTCGAGCATCATAAGGGCCTGATCGACTATCTGGACAGGACCGCAACCAAGCTTACGGATTCAGAGGACTTGCTGGTCTACAGGATCACCCGTCCATGAGAGCCGCGACAGTTTGAGCCATGGGCTTTGGACGGAATGGGCCTCGACGATTCAGGGCCACGCATTCGACCGTATCACGTCCGGCACTCGCGGTGGCAACGGTCGCGTTTTGTCACCTAAGCCCTTAGAAATCAGGGGTATTGTCGGATTCGCCCTTCGCCACGAATAAGCCGCAACAAATGCCGTACACCGCCGCAATTCGGTCGCGAGCGCGCCGAGATCGAAGCCGCATCATTGCGTTATCCAAAATTGGTTATTGAGGGTACGCCAATGTTTCTGGAAGATGAGTTCGCCATCGGGCGCATGCGCATGCGCCGGATTTCCATTTCATTTCTTGTCGCCGCCACCGCCTTTGTCGCCTGCCTCGCAGCGATGCTGGGACTTGCCTCAGCCGCGCGCGCCGAGGCGCAGCAGACATCCGGTCAGCTCGCGGCCCTTGTCCGGCCGAACGACGTCAATAGCGGCTCGCTGCTCTTCCCGTCGAAGGAGCCCGGCTTCTACGTCGAAGCGCCGCGACTGAAGACCGACGTCACCATCGACGTTTCCGGCCCGATCGCCAGGGTGAAGGTGACGCAGCGCTTCCAGAACCCGAGCCAGGGCTGGGTCGAGGGCACCTATGTCTTCCCGCTGCCGGAGAATTCCGCCGTCGACGCGCTGAAGATGCAGATCGGCGAACGCTTCATCGAAGGTCAGATCAAGCCGCGACAGGAGGCCCGCGAGATCTACGAGCAGGCCAAGGCCGAGGGCAAGAAGACGGCATTGCTCGAACAGCAGCGGCCGAATATCTTCACCAATCAGGTCGCCAATATCGGCCCCGGCGAAGAGATTGTCGTGCAGATCGAATATCAGCAGACGGTCCGCCAGTCGGGCGGCGAGTTCTCGCTGCGCTTCCCGATGGTCGCCGCGCCGCGCTACAATCCGGCGCCGATTGTCCAGACGGTCGAATTCAACAACGGCGCCGGCTTCGCCACGCCGCGCGATCCGGTGGAAAACCGTGAGAAGATCGAAGCCCCGGTGCTTGATCCGCGCGAGAATGCCAAAATCAACCCTGTCTCGCTGACTGTCGATCTCAAGGCCGGCTTTCCGCTCGGCGACGTCAAATCGTCCTTTCATGGGATCGATATCGGACAAGACGGCGACCAGGCGAGGACGATCAGCCTGAAAGGGGATTCCGTCCCCGCCGACAAGGATTTCGAGCTCACCTGGAAGGCTGCTCCCGGCAAGACGCCGAGCGCCGGTCTCTTTCGCGAAGTGAAGGACGGCAAGACCTATCTGCTCGCCTTCGTCACCCCGCCGACGACGCCGGACGCGGCAGCGCCGGCCAAACGCGAGGTGGTCTTCGTCATCGACAACTCCGGCTCCATGTCCGGCCAGTCGATCGAGCAGGCAAGACAGAGCCTGGCCCTTGCCATTTCCAAGCTGAATCCGGATGACCGCTTCAACGTCATCCGTTTCGACGACACGATGACCGATTATTTCAAGGGCCTCGTCGCCGCCACGCCAGACAATCGCGAAAAAGCCATCGCTTATGTCAGAGGCCTGACCGCCGACGGCGGCACCGAAATGCTGCCCGCCCTCGAGGACGCGCTGCGCAACCAGGGCCCGGTCGCAAGCGGGGTGCTACGCCAGGTCGTGTTCCTGACCGACGGCGCGATCGGCGACGAACAGCAGCTCTTTCAGGAAATCACCGCAAACCGCGGCGATGCCCGCGTCTTCACCGTCGGCATCGGCTCGGCGCCCAATACTTACTTCATGACCAAGGCCGCCGAAATCGGCCGCGGCACCTTCACCCAGATCGGCTCGGCCGATCAGGTGGCAAGCCGCATGGGCGAACTCTTCGCCAAGCTGCAGAACCCCGCCATGACCGATATCGCCGCGAATTTCGAAGGTATCGCGGCCGAGGAGATCACGCCGAATCCGATGCCCGACCTTTATAGCGGCGAGCCCGTCGTGCTGACGGCGGAACTGCCTGAGGATAAGCCCGCCGGCAAGCTGCAGATCGTCGGCAAGACGGGCGACCAGCCGTGGCGCGTGGAGATGGATATCGCTCACGCCGCCGACGGCAACGGCATCTCCAAGCTCTGGGCGCGGCGCAAGATCGACGATTTCGAAGCCCGCGCCTATCAACGCCAGGATCCTGCCGGGCTCGACAAGGATATCGAGACGGTGGCGCTTGCCCACCACCTCGTCTCCCGCGTCACCAGCCTCGTCGCCGTCGACGTCACGCCGTCACGGCCGGCAAACGAGCCGCTCGGCTCGGCAAAGCTGCCAATCAACCTGCCCGAAGGCTGGGACTTCGGAAAGATCTTCGGCGAAACCGACGGCGCGACACGCCGGGCCTCCGCGAATCCGGCAGGAAATGCAGCACCGGAACAAGCCGTAACCGTCACGCAGGAGCCTGCCGCATCGCCAGAGATCGCAAACATGATGGCCGCAGCGCCGACGGCAAAAGCCGCCACGCTGATCGCTCAGAAGAGCTCGACCGTGAACCTGCCGCAGACGGCGACCAAGGCCGACGAGCAGATCATGCGCGGGCTTACCATGCTGCTACTGGCGCTGACGGCGGCGAGCGGGCTCGCCATCTGGCGCCGCCGCATCAAGGGCCTCGTCACGGCCGGAGCCAATCGCGATGGCCTCTAGCAGCAACGAGGAAGCGGCTGAATTCGAGCCGCTTCCGACCTACCTGGAACTCGCCATGGCCGCGGCCACGGCCCATGACAGGCCGAAGGCGCGCCAGAAGAAGGGCTTCTTCCTCTGGCGCCTTTCGCCGATCGAAAAGACGATCGCCTTCGCCATTTCAGGTCTTGCCCTTTATGGCCTGGCGCTGATCGGCGACGGTGTCCTGCTGAAGGCGAAGGCGGAGCTCTCGCAGGTCCTGCTGAAGCGCGCTTTCGCCGCCGAACTGCACGGCGAAGAGATGAAGCCCTGGCCCTGGGCCGATTTTACGACGGAAGCCAAGGTGCGCGCGCCGCGCCTCGGCAAGGAGGCGATCGTGCTCTCCGGTGCCTCCGGCGAGGCCCTCGCCTTCGGTCCCGCCTGGCTCGCCAACACACCGCAGCCGGGCGAGCAAGGCACCTCCGTCATCGCCGCCCATCGCGACACGCATTTTCGCTGGCTCCAATATGTAAGGCCTGGCGATACCATCGAAATCACCCGCCGCGACGGCAAGCTGTTGACCTTCAAGGCTGGCGAAGGCCGCATCGCCCCATGGGATGCGAGCGGCATCGATCCCGCCTCCGACGGTCGCCGCCTGGCGCTGACCACCTGCTGGCCCTTCGATGCGACCGAACCGGGGTCGCTGCGCTACATTGTCGAAGCGGAATTGGTCGACGGCGAGGCGACCGGCTCCGTTCAACCGGCAAACACAAAGCCGTTATTGCAGGGCGAATGAGGTTGAAGCCCTCCCCTGCCCGCTCCACGTTCAGCATGAACAGACGACGGGGAGCAAGATGAAGAGAGTATCCGCCTTCCATTTAGCTGCAGCGCTAGCGTTCGCAGGCGCCATATCGGCCAACGCGGCCGATACCGTCAATACACAGGGTCCCGCTGTTCGTGTCGAAAAACTCGCCGATGGTCTCGACCATCCTTGGGCGGTCGAGGTACTGCCCGGCGGCGGCTATATCGTTACCGAGCGGCCCGGCCGCATGCGCATTATCCGCGACGGCAAACTGTCCGAACCGATCGCTAACGTGCCCAAAGTCAGTGCCCGTGGCCAGGGTGGGCTACTGGATCTGGCGCTCGCCCCGGATTTTGCCACGAGCAGAAAGCTCTATTTCACCGCCGCCATGACGAACGACCAGGGCTCCGGCACCCGAGCCTTCAGCGCGAAGCTTTCTGCTGACGAGAAGAACCTGGAGGCTGTAACGCCTCTGTTCGGCATGCGGCGCTTCACATCCACCAACATTCACTATGGCTCGCGGATCGCGATTGCCCGTGATGGCACACTGTTCATCAGCGTCGGGGATCGCGGCGACCGCGACCGTTCCCAGGATTGGCAGGACAATGCCGGCGCAATCATCCACATCAATGCCGACGGCAGCATCCCCGCCGACAATCCCTTCAAGGACGGCGGCAAGGCCCTGCCGGAACTCTGGTCGAAAGGCCACCGCAACCCGCAGGGCATCACCTTCGACGCCAAGGACGGCAAGCTCTATACGGTCGAGCACGGCGCACGCGGCGGCGACGAAATCAACCAGCCCGAAGCGGGCAAGAATTACGGTTGGCCGATCATCACCTACGGTCGCGACTATTCCGGCGCCGAGATCGGCGAAGGCACGGCCAAGGAAGGGCTGGAGCAGCCGCTGCAGTACTGGGATCCGTCAATTGCGCCCGGCGCGCTCGCGGTCTACCGCGGCGCCATGTTCCCGGAATGGGACGGCGACTTCCTCGTCGCAGCGCTGAAATTCCAGCTACTTTCGAGAATGCAGCGGGATGAGAGCGGCGCCTTCGTTGCCGAGGAACGCCTGTTCGAAGGCGACTACGGGCGCATCCGCGATGTCGTCGTCGCACCCGACGGCGCGCTTCTGATGGTGACCGACGAGGATGACGGTGCTTTGCTCAGGGTTTCCAGAGCAGAAGCCGACAACGGCTGAGACGTCACAAGGCCCCGCGCAGCTCCTTGCGGATGACGAATTTTAACCCCGACCAGGTTTCGTCGACAGCGCAGACCTTGACGTCAACCAGACCTGGCGGGAGCAGAATCTCCCGCAGCACATCCTCGGTGACATCGGTCGGCACCCGCGAACTCTTTTTCGGCCAGGAGATCCAGAGCATGCCGTCCGGCTTTAGAACATCGAAGAGCTTAGTCGCGACAGCCTCCAGCGCCGTCCGTTGGGTCACAAACAGATGCACATAGTCGAACGCCCGCCGAGGCGTCTCCGGAAGCGCAAAGGCGACCGAGGAAAAACCATCGAAGTCATGGATGTCGCCAATCGTCTCGGGAACGCCGAGGAGAGCAGCCGCCTGTCCGCGCGCAAGCCCGAGCTTTCTGGCAAGCGGCGTGCCGGAATAGCCTGCCGTCTTTGGAGCCGCTCTATCCCCAGTCGACCGCCCCTCTCCGCTTCGCATGCCCCCCGCCTCCGTCCTCAGGCATTAAGTCTTCACCCTTGCCGAAAGGAAACGCAACTGTTAACCGCTGGGGATATACCCTTCCCATCGAGGCCGACATGACGCGCGTTCAGGCGAATCTCCTCCTATTGCTTGCAGCCGCCATCTGGGGCGGCGGCTTCGTCGCACAGTCGACGGCGATGAAGGCGATCGGCCCCTTCTGGTTCATCGGCCTGCGTTTTGCCGTCGCCACATTTGCCGTGCTGCCTTTCGTCTTTCTCGAAGCGCGCAAGGCCAAGACGAAGACAAGCAAGCGGCATGCGAGACTCTACATGCTGACCGGCCTTGCCCTTTTCGGCGGCGCCGCCACGCAACAGGTGGGACTGCAGACGACGACGGTGACGAATTCCAGCTTCATCACCGGTCTCTATGTCGTCTTCGTACCGCTGATCGCCGTGTTCTTCCTGCGCCGTGTCCCGCATTGGATCATCTGGCCGGGAGCACTGATGGCCGTCGCGGGCATTTACCTGCTGTCCGGCGGTCATCTGTCGGCGCTGACGTCAGGCGATCTGCTGACCGTCGTCTGCGCCGTCTTCTGGTCGATCCAGATCACCCTTGCCGGCATGACGGTTTCCGAGACCGCAAGGCCGCTGGCGCTTTCCGCCACGCAATTCGCCGTCACTGCGGTCTGCGCACTGGCAATTGCGGCCGCCGCCGAACCGATCAGTCTTTCCTCCGTATGGGCCGCAGCCCCTGAGATCCTCTATGTCGGCATCTTCTCCTCTGGTCTGGCCTTCGTGCTGCAGGTGATCGCCCAGCGCTACACGACGCCCTCGCAGGCGGCGATCTTCCTCTCTTCCGAAGCGCTTTTCGGCGCATCGCTGGCAGCGCTGCTGCTCGGTGAGTCGATGTCGGCGACGGGCTATACAGGTTGCGCGCTAATGTTTATCGCTATGCTTGTGGTCGAACTCGTGCCGAGCTTCACCCGCCGGGGCCTGCGGGCCGCCTGAACGCGCGTCCAAATATGGGCGGATGGCCAATCCCAAAAAAAATTCACTGGACCGTAAAGACGCGTTCACGTTGCATTTTTGGCAAAATCTGCTCGAAATTTATATTGCAGACGATACAAAACGTTAATCATGCTCCTTAGGCGAAGGAAATTTTGCGTTTTTGCGCAAATTGGCTGTCGGGCGGGAGTGTGCCCTGAACGACACGTTAAAAAACTTTTGCTTGCCAAAATCCCGGAAACGCCGCACTCTCGCCTCGTTCGGGCATTTTGCGAGCATGGGAAGTCCTTAAGTATTTGCGCGCCGGAAACGCTAATATTCCGGTCAGCCGGTTCCGAAAAGGCAGGCGAAAGTCCTGTCTGGGGCAGGCCGAGGTAGAGGGGACCTTTTTCTCACATTTCAAGAATTGCCTGCCAACACCTCCCGCAAGGAGGCAATGCTATGATGCTGCCCGTGTGGATGGCGGGCAGAGAGAAAAGGACCTGACGCATGGCCGAGACTGGCACTGTAAAATTCTTCAATACCGACAAAGGCTTCGGCTTCATCAAGCCGGACCGGGGCGGCGCCGATATCTTCGTTCACATTTCTGCCGTTCAGGCTTCCGGGTTGGCCGGTCTGACGGAAAACCAGAAGGTAAGCTTCGACACGGAGCCGGATCGCCGCGGCAAGGGCCCCAAGGCCGTCAATCTGCAGATTGCGGGCTGAACCCTTAACAAGGCTGTCGAATTTCGAGTTGAAGCCCGGCAGCAATGCCGGGTTTTGTCATTCAGCCTTCGTTCAGCTAGCGAACGGTAGGACTAGCATCATCGAGAAAGGAACCGGGGTTCGGTTCCCGGGATTAGGACTCTCTGCTTATGAACAGGCTCGCAAAAACTCTTCTCCTGACGGCAACGGCCGCCGCACTTACCCTCTCCGCCATCGGCGAGGCATCGGCTCGCGATCGGCATTGGCGCCGCCACGGCGGCAACGATGCGCTTGTCGGCGGCGCGGTCGGCCTTGCGACCGGCCTGATCGTCGGCTCGGCCATCGCCAATGCCAATAACGGCCCCGTCTATGAAGAGCGCCGTTATATCGACCCGGCCTACGAGCCGGATTATTATGAGCCGGCACCGGTCTATCGCGCCCCACGCCGCGTCTATGTCGAAGAGCCGCGATATGTCGAGCAGCCGCGATACTATGCGCCGGCCCGCAGGGCGGTGGAGCCCTGGTCGCCGCAATGGGAGCGTTACTGCTCCTATCGCTACCGCTCGTTCGATCCGCGCACGGGCACCTATATCGGTTATGACGGCCGCAGCCACTTCTGCACCGCCGGCTGAACGCTCGACTATCTCTGGTACAAAGCGCCGCTTCTCAGCGGCGCTTTTGCTTTTGGACCCCTTCACCCGGCCTTCTTTTCCCAAGGCATCGGTCCCACCTCGGTATCAGGCTCGAAATCGGTCGAGACGCTGACGGCGCGCCATTCCCGGTCGGCTGCGATGCGCGCCGCATCCGCCTTCTCTACGTTGCGCACCGCATCGCTGCCGAGCAACAGCCGGAACGGCGGCTCGTCGAGTCCGGCAATGTGGATAATGACCGCAGCCGCTTTGGCAGGATCGCCGGGCTGACGGCCGTCATACTCGCGCTGAAAGCGCACGGTCGCGCCGACCGTTTCCGCATATTCCGCCCGCCCCTCGGCAAACACCGTCGAAGCGCCGGCGAAATCCGTCCTGAAGCCGCCGGGCTCGACCACCGTCACCTTGACGCCGAATGGCGAAACCTCCTTCGCCAGCACTTCGGAGAAACCCTCGACACCGAATTTTGCCGCCGAATAAGCGCCGCGGCCGGCAGGCCCGATACGCCCTCCGACGGAGGAGAATTGAATGATATGGCCCGCCCCCTGCCCGCGCATCAAGGCGATCACCGCCTTGCTCATGATGATCGTGCCGAACAGGTTGGTTTCGATCTGGGCGCGGAAATCGGCAAGGCTGGTATCCTCGATCGAGCCGACATTGCCATAGCCGGCATTGTTGACGAGCACGTCGATACGGCCGAACCTCTTGACGGCTGCCTCGACGGTTGCGGCCGCTGCCGCCTCGTTCGTCACGTCAAGCGCCAGCGTCAGCACCTGCCCGCCATAGCGATCGGAAAGATCGGCAAGCTGGGCGGGATTACGTGCCGTCGCCACCAGATAGTCGCCGGAGGCCAGGACTGCCTCCGCCAGCGCCCGGCCGAGACCGCGCGAACTCCCCGTAATCAACCAAACCTTCGACATCGGAAACCTCTTCTTCATTGGTTCCCTGCCCATGTATGTTCTATCGTTTCCAATCGAAAGAAGGCACTCACACGATCCATACGCACCTCGAGGTAACAAAGGTGGCCGGCGACACATTCGATTTCTGCAGCAACATGACGGATGAACAGGATGCGCGGGCGCGCGCCTTGATCGAGCGGGCGGCGGCGAAATGGCCGCTGCGCATATTGCACGTGCTCTCCGATGCCGGCACGCCCTTACGTTTCTCGCGTCTGATGGAGCGGGTCGAGGGCATCAGCCAGAAAGTGCTGACGCAGACGCTGCGCACCCTCGAGAGCGACGGCCTCATCATCCGCACACTCTATCCCGAGGTGCCGCCGCGGGTCGAATATGAATTGACGCCGCTCGGTCGCGACCTCCTCATGCAGGTCGCAACGCTCTGGCGATGGATCGTCGAGCGCCTCGGCGATTTCGATGCGCGCAACGCCGTAAAGCTCACTGCGGCGAGCGTTTAAGCCGGAATGCGGATCGTCGCCCTCAAGCCTCCGAGCGGGCTGTCGCCGAGCGTGACGTTGCCGCCATGGCTGCGGGCAATGTCGCGGGCGATCGCAAGACCGAGCCCGGTGCCCGACGCATCGAGGTTGCGCGCCGCATCCAGTCGGAAGAACGGTTTGAACACGTCCTCGCGATTCTTCTCCGGAATGCCCGGCCCGTCATCGTCGAAGATAACAGTCAGCCATTTGGCATTGTGTTTGGCTTCGATGTCGAGCCTATTGGCATAGCGGCGCGCGTTCGAGGCCAGGTTGGTGACGAGACGCATGAAGGCGTTCGGCCTGACCGAGATCTCGTCGTCGCCTTCGATCGAATAGGCGAATGTCTTGCCGTGCAGGGCGAAATCGGCCTCCAGTTTGGCGAAGATCTCGCTGAGCTTCAGCTCGCCGACATCCTCTTCGACCTCGCCGCGCGCGAAGGCCATATAAGCCTCCAGCATCGTCTGCATATCATTGACGTCATCATTCAGACCATGCAGGTCGGGATTGTCGCCGGCGAGCGCCAGTTGCAGTTTGAAGCGGGTGAGGATCGTGCGCAGATCGTGGCTGACGCCGGAGAGCATCGCCGTACGCTGCTCGATCTGCCGCTCGATGCGCTCGCGCATCAGAATGAAGGCAAGGCCGGCGCGCCGGACCTCGTCGGCGCCGCGCGGATAGAAATTGTCAGGCTTCTGCCCCTTGCCGAAGCTTTCCGCCGCCCGCGCTAGCATCAGGATCGGGCGTATCTGTCCCCGCAGGAAGAGGATCGAGATACCGATCAGCACCAGCGAGGTGCCGACCATCCAGACGATGAAGATATGGGTATTCGAGGCATAGGTCTGACTGCGTTTGGCCAGCACCCTGAGGATCTTGTTTTCCAGCTTGATGCGGATCTCGACCAGATTCGAGTTGCCGACGGTATCAATCCAGAAGGGCCGGCGAATCTCGTCGGTGATCTCGTCGCTGAGGATGCCGTCAAGGATCGAGAAGAACGGCTTGTTCCGCGGCGGCGGCAGGTCACCGTCAGGCTCGATCGAGATCTGCAGGTTGAGCTGGTCACGCGCAATCCGGATGATCTCGCTATAGTCCGAATTCTGCGGATAGGTCTCGACGATCTCGATGATCGCGGCGATGTCGCGGGTAACGGCGAGCGACAGCCGCTCCGTCACCATCTGCCAATGGCGCTCCATGAAGACGGCGGCGACGACCGATTGCAAGAGCACCATCGGGATGATGATGATCAGCAGCGAGCGTGCGTAAAGCCCGGTGGGCAATCGGCGCCGCAGCCAGCGGACGATCCAGCGCCAGCCCGCAGCAGGAGCGCGGTCTTCCCGCCGCAAGCTGTCGATTGTCGCCATCAGCGTCGGTCCTGGCCTTTCAGAGCATGGTGCCGGAAAGTGTATACCATTATCGGCATCATCTTCCGCTTCCTCAAATCTAATCGATGCTCAGCCTGTATCCGATGCCGCGCACTGTCTGCAGCCAGACAGGATTGGCCGGATCCTCCTCGATTTTGCGCCTGAGCCGGTTGATCTGCACGTCGATCGTCCGCTCGCCGACCTCGGTGTCGTTGCCGATCAGCTCGTGGCGCGGGATCGTGTCGCCGGCGCGCCGCGCAAAGAGCAGCATGATTTCCTGCTCGCGGTCAGTGAGCCGGATCACCTCGCTGGCCTTCTTCAGCTCCTTGCGGGTCAAGGAGAAAGTATAAGGCCCGAACATGACCTGTTCGATCTTCAGCCCCTCACCGCCGGCGTTGCGGCGCAGGATGTTGTTGATGCGCAGCACCAGCTCGCGCGGATCGAAGGGCTTGGAGAGATAGTCGTCGGCGCCGGCCTCGAGGCCTTCGATGCGGTTGCCCGATTCCGCCAGCGCCGTCAGCATGATGATCGGCACGTTCTTGATGGCGCGAAGCCCGCGGGTGACGTCGATGCCGGATTCACCAGGCATCATCACATCCATGATGATGAGATCGAAATCGAGACCCGCAAGCTTGCGCTGCGCCTCGGCGCCGTCGGCCGCGACGGTGACGCGAAAACCGTTCTCCGCAAGATAACGATTGAGCAGCGCGCGGATGCGGGAGTCGTCGTCGACCACCAGCAGATGCGCCGCATCATCGGAAATACCTGTCTTGACCGCCATTCAATCCGCCTTCTTTCTGTCCCGCATGCCCCCGAGGAAGGCCTTCACCCCCTCCCGCACCGGCGCGGAGGCTCCTTCGAATGCCCGCTCAATGCGGCGCGATTGCGGCTCTGCAAGCGCAAGCGCCAGCTCGCGCCCCGATTTCGTCGGATAAAGCTTGCGCTGCCGCCGGTCCTCCGGCCCCGCCACCTGGCGAATATAGCCTGAGTCGATCAGCTGTTTCAGCACCCTTGCGAGACTCTGCTTGGTGATCTTCAGCGTGTCGAGAAGATCGGCCACCGTCATGCCGGGATTGCGGTTGACGAAATGCACGACACGATGATGCGCCCGGCCGAATCCGCTCTTTTCGAGGATGGCGTCGGGATCGGAAACGAAGTCGCGATAAGCAAAGAAGAACAGCTCGATGATCTCGAAATCGATCGTCTCGGTATCTTCCATCGGCGTGGCCAGCGGCTCCGGCTTGCCCGCTTTCGGACCGGTCTGTCGTGACACTCGGCTTTCCTTTCTTTTCCCCGCACTGCGGGACGTTTTCGCGGGGATAGGTCAGTTTATTGACTTAAATTGCGTCGCTGCTGGCTTTCCGAACTCTGCGGCAGCCCCGCACGGAATTTTCTCTGCTGGCAGTTCCTTGGAACCAAGGCCGATCCGGCGCAACGCGCAATTTCCCCCTGCGTCTGTGGATAAAACGTAATGGGGACAACAATCAACAGGCATGGCGGGTGAAGCGCCGGAGGTGTCAGGCCGATCGCCCGGCTCGGCAACGGGATGATGGGCGTTTCGGCGCAGGCCGACTGCATTCTCTCCGGCGGCGATCGCCGCCGGATAAGCCCTTCACGTGATCAGTGCGGTCGGGCTACCTATGCGCCCGCGCCATGACCAGTCCGGCGAGCGTCGAGAGAATGCCGCCGCCGATCAGGCCGCCGATACCGTCGGCGATCAGCCCGGTCGCTGCGACGTCCCCGCCGACCATGCCGAGCAGCATGCCGCCGCCGACACCGCCGATCGCGCCGGCAATCGTACGAGCGACGACATTGATCGCATGCTGCTTCAAGGCGGCGCAGGCAGCGTTGCCGCCGATGGCACCGGCAATCAATTGGACGATGAACGGAAGTAGCGCTTCCATGAATTCCTCCTTGGCGATCTCCCCGAGCGCCGCTAAATGCCGAGCCTTCGGCATATTAGCATTTTATCATATTCAAGAGGAAAGAATGAAGAAAAATCAACCGATGCGGGATTAAGGCGGAGAGTCAGCGAACCGCCGGGGTCGCGAGGCGTTCTCAAACGAAAGGCGGCCCAGTGGCCGCCTCGCTTCAGCTTTGATCGACCATATTATTGATAGACATAGACGATCCGGCGCGTGCCGGGATCGACCAGCACGGGACGGTCGTTGATCCTGGTATAGCGGTATTCATAGTCGGGGATGGTCTGGAATGTGACATCACCCGGCACCTCCGCACCGACGACGACATCGCCGCCGAGCCGCACCGTCTCGGTTGGATTGGTTTCGATATAGGTGCGCACCGTCTCCGGCGGAGTGATGGTCTCGACAGCCCCGACCGGGCCGATCAGTTCGTCGCCTGGCGCCGGCTGCGGGTCAGCCGGGACAACGCTGGCGGTCGACTCGTAAGTGACGACGGGAACGCCGATTTCGGCGCGGTGCTGCTCGACGATCACCTGGTTGCCGCCATAATCCATCTGCAGATAATCGGCATAGACCCAGCCGCGCATGCCGTTGACGTCGACGCGGCACCAGCGGCTGCCTTCGATGCAGCCATCGAGCACTGCGGTCGAGCCGCGGGTAGCAAGGCCGACCGTCGGATATTGCGGACCGGGACCTGCGCGGACGTTGAGGTCGTTGACCGTAGTCGCGACCATCTCCGCCTGCGCCAGACCGCCGGTCGCCAGGAGCACGGCTCCAGCCAGTAGGATGTTTCTCTTCAAGGTCATGTGAGCGTCTCCTTGGTTTCGATGGCCGGACAACGCGCGGCGTTCCACGATGTTCCCCTCGGCTGCGCCCGACAAATGGGCGGCTCCAGCGAGCCGCGCACAAGCATTTGAAACATCTAGAAAAAACATGATTCCACCGCTGTATGGGGATAGCGGAGAACCCCATAAATTTGTGTTGCAGCTTGTCTTTTTGCCGTGAAACAGCCCGCGTCAGCAGCAGATTCCGGCTGTCCTTGCCGCCGTTTCGAACTATACCTGAGCACCCGAGACACCAAGCGAGGCACTTATGGGCATGCTCCAGGCCGGCATCATTCCGGTGACACCTTTTCAACAGAACTGCACGGTCTTCTTCGATCCCGACACCCAGGAAGGCGTCGTCGTCGATCCGGGTGGCGACGTGCCGCTCATTCTCCAGGCGATCGAAAAAAGCGGCCTGACCATCAAGGAAATTTGGCTGACGCACGGCCACCTCGACCATGCCGGCGGCGCCAAAGAGTTGAAGGAAGCCCTGGGCGTCGACATTGTCGGCCCGCACCAGGACGACCTGCCGCTGTTAGAGCGCATCGAGACCCAGGCGGCGAACTACGGCATATCAGGATTGCGCAACGTCCTGCCCGACCGTTGGCTCAAGGATGGCGACAAGGTTTCCTTCGGCGCCCACGAGTTTGAGGTCTATCACGCGCCCGGCCATGCCCCCGGCCATGTCATCTATTTCAACCGCGCCCAGAACTTCGCCCATCTCGGCGACGTGCTCTTCAACGGCTCGATCGGCCGTACAGATCTGCCGGGCGGCAATCATCAGCAGCTGTTGGATTCGATCCGCGGCAAAGTCCTGCCGCTCGGCGACGAGGTCAGCTTCATCTGCGGCCACGGCCCTGGCAGCCGCATCGGCGATGAACGGCGCAGCAATCCGTTCCTGCAGGAGATCAGAACGCGGGACGGCTCGGATGCCGGCAAATCAGGCGCAACGCCCGATAAAGGGATGTGAGCTAGAGCCTTTCCTGGTTAGATTGAAGCATTCTGTTGGCTCAAACGGAGTCGGATGGTCGACCGGCCGGCGCGCGTCGTAGCCAAGCTCTACGGCCAAGCCGGCCGGTCGAGCAGCCGACCCGTTTCAGCCAACCCTCCCGCAGATTTGCCTGGCAAATCTGCAAGACTTGGGAATCGCCGGGCGCACTGATCGCTTCGCCACGGCGAAGCGGTGCGGCCGGTGGGCCGGGCATCTCTAGCCAGGATCAGAGGCGATCGGCTCGGACGTACTATGAGGTATGCCCATCGCCAATCGCCTTTGCCCTGACGAAAACCTGCTCCGGCAGAATGCTTCAATCTAATCAGGAAAGGCTCTAAGGCTCACATCATCTTCTGGCCATTCGGCACCGGCTGCTCGACCGCGGCGAGCACGATCGCGCCGTTCTCATCCGCAAACCCCAGCGTCAGCACTTCCGAGCGGAACGGCCCGATCTGGCGTGGCGGGAAGTTGACAACGCCAAGGACCTGCCGGCCGATCAGCCTTTCCGGCGTATAATGCACGGTGATTTGCGCCGAGGATTTTTTCATGCCGATGTCGGGGCCGAAATCGATGACCAGCTTGAACGCCGGTTTGCGCGCTTCCGGAAAGGGACTGACCTCGACGACCGTGCCGACACGGATGTCGACACGATCGAAATCGGCGTAGGTGATCTCTTCGGCCATAAGGGGCTCCGTCAGCCGGCCAGTTCCTCGGCCCGCTTGCGCGCTGCCGCGAGTGCCTTATCGAACAAAGGCTGCATGCCGTTTTCGGCCATCAGCACCGCCAACGCCGCCGCCGTCGTGCCGCCCGGAGAAGTCACGTTCTGCCGCAGCCGCGAAGCATCGTCGGGGGACTGGTGCAAGAGTTCACCAGCCCCCGCGACAGTTTCCCGCGCAAGACGCATGGCGAGGTCCGCCTGCAGGCCGAGCTTACGGCCCGCCTCCGCCATACATTCGACGAGATAGAAGACATAGGCCGGGCCACTGCCGGAAAGCGCCGTCACGGCATCGATATCGACTTCCGCAGGCACCCATTCGACCGGGCCGGAGACGCGCAGAAGCGAATGGACGCGCTCGCGCTGCTGATCACTTACCGCTGAATTGGCATAGGCCCCGGTGACCCCGCGGCCGACCATCGCCGGCGTGTTCGGCATGGCACGTACCATGGCGGCTTTTCCGAGATGCTTTTCGAGAAAACCGAGCGTCTTGCCGGCAGCAACCGAGACGACGACCGTCTCCGGCCCGACAGCGCTTTTCACCGCCGGCAACACCGCCTCCATCACCTGCGGCTTCACCGCAAGGAACAAGACGCCTGCCTTCAACGCTGCCGGAAGCGCCGCAAGATGGGTCGCTCCCGCCTCGCCGATCGTCGCCAGCATCGCCGGCGACGGGCCTGGATCGACGACGATGACGGCCGAGCCCGGAACGCCGCTCTTCAGCCAGCCGGAGAGCATCGCGCCGCCCATATTGCCGGCGCCGATCAGAACGACGGGATGCTTCGAGGAGAAAGCCTTGGCTGGCATCCTATGCCTCGCCGACCGTTTCGAACAGCACGGCTTCCATTGCCTTGGCCGCATCCATGCCGGACCAGACGACGAACTGGAAAGCCTGGAAATAGGCCTCGCAGGTGTCGAGCGCGCTGGAAAGCAGCACCTCCACCTGGCGGTTGGTCGGCTCGGCGCCGCCGGCAAGCAGCAGCGACTGCCTGAAGATGACGACGTCTTCCTGGCGCCAGAGATCGAAATGCCCCATCAACACTTGCCCGTTGATCGCCGAGAGCAGCTTGACCACCTCGTTGACCCGGATGTCGGGGACCTTGATATCGAAGGCGCAGCCAAGATGCAGCGCCTCGAATTCCTCCATCCAGGAGAAGGAGACATGATAGTCCGCCCAGCGCCCCTCGACCGTCATCGCGATCTCGTCCTCGCCGGACCGTTCGAACGACCAGTCATTGTTGGAGGCCACGTACTCGATCATATCGACCGGGTTCGACTGACGCTCGACTTCCAATTCCATCAGGTTCATGCAGCACCTTCTTGACCGGAATGAATGCGACTTAACTTCGTGTACGAACACAAGAAAGACACACGCAAATACCGGAAACTACCACCGGATGATCGTTGAACCGCTACCAGACTTAACGCAGATAACCTGCCCGGAGCTTACCAAGTCGCTTCGAATCATCATTTAAAATCAGTGTATAATGACCCTTGCCACCTGCCAGCCCCCTGAGAGGAAAATAGGGCGCAGCCACTGTGGAAAGCACTTCGAAACTCAATTCAGAAGGGAGAATAAGCGACTCTGCGTATTGGCTTTTTTGGCAGTGTCCACAGGTGGAAAACTCACCTGAATTTTTTGTGACAGACACGGCATAGGGCAATGAGGCCATGCCGTGTCTCGCTTTCTGTCGGAACTCAGTGGCCTTCGCCGGCAAGCCTTGCTTCCAACGCCGCGATGCGGGCGGCGAGCGCCTCGTTTTCGTCGCGTGCCTTGATCGCCATCTCGCGCACGGCCTCGAATTCCTCGCGCTTGACGACGTCCATGCTGTTCAGCCAACGCTCGGCCTGGGCGTTGAAAGCCGTCTCGATCTCCTTGCGGACTCCCTGGGCAGCACCTGCCGCGTCGGTCATCAGCTTGGCGAACTCATCCATGATGCGGTTCGTTCCGGTCGTCATGGCGTTTTTCTCCCTTCGGATGCGGTGAATTCGACCCTTCCGGGCCTCGAAGATTGAGGTAGGGCTTCGCCATCGGCGATGCAAGCGCTTTGCACGGGATAGCCCTCGCCGGCCCGGGCTGCGAAAGCGAGATCACGAACAATGGACTTGACCGTCCGGGATCGCAGCGGCATGTTCCGCCGACTTCAACGGATGGGAAAACCTTGCCGATAGCCGCCGATCTCCTTGCCATCATGCCTTTCCCGGACATCGATCCGATCGCCTTTTCGATCGGTCCGCTGGCGATTCACTGGTACGGTCTCGCCTATGTCGCCGGCATTCTGCTCGGCTGGGCCTATGCCCGCCGCATTGCCGCCAGTGACAGTCTCTGGCCCGGCAACGCGTCGCCGATATCAAGGGTGCAGCTCGACGATTTCATCGTCTGGGCAGCTCTCGGCGTCGTCCTCGGCGGTCGCCTCGGCTATATTTTCTTCTATGATTTCACAGCCGTCCTGCATGATCCCGTGCGGGCGGTTCAGATTTGGAACGGCGGCATGTCGTTCCATGGCGGCCTGGCCGGCACGACGATCGCCATGATCCTCTTTGCCCGCCGCCATTCCATTCCGATCTGGAGCCTGTTCGACATCGTCGCCACGGTCGTTCCCTTCGGCCTGTTCTTCGGCCGCATCGCCAATTTCATCAATGGCGAACTCTGGGGCCGGTTGACCGACGTGCCCTGGGCCGTGGTCTTCCCGACCGGCGGTCCGTTCGCCCGCCACCCGAGCCAGCTCTACGAGGCCGGCCTCGAAGGCATCGTCCTGCTTCTGGTTCTAGCCGCCCTCGTCTACGGCATGCGCGCGCTGAAAAGCCCCGGCTTCGTCAGCGGCGTCTTCGTCTGCGGCTATGCGCTGTCGCGCATCTTCGTCGAATTCTTCCGCGAGCCCGACGCCCAGCTCGGCTACCTCCTCGGCACCAGCTGGCTGACCATGGGCATGGTTCTCTCCTCGCCGATGATCCTGCTCGGCCTCTGGGCGATGCTGCGCGCCCGTCGCCAGGCTGCGCTGCAGCTCTGACACGGCGGATAAACGACATGAACACCGCTCTCGGCGAAAAGATCAAGGCGATCATCCAGGCCAACGGCCCGATCAGCATCACCGATTATTTCTCGCTCTGCCTCGCCGATCCCGAACATGGCTATTACCGCACCCGCGAGCCCTTCGGCCGTTCCGGCGATTTCGTCACCGCGCCGGAGGTCAGCCAGATCTTCGGCGAAATGATCGGCGTCTTCATCGTCCATGCCTGGCAACGCCACGGCACGCCGGCGGAAGTGCGCCTCGTCGAGATCGGGCCCGGCCGCGGTACGATGATGGCGGACATGCTGCGCGTCATCGCTCGCATCGCCCCGCCGCTTTTCGACACCATGAGCGTGCATCTTGTCGAAACCAGCGAGCGTCTGCGCGACGTCCAGAGCCAGACGCTCGAAGCCTATGGCGAGAGAATCGCCTGGCACGACGGCTTCGACGAAGTCCCGCCCGGCTTCACCCTGATCGCCGCCAATGAATTGTTCGACGCGATCCCGATCCGCCAGTTTGTCCGCACGCAGACAGGCTTCCGCGAACGCATGGTCGGGCTCGACGCCGACGGCGAGCTGACCTTTGCAGCCGGTGTCGCCGGCCTCGATCCCGCGCTGCTTCCCGAACCGGTGCAGAACCTGCCGCTCGGCACGCTCTTCGAGATTTCCCCTGCCCGCCAGGCGGTGATGATGGCGATCTGCGAGCGGCTGCGCGCCTTCGGCGGCACGGCGCTTGTCATCGACTACGGCCATCTCGTCACCGGTTTCGGCGATACGCTGCAGGCGGTGCGCATGCATGAATTCGACCCGCCGCTTGCCCATCCCGGCGAAGCCGATCTGACGAGCCATGTCGATTTCCAGCAGCTCGCCGAAACGGCGCTGACATCAGGCCTGCATCTGAACGGCGCCCTGCATCAGGGCGACTTTCTGACCGGCCTCGGCATTCTCGAGCGCGCCGCCGCTCTCGGGCGCGACCGCGAGCGGCAGACCCAGCAGGTCATCCAGACGGCGGTCGACAGGCTTGCCGGCGCCGGTGAGGGCCGGATGGGCGAACTCTTCAAGGTCATGGCCGTCTCGCACCCGGCCGTCGATCTCATGCCCTTTCGTCCGGTGGATTGACAGGGCGCACGCGGCTGAGCCAACATCCCCGCGAACAGCAACTTGAAGCGCGCCGCCGATGCGATGCGCTCGGGACAATAACAAACCTCTCGAAAAGCCCGGAATCACAGATGCAGGACGCGGCCTCTCCCGCACCGATCGAAAGCGCGCTGCTGAACGAAGCGGCCGGCGCCGCCATCCGCCACGGTTATTTCACCCGGGCCGGCGGTGTTTCCGAAGGGATCTATCGCGGTCTCAATGTCGGCCTCGGCTCCAGCGACGAGCGCGGCAAGGTGATGGAAAACCGCCGCCGCGTCGCCGCCTGGTTCGATCTGCCGATCGAGCGGCTGGCAACCGTTCATCAGGTGCATTCTCCCGATGTCGTGACGATCGGCGCCGACTATGACGGCGCTCGCCCCGATGCCGACGCGATGGTGACGGCAGTCCCCAGCATTGTACTTGGCGTGCTGGCCGCCGATTGCGGCCCCATCCTCTTTGTCGATCCCGAAAATCGCGTCATCGGCGCCGCCCATGCCGGCTGGAAGGGTGCGCTGACCGGCGTGCTCGAAAACACCGTCGCAGCCATGGAAGCCCTGGGTGCCGACCGCGGCAGCATACTGGCCTGCCTCGGCCCCTCGATCAGCCAGGAGAGTTACGAAGTCGGACCGGAATTCGTCGATCGCTTCATCGCCGAAAATCCCGATTACGAGCGCTTCTTCATGCCTTCCCCAACGCCGGGCCACGCCATGTTCGATCTGCCGGCACTGACCATCGACAGGCTGACCCGGGCCGGCGTTCGGGCCGAAAGCCTCGGCCTCTGCACCTATCCGGACAGCGAGCGCTTCTTTTCCTATCGCCGGACGACGCATCGCCAGGAGCCGGACTACGGCCGCCAGATTTCAGCGATATCAATCAGGGAGACTTGAGCAGAATGGCACTGCACTTCGAAAAGGCCGAGTTCGCAAGCCGACTTGCGCGCCTCACCGAGAAGATGAAGGAAGAAAAGCTCGACGCCCTGCTGCTCTTCGCCCAGGAAAGCATGTACTGGCTGACCGGCTACGACACCTTCGGCTACTGCTTCTTCCAGACGCTGATCGTCAAGAGCGACGGCACTATGGCGCTGATCACCCGCTCGGCCGATCTTCGCCAGGCCAAGCACACATCGATCCTTGAGGACATCCATATCTGGGTCGACAGGGTCAATGCCGATCCGACGCTCGACCTGAAGAACCTGCTGGTCGAGATGGATCTGCTCGGCGCCCGCATCGGCGTCGAATATGATACGCACGGCATGACCGGCCGCGTCGCCCGCCTGCTCGACGCGCAGTTGACCACTTTCGGCCAGATCGTCGACGCCTCCTATCTCGTCAGCCGTCTTCGCCTGATCAAGAGCCCGACCGAGGTCGCCTATGTCGAACGGGCTGCAGACCTCGCCGACGACGCGCTCGACGCCGCGATCCGGCTGACGAAACCGGGCGCCGACGAGGCCGACATCCTCGCCGCCATGCAGGGAGCGATTTTTTCCGGCGGCGGCGACTATCCCGCCAACGAGTTCATCATCGGCTCGGCGGCCGACGCGCTGCTCTGCCGCTACAAGGCCGGCCGCCGCAAGCTCGACGCCAATGACCAGCTGACGCTCGAATGGGCCGGCGCCTACGCGCATTATCATGCCGCCATGATGCGCACGATCGTCATCGGCGAGCCGCTGCAACGCCATCGCGAGCTCTACAATGCCTGCCGCGAAACCATCGAAGCGATCGAGACCGTGCTGAAGCCCGGTCACACCTTCGGCGACGTCTTCGATATGCATGCCAGGATCATCGACGAGCGCGGCCTCGCCCGCCACCGGCTGAATGCCTGCGGTTATTCGCTCGGCGCCCGCTTCTCGCCCTCCTGGATGGAGCATCAGATGTTCCATATCGGCAATCCGCAGCCGATCGAGCCGAACATGTCGCTCTTCGTGCACATGATCATAGCCGATTCCGATACGGGAACCGCGATGACGCTCGGACAGACCTATCTGACGACGGCGGATTCGCCGCGCGCACTGTCTCGTCATCCGCTCGATTTTATCGGCCTTTGAAGCCCGGGGATTGACGGATGAGAATCCGGAATTGACAGACGACCATCGCCGCCCGCATAAATTCGGGCGGGCTCATGCGATTGTGGGAAGGACGGATCACGGGATGACGCGAGCTGCGACTGTGCCCCCGCTCCTGTTCGTCATGGCCCTGCTCACCGCCTGCAACACCACCGACGCGCTGACGCCGCAGGTCGGCATCGGCGACTCCTCCGGAGGCGCGCCGTCAAGCCCGGTGACCCAGCGTGAGGCCGAAGGTTTGGCGGGCACGCGTCAACCGGTTTTCGCCGCAGGCTCGCAGCCGAATGGCTATCATCCGGCCTATAATCAATCGCAGGGAGCCTATCGGCCCGGCAGCGGCGCCCCGCCGACAACGATGCAGGAACAGGCCGACGCCCTGTCGAGGAACAGCACTTCGCCCGCCGCCTCCGCCCCGATCGAGGGACAGGCGCTGCCGCCGGCGGCGGCCGGTGCCGGGTCTCAGGCACAGTCCGGCCAGACGCTCGACGCGCAGCCGCGACAGACCGCCGCCCTCACGCCCGGCGCCTCTTCCGCCCGCGGCAATACCGTGCGCTTCCTGCCGATCATCGGCGCGCCGGTGCAGGCCGTCACGCCGCTTTCGCGCCAGCTCGGCGCCGAGGCGCGGGCGCACGGCCTTTCCATCAAGAGCTCGAACGATGCGAGCAGCGACTACATCCTCAAAGGCTATCTCTCCGCCTTCAGCGACGACGGCAAAGTCACCGTGGTCTATGTCTGGGACATTCTCGACAGTGGCGGCGCCCGCCTGCACCGCATTCAGGGGCAGGAAAGCGTGCCGACGGCCGCGGCCGACCCCTGGGCGGGCGTTCCGGCTTCGGTGATGCAGCAGATCGCCTCGAAAACCATCGCGGAATTCACCTCCTGGCGGCAGACACAGGGCGGTTAGTCACAAACTTTTTGCAAATATGGAAGCCTGTGGCGCCTTTGCCCTTGCATTCACGGGGAAGCTGACTAAAAAGCGCGGCTATCAGCGCATAACAGGCGGACCAACATGAAGGTTTTCGCAGGCAATTCGAACCGGCAACTCGCCGAAGCGATCTGCAACTATCTCAACGTTCCCTTGGGGAAAGCCAGTGTCCGAAGGTTTGCCGATCAGGAAATCTTCGTGGAAATCCAGGAAAACGTTCGCGGCGAGGACGTTTTCCTCGTCCAGCCCACGTCCTATCCTGCCAACGACCATTTGATGGAACTGCTGATCATGATCGACGCCATGCGTCGTTCGTCAGCCCGCCGCATCACGGCCGTTCTCCCCTATTTCGGCTATGCCCGCCAGGACCGCCGCGCCTCCGGCCGCACACCGATCTCGGCCAAGCTCGTCTCGAACCTGATCACTGAAGCCGGCGCCGACCGCGTCATGACGCTCGATCTCCACGCCGGTCAGATCCAGGGCTTCTTCGATATTCCGACAGACAATCTTTACGCGCTGCCGGTCCTGACGCGCGACATCAAGAGCCACTATGATCTCAGCAACGTCATGGTCGTCTCGCCTGACGTCGGCGGCGTCGTTCGCGCCCGTGCGCTCGCCAAGCGACTGGACTGTCTTCTGTCGATCGTCGACAAGCGTCGCGACCGGCCGGGTGAATCCGAAGTCATGAACATCATCGGCGACGTCACCGGCAAGGACTGCCTGCTGATCGACGATATCGTCGATTCCGGCGGCACGCTCTGCAATGCGGCCGATGCGCTGCTCGCCAAGGGCGCTTCCAGCGTCACCGCTTATATCACCCACGGCGTGCTGTCGGGCGGCGCCGTCACCCGCGTGACCTCGTCCAAGCTGCGCGAACTTGTCATCACCGACTCGATCCAGCCGACGACGGCCGTGCAGTCCGCCCATAATATCCGCGTCGTGACGACCGCTCCGCTGATCGGCGAAGCTATCAGCCGTACGAGCCAGGAAGAATCCGTCTCCAGCCTGTTCGATTAAAAGAGCCGGCATCCGACCGGCTCTTTCAATTTCTGCATCAGATGGACCAGACTATTCCCACGCATGCTCACCGAGCAGCATGAATTGCTGGAAACGAAAGCCCAGAATAAACCGTCGTTCCGATCGTCCGGCGAAGCTTGTCGCGTGAGGCGCAACTCCGCTCTCTACTCGGCGTCATCCTCGGCCTTGCGCCGGGGATCTGCTGCCCTATCGACCGGCGGCAGATGCTCGGGACAAGCCCGAACATGACGAAAGAGGGGTTTGATGACTTTGTCAGCGGTCCCGGCTTTTTTGTGGTCAAAAAGCTGAAGCCGGCACAAGGCCGGCCTCTTTTGTTTCTTATCCCGATTGAAAGCGCTCAAGGCTGCTGCGGCGGCGCAGGTACCGCGTCCTGACCTTGATCCGGTTCCGGTTCCTGCTCCTGGTCCGGCTCCAACCCCTCATCCTGATCCGGACCATCCGGTCCCTTGATCTGCTGACCATTGACCGCCACGGAACCGTCGCGGCTGATGCTGATGTCCCAGCGCGAACGGCCGTCGGGATCGGTCTTGGCGAAGCCCTTCGCCATCATGATGCCGAAGGAGACTTGGTTGAGATCGGGATCGGTCTTGGCAAGTTCCTGAACCGCGGCGATCGTCTTGTCGAGATCGCGGGCAAGGATGATCGCCTCCATCGAATAGTCCTTCTCGGTGTCGACCCGCCCTTCGATCTTGCCCGTCATGTCGACGTCATAGACCCCAGACTTGGCACTGATCCTGGGAAACTCGACGGCAAACCGACCGTCCCGGAAGAGCGTCTTGCCCATTTCTTCGCCGCTCTTTTCCGGCGCTTTGTCCTTGAAATCCATCGCCATCAACGCATTGCCAAAGCTGGCGAAGTCCAGATTTGGCACGGCAAGCTGCAGATCGAAGCTGGTCGGCATGAAGGTCGAGTAGTTTGCCGGCATCAGCGGGGTGTCGAGCCTGATCTCCTGCGCGTTCATGCCGAAGCCGAAACGCATGGCATCGCTCGGCCCTTCGATGGCGACGGTGTAGCCGAATGCCTTGGCGCCGCCCTTGCCCATCTCGTTTGTGATGGACAGATCGTTGACTCCGATCGTCTCGCTGAACAAGGTCAGAAGCGGAAAAGCTTCCTTCGCTATTGTCTTTATCTTGTCGGTATTTTCCGAGCTCAATTCCTTCTCATCGGCATGGTCGAGCACGAAGAAGACCACGTCGCGGATCTGCTTCGCCGGCAGGCCGTTCACCTTGGCATCGACATTGATTGAGCCGGCACGAATTTCGATGGGCGGCATTTGCAGGCCGGAAACTTGCTCGACAAAACCAGACATCGAGGCGCTGCCGACAAAATCGATACGTCCGTTGCCGCCTGCACTGTCCGTCGAACTCAGCTTTTGGTCCATGCTGGCGATGGCGGCATGAACTTCCTCGGTTTCGGACTTGCTGGCGACCTTGACGTCCTTGACCGCAAAGGTGCCTGAGCGCAGATAGCTGATTGCCGGGTCGAAAACACCGCTATAGACGATCGAAGCGATGGAATAGGTGAAATTCGTTGTTTTCTGATCCGGGTCTTTAAAATGCCCGGAGACGTTGAACCTGTCGTCGCCTTCGATGTTCCAAAGCCCATTGTCGAGCGGCGTGGCGAATGTCGAGAACGGGGTAAGGCCGTTGATCGTGAAGGTCGCCGGATCCACTTTTGCAAGCAGCTTCGCCAGATCGTAGATGATCTCGTAGCGCGTGCCTGCCGGATTGACGGTGATGAAGCCGCTCTTCGCCAGATCATCGGGAAGCAACTTTGTCAGAGTGTCCCTGACGGTGTTGGCGCCATCCTGATTGATCTCCACGGCCTCGGCCGTGGCATAAAGGCAAAGGGCAAGCAAGCTCGTTGCCGTAACAAGTTTGAGACGCATGGTCGGGTTTCTCCTCAGCCGCTTTTTTGAATGCGGCATCCAAAGATGCGAAGCGCGCCAATGTCAAGCCAAGTGGTAGCAGCCATTGACGATTTGCCATCTGGACGGGACGCGGTTTTGAGGTGATTTCAACGATGTTCGTCTTTTCAAGCCGAGGCCCCGGCGCGCCCTGGGAATGGCCGCGGGGCTCCTTTGAGGACATTACCGTTGACAGCTGCAGGGCCGTCTGCCCAGCCTGAATCCGCAACTTGCGTTTCCGAGCGACTTATAATATAGGCCACCGGTCCGTGTAGACACCCTTGGAGGCAACGCGGATGAGGATGGGGAAACCCGCCTCCGGTTCGACGGAACAAGCCTTTTGGCCGCCGCCGAACTCTCCAAATAACCTCGAAAGGAATAGCCATGAGCCAGGAAACTTACGAGCTCAAGGCCGAGGCGCGCGAACGGGTTGGTAAGGGGTCCGCCCGTGAACTTCGCCGCAACGGTTTGATTCCCGCTGTCATCTATGGTGACAAGCAGGCCCCCATTGCCATCGCTCTCAACACCAATGAGGTGACGAAGCGCATCCACGCCGGTGGTTTCATGACCACCGTGGCGACCATCGAAGTCGACGGCAAGAAGTACAAGGTTCTGCCGAAGGACTACCAGCTCGATCCGGTCCGCGATTTCACGATGCATGTCGATTTCCTCCGCGTCTCCGGCAACACCCAGGTGACCGTCGAAATCCCGGTTCACTTCATCAACGAAGAGAAGTCCCAGGGCCTCAAGGTCGGCGGTGTTCTGAACATCGTCCGCCACTCGGTCGAAGTTCATTGCCCGGCCGATGCGATCCCTGAGTTCTTCGACGTTGATCTCAGCGGCAAGAAGATCGGCGACAGCATCCACATTTCGGAAGTCACCCTGCCGAAGGGCGTGACCACGGTTATCGACCGCGACTTCACGATCGCGACCATCGTTGCTCCGGCTGCCGGTGTCGATGAAAGCGCCGAAGAAGGCGAAGCCGAAGCCTGATCGCTTCGACCAATTTGTAAAGCATACGGCCCGCTTTCCCGTGAACTGGCTCCTGAAAGGTTGTCGTCCAACTTTCAGGAGCCGGTTCACTGGGAAAGCGGGCTTTTCATTGCCTGGCAAAGACCTCCGTTTCTGCAAATTTAATATATTCGTGAAAGCATGCCCCGTCAGTTGCGAAGAAGCCGGCCCGAACGCGCGACAGCAAATATGGCCGGTCTGGGGGAGTAGACGGAACCATGAACAATTCCGTTGAGAACAGGTTTTTTGGGATTGTTTGCGGGGCGCTGCTTGTTTTTGTCGCTCCTCTCTTTGTTCTCTTTCTTTTTCTTTCCTCGGAGCGAGCCGACAAGGAAATACGCGACCATATCTCGGTTCTTCTTGTCGCCAATGCCCAGGCGCTGGCAAAGCCCCTCTGGGACCTCGATGAAGAAAGCGTCACCCAGATCAGCGCGACGGTCGTTTCCCAGGGCGCCATCGTCAAGGTCGAAGTGCGCGACCAGTCAGGCCAGCTCGACGTCAGCCAGTCCACCATTCCGCGCTCCTTCGATGGCAAGCTCGTGCAGGTGTCGCGCGCCATCATCTACAACACCATCGATGGGCCGAAGAATCTCGGCAGCATCAGCGTCTACTATCCCGCCCTCGGCCTGTTTTCGGGCCTGAAGCAGGAAGAGGTCGTCTTCATTTCGATCTTCATCTTCGCGGTTTTGACCGTTTTCGGCACCGCGCTGATCGGCAACCGCTTCTTCGTCATCCAGCCACTGATGCGGCTGACGGCGGCGATCGAGGCGACCCGCCAGCTCGGCTCCCGCCATCACGTCGATTGGCAGTCGAACGACGAGATGGGACGGCTTGCCCGCAGCTTCAACGAGATGCAGACCAAACTCGAAAGCGAGGAGAAGGAGCTGAAGCTCGCCCATCGCCGCGCCACCGATATCTACAATCTCACCCCCGCCATGCTCTTCTCGCTCGACGAGGAAGACCGCATTACCGCCGTCAGCGACTATTGGCTGCTTGCCACCGGCTATGATCGCGCCGCCGTCATCGGCCGCAACTTCGCCGATCTCGTCACGGCAAATACCCGCGACAAGTTCGTCAAGCGCCGCCGGGCCGAAAGCGGCATGGCGGTTACCGTCAAGTTCGTCTGCCTGGACGGCCGCACCATGGACGTCCTTATCATGGAATCGGAAGCCGGCGCCGGCGCTCACGATCGCCTTTCACTGTCGGTGATGACCGATGTGACCGAGCTCAAGGCCTCCGAGGATCGCAACCATCGCCAGGCAATCACCGATCACCTGACCGGGCTTCTCAACCGCCAGGGTTTCGAAGCCGTGCTCGACAGCAAGATCGCTGCGGCAGACGCCGCCGGCCAGGAACTTGCCTGCCTCTTCGTCGATCTCGATCGCTTCAAGTGGATCAACGACAATATGGGCCATGCCGCCGGCGACAGGGCACTGATCGAGCTGGTTGAGCGCCTGAAGACCCATCTTGCTCCCTCCGACGAGGCGGCTCGTCTCGGCGGCGATGAATTCGCCATCCTGCTGCCGGCGAAGGACGCCGAAAAGCGCGCCAAGGTAATGTGCGGGCAGATTGCCTCGATCTTCGAAACGCCATTTGCCCCGGACATGCATCTGAGCGCTTCGATCGGCATCGCCATCTACCCGCATCATGCCGCGGCCGCATCCGAACTGCTGCAGAAATCCGACATGGCGATGTATGCCAAGAAACGCGACGGCAAAAATGGCGCGCAACTCTTCGACAACGCCATGCTCGACCGCGCCCGCAGCCGCGCCGAAATCGAGGCCAATATCGAAGCCGGTCTTGCCGAGAACTGGTTCGAGGCCTTCCTGCAGCCGATCGTCAACTTGAACGGCCGCGGTATTGCCGGTTTTGAAGCGCTGATGCGCCTCAACCATCCGCAGAAGGGCCTGATGCCGCCGGCCGAGATCGTCAGCGTCGCCGAGGAGACAGGGAAAATCGTCCGCGTCGGCAATGTCATCATGGAAAGGGCGATCGCCCATCTCGCCAAGATTTCCCGCATATCCGGCATGCAGGATACCTATCTCGCCATCAATTTCTCGCCGCTTCAGTTCGAGCCGGCTCTGCCCGCCCGGCTTGCCGCCATTGTCGGTCGCCACGGCATCCGCCCCGAACGCATCGTCGTCGAAATCACCGAAGCCGTGCTGATGCACGACAACCCAGAGATTCGCATGATTGTCACCGAGCTTCGCCGCTTCGGCTGCCGCATCGCGCTCGACGATTTCGGCACCGGCTATTCGTCGCTCAGCTACCTCAACCGCTTCCCTGTCGATATCATCAAGATCGACCAGTCCTTCACCCGCGCGATCAACGACGGCGACGATGACGTCCGCCAGAAGAGCCGCATGCTGATCGAAGGCATCACCACGCTATCCCACAAAATGAACTGCACCGTCATCGCCGAGGGCATCGAGAC
This sequence comes from Rhizobium croatiense, assembly GCF_019793465.1. Classification (GTDB taxonomy): domain Bacteria; phylum Pseudomonadota; class Alphaproteobacteria; order Rhizobiales; family Rhizobiaceae; genus Rhizobium; species Rhizobium croatiense. The sequence continues at coordinate 49,815 of NZ_JAILYJ010000018.1, read as the reverse complement.
CGAAGAGGAATGCCGCACGCTCCACCAGATGGGGCTGGACTATGGCCAGGGCTACCTCTTCCATCGCCCACAGCACGCAGCCAAGCTCATCGAGGAACTGATGGCCCCGCAATCGGCCGTCGCGCGCGCCTCGTAAACGAAGAACCAAGGAGATGATCCGATGAAAAAGCTCCTGCTTCTCGCATGCCTGGCGCTGCCCTGCGCCGCCCATGCGCAGACAATCAATTTCACGACCGAGGATTACGCCCCCTTCAACTATCGCGAAGGCAAGGAGATCAAGGGCGCGACCGTCGAGCAGGTCGAAAAGGTGATGGCCGCGATCGGCGTCGACTACACGATCGAGGTCTTGCCCTGGGCGCGCGCTTTCGGCCTCGCCCGCACGGCGCCGATGACCTGCGTTTTCGCCACCGCCCACAACAGCACCCGCGACCCGCTGTTCAAATGGATCGAGCCGCTGCTGATCGATCGCAATATCCTGATCACCCGCAAGGGCTCCGGCGTCATCGCCGGCAATCTGGACGAGGCGAAGAAATATACGATCGGCACGCAGCGCGAGGATTACACCGAGACGACCCTGAAGGAGAAGGGCTTCACCAAGCTCGACGTCGCCAGCGACTTCAACGCGACGCTGCGCAAGCTGCTGAGCGGCCGCATCGACATGATGCCGATCTCCGAACTCTATTTCGACAAGCTGAAGGCCGATCAGCCGGTGGAGATGGTGACGGTGCTCTCCGCCCAGCCGATGGGCATTGCCTGCGAAAAGAGCTTTCCGGACGATCTGCGCGCCAAGATGCAGGCCGCTCTCGACAAGCTGATCGCCGATGGTGACCAGAAAAAGATCTTCCTGAAATACGGCATGAACCTGTCGGACTGATGCTGCCCTTTCCGCTTGACATTGTGCGGTTTTCCGGGTGGTGAACAGCGGGAAAGCTTAAGCGAGGAAGACAGGCCATGCTGATCATCGCGGGTCTCGGCAATCCCGGCGCCAAATACGCCGGCAACCGTCACAATATTGGCTTCATGGCCGTTGACGCCATCCATCGGCGCCACAGCTTTTCGCCCTGGTCGAAAAAGTTCAGGGGCGAGATCGCCGAAGGCGAACTCGCCGGCGAGAAGGTGCTGCTGATCAAGCCGCAGACCTATATGAACCTCTCCGGCGAGGCCGTCGGCGAGGCGATGCGCTTCTACAAGCTCCAGCCGGCCGACCTTGTCGCGATTTATGATGAGCTCGACCTTCCCGCTGGCAAGGCGCGGCTGAAGACCGGCGGCGGCCATGGCGGCCACAACGGCATCAGGTCGCTGGACGCCCATTGCGGCAAGGAATATCGGCGCCTGCGCCTCGGTATCGGCCATCCCGGCGTCAAGGAAATGGTGCAGAACCATGTGCTCGGGGATTTTGCCAAGGCCGACAGGGACTGGCTGGAACCGCTGCTCGACACGCTCGCCGACAATGCCGAGATGCTGGTGCGCAACGAGGATTCGCAGCTGATGAACAAGATCGCGCTGGCGCTCGGCGGTCAGGCCGAGGAGGAAAAGCCGCGCAGAGAAAGCAAGGATGGCGAAAAGAAGCCGGCCGGTCAGTCGCATATTCGCCAGGCCCGCAGCAGCAATCAGCCGAAACTCCCCACCACCGGGCCGATGGCCGAGATGCTGAAGAAGATGTTCGGCAATAAGGGGGAATGAGGCGGGTGCCGGACCAGGATTTCGCCATCCGCCCCGCAACTGCCGGCGATCTTCCGGGATTGGCCGTCCTCTACCGCCATTTGAACCCGACAGATCCCGTTCTCGATAAGGCCATGGCAGAAGAGCGCTTCTCCGCCATCCTCGCCCATCCCGGCATGACCGTCTTCATTGCCTTTGCCGGCGATGTCGCCGCCGCCACCGCCACGCTGATCGTCGTGCCGAACCTGACGCGGGGCGGCGCCTCCTATGCGCTCATCGAAAACGTCGTCACCCACACCGACCACCGCCGGCACGGTTATGCCGGCGCCGTCATCGGTCATGCGGTAGAGCAAGCCTGGAAGGCCGGCTGTTACAAAGTGATGCTGCTGACCGGCTCCAAGAATCCTGCGACGCTCCGCTTCTACGAGAATTGCGGCTTCATCCAGGACAAGACCGGCTATCAGATCCGCCGAGCCTGAGCTCGGCTGCTATTCCTCGGGCTCCGTCGTGAACATCAACGGAAAGCCCATCTCCTTGGCAAGATCGATGCCCTCCTTGGCCTTGGTCTCGGCAATGTCCTTGGCGCAGACCACGACCACGCAGGAGCCGAGCTTGTGCGCCGTCATCATCACTCGATAGCCGGTCTCCTCGCTCATGTGGAAGACGACCTTCAGGATGACGATGACGAATTCGCGCGGCGTATAATCGTCGTTGACGAGAATGACCTTGTAGAGCTTCGGCTTGTCCAGCTTCGGCTTCACCTTGGTCTTCGGCTTCAGGGCAACGTCGTTGTCACTCATCGGAAAATCCACCCGTTGATGACATGGTCAGGAATCTTCAAAACAACTAATCATTGTCGATGACGAATTTTCGACGGTGCGCCGTGGCTGCCCGCCTCGATCAGGAGGAAATTGGCCGCCGGGTTGAGGCCGGATGTGCGGCCGGCAGGAGCGACCGTGCATCTGACGAAATCCGTAATGCATCGAAACCGCGATCGCCCTCGAAAATAGGCCGGCACCGTTCCTTGGGCAAGTGAGCAACGTTAAAAGCTCGCTAAGACTTGACCATATTGCTCCTTTATCCCATAGGCACCAGCAAGAAATTCAAGAACAGCAGGTTTTAGCCATGGGCTTCAAATGCGGCATCGTCGGTCTGCCGAACGTCGGCAAATCGACCCTCTTCAACGCGCTCACCAAGACGGCGGCGGCACAGGCGGCGAATTATCCCTTCTGCACCATCGAGCCGAATACCGGCGAAGTCGCCGTACCTGATCCGCGCATGCGCAAGCTTGCCGACATCGCCAAGTCCAAGGAATTGATCCCGACCCGCATCTCCTTCGTCGATATCGCCGGCCTGGTGCGCGGCGCCTCGAAGGGTGAAGGCCTCGGCAACCAGTTCCTTGCCAATATCCGTGAAGTTGACGCCATCGTGCATGTGCTGCGTTGCTTCGAAGACAGCGACATCACCCATGTCGAAGGCCGTATCAATCCCGTTGCCGATGCCGAGACGATCGAGACCGAGCTGATGCTCGCCGACCTCGAAAGCCTCGAGCGCCGCACCGAGCAGACGCGCAAGCGCGCCACCGGCAAGGACAAGGAGTCGATGGCGATGCTGCCGATCATGGAAGCTTCGCTGAAGCTGCTCAACGAGGGCAAGCCGGTGCGCACGCTGCTGTCGACGCTCGATGCCGAGGAGATCGCCATCCTCAAGGGCCTCAACTTGCTGACCTCGCATCCGGTGCTCTATGTCTGCAACGTCGCCGAAAGCGACGCCTCGACCGGCAATGAATTCACCGAGGCCGTCGCCGCCATGGCCAGGGAACAGGGTGCCGAAACCGTCGTCATCTCGGCGGCGATCGAGGCTGAGGTCGCCCAGCTGCCCGAGGATGAGGCCAAGGAATTCCTCTCCGCCCTCGACCTTGACGAGGCCGGCCTCGACCGGCTGATCCGTGCCGGCTACAAGCTGCTCCACCTCATCACCTATTTCACCGTCGGCCCGAAGGAAACGCGCGCCTGGACGATCGAGCGCGGCACCAAGGCGCCGCAGGCCGCCGGCGTCATCCATTCGGATTTCGAGCGCGGCTTCATTCGCGCCAACACCATCGCCTATGACGACTACATCAAATTCAACGGCGAAGTCGGCGCCAAGGATGCCGGCAAGGCGCGCGACGAAGGCAAGGAATACGTCGTCCAGGACGGCGACGTCATCCACTTCCGCTTCAACACCTAAATAAAAGACCGCTGCCGCCTTAACCCGGCGGCAGCCTGTTTGCGATGGCCGGCGGCAGTGCCCTGAGCACCAGCCGCCGAAGCGGCATCCAGCCGGTGCCGATGATCAATACGATCGCGCCGACAATAATCAGCGTCGTGGAGATATAGGTGTCGACCGTGGCGCTTCCCTCCCGGAAGACGCCGAAGATCGCAACGCCGAGCGACAGCAGTCCCGAAGTGACGAAGGCGCGCCGGTCGATGATGAGACCGATCAGCATCAGCATCGCCACGGTCGCGACGACCACGGGTGTCCGCGACGACATGTTCGCGACGTCGAAGATGCGAACGTCTCCCCCGAACGACAGCAGGGAAACAGTGCTGTAGAGCAGCGCCGGCGCCGCGCCGAGATGCAGCCAGAAAGCGATATCCGAACGCGTTGTCCGCCGCAGTCGGTCGCCGAGATCGAAATAGAGCGCCATCGCAAACAGTCCGAGCGCGCAGACGAGGGCAACCTGCGCCAGCACGATGGGGTGATCGAGGAAAAACGCCGGATTGCCGCTTGCCCACTGTACCACGCGCAAAAGCAGGGTGAGGACGAAGGCAAGCACCGACATGATAGAGAGCGCCAGCGAAAGCGGTACGCGGTAGCGGGCATAATACGCGCCGAGAATGATCGGGAAACCGGCGACGAACTGCGTCGCCTCCGCTCCGAATGATGTAGCGGTCGGCGTCCACGGCGGGAAGAATCGCGACATCAGCAGCCAGGTCCAGCAGAACAGCGCGATCGTCAGGCTGACGGCCGGCAGAGCGAGCCGCTGGCGGCGCACCAGGATTTCCGAAAGGACGATGATCGCGGGCAGTACGGCATAAAGTGCCGAAAGCCCCCAGAGGCCGCCGAGTGCCACGACGACGCCGATGGTGATCAGCACGTCGTGAAACCCGCGCACGAAGCGCGGCGTCTCGGTGTCCGACCAGGCCGGTCCCTCGGCGGCTGTCGGCTGCGGCTCGACAACCGCCACGCCGCGCTCAGTCAGGAAAGGCAGAAGCCGCCCGCCCGCCTCCGGCGAAATCAATCCCTGGCGCGCCGCCTCGTCGAGTATCGACCTCAGTTCCGTCATGCCGGTTTATCTCCCCGGAATCATTGAGCCCGCGCGGGTGCTATTGTAAGCACTAGAGCATGACGCCGAAAAGTGTGAGCGGTTTTCGGGCGACATCATGCTCTAACTCTTTAATGTAGAACAGGATTCAGATTTTTGGGCCGAATCGGCCTAAAATCATCCTGTTCTAGGCGCTGCATATGACGGAGGAGCGAATGTCGGCAGAAAAGCTTTCCTTCGAGGATTTTGAGCCCGGTCGCCGCTTTCTCCTCGGCCCGAAGCTGGTAAGCGCCGGGGAGATCATCGAATTCGCCAGCGAATTCGACCCGCAGCCGATGCATCTCGACGAGGCTGCCGGCCGCGCCAGCATTCTCGGCGGTCTTGCCGCCTCCGGCTGGCATACGTCCGCGATGCTGATGCGCATGATGGCCGACAGTTACATCCTGAACGCGCTCTGCGAGGGTGCGCCCGGCATCGATCTGATGGAATGGCGAAAGCCGGTGCTTTCAGGCGACACGCTGCAGGGTCACTCGACCGTGCTTGAAGCCCGGCCGATGCGCTCGCGCCCCGGCATCGGCATTGCCAAGTTCCGCCACGAGGTGGAAAATCAGCGCGGCGAACTCGTTTGTCTCTCGGAAAACTCGGTCATGATCCGCATGCGCCCTGCCCCAGGCATCAGCATGAGCCCGGAGAGTACAGCATGAGAATGTCCGAACTTTACGCCGTCGGCGAAAAGGCCGAGATCGGCAGCTACGTCTTCACCGAGGAAAACATCATCGACTTCGCGACGCGCTACGATCCGCAGCGTTTTCACGTCGACAAGGAAGCCGCCAAAGAAACCCTGTTCGGTGGCCTTTGCGCTTCGGGCTGGCACACGACTGCCGCCTGGATGCGCACCTTCCTCGCCTTCTGGAAAAGTCAGAGCGTCGCCCTCGCGCAGAGAGGGCTGGCGGCACCGAACCTCGGCCCTTCGCCGGGCTTCCAGAAACTGCAGTGGCTGCGGCCGATCTTCCCAGGCGACGTCGTGACCTACTCCGTCGCCCTCCTCTCCAGCCGGCCACTCGCGTCGCGGCCGGGCTGGCGCCTCAACACCATCCTCTGCGAAGGCGTCAATCAGAACGGCGATCCCGTCATGCGCTTCGAAAGCGGCGTCCTCGAGTACGACTGAGGCCGCCAGCAGCGAGGGCGGGCTCAGTGTCCGGAAAATTCGACCAGCGTGTGCACGCTGACGCCGAGTTCTTCCAGCTTCCGGCGGCCGCCGAGATCGGGCAGATCAATGACGAAGCAGGCGCCGACCACCTCCGCGCCGATCTGACGCAGCAGCTTGGTCGCCCCGACGGCTGTGCCGCCGGTGGCGATCAGATCGTCGACCAGGATCACCTTCTCGCCGGGCTCGATCGCATCGCGATGCATCTCCATCTCGTCCACGCCATATTCCAGGCTGTAGGCGATACGAACGGTGTCATGCGGCAGCTTGCCCTTCTTCCGGATCGGCACGAAGCCCGAGGAAAGCTGGTGCGCCACCGCGCCGCCGAGAATGAAACCGCGCGCCTCCATGCCGGCGATCTTGTCGATCTTCGTTCCTGCATAGGGCTGCACGAGCTCATCGACCGCCCTGCGGAAGGCGCGGGGATTGCCGAGCAGCGTGGTGATGTCACGGAAAATGATTCCGGGCTTCGGATAGTCGGGGATGGAACGGATGCTGGCTGCGAGCTCCGACGTCGTATTGTCCATGGAAAGTCCATATCTGCGAGGGCATGAAACGGCCGCACCCTACTGCATAATTCCTCAAATCGAAATCGATTTAGGGATAAAATTATCCGGCAGTTCAAGGCGCTACGCGCCCTTTGCGCGTCAGAAAGGACGTGGCGTCGCTGAGACGCATGAGGCTGGGCGCACAAGCGGCTTTCGGAGAGGATACGTCAGCGAGCCAATGGAATCGCCGACAACAAAAAGGCGGCCCGTGAGCCGCCTTTCGAATTCGGACAAGGAAGGCTCAATGCTCCTTGTTGGCGTAGACCGAGCGCTTCGTGAGGTAGATCAGCACGCTGAAGATCGCCAGGAAGATCATCACCATGAAGCCGGTGCGCTTGCGCTCCTCCAGATGCGGCTCGGCAGCCCACATCAGGAAAGCGGTGACGTCCTTGGCATACTGGTCGACGGTCGCCGGTGCGCCGTCGTCATAGGTGACCTGGCCATCGGAGAGCGGCTTCGGCATGGCGAGGACGGCGGCAGCATTGAAGTAAGGGTTGTAATGTCCACCCTGCGGCACCTGAAAACCCGCCGGCGGCTCTTCATAGCCGGTCAGCAGCGAATAGATATAGTCGGGGCCGCTTTCCTGATACTGCGTGAAGATGTCGACAACGAACTGCGGAAAGCCGCGGGTGACGGCGCGGGCCTTGGCGATCAGCGAGAAATCGGGCGGAGCCGCGCCATTGTTGGAAGCGGCCGCGGCTTCAGCATTCGGGAAAGGCGACGGGAAGTAATCGGAAGGCACCGCCTTGCGGGTAAACATCTCGCCGCTCGCGTCAGGACCGTCCTGAACCTCATAATTCGCAGCGAAAGCCTTCACCTGTGCTTCGGAATAGCCGAGATCGCCGAGCGTGCGGAAAGGCACGAGCGTCATCGAATGACAGGCTGCACAGACTTCCGTGTAGACCTTGAGGCCACGCTGGAGCTGGCCCTTGTCGTAATGGCCGAACGGACCGGCGAAAGACCATTCCTCCTCCTTCGGGTGCTTCAGCGGATAATGCGGCGTCTCACCTTCCGCGTGATGAGCCGGAGCCGCACCGTTGGCGGGCGCCTCCTCGGCCAGAGCCGCGCCGCTGAGACCGGCAACGACAGCGAGCGAGAGAATGCTTGCAACAAGCGTTTTCATGTTTCTGTTCCCTTCCGTCGCGCGCTTACGCATTGGCCGCTGCACTGGCGGCAGCTGTCTTGTTGCGCTTCTCGAGCACCGCTTCGGTGATCGAGTTCGGTATGCGGCGCGGCGTCTCGACGAGGCCGAGCACCGGCATGGCAACCAGGAAGAAGGCGAAGTAGAGGAGCGTGCAGATCTGCGAAACGATCACGAAGCTGCCTTCCGCCGGCTGTGAGCCGAGCCAGCCGAGGATGATCGCGTTGATCACGAACAGCCAGAAGAACAGCTTGTACCAGGGACGGTAGACCGCCGAGCGAACCTTCGACGTATCGAGCCAGGGCAGGAAGAACAGCACGATGATCGCGCCGAACATCACCAGCACGCCGCCGAGCTTGGAGTCGATCGGGCCGATGTTGAAGGTGATCGAACGCAGCATCGCGTAGAACGGCAGGAAGTACCATTCCGGAACGATGTGAGCCGGCGTCTTCAGCGGGTCGGCCGGGATGTAGTTGTCGGCGTGGCCGAGGAAGTTCGGCATGTAGAAGACGAAATAGGCATAGACCAGCAGGAAGACCGAAACGCCGAGCGCATCCTTCATCGTCGCATAGGGCGTGAACCGCACGGTATCGGTCTTGGTTTTGACCTCGACACCCGTCGGGTTCGTCTGGCCGGTGACGTGCAGCGCCCAGATGTGCAGGACGACGACGCCGGCGATCATGAAGGGCAGCAGGTAGTGCAGCGAGAAGAAGCGGTTCAGCGTCGGCTGTTCAACGGCAAAGCCGCCGAGCAGGAACTGCTGGAGCGATTCACCGATCATCGGGAAGGCCGAGAAGAAGCCGGTGATGACGGTCGCGCCCCAGAAGGACATCTGGCCCCAGGGCAGGACGTAGCCCATGAAGCCGGTCGCCATCATCAGCAGGTAGATGACCACGCCGAGGATCCAGAGAATTTCGCGCGGCGCCTTGTAGGAACCGTAATAGAGGCCGCGGGCGATATGCAGGTAGACGGCGACGAAGAAGAAGGATGCGCCGTTGGCATGCAGGTAGCGCAGCAGCCAGCCGTGGTTGACGTCGCGCATGATCTTTTCAACGGAATTGAAGGCGATCGCGGTGTCGGCGGTGTAATGCATGGCGAGCACGATGCCCGTCAGGATCTGCACGACCAGCATGACGGAGAGCATGGCGCCGAACGTGTAGGCATAGTTCAGGTTTCTCGGAACCGGATATGCCACGAAGCTGTCATAGACCATGCGCGGCAGCGGCAGGCGCGCATCGACCCATTTCTCGAAGCCGGTTGATGGTTCGTAGCTGGAATGGCCACTCATGAATCAGTCTCCCCTCAACCGATCTTGATTTTGGTATCGGACACAAATGAAAAGGTCGGAATCGCCAGGTTCTCGGGCGCGGGACCCTTCCGGATGCGGCCGGCCGTATCGTAGACCGAGCCATGGCAGGGACAGAACCAACCATTGTATTCGCCGGCCTGGCCGAGCGGAACGCAACCGAGATGGGTGCAGGTACCGATCATGACGATCCAGTTTTCCTTGCCTTCACCGCCAGAGCGGTCGACGCCTGTTGCCTGAGCGTCGGCAGGAAGGTTTGCGTTGCGGGCCACCGGATCCTTGAGATCCCCGAGCGGAACATCGGCTGCGGCTTTCACCTCTTCCGGCGTGCGGTTGCGGATGAAGATCGGCTTGCCGCGCCATTTCACCGTCAAAGACATGCCGGGCTCGAGGCTTGCGACATCGACTTCGATGGAAGCCAGCGCCAGCGTCGAGGCGTCCGGGCGCATCTGATCGATGAACGGCCACGCAACCGCAGCGGCGCCGACAGCGCCAGCCATACCGGTGGTGAGATAAAGGAAATCACGGCGAGTGGGCTCTGTCGAAGCCCCGCTTGTCGTTTCGTGTTCGCTCACGGCTTAACCATCCTCTGCGCAATTATCGCGGAATTCCGCCCTGCCCCTCTACCAACGAATCCCTCTGGACACAATTCGGCCATAGATTCCCCGGCAATCCGGCGCGTTCTAAGCTTGATCGCAAATTATGTCCAGCCTTGACAAGGGGATGAGGGCACAATGTCGCGGGAAATTTCGGATGAATTTTTTAAGGCAAATACGAGCTTGCCGGCATGCTGCATTGCAACAAAAAAGCCGCCGTGATAGGCGCAGTCGCAATCACGCCAGCGAGCCGGACCGAAGCGGATGAGAGACACGATTTTTTGCGTATTCAGCGTCCTCACGACCCTGGTCCTCGCCATCGTCTCGTTGCGGTATGTCACCGATTTTTATCTGCTTTCCTTCTTTTTCAGCTTCCAGCTCCATCTGGCGGCGGCCGCGGCGCTCGCCTCCCTCGCGGCCTTGCTTGTCAAGCGCCATTGGTACGGCCTGCTGACGCTCGGCATATCACTGGCTCTTGCCGTCCATGGCATCGTGATGACCCGTGAATTTGCCCAGCCCGCCGTCGATGATAACCGCCCGGTTCTTTTCCGGCTGATGGCCTTCAATATCGAAAACGATAATTTCGCAAACGGTGCCGCGATCGCCGACATGGCGATTGCCTCAGGCGCCGACGTCGTCAACATGCTCGAGGCCGAGCCGGTTCTGTCGGAACTGCCGCGGCTTCTGAAAACCTATCCCTATTATGTCGGCTGCGGCACCGGCATGCAGGAATGCGATACGCTGGTCCTGTCGAAGCGCCCGCTCATCGAGCCGCGCATCCGCAATCTCGGCCTGCTGTGGCGTAACCGGCTGACGATCTCGACGGTCGATTTCGACGGACGCAGAGTCAATTTCCTGACCGCGCATCTGACCAAACCCTATTACGACGAGTTCTACGGTCTGGAGCTCGAGGACCTCGCCGCGATCGCCCCCACCCTGCCGGGACCGCTGGTGCTGGCCGGCGATTTCAACTCGTCTATCCTGACGCCGGGCGTACAGGACCTTTTGCGTAAACAAGACTTCGCCACCGTATCGCTGGAACCCGCAACCTGGCCGATCGCCGCCGGCGCCTTCGGCATTCCGATCGACCACGTCTTTGCGAGGGCGCCCCTGCGGCTGAAATCGGTTCGCCGCATCGCCGACAGCTACGGATCAAATCATTTTGGCCTCATGGCGGAATTCGCCATCGATCCCTGAGCCGAGATCCTCGTCCGCCGCGAGGAAGCCGCCGGACTGGCGCGCCCAGAGTTCGGCATAGAGCCCGCCTTGGCGAAGCAGGTCATCGTGGCTGCCCTCCTCGATGATCCGGCCGAGATCGACGACGATCAGCCGGTCGAGCGCAGCAATCGTCGACAGCCGGTGGGCGATCGCAAGCACAGTCTTGCCCTCCATGATCCGATGCAGATTGGACTGGATCGCTTCCTCCACTTCCGAATCGAGCGCCGACGTCGCTTCGTCGAGAACCAGGATCGGAGCGTCCTTCAGCATCACCCGGGCAATGGCAATGCGCTGCCGCTGGCCGCCCGACAATTTGACGCCGCGCTCGCCGACATGCGCGTCGAAGCCTCTGCGGCCCTGCTGATCCTGCAGGCGGGCGATGAAGTCGATGGCTTCGGCGCGCCGGGCCGCCTCGACCAGCCGCTCCTCGCCCGCATCCGGTCGGCCGAACAGGATATTGTCGCGCACCGAACGATGCAGCAGCGAAGTATCCTGGCTGACGACGCCGATCTGCATCCGGAGCGATTCCTGCGTCACGGCCGATATATCCTGGCCGTCGATGAGGATGCGACCCTCCTGGAGGTCGTAGAGGCGCAGCAGCAGGTTCATCAGCGTCGATTTTCCAGCGCCCGAACGGCCGACAATCCCGACCTTCTCGCCGGGGTGGATGGTCAGGGAGAAATTGTCGACGACCGGCTCCTGCCCCTTGCCGTAGCGGAAGCAAACATTGTCGAAACGAATGCCGGGCCGGCGGATCACCAGGCTCTGCGCATCTGGGCGATCGACAAGCCCGAGCGGCTGCGAGATCAGCTCGGCGGCATTCTGGATGGTGCCGAGATTGCGCATGATGCCGTTGAATTGCGTCATCAGCCGCCCGAGCAGGAAATTCAGCCGAAGCACCAGTGCCAGCGAGAATGCCACCGCGCCGGCGCTGACCAGGCCGCGCAGCCAGAGATCGACGCTCAAGCCCGCCATCGTCACGATCATCAGGCCGGAAAGCAACGCCATCGAGGCCCTGACGCCGGTGATGAATCGCGTGAAGCGCAGCACCGTATCCTGATAGATATCGAAGCCCTGGCGCATGTAGCGGTCGCTCTCTTCGTCGCGGGCGAACAGCTTCAGCGTCTGCATATTGCTATAGGAGTCGACCATCCGCCCGTTCACCATCGATCCGGCTTCCGCCGTCTCGCGGGAATGATGGCGGATCCGCGGGACGAAATGCCGGGCAAGCAGGCTGAAGGCGCCGAGCCAGAACAGCACGACGGCGGCGAGCGAAAAATCCAGCCGGGCGACGAGCACAAGTGTCGTCACGGCATAAATTCCGACGAACCAGACGCTTTCCATCAGCGAGGTCACGAGATCGCCGGTTGCCTGGCCGGCTGACCAGACCTTCGTGACGATGCGCCCGGAGAAATCGCTTTGAAAGAAGGACAATGATTGTCTTGAGACGTGGAGATAAGATTGCCAACGTGCTAGATTGTAGAAGCCCGGCGTGATCACCTGCTGATCGACGAGGGCAATCAGAAAGGCGACGACGAAGCGCACGAGCCCGATGAGAGCGAGCATGCCGAACAGCTCACCGCCGTGGGCCGCAAGAAGACCGCTCCAGCCGGCGCCGGGCGTAATGCTGGCGAGAATATCGACGACGCGTCCGACGAACCAGAAAAGTGCGGCTTCGATTGCCGCCGATGCGCCGCCGAGTATGAGCATGGCGATGAACGGCGTCCTCGTCTGGCCGATATAGAACCAGATGAAGCCGAGCGTTGTCTGCGGCGGCTGAAGATTGGCGCGCGGGCGGAACGGATCGATCCAGGTCTCGAACAGGCGGAAGATGGGTCGCAAGAACATGGAAGCGATATAGGCGGATTGTGGGAAGCGGCAAAGGGAATGAAAAGCGGACGCAATCTTATATTTTTGTAATGATCGGTAACATCGGCGGCATCGCCATTGATTGCCCGCCGACCCGTCACAATCTGACGATAGGATCGCGTTTCAACGGAGGGAAGGCCATGGAAACGAAAATGCTCGATGCGCATATTCCGCTTCCGCTCGCAGCAAGGTTGGATGCCCTGGCCGCCGACCTGGCGCTGCCGCGCGACGTGATCGTCGCCGAGGCCATCACCACATGGCTCGACAGCGAGGAACGCCGCCGCATCGCCACGCTGCGCACGCTCGCGGCCGCCAACACCATCGTCGTCGTCGAACACGACCGGGTGATCGACTGGGCCGACAGCCTTTGAACAGGGGAAACGGCGCCCTGTTCCCTATTGGCAACTAGAAATCAGTTTAACAATTCAAAAGGCCCTCCCTGCTCTCCCAGGGAGGGCCTTTTGATCATTCCGCCGCCTCTTCCGCATCCTCGGTGTGATCGGAGAGGAAGCCGCCGGACTGGCGGTTCCAGAGGTCGGCGTAGACGCCGCCGCTCTCGATCAGTTCGCCGTGCGAGCCGGCCTCGATGATCCGGCCCTTGTCGAGCACGATCAGCCGGTCCATCTCCGTCAGCGTCGACAGCCGGTGAGCGATCGCGATCACCGTCTTGCCCTCCATCAGAGCGAAGAGGTTTTCCTGGATCGCCGCCTCGACTTCCGAATCGAGCGCCGAAGTCGCCTCGTCGAGCACCAGGATCGGCGCGTCCTTCAGGAAGACGCGGGCGATCGCGACGCGCTGCCGCTGGCCGCCGGAGAGCTTGACGCCGCGTTCGCCGACCTGCGCGTCGAGACCCTGGCGCCCCTGCATGTCGACGAGCCCTTCGATGAACTCCCAGGCATTGGCGCGTCTGGCAGCCTCGATCACCTCGGCATCGCTCGCCTCCGGCCGGCCATAAGCGATGTTGTCGCGGATCGAGCGATGCAGCAGCGAGGTATCCTGCGTCACCACCCCGATCAGCGAACGCAGGCTTTCCTGCGAGACGCCTGATATATCCTGGCCGTCGATGGTGATGCGGCCGCCCTCCAGATCGTAGAAGCGCAGCAGCAGGTTCATCAGGGTCGTCTTGCCGGCGCCGGAGCGCCCGACCAGACCGACCTTCTCGCCCGCCTTGATATCGAGCGACAGGTTGTCGATGACGCCCTTGCTCTTGCCGTAGTGGAAGCGGATGCGCTCGTAGTGGATCGCACCCTTCTTCGCCGTCATCGAAGGCGCGCCCGGCTTGTCGACGATGTCGTGCTGTTTGCTCATCATCTCCATGCCGTCATAGACCGTGCCGATATTCTCGAACAGCGCCGAGACTTCCCACATGATCCATTGCGACATGCCGTTGACACGCATGGCAAGACCGATGGCGATGGCGATCGCGCCGACCGAGATCGCCCCGTTCAGCCAGAACCAGATCGACAGGCTGGAGACGACGAAGAGCGCGACGCAGTTGTTCAGGTAGACGCTGATGTGGAACAGCGTCACCTTGCGCATCTGCCTGTGCACGGTCTGCAGGAACTCGTCCATGCCCTCCTTGGCATAGACCTCCTCGCGGCCGGCATGCGAAAACAGCTTGACGGTGGCGATGTTCGTGTAGCTGTCGACCACGCGCCCGGTCATCATCGAGCGTGCATCCGCCTGCTGCGCCGCGATCTTGCGAAGCTGCGGCACGAAATAAGAGACGATGCTGACATAGACGGCGAGCCAGACGAGGATCGGGATCATCAGCCGCCAGTCGGCCGCCGCAATCACGATTATCATCGTCAGGAAATAGCTGACGACGTAGACGAAGACGTCGAGAATCTTCATCACCGTCTCGCGCACGGCAAGCGAGGTCTGCATCACCTTTGTCGCGACGCGCCCGGCAAACTCGTTGGCGAAGAACGTCATGCTGTGGCGCAGCAGGAAGCGGTGCATCTGCCAGCGGGCGCTCATCGGATAGTTGCCGAGCAGCATCTGGTGCATGATGAGGGAATCGAGGCCGGCCGCCAGCGGCAGGCCGACCAGCACCAGCACCGCCATCCAGAACAGCTTGTGGCCCTCCGTCTGCAGGAAGGTGGCGCGGTCGGCACTGGTCAGCCAGTCGACGATGTCGCCGAGAAACTGGAAGAGCGCCACTTCGCCGACGGCGATCGACGCCGTCAGCAACGCCATCAGGCCGAGCCAGGGTGCTGCCGGCTTGCTGTAGTGCCAGCAAAAGGCAAAAAGACCTTTGGGCGGAGCGACAGGCTCCTCGCTCGGAAAGGGATTGAGTCGCTGTTCGAACCAGCCAAACATGAAATTGCTCCGAAACATCAGCGTCTCGGCTCCCGGCTTCGCGCCACCTGAGCGCACTGCAAGCACATATGGGAACCGAACGTTCAAGGGGCGAGGCTGAAACAGCCGCACAATGGATCAAAAGGGGATTTCAGGAAGGAATGCGCGCTAGCGGCGCCATGTCGCCTTGATCGGCATCACGGCGGGAAAGCGCATAATGAGCAAAATATTCATGTCGGCCCTCCCTGCTGGCGATTGAAGATCGTGCATGGATAACGCGAAAATCGCGAAATTTCCAGCCCCATAATGGCGTAAATTGAACGCTTCCGGGCCAAAATGCGCCCCTGTTGCGGCAAAATGCCGGTTGCTTTAGGTATCCCGCATCCCGACGAAACAAACGGCACATGATGACCGACCTCAGACTGGCGCTCTACCAGCCGGATATAGCAGGCAATACCGGCACGATCCTGCGTCTTGCCGCCTGCCTCGGCTTCGCTGTCGATCTGATAGAGCCCGCCGGCTTCGACGTTTCCGATCGCAACCTGAAAAGATCGGGAATGGATTATATCGCCGCCGCCGCGCTGACCCGCCATGTCAGTTGGGATCGCTTCGAAGCGTGGCGCGCCACGACCACCCGCCGCCTGATCCTCGCTTCAACCAAGGCGGCGGATCGCTACACCGATTTCACCTTCCGTTCAGACGATATTCTGCTTCTCGGCCGGGAAAGTGCCGGCGTCCCGGACCATGTGCATGAAAGGGCCGATGCCCGTATCCTGATCCCGATGGTCGAAGGCCAGCGCTCGATCAACGTCGCCGTCTCGGCCGCGATGATCATCGGCGAAGCGATGCGCCAGACCGTCTGGGCTTGAGCGGCAGCGGCCTTCGCGGAATGGCCGAAGCCCCGGAATGTGTCGGAAATTGACATTGCCAATCCGCCAGATTGGCCTATATTTATTAGCCGGGCAATCAAAAATATCGCATGACGGCTGCGATTTCAATAGCTTGGTGAGGCATCACTCGGGCCTGGGTCTCGCCAACAGATGAAGGAAGAATAAAAACAAGAAAATGGATTCCACGGTCATCATGATCAACCTGTTCGGCGCCGTCGCATTGCTGCTGTTCGGCCTCGCGCAGGTCAAGGACGGCGTATCCAGGGCCTTCGGCGCCCGGCTCAGAACAGGACTTGCGACCGGCACGCGCGGCGCCTTTCGGTCCTTTGTATCAGGCCTGGTCGCAACCGTCGCTCTGCAGAGCTCCACGGCAACGGCGTTGATGACCGCCTCCTTCGTCGAGCGTGATCTGATCAGGCCGCGCATGGCGCAGATCGTCCTGCTCGGCGCCAATGTCGGCACCGCCATCACTGCCTGGATCGTCGCCACGGGGATTGAATGGCTCTCCCCGCTTCTAATCCTGACCGGCATTGCGCTCTACCGCGGCCGCTCCAGCGCCCGTCAGGGCGGTGGCGCAGCGCTGATTGGCATTGGGCTGATGCTGCTGTCCCTGCATCTCCTCGGCCTTGCAACGGAACCGATGCGGACCTCACCCGCCCTTGCCGCATTCATCGGCCTGTTGAACGGCGCCCTGCCCGTAGCGCTGCTGTTTTCGGCGGCCCTTGCCTTCCTTTCCTCGTCAAGCCTGGCCGTCGTGGTACTCATCCTGTCGCTCGCCTCGGCCGGGCTTATCTCTGCCGAACTCGTCATCGTGCTGGTGCTCGGCGCCAATCTCGGCGGCGCAATCCCGCCTGTCGTAGCGACATTGGGCGGCCCGGCTTCAGCGCGGCGTGTGACACTTGGCAATCTGACCGTCCGCACGCTCGGCTGCCTCATCGCCTTGCCACTGGCGGGCTATGGCGCCGACCTCATCCAGATGTTGCCCTTCGGACCGGCCAAGCTGCCGGTCGACGCACATCTGGCCTTCAATCTTCTGCTGGCCGCGCTGGCCTGGCCTTTCTCCCGGCCGCTCGCCACCCTGATGGCCCGGCTGGTGCCGGATCAGCCGGAACCCGATGGCGCCCCGAAATATCTGGACGCGCAGGAACTTTCCACGCCCATCATCGCCCTTGCCAGCGCCACCCGTGAGGTACTGGGGATCGGCGACCTGATCGAGCGCATGCTCATCCGGGTTTCGGAAGCCCTGGAGCACAGCGATGCCTCAAAGCTCGCCGAAATCGCCGCCCTCGAGGAGCGCGTCGACCGGCTTCAGCAGGCGGTGAAGGTTTATCTCTCCAAGCTCGGCCGCGAAGGCCTCAGCGACGAAAATGCCCGGCGCTCGATCGTCGTCATCGATTATGCGATCAATCTCGAACATATGGGCGACATCATCGAGAAGGGCCTGACGGAACAGGTGGCGAAGAAGATTTCGCTCGGCCTGAAATTTTCCGAGGACGGCCATCAGGAATTGAGGAAGCTGTTCGACCTGACGATCGACAATCTGCGTGTCGCCCAGACCATCTTCGTCACCCGCGACTTCAATCTCGCGCGTCGGATGATGGAGACGAAGGTCGAGGTGCGCCGGATGGAAAAGCAGTCGGCCGAACATCATCTCGAACGCCTGCGCGACGGTCGCGCCGACAGCCTGCAGACGAGCTCGCTGCATCTCGACATGCTGCGCGACTTGAAGCGGATCAATGCCCATATCGTCTCGGTAGCGCATCCGATCATGGATGAAAGCGGATTGCTGATCGAAAGCCGTGTGCGGCCGGCGGCGGAGTGAGGGTCAGTCGGCCGAAGGCAGGCGGCGCATGGTGAATTCGATCCGGTCGCCATCCAGTTGGCGCCAGCTCTCCACCTCGGTCCAATAGGCCGCTTTCGGATATTCGTCGAACCATTCGCGCGCCTTGGCGCGTGCGTCGATCAAGCCGAGGCAATATGTCTGACGCACGAAATGGTCTCTCTTGGCGGTCGGATTTTCCGCCCGGTGTTTCGCCATTCTGCGCTTCAGCCCGTCGAAGGACGGAGGTCCTGGAATTTTTGCCATCAAACCTACCTCTTCGGAAAAAGGTAGTATCGAAATACTTGATTTGCGAGTCGAATCTTCGCTGTCCATGTCCGCGCCGGCCGGCTTGGCGAGATGCGGCGCCACCTGCTAAACCGAGGTGCAATCAAGAATGAGCGAGTCGTTTCCCTAGCGGAGGCCGACCGCTGGAGGCGCAAATGGAAAGACCGGAACTGCCGATCGGCTTGCCTGACGATATCGAGGAAAAGAAGGAGGCCGCCCGCAAGTGGTTCGAAGGGCTGCGCGATACCATCTGCGCCTCCTTCGAGGCGCTTGAAGACGCGTTGGAAGGCCCGCTCTCCGATCAGGAGCCCGGCCGCTTCGTCGCCAAGGATTGGTCGCGCGAAAACGGCGCCGGCGGCGGTGGCCGGATGTCGATGATGGAAGGCCGCGTCTTCGAGAAGGTCGGCGTGCATACCTCCACGGTCTACGGCGAATTCTCCCCGGAATTCCGGGCACAGATACCCGGCGCCAAGGATGATCCGCGCTTCTGGGCCTCCGGCATCTCGCTGATCGCCCATCCCGTCAACCCCAACGTCCCGGCTGTGCATATGAACACCCGCATGGTGGTCACCACCAGCCGCTGGTTCGGCGGCGGTGCCGACCTGACGCCGGTGCTGTCGCGCCGCCGCACCCAGGAGGACGAGGACAGCCAGCTGTTCCACAAGGCCATGGAAATCGCCTGCCGCAATCATGCTGTTGCCGACTACGATGCCTACAAGGCCTGGTGCGACGACTATTTCTTTCTGAAGCATCGCAACGAGCCGCGCGGCATCGGCGGCATCTTCTACGACTGGCTGCATTCGAGCGAGGAATCCGGCGGTTGGGACGCCGATTTCGCCTTCACCCGCGATGTCGGCCGGGCCTTCGCCATGGTCTATCCGAAGATCGTTCGTTCCAACTTCAACAAGCTGTGGACGGAAGCAGATCGTGACGAACAATTGATCCGCCGCGGCCGATACGTCGAATTCAATCTGCTGTATGATCGCGGCACGATCTTCGGCCTGAAAACCGGCGGCAACGTCGAATCCATTCTCTCCTCGCTGCCGCCCGTCGTACGCTGGCCGTGAGACTGTGAGATCTCATCGATAAATTCGAGCCGAGGGTCCTTCATAAAAATGCAGTGAGTCCTAACTTTATATTACGTGCGTAACAATCGGAGGAGGATTGTCATGACGACACAAAGCGGCTCGCCTGCGTCCACGGATGTCCAGGAAACATTCCGTGCAGTCGACACGCCCGAGTTCCTGATACGCATCGCCGAGAAACTGCGGGCCAAGAGCGGCTCGGATCTGCCGCTGTCCTGCTTCATCGAGCAGGTCAAGCTACAGCTGGCCGGCGGAAAGTCGCCGGAAGAGCTGCAGAACGACGCCGCCAACTGCAACACGCCCAGCCATCTCTCGGATACCTACAAAGCCTGGGCGATGCCCGACTGAAAGACCTTCTCCGGTCGTCACCCGATGCCGGCCGGAACCTTCCCTTGCTCCGCACATTTCATCAATCGCGTGCAAACGCGATGGCCGTTGTGTTTCAGACAGAGGAGAAGACCATGCGACTTTTCGAATGCGGCACGCTTGTCCCCGGCTGCGCCTGGCACACCCGGGCAGATAATGACGCGGAAGTGGTCCGTCGCGCCGTCGAGCATCTGAAGACCGCTCACGGCGAAACCACCATACGCGAAAACATGGTTGATAACATCAAGGCCCGCATCCGCGACGAGGCGACCGCCGCCTGACGGCCGGTGGCCAAGTCCTGGTATCAACGACGATAGCTGCGCCGCGTCCACCGGACGCGACGCGGTATACCTATTGCGCAAGTTGCTGCAGCCGGGCGAGCAACGCTGCTCTGTCGGAAGCGAAGTTCTCCTCCACCCACTGGTTTTCCAGCACCGCAAGCAGTTCGCCGACGCGCGGGCCGGATGGGATGTCGGCTGCGATCACGTCTGCGCCATTCACGGGAAACTGCGGCTTCTTCCACGTCATGGCCTGATCCAGGAGCTTGCCGAGCCGTGCCGAGCGCGCCATTTCGTCGAGATCGCTCTCGGCCTTCCCTCGTGCAACGCCGAGCGCCAGCTTCAGGCGCGTCGTGATGCCGTCCGCACCGTTGCGGTAAAGCAGCCTTTCGAACGCGGCTGACGTCATTTCGTCGTTGACCGGTGCTGTTATCGCCCAGGCCTTAAGAGTGGCAGCTTCCGAATTCGAGAGCTTCAGCCGAGCAGAAAGCGCTTCCAGCCGCGCCGCATCGGGCGGCACGATCGCCGCAAGCCGCAGCAGTGGGTCGGGCGCCCAGCCGAGCGCCTTTTCGGTGGCGACCAGCGAAGGGATCGCATCGATCCCCCATCGTTCCGACTCCGGCAGGATCTCCGTCAGCACCGCCACCTGGCGCATCCAGAGCAGCGCCCGGCCGGGATCGTCGGCGCCAAGCAGTTTTCTGAGCTCCGACCAGACGCGTTCGGCCGACAGCGCCTTCAGCTTCGAACGCGCCGCCGCACAGGCCTTCAGCCCTTCGGCATCCGGGCGCCCCGAACCGTAATAGGCAAAGAAACGGAAGAAACGCAGGATCCGCAGATGGTCCTCAGCAATACGCCTTGCCGCGTCGCCGATGAAGCGGATGTTGCGCGTCTCGATGTCTGCAAGTCCGCCGACGAGGTCGACCACCTCGCCCTCCGCATCCGCGTAGAGCGCATTGATCGTCAGGTCCCGCCGCTCGGCATCTGCCTTCCAGTCGGTGCTGAAGGCGACCTTGGCGTGGCGCCCATCGGTCTCGACGTCGGTGCGCAGCGTCGTCACCTCGAATGGCTTGCCGTCGATGACGAGCGTCACCGTGCCATGCTGCAGGCCCGTCGGCACCGCCTTGACGCCGGCCGCCGCCGCCCGCTCCATCACCGCCTCCGGTCTCAGCGTCGTGGCAATGTCGATATCGCTGACCGGCAGGCCCATCAGGCTGTTGCGCACAGCGCCGCCGACCACCCGCGCTTCCCCGCCCTCGACCCCACCCCCATGATCGGCGTTCAGAAGTGCGAGGATCCGGCCGAGCGCCGGGTCGCGGAACCATGCTTGGTCGGCAATGCCGGTCATGCATAAAGCCTTTCGTAAAGCGTGCGGACGATACCCGCGGTAATGCCCCAGATCATCCTGGTTTCATAGGGCATGCGGTAGAAATGCCGGTCGATGCCGTCGATGACCCGCTTGTCGCGGCTGTGATTGGCCGGGTTCATCAGGAAGGAAAGCGGCACTTCGAACACATCGTCTACCTCGGCCGGGTTCAGCGTCAGATCGAAGCCCGGCGTCACGACGCCGAGCACCGGCGTGATGCGGAAGCCCGTCGAGGCGAGATAGTTCGGCAGCCGCCCGACGGTCTCGACGAAGGAGCCGGCAAGGCCGATCTCCTCCTCCGTCTCACGCACCGCCGCCATTTCGGGCGAGATATCGGCGGGATCGATCGAGCCACCGGGAAAGGCGATCTGTCCGGAATGTTTGCGCAGCGTCGCCGTGCGCTTGGTGAAGATCACCTGTGCCTCCTCGCCGCCGTCGACGACGGGCACAAGCACGGCGGCATCGCGCAGCTTGAAGGTCTCAACCTCAGCGACGATATCGGGGTTGAGGACATGGTCGCCGTGATCGCGCCAGGCATGGTCGACCGGACCGCCATTCTGATTGAGCGCACGGCGGCGGAATTCAGCTGCGGAAAACAGCGGATAACGTTGGGTGATCGCATCATTCATAGGAAAGCGCATCCAGTTCGTCGGCCGGCATGACGGGGAAGACCTCGCCGGCGGAGCGGATCGCAAACATCGCCCGCCCCTCCACGTCGAGGATCTCGCCGAGTGCGACCAGTTCATACATCACCGCACGCGACACCAGCGCCTCCAGCCGCCCGCGCACATGCAGATAGGGTTTCAGTTCGGCATTGCCGCCCGCAATGGCAAAGCGCAGCCGATGCTCTCCTCCCGCCTCCACGACATCGCCGACATTGGTGCGAAATGTCAGCACCTGTTGACCTTGGCCCCCCGTCACGCTCACCTCCACGGCGATGAACGGAGCGTCGGCGACCCTGATCCCGACCTTTTCCACAGGAGTTACGAGATAGGTCTTCTCATCCTCATCCTTGCGCAAAACCGTTGAAAACAGCCGCACCAGAGCCGGCCGGCCGATCGGCGTGCCCATGTAGAACCAGGTGCCGTCGGCCCTGATCTCCATGTCGATATCGCCGCAGAAAGGCGGATTCCACCGCTCGACCGGCGGAAGTCCACGTTTTTTACCGCTGCTTTCCTCGGACGCGCGCGAAATCAGCGCGGCAAGTCCCGCCGCATCCGCCTGTCCGCTGATTTCCTCGGTTGCCATTCTTCCGTCCCGGTTTGTCCTTAACAAAGTGAAGTCACGAGATAGTCATTCGCAACGAACTTGTCAGCCCGTCGCATCTCCATAACTCTATCGAGTATGAGGCAGATGTATAAGTCCGCCGATTCGCTGCCGAATGATTTCAGCCGTTGGAGATGCCCATGGGTATGATGAAGACCGAAGCCAGCCTCGATGAAAAGGCGATCGTCGCCGCCGCCGAGAAGGCGCTCTCCGATATCGCCGCCATCCGCACAGAAGTCTCGAAGGTGATCTTCGGTCAGGAAAGCGTCGTCGAGAACACCATTCTCGCCGTGCTCTCCGGCGGTCATGCCCTGCTCGTCGGCGTTCCCGGCCTTGCCAAGACCAGGCTGGTGACGACGCTCGGCGAAGTGCTCGGCCTTGCCGCCAACCGCATCCAGTTCACCCCCGACCTGATGCCTTCCGATATTCTCGGCTCCGAAGTCATGGACCAGGACGATAGCGGCCGCCGCTCGTTCCGTTTCGTCAAGGGCCCGGTCTTCGCCCAGCTCTTAATGGCCGACGAGATCAACCGCGCCTCGCCGCGTACCCAGTCGGCGCTCCTGCAAGCGATGCAGGAATATCATATCACGATTGCCGGCCAGCGCTATGACCTGCCGGCGCCCTTCCATGTGCTGGCCACCCAAAACCCGCTGGAGCAGGAAGGAACCTATCCCCTGCCCGAAGCCCAGCTCGACCGTTTCCTGCTGCAGGTCGACGTCAACTATCCCGAACTCGCCGCCGAGCGCCAGATCCTGCTCGAGACGACGGGCCTCGGCGAAACCCGGCCGGAGGCGATCATCGATTCGCAGCGGCTGATCGAAATCCAGATCCTGGTGCGCCAGATGCCGGTGAGCGAGACGGTCGTCGACGCCATCCTTGCGCTGGTACGCTCCGCCCGCCCCGGACAGGGCAATGCTTCGACCGACAAGAACGTCGCCTGGGGCCCAGGCCCTCGCGCCGGGCAGGCGATGATGCTCTGCGCGCGCGCCCGCGCGCTCTACCAAGGCCGTCTCGCCCCGTCTCTCGACGATGTCTTCGCGCTTGCCGAACCCATTCTCCAGCACCGCATGGCGCTGACTTTCGCCGCCCGCGCCGAAGGCATGTCCGTGCGCGACGTCATCGCTGGACTGGTGAAGCAGGCAAAGGGATAAGGAAGCCGGACGCGTGGCATCTATCGGACAGATCGTCAACCCGACGTCAGGCAGCGATGCCCTTTCCCGCGCCAGGCAGCGGGCCGCCCTGATGCCGGACTGCCTGGTGGAAGCCAAGCGCATCGCCAACACTGTCATCGCCGGCTGGCATGGCCGCCGCAAGCGTGGCATCGGCGAGAATTTCTGGCAGTTCCGTCCCTATTCCGAGAGTGAGAGCCTGTCGCGCATCGACTGGCGCCGTTCCGCGCGCGACGACCATACCTATGTGCGCGAGCGCGAATGGGAGGCAGCGCATACGATCTGGCTTTGGTGCGACATGTCGCCTTCGATGATGTACAAGTCGAGCTATGGCAGCGCCTCCAAGGAAAGCCGGGCGTTGGTCGTCATGCTGGCGCTGGCCGAGATCCTTTCTCGCTCCGGCGAACGCATCGGCTGCCCCGGCATCATGGAACCCGCCTCCACCCGCACTGCCGCAGAACGCCTCGCCTCCGCGCTCATGCACGCGCCGCTGAGCGGCGGCCTGCCGGAAACGGGGATGATCCGCGGCTGGAGCGACCTCGTCCTCATCGGCGATTTCCTCGACGACGCGCCGGCGATCATGGAGCGGCTCGGCCCGCTTGCCCGCCGCGGCCTGCGCGGCCACGTGGTCGAGATATCAGACCCCGCCGAGGAAATCTTCCCCTATAGCGGCCGCACCGAATTCACCGATCCTGAGACCGGCGCCAAGCTGATCTCCGGTCGCGCCGAACATATCCGCGAGGTCTATCGCAACGCCTACCTCGCCCGCAGGGAGAGCCTCGGCCAGTCGCTGCGCCATCTCGGCTGGACCTTCACGACCCACCGCACCGATCATCTCGCCTCCGAAGCGCTGGTCGCGGTGCACATGTATCTGTCCGGCATGCCGGCCAAGGCAACGCATGGAGGGCAGCTGTGAACGCCCTTCCCTTCGCTTTCGCCTATCCCGCCATTCTCGGCGCCCTCATCGCCCTGCCGGTGATCTGGTGGCTGCTGCGACTGATGCCGCCAAGTCCGAAGAGCGAGATCTTTCCGCCGCTGAAGATCCTCGCATCGGTGCTGAAACGTGAAGAGACGCCAGCCCAGAGCCCCTGGTGGCTGACGCTGCTGCGCATGCTGCTCGCCGCCACCATCATCTTCGCGATCGCCGATCCGGTCTTCAATCCGCGTACCAGCTCGCTCGCATCGGGCGGCCCGCTCGTCCTCTTCGTCGACAACAGCTGGGCCGCCGCACCCGACTGGGAGCGCCGCATCCAGACCGCTGACGCGCTGATAGACGATGCCGAATCCGCCGGGATGCCCGTGTCGATCGCCTTCACCGCCGAGCCGACCAACGACGCCGTGCCCGGCACCGCCGCGGCCGCCCGCGACAAGCTGCGCGCCGTCGAACCGCGGCCGCTGGTGCCGGACCGCGAGCGCGCCTTCCAGGCGCTGCACTCCGCTCTGAACGACATCAAGCCCGGCACCCTCGCCTTTCTGACCGACGGCGCCGCCGCCAGGGCCGACGATGCCACGGTACGTCGGCTGGCCGAACTCCAGCCCACCGATCTGCGCCTGATCGAGGGTGACGCCGCGCGGACGATCGCGATCACCGCGGCCAACAACGCGGCTGATGCCATGACCGTCAAGGTCACGCGCCTCAACGCTTCGCATGCCGCATCCGTGGCGCTGAACGCCGTCGACAGCCAGGGCCGCTCGATCGCCAACGGCAGGGCGGACTTCCGCCCCGGCCAAAGCGTCGCGACCAGTTCGATCACCGCTCCTTTCGAGATGCGCAACGATTTCGCCCGCATCAGCGTCGACAACGGCGCGACCTCTGGCGCGGTCCATCTTCTCGACGACGCGTTCAAACGCCGTCGCGTCGTCTTGCTGTCGGGTGCCGGCGGGGATGAGTTCCAGCCGCTGCTGTCGCCGCTCTATTATATCCAGCGGGCGCTGCAGCCCTATGCGGATCTGATCCAGCCCGGCGATTCCGATCTTTCGGTCGCCATACCGAAACTTCTCGCCAGCAATCCCTCCATCATCATCATGGCCGATATCGGCCGGCTGCCGGAGGACACTTACGAACCTCTGACGCGCTGGATATCGAATGGCGGCATGCTCTTGCGCTTCGCCGGCCCGCGCATGGCCGCAGCGCCGGCAGACGACCCTCTCATCCCCGTCATCCTGCGTCAGGGAGAACGGGCGCTGGGCGGCACATTGTCCTGGAGCGAACCGCAGTCACTGGCCGAATTTCCGAACTTCGGGCCTTTCTCGGGCATAGCACGTCCTGCCGACGTCGTCGTCAAGCGGCAGGTGCTTGCCGAACCCACCCCCGATCTTGCCGAACGCACCTGGGCGAGCCTCGCCGACGGCACGCCGCTCGTGACGATGAAGCCGCTCTCATCCGGCCAGATCGTGCTGTTCCACGTCACCGCCGAAGCGACATGGTCGGATCTGCCGATTTCGGGCACCTTTGTCGACATGCTGCGCCATCTCCTCCAGATATCGCGCTCGGGCGGCGTGACGTCGGAGGTTCGCGGCAATACGCGTGTGGCCGAGACCCTGCCGCCATTCCGCATGCTGACGACCAAGGGCACGCTTGTCTCCGAGACCGGTTCGGCGCGGCCTCTCACTTCAAAGGCCGGAACCGAACCGACGGCGAATTTCGACAATCCGCCCGGGCTTTATGGTTCAGAAGATGGTTTCACCGCTTTGAACGTGCTGCCGGAAGACGCCGAACTGAAGCCGCTCGACACGGCAGGGACGACAGCTGCGCGCGAAGGCTTGATCGGCGGCGAAAGCTGGTCGGCGAAACCGGCGCTCTTTCTCGCCGCCTTTCTGCTGCTATTGGCCGACAGCTTGGTCGTCCTCTTCATGAACGGCGCCTTCTCGCGCTTGCGCCCGGCTGTCCGCACCATGAGCGTGATCGCGATAACGCTCGGCGCCGGCTTCCTGCTGCAGCCCGGAATGCTGCACGCCAACGACTCTCAGCCCGGCGACGACCTCATCTTGCAGAGGCTCGACAACACCCACCTCGCCTATGTCGTCACCGGCGAACAGGAGGTAGACAACATATCCGAGCGCGGCCTCGAGGGCCTCACCCAGTTCCTGACCTTCCGCACGACGCTGGAGCCGGCGCCGCCCGTCGGACTAGACCTCACCAAGGACGAACTCTCCTTCTATCCGATCATCTACTGGCCGGTTTCGGCAACGGCGCCGATGCCGTCGACGGCGGCGATCAGCCGCATCGACGCCTATATGCGCAACGGTGGCACCGTGCTTTTCGATACGCGCGACCAGATCAGCGCTTTGGACAATGGCGGCAATGTCAGCGCCAACGGCCAGAGGCTGCAGGCGATTCTCGCCAATCTCGACATTCCGCCGCTCGAGCCGGTGCCATCAGATCACGTGCTGACGAAATCCTTCTACCTTCTGTCGAGCTTTCCCGGCCGTTATGCCGGCAGCCCTCTCTGGATCGAGGCCCGGCAGGGCGGCGGCCGTGAAACGACGGAAAAATCGGCGGCGACGGCCGACGGCGTTTCGCCGATCCTGATCACCGGCAATGATTTCGCCGGCGCCTGGGCGGTCGACGACAACGGCGTCCCGATTCTGCCGACCGTGCCCTCCGACGAAGGTCAGCGCGAATATGCCTATCGTTCCGGCGTCAACATCATGATGTATATGCTGACCGGCAACTACAAGACCGACCAGGTTCATGTTCCCGACCTCCTTGAACGGTTAGGACAATGAGATGACCTTCGACTTTTCACCTTTTCTGCCTTGGCCGGTTCTGGCCGCGCTGGCCGCCGTCGGCGCGGTCATCGCCGCCTTCGCGATCTGGCGTGGCATCCGCGGCGCCTGGATCAGGACGCTGGCGGCACTCGCCCTGCTGACCGCGCTCGCCAATCCCGTGCTGCTGCAGGAGGACCGGGATCAGCTGTCGACGATCGTCCCCGTTCTCGTCGACCGCAGCCAGAGCCAGCAGACGCCCGACCGGGTCAAGATGACCGACGATGCGCTGGCAGCCCTGAAGGGCCAGCTCGCCCGCTTTCCCCAGATAGAGCCGCGCTTCATCGATGTCGAAGGCGACGTCAATTCTGACGTGCCGTCGACCCGTCTGTTCGACGCGATGGCGGCCAACATCGCCGATGTCCCGCCGTCGCGCATCGGCGGCGCCATCATGCTGACCGACGGCGAAGTCCATGATGTTCCGGCCGCCAATCAGGCGCTCGGTTTCGATGCGCCGATCCATGGCCTCATCACTGGCAAGGCCAACGAATTCGATCGCCGCATCGAAGTCGTCAAGGGGCCGCGCTTCGGCATCGTCAACGAGGAGCAACAGGTCGTCCTGCGCGTCTTCGACGACGGCCCGAGCCCCGGCGGCACCGCCGACGTCACGGTGAAGCTCAACGGTGATGAAATCGCCACCCTGCAGGCGACACCCGGCCGGGATACGCCTTTCTCCTTCAAGGTGCCGGGGGGCGGCAGCAACGTGCTCGAATTCTCGGTCGCGGCACTTCCCGGCGAAGTCACGACGGCCAATAACCGCGCCGTCCACGTCATCGACGGCATCCGCCAGAATCTGCGCGTGCTGCTTGTCTCCGGCGAGCCGCATGCCGGCGAGCGTGCCTGGCGGAACCTCTTGAAATCCGACGCCTCGGTCGATCTCGTCCACTTCACCATTCTGCGCCCACCGGAAAAGCAGGATGGCACGCCGATCAACGAGCTGTCGCTGATCGCTTTCCCGACACGCGAGCTGTTCATCGA
Source organism: Rhizobium croatiense (assembly GCF_019793465.1). GTDB lineage: Bacteria > Pseudomonadota > Alphaproteobacteria > Rhizobiales > Rhizobiaceae > Rhizobium > Rhizobium croatiense. The sequence goes on along the minus strand of NZ_JAILYJ010000018.1, from coordinate 21,390 downwards.
CAAGATCAAGGATTTCGACCTGATCATCTTCGACCGCTATCAGGACCGGGCGAATGTGCTGCCGATGCTCTACTACGACAACATCGCCCAATATGTGGAGAACGGCGGAGCGCTGCTGATCGCCGCCGGTCCGGAACATGCAAGCCCGGAATCGATTGCGATGACGCCGCTCGCCTCCGTGCTGCCGGCAGAGCCGACCGGCCGGATGATCGAGAAGGCCTTCTACCCCCGCCTCTCCGAGGAGGGCCGCAAGCATCCCGTCACGCGCGGCCTCGACGGCTCGGGCGAGGACCCGCCGCACTGGGGGCGCTGGTTCCGCAGCGTCGACGTCGAGCGGCCGCAGGGCGAGACGATCATGCTCGGCGCCGACAACCACCCGCTGCTGGTGCTGAACCGCGCCGGCCAGGGCCGCGTCGCCATGCTGCTCTCCGATCAGGGCTGGCTCTGGGCCCGCGGCTTCGAAGGCGGCGGTCCGAACGTTTCGCTCTATCGCCGCATCGCCCATTGGCTGATGAAGGAGCCGGCGCTCGAGGAAGAAGCGCTGACGGCGCGCGCCTCCGGCCGGACCCTTGAAATCACCCGCCAGACGATCGGCGACAATCCGGGCAACGCCACCGTGCGCTACCCCTCCGGCAAGACCGAAACCTTGCCGCTCACCCAATCCGAACCCGGCCTCTACAAGGCGGAGAAGCGGATGGACGAGATCGGCCTCTTCGAAGTCCGCAACGGCAAACTGTCGACCCTTGTCCATATCGGCGCTGTCGATGCGCCGGAATTCAAAGCGATGATCTCGACGACAAATGTACTGAAACCTGTCGTCGACAGGAGCAAAGGTCTCGTGACCCGCGTCGCCAGTGAAAAGGGCGCGATCACCGTGCCGCCGATCCTGCCGGTGCGCGGCCAGGTCCGTGTCTCCGACAATGACCGCATGATGATCCGCATGACCAGCGAGACGGTCTTGAAGGGCATCAACACGCTGCCGCTCTTTGCCGGTTTTGCTGGCGTCGGCATATTGCTGCTCGCCTTCGGCGCAATGTGGTGGCGGGAGGGGCGATAATCGCGTGGCGGAATTCGAGCTCACGGCGTCGCCCTCACCGGAGGAACTGGCGGCGATCACCGATGCGCTTTCGGCCTTCAACACCGGCGATGTCGGTCCGTCGGATCGCCGGCCGCTGGCCATCCTCATCCGCGATGCCGACGGCAAGGTGACCGGCGGCCTGTCCGGCTTTACCGCCTGGGGCTGGCTCTTCGTCCAGATGCTCTATCTTCCCGAGACGCTGCGCGGCGCCGGCATTGCAGGCAGGATCCTTGCACAGGCAGAGAAGGAGGCGAAAGCCCGCGGCTGCCACGGCGCCTGGATCGACACCTTCAGCCCGCGGGCCCTGCGCGCCTATCTCCGCCGGGGTTATGAGGTCTTCGGTGAGCTCGAGGATTTTCCGCAAGGCCGCATGCGCAGCTTTCTCCGGAAGAAGCTCTGATCACGCGCGCCAGGCGATCGTGCCCTTCAGCCGTTCGTGCACATTCTCGGCGATCGGAACGACGAGCACGCGGCCGGGATCGACCGGTCCCGGAAAGGTAAGCGCGTTATAGGCGACCTTCTCGAAACCGAGCGGGCCGTAATAGGGCGGATCGCCGACCAGGATGACGGCTTCCGAGCCTTTACGCCGCGCCGCCTCCACCGCGATCCGCACCAGCTCGCGGCCGATGCCTATATTTTTGTGCGAGGGGCGAACCGCGAGAGGGCCGAGCAGATGGCCCTTCACCGTGCCGGCCATCACCGGCGTCATGCGTACCGAGGCGATCGTCTCGCCGTCGTCGGCGCAGATGAAGGAAAGCGAAAGATCATGCGGCCCCTGCTCGCGAATGCGTGCGGCCGCCCGCGTGAAGCGGCCGGGACCGAAGGCTTCTTCGTTGATGTGTTCGATGGCGGCGTCGTGTGACGCGTCTTCGGTGAGGTAGACGAGATCGTGCTTGTACATGATGACAGAAACCGGATGGACAGATTGATGGGTCTCGAACACGCCTTCGGCGTTCGGAGCATCAGCGTCGTCGCGGGTTTCTGGAAATGAACATCAAGCAGGGATCCTAAAATCGTGAAAAGGCCGATAGCAGGAAAAATTTCCGCCGTCCAACGCAAAATGCACACCACAGCGCCCCGCCTCTTTTCAAACGCGCAGAGGACGCTGCAGCACTCTGATTGATGCAGCGCCTGAACGGCGTGACGCAGTGTTCAACCTTTACCACCTGCAAAGCCCCGCTATCTCAGCTAACTTCGGCTCGACACGCAATCAGGGAATGAAGATCATGGGAATGCTGGTGGACGGCGTCTGGAATGATGTCTGGTACGACACGAAGGAGAGCAAGGGCGAATTCAAGCGGCTGCCTTCGCAGTTCCGCAATTGGGTGACGGCAGACGGCGCGGCCGGCCCCACCGGCAGCGGCGGCTTTAAGGCCGAGCCCGGCCGTTACCATCTCTACGTCTCGCTTGCCTGTCCCTGGGCGCACCGCACGCTGATCTTCCGCAAGCTGAAGAAGCTGGAGGAATTGATTTCGGTTTCGGTCGTCGATCCGCTGATGGTCGAGAACGGCTGGGAGTTCAAGATCGGTGACGGGGCCACCGGGGATCACCTCTTCGGCGCGGCGACACTCTGGCAGATCTACGTCAAAGCGGATCCACACTATTCCGGCCGCGTGACCGTGCCCGTCCTCTGGGACAAGAAAACCGGCGCAATCGTCAACAACGAATCCGCCGAGATCATCCGCATGTTCAACAGCGCCTTTGACGGGCTAACCGGGTCGAAGGCAGATTTCTACCCGGAGCATCTCAGAGCCGACATCGATGCCCTGAACGCCATCGTCTACGACACCGTCAACAACGGCGTCTACAAGGCAGGCTTTGCCACCACCCAGGAGGCCTATGCGGAGAATGTCGGCAAGCTGTTCGAAACGCTCGACATGCTCGACGAACGCCTGGGCAAGGGCCGCTACCTTTTCGGAGATCGGTTGACCGAAGCGGATTGGCGCCTGTTCACCACGCTGGTGCGTTTCGACCCCGTCTATGTCGGCCATTTCAAGTGCAACATCCGCCGCGTCGCCGATTACCGCAACCTTTCCGGTTACCTAAGAGATCTCTACCAGACGCCAGGCATTGCCGAGACGGTGAACCTCACGCACATCAAGCAGCACTATTACCGCAGCCACAAGACGATCAATCCGACCGGCATCGTTCCCGTCGGCCCGGCGCTCGATCTCGTCAGCCCGCATGGACGTGCGACAGCGCCGCGTGTCTTTTCAGACGCGAGGACGCTGTAGGCCTTGAAATAGCTTGCCGCGGCCTAAAAAACTGTGCAGCCCTCACCAGCGATGGTCGGGCTGTTGCTCGCCGCGAAGTTCGGCAAGACGGCGATGCGTCGCCTCGGTCGTGCCCGCGGGCAGGCTGTCGATCGAAAAGAAGCCGCTGTCGGAAATCTCCCAGTCTGGCGGACGTGGTGCCGTCTGCTCGACGGTTACCCGATAGAACACGACATGGTCGCGCCGTGTGGTCGACGTGTTGAAATAGACCTGGATCAGCTGCGGCTTGCCGATGATCCTGAGGTTGCCCTCCTCGCGCAACTCCTTGGCCAGCGCTTCCTCGACCGTCTCGTTGCGTTCCAGGCCGCCGCCGGGCATATGCCAGCCGCCGACATAGCTGTGACGCACGAGAAAAATCCGCCCCTGCGCATCAAAGCAGGCGGCTCTGACTCCCATTGTCATGCTCCGGGCGAAAGAGAAATAGACATGCAAAAGGCGCAGGGCCGCCCTGATATGAAGGGGCCGGTTTTCTTTATCCACCATCGCTCCGTTTCAGCTTTTCATCGCGCCGGATGTGTTTGATTTGTCAATAAGCTGGTCTATGTCTCGTAGCATGTTCAAGCTCGCGCATATCTCCGACGTCCATCTCGGGCCGTTGCCCCGTCTTTCCATCCAAGAGCTGTTTTCAAAACGCATAACGGGCTTTGTGAACTGGCATCGAAATCGGCGCAAGCACCTTTTCGGCAGCACGCTCGATCTGCTGCTTGATGACATCCGCGCCCATCAGGCCGATCATCTGGCCGTCACCGGCGATCTTGTCAATCTGGCGAGCGGCATCGAGATCCGCGCCGCCGCCGCCTGGCTGCGCGCGCTCGGCGATCCCGCCGATACATCGGTCGTTCCCGGCAATCACGACGCCTATGTGCCGGGCGCCTATGAGAAATCGATGCGCGCCTGGTACGACTACGTCCGTGGCGATCTCGCCCCGCCGCAATGGCAGGAAGACCGCCACATCTTTCCCTATCTGCGCGTCCGCGACAAGGTCGCGATCGTCGGCTGCTCGACGGCGGTCGCCACCCCTCCCTTCGCGGCCTCCGGCTTCTTCGGCGCCCGTCAGGCCCGCGACACGGTGAACATGCTGCGCGCGGCCGGCGAAGCCGGTCTCTTTCGTGTCGTCATGATCCATCATCCGCCGATCCGCGGCGCCACGACCTTCTACAAGCGGATGATCGGCATCCGCCGCTTCGCCGCCGTAATTTCCACCGGCGGTGCCGAACTCGTATTGCATGGCCACACACACCTGAACACCCTGCACTGGCTGCGTGGCCAGGTGCAACCGGTGCCTGTCGTCGGCATTGCATCGGCCTCGCAGGGACCGGGCAGCATCAAGCCGGCCGCAGCCTACAACCTCTTCTCCATCGACGGCTCTCCCGGTGCCTGGGAACTGAGTGGCGAGCGCTTCAGCCTGAACCGGGCCGGCGATGCGGTGATTCAGGAAAGTGTTGATATTTTCGCGCCTTAGCGACGTATCCGGACTCCTTTCATCCAGCACTTGAATCGATTTGCGAAGACATCGAGTGATCGTCGCAACATTTGCCATAGAGATTTCTTACCCTCTTGGTATTTTCGGCGGTAAGCGTACAATCCGCGCAACTGCATCGCCTCAGAATGGAGCCCGCCCATGATTTTCTCCTTCCATCGCCTTGGCAGAATCTCGCTTGCCGCAGGCTTTGCCTTCGGCATCGCCACGGCCGCTTTCGCGGCCGGCGGCGGCAACGATGACACCAACCCGCCGCCGAAGACCGAGACGACCAAGACCTGCACCGGCGGCAAGGTCTGGGACAAGACCAGGAAGGAATGCGTCACCCCGAAGAAGAGCAGCTTCAACGACGATGACCTCTACAATTTCGCTCGCGAATTTGCCTATGCCGGCCAATATGAGAACGCCATCACCGTGCTCAATCTCGCCCGCAATCAAAACGACCCGCGCATCCTGAACTATCTCGGCTACGCCAACCGGAAAGCCGGCCGCATGGAACTCGGCATGTCCTATTACCGCAAGGCGCTGCATGCCGATGAGAACTATATTCTTGCCCGCTCCTACATGGGCATGGCGCTGGTCGAGCAGGGAGATATCCAGGGCGCCCGCGTCCAGCTCGTCGAAATCCGTGATCGCGGCGGCGAAGGCACCTGGGCCTACCGCGCTCTGCTGCAAAGCTTGAACGGCCACAGAACATATTGACGCAAGCTTTGCGGGCTAGATTACGAAAATTCCCTGGGAAAGGGGACTGGAAACGGCCGGATGCTTGCGAAGTGGAGGAGAGTTGTTCCATAAAGCGCATGCATTACCGGCGGCAATAAAGCCGGATTTGCGTCCGATGGCGGAAGCTTCGTCCGCGAAACCACTGTGAGTGCTTCTGGATAGAAAATGCGTCAGCCCGCAACGACCATCGACCTCCGCCGTGATCTCGTCGGCCTTCTGCCTCGCCTTCGCCGCTTCGCGATCACGCTCGCGGGCGAGACGACTGCGGCCGACGAGCTGGTCCAGGCCGTCTGTCAGCGGGCGATCTCCAGGGGTCATCAGTGGAGCGGCGAAGGCCGGCTGGAAAGCTGGATGTATACGCTTGCCCGCCAGCAATGGGCCGACGACAGCCGCAAGCGCAAGCCGAAAGCCTCCGCCCGCGGCAACGTCACCGATATTCGTGAGGCCGCGCGCGAACGCTCGGCCGCGGTCGATCCCGACGCCATCCATCGCATGATCGCCGATATGCCGGACGGCGTTTCCTCGATCTTCCTGCTCGTCGACGTCGAAGGCCACAGCTACCAGCAGGCGGCCGACATCATGGGCATTCCGGCGGCGAGCGTCGCCTCGCAGCTCGCCACCGCAAGGCTGCATTTCGCCGAGCTTGCCGACACCCACCCGATCCACAGGTACTGAATTGCTCGATCTCAGGAAATTGTCGCTCGAAGCCCAGCTCACCGCCCTCCTCGATGGCGAAGTCTCGCCCGAACAGCGTCACGAATTGGAGCAGCGCCTGGCAAGTGATGAGAATGCGCGCCGGCTGCACGAAAAATTGCGCCACGGCGCCGATTTCGGACGCCGCCGCCTCGACGACGTCCTGAAGGAGCCGGTGCCGCTGGCCCTCGTCCGCTCGATCAAGAGCACGCAGCCGCCGAAGACGCCGATCGCCCAGCGCGCCACGCGCCCGCAGGTGAAGCTGGCGCCGACCGGCCCGCAGGCGCTGGCTGCCGCCCTCATCCTCTTCGTGCTCGGCTGCGGCCTCGGCTATTTCGTCGGCATCGGACCGGAGGTCGACGAGGTCGCCACCACGAGCTCGTCGACGGCGCCGGCCAATACCAGCGACTGGCTGGGCGATGTCACCGCCTATCAGCGCCTGCTGATCCGTCAGCCCCGTCACCTCGTCGAAGTGCCGGCCTCACAGGCCGAGGAAATCTCCAGCTGGCTGACGACCGCGATCGGCGTGCCCTTCCGCGTGCCGGATCTCAGCGCCAAGGCCTGGACGTTCCAGGGCGCCCGCGTCATTCTCGGCGACAACCGCCCTGTCGGGCAGCTCGTCTATTCCAACACCGACGGCGACATCATCTCCATCTGCTTCCGCAAGGACGCGCAGCCGCCGGAGACCGACGACTTCAAGGAGACGATCAGGGACGAGGTCGGCCTCGTCACCTGGCACAATGCCGGCACCTCCTACGTGCTTGCCGGCCCCTCCTCCGAAGCGACACTCGGCCAGCTCGCCATGGAGATCGCCACGGCGATCTGACCGCCGACTAGCACATCGGTCGAATGATTACCGCCAGCGGAGCTGAGGTGGTAATGGCAAAATCGACCATCAGCATCAGCCGCCCCCTCATCCGCCTGCCGGCACCTTCTCCCCGAGGGGAGAAGAGAAATGCGGCAACGTCTCGATTCCCTCTTCCCCAGCGGGGGTCCGAAGGACGGGCGAGACCCGCGGCTCGCCCAGGCTGGTGCCCGTAGGGCGGATGCGGGGGTAAGCGACGATAGGAGTGGATGCCCGAAGCGCAAGCGACGGGCAATCTTGCGAGGCCGGTAACAAGATCGCCGACTGCATCGTCAGGCCGCGTCGTACCAAGACGATCGCGGACTGGCCCGTTTCGGCATCAGGCCTTGCCGGCCTTCACATCGAGCACGCGGTTGGCGGCCGAGACGATCGCCTCGAGCGAGGCCGCGACGATGTTGGTATTGATGCCGGCGCCGAAGAGCTTGCCGCCGGGATAGGAGGTCTCGACATAGGATATCGCCGCCGCGTTCGAGCCGTGCTGCAGCGAATGCTCGGAATAGTCCTCCACCGACATCTCGATGCCGAGATAATGCGACAGCGCGTTGATGAAGCCGTCGATCGGGCCGTTGCCGCGCCCTTCGATGCGCCTGATCTCGCCATTGTCTGATATCTCGGCCGCCACGATCCGCTGCCCCTTGCGCTCCGTATCGGGATAGGTGTGGTGATCGACGAACTTGAGACGCGCTTCGGGCTGGGTCACGTATCGCTCGATGAAGCGGTCGTAGATGCGCTTCGAGGGAAGCTCCTTGCCCTCGACGTCGGTGATGCGCTGAATGTCCTCGCGGAACTCGACCTGCAGGTTGCGCGGCAGGTTGAGCCCATAATCCTGCTGCAGGATATAGGCGATGCCGCCCTTGCCTGACTGCGAGTTGATGCGGATGATCGCCTCGTAGGAGCGGCCGACATCGCGCGGATCGATCGGCAGGTAAGGCACTTCCCAGATCGGATGGTTGGCGACCTGTGCAGCCTTCATGCCCTTGTTGATCGCATCCTGGTGCGAACCGGAGAAGGCCGTATAGACCAGTTCGCCGACATAGGGGTGACGCTCGGAGATCGCCATCTGGTTCGAATATTCGAACACCTCCTTGATGCGCTCGATGTTCGAGCAGTCAATGCCGGGATCGACACCCTGCGTGAACATGTTCAGCGCCATCGTCACCACGTCGACATTGCCGGTGCGCTCACCATTGCCGAACAACGTGCCTTCGACGCGGTCGGCGCCCGCCAGCAAGGCCAGCTCGGCAGCGGCAATGCCGGTGCCGCGGTCGTTGTGCGGATGCAGCGAGACGATCAGGTTCTCGCGGTTGTCGAGGTTGCGGCACATCCATTCGATCTGGTCGGCATAGACGTTCGGCGTCGCCATCTCGACGGTTGACGGCAGGTTGATGATGAGCTTGTTGTCGGGCGTCGGCTTCACCACCTCGATGACGGCGTTGCAGATCTCCAGCGCCACTTCCAGCTCAGTGCCGGTAAAGCTCTCCGGAGAATATTCGAAACGGTAGCCGCCGCCGGCCTTGGCTGCCATGTCGGTGATCATCTTGGCGGCGTCGACGGCAATCTGCTTGATGCCGTGGACGTCCTTGGCGAAGACGACGCGGCGCTGCAGCTCGCTGGTCGAGTTGTAGAAATGAACGATTGGCCGGTTTGCCCCTTCCAGCGCTTCGAAGGTGCGGGTGATGAGCTCGGGCCGGCACTGCACCAGCACCTGCAGCGAGACGTCGGCGGGAACATTGCCCTCCTCGACGCACCAGCGGGCGAAGTCGAAATCGGTCTGCGAAGCGGAGGGGAAACCGATCTCGATTTCCTTGAAGCCCATCTCCAGCAGCAGATGGAACATGCGCGCCTTGCGGTCATGGCCCATCGGATCGACGAGCGCCTGATTGCCGTCGCGCAAGTCGACCGAGCACCAGACAGGCGCCTTGGTGATTGTTTTCGTCGGCCAGGTGCGGTCAGGAATGCTTACCTGCGGATAGGGCCGGTACTTCACCGCGGCATCGGGCATGCCCTTGGCGCCTGCGGAGGATCGGCTGGTGGTGTTGTCCATTGTCTTGTCTCCTCGTCCCGGCATTTGTCCGCCTCTTAGCCGATCGCATCGGGCTTGGCGATAAACAAAATGCGGACCTTCGTCGGTCGTTACGTCAATTTTGAAAGTGAGTCGCGAGGAGCGATGGCCGGGCGGGCTTTCGGCCGCCGGGCGCTCCTCAAAGGACCCGGCAACCGCGCGTAAGGCCGAGGAGAAGAAGCGAGGTCAGGGCGCGCGACACGTCACGCAAAGCGATGCGGCCGCTTGCAATGGTGTCGGAAATCTTGGCGCCTGAGGTCTTCATGGCCGTGCTTATAACCTTGAGCAGCAGAGCTGGCAAGACCTCGCCCCCGGCTTTTGGTCGCTCCCGAACCGGGGTTGGTTTGTCCAGCAATGCGACACCTTGCCTTATCCTGGCTGGGTTCGGTCTCTCCAGGCCTTCACCAGCTGCGACAGCGCAAGCATCAGCCCGCCCGCGACCAGGCCCCAGAAGGCGCCGGAAATGCCGCCGAAGGACACGCCGGATGCCGTGACGAGAAAGGTGATCGCTGCCGCCTCGCGCGATTCCGGCGCCTGGAAGGCCGACATTGCCGAGGACGAGAAGGCACCGACCAGCGCCAGCCCCGCCACCGCCTCGATCAGAACGGGAGGCGCCAGGGCGACGAAGGCCGTCACCGCGCCGGCAAGCAGCCCGAGAACGATGTAACCGACGCCGGCGACTAGCGATGCCCAATAGCGCCGCTTCGGATCGGCATGGGCATCCGGCCCGGCGCACATGGCCGCGGTGATCGCCGCCAGATTGACGGCGTGACCGCCGAACGGCGCCGACAGCAGCGAAAAGAAGCCGGTGACGGCAAAGAGCGGGCCGGGCTTCGGGTCGTAGTGGTTGACCTTCAGCACCGCGATACCGGGAATGTTCTGCGAAGCCATCGTGACGATGAAGAGCGGCAGCGCGATCGATACGAAACCGGCAAGGTTGAACACCGGCCGGATGATTTCCGCCGCCGGCACCAGCGAGTGTTCGAGCGAACTGAGCGCACCATCGGGAATGTCGACGCCGAAGGTCAGCACCAGCACGAAGGCTGCCAATGCCGCCGGCACCGCCCAGAGGCGCTTGAAGGCGCCAACGACGATCCAGGCGAGAACGATCGGCAGGCCGAACAACGGATTGAAGCCGATTGCCTTCACCGGTGCAAAGCAGAGGCCGATCAGCACGCCGGAGAGCATCGCATTGGCGAGCGGCGCCGAAATGGCGGCGACCGCGCGGCCAAGCGGCTTGAACAGCCCGGCGATGACGATCAGCGCGGCACAGATGAGAAACGCCCCGACCACCGCATCGAAGCCGCCCTCGATCGCCCCGGTGCTTGCCAGCAATGCGGCGCCGGGCGTTGACCAGGCGATGCTGATCGGCAGTCGCGTCACGGCGCTGAGCACGATCGCGCAGACGCCCATGGAGATCGACAACGCCATCAGCCCGGAGGCCGCCTGCGCCTCCGTCGCGCCGACCGCCCGCAGCCCGTGGAGGACGACGGCAAAGGAGCTGGCGGAGCCGACGAAGGCGGTCAGCAGCCCCATGAACAGGGCCTGGACGGAAAAATCTTTGAGCATGCCGGACTCGCGAGCTGCGGGAATGGCGCATGGAGCATGATGGCCGTCGTATACGCAAGCCCGGACTAAGCCCTTTCCGTCCAGCACCCGCATCTCATGCCGGCGAAATAAAAACGCCCTCGACTGCTGCTGCAGGCAAGGGCGTTTTGACGGCTTTGGCTGAGAAAACTCAGATATCGGCCTGTGACGTCACGATCCGCGAAACGAGGCCATAGTCCTTCGCCTCTTCGGCAGAAAGCCAATAGTCGCGATCGGTATCCTTGGCGATCTTGTCGAGCGGCTGGCCGGTGGCCTCCGCCATGATCTTGTTCAGGCGCTCGTTCATCTTGATGATCTCGCGTGCCTGGATCTCGATGTCGGACGCCATGCCGCGCGTGCCGCCCGAGGGTTGGTGCAGCAGGAATCGCGTGTTCGGCAGGCAGATGCGCCGTTCCTTCGGAGCCGCGACATAGATCAGGGCGCCGGCCGAGGCGACCCATCCCGTGCCGATCATCCAGACCTTCGGCTTGATGAACTTGACCATATCATGGATGGAATCGCCGGATTCGACGTGGCCGCCGGGCGAATTGACATAGATGCGGATGTCCTCGTCGCTGGCTGCGGCAAGCGCCACGAGCTGCGAGCAGACTTTCTGCGCCAGTTCCTGATTGATCGGTCCATAGATGAAGATCGAACGCGACTTGAAAAGATTCGCCTCCGTTTCCTTGCCGAGCGGCAGTTCCTTCGTCTTGTCGTCCTGTTCTTCGTCGTTCATTCGAACCTCTCGGAGATGAATTCGGGTTCCTCGCACATAGTGCGACTCAATGCCTAAAACAATGTGGGAAAAACACAAGGCACCGAAGCGGTGGAGATATCCTTAAGAAGCCGCGCGCCGTTCCGCAAGCCTTACTGAAATGTAACGGTGAAAGGCTTTGAAAAGCCTGAATCGCTTCCTACCTCACCCCTCACGCGGCAAAGCCGTACGAAATAACAGGAGACAAGACATGTCACCCGAAGAACGCCAATTGCTGACCGCCCTGTTCGACCGCGTGCGCACCGCTGCGGCCACGCCGCGCGACAGCGAGGCCGAGGCCCTGATCGACCAGGCGACGCGGCAACAGCCCTCCGCCACCTATTATCTGGCTCAGGCCGTGATCGTTCAGGAAAAGGGGTTGGAGGCGGCCGCCAACCATATCAAGGAACTCGAGGAACACGTCCGCCAGCTGGAAGCCGGCGCGAGCGAACACCGCCAGGCCGAACAGGGCGGCGGCTTCCTGAGCTCGATCTTCGGCAACACCCAGACGCAGCAGCCCGCTCCGGTTCCGTCCAGTCCGGCCAATCCCGGTCCCTGGGGCCAGCCCTCCCGCGCCTATGACGAACCCCGCGGCTACGACAGCAGCACTCGCCAGATGCCGCAGCAGCCGACCGGCCCCTGGAGCCAGCAGGCCTATGCGCCATCGGCAGGCGGCAGCTTCCTGCGCGGCGCGCTCGGCACGGCAGCGGGTGTTGCCGGCGGCATGCTGCTTGCCAATTCGCTGAGCGGCATCTTCAGCAACCACATGTCCTCGCTCGGCTGGGGCTCGCCCTTCGGCGCCAATCCTTTCGGCAATGCCAGCGCGCCCACCGAGGAAACCGTCATCAACAATTTTTTCGGCAATGACGACACCCGCCAAGCGTCCGACAATGCCGGTAATGATAATGACGACGGGGATGTGCAGCAGGCGGATTACGACGATGGCGACGATTACAGCAATGACTCATCGGGCGACGACGTGACGGATGTGTGAGGCTTGGCCTTGGAGACCGGCAGTGGTTGCCGCACCGTATCCCGGCCCTTCGCTTAAGCTCAGGGCGTTCGCTGCTGAAATCGATTCACTGGATCGATTGCTCGGGCTGCGCCCGACCGCAGCTCACCCACGTCCACGATAGGTGGCGACGCCTTGCTCCGGCAGCCACACGCCTTCCGGCGGCTTGCCCGTCTGCCAGAAGACGTCGATCGGAATGCCACCGCGCGGATACCAGTAGGCACCGATTCTCAGCCATTTGGGATCGAGCAGTTCGACGATGCGCTTTGCGATATAGATCGAGCAGTCCTCGTGGAAGGCGCCGTGGTTGCGGAAGGAATGCAGGAAGAGCTTCAGCGACTTCGATTCCACCAGCCATTCACCCGGAATGTAATCGATGACGATATGGGCGAAATCCGGCTGACCGGTCATCGGGCAGAGCGAGGTGAATTCCGGCGCGGTGAAGCGCACGACGTAGTCGGTGCCGGCATGATTGGACGGCACTTTTTCAAGCACCGCCTCCTCCGGCGAATGGGCGGTTTCGGTCTGCTGGCCCAGCATCGACAGGCTGGAAACATCGGTATTCGGCATCATGCCTCCTTGACGACTTTGACGCGGATGCCATGGGCCTTTTCGCCCTCCGGCTCCACATGAATGGCTATTTTGGCGCCCTCATGCACTGTCCTGATGGCATCCTCAAGGCGGTCGCATATATCATGCGCCTGCCGCACGGACATAGTGCCCGGCACCACCATGTGAAAATCGATGAAGGTGACGGTACCCGCCCGCCTAGTCTTCAGATCATGCACGCCGATCGAGCCCGCCGCATGGGTGGCGATCGCCTGCTTGATCGCCTCCTCCTCCAGCGGATCGACTGCCTGGTCCATCAGGCCGCTGATCGATTGCGAGATCACCTTCCAGCCCTGATAGAGGATGTTGACGGCAACGAGAATGGCAAGCACCGGATCGAAGATCGCATAGCCGGTCGCCAGCGCCAGCAGCAGGCCGACAAGCACGCCGATCGAGGTGACCACATCGGACATGATATGCTGGCCGTCCGCCGCCAGGGCCGCCGAGCGATGTTTGCGGCCCGCCCGGATCAGCAGCCGCGCCCAGACCGTGTTGACGATGCCGGCCGCGAAATTGATCGCAAGGCCGAGTACCGGCGCATCGAGCATGCGCGGTTCGGAGAGATAGCCGATCGCTTCGTTGACGATCAACAGCGCCGCGACCACGATCAGCACGCCCTCGGTGACGGCGGACAGATATTCCGCCTTGTGATGGCCGAAGGGATGGTCGTGATCGGCTGGCTTCTGCGCGTAGCGGATGACGAAGAAGGCCATGAAGGCGGCAAAGACATTCACCGTCGATTCAAGCCCGTCCGACAGCAGCGCGACCGATCCGGTGACCCACCAGGCCGCCATCTTCAGCCCCATGACGCCGAGCGACAACGGGATCCCCCACATCGCCAGCTTCCGAACCGTAAGATCGCCGTCGTCGCTCATATCGTCCTCCTGCGGTTGCGAATGAATTGCAGGATCCAAGCCATTGAAATGCAAAACCGCCCACGCGAATGTCGCGCAGGCGGTCCAGTTGAGGGTGATATGGGCGATGATGCAGGATTTGTCAAAGAGAATGACGCGTCCCTCACAGCTGTTGCCGTCGGATACGCGAATCCGGCTTCAGCTCTAGGGAGCGGGATCGGCGACAGGCTGCGGCCAGCGCAGGAGAGCGGCCTGCCCGGCCGTCGTCAGCGCGTAGACGCCCTTCTCCTTGCGCTCGAACCATCCGTAGACATTGTCGAGCAGGATCCGGCCGGCATTGGGTGTATGCGCCTTCATATCCCGCGGCCGCGCCACGCCCTGGTCGAGCGCCGCCGCGCAGAGCAGCGCCTGTTGGCGATAGGCGGTCATGATCGGCGCACGTGAGCCGCCGCCGACAGCGGGATCGCCGCGACGGCGCTGGTGCTCCTTGACGAGACGCGTGCGCCGCTTCGGATTGGTGCGCGGCATCGGCGAGACGGAACTGACGATGACGCTGACCTCGCCGCCATCGGAGACGCCGAGCATGCCGATCCCGAGCCGCCGGCAGAGGTCGCGGTAGCGTTTGTCGGCCTCTCGGCCGCGTCCCTTGGCCGAAACGCGCGCCGCGATCCAGACTTCGTCGCTCATCGCCGCCCGGTCGACCGCCTGCAGCAGCAGTTCGAGATTGAAGGAGAGCTTGAGTTCGCAGATGACCACGACCGGCGGCTCACCATCGCTCAGCCCGACGAGATCGCATCCGCCGACCTCACCCTTGACCACATAACCGGCCGCTTCCAGGAACGCTTTCACCGGCAGGTAGAGCGACGTCTCCATCGGAAAATCGCGCCTCAGGCAGCGTTGAGATCGGCAATCTCGCCATATCGCGCGAGCAGCCGCGGCGAGGTCATGTCGCCGGTTTCCTCGTCGACGATCACGGCATAGGCCGCAACGCCGACGAAACGCTCGGCCATCGCCGAAGCGATCTTTTCCGCGCTGACGGCATTCGATGCCTGCCGCATTTCGCCGGGCACGAGATTGCCACGGTTCTTGCGGTAAGGAAGGACGATGAACTTCTCGGCTTGAGCCACGGCGACATATCCCGGTTGATCGTTCCGGAAATGTTCTGATTTGTCCGATAAAGTCAACCCGCCCTTCCCGCTGGCGGGAAGGGCGGAGAGAATAGCCGTCAGGCAGCCTTGGTCTTCACCTTGCGCGCAAGATGCGCCACGACGTTCTCGATCATCCGCATGCCGGCATCGCCGCCGAGCGTCATGATCGATTCCGGATGGAACTGCACTGCGGCGATCGGCTCCTTGGCATGTTCGATGCCCATGATGGTGCCGTCATCGCTCTCTGCCGTGATGATGAATTCAGCCGGCAACGTCGAAGGATCGGCGAAGATCGAGTGGTAGCGGCCGACCGTCACCTCCCTGGCGAGGCCGGAGAAGACGATGCCCGGCTCCAGCACACGGATGCGTGAGGGCTTGCCGTGCATCGGCAGCACCAGATGGCGCAGTTCTCCGCCATAGGCTTCGGCAAGCGCCTGCAGACCAAGGCACACCCCGAAGATCGGCAGGTTGCGGGCCCGCGCCTTCTTGATCGTCGCCTTGCAGTCGAAATCCTTCGGCGTTCCAGGCCCGGGCGACAGCACGACCAGATCCGGATTCAACCGGTCGAAAATCTCCTCCGGCACCGGCGTGCGCACGGTCGAAACCGTCGCCCCCGTCTGGCGGAAATAATTGGCGAGCGTGTGGACGAAACTGTCCTCGTGGTCGATGAGCAGGATGCTGACGCCCTTGCCGACGCTTGCGACGTCGCGCTGGATCTTGCCGGAATTGCCGGTCTTGGCGTCTCGGATGGCGGAAAGCATGGCAGAGGCCTTCAATTCGGTTTCGGCTTCTTCTTCCTCCGGAATGGAGTCGTTGAGCAGCGTTGCGCCGGCGCGCACCTCGGCAATGCCGTCCTTGATGCGCACGGTGCGGAGCGTCAGGCCGGTGTTCATGTCGCCATTGAAGCCCACCATGCCGATTGCCCCACCATACCATGCACGCGGGCTCTTTTCATGGCTCTCGATGAAGCGCATCGCCCAGAGCTTCGGCGCGCCGGTGACGGTGACCGCCCAGGCGTGGCTGAGGAAACCGTCGAAGGCGTCCATGTCGTCGCGCAGCCGGCCTTCGATATGATCGACGGTGTGAATGAGGCGCGAATACATCTCGATCTGCCGGCGGCCGATCACCTTGACGGAACCCGGCTCGCACACACGGCTCTTGTCGTTGCGGTCGACGTCCGAGCACATGGTCAGCTCGGACTCGTCCTTCTTGGAATTCAAAAGCTTCAGAATCTGCTCGCTGTCGGCGATCGGATCGTCGCCACGCTTGATCGTACCCGAAATCGGGCAGGTCTCGATGCGCCGTCCCGAAACGCGCACGAACATTTCGGGCGAGGCGCCGACCAGATATTCCTGATGGCCGAGATTGATAAAGAAGGAATAGGGCGACGGATTGATCGCCTTCAGCCGCTTGGAAATATCGGAAGGCTTGCTTTCGCAGCGCTCCATGAACTTCTGCCCGGGCACGACCTCGAACAGATCACCCTTGCGGAAGCTTTCCTTCGCCTTGGTGACGAGTTCGGCATATTCGCCCGGCCGATGGTCGCTCTTCGGCGGAATGGCATCCGTATGCTGGAAAGGCTCCGGCGCGATCTGCTCGGCCTTGCCCTCGGTCGTCACGCCGCCTTTCTCGAAATCGTAGCGGTCGATCCAGGCTTTGGCGGCGTAATTGTCGACGACGAGGATCTCGTCCGGCAGGTAGAGCACCATGTCGCGCTGGTCGGAAGGCCGCTTCAGCTTCAGATCGATCGCGTCGAACTGGAAGGCGATGTCGTAGCCGAAGGCACCGTAGAGCCCGAGGCTCGCATCCGCCTGCGAATAGAAGAGGTCGGTGACGGCGCGCAGCACGGTAAAGACCGTCGGCATCTTCGAGCGCTCCTCCTCGGTGAACACCCGGTCCGGCGTCTTGACGGAAAGGTCAAGGCGGCGGGCCGAGGAAGTACCGAGCACGAGGTCGGGCACCGTCTGCAGCCGCTCGGTGACGAAGCCGAGAAGCACCTCGCCGCGTTCATTATAGGCTTCGATCCAGACGTCGCGCCCGAAGGAAGAGATGCCGAGCGGCGGATCGACGACGGCGGTATCCCAGCGCGTATAGCGGCCCGGATATTCGTAGTTCGACGAGAACACCGCGCCGCGGCGCTCATCGAGCTTGTCGACATAGGAAGAGACCGCGTCGCTGTAGGGGATCGCCCGCCGCTTCCGCGTGACCGATATCCCGCCCTTGGTCTCGTAGATTTCCGCACCATCATCCCGCAGGATCGTTACCATAGTTCCACTCCGTTATCGGGGCCCGGACAACAGGCGGCGATAAAACAAAAAAGCCGCCTCGAAGTTTCGGGCGGCTCACTCGTCGTCGTCTTTGGACACGATTGGTCGAGGCCGCCTCAGCGAGCCCACCACCAAACAGCGATGTTCAAAGACTTGATCATGGGGAAAATTGTTAGCCTGAGATCAGCCGCCGCGCAAGAGGCGATCGCACGAATGAAAAGGGCGGCCCGAAAGCCGCCCCTCCCCCAGCCTTGAAGGCGTATCGACAATCAGAAGGTCTTGGTGAGCGAGACCTTGAAGGTGCGGCCCGGCTCGGAATACCACTCCCGCGGCTGCGACGCCGTCGCCGAGTTGATATTGACGTCGCGCACGGCGAGCGCGTTGTAGTGCTCCTGGTCGAAGATATTGTAGACACCAGCTTGAACGCGCAGGCCCGGCAGCTGTTCCGGCGTCCACCAGCCGGTCAAATCGACGATGGCATAACCAGGCGCATCGAAGGTCGTATCGGGGGTCGTGCCGACGGTATTGAGGTGGTCGGTCAGCATACCGGCCGAAAGCGTCGAGGAAAGGTCGAAGCCGAAGGTCTCATTGCTCCAGCCGCCGCCGATGATCGCCTTGAACGGCGCCACCGAGCGCAGCCGCTGCGTGGTCTCTTCGTTCCTGCCATAGGCATAGGCAAGCGAAGCATGCAGATTGATTCCGTTGTTGAAAGTCTTGACGGCGCTGGCTTCAATCCCCGAGATCGTCGCCGCTGCCACGTTCGTGTAGTTGAACTCAGTAAAGCCTGTCGCATCGACGCTCGTCACCGTCTCGATGAAATTCTGATAGCGGGTGTGGAAAAGCGCGACCCTTCCGGTAACATCGCCCGTGTCGAAATTGGCGCCGACTTCGATGCCGCGGCCGATTTCCGGTTCCAGATCAGGATTGCCGAGCTGGGCGTAGCGGCCCGTGGGGTTGTAGAAGCGGCTGTAAAGTTCGTCGACGGTGGGCGCGCGGAAGCCGACCGCCAGCTGCATATAGAGCGCTACATCCGGCGTCAGATCGTAGGTCGCAAGGATCTTCGGCGATATGGCGGCCTCCGTCCGGTCGCGAAGATCGCCGAAACGCGTAAGGCCGGTATTGTTGGAAAAACCGTCGCCGGTCGAGGGATCGTAGTTGAACCAGTCGAAGCGGAAGCCGGGCGTCAGCGTGAAGCCGGTATTGCCGATCTCGATCTTGTCTTCGACAACTAGCCCCAGGTTCCGGCTGTCGACGTCAGGCACTTCCGCCTGATTGTTCAGCGACGGGCAAGTCGTCGACGTGGGGCACAGAGCCCAGCTATATTGGCTCCAGCTGGAGATGCCGACGTCAAGGCCGACGCGAACGGAGTGGCTGAGACCGGAATATTCGAAATCCTTCGTCGCGGTGCCGCTGAAGCCCCAGGTTTCGTTTTCGACCTCGTTGTTGCGGCCATAGGCAACATTGGCGGCCGTACGGCCCCCGCTGCCCGCTTCCTTCTTCAAATCCTGCCAATAAAGCGTAGCGCGCGCACTGCTGAAGAACGCGTCGGAAGACTGCGCTTCATAGTCGTAGTCGAGCGATACGCGATCGCGGTCACGCTGTTCGCGACCGTCATAATTGTCGATCATGAAGTTGCGAGGGCTGGTTCCTCCCTGAAGGTGGCGCAGGTCGGTTTCTAGGTCGCGGCGGAAGCGTTCCGCCGTCAGGCCGATGCGATGACCGCCTTCCAGCTCCTGGCGCAGTTTGAAGAGCAGGTTGTTTTGGTCGAAATCAGCCGGGTTCGCCTCGGTGCGAAGAGCCCCGTAAACGTCATTGTTGCCCATGTTCGCCCGCTCATGGCCTTTGCGGTAGCCGCCCTGGAACAGGATCGAGGTGCCGCCGATCTTCTTGGCACCGGCAGCCGAGCCGGAAAGACTCCTGTCTTCGCTGTCATAGGTCGACTTCACGACCGCACCCCAATCACGGCCTTCAGGAATGAGATCCTCCGGCTCCAGCGTGTTGAGAACAATGGCGCCGCCGAGCACGCCGGAGCCGCCCTTGCTCGAATCCGCGCCGCGCACGATATCGAGCGAAGACAGCGAATCGAAATCGAAAGTGTCGCCGCCGCCATTGGCGTTGGCAGGCGCAAAAGCACCCTGGCGCGAGCTATTCGAAATATAAGGGATCGGAATGCCGTCGATCGTCGTCAGGATGCGAGCACCGGAAAGGCCGCGCAGGTTGAAGCCCGCATCGGCACGCGAATAGTTGACGCCCGCATCGACGCTGCGGCCAATATCGTCGTAATTGGTGACCTGCTTTTCTTCCAGTTGCTTCTGGGTGACCTCGGTCGCCAGCGGCGTATCGGCGACGCTGCCGGGCGCCACGCGCTTGCCCTTGACGACGATCTTCTGCAGCACGGTGCTGTCATCCGCCGCCGCTTCCGGCGTGGTGGCCGGAGCGCTCTGCGCGAAAGACTGCGAAACAGGAAGAACCGCTGCAACTGCCGTGCAGACCAATAGAAGCGAGCGCCAATGCCGGACGATCATAACCTACCCTCTCATGATGATTACCGGGCTGGCTGGTCGTGGCGCGTCGAACGCTCGATGGGCTGGCTGGGCTATTTCGGATAAGACGGAGCAGAAATCCGCCTTCTTTTTGCCGCATAAAAAACATGAGAAACATTGTCAACATAATCGACCAATTTATGTTGAACATTATTTTCAAGTTTTAATGATCTTCCAGGACGTTGCGCAATTGCAACGAAAACCGCCATAATGCGTTATCCCCTCCGCTATCAACACCAGGGAATCGGATGCGTTGAGAAAACTTTCGATACTGGCGATCCTTCTCGCCGCTACCGCCTTTCTTGCTGGCGCCCGCCTGCCCTCGCATGGTCCTTTACCCCAACCTCGACCCGACACCGGGGCTGCAGCCAGTCCTACTCCGCTTCCCGACAAGACTGAACCACCCGCGCCGGCGGATGTGCCGGCACCGCAGCCGAAGCCCGATGTGAAGGAGCCGGAGACACCGGCGCGGGACCAGCCAGCGTCGCCCCAAACCGAACCAGGAAAGTCCGAACCGGCAAAGCCAGAACAGGCAAAGCCGGAACCGGCAGAACCGATGCAAGGCCCGCCGCTGCCGCCGGGCGGGCTAAAAAGCCCGCAGACGCCGGCGGAAGAGAACAAGCCGCCTGCCGAGCAGACGCTCGAAGAGCAGCATCTGACGATCGAACCCGAAAGCGACCCCGAACACGCAGAATGCACGGCCGCACTCCGAGCTTTGGGCGTCGTCTTCAAGGACACGCCGCGCATCGACGACGGCAACGGCTGTGGCATCGACAAACCGATCATCGTCTCCGAAGCCCTGCCCGGCATTGCGCTCAAGCCGGAGGCGACGATCCGCTGCCCGGCTGCACTCGCCCTCGCCCGCTGGCTGAAAGACAGCGTCATCCCGGCCGCCTCCGCCGCCCTGCCGGAACAGGGGCGCCTCACGACCGTCAACCAGGCAACATCCTATATGTGCCGTCTGCGCAACGGCGCTGAAACCGGCAAGATCTCCGAGCATGCCCGCGGCAATGCCATCGACATTGCCAGCTTCCATTTCGAGAAAGGCGAAGACGTCGCCGTCCGCTCCCGCCGCGAGGACCCGACGCTGACCGGCGCCTTCCAGCGCACCGTCAGCGCAGCCGGCTGCATCTATTTCACCACCGTGCTGGACCCCGAAAGCGACGCCGCCCACGAGACCCATTTCCATCTCGATGTGATGGAAAGGAAGGGCGGCTATCGCTACTGCCATTGATGATTCAAGCGCTTGAAACATGTCATCAGGCGGGAGCTGGCGTGGAACCGAGACGGTGGCATATCCTCTTCTCCCCAGCGGCGGGGAGAGCGACTGTCTTTTTTGTCAAGCGTTTTGCCATGGTCGTCCGTCCCTGATGATGGCATTGAGGATAGTGAGCAGCTTGCGCATGGTGGCGACGGTTGCGACGATCTTGGGCTTGCCGGCC
>NZ_JAILYJ010000017.1 GCF_019793465.1 Rhizobium croatiense | reverse complement strand
CTCCTGCCTCCTGCTCCTTCAGCACCGCAATAATCTGCTCTTCCGTAAATCTCTGCTTCTTCATTCGTCCGTCCTTTGATCGGCCGGACTCTAATCAATTCTGGAGGAAATTCGCAGTGGCAGGTCAGTACCAGAACGATCCTGAACTCTATGAGTTTGAAGTTTTGTATGCTGACGTAATCCGCAAAGACGTTGTCACGACCCCAATAAGGTTCGACTTCGACGAGGCGGCTTTTCACGAAGTCATCCATCCAAAATCTCATTTCACGATAGGGCAGTATAAAAATTGCAGAATACCTGTCTTAACGGCTATGACTCCGTTTCGATTTGTCAATTTCGTGCTCCGCGCATTCTACAACAGCACATTTCAGGAGTATTGCTCCGAATGGAAGAGTAGTGCCCCAGACTTTCCTCAGTCAGCCACGGACCTCGAACGTGCTGATTTACATTTGGCGTTTAGTTGAGGTCAGAATCGGGAAGACATATTCTAGAATCGGGCCGCGAACAAAATGGTAGTGGCCGACTATCCCTTGCAAGCAAGCGTCGGCCTACCACAGAACTTTCGTCCCACTTCAATTGGGATGCAGGTGACGGCACAAAAGTAGGTGCGCCGAGGCGCTCCAATATTTTGCAGGATAAATTGCCGGCGGAAAGGCCCGGCCACAGCCACCTTTAGCTCCCCAGCCCCTCAAACAATGCCGTCGAGAGATAACGCTCCGCGAAGGACGGGATGATCACGACGATGTTCTTGCCGGCATTCTCCGGACGGCTGCCGACCTTGATCGCTGCGGTCAGTGCCGCACCCGAGGAGATGCCGACCGGGACGCCTTCGAGCCGGGCGACCAGGCGGGCCTGTTCGAAGGCCTCGTCGTTGGTGACGGTGACGACTTCGTCGTAGATGCCGGTGTCGAGGATTTTTGGGGCGAAGCCGGCGCCTATGCCCTGGATTTTGTGCGGGCCGGGATTGCCGCCGGAGAGAATGGGGGAATCGGCCGGCTCGACGGCGATGATCTGGATTTCGGGCTTATGACTTTTCAGCACCTGGCCGACGCCGGTAATCGTGCCGCCGGTGCCGATGCCGGAGACGAGGATGTCGACCGTGCCGTCGGTGTCGTTCCAGATTTCCTCGGCGGTCGTCTTGCGGTGAATTTCGGGATTGGCGGGGTTTTCGAATTGCTGCGGTATGATGGCGTCGGGAAGCGATTCCGCCAGCTCCTCGGCCTTGGCGATCGCACCCTTCATGCCCTTGGCGCCCTCGGTCAGCACCAGCTCGGCGCCGAGCAGCGCCAGCATCTTGCGGCGCTCGACCGACATGGTTTCCGGCATGGTGAGGATCAGACGATAACCCTTGGCGGCAGCGGCAAAGGCGAGCGCGATGCCGGTGTTGCCGGAGGTCGGCTCGATCAGCACGGACTTTCCGGGAGTGATCCTGCCTTGCGCTTCCAGGCTTTCGATCATCGCCACGCCGATGCGGTCCTTGACCGAGGCGATCGGATTGAAGAATTCAAGCTTACCGATCAGGTTGGCCACCACGCCCTTTTCACGGGCCAGCTTGTCGAAGCGCACGAGTGGCGTGTTGCCGATGGTCTCGGTGATCGAGGAATAGATGCGGCCGCGGCCGGGCTTGTGCGACATGGATGCCTCCCTTTGGACTTCGGTCCCTGAAATCGAAAGGAGAATAGGGGCAAAGGCCGAATGAGGCCAGCCCGCGTTGATGCCGGGAGAGCCGGACGCGAAGAAAAAAAGCTTTGAAAACCGTTTCTTGGCGGATGTTTATTTCAGGCCGCCCGCGCGGCGATGAAGGCGGCCGTGCCGGCCAGGATGCCGGCCGCAACCCGGTTCAGGGCCTGCAAGGCGCGCGGCTGTTTCAGCATCGTGCGGGCCCGCGAGGCGAGCAGCATATAGGGCACCAGCACGGCAATCAGCACGACGAAGGTGACGGCAAGCAGCATCGCATAGTCGCTGAGGCTGATATTGCCGATATCGATCAGCGTCGGCGCCAGCGCGACATAGAACAGCATGGTCTTCGGATTGCCGAGCGTCACCAGCAGGCCGGAGAGGAAGGACAGGCCGATATTGCTGGATTTCTTCGCCGCGATGTCCTGCGGCAGCAGCCCCGCCGTCCAGAGTTTCCAGGCGATATAGGCGAGATAAAGGGCACCGGCGATCTTGATGACGAGGAAGACCTCGGTGAAGGTTTGCGCCACGAAGGCAAGGCCGAGAATGACGGCGGTGAGATAGGTCATATCGCCGAGCACCAGGCCGAGACCCATGAAGAAGGTCTCGCGGAAATTCGAGCCGAGCGCGCGGGCGACGATGGCGGTAATCCCGGGTCCGGGAATGGCGGCTGCGATGAACAGCGCTCCGGCATAGGCAAGCAAGGCGGCAAGGCTCATATGTGGCTCCTCTTTCCCGGTGTTTTATATCCGGTAAGCCCTGCCATCAATCGGCCGGCGTTGATGGGTCCATCACCAGAAGAAATGCCTGCCGCCCTGTGCCTCCCCGCCTTTCGTTAGCCCTGAAGCGCCCTCGGCCGCAGCCAGCGCGGCGTCCAGCCGAGGTTCATGCCGGCCGCGGCAAGCAGGATGATGGCGGCGCCCGCGATCTGCATCGGCTGCAGCGCGTGGCCGAAGGCCAGCCGGTCGACGAGGATTGCGGCGATCGGATAGAGGAAGGACAAGGCCCCGGTCAGATGCGTCGGCAGCCGCTGGATGGCGCCGTAGAGCAGCACATACATCAGCCCGGTATGGACGACGCCGATGGAAACGAGGATCGCCCAGCTTCCGGCATCTTGAGGTGGCTGCGAAAAATCCGTCATCGGCGCCAGCATCAGCATGCCGGTTGCGACCTGGATCAGCGCGATCAGATGCGGCGGCGTGCCTTTCAGCCACTTCGCGGCAAGCGCTGCCAGCGCGTAGAAGAAAGCCGCGCCCAGCGCCATCAGGATGCCGAGGCCGTAGCCATCCGACGTGCCGCTGCCGGTCTCAGGTTTCCCCTCGACGATGGCAGCCATGCCGGCAAAGGCGAGCGTCAGCCAGAACAGCTTGGCGGCGGTGATCTTTTCGCCGAGAAACAGCGCCCCGAGCACCAGCAGCATGAAGGGCTGGGTGTTGTAGACGGTGGTGGCAATCGAGATCGTCGCATGCGAATAGGAGGCAAACAGCAGCAGCCAGTTGACGACGATGGCGATGCCGCCGAAGACGGCGATGGTGAAGGCGCGCAGCGTGAGGATGCCCGGCCGCAGCAGCCCGAGCGCGCCGCAGATGACAAGCAGGGTCAGCGCGCCGAACAGGCAGCGCCAAAAGACCACACCGCTGACCGGCTGGCCCGACATCACGACGAACCAGCCGATCGTCCCCGAGATCAGCATCGCTGCCGTCATTTCAACAGTGCCTCTTTTGATGTCGCCGCTCATGATCGCCTCCGTTTTTGCTGAGATGATAATATTGCGGCGACAGGCGAAATTATATAATGATAAAAATGAACTTCATCGCTGTACCCTAATAATAAAAGGGAAAGCCACGGTCATGCCTAACGATGTCCAGCCGCTCGATGAAATCGATCAGGCCATTCTCGAAGCGCTGGCCGGCAATGCCCGGATCTCGCTGAAGGAGCTGGCACAGCAGGTGGGGCTTTCCTCGCCGAGTGCGGCCGAGCGTCTGCGCCGGCTGGAGGAGCGCGGCGTCATCAAGGCCTTCACCATCGATCTCGATCCTGCAGCCGTCGGCTATCCCCTGCAGGCGATCGTCCGCGTGCGGCCGCTGCCGGGGCAGTTGCATATCGTCGAGCGCCTCATTCAGGAAATTCCTGAAATCGTCGAATGCGACAAGGTGACCGGCGAGGATTGTTTCATCGCCCGCCTGGTCATCCGCTCGATGACGGAACTCGACGGCCTCCTGGACAGGGTCGCCGAACGCGCCGAGACCAACACCGCGATGATCAAAGCCTCGCCGGTCAAGCGGCGCCTGCCGCCGCTTTCGCGCGGAAAGTAGATCGCGAAACGGTTAGAAATCGGCCATTGGGGAGAGCATCGCCGGAAAATGCGGGGCATCGTCGCCGAGCCCGCGCAGCATCAGCACCGTGCCGCTTTCAAACGGTTGCGGAGCGCCCGTCCAGTCGAGCTTGTCGGGCCGGAAGAGCACCTCGACGCTGGCCGAGGCAATGTCGAGCCCGCCGAAGATCGCGGCAAGCGACGGGATCTCCGCTGCCACGACATCGAGCAGGCTGAAGCGGCCTGACCCATCCATCTTCCAGGCGATGGCTGCCTGGCAGTCTTCCAGGAAGCTGATGCGGACATCGGCATCGAGCTGCGTGTTGATGAGAAACATCGCTGCATTTGTGGTGACCGAGAGCGTCGTCGAAATCGGGCTGCGTGCTTTCAGCAGCAATTGCAGCAGGGCGAGATCGTCCGCATTCGCCGGCAAAAACGGCCGGGCGGCTGTGGCGCCAATTGCGGGGGCGGGTGCGGTTCCCTCATATCGGTTCAGTGGTAACGCGCGAAAACCGTAAGCTTCGTAGAGCGACGGCTTATCGGTGTAGAGGATGACGGCTTCGAAGCCCTGCTGCCCGCACCAGTCGAGCGCCTTCACCGTCAGATCGCGATAGAGCCCGCGGCCGCGCCACTGCGGCCGCACCGCGCCGGATTGCAGCCCGGCGGCATGAACGATCCTGCCATTGAGGACGAAGGGCAGTGCAAAGGCCGAGAGATTGGCCGCAAGCTCGCCCTCGGCATCGAACCAGCCGAACGGCATGCTGGTGGGATCGGGGCCGCCAAGTTGTCGCAGCGGACCGATATCGATGCTGAAAATATCCCGGAGCAGGCGGACGAGCGCAGCCCAGCCGGCGGGATCGCCGAAATAATCCTGCCGGAAGGTCAGGCCCGCGCTGTCGAGGCCCTTTGCCATCACACGCCGGTGGAGCCGAAGCCACCGGCGCCGCGCGCAGTTTCGCTTGCCGCGGTGATCTCGGCCACCCGCGCCTGGGTCACCGGCGCGATCACCATCTGGGCGATGCGCATGCCGCGCTCGATGACAAAGGCTTCCTCGCCGAGATTGGCGAGCAGCACCTTCACCTCACCACGATAGTCGCTGTCGACGGTGCCGGGTGAATTCAGGCAGGTGATGCCGTGCTTGAAGGCAAGGCCGGAGCGCGGCCGCACCTGACCCTCGAAACCCTCGGGGATCTCGAAGATGAAGCCGGTCGGCACCAGCGCCCGCTTGCCGGGCGCAAGCGTCAGCGGCGCATCGCCGTCGACGGCGGCGCGCAGGTCCATGCCGGCCGCTCCCTTGCTTTCATAGGCGGGCAGGTCGAGCCCTTCGCCATTGGCCAGGCGGATGAGGTTCAGCGTCGGGCGCGTGTCGTGATGAATGGTCATGGCCCATTACTTTGCGCCCGCAGCGCCGAGGTCAATTGCAATGCCGGGCTTTAATCGTTAGATACGCGGCAATTCCACAGGATTCATAGTATGGCCGAAAGTCTCGCCGAGGCGGTCTCCCGCCGCCGCACATTCGCTATTATCGCCCACCCGGACGCGGGCAAGACGACGCTCACCGAAAAGCTGCTGCTGTTCGGCGGCGCCATTCAGCTTGCCGGCGAAGTCAAGGCGAAGAAGGATCGCATGCAGACGCGTTCCGACTGGATGAAGATCGAGCGCGAGCGCGGCATCTCCGTCGTCACCTCGGTGATGACCTTCGAATATAACGACAATGTCTTCAACATCCTCGACACGCCGGGCCACGAGGATTTCGCCGACGACACCTACCGCACGCTGACCGCCGTCGATGCCGCCGTCATGGTCATCGATGCCGCCAAGGGCATCGAGCCGCGCACGCTGAAGCTCTTCGAAGTCTGCCGCATGCGCGATATCCCGATCATCACCTTCATCAACAAGATGGACCGCGAAAGCCGCGATCCCTTCGAGATCCTCGACGAGGTGGAAGAGAAGCTGGCGCTGGATACGGCGCCGATCACCTGGCCGATCGGACGCTCGAAGACCTTCTGCGGCTCCTATCACCTGGCCAACAGCACCGCCCGCGGCTCCGACACCGAAGTCGAAACGACGCCGGTCAACGGCCCGCAGGCCGTCGCCGGCAAGCTGCCGGAAAACGAGCGCCAAGCCTTTGTCGAGGAGACCGAATTAGCGATCGAGGCCTGCCGTCCCTTCGACCGCGACTCCTTCCTCGAAGGCCATATGACGCCGGTCTTTTTCGGCTCGGCGCTGCGCAATTTCGGCGTTCGCGACCTGATCAACGCGCTCGGCGAATTCGCGCCGCCGCCGCGCGACCAGGTGGCCGATACCAGGACTGTGCATGCGACCGACGACAAGATGACGGCCTTCGTCTTCAAGATCCAGGCCAATATGGATCCCAACCACCGCGACCGCATCGCCTTTGCCCGCATCTGCTCCGGCAAGCTCGAACGCGGCATGAAGGCGCGGCTCGCCCGCACCGGCAAGCAGCTCGGCCTGACGGCGCCGCAATTCTTCTTCGCCTCGCAGCGCCAGCTCGCCGACACCGCCTATGCCGGCGATGTCGTCGGCATTCCCAATCATGGGACGCTGCGCATCGGCGATACGCTGACCGAGGGCGAATCGCTGGTCTTCCAGGGCGTGCCGAACTTCTCGCCGGAAATCCTGCGCCGCGTGCGCCTCGAAGACGCGATGAAGGCAAAGAAGCTCAAGGAAGCGCTGCAGCAGATGGCCGAAGAAGGCGTCGTCCAGCTGTTCTCGCCGGAAGACGGCTCGCCCGCAATCGTCGGCGTCGTCGGCGCCCTGCAGCTCGACGTCTTGAAGGAGCGGCTGATGGCCGAATACGGCCTGCCGGTCTCCTTCGAAATGTCGCGTTTCTCCGTCTGCCGCTGGATCTCCGCCGACCAGCCGGCCGATCTCGAAAAATTCCTGACCGTCAAACGCGGCGATATCGCCCGTGATCTCGACGGCGATCCCGTCTTCCTCGCCCAGGACGCCTTCTCGCTGCGTTATGAGGCAGAGCGCTATCCGGCAATCAAGATGGTCGCCATCAAGGAATATCACGCCGCCAAGGCGGCGTGATCATCATCCGGTCAGCCGTTCCGCCAGGAAATCGACGACGGCGCGCACTGCCGGCAGCTGGCCGCGCCGGTGCGGCATCAGGATCGTCGTCTCTATGCTGCCGGCCGTCCATCCCGGCAGCACCCGCACCAGCCGCCCTTCAGTCAGCGCCTTACGGCAGACGGATGCCGGCAGGCAGGTGATGCCAAGCCCCGCCGCCGCCGCTTCCATCAGCACATAGGGCTCGTCAGCCGCCATGACGGACTGTAGCGTGACCACTGCCTCGTCACCGCCATCGGAAAAGAGCCGCCATTGGTTTTCCGTCAAGCTGGTCATGATCGTCGCATGCTCCGCCAGCTCCTCCGGCCGGCGCGGTTGCCCATGGGCGCCGATATAATCGGGCGAAGCGAGAATGAAGAAAGGGTGACTGGCGAGCTTGCGCTGCACCAGCGCCGAATCCGGCAGCGGCGCGCGATGGCTGCGCAGTGCGATGTCGAAGCCTTCCTGCACGATGTCGACGAAACGGTCCGTCACGTGCACGGAGAGCCGGAGCTTCGGATAGCGGGCCGCCAGCGCCGGCAGATGCTCCGTCAAGGTAAACTGCGCCGTCGGCACCGAGGCCGTCAGGCGAACGCTGCCGGCCGGTTCCGCCAGATGCCGCCGCACGATGCCCTCGGCCATATCAGCCTCGATGATCGAGGCCTGGGCATGCTGAAAGAATTCGCGCCCGAGCTCAGTCAGCGCGAAGCTGCGTGACGTGCGCTGGATCAGCCGCACGCCGAGGCGCCGCTCCAGCTCCGCGACCCGCTTGCTGACCGTCGATTTCGGCATGCCGAGATGTCTCGCGGCGGCGGTAAAACTGCCGCTGTCGACGGCCTGGACGAAGAGATGCAGGTCGTTGAGGTTGAAAAGCGCCATTGCCATCTTCCAGATATGTGGACATTGCGATGCAATTATAGCCTCTACCGCATGATCGTCCACGTCTTCACATTGATCCTGTCCCAACGGGTTCAATTCTGAAAGGAACGACTGATGTCACCCATATTGTTTTACGGCGTGCCGGAGGGCTGCTCCTTCGGCTCGATCGTCGCGCTGGAATGGTCCGGCCTGCCTTATCGGCTCTGCCGCGTCGAGATGCCGGAAGTGGTTTCCACCGATGAATACAAGCAGATCAATACAGTCGGCGAGACGCCGTCGCTGTTGCTCGAGGATGGCAGGACGATCAGCGAAAGCATGGCGATCCTCAACCATATCGGCGCCTGTGCGATCGGCAGCGGTCTGGGCTTTGCGCAGGGGTCGGAGGATTTCGATCGTCAGAACCAGATGCTCGCCTTCCTCAACACCAGTTTCTTCGCAGCCTTCGGCCCGCTCTGGTATGCGTTGGAGCACCCGCTGGAGCCGCAGCAGAAACAGGCGCTTACGGCCTACGGCACCGCCGCGGTCGAAAAGGCGCATCACACGCTTGAGCATCTGCTTGCTGGCCGCGAATGGCTTCTCGGCAACGGCCCGAGCCTGGCCGATGCCTATTTCGTCGGCATCGCCCGCTGGAACGATTTTCATAAGGTCGTCGAGCGACGACAGTTTCCCGGCCTGCATCGCCTCTATGAGCGCATGCAGCAGGAGCCGGCCGTGCGTTTCGCACATGCGATCGAGCATCGGCAGGATGCAAAAAGCAGCGGCGGTTTTCTCGGTGAAGTCGATCTGGCCGAAGCTCTCGGCCTATTGAAGCAGGCGGCCTAAATCGTGTGGCCATCGCAGCTTCGGGTGCGATGGCCATGGCCCTCAGCCGGCCGCGACGATCTCGATTTCGACGAGCCAGTCGTCGCGCAACGTTTCGACGATGATCGCCGTGGTCGGCACGGCGCGGCCGCCAAGTGCGCGAAGACGGGCGTTCTGGTTTGCCTCGACAAAGGCGCCGTCGCGGAGATAACTCGTCAGGCGCACGATATTGTCCACCGTCATATCGGCCGAGGCGAGGATGGTGCTGAGGTTGGACCAGATGAGATCCAGCTGCCCTTCAAGGCCGTCCGCCGCCATTCCCCTTTCATCGAGGCCCATCGTGCCGCTGACGAAGAGCAGCCTGGCGGGATGTCTGACCTCCAGCGCATGGATGTAATCGGGACTTGCCGCATAGATCCCGCGTGCCGTATTGTGCTCAATCATTTCCATCGACTCCGCCTCCTTTCCGAATGATCTATTGAAGAACCCCAATATCGCTGATTATTCTTCGGCAGAAGGGAGATTCGCCGAATGGGAAAAAATACAGACGATCTTCAGCAGAAGTGTCCGCAGCCGCCGGTCATCGATGCTTTCGACCGAAGAATATTAGCCGCGCTCGCCGCCGACAGCAGTCAAAGCTACGCCAGGCTTGGCGAAGCGGTCGGCCTGTCGGCGCCGGCCGTGCACGAGCGTGTGCGCCGGCTCAAGCAATCCGGTGCGATCAAGGGCGTTCATGCCGCGCTGGATGGCGCAGCCCTCGGCAAGCCGCTGCTTGCCTTCGTGCATGTGGAAGCGGCCGGCTGGGGCAAGAGCGAGCGGCTGATGCAGGTCTTGCGTTTTCCCGAGGTCGAGGAGATGCATTCGGTCGCGGGTGACGCCAGCATTCTCTTCAAGGTCCGAACCGCCAGCCCGCAGGCATTGGAGGCCTTTCTCGCGCAGATCCATGCCGTTCCCGGCGTCACCGGCACCCGCAGCTATATCGCTCTTTCCACCTATCTCGAACGTCCGGTGCAGGCGGGCGTGACGGAGAGCTGGCCGGAAACGCCGCTGCCCGCACCAGGCAGCTAGCCGATCCCGTGTTTTTTTAGAAGCGCCTGCTCATCGCCTGACACCCAGCCGAAAACCTTCGCCTCGTCGCTCAATTTCTGCACGAGGTAGTGAACATCAAAATCTATGGCCACGTTCGGTCGATCCTCGCGAGCATAGATCGCCGTCCACGCGACATGGGCCAAGCAATGATATTCATCGATCGGGGAGATGCTGATATCGCGTATCCGCATCTCCTTGGTCCCTATTGCCCGATAGCGGGCGTATCCCTGCTCCATGGCTTGCTTGAGTTGATCGTCGTTTTTTCCGGTCATGACGCCGGCCGGCGAGGCTGCAATGAAATCCGAGGCATACAGTGATGCGACCTCATCCATATTCACGTCGTTGCCGAGGGATCTGTTAAATAAGTTTTCGTATCGCTCGAAGAGCTTCCGTACGGCGGTCTCCATCAGTCGCCCTCCTCGTGCATTCTGAGGTCTGGGACCAATATGGCGTACAGAATCTTCATCTCAATCCTCGCCGTCGAACCGCGGCAGCGGTTCGATATTCTCCACCCAGGGCAAGGCTGAGCGGCACCATATCTGTTTCTGCGGCATCAGTTCCCGCCGCTGGTCGATGCTGCCGAGACGGATGCCGATGGCGCTGCCTTTACCATTGGTGCGGTAAAGCGGCGAGCCGCAGGTCGGGCAGAAGAACTGCCGGCTGAGGCCGCCGCTGTCGCCATATTTGCTGTATTCGCGCGGTTCGCCCGATATCAGCGTGAAGCGGTCCGATCGCGCCGGCGCGGTGACGCGATAGGCGGAGCCCGTCAGCCGCTGGCAATCGGTGCAATGGCAGATCGAAACCCGCTCCGCGTCGATCTCCGCCTGATAGCGGATCGCGCCGCAATGGCATCCTCCTGATATATGCATCGGCAAGTCCTCAATCTGCCGGCGGGGTCGCCGGCCGCTTGGCATAAAAGGCCTTGGCATCCGTCGTAAAGGCGACCCGCTGGTCGGCATTCGTGTAGAACATATGGCCGCCGCGATAGAGTTTCAGCCCGACGCGGCCCCTGCTAAGCGAAGGCGGCAGATGGTCGACGACGTAGCGGCTGACGCCGTAAGGCGTCACCAGATCGCTGTAGCCATGGGCGATCAGCAGATGAAATGCAGAGTTGGAGGCGAGCAACTGCCTGATGTCGTCGGTGGCGCTGGCCTGCAAGCGCGTCCCGCCGCCGCGTCCGCCACCCCATTCCCAGCGCCGGCTGATATCGCCGTCGAGCAGCGAATAGGTTATCTCGGTCTTGAAGCCGAGTTGGCTGCGGGCATAGTCGGCGAAGGCGCCGCCATAGGCGCGGGTGAAACCGTCTAAGATGGCGTCGTCGCCGCGGTCGTAATCCGATTCCGGATAGGGGTCGGGGGCGGCAAAGGAAGCGTCGTAGGGGCTCATCACCGCGCCGCTGGCGCCATCCGAATGTTTGACGAAGGAATTGCCGAGGAAGCCGCGGTTGCGCGCCACGATATCCTCAGGGATACCAGTCAGTCGGGCAATCCTGCCATAAAAGGCGGCGGCATTGCTCCCTGTCGGCGGTGGGCCGGCGAGCGTCGTCAGATAGTCGCCGAGCGCGAAGGTTTCCGCCTCGCGCTGCTTCTCTTCGTCAAAAGCGTTGTGCCGGTCGAGCTCGGCGGCCGCCAGCGACGGCAGCTCAAGTGCTGCGCCGAGCGCGAATTGATCGGCGTTGAACATCAGCTGGCCTTCGAGCAAGGGCGAAAGCATCACCGCGCCGGCGACGACGATGCCCTGGCTTTCCTGCAGCACGGAGGCGACCTTGGCGGCGCGGAAGCCGCCATAACTTTCGCCGAGAAGATATTTCGGCGAATTGGAACGGTTGTTGTGCGCGACATAGAGCGCGATCGCCTTGGCGATGCTCTGGGCGTCGGCGTTGACGTTATAATAGTTGGAAGCGTCGTCGGCCTTGACCGTCCGGCTCCAGCCGGTGCCGATCGGATCGATCAGCACAAGGTCGGTGAAATCGAGCCAGCTTTGGGGATTGTCGACCAGCTTCGCGTTGGCGCCGTCGCGTCCCTGAGGTCCGAAATCAAGCACCTTCGGTCCGACCAGCCCGAGATGCAGGAAGGCGGAAGCCGCCCCCGGCCCGCCATTGAAGGCAAAGGTCAACGGCCGGTCGACCCCCGCGTCTTTCGCGACATAGGCGGTGTAGAAAATCGCGCCGGTCCGGGCGCCGTCCTGGCCGAAGAGATCGAGAGTGCCGGCGGTTGCGGTATAGCCGATCTTCCGGCCGCCGATCGTCAGTTCGTGTTCGGTGACGGAATCGGCCGGCAGCAGCTTCAGCACGCCCTCGCGCACGCTGCGCTCGACATTCGCCTTCGGTTGACCGCCGTCCTGTGCCGGAGAAAGGGCAGGGAGCAGCGACGCCGCCAGCGCGGCCAGCAGAAACAGGGGTTGTATACGCAAAAATGTCTCCTCCGGCGGTGCGGCATGCGGGTTGAGATAGCGTAGCATCCGCAGCAGGCGACCGGCATCAAGAGATGGTGATGGGCCGGTGAGCGAGCTACTGAGGGAGCAAGTGAGCGCGTGAGGAGCGGCTCAGCATGCTTTCTCGATCGCGCGTACATTCACCTCCAGCGGCCGGCCGGCCTTCCAGCCGTTGATCGCGGCCGCGAGCCCGAGCGCGACGAAGAGAAGCGCGCACCAGGAAAAGCTGCCGGTCCAGCCGCGAATGAGGCCGACGATGAGCGGGCCGACGGCGGCAAGCAGATAACCGACGCATTGCGCCATGCCGGAGAGATGGGCGGCGACATCGGGATCGCGCGAGCGCAGCACGACGGTCGTCATCGCCGCCGCGATCAGCCCGCCCTGGCCGATGCCCTGCAGCAAAGCCCAGAGCCAGACCGTCGACAGCGGCGCGAAGAGCAGGCCGAGCAGGGCGACGACGGCGATGCCGCAGAGGCCGGCATTGATCAGCCGCTGATCGCGGCCGCGCACGGCGATATGCGGCACAACAAGGCAGGATGCGGCCTGCACCATCACCGACAGTGAAACGATCACCCCGGCGGTGACGCCGTCGAGCCCGCGTTCGCGCAGGATCGGAACCAGCCAGCCGAAGACGCAATAGGCGAGCGCCGATTGCAGCCCCATGAACAGTGTCACCTGCCAGGCAAGCCGGTCCTGCCAGAGGCCTTTGACGTGGGTTCCGTTTCGTCTTGCCTGGCCGCTGCTGCGCAGCACCTGCGGCAGCCAGATCAGGCCGACGGCGAGCGCCGGCAGCGCCCAGATGGCGAGCGCACCCGCAAGCGAGCCGCCGAGCGCGTGCTCGAGCGGCAGTGTCAGCCCGGCGGCACTTGCCGCACCCGCGCAGAGCGCCATCGTATAGAAGCCGGTCATCAGGGCGGTGCGTGTGGCGAAATCCCGCTTGACCAGCCCCGGCAGCAGCACGTTGCCGACGGCAATGCCGGCGCCGGCGAGCGCGGTGCCGATGAAGAGCAGCGGCACGGAAGAAAGCCCGCGCAGTGCAGTGCCAAGGGCGAGAAGCAGCACAACGGCGAGCAGCGTACGCTCCGAACCGAAGCGCTGGGCAAGCCGCGGCGCCAGCGGCGAGAAGGCGCCGAGGCAAACAACCGGCAGCGTCGTCAGCAGGCTGGCGCCGAGTGCTGTGAGACCAAGTTCCGAGCGGATTTCGGGCAGAAGCGCCGAGGCGCTTGAAAAGACCGGACGCAGGTTGAAGGCGATCAGCACAAGGCTGGCGCCGAGCAGCAAACGATCTGCGGCACCGCCCACCGGTGTCGCCTGCGGCGGCGGCAGGCTGCCGGCCTCGGCGTCGATCAGCAGTTCGTCGGCCGGGTCGAGCGTGGCGGCGAGATCGTTGGAAGGCGCATTCATGACAGGATCATCCGGTCGAGGGCGGCGAGAACCGGCGCCATGAAGCGGCGCACCGCCGCACCCGCCGTGTCGGGATCGCCGGTTTCGATCGCGTCGACGATATCGGCATGCGCCTGCATATCCGGTTCGGGAATATCCGTCCCCAGCGTCGCCGCGATGGTTTCGGCGATCGAGGTCGAGAAGAAGCTGTAGATCTCGACCATCGCCCGGTTGCCCGACGCGGCGATGACAGCCTTATGGAAGGCGAGGTCGCGCTCGATGAAGCCGGCCTTGTCGCCGCCGTCGTAGGTACCGCGCTCGGCAAGCAACCGGCGAAGCTCCCTTATCGTCCCCGGCGTCTTGCGGATCGCCGTCAGCCGGGCGGCCTCGACGTCGAGCGCCAGGCGCGCCTCGAACTGGTCTCGCAGGCTGGCGCGCCGCGCCATCGTCAGCGGCCGGCCGGCATCGCTGGTCGAGCGGACATAGGTGCCCGACCCTTGCCGCGTTTCGAGATAACCCTGGGAGACGAGGACACGTACCGCTTCGCGCACCGTGCCGCGGCTGACGGAGAGCATGGCCGACAGCGAGGCTTCATTCGGCAATTTATCGCCGACCGCCCAGCGTTTGCTGAGGATGTCGCCGCGGATCGCCTCGATCGCCTCATCGGCGAGATTTGTCCTGCTGATCGATCGCATAGGGCCATTCATAAAGTCATCGGGTGACTTTATGAATAATGGACTTTCTTCTTCTCGTCAAAGCAAAATCCGGGCAATAAAAAGGGCCGCCTCAGCGACCCTTTCCATGAGTTTGGCCTCGAACTGGCCTGGACTGTCAAAGCAGCCCCAGGAAGGCGGGTTTTAGAGCGAGGGCTGCCTCGCTTTCATCACCTCTTCCATGCCCGTTACGAGGTCCGAAATCTCACTAGACATTGGATCACCTTCCTTTCGTTCTGTTGCTGATAGACCCAAGGTAGGACGATTCTTTCGAGATGCAAGCAGAAATCCCCGTCTATGCCCGGCCTCTGCGGATCTGACCGTTCACAAAAAAACACAGAGCTTTGCTGAATTTGAAGGCGCCGGGCGCCACGAAACCGTCATCTTGCGCTTGCAAACCCGCCGCGCGTTAAGCTGTTATTAGCCTTCACGTTCGACAATTTCAGCATTCCCGCCGAAGCGGCGGCGGGTCCCGGAGCAAAAGCCATGTGTCGCTGGGCAGCCTATCGCGGAGACCCTCTCTATCTCGAGGAGCTGGTATCCTCGCCCGCCCATTCGCTGATCGAGCAGTCCCATTGCGCCACCCGCGCCAAGACGGCGACCAATGGAGATGGCTTCGGCATCGCCTGGTATGGCGACAGGCCCGAGCCCGGCCGCTACCGCGATATCCTGCCGGCATGGTCGGACTGCAATCTGAAGAGCCTGGCGCGGCAGATCCGTTCGCCGCTCTTCCTCGCCCATGTCCGCGCCGCCACGGGTGGCGGCACGCGCCGCGACAACTGCCACCCTTTTACCCACGATACCTGGTCCTTCATGCATAATGGTCAGATTTCAGGCTTCGAGCGCCTGCGCCGACCGATGGAGGCGATGCTCGACGACGAACTGTTTAATGTCCGCAGCGGTACGACCGATTCCGAGCTGATGTTCCTGCTGGCGCTGCAGTTCGGCCTGCGGGAGGCGCCGATCGCCGCGATGGCGGCGATGGTCGGTTTCGTCGAAGACCTGGCCGAGCACACCATCGGCTCGATCCTGCTGCGCTTTACCGCCGCCTTCTCCGACGGCAATACGCTCTATGCGATCCGCTATGCCACCGATCGCAAGGCGCCGACGCTCTATGCCTCGCCGGTCGGCGCCGGCTATTGCCTCGTCTCCGAGCCGTTGAACGACGATGTCGACGCCTGGGCGGAAATTCCCGATGGCAGCGCCGTCACCGTCGGCAAAAACGGCATCGACGTCGCGGATTTCCGGCCGGAAAATCGGCGTGTCGCCAAGCTGCAGCCTTTGGCTGCCTCCGCCTAATCCTCGTCGAAAATCGAAGCGATTTCCTAAAGCGTGTCGCGATCTTTCAGATTCGCTTTTCACGCTTTAGGTCTTTGTTTTCACGCATGTCTTTATCGCAAAACCGCTGCACACTTTTGCGAGACATGCTCTAACTATGCGCGGAATCGCTCGGCGATCAGCGCCGCCAGCCGTTTGGCGACCTCTTCCTTGGTCAGGTCGGGCCATTGTTCGACACTGTCGTGGCGAATGAGTTTAACGCTGTTGCGGCTGCCGCCCATGATGCCGGTCGCGGGAGAAACGTCATTGGCGACGATCAGGTCGGCGCCCTTGCGCTCGAGCTTCGCCCTCGCATTGCCTTCCACGTCCTGGGTCTCGGCGGCAAAGCCGATCACCAGTTTCGGCCGCATCGTGTGATGGCCGACGGTTTTGAGGATGTCGGGATTCTCGGTCAGGGCCAGCGTCGGAATGGATTCGCCCGGATGTTTCTTCAGTTTCTGGTCGGCGGCCGAGGCGACGCGCCAGTCCGCCACCGCCGCGACCATGACGGCAATATCGGCCGGCAGCGCCGCCAGCACGGCATCGCGCATTTCCTCCGCCCGCTCGACATGAATGGTGTTGACGCCGACGGGGTCGGCGATCGTCACCGGCCCGGAGACGAGCGTCACCTCGGCGCCGAGCTTGGCAAGCGCTGCGGCGACCGCATGGCCCTGCCGGCCGGAGGAGCGGTTGGCGATGTAGCGCACCGGGTCGATCGGCTCATGCGTCGGTCCTGATGTGACGATCGCCTTGCGGCCCTTCAGCGGCTTTTCCCCCTCGTCGAGCATGGTTTCGGCGGCAGCGACGATGTCAAGCGGCTCCGCCATCCGGCCGAGCCCCGCCTCGTGGCTTTCCGCCATCTCGCCGGCCATCGGCCCGACAAAGCGGACACCATCTTCCCTAAGCCTTGCCGCATTGCGCCGGGTGGCCGGATGTGCCCACATTCTCGGGTTCATCGCCGGAGCCGCAAGCACCGGCCTCGCCGTTGCCAGGAGCACCGTAGAGGCGAGATCGTCAGCAAGCCCGTTCGCCATCTTCGCCATCAGATCGGCGCTGGCGGGCGCAATCAGCACGAGATCGCAATCGCGCGCCAGCCTGATATGGCCGACATCCTGTTCGTCCTGCCGTGAAAACAGATCGGTGAAGACATGATCCGCGGCCAGGGCACCGACGGCAAGCGGCGTGACGAATTCCTGCGCCGCTTTGGTCATGATGGGACAAACGCTCGCACCGCGCTCACGCAGCCGGCGGATCAGATCCAGGCTCTTATAGGCGGCGATGCCGCCGGAAATGATGATGAGGATGCGTTTGCCGCTGAGAGCCATGGCTTTCTACCCGTCGCCTTTTTTTGCCCGGCTTCGACCCTAAGCCTTTGGCGCAGAACATGCAATCGCGCGAACGGGCTGGAGCGGGATCCCCAGCCCGCCGGCCAATATCATGCCGCGCCGTCTCAGCTGCGGGTGATCGAAATGCCGCCGTCGACCAGCGACGCCGTGCCGGTGACGAAGCTGGCATCGTCGGAGGCGAGGTAGAGAACCGAGCGGGCGACTTCTTCAGGCGTCGCGACACGCTTCAGGGCATGCATATTGGTGACGGCAGCCTGCTTGTCCGCCGTATCGTTCATGTCGCGGTACATATCGGTATCGACGGCGCCCGGCAGCACGGCATTGACGCGCACGCCCTGCTGTCCGAATTCGGCGGCGAGCGCCTGCGTCAGGCCGATCAAGCCGGATTTGCTGGCGGCATAGGCGGCAACGCCGGGAAAGGCGAAGCTGTAGCCGACGAAGGTCGAGGTGAAGATCACCGAGCCGCCGTCATTTTCCGCCATCGCGCCGATCTGGTGTTTGGCGGCGAGGAAGGATGCGGTGAGATTGACCGCCAGCGCTTCGCTGAAACCTGCTTCCGAGACACCGGTGCTCGGACCCGCCTCGCCGATGATGCCGGCATTGTTGAAAGCGATGTCGAGCTTGCCGTAATTGGTCACGGCGGCCGCGACCAACGCCTTGTGATAGTCTTCCGACCGGACGTCGCCGGCCACGGCCACGGCATCACCGCCCTCGGCCTTGATCTCCGCCACCAAGCTGTCGAGTTCGCGCTCGCGGCGGGCGCCGACGACGACCTTGGCGCCTTCGGCGGCAAAGAGCTTTGCCGTGACGCGGCCGATGCCGGAGCTTGCGCCGGTGACGATTGCGACCTTGTTGTTCAAGCGGTTCATGGTTCCATCTCCTATGTTGAAGCGAGACGGCCTGCCGTCCCTTCCGTTGAATGGAAGATGGCATTTTCTTTTCGTTCGGATTAGTCTCCAGCTCGGGGAATTCGAATTCGGAAAGAGCGAACAATGATCAGGGTCGAAGGCATTGCCGCTTTCGTTGCCGTTGTCGAGGCCGGCTCGGTCAGCGAGGCGGCCCGGCGGCTGCGGCTCTCAAAATCCGTCGTCAGCGAAAGGCTGGCAGAACTGGAAAAGGCGCTTGGCGGCACGCTGCTGCACCGTACGACCCGCAAACTCACTCTGACCGAGGACGGTGCGGTCTTCCTGGAACGGGCCGGGCGCATCGTGCGCGAGATCGAGGAGGCGGCCGCCGACATGGCTGAGCGGCGCGGCACGCTGTCCGGGCCGATCCGCATTGCTGCACCCGTCACCTTCGGCCGCATTCATCTCGGTCCGGCGCTCTATCCCTTTCTCGCCGAACATCGCGATATCCACCTGACGCTCGATATCGACGACCGCCGTGTCGACGCGGCCTCGGACGGCTATGACGCCATCATCCGCAACGGCCCGCTCACCGACAGCCGGCTGGTCGCCTGGAAGCTTGCGCCGAGCCGCCGCCTTCTCTGCGCCTCACCGGATTATCTCGCCCGCCAGGGAATGCCGACCTCGCTCGCCGACTTGAACAGCCATCGCGGTATCTTCTACACCAATCGCGGTGTCGCCGACTGGCGCTTCCAGACGCCGGAGGGTGCGATCCTCGTCCGCGCAAAACCGGCGCTCGGCATCAACAACGGCGATATGCTCCGCGATGCCGCGATTGCCGGCCTCGGCATTGCGCTGTTGCCCACCTTCATTGCCGGCCCGGCCATCCGCGAGGGACTGCTTGCCGAAATCGATGTCGGTCACAGGCCGGAGGCCGAATTCATCTACATGGCCCATCCCGCCGGCCGGAACCCCTCGGCCAAGCTGCGCGCGATCGCCGATCATCTGAAGAAGAGTTTTGGCGATCCGCCCTATTGGGATATTGCGGATAATCCATGAATTCGAAGGTTCGTCCGGATGAAGATATGCCGTCACCTCATCCCGTGAAGACCGCGTTCCAGGGGGAAAGGCACTACCTGACGCGCGGCACCGCCGCCTATCGCCGCGCCAGCATGGCCCTTTTCCTCTCCGGCTTTTCCACCTTCTCGCTGCTTTATTGCGTGCAGCCGCTGCTGCCGATCTTTTCGCAGGAATTCTCCGTCAGTCCGGCCGAAAGCTCGCTGTCGCTGTCGCTCTCTACCGGCTTCCTAGCCCTCGCCATCGTCTGCGCCGCCGCTGTCTCGGAGGGCCTCGGCCGCCGCAGCCTGATGTCGATATCGCTGCTCGGCGCGGCATTGCTGACGATCGCCACCGCCTTTGCGCCGAACTGGCAGCTGCTGCTCGTCATCCGCGCCCTGCAGGGGCTGGTTCTCGGCGGCGTGCCTGCCGTCGCCATGGCCTATCTCGCCGAGGAAATCGATCCGCGCGGCCTTGGCGCCACCATGGGACTCTATGTCGGCGGCACGGCCTTCGGCGGCATGTCCGGCCGCGTGCTGACCGGCATCTTCGCCGAATATCACAGCTGGCGGCCGGCGCTCTTTCTGATCGGCGCCATCGGCCTTGCCGCGGCGCTCGGCTTCATCGCCCTGCTGCCGCCATCGCGGAATTTCGTCCGCCGGCCGGGCTTCGATCCGCGCTTTCACGCCAAGGCCTGGCTCGGCCACCTCGCCAATCCGGTGCTGCCCTTCATCTTCGCCATTGCCTTCCTGGCGATGGGCTCCTTCGTGACCATCTACAATTACGCCGGCTTCCGTCTCGTGGCTCCGCCCTATGGCCTCAACCAGACCGAACTCGGCCTGATCTTCACCGTTTATCTCTTTGGCATCGGCGGCGCCTCGATCGGTGGCCTCATCGGAGATCGGATCGGGCACTTCTCTGTGCTGCTCTTCGGCCTCGCGCTGACCGCCGCCGGCACCGCGTTGACACTCACCGCCGCGCTGCCATCGATGATCCTCGGCATTATCGTGCTGACGGCCGGCTTCTTCTTGAGCCATTCCATCGCCAGCGGCCTCGTCGGCAGGCTGGCGCATGGCACCAAGGGCCATGCCTCATCGCTCTATATGCTGGCCTATTACGTCGGCTCCAGCCTCATGGGCTCGGCGGGTGGCTGGTTCTTCGCAATCAACGGCTGGGCCGCCGTCGTCGCCTTCACCCTTGTCCTGCTGACGCTCGCCTTTATCTCCGCCTGTGTCGCGCAGCGTCTTGCAAGGGAAAAAACATGATCCGCATAGACCGTCTCGATCATCTCGTGCTGACTGTCGCCGACATCGCAATTACCTGCGATTTTTATTCCGGCATCCTCGGCATGTCGGTCGAAACTTTCGCGGAGGGCCGCAAGGCGCTGAAATTCGGCCGCCAGAAGATCAACCTGCATCGGGCCGGCCACGAATTCGAACCCAAGGCCAGACATCCAATCCCCGGCTCCGGCGACCTCTGCTTCATCGCCGAGACGCCGCTTGCCGACGTCATCGCCCATTTGCGGGCGTCGGACATTGTGATCGAAGAGGGCCCGGTCGAGCGCACCGGCGCCACCGGACGGTTGCGTTCGGTTTATTTCCGAGATCCTGACAGCAATCTCATCGAGGTTTCGAATCTGATCGACTGACGCTCGATAGGCCGAATACCGGCTTGCGGGTTCAATCCAGACGGATATAGGGCACGTCCTTCTTCGTCACCTCGTCCAGCGCCTCCTCGTAGCCCGCATCGGCGTAACGCATGACACCAAGGGCGGTGTCGTTGGTCAGCGCGTGGTCGAGCCGCTCGTCGGCGGCATCGGTGCCGTCGGCGATGACGGTGACGCCGCAGCTCGTCATGTAGCCGGCATAGCCGCCGCCGCCGGAATGGACGACGACGAGATCGGCCATCGACGAGCAGAGCATCATCGCGTCGATCAGCGGCCAGTCGGCAATCGCGTCGGAGCCATCCTTCATCCGCTCGGTCATGATATTGGGATGCGCCATGGCCCCGGCATCGAGATGGTCGCGGGAAAAGGCGACGGGACCTTTCAATTCGCCGCCTGCGACCAGCGCATTGACGCGCCGCGCCAGCATCGTGCGTTCGCCGTGGCCGAGCCAGGCAATGCGGGCCGGCAGCCCCTCGAAGGGAACGTGCTCGCGCGCCAGCCGGATCCAGTTGGTGATGATCTTGTTGTCGGGGAAGAGTTCGAGCAGCAGATCGTCGATGCGGGCGATATCGCTCTCCTCGCCCGACAGCGCCATCCAGCGGAAGGGGCCGATTGCCCGGGCAAAGAGC
The DNA here is from genome assembly GCF_019793465.1 of Rhizobium croatiense. Lineage (GTDB taxonomy): Bacteria > Pseudomonadota > Alphaproteobacteria > Rhizobiales > Rhizobiaceae > Rhizobium > Rhizobium croatiense. Next base: position 136,116 of record NZ_JAILYJ010000017.1, on the reverse strand, counting down.
GGCCTCAGATAGGCTTCGGTGAAGATCGGAATGTCGAAGGCATTGCTGACGCCGCCCTCCTTCGCCTGGGTGCGGATGAGGTTGCCGTTGTCGAAGACCTCGGAGCCGCGTTTCTGGAAATCCAGCATCGCCGTCACATGCTCGACGATCGAAGCGCGGCTTGCCGCCATCAACTGCCCCTGGCCATCGTCGCGCAGTTCTCTCACCTGATCGAGGCTCATGCCCTTCGGCACATAGCCATAGACCAGATCGTGCGCCGAGGTCTGGTCGGTAACGATGTCGGGCACGATGCCGCGCCTTGCGATTTCGGGATAGACTTCCGCCGCATTGCCGACGAGGCCGACGGAGAGCGCCCGCCTGTCCTTCACCGCCGCATCGATCATCTCAAGGGCGGTATCGAGATCGGGCGCGATCTCCTGGAGATAACCGATCTGCTGGCGCTTGCGGGCGCGCTCCGGATCGATGTCGACGCAGAGGATCGCAGCACCCGCCATGCGGCCGGCGAGCGGCTGCGCCCCGCCCATGCCGCCGAGACCGGCCGTCAGCACGAAGCGGCCGGCGAGATCGCCGCCGAAGCGCCGCTCGGCAATGCGCATGAAGATCTCGTAGGTTCCCTGGATGACGCCCTGGCTGCCGATATATTGCCAGGCGCCAGCCGTCAGTCCGCCCCAGCAGATCAGTCCCTTGCGCTGCAGCTCGTAGAATACCTCGGCCTCTGCCCATTGCCCGACGATATTGCAGTTCGCCATGATGACGAGCGGCGCCTTGGCGTGCGTCTTCACCAGCCCGATCGGCTTGCCGGACTGGATCAGCAGCGTCTGATCCTCCTCCATCTCGGTCAGCGCCTTGACGATGCCCTTATGCGCCGCCCAGCTGCGGGCCGCCTTGCCGAGCGCGGCATAGACGATCAGATTGTCAGGATCCTCGCCGACGGACAGAACGTTTTCGAGCAGGCGCAGCAGCGCTTCCTGCCGCCAGCCCTTGGCGCGCAGCTCCGGTCCGCCGGGGATCGGAAATTTCGGATGGCGTGGATTGGCCTTCGGCATGGTGGTTTCCTCGCTTGGTCGCTATTTTTCCCTTCTCCCCTGCGGGGGTCCGAAGGTCGGGTCGAGACCTGTGGCTCGACCCCGGTCGGTGGCCCGAAGGGTCGGATGAGGGGGCGGCACGCACAGCATTCATTGCCCTTCGCTTGCGCTCAAGGCACTCGCGGCCCTGCCGCTCGCCCCCTCATCTGTCCTTCGGACATCTTCTCCCCGCCGGGGAGAAGGGGAAAGCTCAGTCGTTATTTACCCGGCAGCGATTCCACATAGGCGAGGGCGCCATCGAGCAAACGCCGTCTCAGCACATCGTCGCCGTAAACCTCGGCCGTCGCCCGCACCCAGCCCTGCATCACCCGTTCGCCGGAGAGCATCTGAATCACGCCGGGCAGTGCCAGCGCCCAACCGTCATTGCCTTTGCCGAGGCGGATCAGCATGCCGTCATTGCGCGCACCGCAAAGCAGATTGCCGTCCAGCAGGAAGGCCCGGCCGCCGAACATGGATTTTTCGGTAAGCCCCCGCCGGTCGCCAAGTTCCTCGCGCAGCAGTTCTTCGAGGCCGAGATCGCGCGTCATGGCTCAGGCCTTCGTTTCCAATGCATAGCGGGCGATCTCGATCCCCATCGCCTTTTCGACGACGGGATAGACGGTGGGATCGAGCACGCTTGCCGACAGCGGGATGATATCCTTCGGCACATGCAGGATGAAGACCTGCATGCCTTCCCTAAGCTGGCCGACGCTGAGCGGCTCACCCTCGGGCGACAGCGTGGTGATCACGGCGGGGAAGGTGGCAAGCCGGCCGCCATCGGCATCATCCACCGCCATATATTCGTTCATCACATGCAGCGTCACCGATTTTGCCCCCGAACCGACGATGACCGTGCCGATGTCGAAGGCTTCCCTCGTGTAGACGACATCTTTTCGAGAGATGACGCCTTCGGCGAGGATATGCCCGCCCGTCGTCTTGCAGATCGCGTCGATGACATCGGACCCGCCGCGTTTCTCCGCCGCGATGATCGCCTCTCCGAGCGCAAGCGCCATCGAGATGCCGCCGAGTGCGGCATGGCTGCGGACATAGGACGCCCTCAGCGGATTGCGGCAACTGGCGATGAAGCCGCCGGATTGATCGGCGGCGGCGCGCAGCACCGGCGAGATCTTCGCCGTCGCCCCCTTCACCACCAACTCGATATACCTGTTCTCGGCCCGATTGCCGCCGACCGCCGTCTGGATCATCTGCTCGGGGGAGGCCGCCATGCCGATCGAGCCCATGTCGCCTGTGGGATGGGCGCGGATATCGCCGACGGCGTCGACCACCTTGGTGCCGAGGATCGCCGAGGGCAGCCAGCCGTTCAGCGTCGAGGATTTGCCGTTCTGGCCGATGATCAGCCCGGAAAGCTTTTCGCCCAGCGCCTCCTGCAGGAGCTGCACGGCCTTGACATAATCGATGCCCTGCATTTCCCAGGGCGTGGTGGAGGCCGGCGCGCCGATGGCAGCAGCCGTCGCGATCCAGTCCTCGTCCCGCAGTTCGTCGATCGAGACCAGCTCCGGTTTGCCGACATTGACGGCCGCAAGCCCGAGCATCCGCCCATGATCGGCCCAGCCGCCGCCGCCGGCGGCATAGACGGAGCCGCCCTTGACGGCGGCTTCGACGTCCTTCTCAACCAGTATGCGTCCCATTGGCCTTCTCCCGCTTCGAATCCGTGTCCATCTCACGCACCGCCTCGAACAGCACGGCGGCGCCGAGCGCGATGTCGTCATTGTCGGCCCATTCGTCGGGGCAGTGGCTGCGGCCTGCCCGGCAGGGCACGAAGATCATGGCCGCCGGCGCCAGCTTGGCGATCCAGGCCGTGTCGTGTCCGGCGCCCGAGGCCATGCGCCGATGTTTCGCGCCGACGCGCTCGCAGGCGGCCTCGAGCGTCGAAAGCAGCCCGGCATCGCCCGGCGTCGGCAGATTGTCGGATACTCGGTTCGGCGCCTCGATCCTCACGCCATAGGCGGTCGCCAGCTTTTCGACATGGCCGTCGAGCCAGCGGCAGAAGGCCTCCATGTCGGCGCGGATTTCCGCGCGCCCGTCGATCAGCAGCACGACCTTCGACGGCACGACATTGGCGGCATTCGGCTCGATCCTGAATTCGCCGACCGTCGCCGCAAAATGCCCCGGCGTTCGGGCAAGTTCGGCGGCGGCGTTGCGGATGTCGAGCACCAGCTGCGATGCCGCCACCAGCGCATCCGCCCGCCGGTCCATCGGCGTCGTGCCGGCATGGTCGGCTCGCCCCTCGACGGCAATTTCGACGCGGGTAATACCGGCGATGGCGGTGACGATCCCGATATCCTCCCGTTCGGCTTCGAGCACCGGACCCTGCTCGATATGCAGCTCGAGAAAGCCGGCTATGTCAGGCCTCTTCTGCTGCGCCAGGACTCCAGGCTCGCCGCCCACCTGGGCAATGCCCCCGGCAAGATCGAGATCGCCGCTGACGCGCGAAAGCCAGGACTCCGGCAGTTGCCCGGTCATGGCGCGGCTGCCGATGCAGGAGACGCCGAAGATGCTGACTTCTTCGGCGAGGAAATCGACGATCTCCAGATCGTGGTCGAGCTCGATGGTCTGGTCGCCGAGCGCCCGCGCCACTTCAAGCGCCGCGATCACGCCGGCAATGCCATCGAAGCGGCCGCCGTCCGGCACCGTGTCGGAATGCGAACCGAGCATGATCGTGCCGAGCCACGGTTTGCGGCCGGTGCGCCGGCCGATCAGATTGCCGGCCGCGTCGATCCGCGTTTCGAGTCCGGCCGCTTTCATCCGCGCTTCAAGATAGGTCCGGCCTTCGTGAAAGAGCGGCGAGAAGGCCCGCCGCGTCCAGGGATGCCCCGGCTCGGTGATCGCGGCCAGCGCCTCGATATCCTCAGCGATCCTGTTGGCATTGACGGGAAGATTGCTACTCATGCACCGGCTCCGGGAATGACGTGGCGCGGCGGCGGCCGGACGAACCGGCCGGTGCCGGGCTTGGCCAGCACCTTGCCGCCCTCGGCGATCTTTTCGCCGCGCAGGTAGGTGGCCGCCACCGTCCAGGGAAGGGCAATGCCGTTATAGGGGCTCCAGCCGACGACATTGTTGCCGCTTGCCGACGCATCATAGACGCTGTCCCGCGGTTCCAGCACGGCGATATCGGCATCTTTGCCCGGCATCAGCGCCCCCTTGATATGGTCGAGCCGGAAATGCTTCGCCGGATTCTCCGCCATCAGCCTGGCCGCCCAAGTCAGCGGAATGCCGCGCTCGATGGCGCCTTTGACGAAAAGCGGTACCATGACCTCGAGGCCCGGCACGCCGGATGCGTTGGCGAGCATGTCGGGATTGGTCTTGCGGTTCTCCGACCAGCTGACGTGATCGGTCGAAACCAGCCAGACATCACCGTCGGCCACCTTGCGCCAGAGCTTCTCCACCTCGGCGCGCGGCCGCAGCGGCGGATTGATCTTCGCCTTGCCGCCGAGGCGCTTGACGTCGTTCTCTTCGTCGAGCGTCAGATAATGGATGCAGCATTCGACGGTCGCCGCAAAACCGTCACGCCGATAGGCGCGGGCGATATCGTAGCCGCGCCCGAGCGAGCAGTGCACCACATGCGCCGGGCAGCCGGTGGCGGCACCCGTTTCGAAGATCGTGTGCATCGCCAGGAGTTCGGTGATTGGTGGCCGCGACAGGCCGTGCGCCCGCCAGTCGGTGATGCCGCGCGCCTTCACCTGCTCGATATAGCTGCGCACCGCCTCGTCATCCTCATTGTGCACGCCTGCCGTCAGTCCCGTCGGCGCGATCGCCGCGAAGCAGGCGTCGAGCAGGGCCGGCGGAATGCGCGGAAAGCGCTTGGGGTCGGTGCCGAAGGTCGAGAATTTGAAGGCGGCGACGCCGGCCTCGACCATCTCGCCGATCCGTGCCGGGCCTTCTTCCGGGTCGACTGTGCCGTAAAGCGCGAAGTCGACGCGCGCCTGCTGCCCGGCATGGTCGATCTTGCGTTTGACCGCCGCCGCCGAGCAGACGAGATCGCCCTCGTCATAGGGCATGTCGACGATCGTCGTGACGCCGCCGGCCGCCGCCGACCGCGTCGACCAGATGAAATCCTCCTGATCTTTCTGGGAAAGCGAGTGCACCTGGGCGTCGATGGCGCCGGGCAGGATCAGTGCTTTGCCGAGCAGATGCCGTTCACGCGCCGCAGGCGGGACGCCGAGGCCGACCTCGGCGATCTTGCCGTCGCGGGCGGCGACATAGCCCTCTTCGAGGATGCGGTCCGGCAGCACCACCGTGCCCTGCAGAACGAGATCGAAGTCCATGTCGCTTCCTCCCTGGGCTGAAGTCAGACCGTTGCCGGCTGGAGCGTGATGCCAAAAGCGTGACGTCGATCTAATGTAGAACAGGTTCCAGATTTTCAGTCCTTGGCCTGGCATCATCCTGTTCGGCTCGCCAGCCGCTCCTCGATGGGCTCCGGCGAGCCGAGTGCGAAGAAATCGTCGAACGAGGCGATCGGCACCTGTTCGGTCAGTTTTGTCAGAAAGTCGTCCGATCCGAGCTCTTCCTCGATCGCCTCCACCTCGGCCGAAAGCGGCCGGTCGACGGTATAAAAGGCCGCGTGTTTGCGCACGACCTGATAAAGCATGCCGGCGACGCCCTTCGGTTCGTCTCCGAGAATGTCGATTGCCTGGGCCGAGAGCAGCGCCTCGAGCGCCGCAAGCCGCTTCAGCGCCTGCATCTGCCGCTCGAAGCGCTCGATGACCAGCGGCAGGAAGGCCGCCTCGTCCTCCAGGCCGGCTGCAACGACCAGCGACTGCGCCGAAACGGGGCCGGACATCGACAAGACGCGCGAGAAGATCTCGCCGGCAAGCTTGATGATCGGCCCGAAGCCGGTGGCGATCCGACCGGGCGGCACGAGATTGACCGGCAGGTCGCGCCGCTGGCCATTGCCGAGAATGACGCAGCGGTTGAAGGCGTTGCGCGCGGCATGCGCCATGCACAGCGCCGCCGATTCGAGCAGGATCGTCACATCGAGCGGCAGCGATCCGCCCGAGGTCATCACCCTGCCTTCCACCACCACGGGATTGTCGTCCGAGCGGCCGGTGGCGGCAAGGATCTTGTGGCCTGTTGACAGCAGGTTTTCGATGACGGCGCCGAACACCTGGGCGATCATGCGCAGGCTAAGGGGATCCTGCACATGCGTCGCGACCGGCCAGTTCCAGTCCTCCGACGCATTGCAGAGCCAGGCGCCGATCAGCGCCTCGCGCGCCGTGCCGACATGGCGGACGGCCTTCCACGGGTCGCGGGAGGCGCCGAGCGCGCCGGCCGCCATCATCCCCGTCGCCAACAGGACGCGGATCGAGGCCGCTGCATTGCGCGTCGTTTCCGCCGCCGCGGCAAAGCTGACCGCATTGACGCTGAGCGAGGCGAGACTGTCGCGCGGCGCCATCCGCACCGGTTGCAGTCCCGCCGCCCGAAAGGCGTCGGCCGCCTGCATCCGGCTGCCGCGGTAGACCGCTTCGCCGACGCCGGTCAGCACCGCGCCGATCTGCCCCATCAGGCCGATATCGGCGCAGCCGATCGAGCCGGTGCGGCGCACGACCGGGATGAGATCGGCTTCCAGCATCGTGATATAGGCCTGGATCAGCTCCGGCGTGCAGCCGACCTGACCGGTCAGCGCAGTATTGACGCGGATCGCCATGGCATTGCGCACGACGTTGCAGGAAAACGGCGTGCCGGTGCCGAAATGATGGGCGCGCACCAAGCCGAGATTGAAGGTGTCGAGTTCGTCGGCCGACCACTCCACATCCTTCATGGCTCCGACACCTGTTGTCGAGCCGTAGACGGGCATGCCTGAGGCAATCGCATCCTCGACGATCTCGCGGGCGATGGCGATGCGGGCCATGCCAGTCGGCGAAGCAGAAATCGTCGCCTTGCCCGCACCGATGGTCACCATCTCGGCAAAACCAAGCGGTCGTCCGGAAAGTTCGATGCCGGGGCGTTCGTGCTGCATGTGCCAGATCTCCTAAACGGTGAGACTAAGCGAGCCCTCCGCCACATGGGATATCCTAAATGCCGAACACAGCATGTTTATCGGGAGGCGGTCAGCTCAGCATCCAGGCAATATAGAGAAGCGTCAATGCGATGACCCACAGAGCGATCCTGGCCGAGCGGTTGTGGCGCGCTTCGGCCTTGCCGATCGCATCCGCCGTCTCAGCATCGAAACGCAGCCCGTGTTCGCTCATATGCAGGAGCTGATGGTGAAATTTTTCGGTCTTCGCCGCAATTTCCGGCACGGCTTCGGCAAGCTTGACCGCCGCCTTCAGCCCGTCCTTGATATCGGTGGCGATCCGCTTCGGCCCGAGATTGTTATGGATCCAGTCGCCGACGACGGGCTCGGAGGCCTTCCACATGTTGAAGCGCGGATTGAGCATGCGCGACACGCCTTCGACCACGACCATGGTCTTCTGCAGCATCACCAGCTCCGGCCGGGTCGCCATGTCGAACAGTTCGGTCACTTCGAAAAGCAGCGTCAAGAGCTTACCCATCGAGATCGTCTCGGCCGGCTGGCCGTGGATCGGCTCGCCGATCGCCCGGATCGCCTGGGCAAAGCTCTCGACATTGTGGTGGCCGGGCACATAGCCCGCCTCGAAATGCACCTCGGCGACGCGAATGTAATCGCGGGTGATGAAGCCGTAGAGGATTTCGGCGAGGAACCGCCGTTCCTTCTTGCCGAGCCGCCCGACGATGCCCATGTCGACGGCGACGATCATGCCACCGGCATCGACGAAGAGATTGCCCGGATGCATGTCGGCATGGAAGAAGCCGTCGCGCAGCGTATGGCGCAGGAACGACTGGATCAGCGTGTCGGCGAGCAGGTTGAGATCGTGGCCGGCCGCGCGCAGCCCCTCGACGTCAGACATTCTCGTGCCGTCGATCCACTCCATGGTGATCACGTCGCGGCCTGTGCGCTCCCAGTCGACCTTCGGTACGCGGAAGCCGGGATCGCTATCGGTGTTTTCGGCGATCTCCGAAAGCGCTGCCGCCTCGAGGCGAAGATCCATCTCCACCTTCGTCGTCTGTTCGAGCGTCTTCGTCACCTCGACCGGCCGCAACCGCCGGCTCGACGGCATGAAACGCTCCTGCATATGGGCGACGAGGTACATGGCCTCGATGTCGTGCGCAAAACGCTGGCGCACGCCGGGTCGCACGATCTTCACGGCGACCTTCTTGCGGCCCTGCGATGTCTCGACTTCGGCCGGGTGTACCTGGGCGATCGAGGCGGCGGCGATCGGCTCGCCGAAGCTCGCATAGAGTTCGCCGATCGGCCGCCCGAGCGAGCCTTCGATATTCGCCTTTGCGGCAGCCGAGGGAAAGAAGGCCATCCGGTCCTGCAACTGCGACAGGTCGTTGGCGAATTCGACGCCGACGACATCCGGCCGCGTCGCCAGGAACTGCCCGATCTTCACATAGGAGGGACCAAGCCGCTCGACGGCCTGCGCCAATCGGTCGCTGCGCTTCTGATGCTTCGCCTTGCTTCGCTCGAAAATCGTGACGAAGGATTTGGCAAGCGCGACCGAAGGCGGCAGGCCTTCGGAAGGAAGCGCCGAGACGACGCCCTCACGCACCAGCACCCAGCCGACGCGCCAAAGGCGGAAATAGGCCCCGAAAGTGCTCATGCCGAAATGCTCCGCCGAGGGAGGTCTGTCTTGCTTCCCATATTCACTCAGAGCTTCCAGCCGGAATGCAGTGCGGCGATGCCGCCGGTATAATTGGTGTAGCTGACGCGCGAAAAGCCGGCCTGGCGGATCATCGCCGCGAAATTCTCCTGGTTCGGGAACTTGCGGATCGATTCCACCAGATACTGGTAGGGTTCGGCATCGCCGGTGATCGCCTTGCCGAATTGCGGAATGGCGTTGAACGACCAGGCGTCATAGATCTTGTCGAGCAGCGGCATGTCGACTTCGGAAAATTCCAGGACCAGCAGGCGTCCGCCGCGCTTCAGCACACGATAGGCCTGAGCCAGTGCGACGTCGATCCGCGGCACGTTGCGGATGCCGAAGGCGATCGTATAGGCGTCGAAGCTGGCGGCCTCGAAGGGCAGTTCCTCGGCATTGGCCTCGACGAAGGTCAGATTGCCGGAAAGCTTCTTCTTTTCCGCCCGTTCGGCGCCGACGCCGAGCATCGAGCCGTTGATGTCGAGCACGGTCGCATGCGCCTGCCGGCCCGAAGCCTCGACGATGCGGAAGGCGATGTCGCCGGTGCCGCCGGCAACGTCGAGCACCTTGTAGCCCGGTTCCTTGCGCGGATTGAGCGCGGCGATCATCGCATCCTTCCAGGCGCGGTGCATGCCCATCGACATGACGTCGTTCATGATGTCGTAGCGTTTGGCGACCTTGTGGAACACCTGGTTGACCAGGCCCTGCTTCTCGCCGCCGGGCACTTCGCGAAAGCCGTAGGAGGTCTCCATGCCGCCATCGGCGGAAGTGCGGCTTTCTGACATCAGGCTGCTCCGTTCCTTCAAGATTCGGGCACGGCGGCCATAGCGAAAGACCGCGCGCGACGTTATCACTGGGCCGCGCTCTCCGCGGCTCACTGGCGCTATAGCGCACATCGACCTCGGTTGAAACACGTTCGATATAGATGGGTTAAGATGCCGGAATTGCCAGAAGTCGAAACGGTCAAACGCGGGCTGGCGCCGGCGATGGAGGGGGCTCGCGTCGCAAGGCTGGAGCTGCGCCGCAGGGATCTGCGCTTCCCCTTTCCCGATGCCCTGGCGGACAGGGTTTCCGGCCGCACCATTATCGGGCTTGGCCGCCGCGCCAAATATCTGCTGGTTGATCTCGATGACGGCAATACACTGATTTCCCATCTCGGCATGTCCGGTTCCTTCCGTATCGAGGAGGGTGCGGCCTCGGCGATGCCGGGCGAATTCTACCATGCCCGCACCAAGGACGAGAAGCACGATCATGTCGTCTTTCATCTCGAGGGCTCGGGCGGCCCGCGCCGCGTCGTCTATAACGACCCGCGCCGTTTCGGCTTCATGGATATGGTAAGACGTGCCGATCTCGCCGCCCACCCTTTCTTCCGCGATCTCGGCCCGGAGCCGACGGGAAACGATCTCGGCGCCGCCTATCTCGCCGACCGTTTCCGCGACAAGGCTCAGCCCATGAAGAGCGCGCTTCTCGACCAGAAGAACATCGCCGGTCTCGGCAATATATATGTCTGCGAGGCGCTGTGGCGTTCGCATCTTTCGCCGATTCGCGCCGCCGGCACCCTGGTGACGCCGGGCGGCAAGCCGAAGGAAAAGCTCGGCCTGCTCGTCGCCTCGATCCGCGACGTCATCGCCGATGCGATCGCCGCCGGCGGATCCTCGCTGCGCGACCATATCCAGACGGACGGATCGCTTGGTTATTTCCAGCATTCCTTCTCCGTCTATGATCGCGAAGGTCAGGCTTGCGGCACGCCCGGCTGCGGCGGTACGGTCGCCCGTATCGTGCAGGCGGGTCGCTCCACCTTCTATTGCGCCGCCTGCCAGAAATAAGAGAGAACCGGGAGACCAGCATGGCTTACGAGACATTGATCGTCGAAACCCGAGGCAATATCGGCCTCGTCACGCTGAACCGCCCGCAGGCGCTGAATGCATTGAATTCCACCGTCCTGAAGGAGCTGAAGGCGGCCTACGCCGCCTTTCATGCCGACGAGGCGATCGGCGCCATCGTCATCACCGGCTCCGAGCGCGCCTTTGCCGCCGGCGCCGATATCAAGGAGATGCAGTCGCTCCAGTTCGCCGACATCTATAAGAGTGATTTCATCAGCGGCTGGGACGACATCGCCAAGGCGCGCAAGCCGGTCATCGCCGCCGTCAGCGGCTTTGCCCTCGGCGGCGGCTGTGAGCTTGCCATGATGTGCGATTTCATCATCGCCTCGGAGACGGCGAAGTTCGGCCAGCCGGAAATCACCCTCGGCGTCATCCCCGGCATGGGCGGCTCGCAGCGGCTGACGCGCGCCGTCGGCAAGGCGAAGGCGATGGATCTCGTCCTGACCGGCCGGATGATGGATGCGGCGGAAGCCGAACGATCGGGACTCGTTTCGCGTGTGGTGGCGCCCGAGCGTCTGCTCGACGAGGCGCTTGCCGCGGCGGAAAAGATCGCTTCCCTTTCGCAGCCCTCGGTGATGATGGCCAAGGAGGCGGTCAACCGTGCCTTCGAGACGACGCTGGAGGAGGGGCTTCGCTTCGAGCGCCGTCTGTTTCACAGTCTCTTTGCTACCGATGATCAGAAAGAAGGCATGGCGGCCTTTGTCGAGAAGCGCAAACCTGCCTTTCAGCACCGTTGAATGCTTTTCGATGCTTCCGGCTGGAAAGCTTGAAAATCCGCGTTGACGTGGGCCGGCTTTAGGGTTATATGCCCGCCCACGGTTCGGAAAGCCGCTCTGGTTTTCCGCGATTGCTCCCGCATTGCTGGATTTTGTGGCCGCAGGGCCCGCGGTAATGGCGGAGTTTGTTCGAATTCTTGAGAGAGGCATCCATGGCCAATACAACTTCGGCGAAAAAAGCGACCCGCAAGATCGCCCGCCGTACCGACGTCAATAAGGCTCGTCGCTCGCGCGTTCGCACTTTCGTTCGCCAGGTCGAAGAGGCTATCGCATCCGGTGACGCCGACAAGGCGAAGGCCGCTTTCCTGGCCGCCCAGCCGGAGCTTGCCCGCGCCGCCAGCAAGGGCGTGCTGCACTCCAACACGGCATCGCGCAAGGTCTCGCGCCTGGCCGCTCGTGTGAAGGCTCTTTCGGTCTCCGCGACCGCGTAATCTTCCGTTAACGACCTCCTCGTTATGATTAGCCCGGTAATTTTACCGGGCTTTTTCGATTCCGCTGATTGGCGTCTTCATGGTTAATCGCACGACTGTTTCGTGTCAACGCCATGACAGGAAAAGTCTTTGAAAAACAATAGCTTGCGCAAGGATGCTTTCGCGCCGCGCGACTCTGGCCTGCGCTCCGGGGACCCTGGGCGAGTCAAGAAGATTTTTATTTTTTTTCTTTCTTTGCGTGTCAAAATAGCCCGAACGGGGAATCTCCTTGATTCAAAAGCGATTCTTTTTTGACGCTGGTGTGACGCCCGAAAAGGGCGGACGGAGTCAATGGCCGCATCTTAATTTTGCGTAAAATTCATCGTTGATCTTGCCATTTGATCCTGCCTAAATGGCTTCCAACAAAGGGCGCGGACATCACCTGCAGAGGCTCGGTCTTAACTGCCACGTCGGCAGGGCGATAAGTTTGTGCCATTTGTTACGGAGCCTTGCGCTTCCGTTTTTTCAAGCACTCGACGGATTTGAGCCGTAACGTGGCTGTTACGGGGCAGGGATGTTTTGTGCCTATGGCAACCACACGTTTAACGTGAGCTGCCGGATAGGGATAGTAATATTGCGTTCGGGCTGGTCGGCCGAAAACGAGGATCGACCGCCAGCCTGGCACGGAAGGCCGATGAAGGTCGCCGCATGAACGCGGTACCTGCACCGGTGTTCTGCGCCATGTTTGAGTGAACCGGCAGGCGAGTGGCTTCATGAGGATGCCGCCAGCCCGTCAAAGGCGGGGAATGCTCGGGCGGCTGTTTTAGCGGAGGCCGCCCGGTGGAATTGAAAGGCGGCATTATGCAGATGAATACGATGACGGCAGGCGGGCACGACAACGGGGATGCGGCACCGCAGGCGTTCGGCTCCATTCGCCTGGAAATGGGGGAAGCAAAGGCGGAAATGAAGCAGAGCATTTTGTTCGAGCGCGTCAGCGCGCGCTTGAAGGCCCAGGTCGGCCCTGATGTCTATGCCAGCTGGTTTGCCAGGTTGAAGCTGCATTCGGTATCGAAGAGCGTCGTTCGCCTGTCGGTGCCCACGACCTTCCTGAAGTCGTGGATCAACAATCGTTATCTCGATCTCATCACCGGTCTGTTCCAGGCCGAAGATCCGGAAATCTTGAAGATCGAAATCCTGGTGCGCACGGCGACGCGCAGCGGCATGAAGGCCGCCGACGAGGTGGTCCAGCCCGAGCCGGCTGCTCCCGCGCAGATGCGCCGCCAGCCAAGCGCCCAGCCGGCCGGCCAGGCCGTCCAGCAGACGGTTTCGGCTGTTGCCGCTGCAAGGCCGGCAAGCTTTGGTTCGCCGCTCTTCGGTTCGCCGCTCGATAGCCGTTTCACCTTCGAAACTTTCGTGGAAGGCAGCTCCAACCGCGTCGCGCTTGCGGCTGCCAAGACGATTGCTGAGGCCGGTTCCGGCGCCGTGCGCTTCAATCCGCTCTTCGTCCATTCGACGGTCGGGCTCGGCAAGACCCACCTGCTGCAGGCGATCGCCAATGCGGCGGTGCAGAACCCGCGGGCTCTGCGCGTCGTCTATCTGACGGCGGAATATTTCATGTGGCGCTTCGCCACCGCGATCCGCGACAACGACGCGCTGACGCTGAAGGATTCGCTGCGCAACATCGACCTCTTGATCATCGACGACATGCAGTTCCTGCAGGGCAAGATGATCCAGCACGAATTCTGCCATCTCCTCAACATGCTGCTCGACAGCGCCAAGCAGGTGGTCGTCGCCGCCGACCGCGCGCCCTGGGAGCTGGAATCGCTCGATCCCCGCGTCCGCTCGCGCCTGCAGGGCGGTGTGGCGATCGAACTCGACGCGCCGGATTACGAAATGCGTCTCGAAATCCTCAAGCGGCGCCTTGCGGCCGCCCGCCTGGAGGATCCGTCGCTCGAAATTCCGGCCGACCTGCTCCAGCACGTCGCCCGCAACATCACGGCCAGCGGCCGCGAACTCGAAGGCGCCTTCAACCAGCTGATCTTCCGTCGCTCCTTCGAGCCGAACCTGTCGATCGAGCGCGTCGACGAACTGCTCGCCCATCTCGTCGGCTCCGGCGAGCCGCGCCGTGTGCGCATCGAGGATATCCAGCGCATCGTCGCCAGGCACTACAATGTCTCGCGCCAGGAACTGGTCTCCAATCGCCGCACCCGCGTCATCGTCAAGCCGCGCCAGATCGCCATGTATCTGTCGAAGACGCTGACACCGCGCTCCTTCCCCGAGATCGGCCGCCGTTTCGGCGGGCGTGATCACACGACCGTGCTGCACGCCGTGCGCAAGATCGAGGAGCTGATATCGGGAGACACCAAGCTTTCGCACGAAATCGAGCTGCTGAAGCGGCTGATCAACGAATAAGTGGTGGATTTTCGAGGGAATTCGACGGCCGGGAGCGATCCCGGCCGTTTTCCTTTATAAGCTTTTTATTCTATACCTCCGGCCATCCCGTGCACGTCCGATTTGGAGCGGCGCGCATCGGACAAAAATGAAAGCGCCGAGCGGGCGCGTGGGAGGATATGCATGAGTTTTAAAAAGATTGCCGTTCTCGGCCTGGGCAAGGTCGGACGGCTGGCGGCGACGCTGTTGCATGAAGGCGGCTTCGAGGTCATCGGCGTCGACGCGCAATTGCCGCTGGGCGATCTGCCCTTCAAGTGCCGCACCGGCGATATTTCCGACGCTCAGGTCATTGGCGAACTGCTCTCCACTGTCGAGGCGGTGCTCTCCTGCCTTCCTTACCATCTAAACATCGAACTGGCCCGCGCCGCCCATCTTGCCGGCATCCATTATTTCGATCTGACCGAAGACGTTCCCACAACCAACTTCATCATCGAACTGTCGAAGACGGCCCGCGGACTGATGGCGCCGCAATGCGGCCTGGCGCCGGGTTTCGTCGGCATCGTCGGCGCAAGCCTTGCCGACGGCTTCGAGCGCTGCCGCTCGATCCGCATGCGCGTCGGCGCCCTGCCGCAGCATCCGACCGGCCTTCTCGGTTATGCCTTCAACTGGTCGCCGGAAGGCGTCGTCAACGAATATCTGAACGATTGCGAGGTCATCGAGGGCGGTGTGCGCAAGCTGGTCTCGCCGATGGAATGGCACGAGACCATCTATGTCGGCGGCGTCAAGCTCGAAGCCTTCACCACCTCGGGCGGACTCGGCACCATGTGCGACACCATGCTCGGCAAGATCGACAATCTCGACTACAAGACCATGCGTTATCCCGGCCATATGGAACTGATGAACTTCTTCTTCCATGAGCTTCTGATGCGCGACAAGCGCGCACTCGCCGGCGAGATTCTGACCAATGCCAAGCCGCCCGTCGAAGACGACGTCGTCTATGTCCACGTCGCCGCCGAGGGGACGGAGAATGGCAGCCTGCGCCGCAAGGAATTCGTGCGCGCCTATTATCCGATCGACATTGCCGGCGCGCGCCGCACGGCGATCGCCTGGACGACGTCGGCCTCCGTCGTCGCCGTCATCGAGATGGTCCGTGACGGGCTGCTGCCGGCGACCGGCTTCCTGCATCAGGAGCATATTCCGCTGGAGATGTTCCTGAAGACGCCGACCGGCAGCCTGTTCAAGGCGGGCGCCACTACAGCGCCGCGCGTCTCTTCAGACGCGCAAAAGGCGCTGTAGCACTTTGAATTGCTGCATAATTTTATCCTTAAATCGATTTCGATTTAAGGAATTATGCAGTAGCACAGGTGAACATGGTTTCCGGCGCGGATGGCGACATCGCTGCCGCGCTGGAAACAATCCGTTGTCCTGATGTCAGCAGGCGAGATCGGCGACGACGGAATCGAGGATCAGCATGCCCGCCGGCGTGCAGCGCAGCCGTGAATTGCCGATCCGCTCGATGAATTTATGTTCGAGCAGAAACTCTTCCCGCTTCGGATCGAGCTCGCGGCCGGAAAGCTGCTGCCAACGGGCCAGGTCGACACCTTCCCTGAGCCGCAGCCCCATCAGCAGCAATTCGTCGGACTGCTCCTCATAACCCAGCCGCTCCTCGTCGAGAATGCCGTGGCCGTCCCGCTCGACCATGTCGAGCCAGGCTTCCGGCTTGCGCTCGGTCGCCGTCGCGATTTTTTCGCGGCCGCGCGTCAGCCGGCCGTGCGCGCCCGGCCCGATGCCGGCATAATCGCCGTAACGCCAGTAGGTCAGATTGTGCCGGCTTTCCGCACCCGGCCGGGCGTGGTTGGAAACCTCATAGGCGGGCATGCCCTCGCGCGCGGTGATCTCCTGCGTCGCCTCATAGAGCACGGCCGATTGCTCGCCATCCGGCACGATCAGCTTGCCTGCCTTGTGCAGGCCGTAGAAGGGCGTACCTTCCTCGATGGTCAGCTGATAGAGCGACAGATGATCGACCGCATAGGCGATCGCCTGCTTCAGCTCCCTTTCCCAGTCCTCGACCGTCTGGTCCGGCCGGGCATAGATGAGATCGAAGGACATGCGCGGGAAAATGTCGCGCGCGAGCCGGATCGCTTTCAGCGCATCGGCGACGTCATGCAGCCGGCCGAGGAATTTCAGGTCGCGATCATCAAGCGCCTGCACCCCGAGCGAGACGCGATTGACGCCGGCCGCCCGGTAGCCGCGGAAGCGCTCGGCCTCGACACTGGAAGGATTGGCCTCCATGGTGATCTCGATACCATCAGGCACGTGCCAGTGCCGGGCAATGCCGTCGAGAATGGCGGCAACCGTTTCCGGCTGCATCAACGAGGGCGTGCCGCCGCCAAGGAAGATGCTCGTCACCGTCTTCGGCCCGCTCATCGCCCTTACCGCCGCCGTCTCCTTCAGGAAGGCGGCGGCAAAGCGCTCTTGATCCACCGGCTGGTGGCGCACATGGCTGTTGAAGTCGCAATAGGGACACTTCGCCGCGCAGAAGGGCCAATGGACATAGACGCCGAAGCCGGGCTCGCCGGTATCGGGCAGCAGCGCCGCATCGCGCGAGGAGCCTGGCGTATCGAAATTGTCCACGTGGTGACCTTATGCCTCCAGGCAGGTTTCGACGAAGAGTTTGAAGGCGCGCGCCCGGTGCGACAGCGCCTGCGGCTTGCCGATATTCCAGCCGTGTTTTTCCTCGCCGCTCATCTCGCCGAAGGTAACGCCGTAGCCCTCCGGCTGGAAGACAGGATCGTAGCCGAAGCCTTGCGTGCCGCGCGGCGGCCAGACGACATTGCCCTCCACTTCGCCGCGGAAGAGCTCGGTATGCCCGTCCGGCCAGGCGAGGCAGAGCACGCTGACGAAACGCGCGGTGCGCTGTTCAAGCATCGTCGCCCCTGCATCCTGCAGCGCCTTTTCCACCTTCGCCATCGCCATGTCGAAATCGCGCGTGCCGTCGGCTCTTTCCGCCCAATTGGCGGTGTAGACGCCGGGATCGCCGCCGAGCGCATCGACCACCAGCCCGGAATCGTCCGACAGCGCCGGCATGCCGGCGGCATTGGCCGAGGCGACCGCCTTGATCGTCGCATTTTCCTCGAAGCTGGTGCCGGTCTCGTCGGGCTCGACGAAATTCAGCTCGGCGGCCGATTTGGCGGTGAAGCCGAGCGGACCGATCAGTTCCTGGATCTCGCGGATCTTGCCGGCATTGTGGCTGGCGACGACGATGGTCTTCGTTTCAAGCTTGCGCATTCAGATATCCTGTTCGATGCCCCAGATTTTGGCCTCCGCGCATTCCAGGCTGTTGCCATCAGGATCGCGGAAATAGATCGAGCGGCCGCCGTTCGGCCAATGCACCTCGGATTCGATCGCCACACCCGCCGCTTTCAGCCGTTCGGCCATCGCATCGATATTGCGGCCGGAGACCCGGAAGCAGGCATGGCCCTCGCCGCTCGTGCCGTGTGGCGGCACCTGCAGGGCATTGGGCGCCGGCGGCTTTACCGTCTCCTCGGGGTTGAAGATCAGCAGCACGCCGGGGCCGCAGCGGAAGAAGACATGCCGGTTGGCCGCACGGGTGATCTTTTCAAGTCCGAGAACGTCTTCGTAGAAGACCTCGGCCGCATCGAGATCCCGCGCATAGAGCGCCGTTTCCAGCATGCCTTCCAGCATGGGGTTCATCCCGCAATCGCCTGTTTCTGCAGGGCGACGAGTTCGCCGATGCCGTTCTTGGCAAGACCCATCAGCGAGGTGAATTCCTCTTCGGTAAACGGCGTGCCTTCGGCCGTGCCCTGGATCTCGACGATGCCGCCGGCGCCGGTCATGACGAAATTGGCGTCGGTCTCGGCCGAGGAATCCTCGAGGTAGTCGAGGTCGATCACCGCTTGGCTGGCGAAGACGCCGCAGGAGATGGCGGCGACATGATCCTTCAGGACCCGGTCGACCTTGATCATGTTGCGGCTTTCCATCCATTTCAGGCAATCGTAAAGCGCGATCCAGCCGCCGGTGATCGATGCGGTCCGCGTGCCGCCATCGGCCTGGATGACATCGCAATCGAGGGTGATTTGCCGTTCGCCGAGCGCCTGCAGATCGACGACGGCGCGCAGCGACCGGCCGATCAGCCGCTGAATTTCCTGGGTGCGGCCGCCCTGCTTGCCGGCGGCGGCCTCGCGTTTCATGCGTTCGCCGGTCGCCCGCGGCAGCATGCCGTATTCGGCCGTCACCCAGCCCTTGCCGGTATTGCGCAGCCACGGCGGCGTCTTGTCCTCGAGGCTTGCGGTGCAGAGCACATGCGTATCGCCGAACTTCACCAGGCAGGAGCCTTCCGCATGCTTGGAAAAGTTGCGCTCGAATGAGACCTTGCGCATCTGGTCGGTTTTTCTGCCTGAAGGCCGCATTCTTATCTCCTGGAGTTGCTGACCGCTTCTACGATTGGCGGCGCCTATTTGCAAATTCCCTTTTGCCACGGGGGCGAGTTTGACTATATTTTCGGGAAGCATCATCAGTTTGGGTTCGAGAGGTTCATGGGCACCAGGTCGACGTCGGTTTCGGATGCCGTTGCCGTGCTGGACGAGCGCTCCCGGGAAATCTTTCGCCGCATCGTCGAAGGGTATCTGGAAAGCGGCGAACCGCTCGGCTCGCGCAATCTGTCACGCCTCCTGCCGATGTCGCTGTCGCCGGCCTCGGTGCGCAACGTCATGAGCGATCTCGAAGAGCTCGGCCTGATCTATTCGCCGCATGTCAGCGCCGGCCGGCTGCCGACCCAGATCGGCCTGCGCTTCTTCGTCGATGCCTTCATGCAGATCGGCGATCTCTCCGCCGAGGAGCGCGCCAATATCGACCGCCAGGTGCGGGCCGAAAGCGGCGGCAATCCGGTGGAATCGATGATGAACGAGGCGAGCCGCATGCTGTCGGGCATTTCCCGCGGCGCCGGCCTCGTCATCACCTCAAAGAGCGATCCGGTGCTGAAGCATGTCGAGTTCATCCGGCTCGAGCCGACAAAGGCGCTCGCCGTGCTCGTCGGCGATCACGATCAGGTGGAAAACCGTATCATCGAGCTGCCGGCCGGCGTCACCTCCTCGCAGCTGACGGAGGCGGCAAATTTCCTCAATGCGCACATGTCCGGCCAGACCCTGCCGGAGCTCCGCAAACAATTGAGCCGGCTGAAGGACGATGTCCGCCACGAGCTCGATGCGCTGTCGCGTGATCTGGTAGAGCGCGGCATCGCCGTCTGGGCCGGCAGCCCCGACGAAGGAAAGCCCGCCCAGCTGATCATTCGCGGCCGCGCCAACCTGCTCGAAGGGCTCGGTGGCGCCGAGGATCTCGACCGGCTGCGCATGCTGTTCGACGATCTCGAAAAGAAGGACAGCCTGATCGAGATCCTCAATCTGGCCGAAAGCGGCTCGGGCGTGCGCATCTTCATCGGCTCGGAAAACAAGCTCTTCTCGCTGTCCGGCTCGTCGCTGATCGTCGCGCCCTATCGCGACGAGGACGACCGGATCGTCGGCGCTGTCGGCGTCATCGGCCCGACGCGGCTCAATTATTCCCGCATCGTGCCGATGGTGGATTACACCGCCCAGCTCGTCTCCCGCCTTTCGCGCAATCCGCTTTGACGCGCTTTAGCTCTTTGTTTTAATGCATGTCGTTATCCCGGAACCGCAGCACACTTCCGGGCGACATGCATTAGCGCACAACTCCGCGGAATTTTCGCTTCTTTGTCACGCAGACTTGATTTTTTTCGGTCAAACCTCGATATCGGGCGCATCAGAAGACACCAACCGGAGACCGTCATGACCGATGAAACGACGAAAAACGGACCTGACGCAACTGCGGCCGATGCCGCAGCCGACGCCGCCGCCTACGTCGAGAACGATACAGTGCAGGAAGAGACCGCCCAGCCAGACCCGCTTGAGCTTTTGAAAGCCGAAAACAGCGAGCTGCGCGACCGCTATCTGCGCCTCGCCGCCGAGATGGACAATCTGCGCCGCCGCACCGAGCGCGAGGTCAAGGACGCCAAGTCCTATTCCGTCGCCGGTTTCGCCCGCGATATGCTCGCCGTCTCCGACAATCTGCGCCGGGCGCTGGATGCCATCTCTCCGGAGGCCAAGGCCACTGCCGATGCTGGCCTGACCACGCTGATCGAAGGTGTCGAGATGACCGAACGTGCCATGCTGTCGGCGCTCGAGCGCCATGGTGTGCGCAAGCTGGAGCCGGTCGGCCAGAAGTTCGATCCGAATTTCCATCAGGCGATGTTCGAGGTGCCGAACTCAGAGGTGCCTA
This sequence comes from Rhizobium croatiense, assembly GCF_019793465.1. Classification (GTDB taxonomy): domain Bacteria; phylum Pseudomonadota; class Alphaproteobacteria; order Rhizobiales; family Rhizobiaceae; genus Rhizobium; species Rhizobium croatiense. The sequence goes on along the minus strand of NZ_JAILYJ010000017.1, from coordinate 115,598 downwards.
ATAACACGGTCGTCCAGGTCGTGCAGGCGGGCTTTACCATCGGCGAGCGCGTGCTGCGCCCGGCCATGGTCGGTGTCGCCAAGGGCGGCCCGAAGCCGGCCGAAGCCGAAACCAATTCCGTCTTCGACGAGAAGGACGCCTGAGATCGCTTTCCTTCCCTCTTGCTGGAGAAGGAAAGCCAAAAATCAGATGCGGGCGAAACGTTCGATCAGAAGATCGAAGAAACCGTCCGCATCGACATGGCGCATCACCCGGGCATTGCGCTTGCGCTGCGTCACATGCCACCAGTCGACCACGGTCATGCCGACGGTGAGTTCGGATTGCACCTCGATCTCGACATTGGAGTCCCGGCCTTTGAAAAGCTCCGGCTTCAAGAGATAGGCGATCACGGTCGGGTCGTGCAGCGGCCCGCCGTCGGATCCGTATTTCTCGATATCGAAGCGTTCGAAGAATTCCAGCATCTCGACCATCGCCTTTGCCGGCGCCGTGCCGATCTCGGCCATGCGCTTCACCCGGTCCTTGCGGGTCAGCAACTGGTGCGTCACGTCGAGCGGCATCATCACGATCGGCACGCCCGAGCGGAAGACGATGTCGGCGGCTTCCGGATCGACATAGATGTTGAATTCGGCCGCCGGCGTGATGTTGCCGCCCTCGAAGAAGCCGCCGCCCATCATCACCAACTCGCGGATGCGGGGTGCGATATCCGGCGCCTTCTGCAAGGCCATGCCGATATTGGTGAGCGGCCCGAGCGTGCAGAGCGTCACGGTGCCTTCCGGCTCGCGGCGCAGCGTCTCGATGATGAAGTCGACGGAATGGCCCGGCTGCAGCGCCATCGTCGGTTCGGAGAGTTCGGGGCCGTCGAGGCCGGTCTTGCCGTGCACGTGCTCCGCCGTCACCAGCTTGCGGGCGATCGGCCTGTCGGCGCCGGCGAAAACCTTCGTCTCCGGTCGGCCGCAGAGCTCGCAGACGATGCGCGCATTGCGGCTGGTCAGCGAAAGCGGCACGTTGCCGGCGACCGTCGTGATCCCCAGCACCTCCAGCTCATCGGGGCTGCCGAAGGCCAGCATGATGGCGGCCGCGTCGTCCTGGCCCGGATCCGTGTCGATGATGATTTTTCTTGCGCTTGCCATTGCGACCGTCCCGTCCTCGCCATGCCGGTTGCTGCGGCATGCACCACTTCTTCATTTCCCGTCACAAATCAGCACATTTCGCACGGGGCACGTTTTGATGCGAGGCGAGGGCCGCTTTGTCAAGCAAGCAGGCGGGCTCCGGTCATCTTAAACTTGAGAGGGCTTAAAATCGGGGAGGTGTCGCCGACAGGCCGCGCGCGCCTTGCAGCGTCGGGGTCCTGTCCCCATATTAGCGGCATCCGGATGCTGCGCTTGAGGTCCGGGATGGTCGCTTGCATCAAGGACTTGAAAAGAGATGAGCCGCATTACCCCTTTCGCCAGCCCGCTGCTTCTGGGCTTCGATGCCATGGAAAAGACGCTGGAGCGCATTTCCAAGGCGAGCGACGGATATCCGCCCTATAATATCGAGCGCATCGCCGCCGACAGCGGCGCGCCGGAACGGCTGCGCATCACCCTTGCGGTGGCCGGCTTCAGCGAGGAAGAACTCGACGTTTCCACCGAGGAGAGCCAGCTTGTGATCCGCGGTCGCCAGGTGGAGCAAGGCGAGCGGGATTATCTCTATCGCGGGATCGCCGCCCGCCAGTTCCAACGCACCTTCGTTCTTGCCGACGGCATGCAGGTGCTCGGCGCCGGCCTGAAGAACGGCCTGCTCTCTGTCGATCTAATTCGTCCGGAACCCGCGCGCATGGTCAAGAAAATTAACATTTCGGTTTCACAGTAGCACAACGGTTTGTCGAACCGTTGGTCCCTTCTTCCGGAGGAACAGGAATGTTGATGAAAGAAGCCACGTCTCACTTGACCAAATCCGAGCTTGCCCACATCGGCAACGGCGAGGTCGCCTACATCAGAAAAATGCGCACCGAAGAGGTCGCCAAGTGTTTCCCCGAGGCGCCGGATATCGATCCGAACGTCGATCTCTGGGCACTCTTCGGCGCCGACGGCACGCCGATCCTCCTGACGGACAACCGCTCCAGCACCTTCTTCAAGGCCGCCGAGGACGAACTGAAGACGGTCAGCCTGCACTGACCGTCGAATAGTGCCTAATTGTCGCGACGCTGCTTCATCGTCGTTGGTGCTGTGCCGTGTGGCCCCCTCATCCGACCCTTCGGGCCACCTTCTCCCCGCTGGGGAGAAGAGGGAGAATTCCGCTTCGCCATCGCCCCATTGGACGGTGTGCCTTTAAGCAGATAGATTCGTTTGGGCAGTGTCGGCACGCCTTGTTCCCTCTTCTCCCCAGCTGGGGAGAAGGTGGCCCGAAGGGTCGGATGAGGGGGCCGCACGGCACGCCCGTCACTATTGCCCTTTAGCTGCCGTTGAAACTCAGATCTTCCGAAACGTCAGATAGGCCGAAGACCGGCCCTCGCGTCGCGCCTTGGCCTCATAGCGGGTGCTCGGCCAACCCTCGTAGGGCGTCAGCCAGTCGGCAGCATTGTCGGCGATCCAGTCGAAGCCGCCATGGTCGCGGCATTTGAGCAGCGTCCAGTTCACATAGGTGTCGATGTCGGAGGCAAAGCAGAACAGCCCGCCGGGCCTCAGCACGCGATGGAAGCGGTCGAGATTGGTCTTCGAGACGAAGCGCCGCTTCCAGTGCTTCCGCTTCGGCCAGGGATCGGGATAGAGCAGGTCGATCTGGTCGAGCGACGCGTCCGGCAGCCAGTCGAGCAGCTGCGTCGCGTCGTCGTTGTAGACGCGGATATTGCGCGCCCCCGTCTCGCCGATGCGCGACAACAGCTTCTGCATGGAATTGACGAAGGGCTCGACGCCGATGAAGCCGGTCGCAGGCCCTTCCAAGGCGCGGTGGATCAGATGCTCGCCGCCGCCGAAACCGATTTCCAGCCGCAATGTTTTGACGGGATCCGGGAAGAGTGAGGTCAGCGGCTCCGGAGGAGCCGCCGAGAGGTCGACGAGGAATGCCGGGAGCAGGCTGTTTAGCGTCTCGGCCTGCTGTTCGCGCAGGGCCTTGCCCTTGCGGCGACCGAAAAAGGCTTCGGTCGCCCGGCCCCGGCGCTCCATATCCGTCATGCAGCGGCCTTGGTCTTGACGGCTTCCTTCAGCGCCTTGACGAGGTCGGTGCGCTCCCAGGAGAACGAGCCGTCGCGGCCGGCCTTGCGGCCGAAATGCCCGTAAGCCGAAGTCTTGGCGTAGATCGGCTTGTTGAGGTCGAGGTGACGGCGGATGCCCGACGGCGACAGGTCCATATTCTCGCGGATCGCCGCTTCGACCTGGTCTTCGGAGACGCCCTTGCCGGTGCCGTGCAGGTCGACATAGATCGACAGCGGCTGGGCGACGCCGATCGCGTAGGAGAGCTGGATCGTGCAGCGGTCGGCAAGGCCGGCGGCCACGACGTTCTTGGCGAGATAGCGGGCGGCATAGGCGGCCGAACGGTCGACCTTGGTCGTGTCCTTGCCGGAGAATGCGCCGCCGCCATGCGGCGCCGCACCGCCATAGGTGTCGACAATGATCTTGCGGCCGGTGAGGCCGGCATCACCGTCCGGTCCGCCGATGACGAACTTTCCGGTCGGGTTGATGTACCACTTGCAATCATCGGCGATCTTCAGCTCGCCGAGCGCTTCGCGGATATAGGGTTCGACGACGGCGCGGACCTTGTTGGAATCCCAGCTCTCGTCGAGATGCTGGGTGGAAAGCACGATCGAGGTCGCTTCCGACGGCTTGCCGTCGAGGTAACGCACGGTCACCTGGCTCTTGGCGTCGGGGCCGAGCTTGGCGACTTCGCCATCGCCCTTCTTGCGGGCGACCGCCAGCAGCTGCAGGATCTTGTGGGAATAATAGATCGGCGCCGGCATCAGGTCCGGCGTCTCGCGGCAGGCATAACCGAACATGATGCCCTGGTCGCCGGCGCCCTCGTCGCCCTGCTGGTCGGCGGCGCTGTCGACGCCCTGGGCGATGTCTGCCGACTGCGAGTGCAGCAGCACGTCGATCTTTGCCTTCTTCCAGTGGAAGCCGTCCTGTTCGTAGCCGATATCCTTGATCGCGCGGCGAGCGGCGGCCTTGAACTTCGAGGGATTGATGACGTCGTTGCCGTCCTTGTCCTTCTTCATCAGGCTCGGCGGCAGGCGGACTTCGCCGGCAATGACGACGCGGTTGGTCGTCGCCAGCGTTTCACAGGCAATGCGCACGCCCCACGGATTGACGCCGGTCTTGGCCGCTTCGCGGTAGACCAGATCGACGATCTCGTCGGAGATGCGGTCACACACTTTGTCCGGGTGACCTTCGGCAACAGATTCGCTGGTAAAGAGATAATTCGCGCGCATTCCGGGATTCCCCTCAAAGAATAAAAGCCTGCTAGTAGGTACTCAGTTCGAGCGCCGATGACAAGCGCAGAAGGACATAAATATATCTTTATATCCGCGACAAAGTGACAAATTTTGCCCCAAAAACGCAAAAAAGCGGCCTTTCGGCCGCCTTCCATTCTGCGAAGGGAGCTGTGATCAGTCGGCGTCGGCTTCGGCCGCGAGCGCCTTGACCAGTTCCACGACCTTGCGGCGAACCTTGGGATCGGAAATCTTCACGAAGGCGCGGTTGAGTTGCAGGCCTTCGGAGGAGGAGAGGAAATCGACGACATAATTCGAGCTGGAGGCTTCGGCCATGCCGCCGATGGCGCCGGAATGTTCGCCGGGTGCATCCTCGAAGAAGAAGGAGACCGGGACGTTCAAAATGCTCGAGATATTCTGCAGACGGCTAGCACCGACGCGGTTGGTGCCCTTTTCATATTTCTGGATCTGCTGAAAGGTGATGCCGAGGCTTTCGCCAAGCTTTTCCTGGCTCATGCCCAGCATCGTTCGGCGGAGGCGAATGCGGCTGCCAACATGGATGTCGATGGGATTCGGCTTTTTCTTGTTTTCTATCATGATCGTGCCCTAGCTACGAATTTCAACCTGTGTCCAAACCGGCATGCCCCTGATCCATCCCAAAACGCCACGTTGCAGTCGGTGGGAACCCACCTTCCAACATACGTTAGGAACGCCGATTGTCATCACTATGCAATTTTAGGGGTTTTTGGTCAATTCAACCCTAAAATAAAACCTCCGCGCGAGATCAGCGCAATCAAAATCAAAAGAGCCTCGGTCAACCAGAAGTATGTCTGGTGGGGGTATGTGGTTCCGAACCCATCACTGAGGCTATCGACAGTTGCATCAATAAAGCCGGTTTCTCCAAGATCGAGGCCGGCGATTATTTCTCCGTGGGCGTTCACCAGCGCCGAAATGCCGCTATTGGCGTCGCGAATCAGCGGCAGGCCGGTCTCGACCGCCCGCACCCGCGCCTGCAGGAAATGCTGATAGGGGCCGGGCGTCATGCCGAACCAGGCATCATTGGTGAGGTTGAGGAGGGCGTTGGCGTCCTTTATGTCGCCGGTCATTTCATCAGGAAAAATGATCTCGTAGCAGATCAGCGGATAAAGATTGAGGCCGCCGGGCAGCGCCAGCAGGTGCCGGCTTGCGGCAGCCGAAAACCCGCCGGGTATCTCGACGACGTTCTGGATGCCGAGTTCGGTGAGAAGGTCTTCGAAGGGCAGATATTCGCCGAAGGGCACCAGGTGCACCTTGTCGGAGGCTGCAATGATCTGGCCGCGGCCGTCGATCACATAGATGGAATTGTAGTAGCGCACCGGCGTGCCCGGTCCCATCTCCTCGGCGCGCACCGCGCCGGCGATCAGGATCTGGTCGTCGTCGAGCGTATCGGCGATCCGCGTCAGCGCATCCTGGTTGTCGGTCAGGATGAAGGGGATCGAGGTTTCCGGCCAGACGATGATATTGGGCTTGCGTCCGCCATTCCTCGGCGCCTCGGCCGAAAGCTTGAGATGCGTCTCGAAGATCGCATTGCGATCGGCGTCGTTGTCCATCTTCGCCGCCTGGTCGATGGCCGGCTGCACCAGCCGCACCACCGGCCGCTTGTCCTCGGGCAACGGTGCCGGCCGCGGCGCCAGATAGAGAGCGTAGGCGCCGTAGCCGAGATGGGCGGCAAATAGCAGGACGGCAAGCGCAATGCCGGTGCGTGCGCCCTGCCGGGTGCCGACAAGGGCGGGGGCGGAAAAGACGAAGACGGCAAGGGCGGTGACGCCCATCGCTCCGATCACGTGCGCCGACTGCATCATCAGCGGAACCGGCATCAGGCCGTAGCCGATGGCGTTCCAGGGAAAACCGGTCAGGATGACGCTGCGAAGCCATTCCATCAGCCCGAAGCCGGCTGCAAGTGCGGCGATCCGCCCCATGCCGTCGGACCAGAAGATGCGGGCCAGTGCGACAGCCAGCCCGTAGAAGATCGCCAGACCGGCCGGCAGACCGAGGATGGCGAGCGGCAGCGCCCAGGCGAACTCCTCCGAATCGACCAGCAGCGCATGGCCGAGCCACCAGAGGCCGGCGACGAAATAGCCGAAGCCGAATAGCCAGCCGACCGCAAAGGCCGGCCACAGCCTGCCGATCAGCCCGCTTTCAGGAGAAGCCGCTGCCCCGTCGATCAGCCAGACGAGCAGCGTGAAGGAGAGGAACATCGCCGCGAAAAAGCCGAAGGGGGGCAGCGCCAGCACGGCGAATGCCCCTGCGGCAACGGCCAGCAACGACCGTTTGACCCCCCAGACGAGGATAACCCTGTCCGCAAGCCGCTCCATGCGCACTCCCATCAAACCGCGAATCAACCCATCCGCAGTCTTTCAAAAAAGCGGCTCTTTGTCCTGTTAGAGCATGTCGCGCAGAAGTGTGCAGCGATTTTGCGGCAACGACATGCGCAAAACAAAGAGCTAAATTAAAGCGCAAGGAGCGAATCTGAAAGATCGCGACACGCTTTAATGCATGTCGTCAGGAACCGCGCAGCGGTTCGGGAATGACGACACGTTGACTAGTTGGCGGTCGATTCGGCCGGGCGGTCGTCGCCGGTCTCGGAGCCGGGCGTGATGTCGCCGGCCTCTTTGGCGCGGCGGCGGATCGCGTGGCGCTTGCGGGTGATGCGCAGCCGTTTGATCCGGCGTGGATCGGCATCGAGGATGTGGAACTCGAAATTCGGCAGCGCCTGGACGACCTCTCCGCGCACCGGAATGCGGCCGAGGGCCGAGAAGATCAGCCCGCCCAGCGTATCGACTTCGTCGACCTGCTCGCTGATGTCGAAATCCGGCCCGATCGCTGCGGCGATCTCTTCCAGTTCGACGCGGGCGTCGGCGATGAAGACGTCTTCGGCAACCCGCTTGAACATCACCTCTTCGTCGTCATGTTCGTCGTCGATGTCACCGACCACCATTTCGACGATGTCCTCATGCGAGGCGAGACCGTCGGTGCCGCCATATTCGTCGATGACCAGCGCCATCTGCGTGCGGTTCACCTGCATCCGGCGCAACAGGTCGGAGGCCAGCATAGACGGCGGTACGAACAGGATCTTGCGGATGATGCCGGCCTCGGCCAGCGTCTTCTGCAGGTCGACGCGGGCGAGATCGAAATTCGGCTTGGCCGAACGCGTCGGCTTCTGGATATTCTCGGGCGCAACGTCGATCGCCGGCAGGGTAACGGCCGGCTTTGTCGGGCCGCGGCGCTTGTTGCGCGCCTGTTTGGCGACATAGGAGAGCAGGTCGCGGATATGCACCATGCCGCGCGGATCGTCGAGCGTATCGGCATAGACGGGCATGCGCGAGCGGCCGGATTCCTCGAACAGGATCATCAGCTCGCCGATGGTGATGTTCTGGTCGACGGCCTCGATATCGGCGCGCGGCACCATCACGTCGGCGACGCGCACTTCGCGGAAGCGCAGGATATTATGCAGCATCGCCCGCTCGTCGGGCGAAAAGGCGTCGTCGCCGGCCGCGTCGGTCATCAGCGCGTCGGCCAGATCCTCGCGCAGCCGCGAGCCCTGCTGCGGGCGGAGAATGCGCGCGGCGCGCGACCAGAAGGATTGGGATCGGCCGGATGGCCGACTACTACTGCCTGCCTCGTCCGAAGAGGAGGATGACTCGGAGTCCTTGGCGTCTGCCGCCGGCTTCGTCGTAAAGTCGCTCATGGTTCCATTTTAAGGTCTTGACCCTCGTAAGGATCAGATAGGCCGAGCTGCGCCAAAATGCGAGTCTCCAGCCCCTCCATAATTTCGGCTTCGGTACTATTCATATGGTCGTAGCCGAGAAGATGCAAGAAACCGTGCACCAGAAGATGGGTCAGGTGGTCGTCGAAACTCTTTTCGAGCTCATGGGCCTCCCGCTCCACCGTCTCCCGGGCGATGATGATATCGCCGAGCATCGGGCCGGGCATTTTTCCCGGCTGAACCGGAAAGGCCGGAAAGGAGAGCACGTTGGTCGCCTTGTCCTTGCCGCGCCACTCGGCGTTGATGTCCTGGATCGAGGCGTCGTCGGTAAAGACCAGCGAAACCTCGGGCGGTATCGTCGGGAAGGGCTGCTTTTCGCTGTCGCGGAGATAGACTGCCGCTGCCCCGAGCACGCGGCCGCAAAAAGCCAGCAGCGTCTCTTCCTCGGGCCAGCCGATGTTCTCGATGCTGATCTGGATGTCGAGCTCGGCCATTAGTCCTGCCGGCTGACGTCTTCAGCAGCATCGACGGCATAGGTGGAATCATAGGCCCTGACGATGCGCCCGACCAACGGGTGACGCACGACGTCGGTATCCTTGAAACGCACGATCGAGATGCCCTCGACGCCGTTCAGCAGCTGCAGGGCCTCGACCAGGCCGGATTTGACGCCGCGCGGCAGGTCGATCTGGCTCGGGTCGCCGGTGACGATCATCCGGGCATTCTCGCCGAGGCGCGTCAGGAACATCTTCATCTGCATCGACGTGGTGTTCTGCGCTTCGTCGAGGATAATCGCGGCATTGGCGAGCGTGCGGCCGCGCATGAAGGCGAGCGGCGCGATCTCGATGACCCCGGCGGTGATTGCCCGGTCGACCTTGTCGGCGGGGATCATGTCGTAGAGCGCGTCATAGAGCGGGCGAAGATAGGGATCGACCTTTTCCTTCATGTCGCCGGGCAGGAAGCCCAGGCGCTCACCGGCCTCGACGGCCGGACGCGACAGGATGATCTTTTCGACGGCGCCGCGTTCCAGCAGCTGGGCGGCATGGGCGACGGCGAGATAGGTCTTGCCGGTGCCGGCCGGGCCGACGCCGAAGACCAGTTCGGAGCGTTCCAGCGCCCTGATATAGGCGTCCTGGGTCGGCGTGCGGGCGATGATCGTCTTCTTGCGGGTGGAGACCTGCGCCATCGTCAGCTTGGCCTTGCGCTCCATTGTGGGCAGGCTGAGCTGGTCGTCGGCGGCGACCGCCATGCGGATTGCGCCCTCGACGTCGGATCGTTCCACGCTGCCGCCTTTCTGAAGCTTTTCATAGAGATAGTCGAGCGTGCGCCGTGCCTGGTTGGTGGTCACGACGTCGCCCGATATGACGACGGAATTACCGCGCGCCCGCGCATCGATGTTGAGCCGCTCCTCGAGCAGCTTGAGGTTCTGGTCGAATTGACCGAAGAGCTCGCTGGCGAACCGATTGTTCTCGAACGTCAGGACGAAGTGATTGGTGTCGCTCGGCGTGCGGGGGTGGCGCGGTGAAGAAGAAACCAATTCTTGTCCGTTCAAGCGGTCGGGCTCCTTGGGTTAGACCGCAGCCTCTGCGCGTTCGGCAAACAGGCTGTTCGTTCCGGTTCCGGTGATTCGCACTTTAATAATGTCACCGATTTGCGATGCTTTTGCATCAACATTCACGGATTGAAGCCAGGGAGAACGTCCGATTAGCTGGCCGGGCATGCGGCCGGGCTTTTCGAGCAGCAGATCGATCTCCTTGCCGATGCAGGATTCGGCAAATTCCTGCTGCTGCTTCAAAAGAAGCGCTTGCAGGCGTTCCAGCCGTTCTGCCTTGATTTCTTCCGGCACCTGGTCCTTCAGTTCCGCACCGGGTGTGCCCGGCCGTGTCGAGTATTTGAACGAGAAGGCCTGCGCGTAGCGCACCTCCTCTACAAGTCTCAGTGTATCCTCAAAATCCGCGTCTGTCTCCCCCGGAAAGCCGGTGATGAAATCGCCCGACAGCGCGATGTCGGGCCGCACCGTGCGGATGCGTTCGATCAGCGTCAGATATTCGGCGGCCGTATGGCGCCGGTTCATCGCTTTCAGGATGCGGTCCGAGCCCGATTGCACCGGCAGGTGCAGATAGGGCATCAGCGCCCGCAAGTCGCGGTGGGCCTCGATCAGCCGGTCGTCCATGTCGCGCGGATGGCTGGTGGTATAACGCAGCCGGGCAAGGCCGGGGATCTCGGCAAGGCGGTAGAGCAGGTCGCCGAGGCTCCATGCCTCGCCCCTCGGCCCGGTGCCGTGCCAGGCATTGACGTTCTGGCCGAGCAGGGTGATCTCGCGCACGCCGGCTTCGACCAGCTTTTCGGCTTCCTCGACGATCTGGGAAACCGGCCGCGACACTTCCGAGCCGCGGGTATAGGGCACGACGCAGAAGGTGCAGAACTTGTCGCAGCCCTCCTGCACCGTCAGGAAGGCGGTGACGCCGCGGGCGCGGATCTTCCGGCTCTCGGCGATCGGCAGATGTTCGAACTTGTCCTCGATCGCATATTCGGTATCGACGACGCGCTGGCCCTGTTTGGCCCGCCGCAGCGCTTCCGGCAGGCGATGATAGGTCTGCGGACCGATGACGACGTCGACGGCCGGCGCCCGGCGCAGGATCTCCTCGCCTTCGGCCTGGGCGACGCAGCCGGCAACGCCGATCATCATGTCCCTTCCGTCCGCCGCCTTCTTCTTCTTCATCTCGCGCAGCCGGCCGAGCGCGGAGTAGACCTTCTCGGCCGCCTTTTCGCGGATATGGCAGGTGTTGAGAAGGACGAGGTCGGCCTCTTCCATGTCCTCGGTCGGCTCGTAACCGTCGCGGGCGAGCGCATCGCTCATGCGCGTGGAATCATAGACGTTCATCTGGCAGCCATAGGTCTTGATAAAGACCTTGCGGCTGTTGGAGCCGTCGCGGAGCATCGGCTCCGGGGCCTGGAGAAGGGCGCTGTCCTGTGTCATGGCGGCTATGTAGTGGTTTTTGCCGCCCGAGAAAATCAAAATCTTGTTTTAGCAGCCGCGCAAAACTGTGCAGCGATCTTGCGGCAACGACATGCGAGAAAACCAGGAGCTAGAGCGCGAGGAGCGCATCTGAAAGATCGCGACGCGTTTTAGGAAATTTCCCGCCCGCGCAGGCGGCTGTTCAGGAGGTTGCGGATTCGCGAGGCAATCGTCGCGCTGACCTCCTTGCGGTTGGTGTCGGCGCGGTATTCCACTGCTTCGCCGAAGCAAACCTCCGCGTCGAGGGCGCCGCATCTGACGATGTCGATGAGGTGCGGCAAGAGCTCGATATCCCCCGGCCAGGCGGCGAGCGGCCTGTGATAGCGTCCCATCGGGATGCCGTGCACCCGGGTATAGGCGATCGCCACCGGCTGCACCACGACTGTTCCCGTCGGCGAGGCGGGCACGGCCATCGCGGCGGCGCCGAACAGCGAGGATTTCACCTCCAGCAGCCGGTTCCCGTCCGAGGTCGTGCCCTCGGGGAAGAGCACGATGATTTCGCCGTCGGCCATGCGCCCGGCGATTTCATTGGCCTGATGGCCGGTTTTGCGCCTCTCCTCGCGCACGACGAAGACGCTTTTCTGCAGCTTGGCGAGCGTGCCGAAGATCGGCCAGTCGGCCACCTCGATCTTGGCGATGAAGGCGACGTCGGCAACGGCCGACATCACCATGATATCCATCCAGGACGAATGGTTGGAGCAGAGCATCAGCGGCCGCCGGTCTTCCAGCCTGCCGCTCACGCGCACGCGGATGCCGAGGCAATAGCAGCTGATGCGGTGCCAGATGCGCGGCAGCCGGCGGCGCAGCCGCCAGTCGAAACGCAGCGCCAGCAGCTGCAGCGGTATGAGCACGATGCTGACGGCAAGGATGACGGCCGCAGCCAAGGCGATGCGCAGCCAGGCGATCAAAGATGCTGCTCCCGGGCGGCCATTGCTTCAGAGATCGTCCTTCTTCAACGGAATGCCATAGAGCTCCAGGCGATGGTCGACCAGCTGGAAGCCGTGCTCGCGGGCGATGCGTTCCTGCAGCGCCTCGATCTCCGGCGAGCGAAATTCGATGACCGTGCCGGTTTTCAGGTCGATGAGGTGGTCGTGGTGCTCTTCCGGCACTGTTTCGTAGCGCGAGCGCCCGTCGCGGAAGTCATGGCGGGCGATGATGCCGGCATCCTCGAACAGTTTGACGGTGCGATAGACGGTCGAGATCGAGATTTTCGCATCGACTTTCACCGAGCGGCGGTAGAGCTCTTCGACGTCGGGATGGTCTGCCGAATCTTCCAGGATACGCGCGATCACCCGGCGCTGCTCGGTCATGCGCATGCCGCGTTCGGCGCAAAGCTCCTCAAGGGTCTTGGCTACATCAGGCATGGCCCGCCTTCAAAAATATTCGCGTTTCGACAACGCCCGCACGGTCGTCGCGCCGGTCGGCCTGTCATCTCTCTGCCACGGAACTACCGAAGAACGCGCTTCATGACAAGCGCCGTGGAAAGGGCGCCGCTTTCCTGCTTGTAGTAGCCTTGGCGCTCGCCGACCTTCTCGAAGCCGAGCTTGCGGTAGAGGCCGAGGGCGGCCGTATTGCCGTTGTCGACCTCGAGAAACATGCTCTCGCCGCCGCGCGCCCGTGCCTCCCGCATCGCCGCTTGCATCAGCCGCCAGCCGAGCCCGGAACGGGCGACCTTCGCCTGCACGGCGATCGTCAGGATTTCCGCCTCGCCGGCGACCTGGCGGGCAAGAATGAAGCCGGGCAGCGGCTTCTTCAGGATGGCATTGGTCTGGCGTGCGACGAAGCCGAACACGGTCTCCTGCGACAGCAGGCTGTGGAACTCGCCGTCGCCCCAGGGCCTTGCGAAACGCTCGCCATGCAGGACGGCGACGTCGCGGCAATCCTCGCGCTCCATGGCGATGATCTCGAATTCCGGCTTCAGCGTCAGATAGGCTTCCAGCATGTCACACTCGTCGCGCAATCGCATATCCGGCCTGCGGTTTGGCATCCGGTCCGCGCAGATAAAGGGGCTTTGGCTTTCCGGCATCGTCGGCAGCAGCACCGAGGCGCGCCACGACCGAAATCGGAAACACGTTGGCATGGTCGCCGCCGGCGTCCGCCTTCAGGAGCGGCGTTGCCGAACCGGTGATCTCGCCGTCGAAGCCGGCGGCGAAAGCCTGGACATCGGCGACGCTTGCCGCCCGCGGTGCATCGAGTGGAGAACCATCCGCCGCAAAGGACTGGAGATAGATTTCGTCCCGCTTGGCGTCCATGGCCGCAAGCACCGCGCGGCCGGGCGTCCTCTCACGCTCTGCGGCCGCCATCACTTCGAGCGTGGTGACGCCGACGACGGGGATTTGCAGGGACAGCGCAAAGCCGCGGGCTGCGGCAACGCCGATGCGGATACCGGTAAAGGAGCCGGGGCCAATGGTGACGGCGAGGCGGTCGATCTGGGAAAGCGTCATATCGGCCTGAGCCAGCGCACGGTCGACGATATCGATCAGATGTTCAGCATGCCCCTTGCCGATCATGTCCGATGCCTCCCCCAGCACCGTATTCCTGCCGCTGTCATAAACGGCGGCGGAGCAATCTACACCTGCCGTGTCGAGCGCCAGAACGATCATGCCATCAATTTCCGAATAAACTCTTGTCGCTAACCATAAACCCGTCCGGCCGAACGAGAGATGAACGGCCGGAACGAATTCGAGATTTTCAAGCGGCAATCACTTCCTGCACTTCGGGTACGAAATGGCGCAGCAGGTTCTGGACGCCGTGCTTTAGCGTCGCCGTCGAAGACGGGCAGCCGGAGCAGGAACCCTTCATGTTCAGATAGACCTTGCCGTCCTTGAAGCCGCGGAAGGTGATATCGCCGCCGTCCTGGGCAACGGCCGGGCGCACGCGGGTCTCCAGAAGCTCCTTGATGGTCAGCACGATCGATTCGTCGCATTCGTCGAAGAATTCGTCGCCGGCATCGGAGTCCTCGGACAGAATGGAGGCGTCGCCCATGACCGGCTTGCCGGACATGAAATGCTCCATGATCGAGCCCAATATAGCCGGCTTAAGATGCTGCCATTCGGCATCGTCCTTGGAGACGGAAATGAAATCATAGCCGAAATAGACGCCGGTGACGCCAGGAATTTCGAACAGGCGGGCAGCGAGCGGCGAGGCTTCGGCCTCTTCGGCGCTGCGGAACTCGGCGGTACCGGTTTCCATGACCACCTTGCCCGGCAGAAACTTCTGCGTGGCGGGATTCGGCGTGGCTTCGGTCTGAATGAACATCTGGCTCTCCATGCGGCGGGCCCAAGACCTCGGCCGTCTTTAGAATTCTTCAAAAGAAAATAGGCCCATTGCCTGATCTAATCAAGAGACTTGTACTCAAGAAATAGGCTCAGCAGAGGGCGTCGATTTCCTCGTTGGTCAGCGTATCCGGCAGCACGGTCACCGGAATCGGAAACGCCGCCGCGCGGCCGGCGATCGACGAGACCAGCGGTCCCGGACCTTCCTTCGCCGAACCGGCGGCCAGAACGAGGATCGCCACATCGCGGTCGTCCTCGATCACCGCGTTGATCTGTTCGGCCGCACCGCCTTCGCGGATGACGATTTCCGGTTCGATGCCGATCGTCTCGCGCACGATCTGGGCGATCTTGGCGACGGTCGCCTCGGCCTCTTCACGGGCTTCCGCCCGCATGATCGCCTCGACGCCCAGCCATTGCTGGAAATCCCCGTCGGGAATGACGTAGAGCAGCACCAGCCCGCCATTGGAATTCTTCGCGCGCCGCCCGGCATAATGAACGGCGCGTTGGCATTCGGGTGTACCGTCGATCACCGCCATGAATTTGCGGCGATGACCTTCGAGCCGTGAGAGTCGCTTCGATACCATGGCGCGGACTCTGACACCCGAAGCGGAAAAATTGCAAGCTCAGTTTTTGCTCCTCTTCCCCCAACCGGGAGAAGAGGAGATGTGCCTTAATACACGAAGCCGATGACGTCCCGCAGCTGGTTCATCGTCACCTCGGCGCGAGCCCTTGCGCGTTCGCTGCCCTTGCGCAGGATTGCATCGATGTGGCTGGTATCGTCCATCAGCCGGCGCATTTCGCCGGTGATCGGCGCCAGCACCTGGATGGCGAGATCGACCAGCGCCGGCTTGAAGACCGAGAACTGCTGGCCGCCGAATTCGGCAAGCACTTCCGACTTCGATTTGTCGGCAAGCGCGGCATAGATCGCCACCAGATTGTCGGCTTCCGGCCGGCCCTGCAGCCCGTCGACCTCGCTCGGCAAGCCGTCCGGATCGGTCTTTGCCTTGCGGATCTTCTTCGAGATCGCATCCTCGTCATCCATCAGATTGATGCGCGACAGGTCCGAAGGATCCGATTTCGACATTTTCTTTGTGCCGTCGCGCAGCGACATGACGCGCGGTGCCGGTCCGCCGATGAGCGGTTCGACCATCGGGAAATAGGCATGCACCGGCTCGTCGCCGACGGTGATGTCGACGCCATAGCCGCTCCTGCCGATATGCTCGGCATAATCGAGGTTGAACTTCATGGCGATGTCGCGGGCAAGCTCGAGATGCTGCTTCTGGTCCTCACCAACCGGCACATGGGTGGCGCGGTAGACGAGAATGTCGGCGGCCATCAGGCTCGGATAGGCGTAGAGGCCGAGCGAGGCCTGCTCGCGGTCCTTGCCGGCCTTGTCCTTGAACTGCGTCATGCGGTTCATCCAGCCGATGCGGGCGACGCAGTTGAAGATCCAGGCGAGTTCGGCATGCTGCGGCACGGCCGACTGATTGAAGACGATATGTTTTTCCGGATCGATGCCGGCGGCGATGAAGGCGGCGGCGATCGAGCGCGTCTGGCCCGGCATGTCCTCGTGCACCAGCTGGGCAGTGAGCGCATGCATGTCGACGACGCAGTAGATGCAGTCATTGCCTTCCTGCAGCGCCACGAAGCGGCGGATCGCGCCGAGATAATTGCCGAGATGCAGATTGCCGGTCGGCTGCACGCCGGAGAATACGAGTTTCTTGAATTCGCTCATGTCGTCCTCAATAGGCTGGTGGAGGGCCCCAGGGCTGTTCGCCCATGTTGCTAACGCCGCGGCTTATGCACGGGCAGCCTGTCGCAATCAAGAGGTTCAGCCTGCGGCATGCTGGATCAGATCGAAGCTGTTGCCATAGGGATCGGCAAAGACCGCCACGGTGCCGTAAACCTCATGCCGTGGCTCCTCCAGAAAGCGCACGCCGGCCGCAAGCATGGCGGCATGATCACGGGCGAAATCGTCGGTCTTCAGGAAGAAGCCGACACGGCCACCGGTCTGGTTGCCGATTGCTGCCCGCTGCGCGGCATTGGCCGCCTGCGCCAGCAGGAACGCCGCCCCATCCTCGCCTTTCGGCCTCACGACCACCCAGCGTTTGCCGTCGGGCTGCGGCTTGTCCTCAAGGCAGTCGAAACCGAGCGCGTCGCAATAAAAGGCCTTGGCGCGGTCGTAATCGTCAACGACCAGAGTGACGAGGAAAAGCGACTGGATCGTCATGTGATCTCCTGTGTTTGGACGTTTTTTCCATTTTGAGGCAGACATTGCCCCGGTCTTAAGCCGAATTGATCAGGCTGTTTAGTTATAATTGAGTATAAAATTTCACAGAAAAGCTTTTATTGAACTGAAAATCCTCGACGGCGCAGGGGCGGCCGGATGGCCGCCGTTCCAACCACTCGGAGGGACCCATGCAGAACCCCGCTTTGCTCGCCATGGCAGGCCTTTTCGCCCTACAATCAGCAACCAGCGCCGTCGGTCAAGACAGCAAAAGGCCGGCCATTCATCTGCCGAAACATGAGGCGCGCCTCGCCTATACGGTCCAGACCGTCAGTGTCCGTGCCGGCTGTTTTCCCGCGCGTCTTCGGGCCGTGCTGTCGCATATCGCCGCGAAAACTGGACGCCGTCCGATGATCACCTCCGGCCTGAGGCCGCATCCCCGCCGTCATGGCTCCCTGCACGGCAAATGCCTGGCGGCCGATATCAGGATGCCGGGCCTGTCGGAGCGCACCATCATCGCCGCCGCAAGCAGCGCACCGGGGATCGGCGGCATCGGCACCTATTGCAACGGCATCGTCCATGTCGATGTCGGGCCGCGGAGGCGGTGGGTCGATTGTTAGAGCTTATGCATCTTCTGCCGCCACCGGCTTGCGGTTCAGATTGCGCCGGATCATGCCGAGATTCGCTCCGCCGATCAGGAAGGCGGCGGCGAAATAGACCAGCATGGAGATCGCAATCAACAGCCCCAGCGTGCCGATCTTGGTGAGAAGCGGCGCGCCCGAGGCAAGCCAGGGCGCAAAATACTGCTTGAGGAAGACGATCGCCGCCCCCATGACGGCCGCGGCGACGATCAGCAGCGCGGTGCGTTTTGCCAGCGCCCATTCCCAGGTCAGATGCCCGCGGCGCAAAAGTGTGGTGAACAGCAGCACGGTGCTGATCCAGCCGGCTGTGGCTTCGGCGACGGCGATGCCGGGCGCGCCCATATAGGGGAAGAGTGTCAGCGCCGTGGCGCAGTTGGTCGCAACGGCGATCGCCGAGAAGCGCATCGGCGTCTTGGTGTCCTCGCGGGCATAGAAGCCGGGCTGCAGCGCCTTGATCAGCACGAAGGCGGGCAGGCCGATGCCGTAAATCGCCAGGATCGAGCCGACGACGAGGGTGTTTTCCTGATGGAAGGCGCCGCGTTCGTAGAGCACGCGGATGATCTCGTCGGACAGGATCCAGAGCGCGAAGGCGGCGGGAATGGTCAGGAACAGCACGAATTCGATCGAGCGGTTCTGCAGGTTGCCGGCCTCGCGCAGGTGGCCGGCCTTCAAGGCGCGCGCCAGCTCCGGCAGCAGCACCACGCCGACGGCGACGCCGACGACGCCGAGCGGCAGCTGGTAGATGCGGTCGGCATATTGCAGCGCCGCGATCGCGCCGTCGCGGGAGGAGGCGATCGCCTGGCCGATCAGCTGGTTGATCTGGGTGATGCCGCCGGTGACGGCGGCCGGCACGGCCAGGATCAGCAGCCGCTTGACGTTCGGCGTCATCTTCGGGAAGCGCAGGCCGATGCTCATGCCGGCCGCAAGCACGCCGACATAGACGACGGCAAGCTGCAGCACGCCGGCCACAAGCACGCCCCAGGAAAGATACCAGGCAGTCGCCAACGGATCGGCACCGGTATAGAGCGCATAGAACAGCGCCCCGATCATCACCACGTTCAAAAAGACGGGTGCGATGGCGGCGGCGAAGAAATGATGCAGCGAATTCAGCATGCCGCTCATCATCGCTGTCAGCGACATGCACATGAGATAGGGAAACATCACGGCCGCCATGCGGATCGTGATCGAGAATTTCTCGGGGTCGTCGGCGAAACCCGGCGCGATGATAAAACGCACCAGCAGCGGCATGGAGAGCTCCATCACGATGGTGATGAGGAGCAGCACCGAAAACAACACGCCGAAGACTTCCTCGGAAAAGCGCTTGGCCCCATCCGTACCGTTCGCCTCGATCTCCTTGGCAAAGAGCGGCACGAAGGCGGCATTGAAGGCGCCTTCGGCAAACAGCCGGCGAAACAGATTCGGAAAGCGGAAGGCGGCATAGAAGACGTCGGCCATCGGGCCGGTGCCGAGTGCGGCGGCCATCAGCGTTTCGCGGGCGAAGCCGAAGATCCGGCTGCCGAGGGTGGCGCCACCGACGGTCGCGAATTTCTTGACGAGACTCATGCTGGGGAATCGGCTTTCTTTTCGGCTGGGGGCGATGTCCGGGCGGTGGCGGCCGGCGCGATGATGCCGGAAGGCATGCGCTCGCGCAGTTCGTCCTCCTCCTCGGCCATCACCGCCTTCATCCGGGCGGTGATATTGGCGCGCTTGCTGTCGCCCGATATTTTCTGGCCGACCAGATCGGTGACGTAGAAAGTGTCGATCACCTTCTCGCCGAAGGTGGTGATGCGGGCCGACTGGATGTCGAGCGATAGATCGGAGAGCACGGCGGTGATCTCAGACAAGAGGCCGGGGCGGTCGAGGCATTCGACCTCTATGACGGTGAACTTGTTCGACAGGTTGTTGGTGATGTTGACCGACGGCGGAATGACGAAGGCCTTACTTTTCTTGCGGTTGCGCGCGCGCGTGGCGATGACTTCGGGCAGGCGCTTGCGCCCCGACAGCACGTCCTCGATCATTCGCCCGATCGTGCCGGCGCGGCGCAGTTCGTCGGCATCGTCGGCAAACTCGCGGCTGACATGGATCGTATCGAGCGCCCGTCCGTCCGACGTCGTGAAGATCTGCGCATCGACGATGTTGGCGCCGGCCGCCGCACACGCCCCGGCAATGACGGCGAGCAGGCGCGGATGGTCGGGCGACAGCACGGTGATCTCGGTGATGGCGTGGAAACTGTCGGTCCGCACCATGGTGGCGAGCGCCTGGCCCGCCTTGTCGGCCTGGCGGATGAAATGGGCATGACGAAGCTGGTCTTCCAGCGGCACGGAGAGCAGATAGGGCTGGTAATGCAGCTTGGTATAGGTGTTGCGGTCCTTCTGGCTCCATTCGGTGAGCGCGCCGCGCAGCGCCTCGGCGGCGGCATTGGCCCGCTCCTTGCGCGATACCTCGGAGAAGCCGCCGGCCAGCAGCAGCTCGGTCTCGTAATAGAGCGTGCGCAGAAGCTGGCCCTTCCAGCCGTTCCAGACGCCGGGCCCGACGGCGCGGATATCGCAGATCGTCAGGATCAACAGCATCTTCAGCCGGTCGAGCGACTGCACCCGGTCGGCGAAATCGGTGATCGTCTTGCGGTCGGTGAGGTCGCGGGTCTGCGCCACCATCGACATGGTCAGATGTTCCTCGATCAGCCAGACGACAATTTCCGTCTGCTTCTGCGACAGGCCGAAGCGGGCGCAGAGCTTGCGGGCGACGCGGGCGCCGGCGATCGAATGATCCTCCAGCCGGCCCTTGGCGATATCGTGGAGAAGAACGGCGACGTAGAGCGCCTCGCGGTCTTCGATGTTCGAAATCAGCTTGTTGGCGAGCGGGTGCAGATCCTCCGAACGCGACTTGTCGATCTCGGAGAGAACGTCGACGGTGCGGATCAGATGTTCGTCCACCGTATAGTGGTGATACATGTTGAACTGCATCATCGCGACGATCTTGCCGAAATCGGGAATGAACCGGCCGAGCACGCCGGCCTCGTTCATCCGGCGCAAGATCAGCGCCGGGTCGCGTTTCGATGTCAGGATCGACATGAACAGGCGGTTCGCCTCGTCGTTTTCCCGTAAGCTGTTGTCGATCAGGGCAAGCGAACGGGTGACGCGTTTCAGCGCATCGGGATGAAATTCCAGCCCATTGATGTCGGCGACATGGAAGAGCCGCAGGATGCTGACCGGATCGCGCTTGAACACCTCCGCGTCGGCGAGAGCGATGCGGCCGCGGTCTTCGACGAATTCGACGCTGCCGGCGATCTTGCGGGTGCGATGGGTGAAACGGCTGATGACGCCGGTAAGGCCGGGGATCGATTTGGCCTGCTGGTCTTCGAGCGCGGCGCATAGGATGCGGGTCAAATCGCCGACATCCTTGGCAACGAGGAAATAATGTTTCATGAAGCGCTCGACGGCCGAAAGGCCGGGGCGGGTGTGATAGCCGAAGGCTTCGGCGATCTCGCGCTGGATGTCGAAGGACAGCCGTTCCTCGGCCTTGCCGGTCAGGAAGTGCATATGGCAGCGCACCGCCCAGAGGAAGTCGTCGGCCTTCTCGAGCAGGCGGTATTCGTGCTTTGACAGGACGCCGAGCTTGACCAGCTCCGCCTGGTCGCGCACGTGATAATAATATTTCGAGATCCAGAACAGCGTGTGCAGGTCGCGAAGCCCGCCCTTGCCTTCCTTGACGTTCGGTTCGACGAGATAACGTGTGTCGCCGGCCTTGCGGTGGCGTTCGTCGCGCTCGGCAAGCTTGGCCGCGATGAATTCCGGGCCGGTGCCGGTGACGATTTCCTTGTCGAAGCGGGTCTCGAGCTCCGTTTCCAGCCGCTGCAACCCGCAGATAAAGCGCATCTCCAGAATGGCGGTGCGGATCGTCATGTCGGACTTGGAAAGCGCGATGCATTCCTCCACCGTACGGGTGGCGTGGCCGACCTTGAAGCCCATGTCCCAGAGCACGTAGAGCATGAATTCGACTGCCTTGTGCGTCTCTTCCGCCGGCCGCGGCAGGAAGAGGAAGAGCAGGTCGATATCGGAGCCGGGTGCCAGCGTGTCGCGGCCATAGCCGCCGACGGCGGTGACGGCGAACTTGTCCTTCTGTTGCGGAAAGATATGGGCGGTGGCGAAATTGTAGAGGACCGTGATGATCTGGTCCTGCAGCCAGGAAATCCGGTAGGCGCAGTTGAGCCCGCTGCCGTCGGCAGCTAGCGCCGCGCGCGCCTTCTGCCGGCCCTCGGTGCTTGCCTTTTTCAGGACGGCGAGGAGATCGGTACGCATGACATCGGGCCGGTTGCGGTTGGCTTCGGCAACGGCGTCGCACTGGTTCTGCAGCAGCTCGGTGTCAAGGATCGTGGAGAAATCGAGGTCGCGCATTGCTTTCGCCGGAGTGGCGTCCTGTTCATGCCGAGCTGCCGGTTCGCGGCCTGCCGCTGGTTTCGTCTGCATGCGCTATAGCCTCTTTGCCCGGCGATTGACACAGGTCCTCATACTGCAAGACCCTTTAAATTTGGCGAAATGGTGTTGGCCGGCGGCAAGGGTCGGGACGCTTTGATGCAAGCAGCGGCTTTCGGCAAAAGCCTCAGTCGGCCGCCTGCGCTCTCAGCGCGTAGAGCACCTGCCGTGTCTCGCCCAGGATCTCTTCGAGCGTCTGCCTGTCGCATTCGCGATAACCTGCCTTGGCGATCGCGGTTGCGAGCTCCGAGATCATAGCGCAACTGCGGGTGATTTTCAGCAGGCCGATCGGCGAGGTCCAGCCGCGCGCATCGCGGTCCCGGTCGGCGCGCCGCATCGTGTCGAGCATGGAGCAGATCAGTGAGAGGCGCTCGGTTTCGCGAACCAGCTTTTCCATGAACATCGGCCGCGCTCCTATTTCAGCTTCTTCTTGAGATCGTAAAGCGCGTCCATCGCCTCGCGCGGTGTCATGTCGTCGAGGCTCATCGCCTTCAACGCCTCCTCGACCTTGGACGGCCCGCGAGCCGCGTCCTCGCGGCGCACCGCTACCTGGAAGAGCGGCAGGTCGTCGATCAACTGGCTTGCCGGGTTCTTGCGGTCGGCATCCTCGAGGCGGGTGAGCACGTCGCGGGCGCGCGCCACGACCGAGGCCGGAAGCCCGGCGAGCCGGGCGACCTGGATGCCGTAGGAGCGGTCGGCCGCACCGGGCCCGACCTCATGCAGGAAGATGACGTCGCCGTCCCATTCCTTGACGCGCATCGTGGCGTTCGATAGCCGGCCAAGTTTCTCCGACAGCACGGTCAGCTCGTGGAAATGCGTGGCAAAGAGGCCGCGGCAGCGATTGGCCTCGTGCAGGTGCTCGACGGCCGCCCAGGCGATCGACAGACCGTCGAATGTCGCAGTGCCGCGGCCGATCTCGTCGAGGATGACGAGCGAACGGTCGCTTGCCTGATTGAGGATGGCGGCGGTCTCCACCATCTCGACCATGAAGGTCGAGCGCCCGCGCGCCAGATCGTCGGAGGCGCCGACGCGCGAGAACAGCCGGTCGACGATGCCGATATGGGCTGATGCCGCCGGCACGAAGGAGCCCATCTGCGCCAGGATCGCAATCAGCGCGTTCTGGCGCAGGAAGGTCGATTTACCGCCCATATTCGGACCGGTCAGCAGCCAGATGGCGCCGTCCTTGGCGCCGTCCTTCGGCGAAAGATCGCAATGGTTGGCGACGAAGGG
The DNA here is from genome assembly GCF_019793465.1 of Rhizobium croatiense. Lineage (GTDB taxonomy): Bacteria > Pseudomonadota > Alphaproteobacteria > Rhizobiales > Rhizobiaceae > Rhizobium > Rhizobium croatiense. Next base: position 92,590 of record NZ_JAILYJ010000017.1, on the reverse strand, counting down.
GCCGCCCGCCTGCCGCCGCAGCGCCTGCTCGACGACGGGATGACGGCCGCCCTCGATGGCAAACATTTTCGAGCCGTCGACCTGCGGCCGGCAATAGGCCTGCTCTTCGGCGAGCAGCGCCAGGCCGGCGGCGACGTCGATCACCGCCAGCGCGCGGGCGCCCGATTTGATCGCCTCGGCTTCAGCCACAACGGCCGCCGTCATCCCGTCGAAGGCTTCGAGTTCGATCGAAAGCGCCCGGTCGGCAGCGTTGGCGATGCGGCTTTCAAGATCGGCAAGTTCGGTCGTGGTGAAGCGCATCGCGCTCGCCATCGTCTGGCGGTGGATGAAGCGGGCCTTGGCTTCGGCCGTATCGGTCATCGGGCCGGCATTGCCGGCGGTGACCTCGATGAAATAGCCGAGAATATTGTTGTGCTTGATCTTCAGCGACCGGATGCCGGTTTCCTCGGCATATTGCAGCTGCAGCCCGGCGATGACGCGGCGCGACTGGTCGCGCAGCGCCCGGACCTCATCGAGCTCGGCGCTGGCGCCGTCGCGCAGGAAGCCGCCGTCGCGCTTCAGCAACGGCAGTTCATCGGCAAGCGTCTCGGCAAGTAGCGTTTCCAGGCTCGCGGGAAGCGCTTTCAGCCCGGCCAGCGCCTCGCCGAGCTCTTCCGGCAGCATGGCGTTGGCGAGCATGGCCGCAACGCCGCCCGCCGCCTGAAGGCCTTGGCGGATGGCCGCAAGGTCACGCGGGCCGCCGCGGTCGAGCGCCAGGCGGGAGAGCGCCCGCGGCATGTCGGGCACATGTTTCAGCGTGTCGCGCAGCTTGCCGCAAAGCGACGGTTCATCGATCAGAAAGCCGATCGAATCGAGCCGGGCATTGATGCGGCCGGGATCGGTGAGCGGCGACATCAGCCGTTCGGCCAGAAGCCTGGCGCCGCCGCCGGTGACGCTGCGGTCGATCGCGGTCAGCAGCGAACCGTTGCGATCGCCCGACAGCGTGCGGGCAAGTTCGAGATTGGCGCGGGTGGCCGGGTCGATGAAAAGTGTCGAGGCGGCACTTTCCCGTTCGGGCTGCCCAAGCGGCGGACGCTCGGCGATCTGCGTCTTCTCGACATAGGCGACGGCGGCTGCGGCCGCCGCAAGCTCGGCGCGCGAGAAGCTGCCGAAGCCGTCCAGCGTCGAAACCCCGAAATAGCGGGCGATCCGGCCTTCGGCGCTGGCGCTGTCGAAGAGAACCGCCGGCTGCGGCACCGCCGTTCGGCCGAGCACGTCAAAGACGGGTTTCAGCTCGGCATCGTGGAAGATCGTATCGGGCAGGATGAGCTCGCGCGGATCGATGCGCAGGATGTCGGCAAGCAGCCGCGAACTTTCCGTCTCTGCCAGCCGGAAGACGCCGGTGGAAATATCGATCCAGGCAAGCGCCAACGCCGGTTCGGCCCCGCCGCGAATGCGGGCGAGCGCCATCAGATAGTTGGATTCCGAGGGCGATAGCAGCTTTTCCTCGGTGATCGTGCCCGGCGTGACCAAGCGCACGACATCGCGCTTGACGACGGATTTGCCGCCGCGCTTCTTTGCTTCGGCGGGATCCTCGACCTGCTCGCAGACGGCGACGCGGAAGCCGAGCGAAATCAGCTTCTGCAGATAATCGTCGGCGGCATGCACGGGAACGCCGCACATCGGGATATCCTGGCCCATATGCTGGCCACGCTTCGTCAGCGTGATGCCGAGCGCGCGCGAAGCCTCCAGCGCATCCTCGAAGAACAGCTCGTAGAAGTCGCCCATGCGATAGAAGAGCAGCGAACCCGGATTGTTCGCCTTGATCTCGATATATTGCTCCATCATCGGCGTCGCCGAGGCACGGCTTTCCGCCGTGGCAAGCTCGGCAGCCGAAAAGGCTTCATTTCCTGTGTCTATTCGTGCGTTCACGGAGGTGCAGTTTTTCCCAAAAAAACAGGTGCCAACCCTATCCGCGCGCCGCTATAGATGACAACAGCATTTGAGGAAGAGCAAAGCGTCGCCCACAGGACGTTGGAGGATTTATGCCCGATATCGATAAGAAGGACCGGCCGGCGACATCAGTGACCGACCAGGAGGCGCTCGATTTTCATGCCATGGGCCGGCCCGGCAAGCTGGAGATCAACCCGACCAAGCCGATGGCAACGCAGCGCGACCTGTCGCTCGCCTATTCGCCGGGTGTCGCCGTTCCCGTCAAGGCGATCGCCGCCGATCCGCAGACGGCCTATGATTACACGGCGCGCGGCAACATGGTTGCGGTCATCTCCAACGGCACGGCGATCCTTGGTCTCGGCAATCTCGGCGCGCTCGCCTCGAAGCCCGTCATGGAAGGCAAGTCGGTGCTGTTCAAGCGCTTCGCCGACGTCGATTCCATCGACCTCGAGATCGATACGGAAAATGTCGACGAGTTCATCAACTGCGTGCGCTTCCTCGGCCCCTCCTTCGGCGGCATCAACCTCGAGGATATTAAGGCGCCGGATTGCTTCGTCATCGAAAGCCGGCTGCGCGAGCTGATGGATATTCCAGTCTTCCATGACGACCAGCACGGCACGGCGATCATCGCCGCCGCCGGCCTGATCAATGCGCTGGAGCTGACCGGCCGCGACTTGAAGACGACGAAGCTCGTCTGCAACGGTGCAGGCGCGGCGGCGATCGCCTGCGTCGAACTGGTCAAGGCGATGGGTTTTGCGCCCGAAAACATCATCCTCTGCGACACCAAGGGCGTCATTTACCAGGGCCGCACCGAGGGCATGAACCAGTGGAAATCGGCGCATGCGGCAAAGACCGACGCCCGCACGCTGGAAGAAGCGATGAAAGGGGCCGACGTCATTTTCGGCCTGTCGCAGAAGGGCGCCTTCTCGGCCAAGATGATCCGCTCGATGGCGGATCGGCCGATCATCTTCGCCATGGCCAATCCCGATCCCGAAATCACCCCGGAAGAGGTGGCCCGCATCCGCGACGACGCCATCATGGCGACCGGCCGCTCGGACTATCCGAACCAGGTCAACAACGTCCTCGGCTTCCCCTATATCTTCCGCGGCGCCCTCGACGTGCGCGCCTCGACGATCAACGACGCGATGAAGATCGCCGCCGTCAACGCGCTGGCAAACCTTGCCCGCGAGGACGTGCCCGATGACGTGGTCGCCGCATACCAGGGCAACCGGCCGCGTTTCGGCGCGCAATACATCATCCCGGTTCCCTTCGATCCGCGGCTGATCTCGGCCATCCCGGTCGCCGTCGCCCAAGCTGCGATCGAAAGCGGCGTCGCCCGCAAGGTCATCACCGACATGGCCGGTTATGCCCGCGAGCTTTCGGCCCGCCGCGATCCGATCGCCTCGACGCTCGCCAGCCTCTATGAGCGCGTGCGCCGCCGTCCGAAGCGCATCGTCTTTGCCGAAGCCGAGGAAGAGCAGGTCCTGCGCGCCGCACTGTCCTATGCCAACCAGCAGCTCGGGACCGCCCTGCTGCTCGGCCGCGAGGACCTGATCCGGGCGACGGCGGAGCGCGCCGGCATCGATCTCAACCGCCCCGGCCTCGAGATCGTCAATGCCCGCATCTCCACCCGCGTCGAGGCGTATATCGATTACCTCTATGCCAGGCTGCAGCGGAAGGGGTATCTCCACCGCGATGCGCAGCGGCTGATTCACAACGACCGCAACCATTTCGCCGCCACCATGGTGGCGCTCGGCGATGCCGACGGCATGGTGACCGGCATCACCCGCAACTATTCGACCGCACTCGAGGATGTGCGCCGCTGCATCGACGAGAAGCCCGGCCACCGCGTCATCGGCGTGTCGCTGGCGCTGTGCCGTGGCCGCACCGTCTTCGTTGCCGATACCGCGGTGCACGACATGCCGAGCGCCGAAGAGCTTGCCGATATCGCCGAAGAGGCCGCCGGCCTCGCACGGCGCATGGGCTATCCGCCGCGTGTTGCGTTGCTCGCCTATTCCACCTTCGGCCATCCCTCCGGCGAACGCTCCGAGCGGGTGCGCGAGGCGGTGAAGATCCTCGACAAGCGCCGCGTCGATTTCGAATATGACGGTGAGATGGCCGCCGATGTCGCGCTGAACCGCAAGGTGATGGAGCAATATCCGTTCTGCCGGCTCTCCGGCCCCGCCAACGTGCTGGTCATGCCGGCCTTCCACTCGGCCTCGATCTCGACCAAGATGCTGCAGGAACTCGGCGGCTCGACGGTGATCGGCCCGATCCTCGTCGGTCTCGACAAGGCCGTGCAGATCACCTCGATGGGCGCCAAGGACAGCGATATCGTCAACATGGCGGCGATCGCTGCCTACGGGGCGGGTTCGTAAAGCTTATCCGCATACGGCATCCGGCCGAGAGATCGGCGGACCAGCCCTCAACCGCCTGCCGCCACCAATCGGGGTCGAAACCAGCGGCTCGACCCCGGCGAGGGGTAGGGTGAGGGGCAGCCGCGGCGCAAGCCTTACGAGAGGTTCGTGTCGCCGATCCCGGCGTCACAGCGCGCCGAAGCGAGGATCATCGGCATCATGAAGCGACGACCTCGGCCAAAGCCGCCGCTATTGCTCAAACTGCGATCAGCTCGCGAAGCGGCCGGCGTCGGCGCCGTAATAGTTCAGGTAGCGGTCGGAAATGCTGGAGATCGGCAGCACGATCAGCACGTCGGTGGTGTTGAAAGCATGATCGATGACGGCGCTGGAGCCGACCATCGCGCCGAGGCGCAGATAACCCTTGATGAGCGGCGGCAGGGCCATCAGCGCCCGCTTCGGGTTGACCGCCTCGACCGGCATCAGGTCCATGTTGCGGGCGAGATGCGGCAGCGCGCCGACGGCCCATTCATCCTTCGCCAGCACATTATGGTAGAGGAAGGACAGGGCCAGCGCATGGCTTTCCAGATAGACGCCGGGGAACGAGGCGCAGCCGAACATGGCGCTCATGCCGTGTTTCAGCGCATAGGCCCAGTTGCCCTGCCATAGAAGCTCGACGGTGCGTTTGGTGCGGTATTCCGGCAGCACGCAGGAACGGCCGAGCTCCATGAAGCGCTTGTCCGGATGCTTGGCGAGAAGCCCCTCGATCTCGAATTCGGAAGCCGAGTAAAAACCGCCATTGGCCATGGCCACATCCTGGCGCAACAGCCGATACGTGCCGACGATCTGGTCTTCAGAATCGCCTTCGATCGCACGGTCGAGCACAAGAAGATGATCGCAGAAGGCATCATAGGCGTCGACATCACGCTGGCGGCGCATGGCGTCCAGCGGCAGCTGTGCCTTCATTTCGTCGACGAAGACGCGGTAGCGCACCGCCTGGGCGGCGTCGATCTCGCGCGCCGTGCGGGCAAGGCGCGTTTCCAGATTGCCGATGCGGCCAAGGATATCGCCGTCCTTCTGGGCAGCAGCCGTCGACGGCCGTGCAGCCTCGGCTGTGACGTCACGATTGAGAATGTCGGTGGAGGACATGGCGATTCTCCGGTTGCCGGCTTATCGACGCCATAAAACACTTCTGTACGACAGGAAAGTGACATATTGCATTTCCCGGGGCAAGACGCGTGCCGGTCCCCACGGGCTCTATCGCGCCTCTGCCCGGCGAGCAGAAAGTGCGGCGACCGCCTGAACTTCGGTCAGCAGCCGCAGCGGGTCGACCGGCTTCACCATGACCCGGTTGGCGCCATTGAGCAAGACCTGGCGGCGTGATTCGTCGCTCTTGTCGGCGGTCAGCACGATCACCGGCACGGGCGCAAGATCGAGCCGCCGTTCGTGGCCGCGCAGCCGTCCCAGCATGTCGATGCCATTGCCGCCCGGCATCGACAGATCGCTGATGATGATGTCGGGACGGGCATCGGCCTCGCCGAGGGCGCAATCGAGCAGCGTCTCGAAATCTTCGACGTGACGCACCTTGTGGCCGCCTTTTTCCAGGACGACGCGCACCAGCATGGCGTTGATCGGGTCGTCCTCACCGAGCAGGATGCTGAGTCCGCTCGCCGCCACCCTCGCCTCCGCCACCGAAAGCCCGAAGCCCGGCTGGTTGTCGTTCAGCGCGTCGCGTTTTTCCATGCCGCGCATGCGCCCGCGCAGCACATCGATCAGCGACTGTTCGCGCAGCGGCCGGATGAGCCAGGCATCGAACAGGTCGAGCGGATGGGCGCTGCGCTCTTCCGGATTGACGAGCAGAACCTTGCGCAGGCCGAGTGCGGCGATTTCGGCGCGATCGGCAAGGTGAGCGGAAAATTCCGCCGACATGCGGTGGTCGACGATGATATCGGTCGGCCGGCCGCCGCCATTGGCCATGCCGAGCAGTTTTTCCCGCGCCGTCTCGCCGTCGCCGACGAGATGGCAGATGCCGCCGAGCGCGGTGATGGTCTCGGCGATGGCGGTGCGCGCCGCACCTGCCGGCGCCAAGAGCACGACGCTGTTGCCGGCAAGCAGCGTGTTTCGCCGGTCGGGCCGCTCGCTGCCGATATCGACGGGAAAGCGGATGGTGAATTCGCTGCCGAGGCCCTTTTCGCTGGCAACCGTCAATGCGCCGCCGAATTCGCGCATGATGCGCGCCGAGATCGCAAGGCCGAGCCCGGTACCGCTGCTCTTGTCGGTGACGGTGCCGCCCTGCTCGAACTCGCCGAAGACGCGGGCCTGCTCCTCCGCCGTCATGCCGGGACCGCTATCGGCCACGGTGATCAACAGGTTGCCGGCGTCAAGCGAGACGCGGATGAAGACGCCGCCGACCTGAGTGAACTTCACGGCGTTGCCGATGACGTTGAACAGAACCTGGCGCAGCCGCGCCGGATCGAAGCTCATCTGCTCCGGCACGTCGGATGATACGGTGGCGCCGATCTCGATACCCTTTTCATGTGCCCGGTGGGCGAGCATCTCGACGACGCTCTCGAGCAGCTTGCGCAAGGATTCGGAGCGCGGGTGCAGCTCGAAGCGGCCGACCTCGATGGTGGAGAAATCGAGCAGATCTTCGACGAGCTGTGTCAGCGCGTGGCCGGATTGGCGGATATTTGCCAGATAATTCTGCTGTTCCTGCGTCAGTCGCGTCTCGGCGAGCAGATGCGTCATGCCGAGGATGCCGGAAAGCGGCGTGCGCACTTCGTGGCTGACGGTGGCAAGCAGCCTGGATTTGGCGGCGCTATTATATTCGGCCTTCTGGCGGGCCTCCTCGCGGCTCTGCGCGATCAGCCGCTCTTCGGTGACGTCGCGGGCAACGCTCTGCAGCAGCAGGCGGCCGTTCGCCGGATCGCGGGTGACGACGTCGCGCCAGACGAAAATGCGCTGGCCTTCCGGTGTCGAGATTTCGACATCGTAGCAATGCGGGATCGGACCGGGGCGGAAGGCGAGGCCGATCTCCTCGCAGCTGCGTCCTTCCGGATGCAGCCGTCCGGTCAGACGGCGAAACGTATCGTTGGCGGAGACGATGCGCCGGTCCATGGTGCGGCCGACAGTGATGTCGCCGAGCACGTCGTGCACGTCGGCGAACAGCTTTGCGCCGTCGTTGCGCTCCGGCAGGGATTGGCGGCCGGGCGTGTTTGACCCCCGCCGGCGGAACGTCAGGACGAGGTAACCGGCAAGCACCGCCAGGCCGAGAACGACAAGCCCGCCTGGCAGCAGCAGCGGATGGCCGGCATGGGCAAGCAGCATGAGGATCGTTGCGGCGAGAAGGCCGGCGCCGCTCAGCCAGTAGAACAGCAGGCGCCGTGTCGGGGCGGGCGCCTGGCGCCGATTGGCTTCCTGAGGTGCTGCTGCACGTGGGCGCGGGGAGGGTTGCCCCATCCGCTCCTGATGCGGCTTGGCGGCGGGTCCGCCGAAGGCGGCGGACAATCTTTCCTGCAACTGTCCCAGGTTGTGCATGCTATGTGGCTAACATGAGGCCCCTTCCGAATGCCTTCAGGAATTCGATAAGATTTTAGCGGCCGGCCTTTTTCGGCAGCAACAGCTCGTCGAGAATGACGCAGGCCGCGCCGATGGTGATGAAACTGTCGGCGAGATTGAAGACCGCGAAGGACCAGCGTTCGGTGTAAAAGAGGATGTAGTCGATCACATGCCCGTAGGCGAAGCGGTCGACCAGATTGCCGATCGCGCCGGCGATGATCAGCGCGTAACCGAGATGGGCGAGCCAGCGATCCTTGGCGGTGCGATACCACAGCCAGATGACGAAGGCGACAATGATGAGCCGCATGCCGACGATGAACCAACCGTCCATGCCCGACAGCATCGAAAAGGCGACGCCGAGATTATAGGTGCGGTAGAGCGCCAGCATCGGAAGAACCGGCACGGCTTCTTGCAGCGGCAGGTAATGGTCGACGGCGATCTTGACGATCTGGTCGATGAGAACGGCGGCGACGATGAAGAAGAGGATCGGCGCTGGGCGCGCAAAGAGCGCGGGACGTGCATGCGTCTGTTCGGTCATTTGCCCTCGGCAAGTGAGAGGAGATGGCGGCGCGCCTCGAAAAGCATGACGGCGGTGGCGACCGCGAGGTTCAAGGAATCGGCGCGGCCCTGCTGCGGAATGCGGGCAAGCGCGTCGGCCTCTTTGGCGAGTTGCTCGGGCAGGCCGGACTGCTCGTTGCCCATCAAGAGCACGATCGGCTTCTTCCGGTAGTCGATCGTGCGGTAATCGACCGCGCCGGCAAGATGGGTGGCGACAATGGAAACGCCGGCCGATTTCCGCCAGGCGAGGAATTCCTCCGGCGTTGCGCGTGCGACCGGCACGGCAAAGACCGAGCCCATGGTGGCGCGCACGGTCTCGAGCGAAAAGGGATCGGTTGCCTCTCCGACCAGAATGACGCCGGAAGCCCCGGCCGCATCCGCTGTGCGGATGATGGTGCCGAGATTGCCGGGGTCGCGCACGCGGTCGAGCGCCACCCAGGTCTCGCCCTCCCTGGGCCGGATGTCTTTGAGCGGTTTCCAGCGCTGGTCGAAGATGCCGACGACCATCTGCGGGTTGTCGCGGCGGGTGATCGAGCCGATCACCTTTTCGCTGACTTCGAGCACCAGCCCGCCGGAGGCGACGGTCTTGGCCGCCATCTGCTCGACCAGCGGCTTGCCCTTGGCGGCCTTGGCGTAGACCAGCGTGCGGATCGTCCAGCCGAGTTCGATCGCATCGATGACGAGCTTCAGCCCTTCGGCGAGGAAAGTCCCGCTTTCCTCCCGCGACTTCTTGTTCGTCAGCGCCTTGATGTTCTTGATGATGGGGTTGGCGAGCGAGGTGACTTCCTTCACCTGGCCGACCCTGCGCGGTCCCTGATCGTGGAAGTCCTTGCTCATTTCGGCACCCAGCGGGAAAAGAGGGAGGTGGAAAGGGCGCGGCCCGGCGTTTTGCCGTCGAGACCCGCCTCGCGGATCACCAGCTCGCCGGATTCGACGGCGCCGCCCGCACCCCGCATCGTCTCGCGCATCAGCTCGTGGATCGAATAGAAGCTGGCGCGGATCGAATAGGCCGTCAGCACCAGACCGGCCGCCTGCGGCGACAGGATCTCGCGGCAGACATCGAGCATCAACGGCAGGTGCTCGAAGAGATGCCAGACTTCGCCATTGGGGCCGCGGCCGAATTTCGGCGGATCGGTGAGGATAATGTCGTACTGGCTGCCGCGGCGCTCCTCGCGCAGGATGAATTTCATCGCATCCTCGCAGATCCAGCGGATCGGCAGCTTCTCCATGCGCCCAAGCGCCTGGTTTTCGCGCGCCCAGCCGATCGCCTTCTTCGACGCGTCGACATGCGTGACCTCGGCGCCGGCTGCGGCGGCGACAAGCGAGGCGACACCGGTATAGCCGAAGAGGTTCAAGACTTTCAGCGGCCGGCCGGCCCTTTCGACCTGATCCTTCGTCCAGCTCCAGTGGACGATCTGCTCGGGGAAGACGCCGACATGGCGGAACGAGGTGAAGCGGCCGAGGAAATCGACGCCGAGCAGATTGAGCGGCCAGGTCTCGCCGAGTGCGGCCTTCGGGAAGCGCCAGCGGCCGGTGCCTTCTTCATCGGTATCGCCGGTGAAGACGGCGTCGACCTTCTCCCAGATTTGCGGCGCCAGCGAAGGCCGCCATAGCGCCTGGGCCTCCGGGCGGATGATGCGATAGGGGCCGTATTGCTCCAGCTTTTGGCCGTCGCCGCTGTCGATCAGGTGGAAATCGCCGGCGCCGAGCGATTCGAGAATGACAGGCACGCGTTCCGCCGGCCGCTCGCCGCTGCGCGTCGTCAGCGGACGCGCGGCTGCGACTGGCACCGCGCTCTCTCGCGCCGCCTGGCGGGCCGCCACAGACTGCGCAACCGGCTTCGCCGGCCGGCCGGCCCGATCATCCCTGCGGCTTTCACCGGAGGGACCTGACGTTTTCTTCTGGCCCGGCCGGCGTTCTTTCTGTTTCAACGTGCTCTTCCGCGTCTCTATCGGGGTATGTTGACGGGGCTGCGTCCTCTGCCGCACCCTTTGAATTATGCAGTAGCCTAGAAAACCGTGCCGGATCAACTGCGCGTCGGCACTTCTCGGATGCCATGCACGCAGCCAACTATCACGGCATAGCTATTCCTCTCTGCCTTGGCAAAAGGCTTTCCCGCTGGGATAAGGTGAGCGAATCGGAGATGGGGCTATCGAATGGATTTCACCGGCGAAGAACGCATCGCGGCGCCGCGGGACATGGTCTGGGCGGCGCTCAACGATCCGGAGATCATGCGCGGTTGCATTCCCGGCTGCCAGAGCATCGAGCGGCTGTCGCCCGACACCTTCGAGGCGACGATCAGGGTCAAGTTCAGCCTGCTGTCGGCCACCTTCCATGGGCTGCTGACGCTCGCCAATGTCGATGCGCCGAGAAGCTATACGCTGTCGGCCGAAGGCAAGGGCGGCCTTGCCGGCTTTGCCAGGGGAGCCGCCGATGTCGTGCTCGAAGAGCGGGGCGGCGAGACGATCCTGCATTACCGGGCGAGGGCCGAACTCGGCGGCAAGCTCGCCCAGCTCGGCGCCCGCCTGCTCGATTCGACCTCGCAGAGGCTGGCCGAAGGCTTTTTCTCCGATTTCAATGCTGCCGTCGTCGCAAAAATGGCCGCCGATTGAGCACCGAAGGCGTTGGCGGTGGGCTTGGCGAGGGCAGGAGCTTGGTTTAAGCCCTCATCATGACATGGACCATCAGGCCGCCGCGGGCGGAAGACCACGACATGCTTGCGGAAATCTACCTTTCCGTACGCCGCCAGACATTCGTCTGGGTCGATCCCGGCAAATTCCATCACGAGGATTTCGCCGCTCATACCAATGGCGAGACGATCCTCGTCTGCGAGCATGCCGATGGCAGACTGGCCGGCTTCCTGTCGCTCTGGCCGGAAGACGATTTCATTCACATGCTTTACATCAGACCGGAATTCCAAGGCCTCGGCGCCGGCACGGCGCTGCTGCAGGCGCTGCCGGAATGGCCGCAGCATAAATACCGGCTGAAATGCCTGGTGAACAATCGGCGGGCGAAAGCCTTCTACCTTTCCCACGGCTTCGTGGTGACCGGCAACGGCGCGTCGCCGGAGGGCGACTATGAGGAGCTGAGCTTCTGTCCGGTTTGACGTGCCGGCAACGCTCTTACCGCGACGGCAGCTGGCCGGCGATATCCTCGGCGCGCGTCCTGTGGCGGTCGGCCTCACCCTGCCAGCGAATGGCTTCCTTAGCCTCGGTGCGTGCCCGCTTGCGGTGTTTGCCCTGGCTGAACCAGGTGGCGGCCGAGCCGATCAGCATGCCTGAAATCAGCGCGATGAACAGGAAGACGAAGAAGGGCGCGGAGACCGCAAGCACCTGATCGTCAGGCCGGAACGGATTGAAGGCGAGCGTGACGCTCTGCCGGTTGGCAACGCAGAAGACGATGAGAATGACGCCGAGCGGCAGCAGAATCAAGAGGTTGACGATCTTCTTGGCCATTGGGGTCTCCATGCGTCGGACGGCGCCGCTCTCTTCGAATGGCGCGTTGTATCTACGCATCGGCCCGAAAATCGATTCCGATTTTCGGGCCGATGCGCTAGCAGAATAGGAAAACCGAGTTCAAGTTCAAGTGCGGTTTCGCCGCAGGCCGGTTGCGCCGCTCAATCCTCTTCGTCGGCCTGGCCGGGATTGAGCCGCTCGCGCAGTTCCTTGCCGGTCTTGAAGAAGGGAACCCACTTCTCCTCGACGAAGACGGTATCGCCGGTGCGCGGATTGCGGCCGGAGCGGGAAGGGCGGTTCTTGACCGAAAACGCGCCGAAGCCGCGCAATTCGACGCGGTTGCCCGCAGCCAGTGCATCGGTGATCTCGTCGAGAACCGCGTTGACGATATTTTCGACGTCGCGATGATAGAGATGCGGGTTGCGTGCCGCAACAATCTGCACCAATTCGGACTTGATCACAGTCGCCCCCTTAAATTATTGATTTCTTATCAATCGCGGCCAACCTGCCAAACTGAAAGCAGCCCGTCAAGAAGCAACTTTGGGGGCAGGATTCCATTGATATCCTGGCCTTTGACGAGATCATCATAACCGAGGATCGTAATCAGTCGCGAAACAGCCCCAGCGAGCAGAAACGGCGTGTTGCTCTTCTTGTCCCAGTCCACCACCGGCAGATCGGCGTCCACCCCGCGCGATTTAAGATAGGCACGGATTTCGGGCTCACCGCCGATCGTATCGACGAGTTTCGCCTTGAGCGCCTGTCGGCCGGTATAGATCGTGCCGTCGGCAAGCTTCAGCACCTCCTCGCGCGGAAGCTTGCGCCGGTCGGCCACAAGGTCGACGAACCAGTTGTAGCTGTCGAGCACCATGTTGCGGATCATCGCCTTGGCTTCCTCGCTCGCCTCGTGGAAGGGCGAGGGCTCGGCCTTCAGCGGCGAGGACTTGATCTCCTGCAGCGACACGCCGATCTTGTCGAGCAGCGGCTGGATCTGCGGATACTGAAAGATGACGCCGATCGAGCCGGTGATCGAGCTGTCGCCGGCAATGATCGTATCGCCGGCAGTGGCAATCATGTAGCCGGCCGAGGCGGCAAGGGTGCGCACGTCCGAGACGACGGGCTTCTTGGCCGAGATGGCCCGGATCGCCTTGAAGATTTTTTCGCCGCCATAGGTCGTGCCGCCGGGCGAAGAGATCGAAATCACCGCTGCCTTCACCTGATCGCTGGTCTCGACCTTCTTCAGCCGCTCCAGAAGCTCGTCGTCGTCGACGATCAGCCCGGATATCGTCACATGGGCGATATGCGGGCGCTCAGTTCCGGCACCGCCGAAGGCGAAGCCATAGAAGGCCAAACCAAGCGCCACGACGAGGGCCACCGCGACGATGCGCCAGAAGCCGAGCTTGCGGCGCAGCCGCCGGCGATCGGCGATGATCGAACTGTCCATGAGATACCTCCAGCGCTGGCCCGGCGTCGGCACGGCGCCGATCGATCCGGTGAAATAGGTGGCAGCGGCGCGTACGAATGCCACTTTTTGATGTTTTTCCGTTTTGTTGCTTGTTGCAGAAAAAATTCCATATTGGCAAGCCAATGTAATAATGCGAAACGAACTGTGATTGGCGGCCGGCTTTGTTATAAGGCGCGGCAATCACCGCAGATGGAACGAGACCTATGCTCGATACCCTGAAGAACAACGGAAATGCCGCTTATGCGGGCTCCGGCAGGAGCGCCTATGGCGATGCGTTGTTCCATTCCGCCCGCGTGCGGCGGCTGAAGATCCTGCTGCCGGTGGCCGCCCTCATCGTCGCCGCTGGCCTCGCGGCGGTGGCGCTGGTCAGCATCTACCTGCCCGAAAACGTCAAGTTCGAAGGTGCCAAGATCGAGAATGGCAAGGTCGTGATGGAAAAGCCGGCGATCGCGGGCCGCAATTCCGACGGCATCAACTATTCAATGCTCGCTGAACGAGCGCTGCAGGATATCCGCAATCCCGATCTCATCACGCTCGAGACCATCAAGGCGGCCGTGCCGATGAATGACGGCCTGATCGCCCGCGTCGTCGCCTCGACCGCCGATTACAACCGCGCCACCGACAATCTGCATATGACGGCTCCCTTCACGCTGGTGCTCAGCAGCGGCCTCAACGCAAAATTCCAGTCCGCCCGGCTCGACATCAAGGGCGGCAACATGAAGAGCGACGACCCCGTCACCATCACCAAGGACAATGCTTCCATTGTTGCGAAGACGCTTGAGATAACCGATAAGGGGCGGGTGATCACATTCGAGGGGAATGTTCGCATGAATGTCGATCCATCCACCATCCATAAACAGGGCACCTAACCAGCCGGGTCATCCATGACAAAAGATTGTCGCATTTCAGCTTGCAAGACGGGCGTAGCATTCATTGCCGGCGCGTTTGCCCTTATCCTGATGGCCTCGGGCGCCAGCGCGCAGCAGGCGACGGCTATGTCGGGGATGAAGCTTTCCAACGACCAGCCGATCCAGATCGAAAGCGACAAGCTCGAGATCCATGACCAGGAGCACACCGCGCTTTTCACCGGCAACGTCAAGGTCGTCCAGGGAACGACGACGATGCAGTCCGGCAAGATGACCGTCTATTATAAGGACAAGGCGGCAAAGCCGGGAGCCGATGGGGCTCAACCCGCCCAGCCGGAAAAGTCTGCCTCGCTCGCATCGGGGAGTGCCGACATCGACAAGATCCTGGTGACCGACAAGGTCCTGCTGACCTCGGGCACCCAGACGGCGACCGCCGATGACGGCAATTTCGACATGGCCTCGCAGACATTCATCCTGACGGCGGATCAGGGCAATAAGGTTATTCTGTCGGACGGGCCGAACGTCTTTACCGGCTGCAAACTGACCGTTCACATGCAAACCGGCCAGGCGGAGCTTGAAAGCTGTGGCGGGCGTGTCCAGATTCAGCTCGATCCGAAATCGCAGCCGAATGCGCAGCAGAAGCAGAACTGAGAAGCCGGCCTCCCACGTGAAATTATCATCGCTATCCACCATGTTCGGCCAGCCCGAGCCACAAGCTGCGGGTGCCGCCGACAAGAGTCGCTATCAGGGAACGCTGATCGCCCGTGGTCTGACGAAGACCTATGCGACGCGTCGCGTCGTCAACGGCGTTTCGCTGGTGGTGCGCCGTGGCGAGGCCGTCGGCCTGCTCGGTCCGAACGGTGCGGGCAAGACGACCTGTTTTTACATGATCACCGGCCTTGTACCGGTGGATGAAGGCACGATCGAAATCGACGGCAACGACGTCACGACCATGCCGATGTACCGCCGCTCCCGCCTCGGCGTCGGTTACCTGCCGCAGGAAGCCTCGATCTTTCGCGGGCTGACGGTGGAAGAAAATATCCGCGCCGTCCTCGAAGTGCATGTCAAGGACAAGGCCGAGCGCGAGCAGAAGCTGAACGAGCTGCTGGAGGAATTTCATATCCAGAAGCTCAGAAAGAGTGCGGCCGTCGCTCTTTCCGGCGGCGAGCGCCGCCGTCTCGAAATCGCCCGTGCGCTGGCGACCGACCCGACCTTCATGCTGCTCGACGAGCCCTTTGCCGGTGTCGACCCGATCTCGGTCGCCGACATCCAGAACCTCGTCCACCATCTGACGGCGCGCGGCATCGGTGTTCTCATCACCGACCATAATGTGCGCGAGACGCTCGGTCTCATCGACCGCGCCTACATCATTCATGCCGGCGAAGTGCTGACCCATGGCCGGGCGAACGATATCGTCAACAATCCGGAAGTGCGACGGCTCTATCTCGGCGACAATTTCAGCCTCTGACGCCGGATCAGGCTGTTTTTCGACCAAATCGGAAGCCGTCATGCTCCCGCCGGCGCGGAAATTCACCTTGCCGCTTAGTTCCGCTTGACCAAATGAGATAAAAAAGCAATTTTTGGGCCAACTTGGTTTCCGTGGCCTGAGGCGTTAACTGGACGCGGTTTCCCGGAGGAATTGAGGGGAGTTTCGCGTCCGTCATGGCACTGTCCGCCAATCTTTTCCTGCGCCAGAGCCAGTCCCTGGTGATGACACCGCAACTGATGCAATCCATCCAGTTGCTGCAGATGACGCATTTCGAGCTCAATCAGTTCATCGCCCTGGAAGTGGAAAAGAACCCGCTGCTCGAATTCCCGTCAAACGACGGCGAGACGGGCGACGAACGTGGTGCCGGTGAGGACGAGCAGTTTGGCCAGCCGCCGGAGGATGCCGGCTCGGACGACGGCGCCGACAATCACGCCGAGGCGCTCTCCAGCGACTGGTACGACAATGGCGGCCGCGAAAGCACCGGCCGGCTGAACGACGAGCTCGACGCCAATTATACCAATGTCTTTCCCGACGACGGCGCCCCGCAGCGCCTCGATGCGCCGGAGCTTGTCGGCCAGTGGAAGTCGATGCCGGGCAGCGCCGAGGGCGCCGATTACGATCTCGACGATTTCGTCGCCGGCCAGCTGTCGCTGCGCGACCATCTCGCCCAGCAGATCCCCTTCATCCTGCCCGATATGACCGACCGGCTGATCGCGCAGAATTTTGTCGATCAGCTCGACGATGCCGGTTATCTGCAGACCGATCTCGTCGAGACCGGCGAGCGGCTCGGCACGAGCCTGCCGCAGGTCGAACACGTCCTTGCCGCCCTTCAGACGCTCGATCCGCCGGGTGTTTTCGCCCGCAGCCTCGCCGAATGCCTGGCGATCCAGCTCAGGCAGAAGGACCGCTACGACCCTGCCATGGAGGCGCTGGTCGACAATCTCGAACTGCTGGCGCGGCGCGATTTCGCCACGCTGAAGCGGCTCTGTGGCGTCGACGAGGAAGACCTTCTCGACATGCTCGGTGAGATCCGCCAGCTCAATCCGAAACCCGGCAGCGGTTTCGAGGCAGGTGTTTCTGAAGCGATCATGCCCGATGTCGTCGTCAGGCCGTCGGCAGACGGCGGCTGGCTGGTCGAGCTCAATCCGGATACGCTGCCGCGCGTGCTGGTCAACCAGTCCTATTTTTCGCGCGTGACCAGGAACGGCGAGGATCACGCCTTCCTGTCCGAGTGCCTGCAGAGTGCCAACTGGCTGACGCGCAGCTTGGACCAGCGGGCGAAAACCATCATGAAGGTGGCAAGTGAGATCGTCCGCCAACAGGATGCCTTCCTGCTCAACGGCGTCGACCACCTGCGGCCGCTGAACCTGAAGACGGTGGCCGAGGCGATCAAGATGCACGAATCCACCGTCAGCCGCGTCACCTCGAACAAATATATGCTGACCCCGCGCGGCCTCTTCGAGCTCAAATATTTCTTCA
The DNA here is from genome assembly GCF_019793465.1 of Rhizobium croatiense. Lineage (GTDB taxonomy): Bacteria > Pseudomonadota > Alphaproteobacteria > Rhizobiales > Rhizobiaceae > Rhizobium > Rhizobium croatiense. The sequence goes on along the minus strand of NZ_JAILYJ010000017.1, from coordinate 75,437 downwards.
CCGTGTCGATCAGCGCCGTCGAAGGCGGCGACAGCCATTCGGCCGAGGCCGTGCGTCACAAGATCCGCGCCCTCATCATGCAGGAGAGCCCCGACGCGGTGCTCTCCGATGACGATATCGTCGATATGCTGAAGAAGGGCGGCGTCGATCTCGCCCGCCGCACGGTGGCGAAATACCGGGAAGCGATGAACATCGCCTCGTCGGTCCAGCGCCGCCGCGAGAAGCGGGCGCTCGCCAAGGTCGCGGGCTTCTGACGGGGTCTCATCCAGGCGCCGGGTTCGACCGCATCGCCAGCCATATCAGGTGTCACCACACGCTGTCCGGCTAAATTTGGTGGACTTGCTGCACGGTGTTGATTCTACTGCGTATCCGACTTTCTCAGCGCTTTAGACAATTCAATTGTCGTTCTAAGAGATCGCCGCCGTCGACGCCAACCGGACAGCAGTGGTGTCACCGCAATAATGATTACCCGTAAAGGCGGCACAGCTTAAGCGCGAAGCGTTGAAAGCCATCGAAGCGGTGATCGTCGGGAGCGCTTGTCGGCAAGGAATCCTCCGCACGTTTCCCGCGCATCGCCGCAGGCCATTTTCCGCCCTATTGACTTTTTGGTAAGCTCTGGCTAGAAGCCCGCCGCAATCGACGCCGTGAGCGCCTTTTGAAGTTATCCCCATCATCCCAAGGGCACCGAGGACCCGCAGGCCCACGCCGATCTTGCTTGAGATTGCGCGAAGTGCTTGGATGAACCTGAGGCTTGGCGTAAACTGATACCCGCAAACGACCATAAGAAGGGAAACTCCATGAGTGTGCGTGTATCCGGGAAACATATGGAAATTGGTGAATCCTTCCGTCAAAAGATCGAGGACCAAATTGGTATGGCCATCACGAAATACTTCGACGGGGGGTATTCCGGCCAGGTGACCGTCGAAAAGGCGAGTTCTCGTTTCTCGGCAGATTGCAAGCTTCATCTCGACAGCGGAGTGGTGCTGCATGCCGCCGGCGAAGCAACCGATCCCCAGCTTGCCTTCGACGCCGCTTCCGAGCGCATCGAGAAGCGTCTGCGCCGCTACAAACGCAAGCTGAAGGACCATCATGCCGGAAACCACCTGAATGGTTTTGCAGAAGTCTCCTACACGGTCATGGACTCCGTTCCTGATCACGAGGATGAAATTCCCGACGATTTCGCTCCGGCGATCGTCGCTGAAAGCACGAAGCAGCTGAAGACCATGTCGGTCGCCACCGCCGTGATGGCGCTCGACATGACCGACGAGCCGCTTCTCCTGTTCCGCAGCCCCGGCAAGGAACATCTGAACATTGTTTACCGTCGCCACGACGGGAATATTGGCTGGATCGACTCGGCCAATATCAAAGGCTGAGATCAGGGCGGTGAGCGGCGGTATCGCCGCCGCTCCCCCGCATCATCTGATCCCGGCGACAGAAGGAAAAAGAAATGGCATTGGCAGATTTGCTCCATCAGGATGCGATCATTCCCGCCCTCAGAGTAAATTCCAAGAAACAGTTGCTTCAGGAATTGGCGGCACGAGCCGCAAGGATCACCGGGCTCTCCGAACGGGAGATTTTCGACGTCATCCTGCAGCGCGAACGCCTGGGCTCGACCGGCGTCGGCAACGGTATCGCCATTCCCCACGGCAAGCTGGTGAACATTCATTCGATCGTCGGCATCTTCGCCCGGCTGGAGCAGCCGGTCGATTTCGAAGCGCTGGACGACCAGCCGGTCGATCTCGTCTTCTTGCTGCTGGCGCCGGAAGGCGCGGGCGCCGATCATCTCAAGGCGCTGTCGCGCATCGCCCGCGTCCTGCGTGATCACGATCTGGTGGCAAAGCTGCGCGCCACCGAATCCGCCTCGGCGATCTACGCCTTCCTCAACGAAGAGCAGACCTCGAACGCGGCCTGAACCGCTTCTATTCCTGATAAAAAAGGCGCCTGATTTCGCAGGCGCCTTTTTCATCATAGGACGAACGGAACGATCAGAACTCTTCCCAGCTGTCCTGCGCCACGGCGGCGGAACCGCGCGACGGCGCGGCCGGTCGGCGGGCTGCCGGGGCGGCGGCCCGAGGCGATGCGGCTGGGGCGGCCGGCGCCCGCATCTGCTGGGCGACGGCGGTGAGCTGAGCGGCGTTGCCCGAACCGGAGACCCGGAAGCGTGTGGCGAGCGCCTTCAGCGTCTGCGCCTCGTCGTTGAGCGCCACGCTGGCGGCGGTCGCTTCCTCGACCATCGCCGCGTTCTGCTGCGTCACCTGGTCCATCTGGTTCATGGCCTGGTTGATTTCCTTCAGCCCGACGGCCTGTTCGCTCGCCGAGGCCGAGATCTGCCGGATGAGGTCGTTGATGCCCATCACCTGTTCGGCGATCTTGTGCAGCGTGCCGCCGGCACGCCCGACGAGATCGACGCCCTCCTTGACCTGGACGGCCGAGGTGTTGATCAGCGTCTTGATCTCCTTGGCGGCGTTGGCCGAGCGCTGGGCGAGCTCACGCACTTCCTGGGCGACGACGGCAAAACCCTTGCCGGCTTCGCCGGCGCGCGCCGCCTCGACGCCGGCATTCAGCGCCAGCAGATTGGTCTGGAAGGCGATTTCGTCGATGACGCCGATGATCCGCGAGACCTCCGTCGAAGACTGTTCGATCCCCTGCATCGAGGCGATCGCCTTCTGCACCACCTCGCCGGACCTTTCGGCATCCTGGCAGGCGAGGCTGACGTTGTCGGCTGCCGTGCGCGCATTCTCGGCGCTGGAATCGACCTGAGCGGTGAGCTCGTTGAGCGCGGCCGCCGTCTCTTCCAGGCTGGCCGCCTGCTGTTCGGTGCGCTTGGCGAGGTCGGAGGCGCTATTGCTGATCTCGCCGGTGCCCGAGCCGATATTGGCGACGCTGAGGGTCATGGTGTTGATGGTCTCTTCGAGGCTTGCAAGCGCCGCGTTGAAATCCTGCTTCAACTTGCCGTATTCGCCGGGGAAGTCGTCGGTGATGCGGTGGCCGAGATTGCCGCGCGACAGCTCGGAAAGGCCGGCGCCGACGATCGAGACGATGCGGCGCTGCTGCGACACCGATTCCTGGCGTTCCGATTCCGACCGGCCGCGCTCGGCCTCCGCCCCCTGCCGCTCTCTGGCAGCCTCGTCTTCGAGGCGCCTGGCGTCGGCGAGCGCAAAACGGAAGCCTTCGAGCGCCTTGGCGACCGAACCGACCTCGTCGCTCCGATCCTGGGCTGCGACCGGCTCCTCATAGTGGCCGTCGCTCAACGCCTTGACGCTGGCGACCAGCCCGCCGAGCGGCCGCTGCACCAGCGAACGGACGGCGAAATAGAGCGCCAGCATGACCGCGCCGAGCACGATCAGCCCGTTGATGATCATCATATAGGTCTGGTCTTTGACCGGCGCATTGATCGCGGTGTGCGGTACGTCGACGAGCACGACCCAGGTGGCGTTGACGCCGGGAACGGCGAAGGGATAGACGACGCGATCGAAGGGATCGAGGCCGTCATAGGTCAGGTTCCTGACGAGGCCGGGCTCTTTGTTCGATAGCGCCGCCTTGACGACGTCGGCGCCTTCGCCATCATATTGCTTGGTCATCAGGTCAGGGATTGGCGCGACAATCCAGTTGCCGGCCTGCGACAGTAGCGTCACGCGGCCGGAGCCGAAAGGATGCAGCGCCTGCAGCTTGTCGGTGAGCGACTTCAGCGAAATGTCGACGCCGGCGAGACCGATCATCTTGCCGCCGGCCGTGACGGGATAGGCAATCGAGGTCAGGAGCGTCGGGACATCGGTTCCCTCAGCGAGGTATGGCGTGGTGATCGCGCCCTTGCCGCTGTCGGCGGCGAGCTTCCACCATTCGGCGGTATAATCATTGTCGAAGGTCGAGTACTGGACGCCGCCATCCTTGGTCTTCGACCAGTAGGGCGTGAAGGCGCCGTTCTTGTTCGTGCCTTCGTCATTATTGTTGGTGATCTCGGTGGTCTTGCCGTCGAGCGCCCCGAGCTGCTCGCAGAACCAGCTGCCGAAGGCGAAGGCGTTCTGCTCGAGATTGGCTTTCAGCACATTGATCATGCCCTTGCGGTCGAGCGATTTGCCCTCATGGCCGCGGCCGATCACGCCCGACATGGTGCGTGCGGCACTGGCGAGTTCGCCGACATTGGCGGCGATTTCGTTGGCGATCGATTTTGCCTCGAGATTGGCCTGATCCATCGTCAGCGTCTGGACGCGATCCCGTGTCTGGCCGATGAGGAAAAAGTTCGAGACGATGAGAACAAGCGCGATGGCGATGCCGGTGATGACGAGAAGTTTCGCCGCAAGCGATTTCATGCGAAAAATAGACATGGGGGTCCTCGGGCAAGGATACGCCGAACGGGCATTCTCCGGCGCAGGAGCGAAGGCGTCGCCCCCTCATGGAGCAGCCGCCTGCAGCGGCGCGCGTCCTTCAAGACGCCACGGGACGCTGCAGCACTTTGAACTGGCGGCCGGCTGCAAGAACGAAGGGCGCCGGCGACCACGAGGAAGATCGCCGGAAATACCTTAAATTTGAATGAAACTCGAATAGTCGAGGCAAGGAAAACCGCAGAAATTCCCTCAAAACTAATGGGTTTTCTCGGCGGCTTCGCAAAGAGACTGAAACTATATCCTGTCCGCGACGTCCTTGCATGACGGGATCGATGGCTGCGCTCCCGCCTTGAAGCATGCGAGCGAACCGGCGACCGCGGTCTCCGCCCGCGATCTACACATCGGGCTCGTCGGCTACCCGTTGAGCATTAGATCGGAATGACGGAGCATGCTGGGGTTGGAGCCGAATGCCGCCCTGAAGCGCTTTGCGAAATGCGCTCTCGATGCATAGCCCACCGCGATGGCGGCGGCTTGCGCGCTCTCGCGCTGCGCCATCAAATGCCGCGCCGCCAGCATCCTTTCGCGACGCAACAGTTTGGCGAAAGAGATACCTTCTTCCGCTAGTCGCCGGCGCATGGTGGATTCCGACAGGCCAATCATCCTCGCAACCTCGGGCGCCCGCCAGTCACGGGAGAGGTCGCTGGCGATCAGCGCAAGCACGCGCCCCGCGATCGACAGGTCGAACATGGGACGCGCTGCCGGATCGCCATGGAGGAGCGCGAGAAGTTCGGTCAGCCGCGAGCGCCGCACGGAGGATTGCGCGGGGCCATCGGCGATCGCCGAGGCGGCATGAATCACGGCATCGACCAGATGTGGCGTCAGCTCGACCTGAAGGGGCTCGACGGCAGCCCTGCGGCGGTCGGCAAGCGTCGCCGGAACGTTGGCCTCGAGCAGCACCGAAGCGTCCGGCACCTCGAGGATCAGCGACTGATAGAAGCCGCGGCTCTCGTCCGGCAGGTTGAGGATGTCCATCTTGGTCTTTGCCGGCAGGACAAACAGCGAGCCGGCGCAAAGCGAAGAGCCGTTCATACCGCGCCAGACTTCCTTGGCGCCGGAGACGACAATGCCCAGGATCGGATGCGGAAGTTCGATGGCGATCAGGCGTTCCTTGGCCAGGGCACAATAGGAAAACAGGTTCTCGCCATGCGCGAGGCTGCCCCCGGTGCCCGCCGCTCGAAACCGTGCCAATCCCTCCAGCAGCGCGGAAGAGAGCGCTTGTTGTGATGCCTTCCCGATGTCCATGCGCATGACCTTATCCGATGGGGAGGGCTGCGAAAATGATGGATTGACCGAAACGGGTTCATCTCCGGTCGAAGCGGGCGCGATGAGGCGCGGTTTTCCCGCAATTCTCGCCACTCCGCAACAGGAGTGAGCTTATGAGACGGATGATTTCCAGGAAGGTGCTGCAGGCCACGGCGGCGGCGATCTTTGTAGCGGCCAGCACCCTGACCAATGCCTACGCCGAGGAGACGGTGAAGGTCGTGACTGTTATCGATGGGTTTCAGTCACCCGAGAGCGTCCTGACCGTCGGCGATCGCCGCTTCGTCTCGAATATCGGGAAGGCGCTCGATCCCATGTCGAAGGACGGCGACGGCTTCATCTCCGAGGTTTCCGCCGACGGCAAGATCGTGACGCTGCGAGCTTTCCCGCCCGCCGGCGAGACGCTCGATGCTCCAAAGGGCATGGCTGCGGTTGGCGGCCGGCTCTATGTCGCCGATATCGACCGCGTGGTCGGTTTCGACCTGACGAGCGGGGCGCGTGTCTTCGAGCAACGCCTTCCGGGAGAAGAGCCAGCACTCGCGAACGATCTCGTCGCGACCGCGGACGGGCAATTGCTGCTGACCGATAGCCTGCGCAACGCCGTTTATCGGCTCGACCCGAAGGCCGGCAGCATCGCCGAGCTCGCCAGCGGCATTCCCGGCGCCAACGGGATCATCGTCGAGCCGCAAAGCGGGCGCGTTCTCGTGGCGGGGATCGGCAAGAATTTCGGCGGCGGCGATATTTTCGCCATCGACGAGAGCGGCAAAGCAAGCCGCCTCGAACACTCGCCGCATGGCCTGTTCGACGGACTGGCAACGCTGCCGGATGGCCGCCTGGCGGTCTCTGATTGGAAGGCGGTCGATCGCCCGGTTCCTGGAGCGCTGATCCTCTTCTCGGTCAATGGCGCTCCGACCGGCGAAATCCGGTTGGAGCGGGACATTCATGGCCCTGCCGATTTCACCGTCGACGGCGCGGCCGGCACGCTCTGGATACCGGCGACGCGCGACAATCAGGTCGTGATTGTCCGCCCGGGTGGCTAGCTCCGGCACGCGCTGATCTTCTGCTGCCTGAACACGCGCTATGCCGGCACGGTCGTCAGCCTCGGTCGTGGCGGCCGCCGGTCGGCGGGCACATCGGCAAGGAAACCACAGAAACTCCCTCAAAACTAATGGGTTTTCTCGGCGGCTTAGCAAAGAGACTGAAACTATATTCTGTCCGCGACGTCCTTGCTTGATGGGATCGATGGCTGCGCCCCCGATTTCAGGCATGCGAGCGAACCGGCGACGGCCGCGCGGCGCAACGCCGTGGGAAAATCGAGGCCGTCGTCGAGGCTTGCGGCGAAATAACCGCAAAAGGTGTCTCCCGCCCCCACGGTATCGACCGGTTCGATTTTCAGGCCTTGCGCCCTGGAAATGACCCCATCGCGGATGGCAATGACGCCATCGCCGCCGAGTGTGACGATCAGCGTCTGGCCGGTCTCCTGATGCAGGCGGTGAAGGGCTGCCTCGCGTGCCTCGGCGTCCATGCCGTCCTGCCCGGCGAGCCGCTCGAACTCGGTTTCGTTGGCGATGACGATATCGGCCAGCCGCCCGAGACGCGGCGCATCGGGGATCAGCGGCGCGAGATTGAGGATGCTGGTGATCCCCTTGGCGCGGGCAGCCGACAGTGCCCGTTCGACGGCATCGACCGGCACTTCGAGCTGCAGCATCAGGATATCGCCTTCGTTCATCCTGCCGACCGCCGTCTCGGCGTCGCCAGCCGTCACCAGGCCGTTGGCGCCGGGGACCACGGCGATCATGTTCTCGCCATCGCCGCCGACGAGGATCAGCGCCGTGCCTGTGGGACCGTCGACATGCTTGACGAGGGAGAGGTCGGTTCCGGCGTCATCGAGCAGGGCGAGCGCGTCGGCGGCAAAACCATCCTTGCCGACGGCGCCGGCCATATGCACATAGCGGCCGGCGCGGCGGGCTGCCAGCGCCTGATTGGCGCCCTTGCCGCCGGCGGCCGTGGCAAATCCGTTGCCGGCGACCGTCTCGCCGGGCTTCGGCAGGCGCGCGGTCGTGGCGATGAGATCCATGTTGATGGACCCGAAAACTGTGATCATGAGGATGTCCCGTCCTTTGGAACACGCGGGCGACGTCATGTTCCAACTCTTGTATGAAATGCGGGGCAGACACTGCCCGAAGCGGTCACTCCTCGTCAACCACCCGAAGCTTGAGAAGACCGGTGCGGCTTTCCACCGATTTGGCCGGGGCCTCATCGTCGCGAGCCGGCCTGGCATCGCCGCCCGCCTCGAATTCCAGCGCTTCGATCCTGGCGCCGCGCTTGGTGAGCTTGTCGGCTGACGTGACGACCATGTCGATATCCTTCTGCGCCATGGCGAAATGGCCCTGCAGCTTGCGCACCCGCTCGTCGAGGCGGCCGAGATCGTCCATCAGCAGCGCCACCTCGCCTTGGATCAGATGCGCCTGCGCCCGCATGCGCTGGTCCTTCAGCACCGCCTGGATAACCTGGATCGACAGCATCAGCAGCGACGGCGAGACGATGACGATGCGCGCCCGGTGCGCCTTCTGCACCACCGGTTCGAAATTTTCGTGGAGCTCGGCAAAGATCGATTCGGACGGCACGAAGAGAAAGGCCGTATCCTGGGTTTCTCCCTGGATCAGGTATTTCTCGGCAATATCCCTTATATGGATCTCCATGTCGCGGCGGAACTGCTGGCCGGCGAGCTTGGCGGCCTCGGGGCTGCCGGCGTCGCGAATGGCGTTCCAGGCCTCGAGCGGGAATTTCGCGTCGATGACGAGCGGCGGCGCGCCGTTCGGCATGCGGATCGTGCAGTCGGGCCGCGAGCCGTTGGACAGCGTCTGCTGGAAGGTATAGGCGCCCATCGGCAGGCCGTCGGCAACGATCGTCTCCATCCTCGACTGGCCGAAGGCGCCGCGCGTCTGCTTGTTGGAAAGTATCGCCTGCAGCCCGACGACGTCCTTGGCGAGCGTCTGGATATTGTTCTGCGCCGCATCGATGACCGCCAGCCGCTCCTGCAGCCGTTGCAGGTTCTCATGCGTCGATTTGGTCTGCTCGGTGATCGTCGAGCTCATGCGCTGCGACATGCCGTCGAGACGTTGGCTGATCGTCTGGTTGAGTTCGCTTTGCCGCGCGCCGAACACCTCGGTCATCGCCGCGATCCGACCCTGCATCTCCGCCTGGATCTTCAAAAGCTCGGCCATGCGCATCGCACTTTCCCGGGCGCGCAGATCCGCCTCCTCCGCCTGTTCGCGGCGAAGGCCGGCGGCGCGCAGAAAAAGGACGATCACCAGCAGGATGAGGACTGCAAGAACGCCGCCGGCCAGCGCCAGCATGGCCGGGCTGATCGAGGCGACGGAAGCTGCGAGCGATTCGGAAGTGGCGGTCATGGCGCAACCATAACAGAAGATATGGCAAGTTATAGATCAAAACGTGAACGAAATCGGCGATCCTCAATATCTTCCAAGGCCGCCGCGCCTTGCCGGCCAACGCGGAAAATCGCGGCCGGATTTAACGATTGCTCAACCATATTCGCCAAAAGCTGTGGCGCAGAATTCCCTCCCGCGCCGTCGCGCCAAATACAGAGATACCCATGACATCCCAGCAGACCGACAGCGCGCTCAAACAGCGCCTCGATTTCATCGAATTGGACGAGGCGGCGCGCAAGTCGATGCGGGAACTGCGCCCTGTGATTGCCGAGCTGATCGGCGGCGCCCTCGATAAATTCTACGCCAAGATCGCCAGGACTCCCGCTGTCTCGAGCTTCTTCACGGACAAGAGCCATGTCGGCCATGCCAAGAAGCGGCAGCAGGATCACTGGGCCAATCTTGCAAGCGGTACGTTCGATGAGCGCTATGTCGAAGGCGTGGCTTCCGTCGGCCGCACGCATGCCCGCATCGGGCTGGAGCCGCGCTGGTATATCGGCGGCTATGCCATCGTCATGTCCGAGCTCGTCAAGGGCATCATGGAGAAGCAGTGGCCATCGGTCTTCGCGCGCCAGCAGGGCAAGCAGCTGGCCGAGAAGCTGTCCGCCGTCGTCAAATCGGGCATGCTCGACATGGATTATTCCATTTCGGTCTATCTCGAGACGCTGGAAGCCAAGCGCCGTGCGTTGGAAGAGGAGCGCGCCAAGGCGCAATCCGACCAGGCCATCGCGCTGGAGCAGCTGCGCCGTGGCCTGGAAGCACTGTCGAACGGCGATCTCGAAGCCACTCTGCCCTCCGACCTGCCGGGTGATTTCAGGCAGATGGCCGAGGATTACAACCGCGCCGTCAGCGCCCTTCGTCAATCCTTCGCATCCGTGCGCGACACGTCGGGCCAGATCATGAGCGGCGCCGACGTCATTTCCAATGCAACCAACGACTTGGCGTTGCGCACCGCCCAGCAGGCGGCAGGCGTCGAGGAGAGCTCGGCGGCCCTGCAGCAGCTTTCCGTCAGCGTCGGTCAGACCGCCGCCAACGCCGAAAAGGCGTCCGGCGCCGTGCGTGAGACTCAGCAGAAGGCGAAGAATTCAGGGGAACTCGTCACCAGCGCCGTTTCGGCGATGGCCGGCATCGAAAAATCCTCGACCGAAATTTCCAAGATCATCGGCGTCATCGACGAGATCGCCTTCCAGACCAATCTTCTGGCGCTGAATGCCGGCGTCGAAGCGGCGCGCGCCGGTGATGCCGGCAAGGGTTTTGCCGTCGTCGCCCAGGAGGTCCGCCAGCTCGCCCAGCGCACGGCTGAAGCCGCCAAGGAGATCAAGAACCTGATCTCGCAGAGCTCGACCCAGGTCAATCAAGGTGTGGGCATCGTCTCCAGCACCGGCGAGGCGCTGAACGACATGATCAGCCGCATCGATATCATCAACCGCTTCGTCGCCGATATTGCCGCTGCCGCCCGCGATCAGGCAACCGGCGTCAACGAGGTCAGCGTGGCGATCCGCAGCATGGGCGAAATCACCCAGCAGAATTCCGGCATGGTCGAGCGCACCTCGGCGGAAACGCGCCGCCTCACCGATGAGGTGGGCAAGCTGATCGAGCTGCTGCAGCATTTCCGCGCCCGGCCGGAAGCCCGCGCCGTCGCCCCTGCCCGACGTGCAGCTTGACGCGAATATGGCAAAATTCCGGGCGGGGATGCAAAAAAGCGTCTTCCCTGCCCGCCGGATAATTCCATAGTGAGAAAAGATGGGTTATGGGAACGCCCATGACCATCAAGCCACTCATCATTCTTCCCGATCCCATTCTCCGCCAGCTGTCTCAGCCGATCGAGCGGGTGGACGCCGACCTGCAGCGCCTTGCCGACGACATGCTGGAAACCATGTATGACGCGCCGGGCATCGGCCTTGCCGCCATCCAGATCGGCGTGCCGCGCCGCATGCTGGTGATCGATGTGTCGCGCGAGGGTGAAGAAAAGCAGCCGCAGGTCTTCATCAACCCCGAGATCGTCAAATCCTCCGACGAACGCTCGGTCTATGAGGAAGGCTGCCTGTCGATTCCCGATTACTATGCCGAGGTCGAGCGCCCGGCTGTCGTCTCGGTCAAATATCTCGACCGCAACGGCAAGGAACAGGTGGTGGAAGCCGACGGCCTGCTCGCCACCTGCCTGCAGCACGAGATCGACCATCTGAACGGCGTGCTGTTCATCGATTATATCTCGCGGCTGAAGCGGGAGATGGTGATCAAGAAGTTCACCAAGGCGGCGAAATCGAAGGCGCTCTGAGCGTTGCGTTGAAAATGATTCGACAAAGCATTATGATATCGTTGATATCATAATGGAGGTGCCGAATGGGCGACCTGCTTATTCGCGATGTTCCAGACGCAATGAAGCGGCAACTTCAGGAAAGCGCGCAGCGTAATGGCCGCAGCCTTTCGGAAGAGGCGATCGAAATCATCCGCCGGCAGATTGCGGTCGGGCGTTCGGGGGCTTCCGCCGGGCAGCGCCTGCGCTCGCTGATGAGCGATGAAAAGTTGAGCGATGAGGAAGTGGAAGCTATCGCCGCATCTCGTCACGAACACGATCGCGAACCGCCGCGCTTCGATACATGATCGTCCTCGATACGAATGTGATTTCCGAGTTGCAGGGGAGGACCCATAGCGAGCGGATATTGAGCTGGCTTGATGGTTACGACGTCGAGATGCTTTTCCTGACGACGATCGCCGTCGCTGAAATGCGCTATGGTCTTGAACTTCTTGATGACGGCAGGCGGAAGGCAACATTGATATCCGACTTCAACAGGATCGAGTCGGAGTTTACCGGCCGCGTGCTCGGTTTTTCCCTGAGCGCGGCCAATCGTTACGGCCTCCTGGCGGCGCAGCGCAGGAAGGCGGGACGGCCGATGGAGACGAAGGACGCGATGATCGCCGCCATCTGTCTTGCAAACGGCGCCACGCTCGCCACCCGCAACACCCGAGATTTCGAGGGGCTTGATCTCAAGCTCGTAAACCCGTTTGAAGACGGCTGATCCTCAATTGGCGAGATAGGATGTCTCTTAGCATTATCTTCATGGGAACCCCGGAGTTTTCGGTTCCGACCCTGCGCCTGCTCGTCGATGCCGGCCACAGGATCGTCGCCGTCTATACGCAGCCGCCGCGGCCGGGTGGCCGGCGCGGGCTCGATCTGCAGAAATCGCCGGTGCATCAGGCGGCCGAGCTGCTCGGTCTCCCGGTCTTCACGCCGGTCAATTTCAAGGATCCGGAGGAGCGCGAGAGGTTTGCCGCGTTCAAGGCCGATGTCGCCGTCGTCGTCGCCTATGGGCTGCTGCTGCCCGAGGCGGTTTTGAACGGCACCCGCGACGGCTGCTATAACGGCCATGCCTCGCTGCTGCCGCGCTGGCGGGGTGCTGCGCCGATCCAGCGGGCGATCATGGCCGGCGATGAAAAGACCGGCATGATGGTGATGAAAATGGACAAGGGTCTCGATACCGGCGCCGTCGCCCTGACCCGCGAGGTCGAGATCGGTCCGAACATGACCGCTGGCGAACTGCACGACCGGCTGATGCAGGTCGGCGCCAAGGCGATGGCGGAGGCCATGGTAAAGCTGGAGATGAACGACCTGCCGCTGACGCCGCAGCGGCAAGATGGCGTGCTTTATGCCGCCAAGATCGACAAGGCCGAGTCGCGCATCGATTTCGCCAGGGAGGCGCGGGATGTGCACAACCATATTCGCGGCCTGGCGCCGTTTCCGGGCGCCTGGTTCGAAGTCGAGATCGGCGGCAGGCCGGAGCGGGTGAAGGTGCTCGGCTCGGAGCTGGCTGAAGGGCAGGGCGTTGCCGGGCAGTTGCTGACCGACGACCTTGTCGTCGCCTGTGCTTCCGGCGCGGTGCGGCTGACCAGGCTGCAGAAGGCGGGCGGCAAGCCGCTGTCCGCCGCAGATTTCCTCCGCGGTACGCCGCTCGCCGCCGGCACGAGGCTTTCCTGATGCCGCGTTTCCGCATGACGGTCGAATATGACGGCGGCCCCTATGTCGGCTGGCAGCGGCAGGAGAACGGTCCTTCGGTGCAGGGTGCGATCGAAGCCGCGGTGCTGTCGCTGACCGGCGAGACCGTTTCGGTCCGCGGCGCCGGCCGCACCGATTCCGGCGTCCACGCCATGGGACAGGTAATCCATGCCGATCTTTCGAAGGAATGGTCGCCCTATCAGCTGCAGAATGCGCTGAACGCGCATCTGAGACTTGCCGGCGAGCGCGTCTCCATTCTCGACGTCGAGGCGGTTCCCGAATTCTTCGATGCCCGCTTCTCGGCCCTCAAACGCCATTATCTCTACCGTATCGTCAGCCGCCGGGCGCCGCTGGCGCTCGACGCCGGCAAGGCCTGGTGGGTGCCGAAGACACTCGACCACGAGGTCATGCACGCCGCCGCCCAGCGGCTAGTCGGCAGACACGATTTCTCCACCTTCCGCTCCGCCCATTGCCAGGCAAACAGCCCGGTGCGCACCCTCGACCGGCTCGACGTGACGCGCAGCGGCGCGCTGATCGAGATCCGCGCCACCGCGCAGAGCTTCCTCCACAACCAGATCCGCTCCTTCGCCGGCACGCTGAAGCTCGCCGGCGAAGGCAAGTGGACGCCCGACGATGTCGAGGCGGCACTCGCGGCGCGCAACCGCAAGGCCTGCGGCCCGGTGGCGCCGCCCGACGGGCTCTATTTCCTGCAGGTGGATTATCCCGAGGTGATCACCGACCGCCGCAGGCCGCTCACTGACACCGATGACGGTGACGATCTGTCGTAGAGCCTCCGCGGGCCTGCTCAGACGGGATAGATGCCGAGGAAGTGCTGCAGATATTCCGAAAGGATCATCGACGGCACCAGCAGCACCAGCGTCAGCGCTCCGACCATCAGCGCGTGATCATGGCAGATCATCCTGAGGATGCGCGCCAGCGCGAAGACCTGCGCCAGCATGAAGGCGAGCAGCAGCAGCGAGACGAGGCCGACCGTGCCGGGCAGGAAGAACACCAGCGCCAGCAGCAGGCCGTTGATATAGGAGAGCGGCACGCCGAGCCAGTTGACGCTGACGACGACGGGGGCGAAGCGCTCGCCCATGCGGAAGGCCAGCAGCAGCAGCCCGGCAAAGACCAGCGGCACGAACCAGTTGGCGACCTCGACGAGGCCGAGCCTGACAAAAAAGGCAAAATTGACATCGGCTTCCGGCGGCAGCGACCGCAGGAAGGCCTGTCGCCACCAGAGCCAGGAGATGCCCATCGGCGGCAGGCACCAGGCCATCGCCCAGAACGAGCGGTTGACGCCGCGCTCCGACAGATCGAGGAAGCGGAAGCCGCGCGGATCCATCCGGATCAGCAGCCACAGGCCGGCCAGATAATACTGGACTTCCTTAAGACCCGGCATGGGCGAACCAGCGGTCGATGAAGGTCTCGTAGATCGCCGTCAGCGTCTCCAGATCGGCAACGGCGACACGTTCGTCGACCATGTGCATCGTCTGACCGACCAGGCCGAACTCGACGACCGGGCAATAGTCCTTGATGAAGCGGGCATCCGACGTGCCGCCGGTGGTCGAAAGCGTTGGCGACCGGCCGGTGACGCTTTCGACGGCCGAAGACAGCGAGGCGATCAAAGTATTGTTGCGGGTGAGGAAGACGTGGCTCGGCCGGTCGGCCCAGACGATATCGTATTTCACCGGCTCCCGGCCCGGACGCAGCTGGCCGTTGCCGGCGGCGGCATCGAGCCTTCGCAGGATTTCCGCACGCAGCGTATCGACGGTCCAGCTGTCGTTGAAGCGGATGTTGAAGCTTGCCGATGCCTTTGCCGGAATGACGTTCGTGGCAGGATTGCCGACATCGACGGTCGTCACTTCGAGGTTCGACGGTTGGAAATCATCGGTACCGCCGTCGAAGGGCGGATCCATCAGCGCCTGCGTCAGCTGGACGATGCCGCGCACCGGATTGTCGGCAAGGTGCGGATAGGCGGCATGGCCCTGCACGCCGTGCACGGTGATCCTGCCAGATAGCGAGCCGCGCCGGCCGATCTTAATCATGTCGCCGAGCCTGTCGGGATTTGTCGGTTCGCCGACCAGGCAGGCGTCCCAGCGCTCGCCGCGCTCCGTGGCCCATTGCAGCAGCTTGACGGTGCCGTTGATCGCCGGGCCTTCTTCGTCGCCGGTGATCAGCAAGGAAATCGAGCCGGCCGGGGCGCCGTTCTTCTCGATATGGCGGGCGACGGCGGCGACGAAACAGGCAATGCCACCCTTCATGTCGACGGCGCCGCGGCCGAAGAGCTCGCCCTTTGATATTTCGGCGGCAAAGGGCGGGTGTGTCCAGGCCGCTTCGTCGCCGACCGGCACGACATCGGTGTGGCCGGCAAACATCAGATGCGGGCCGTCGCTGCCGAGGCGGGCATAGAGGTTCTCGATATCGGCTGTGCCCTCTTCGCGTGCCGTCACTTTGTCGACGGTAAAGCCGAGCGGCGCAAGCATGGCGTCGAGCGCCGTGAGCGCGCCGCCTTCGGCGGGCGTCACGGACGGGCAGCGAATCAACGTCTGGAGATTGGCGACGGGGTCGGTAGCGGTCATGGCGTCGAACTATCCGGCGGGAATGGCAAAGACATGGCAAGGCGGAGCCGCCTCGCGTAAAAGACGCCGTCTGTTTAACGGATCAATGTGCCGGTGTCATCAATCTCTGAGCAGCTCGTTGATGCCGGTCTTGGAGCGGGTCTGTTCGTCGACGCGCTTGACGATGACGGCGCAGTAGAGATGCGGCGCCGGCAGGCCGTTTGCCATCGTCGCATTGGCCGAGACCATCGAACCGGCGACGACGACGGAATAGGGCGGCACTTCGCCGTACGTGACCTCACCGGTGGCGCGGTCGACGATCTTGGTCGACTTGCCGATGTAAACGCCCATGCCGAGCACGGAACCTTCCCGGATGATGCAGCCCTCGACCACTTCGGAGCGGGCGCCGATGAAGCAATTGTCCTCGATGATCGTCGGGCCGGCCTGCATCGGCTCCAGCACGCCGCCGATGCCGACGCCACCGGAGAGATGAACATGTTTGCCGATCTGCGCGCAGGAGCCGACTGTCGCCCAGGTATCGACCATCGTGCCTTCGCCGACATAGGCGCCGAGATTGACGAAGGAAGGCATCAGGATGGCATTCGGAGCGATATAGGCCGAGCGGCGCACGACGCAGTTCGGCACGGCGCGGAAGCCGGCGGCGCGGAACTGGTTCTCGCCCCAGTTTTCGAATTTCGAGGGGACCTTGTCCCACCAGGTGGAGTTGCCAGAGCCGCCCTTGACCACCTCCATGTCGTTGAGGCGGAAGGACAGGAGCACGGCCTTCTTCAGCCATTGATTGACCGTCCAGGCGCCGTCGGCGCCGCGGGTCGCCACGCGGACCTTGCCCGCATCCAGCAGATCGAGTGCTGCTTCGACCGCATCGCGCACCTCGCCCTTCGTCGACATGTTCACATTGTCACGATTGTCGAAGGCGGCTTCGATGGTGTTTTCGAGGGATGCGAGGTCGGTGGCGCTCATGGGAATTCCTTAAACTTCGATCTTTATCGTGGAGACGGCGCAGTCTCCGGGATTGTGTCCTGCTCTACAGCATGCGCCCGTAGAATGGAATTATTTTTCGGGCAGGATCAATCTGGTTTCAAGGCGTTATAGCGACATATCCGGCACTGAGGCCGGCAGTACTGAAAGGCATTTCGACATGGCGAAGGGACGAAACGGCGGTTCTAGGCGCAAGGATGGCGTATGGGACCCGCTGAAAAGCAGTTCGACCGACAGGCAGCGGGCACAAGCCGTGCCGAAGACGCCGCAGACGATGTCGCCTGCCTATCGCCTTGCCTATGTCGACGAGGATTTCCTTTGCCGCGAGGAGTTGCGGCCGATCCGCCTGCAGCTGGAACTGTTGAAGACCGAGATGATGCTGACGGAACGCGGCATCCGCTCGACCGTCGTCATGTTCGGCGGCGCCCGCATTCCCGCCCCCGGCCAGAGCGCCTGGGCGGCGCGCAACGACATCCAGCGCGTCAATCTGGAGGCGGCGTCCGTCTATTATGACGAGGCCCGCAAATTCGCCCGGCTCTGCTCGAAATATTCGGCCAGCTTCGATTTCCAGGAATATGTCATTGTCACCGGCGGCGGTCCCGGCGTCATGGAGGCGGGCAATCGCGGCGCGGCCGACGAGGGCGCACCCTCGATCGGCCTCAACATCGTGCTGCCGCATGAGCAGGCGCCGAACGCTTATGTGACGCCGGAGCTCAGCTTCAACTTCCACTATTTCGCCATTCGCAAAATGCATTTCATGGTGCGCGCCAAGGCGATCGCGGTCTTTCCCGGTGGGTTCGGAACGCTCGAC
This sequence comes from Rhizobium croatiense, assembly GCF_019793465.1. GTDB lineage: Bacteria > Pseudomonadota > Alphaproteobacteria > Rhizobiales > Rhizobiaceae > Rhizobium > Rhizobium croatiense. Next base: position 57,978 of record NZ_JAILYJ010000017.1, on the reverse strand, counting down.
GAATTCTTCGAATGCCTGACGCTGATCCAGACCGGCCGCATGGAGCGGCTGCCGCTGATCCTGTTCGGCGAGGCCTTCTGGCGAAGCATCATCAATTTCGAGGCATTGGCCGAATTCGGCACCATTGCGCCCGATGACGTCAAGCTGATCAGCTTCGTCGACACGGCCGACGCCGCATGGAAGATCGTCCAGGATTTCTACGAGCATTAAGAATAGGGCCTGAGCGCAGGTCCCGATCGCGAGAGCTGTCTCTTTCCCCGCCGGAGCGGGGAAAGAGCGGAGCAATGGTTCGTCCAGCCTTACAGCAGCGGCCGGTCCGGCATGTCGTCGATCGAGATGACGCCGTCCTTGTTGCGGTCCATACGGGTGAACAGCTTGTCGAAGGCGGCAACCGCTTCCTGTTTGGAAACCTGGCCGTTCTCGTCGGTGTCGGCCCGGCGCATCATCATCGAGGCGCGCATGAAGGTGCCGCCATGGCGCATCCAGTGATGGCCGTCATGCCCGTCGCGGGGCGGCCGCCCGGCCTCGTTATCCGGCATGTCGGGCGCGGCGTTCGCGTCCTTTTCGTCGCCGGCCTCCTGCTTGTGCTGATCCTTCATCGCCTGCAGCTGCGTCTGCCGGTACTGACGGATTTCCCCTGGAGTCAGCGAGCCGTCATTGTTGGTGTCGATCGCGGCGAAGATCTTGTCGAGGCCGCTGGTCGCTTCCTCCTTGGAGACCTTGCCATCCTTGTTCGCGTCGAACTCTTTGAGCATGCGGACATAAGTGATTTCGAGGAAGGCGTCGCGGCCCGGACCGTCCATGCCGGCATGATGCGGACGCGGCCCGTTGCCGGGTGCGGCAAAGCTTGTCCCGGCGGCTGCGCCGAAAATGAGGACGGAGGAGAGCGCTGCCACTATCAGCTTGTTGCTGTACATCGTTTTTCCCTTTCGTAAGGTGTCCCTTGACGAAAGAGGCTATGGCAGCGGATCCAGAAGACCCAGTTAAACATCGGTAAGCTGGGTGAAACTTTGGTAAGGTGACCGGTAGAGCTTTTCCGGGTTAGCTTGAAGCATTCTGCCGGAGCAGGTTTTCGTCAGGGCAGAGGCGATTGGCGATGGGCATACCCCTTGGTACGTCCGAGCCGATCGCCTCTGATCCTGGCGAAAAAATGCCCGGCCCTTCGGGTTGGCTGAAACGGGTCGCCTGATCGACCGGCCGGCTTGGCCGTAGAGCTGGGCTACGACGCGCGCCGGCCGGTCGATCATCCGACTCCGTTTGAGCCAACAGAATGCTTCAATCTAACCCGGAAAAGCTCTAGCCGTCGGATCTGGTCACCTTGCCGAGAAATGCAGCGAGGTCGTCGGTGACGAAATCGATGTGATCCTCCTCGCCGCTGGTTTTTTCCCACCACTCGACGACCGTCTCTTCCAGATTGCGCGGCACGAGCAGCACGGTCTGCATGCCGAGCGCCTTCGGCACCGTCAGATTGCGCGGCAGATCCTCGAACATCGCTGCCTTGCCGGTGTCGACGCGCTTCAGCGCCGCAAACTTGTCATAGGTCGCCTGCGCCGGCTTCGGCACGTAATCGGCGGCGACGATATCGAAGATGTCGTCGAAATGCTCGAGAATGCCGAGCGCTCCTGCCGTCATCTCGGCGTGCTTGACGCTGCCGTTGGTGAAGATGAATTTACGCCCCGGCAGCGCCTTGATCGCCTGCCCGAGTTCCGGCTGCGGCATCAGCGCCGAATAATCGATTGCATGCGCCTTTTCGAGAAAGTCGTTCGGATCGATGCCGTGATGGATCATAAGACCCTGCAGCGTCGTGCCGTGCTCGAGATAATATTGCTTCTGCAGCTTGCGCGCCTCTTCCCGCTCCATTTGTAAGAGCGCGGCGACATAGGCGGTCATGTTTCTGTCGATCTGCGCGAAGAGATTGACATGATGCGGATAGAGCGTGTTGTCGAGGTCGAAAACCCAGTCGGTAACGTGGTCGAAATCGGCTTTGTCGGGGGTGCGGTCGATCTTTGTCATGGCGGTCTTATGGCATGGCTGCCGTGGGAAACCAAAGGCTTTTGCTTTTCCCGCCGCCTTCTTAAAAATGCCGCCAGATTTTCACAACTTTAAAGAGATTCCGGCTGAATATCGCCATGGATCGCTGGTGACTCTCTGCCTGCGTCAGACAGGGGGACCCGCAAGGGTAAAGTCGCATGAAGATCGTTTTGATCAATCCGCCGCACAGGGCGATCGGCAGCCGTATTCCCGATGATCATCTTCCACCGCTCGGCCTTCTCTCGGTCGCAGGCCCGCTGATCGATGACGGTCATGATGTCAGCCTCATCGATGCGGAGTTCGGACCGATGATGATGGTGGAAATCATCGACCGGATCACGGCAAACAGCCCGGATCTGATGCTGATCGGCCATTCCGGCTCGACTTCGGCCCATCCCACGGCCCGCGCGATCGCCGAAGCGGTGAAGCGCAGCGATCCCGCGATCCGCATCGTCTATGGCGGCGTGTTTCCCACATACCATTGGCGGGAGGTGCTGGCCGAGACCGAGGCACTCGACATTCTCGTCCGCGGCGAGGGCGAGGAAACGATGCGGCGCCTCGCCGATGCCCTGGCCGCCAACCGTCCGCTTGACGCCGTTCCCGGCATTGCCTACCGCGACGGTCACGGCAAAATCCAGGCAACCCGGCCGGCGCAGGCAATCGCCGATCTCGATGCCTATCGCATCGGCTGGGAGCTGATCAACCATGCCAGCTACAGCTATTGGGGTGGCAAGCGGGCAGTGGTAATGCAGTTCTCCCGCGGCTGTCCGCATCTTTGCAACTATTGCGGTCAACGCGGCTTCTGGACCCGCTGGCGTCACCGCTCGCCGGAGCTGTTTGCCCGCGAGATCGCCCGGCTCTATCGCGAACAGGGAGTCGAACTCATCAATCTTGCCGACGAGAACCCGACCTCGTCGCGCAAAGCCTGGCTGGTCTTCCTCGAAGCGATGATCGCCGAGAATGTGCCGGTGCAGATCGTCGGCTCGACGCGTGCGGATGATATCGTCCGTGACGCCGATATCCTGGATCTCTATCGCAAGGCCGGTGTCGTGCGCTGGCTGCTCGGCATGGAAAACACCGATGAGGCAACCCTGGCGCTGATCAAGAAGGGCGGATCCGAGGCAACCGACAGGGAGGCAATCCGGCTCCTGCGCCAGCACGATATTCTCTCGATGGCGACCTGGGTCGTCGGTTTTGAAGAAGAGAAGCTCAGCGATCTCTGGCGCGGCTTCCGGCAATTGCTCTCCTACGATCCCGACCAGATCCAGGCGCTCTACGTCACCCCGCATCGCTGGACACCCTTCTTCCGTATCGCCCGTGACCGACAGGTGATTGAGACCGATATCCGCAAATGGGATTACAAACATCAGGTCTTGAAGATGCGGTATCTCCACCCGTTCGTGTTGATCGCCTGCGTCAAGCTCATCGAGGTTGCGGTCCAGGCGCGGCCGAAGGCGCTGATGCGCATCCTCTTCCATCGCGACCGCGAGCAGCGCCATTCCATGCGCTGGTACACGCAGATGGGCCGCCGCGTCTGGTTTCATGAGGTTCTCGAATTTCTTTTCCGCCGCCGCCACCTGAAGAATGGCCCGACGCTCGAGAATTTCTGGGGCGCGCCGCAGGATGCCGAAGAGGAGTCGATGCTGCGCCCGCAGCGGCATATCAAAAGCCTCGACGCGGCGGAATAAAATAGACGCCCGATTTTCGGCGGACGCGGCCGGCACGGGATGGTAGAAAGCGGACATGCTGTTCGAACGCCCCGACGACGATACGCTTTATGAAGCCTTGATCGCGCGCAGCGCCGATTATGAGGGTCAGGCCTATGTCTGCGTGACGACGACCGGCGTCTTCTGCCGTCTGACCTGCCCGGCGCGCAAGCCGAAGCGGGAAAACACCCTGTTCTTCGAGACGATCGCCGCCTGCATGCATTCCGGCTTTCGCCCCTGCCGGCGCTGCAAGCCGCTGGAGCAGCCGGGCCGGGAGCCGATCGTCGACGCCTTGCTGGCGCGGCTCGAGGCCGAGCCGGAGGTCCGCTGGAGCGAGGACGAGCTCGTGCGCCGCGGCCATGATCCCTCGACCGTGCGCCGCGCCTTCAAACGGGCGCTCGGCATGACCTTCCATGATATCGTCCGTTACCGCAGGCTCGGCGAAGCGGCCCGGCAGCTCGCCGATGGGGCGCGTGTCATCGATGTCCAGATCGACGCCGGATACGAATCGCCAAGCGGCTTTCGCTCAGCATTCCAGCGGCTCGTCGGCAAGGCGCCGGCGCTTTCGCAGAACCGCGAACTGCTCTTTGCCGATTGGTTCGATACTCCGCTCGGGCCGATGATCGCAGTTGCCGACAAGACGCATCTGCATCTTCTCGAATTTCACGATCGCAAGGCGCTGCCGGCCGAGCTCGAAGCGCTGCAGAAACGCGTCCGCTCCTCGGTCGCGATCGGCCGCACCCCAGTCATCGATCAGATCGAGGTGGAGATCCGGGATTATTTCGAGGGCCGGCTCAGGGTCTTCTGGACGCCCTTGGCGCTTGGCGGCACGCCCTTCGAAAAGCATGTCTGGGCAAAGCTGATGGAGGTTCCGATTGGTCAGACGCGCGCCTATGGCGATCTCGCCAGGGAGATGCAAAGGCCGGAGGTGGTGCGGGCCGTCGGCCGCGCCAATGGCGCCAACCAGCTGGCCATCGTCGTGCCCTGCCATCGTATCCTGGGCGCGGACGGGTCGCTGACCGGCTATGGCGGCGGGCTCTGGCGCAAGCAATGGCTGCTGCGCCATGAAGAAAAGATCAGCACGCAAGCAAAGACGGAGGAGACAGCATGAACCAGACTGAAAAGGCCAAGGCATTCCACGCGCTTCACCAGAAGGGCAATCCGATCGTCCTTTACAACATCTGGGATGCCGGCACGGCGAAGGCGTTAGCGGAAGCCGGCGCCAAGGCGCTTGCGACCGGAAGCTGGTCGGTCGCCGCAGCCCACGGGTATGCCGATGGCGAGAAGCTGCCGATGTCGGTGCTTGTGGAGACGGCGAAATCCATCGCCGATTTCGTCGACCTGCCGCTTTCGGTCGATTTCGAAGGCGCCTATTCGGCGGAGCCCGCGGGGGCGGCGGCCAACGTCGCCAGGCTGGTCGAGGCCGGCGCCGTCGGCATCAATTTCGAAGATCGGGTGGTTGCCGGCGAGGGGCTCTATCCCGTCGAGAGCCAGGCGGCCCGCATCCGCGCCATTCGTGGTATGGCCGACGGCAAGGACATCCCCTTCTTCATCAACGCCCGCACCGACCTCTTCCTGGCCGAGAGCGATCTTGCAAAACATGCCGGTCTGGTGGACGAGGCGATCGAGCGGGGCAGGGCCTATGCGGCCGCCGGCGGCAACGGCTTCTTCGTCCCCGGCCTGATCGATCCTGGCTTGATCGAAAAGATCTGCGCGGCATCGTCGCTGCCGGTCAATGTCATGATGCGGGCGGGCGCCCCCGATGTGAAAACCCTGGCACGGCTCGGTGTCGGCCGCATCAGCTATGGGCCGGGGCCTTACCGGTCGATGATGGAAAAGCTGAAGCAGGAGGCGGCGGCGATTTACAGCCTGCTCTGAGAAATTTTCGGGCCGCATCCGCATGAAAGGCTGCGGCCCGAAAATAACATCAGGACCGGAAGCGCAGATTGCGCCGCGTCAGCTGGTCGACCGAGGTGCAGCCCATCAGCTTCATGCCGCGTTCGATCTCGGTGCGCATCGTCTCCAGCGCCCGTTCGACGCCGGGCCGTCCGGCCGCGGCAAGCGGGAAGAGATAGTAGCGGCCGAGGCCGACGGCCTTTGCCCCCAGCGACAAGGCCTTGAGAACATGCGTGCCCCGCTGCACGCCGCCATCCATCATCACGTCGATCCGGTCGCCGACGGCATCGACGATCTCGGCGAGCTGATCGAAGGCGCTGCGCGAGCCGTCGAGCTGGCGCCCGCCGTGATTGGACAGCACGATGCCGGTGCAGCCGATCTCGACGGCGCGTTTGGCGTCTTCGACCGACATGATGCCCTTCAGGCAGAAATGCCCGCCCCAGGCGCGCACCATCTCCGCCACGTCGTCCCACGACATCGAGGGGTCGAGCATCTCGGTGAAATAGCGGCTGATCGACAGCGCGCCGCCATCCATCTTGACGTGGTTTTCGAGCTGCGGCAGCCGGAAGCGCTCATGCGTCAGCCAGTTGATCGCCCAGGAGGGCTTGATGGCGAACTGGGTCATGCCGGCAAGATTGAGCTTGAAGGGAATGGCAAAACCGGTGCGCTTGTCGCGCTCGCGGTTGCCGCCGGTAATGCTGTCGACCGTCAGCATCATTGCCTGCACGCCGGCATTTTTCGCCCGCGCCATCATCTCGTGGTTGAGACCGCGGTCCTTGTGGAAGTAGAACTGATAGACCTGCGGTCCGGCGCTGATCTGCCGGGCTTCCTCCAGGCTGATCGTGCCGAGCGACGAGACGCCGAACATCGTGCCGTGTTTGGCCGCCGCCGCCGCGACCGCCCGCTCCCCCTGATGGTGAAACAGCCGCTGCAGCGCCGTCGGCGAACAATAGACCGGCATCGCCAGCTTCTGCCCCATGACGGTCACCGACATATCGATGTCGGCCACCCCGCGCAAAACGTTGGGCACCAGATCGCAAGCCTCGAAGGCCGCGGTATTGCGCCGATACGTCACCTCGTCATCGGCCGCACCATCGATATAATCGAAGATCGGCCCGGGAAGCCGCCGTTTGGCCATGCGCCGGAAATCGTGAAAATTATAGCAGTCTGTAAGGCGCATCTGTTTGCTCGACCCGTTAAGTTTTCGGGCCGCAACCTAAAGCACGATTCGAAACCTTGCCAAGGCTAGATCGTGCAATTTGCGACCTGTTGGATACGATATCGCTGCTTGGGTGGGTCTGCAGGCGGACGATGATCTGCTGTGGCCTCCGACGTGTCTCATGCAGAGGCTGTGCCGTCTCACCCCGGCCGCGCCTCGGCGCGGCATTCTCCGACCTCCCTCATCCTGAGGTGCGTAGCCCACAGGGCGAAGCCTCGAAGGACACGCCGCAGCGATGCTCCTTGCATGCATCGACCGCCAGCGCACCCGCCCCGCCCTTCGAGGCCCCTCCGGGGCGCCTCAGGGTGAGGCTCTCTTGAACGCCACGCTATATTCTGCGGTACCGCTCAATGCTGTGCGACAGGATGAGCCCCACCAGCTTCTTCGGAGATTTCAATGCGCTTCAGGCCCTTCCTCTGCACGATCGTGTGAGGGAGCTTGATCGCCGAAGCAAGGCCGAGCCCTGCCAGCAGCCGGATGAAATGCCAACCGAGGTCCAGCTGTCCCGGCTCGATGCCGAGCCGGGCTGACTCCGGAAAGGCATGATGGTTGCCGTGGAAGCTCTCGCCGAAGGTCACCAGCCCGAAACGCGGCAAATTATATCCCTGCACCGCGACGTCATCGACGCTCCAGCCTTGATGGCCGTCGCGATGGGCGAAATGGCCGACCAGCCAGTGGCCGGTCAGCGACACCGAAATCCGCACGGCAATCCCCCAGACCAGCCACGGCAGCCCGCCGAGAGTGAAGAGCAGCAGTCCCAAGGGAATTTGCTGCGCCATCCATGTCGCCTCCAGGAGGCGATAGAAGCGGTCGCCCCGCTCACGCTCTTCAAGGACGAAACGTGGCGGCCGGTCGAGCGCCACGGCGCAATGCATCTGCCAGAAGGCGTCGACGAAGAACGATCGCCGATGGGCATAGAGGTCATGGCAGTCTCGTTGCCGTTGCGCCCAGTCGCGAATGTCGTGGGCGTAGATCATGCCGAAGGGACCGGCCATGCCGACCAGCGTGCCGAGATAGACGAGCAAATGCTCGAGCCAGATCGGAGCGCTGAATGAACGGTGAATGAGCAGCCGATGCATGCCGACCGAATGACCAAGGCAGATCGTGATGGCGGTCGATAGAACGAAGACGGTCACAGCGCTCCAGCTAAAGGTCAGTGGTCCGCCCACCATGGCAATCGTGGTCATGATGGTGATCCAGATCGACTTTGCGGGCATCCAGACCACGCGGCCCTTCACGGGATCACTGCCATTGTCGATCATGCGTCCGGTGGAAATGCTGGGCATGGCAAGACCCCTCCCATCGGGCGCATTCTCCAGTTGAATAGCGCCCCCTAATCTATTAATTAAGCAATTAATTAATTACCTTGCGCCAATGAAGGCAATTAAGCAATAAGCTAATTGCTTAATTATGCGCCGCGACGCTTTGGTGCAGCAGGCATGGAGACGGAACTTGGAAGACGAGACTTTCGACGACAGTTCAGAAAGCAGCTCCGTCGGCGCCGCCCAGCGGGTATTCCACGCACTTTCCAGCGCCCCACGGCGGAAAATCCTCGCTTACCTCTCGGCATCGGGGCTGACCGCGGGTGAGATCGCCGACCGCTTCAGCATGTCGAAGCCAGCGGTTTCGCAGCATCTTTCCATTCTGGAAACTGCAGGACTGATCAGGCGGGAAAAACAGGGCCAGTTTGTGCACTATTCCCTGATCGAGAACAATCTCGTCAATACGCTCAACGGCTTCGTACAGGAGGTCTGCCCGGTCGGCCGGCCGATCAAGAAGGAAAGCCAGGCGCGTGCGCGCCAGAAAGAACTGCCCTGACTATTCCGCGTAGGAGGACGCGCCCTTCGTGCGGTGAAAAGCGCAACCTCGATCAGGGAACGATCAGCGTTCCGATGCCGTGCTCGGTGAAGATCTCGAGCAGGACGGAGTGGGCGGTCTTGCCGTTCAGGATGACGACGCCCTGGACGCCGGCCTTGATCGCGTCGATGCAGGTCTCGACCTTCGGGATCATGCCGCCGGAGATCGTGCCGTCGGCGATCAGCGCATGCGCTTCGGCGACGGAAAGCTCCTTGATCATCTGGCCGTTCTTGTCGAGAACGCCGGGCACGTCGGTCAGGAACAGCAGGCGGGTGGCGTTCAGCGCCCCGGCAATGGCGCCGGCAAAGGTGTCGGCGTTGATATTATAGGTCGCGCCGTCGCGGCCCGGGGCGACCGGGGCGATGACCGGGATCATTTCGGAGCGGGCAAGCAGATCGAGCAGCGTGCGGTCGACCTCGACCACCTCGCCGACGAAACCGAGATCGAGCACGCGCTCGATGTTGGAATCCGGATCCTTGATGGTCTTGCGCGCCTTTTCGGCGAAGACCATGTTGCCGTCCTTGCCGCAAAGGCCGATCGCCCATTCGCCGGTCTGGTTGATCAGCGCGACGATTTCCTTGTTGATCGAGCCGGCGAGCACCATCTCGACGATCTCGACCGTCTTCTGGTCGGTGACGCGCAGCCCGCCTTCGAATTTCGATTCGATGCCCATCTTGTTCAGCATGGCGCCGATCTGCGGACCGCCGCCGTGAACGACGATCGGGTTGACGCCCGACTGTTTCAGAAGCGCGATATCACTGGCAAAGGCCTTGCCGAGTTCGGGATTGCCCATGGCGTGACCGCCGTATTTCACGACGATCGTCTTGTTTTCATAACGCTGCATGAAGGGCAGCGCCTGGGCGAGAAGACGTGCCTGGATTTCGCTTTCGGACTCGTTCATGGGGGACCCCGCAGGAATTGATCGCGGCCTTTTATCGCAACTTTCCGACAGAGGGAATAATCCAGAACGCAATAGTTTTTCGTATGTGGCACGGAGACCGAGAGTTCGGCTCGGTCGCACGGAACAAGCACGATATGAGGAACGGCATGCAAGGCGATGAGATCAAGGACCTGATCGGCCGCGTCGCGCTCGGCGACCGCATGGCATTCGCTGCCCTCTACAACCAGACCGCACCGAAACTTTTGGCAATCTGCCTGCGTATCTTGAAGGACCGCGGGCAAGCCGAGGAAGCGCTGCAGGACGTCTATATCAGCATCTGGCAACGCGCCCGCAGCTTCCAGGCGGCCTCGGGCTCATCCTCGGCCTGGCTTTCGGCCATTGCCCGCAACCGGTCGATCGATCTGCTGCGCGCGCGCAAGCCCATCGCCGACGAACTCGACAGCGCTTACGATCTTGCCGATTCCGCACCCGACCCGGAAAGGCAGACAGTGACGAAGGATGAAGGAAGGCGGATTGACACCTGCATGGAAGAGTTGGAAGCTGATCGTGCGGTCGCGGTGAAACGGGCTTATGTCGAAGGGCTGAGCTATCAGGAACTGTCCGATCAGTTCGGAGTTCCGCTGAACACGATGCGGACCTGGCTCAGGCGCAGCCTCTTGAAACTGAGAGAGTGCATGGAACGATGACATCGCCCGACAAAAGCAAGGGAGACCGCTCCCGAGACGAAGTTCTCGCCGGCGAGTACGTGTTGGGCGTCCTGTCGCTGCAGGACCGACGGGTGGTGGAAGAGCGCATGCGCCACGATCGCACATTTGCCGCGATCGTCAGCCGTTGGGAAGCCAATCTCTCCGCCTTCAACGACGAATATGAAGGCGTCGCGCCGAACCGCGAAACCTTCAAGCAGATCGAGTCCCGGCTGTTCGGCGATGCCGGCAAGCCCGCATCCTTCTCGCAGGGACTGTGGAATTCTGCGGTTTTCTGGCGCTCGCTGGCCTTCGCCTGCATCGTCGTCGCCGTCAGCGCCGTCATCTTCGCCTCCGGCGTTGTGCCTGAGCCGGAGGGGCCGACACCTTTGGTAGCGGAGCTTTCCGGTGAAAACAGCACGATCAATCTCCACGCGTCCTACGAGCCGCAAAGCGGCCGGCTGAAGATCGTGCCGGTCGCTGCCGGCAAGCCGGAGGAGAAATCGCTGGAACTCTGGCTCGTGCCGGGCAGCGGCTTGGCAAAATCGCTCGGCGTCTTCCATCCCGGCGAAAGCGGTGAGCTCGTCATTCCCGCCGAACTGCGCAACCATGTCACGGATGGCACAACCCTTGCCGTCAGCCTCGAACCCTTCGGCGGCTCGCCGACCGGACAGGTGACCGGCCCGATCGTCGCAAGCGGCAAGGTGCTCCGGCCATAGGCCCGCGCGACCGCAAATCAATTTCTCCTGACTGAAACTCTTCGGCGCGGACCTCCGTAGTTTGAAATATCCGGACGACGCTCAGGCATAAAGCCCCGCGGATGATGTCCGGTGAGGAGAAAATCATGATCAAGTCCCTATTGCGCGGTTTCGCGCTCGCCACCGTCCTTTCCGCTGCCGCCTTTGCCGCCGCCAAGAACCCGATCGTTGGCGGCGCGACAATGTTCGACAGCAAGAACATCATCGAAAACGCCATGAATTCCAAGGATCACACGACGCTGGTTGCTGCCGTCAAGGCCGCCGGCCTCGTCGGCACACTCGAGGGCAAAGGCCCCTTCACCGTTTTTGCGCCGACCAATGAAGCTTTCGCCGCCCTGCCGAAAGGCACGGTCGAGACGCTGTTGAAGCCGGAGAACAAGGCGACGCTGACCAAGGTCCTGACCTGCCACGTCGTGGCCGCCGATGCGATGGCCAAGACCGTCGCCAAGATGATCAAGGCTGACGGCGGCGCACACGACATCAAGACCGTCGGCGGCTGTGTGATCAAAGCCCGGGAAAATATGGGCAAGATCACCCTGACCGACGAGAACGGCGATGTCGCGCATGTGACGATCGCCGACGTCAAACAGTCGAACGGCGTCATCCACGTCGTGGACAAGGTGTTGCTGCCGAAGATGTAAGTGTGTGTATCGGCAGAAGGCGCGCTCTTCGGGCGCGCCCCAAACCAATTGCGAATGATGCCCAGCGTCTAGCGTTTCCGTGAATGGGCGCCGGCGCCACTGACACGGCTATTGGGCCGCTTCGACTCTTGGGAAAACGAGCGAGACACTCATGCCAGTGCCGGGGGAAGAGCTTACTTCGATCTCGGCGCGGGCGTTCTGTTTCAGGGATTGGATGATCATTGCGCTCAGTTTTCCGGGGTTCGGCCAGGCTGCATCCTGAGGAAGACCGACCCCATTGTCGGCGACGGTGATCCTGCATCCGGTGTGGCTGACGACACAGCGCAGAGTGATCTCTCCGCTATCCCGCCCTACGAAGGCATGCTTGAACGTATTGGTCAGCAGCTCGTTAATGACGAGTCCGGCAGGCATCGCCACGTTCACAGAAACCGGCCAGGTGTCCACCTTCATGTCGAGCCGGATGCCTTCCACAGCGTGCGCGGCCATGACCGACGCGGCAATCTGGCTCACATAGCTGCCGAGATCGATCATCGCGCCCTTCTCTTCGTCCGACAGTGCGCGATAGAGGAGAGCCAAAGCTTCAATCCGCCCGGCAAGACGAGCAAACCGCTCGCTTTCCTCGTTCTTTTGAGCATTACGCGCTTCCATTCGGATCAGCGCCGTTATCATCTGCAGATTGTTTTTCACGCGATGCTGAAGCTCTCGAAGAAGGACATCCTTCTCGGCCAGCAGCTCGCTGAAGCTCTGGCCACCCGTCACCTCATTGCGGGCAGCAAAGGCGACCAGACGAAAAAGCGGGATGTCATCATCGTTGACGATCGTGTTCGACCACACGTCGATAATCACATTGCTTTCGGGTTCTGCCACGAGCGAGAAGGCGCCAATATATTCCTCCGCCGTGGTCACAGCGGCTGTAAGCGTTGCCTCGCCGGAGACTGCAGTGCAATTCACCTCGATGTCCGCCCAGCGCTTTCCCTCCACCTGTGTGGCGGTGAGCGCGGTCAGCCGTTCGAATTCGAGGTTGACGTAAATTAGCTTCTCACAGGTGCCGAGCTCGGAGACCGCCACTGCAAACGGAACATGATCGAGGAAGTGTCGAAACCGGACGTCGTCGAGGGCTTCGGCAAGATGGGGCAGGTTGCCGACGCCTTCTGGCGAAAGGGCTTCGTCTTTGCTGTCAGTCATGAATGATTTCTCGCGGACGCCGCTGCTCTTCAACAGTATGAGATCAAGCGTTGCTGCAAAAACTGCGATGGCGCAAGCACAATCGATGTCGCATGTCTAAACAGCCGGTGTCCAAATACGGCAGCTGGCGGGATCTCGAAGCTGCCGTGAATGCGATGGTCGACATGACTGTCGGCAGGCCTCTGTTCGCTGGAAGGTCATGCGTCAGCGTTAGTCGCGAGCTTACGCCCGGTCATAGGTGAATGAGGTGAGCAGCATGGTGACAAAATTGCTGGCCCTTTCTTTAACCAGAAGTTCGGTCCACTCATCCGTCCCGCGCAGCCGCAAATCCGTATAAATACTGTCCACGGCGGCCTCTTCTATGCGCTTGATATGGGACTTGAACGACGCCTCGCCGCCGCCATGATACATATCTCGGATAACCATGCGCAAAATCTCCTGGATGGCGATCTGCCATGCTGTATTGATCGACTGAAGTTCCTTCGTATCCTCTGCCATTGCGGCGTCCTTTGGTATGAGTGAACTGTCAGCACGGCTCTGCCCGTGCCTGTCGACGCCCCTTTGAACCCGCGAATGCTTCCTTTTGAAAGTGGCGTCGGGAGAGGGCGATGCGGCGCGGTTCGTGCACGAGAACATATTCGGCGCAGCTCGGCATGCCGCGTCTCCGGGTCACCTGCATCGGGCTCGGCCGCGACCTTTTGCCCGTGATCAGCAGGCTTTGGCGCGTTTTGCAAGAAGAGCAGACGTCGCCAAGGCGCGATCGTCGCGTTGCTTCGCAAGCCGTGCTTCCCGCAACCGCAAGGTCTTTGCCTGTTGCGACTGGATGCTGGAGTCCAGCTCTTCCATCGCTTTATTCTTCGCGAAAAACTGGGACTGGACGTTGCCGAAGGCGATCTCTGCCCGCTGGCGGGATTTGCTGTATGTTTCTGTCATTTCTTCTCCGATATTGAAGGCTCGACTGGGAGCGAAAACAAAAAGGCCAGGCAGATTGCCCGGCCTTGAATAAATCGGTGCTTCCGGCAGTGCCAGTACATCCGTGGTCAAAGGGGAAGCAGATACCGATTTAAGCCTTCTGGAGATTGCAAGCGGACATCTTGCCCGACTTGTGGTCTCGCTCGAGATCGAAGCCGATCTTCTGGCCTTCGACGAGATCGCGCATTCCGGCGCGCTCGACGGCGGAGATATGAACGAAGGCGTCAGCGCCGCCGTTGTCCGGCTGAATGAAGCCGAAGCCCTTGGTGGAGTTGAACCATTTAACTGTGCCAGTGGTCATGATGAACCCTTTCATAGCAATATTGAGAAACCGCAAGGCGTTAAGGCGATGCGGATGGTGATAACGATTTTTGAAAGGAAGTTCGTTCAGGCCGCGGTGCCAATCGCGCGATAACCAAGCCAGCAAGCAAAATTCGGTAAGCACGATATAGGCCACCCAATCCGGCTCGTCAACCCTTAGTTTTCCGTTTGACCGGGAAATAAACTTTTAGCTGTTTTGGTGAGTACAATAGAGGTCGGGTCATTATTTCCAGTTTGCGATTCCGACCGTTTCGGCGATCGCCTGGCGTAGATCGTCGAGCCCGTCGCCCTTCTCGGACGAGGTGGAAAGCACGAAGGGATAGGCGGCCGGGCGTTTGCGGATCTTGTCGGCCGTCTCGGCCAGCAGCTTCGGCACGGCCGGCGCCTTGATCTTGTCGGTCTTGGTCAGCACCAGCTGATAGGAGACGGCGGCCTTGTCGAGCAGGGTGAGCACGTCCTCGTCATTCTTCTTGATGCCGTGGCGGCTGTCGATCAGCACGTAGACGCGCTTCAGCGTCGCGCGGCCGCGCAGGTAATCGAAGACAAGTTTGGTCCACTTGTCGACCTGCTCCTTCGGTGCCTGCGCGTAACCATAACCCGGCATGTCGACGATCGCCATCGGCGGCAGGTCGCCGCCTTCACCGGAATAGCCGTCCGGGACGAAATAGTTGAGCTCCTGCGTGCGCCCCGGCGTGTTCGAGGTGCGCGCCAGGCCCTTCTGGCCGACCAGCGCATTGATCAGCGACGATTTGCCGACATTCGAACGGCCGGCAAAGGCCACTTCCGACGGTCCCTCCGGCGGCAGGAAGGTGAGCGACGGGACACCGCGGATGAATATCCAGGGGTGGCCGAAGAGCGGCTTTTCGGTTTCGGGCATGCGGGCTCGGCAATCTCGGGTTCGGTCTTCTGTCGGCTTCGTGGTTTTACGGACGGATGTCAAGCGTTCAGGCGGCCCGCGTCGCGCTTCGCGGGCCGGTCGGAAATGAAAAGCCCCGCCGGAGCGGGGCTTGAGAGCATCATTTCGATGGCGCCGTTTTTCGTCGGAACAGGCCCTTGAGATTGTCGAAGAGTTCGATCCTGACGCCATGGCGCCTCATGATCACCGACTGCTGCAGCACCGAGAGCGTGTTGTTCCAGGCCCAGTAGATGACGAGGCCGGCCGGGAAGCTTGCCAGCATGAAGGTGAATACCAGCGGCATCCAGTTGAAGATCATCGCCTGCGTCGGATCGGGCGGCGTCGGGTTCATGCGCATCTGCACGAACATCGTGACGCCCATGATCAGCGGCCAGACGCCGAGATGCAGCAGTGCCGGCGCTTCGAAGGGCAGCAGGCCGAACAGATTGACGATCGTCGTCGGATCCGGCGCCGAGAGGTCCTGGATCCAGCCGAAGAACGGTGCATGCCGCATCTCGATGGTGATGTAGATCACCTTGTAGAGCGAGAAGAAGATCGGGATCTGCAGCGCCACCGGCCAGCAGCCGGCGATCGGGTTAATCTTCTCTTCCTTGTAGAGCTGCATCATCGCCTGCTGGAGCCCCATGCGGTCGTCGCCGAATTTCGTCTTCAGCTCTTCCATCTTCGGCTGCACGCGCTTCATGTTCGCCATCGACGCATATTGCTTGCTGGCGAGCGGGAAGAATACCAGCTTGACGACGATGGTCGTGCACAGGATCGCCACGCCGAAATTGCCGAAGAAGCGGAAGAAGAAGTCCATCAGCTTGAACATCGGCTTGGTGATGAAATAGAACCAGCCCCAGTCGATCAGGCGGTCGAACTTCGGGATCGAATAGGACGCTTCGTAGCCGTCGATGACGGGCACTTCCTTGGCGCCGGCGAAGACGAGGTTCTTGACCTCGACCGACTGGCCCGGCGCGACGGTGAAGGCATCGTCCTTGTAGTCGGCCTGATAGCGCGGCTGGCCGTCGGCGAAATGCGAGAAGCGCGCTTCATAGGCCGACGTCTGCGGCGGAACGATCGTCGCCGCCCAGTATTTGTCGGTGATGCCGAGCCAGCCGCCGGTGGACTTGGCCGGCTGCACGGCTTCCTCCTCGACGGCGCTGTATTTGGTTTCGATGAGGCCGTCATCGCCGATGACGCCGATGAAGCCTTCATGGAGAACGTAGACCGACGGCGTCGTCGGCTTGTTGTAGCGCGTGACCCGGCCGTAGGAGGAAAGCGAGGCGGGCGCCTGGCCGGCATTCTCGATCTTGTCGGTGACGCTGAACATATAGCGGTCGTCGACGGAGATGGTGCGGGTAAAGGTCAGGCCCTTGTCATTGGTGTAGGAGAGCGTCACCGGCGTCTTTTCGGTGAGCTTGGCGCCCTCAGGTGCCGTCCAAAGCGTCGTCGGACCCGGAACTGCGCCCGTCGCGTCGCCGCCGATATAGCCGAGTTCGGTGAAATAGCCGTCCTTGGTTTCCGCCGGGCTGAACAGCGTGATGATCGGGCTCGAGTCGTCGACGGTCTCGTGATAGCCCTTGAGCTTCAGGTCGTCGAGGCGGGCGCCGGCAAGGTTGATCGAGCCGGAAAGCGCAGGAGTATCGATGGCAACGCGCGGCGTTTTAGCCAGCGCCTGCTCGAGCGTCGCCGTCGCGGCCGCCTGGCCGGAAGGTGCCGAACCGCTTGTCTGGGCCGGGGCCCGGCCGCCTGCGGGCTGCTGCACCTGCTCGGTCTGCTGCTGCGCCTTCTGGGCTTCCTGTGCCTTGCGCTGGGCCTCGATGCGCGGATTCATATAGAGAAACTGCCAGCCGAGGACGATCAGCACCGAGAGAGCGATCGCAATGAAGTAATTGCGGTTGTTTTCCATCATACGTTCCTGGGGCGTCCGTCTCCGGAGCGCCGGTGTTTCGGCCTGGTTTCCACGCGAAGCTTCAGCTCCGCGGCCAATTCCTGGAAGGACGCCTTAAGCACGTCCCTGCGCGCGACAACCACATAGTCGTGTCCGGGCTGCATTGCAAACCCCGCATGAAGCCGCACCGCCTCTTTCAGGCGGCGGCGCATGCGGTTCCGTTCGACCGCGTTGCCATGTTTTTTGGTGACTGTAAAACCGACGCGGGCTTGGCTGTCGGGTTCCCTCCGGTCGAGAACTTCGAGGAGGAAGAGGCCGCCGCGGCGTTTTTCGCCTTCGCGGACAGCAAGAAACTGCGGGCGGCTTTTCAGCCGCCCGACAGTGTGTTTCTGTTCTTTGGTCGTCAATTCGCCCGCCATCTCTTCTCGGGCAACCCGGCCTTAAGCCGAAAGACGCTTGCGGCCCTGCGCGCGGCGGGCAGCGATGACCTTGCGGCCACCCTTCGTGGACATGCGCGCACGGAAGCCGTGGCGACGCTTGCGAACAAGCTTGGATGGTTGGTAGGTACGCTTCATTTATTTAAACACCGCGGAGTGCGGCCCTTCTTGAATTTGCATGATGCAAGGAGCGTTGTTTTTCGAACGGGCGGGCCATGAAAGGCTTGAATGACCGGACGTGCGGCGGCTTATACGGATGAAGCCGGGCAAAGTCAATTATACCGGAGGATTTCACTTGCGCAGCCGGCGCCGACTGCGGTTTTCGCATTGTGGTGTTAATAAATCCGCTCCGCTCCGAGAAGTTGTACTTCGCTCCCAGATCAGCTCGATCCCCAGAGTTTTCAATATGTTGAAGCCGCATGGGATGACTGGATCGGCAATATTTCCTGCGCATAATCGTAAATACTGGAAATCTAACTTTAATCAATTTCGCCGATATTCAGCGCATCGGCTGGGGAGTTGCTTTCCAGGCTGTGGTGTAGCTAGGAGGCATTGCATTGAAGATCCGCGGGAAAATTAATCTGCTGGTTTGCGTGATGGGCGCGGTGGCGCTTCTGATCGGCGCAACGGCACTGTCCGCCATGCATGAATACAGCCGCAATCTCACGGCGTACGAGCACGCCGCCGCCCGCGCCTATTCCGGCGAACGCCTCAACCGTTTCGTCACGGCCGTCGTCATGGAATCGCGCGGTATTTACGCGGCCAAGTCGATCAAGGATACGCCGAACTTCGCCAAGGGCCTGATGGCCGGCCTCGACGAAATCGACAAGGTCATCGCCGGCTGGGCGCCGCTCGTGCCCGAGGCCGAAAAGGAGAGTTTCGCCAAGCTGGTCGCGCGCGCCGCCGAATTCCGCACCTTCCGCACGGAAACGGCCCGCCTCGGCACCGAGGTCGGCCCCGAGGCCGCCAACGCCCAGGGCAACAACGAGGCGAATCGCGCCAACCGCAAGGCATTCCAGGCCGAGATCGACGTGGTCGTCGCCATCGACAAGGCAGCGCTTCAGGCCGTCAGTGATGAGATCGAGAGCTTCCGTTCCTGGGTGCTGATGCTCGTCCTCGGGATTACCGGCATCGGTATCGCGGTCGGCATCGGCATGGGCTTTTATATCGGCACCAGCCATCTCAGCCGTCCGATCAAGCGCGTCACCCATGCGATCAAGGAGGTCGCCGACGGCAATTTCGAGGCCGAGGTTCCCTTTGCCGGCCGCCAGGACGAAATCGGCGAGATGGCCGCCGCGGTCGCGGTCTTCAAGGAGAACGGCCTTGCCGTCAAGCGCCTGAACGCCCAGGAAGCGGCGATGCGCGCCAAGAGCGACGATCTGCAGTCCAGCATGTCGGTCGTCGTCGCCGCGGCTGCGGCAGGCGATTTCAGCCATCGCATCGACAAGGATTATCAGGACGAGAACCTCAACCAGTTCGCCGGCAACATCAACACGCTGCTGTCGAGCGTCGATGCCGGCATCGGCGAGACCCGACGCGTCATCGCAAGCCTTGCCGAAGGCGATCTCACCCAGACGATGAACGGCAGCTTCCAGGGCGCCTTCGCCGAGCTGCAGCAGAATGTCAACAACAGCTTCATCACCCTGCAGGCGACGATGCGCGAAGTGCGCGAGACGACGGAAGCGATGAACGGCAACACCGCCGAGCTGCGCAATGCCAGCGATGACCTGTCGAAGCGCACCGAACAGCAGGCGGCCGCCCTCGAACAGACCTCCGCCGCGCTCGACGAAATCACCGCGGTCGTGCAGAATTCCACCGAGCGGGCGCATGAAGCCACCGTCATGGTGTCCGAAGCCAAGGAAAATGCCGGCCGCTCCGGCGTCGTCGTGCGCAACGCCGTCGAGGCCATGGGCCGCATCGAGCAGGCCTCGCGCGAGATCAGCCAGATCATCAACGTCATCGACGAGATCGCCTTCCAGACCAATCTTCTGGCGCTGAATGCCGGTGTCGAAGCGGCGCGCGCCGGTGAGGCCGGCAAGGGTTTTGCCGTGGTCGCCCAGGAAGTGCGGGAACTTGCCCAGCGCTCGGCAACGGCCGCCAAGGACATCAAGGCGCTGATTACCAAGTCGGGTGACGAGGTGCAGGTCGGCGTCAAGCTCGTCCAGGCGACCGGTGAGGCGCTTTCGGAAATCGGCACCCGCGTCATCGCCATCAATGATCACATCCATTCGATCGCCACCGCCGCGGTCGAGCAGTCGACCGGCCTCAAGGAGGTCAACACCGCCGTCAACCAGATGGATCAGGTGACGCAGCAGAATGCCGCGATGGTGGAGGAAACGTCCGCCGCCACCCACAGGCTTTCGGCCGAAGCCAACGGGCTGGTGCACCTCATCGCCCGCTTCAAGCTGTCGGATGGGGCAGCACCCGTGGCGCTCGTTCGCAACGAACCGCACCGGCAGCCGGTCGCCTCCCCCGCCCGCCGGGCGATCGCCAAGGTCGCCCGCGCGTTCGGCGGCGGCAATGCGGCCGCAGCCGAACAGAGCTGGGAAGAGTTCTGATCTCCGACCCTTCACGCGTCTTCGAGCGCCGCCTCCGGGCGGCGTTTTCTTTGTGACGACGTGACGCTGATCGCAAAGATTTGAAAGCGGAGCCTGTTAGTCTAATATAAGGCTCCGGAGCATGATGCCGAAAAGTGTAAGCGGTTTTCGGACGACATCATGCTCTAGCGGATGAGGGCGGCCGCATGCCGCTAATCGGGCGAGACTCGCATGCCGGTTCGAAACCAGGGCAACGATCCTTCGGCAGACATCCCGGCGGCCGGCGAGGCCGCCAAGGGACGGTGCCCGTCTGTCGGCATGTTCGGCGGATTGTCAGGTAAGCTGCTCTGGCTCACCGTCTTCTTCATCATGCTCGCCGAAATCCTGATCTTCTTTCCCTCGGTCGCCAGCATGCGCATGCGCTGGCTGCAGGACAGGCTGAACACGGCCGCCGCCGCCGCCATCGTCATCGATGGGCTGCAGCCGATCGAGCTGCCGCGTGCGCTGCAGAAGGAGACGCTCGAGGCGACCGGCACCAAGGCGATCGTGCTGCGCAAGGAAGGCACCTCACGGCTCCTGGCGACAACAGACATGCCGGCCTCGGTCGACGAATCCTATGATCTGACCGACGTGCCGCCGCTGACGGCGATCCGCGACGCGCTCGACACCCTGATCTTCGGCGGCAGCCGCATTATCCGTGTCTATGGTCCTGTCGGCGAAACCAAGGTCGGCGTCGAGGTGGTGATGAAGGACCGGCCGTTGCGCACGGCGATGTTCGCCTATTCACGCAACGTGCTGCTGCTGTCGGTGCTGATCTCGCTGTTCACGGCGACGCTGATCTTCTTTGCGATCAACCGCCTCCTTATCGGCCCGATCCGCCGGCTGACCGGCAGCATGCAGCAATTCTCCTCCGATCCCGAAAACCCCGCCCATATCTATATCGGCGACGGCGGCCGCGACGAACTGGCGGTGGCCGGCCGCAATCTGACATCGATGCAGATGGAGCTGCAGAAGACGCTGAAACAGCAGAAAAACCTGGCAGCGCTCGGGCTTGCCGTTTCCAAGATCAATCACGACATGCGCAATATCCTGGCTTCTGCGCAGCTCATGTCGGACCGGCTGGTCGATGTCGATGATCCGATGGTCAAGAGCTTCGCGCCGAAGCTGCTGCGCACCATCGACCGGGCGGTCGGTTATACCACCGAGGTGCTGTCCTACGGCAAGGCGAGCGAATCCGCCCCACGCCGCCGCCATGTCCAGCTGCTGGAGCTGACCCAGGACGTCAAGGACATGCTGGCGATCGATCCGCAAAGCGGCATCGAATTCATCGAGCAGTTCGCTGCCGATCTCGAGGTCGATGCCGATGCCGAACAGCTTTTCCGGGTCATTCACAACCTCTCGCGCAACGCCCTGCAGGCGCTGACCGCGCCGGGCGAGGGCGGCCCGGGCGCTGTCAGGCGCATCACCGTTTCCGCCCAGCGTGTCGGCAGCGTCGTCAGCATCACGGTGGACGATACCGGCCCCGGCATGCCGCTGAAGGCGCGCCAGAACTTGTTTGCCGCCTTCCGTGGCTCGGCCCGTTCCGGCGGCACCGGCCTCGGTCTCACCATTGCCCGCGAGCTGGTGCTTGCCCATGGCGGCACCATCGCGCTTGTGGAAAAATCAACGGTCGGCACCCAGTTCCGCATCGAAATCCCCGATCGCCCGGTCTCGCTTGACGATTACCGCAACCGGACGCACAGCGAGAAGTGAACGAATTTCGCCCGCCGCGGACGCAAACAGGCAAACGCGCGATTTTTTCAGAAATGCTCTTGCATTGTCCGAAAGGACCCTTTAGAGGATCGCCCACGCAAGCGGCACCGCCGCTTCTGCCACGCACCCGTAGCTCAGCTGGATAGAGCACCAGACTACGAATCTGGGGGTCAGGAGTTCGAATCTCTTCGGGTGCGCCATTTTTTTCATCATTGTCATTGGCCACGATAACTTACCTTTTTGGTCAGAAGCTTACCTTTTTTGCCAAAGTAAATTACCCTTGGCGCTCGAGACCGTTTGGACCTATCCAAGTCGGCAACCCGCGAGCAGTAACTCTGATGAAAACGGCGACAATCCTCTGCCTCCTGACAGCGATGATATTTGTTGCCACGACATCGGCGTATGCTCAGGCCCCGGTCCAGAGCATCAACATAGAGCGCGGGCCGTGCCTTGGGACATGTCCCGTTTACCGCTTCAGCGTCAGCGTTGATGGGACCGGCCTGTTTGAAGGGCGTAAGTTCACTACTGCCCTTGGGAAGCACGGCTTTATGGTCACCCCTGAGGCGTGGGCGGCCTTTCAATCGGCCTTGGCGCCCTATCGCCCCGTGGGCACCCAGCAGATCGTCCTCGGTCATCCTCAGTGCAAGCAGATGGCTACGGACCATCCGTCAGTGTCAGTGACCTGGGAAGGTGGAGGGCGTGTCGATCACCTCAGTTTTAATTTTGGCTGCCGCGATCCCGAGAACGAAACCATGGGGCAGGCCCTAGCGGACGCGCCCGATCTCCTGCCTGTCGCTGATCTGATTGAACGAATTCGTCTTGAAGATGGGGAGTTTCATGGCCGGAACTAAGATCTTTCGAGGAAACGAAAGTGATGAATCTTTCCGACATTGCGGGTGCACCGAGAACAACGGCTACCATGGGTGATGTCAGGTTAAATTCGCCAGGCACATTTTTGGGCAGATACCGGGATCAGGCGGCCACGCCTGCAACGGCCTTCCAATGTGCGCTCGCTCCAAGGCGATGCAGATGGATGGCGATGGCTGAGTGTTTCGAGTGAGGCGGCACGAAGAGATTTCGGACAGCCGAAAAGACGGACAGGAAGCGTTGCAGCCCGCCCGGCGATCGAAATCCCTGCATGGCCCGCTTTCGTTTTCGCAAAGGCAAATGCGAGTTCTCAGCGCGATTGGTCAAGCCCTTGTGCGATCGATGCTCTACAGTCGGCATGATCTGGCGTCGGGCAACGGCTGCAGAAAACGGCGAAATCAATCAACCCTGATAGTAACCAGGCTGCCGAGGACCAACCTCGTCAAACTGTCCGGACTTTGATGTCATAATGTCCGACCTCTTCCGGCGCAACCTCCAATAGTTGCCAGTACAAAGTTTCGCTTTGCTCCGGCATCGCCGGGCTGCGGTCCTCTCCACCGTCAATCCCTAGGCTCGGACGACGAGGCCGGCCCAGACCGAACGGGAGATTTCCTCCATGGACGGGTTTTCGGTTTCATAGTCCTCCAGCAGCGTCAGAAACCCGCCGTGAGGAGACTTAAGGTCTTCGGGTTTCCGGAAGCCACTCTCGCATTCCTCGCAATGAGCGTAGAGCGTCTGATCGGTCAGGTCCTTTTGAAGGTAGAGGCGACCCTGATGGCCGCATCGCGGGCAGGTTCCGACATAATAGAGCTGTGTCATCAGCAGCCGCCACTTCCCCCGTCGGCACCACCGCCATCACCCCCGCTATCATGTGGGGAATAGCCGTCGCCACCGATATACTCGCCGCCGATATACGAAGCTGCGCCGCCAGCCAAAATCCTGCGGAGACGCTCCCGACGCGGCCAAATAAACAAGAGCAGCCCGAGCAAAGTGAGAAGGAAGACCGCGGCGATAACAACCTGCAATAACATTGACCTTTCCCAGATGCATGTCGTGCGTAGCTATATCTGGAGTTGCCCCAGCCGCAATCCAACCCCATCTCGGAAAACCCCGTGTGTGATGCCCTGTGACCCTGCCCATTCGACTGCGGTATGCGGTTCGGGGCAGCCGGCACTTTAGGAGGTCCGACCCCCGCGCCTCCGCCCGTACGCGCGCTCTTGGAAACATTCATCCGCCAACGATTATGTAGCGCTCATTCTCATCCAGTTCATCTGGGTCAACGTTAACGACCGACATAGAGCCGGTTGGGGAGACGAGGATGAGAGAATAGGGGTTGGCCGTTTCATCGTTCGCGATCAGCAACGGCGTTGCGAGCACCGTCGCTAACGAGATGGTGATTTTCGAAATGCTCACATTGGATGGTGGATCGACGTGGTAGACCTCGAAGTATTGTGAGAAAGCGCCTTCCGATTGTTCGTAGACGCAACATGTAATCAGGTCATCTTTGATTTCCGTTATGCTATGAATGATCTTCACAGCATCATGCACAACGGAAAAAACGATCGCGAGGGCGTCGCGTAGCTGCTCGTCGCTGGCTTTCTTTTCTAGAGCCGCACCGAATAGAATTATTGTCTCTCTCCTCTATCCGGCGGCAACGGGACATAGGCACCGCTGCGTCTGTCCAGCCAATCGAGGTGAGATTTGCCGACAGTGCGGAGATAGGCTGCGGCCTTGAGAAACAGCGGGTGGCGCAGATCCCGCTTTGTCAGATGATGATACCCTTTCCCTTCGGTCCGCGTCATCATTGCCGCTCGTTCAGGTTCGTCGCTGTATGCACGCGCCAGAAAAGTCACCACCCCGTCTGAGAATTCAAACACGTCGTATTCGTAATGGTAATCGTAAAACCCCTCAACGTCAGGCTCAGATGCATCGATGTGATGCGACACTTCCACCCCCATCGGCCAAGCTGTATCGCCCCGCCTCAACAGGACCCTGGTGCGCCACAGGGCCACGCGGGCTCGGTAGAACAGCAGTTCAATCCGCAACAAATTCACAGGCCAGCAAGGTCTTCCCCGGCAGGCCATCACCTTCACGTGCCACGATCGAAACCTTTCCCGGGCCGGCTAGACCCGGAGCAGGCTGTCGTTCTTCCGAAAGCTGTCGGGAATATCCCTTGTTGGAAGTGCCCAGTAGGTCCGATGTCTCTGGCTTCAGGTCGTATTTCGCTGCCAGCTCATCGGCGTGGAGACCCTCGATCAATATGCCGACGGCGGAGTTGGCGAAAAACACTTCGTTGCTTTGAAACCCGTCTTCGCCGATCTGTTGCGGGACCTTGTAAATTGCGGCACCAAGTGACGACGTCTCCGGCTTTGCGAGCTCTTCAGCGGCGTCGTAGACCGTGGACGCCGCTGTCAAGGAATAGGGTGGATTGCAAAGCGCGGCGTCATAAAAGATGCGATTGGATGGTGTTGCCATGGCACCGCCGACTTGCAACAGTGCGACTGCCACGCCTGCAGTCAGAGTTCCGCGATAATGTTTGCGATTGAGCATTGGTGAATTCCGTTGAACTGATGGTTGTGTTGGCGTGTTATACACGTCCATTACAAAATGACGAGGCTCTTTTGGGCGCATTCGAATTCGAATGCTCGACCGTGCGGCTCGCGACTCCACTCCCTGTCGCGTTTCTTGTGAACGGCAAAGCGGCAGCCGATTCACCCAGTGCCTCGTGTTCAGGAATACGTGCGGATAACAAACTTGCCGCGACGGGAACCCCAGTGACGGCCCCAAGGCAGTGAAGCGAAACTATTGAGCGGTCGGGAAGTCTCTCTCAAAGGCTTCCCTTTCTCTCTTCCCGAACGCGGATGAGTAATAGCCACTGCAGATCAGATAAGAGCACTCATCCGGATTGCCCATTTGCCACCCCGGCAGGCAGGTTACGACTCGCTGGAATTTTTCGTTGCAAAGGCCGTGGTTTGCCAAGAGCCGCGGCTCGTTTCCGAAATAAGCGCTTATGGCTTTCTGGCGAGTCCATGCAGGAACGACTTTCCAATCAGCGTCGCCGCCCCCAGCGCTAACATTGCCGGTCGCACAGAGCGACCAGTTGGAAATCACGATCGGCTGATCGCAGGCAAAAGTCTGGGCGGCGCTTCCCAGCAAGATTGAAACCAGTACCAACAGCGCTGGCCATAGATCATCGCGCCCTTCTCCCTCGTGCCGAACTTTCGCATCCTGGCCTCCAACCGTGTGCAACTACCATCACCTTCTAACGGGATCAGGTGATATCGAAATGACTAAGATTATTTTCCTAGTTCATGAAACGTTCTTACGCTAGATTGCCGGCCGCTGCAACCATGGAATGTTGAATGTCGAAGAATATTTTTGTGATTGGCGATGTGGGCGAGTTGGCCCGTCTTCCCCTCAGCAGGCGTGAAAAAACGAATTCTTCTGCCGTCAATTGCGAGGGCGTGCCGGCAGCCGAGGTGCTGGTCTGATGGCGGAATTCAACCCTCGTGACAAGAGCCGCACCAGTGCCGGCAAGACGCAGTCGCTCGTGCGCAAACATACCGCGCCGCCGAGCGGGAGTGATGACGGCAGCCTTCGCTGGCAATGGTTGACGATCCAGCTGCTGGAATCGCCGGCGTTCACGTCACTCAGCGCAAATGCCAGCCGCGCTTTCTTTCGCATCATCATCGAGCACACCGCGCACGCCGCCCTGGCGAATGGCAGGCTTATCGTGACCCATCCGCAGTTTGTCTCTTACGGCGTCACCGGCGAATATGTGGCCGATGCCCTCGACGAGCTGGAATATAAGGGCCTTATCAAGGTTCGCCGCGGCCGGGCGGGCAGCGGTGTCGCGCATCCGAACATCTTCACGCTGACGTTTGTCGGTGACCATGAAGGCGCGCCGCCCACGCAGGATTGGCGGCGATGCACGGCGGAGAGGTGCCGGAAGTGGTCGGAGATCGACCGCAAGCTTGCCGCCGACAAACGCGGGCGAGTCGGCAGGAAGAAAAAACCGCCACTTCGGGATCCCGAAATCCCCCCGCTTCGGGATCCCGAAATTCGCCGCGCCTCGTGAGCGGTCGGAGCGAGGGAAGGGGCAATGATTTCAATGCCGCAACCAATTTCGGGATTCCGCAGTGCTATATAGATTTTGGTGGGGAATTCCTCATGAGTCCGCAAGATGGAGCCACGATCTCGTGGACGCCTAGTTTCGCGCAACCTTGCTCGTGTATTCGCGAGCGTGACGATGTTTGACGCGCTTTCGGCCGGAGGAATGCATGGCGATGGGAATTTTTCGGGCTCTGGGCGCGGCGGCGATGATGGCGGTTCTTTCCGGCTGCGTCGATCATGCGAACGACCCGATGCTGCTTGCCGTCGGCGTGCCAGTCAATCCGCCGGCCGTTGCACACGGCCTCTGCATGACCGACGGCAATGCCATGTATGACGAGGCGAAGCGCCAGTATGAGCTGCGCGCGCAGCTGACCGGATACGCGCAGGCCGATGCCTTGGAAGCGGAAACGATTGCTCGCGCCGCCGCCCATCGGCAATATGTCGCCTGCCTCTCCGGCCAAGGCTACCGCACATTATACGCGAATTGAGAACAGAGAATTCATGTTTCCTGGCCGGCGCTGCCGGCGCCCTTCGCCGGATTGCGACTTTTCACAATTTTTCGCGAGAAGGTCACGCCCGATCGCCTGCAACCAAGAGTTTTGGAAGTCGCACGTGATCGCGGAACCCCGCCGGTCGTAAAGGCATTTACGCAGGGTAAATCCACGAAGGAGGGTTTATCGTGAAGATATTCAGTCCTATCCCTTTGACCAGCGCCCCTGGCACCCTTGTCGCCATGGGGGCGATCGTTCCGGCTGAGGCCGAACCCCTTCCCACGCTTCGGCCGGCCAATCGTCTCGGAGGTGAAAGCAGTGCAATATAAGGCACATGCCGGCACCTGGCACGGCTATCAGGGCTTTGCCACGGAACGTGCCGGCACCCGCCGCCATTCCGATGGTTATTGGTGTCCGCTGGCCGCATTCGGCGTCGAAGCCGGCACGACCGCTTCGATCATCCGCCAGCCTGTAACAGGTCGGCGACTCCGACAATGTGCAACCCTCCGTTCTCGGGATCGATTGGTCCCGGCAGCATGCTGCGATAACGGCTATTGAGCCGGCGAAGGAAAGAGGCGGCGACGAGCCGCCTTTTTCTCGCTCGGGGCGCCGCTCACATGTTCGTGACCCCTGTTGCGCTGCGGTAGTATGTGACAGATCCGCTTCCTAACTCCTCGGCGTAAATTCCCTGAAATCCTCCCAAGGAGACGATCATGATCACGACATTCAAGAGAGGCCTGGCGGCCGCGGCCCTCGGCGCAATGCTCGGCCTTTCCGCGTTCTCGGCCGAAGCGGCTCCCCTCCAGTCGAGTGTGACGGAGCAGGGCGCGGTCAAGCAGCCGGTTGCCCAGGAAAAAACCCAGGGGCAGCACGACAGGCGCACCACTGGTTCGATCGGCGAGCGCGGCCCTAATACCATGGCTTCACCCTACATGATGAACCCGAAGAAGCCGCTGAACATGGGTTGCAAGCTCGGCTTCAACCCGACAAGCAGCTCCAGCTGCAACTATTGAGGCTTCGCGATCGGGCTGAGGGGCGGCTTCCGGGCCGCCCTTTCCATGTGGACGGTGGCCGCAACGGCGCCAGCGATTCGCGCGAGCACCAGCCATGGATGCGCAAACAGGCCGGACGCCGATTAAAAAATCGTCGCAAACGCCGGCTCACACAGGCGATTGACGTCTCTGCCTTGGAATTGCCATGCTGGCCGCGATGGTCGCATTGATACTCAATTGAATTTCAGACAGGTGGAACAGTCATGACCGCAAAGGCTGCACGCTCCGATTTCCTGCATTTTTTCCGCTCCTGGATCAGCAATCCGCTTCGGGTGGCGGCCATCGCGCCGTCGGGGGATTCCCTGGCCAGAATCATGACCAGCGAAATTGCCGCACTTGATGGGCCGATCATCGAGCTCGGCCCGGGCACCGGCGTGTTCACCCGGGCGCTGCTTGCCCGCGGCGTCAGCGAGGCGGATCTCACCCTGATCGAATATGGGCCCGAATTTATCGATGCGCTGCAGGCGCGTTTCCCGGCGGCGCGCGTATTGCAGATGGATGCCGCCCACCTTGCCCAGGCCGATATTTTCGAGGACGAACCGGTCGGCGCCGTCATCAGCGGCCTGCCGCTTCTGTCCATGTCGCCGCGCAAGATCGCCTCGATCCTTGCCGGCGTCTTCACCTATATGCGGCCGGGCGGGGCGATCTATCAGTTCACCTACGGCCCGCGCTGTCCGGTGCCGCGGCCGATCCTCGATCGCCTCGGCCTGAAGGCCGTGCGCATCGGCGGCACGGTGCGCAACCTGCCGCCGGCCTCCGTCTACCGGATTTCCCGCCGCAAGCCGCTCGAGCTTTCCCGCGAGCGCCTGCGATACCGCGGCAGCGACGCCGAAGTCGACGTCGCCGCCTTTTCCGGCGAAACGGGCGGCTGAACAGCAGGCGTTAACATAGGAACGCCGGCATCGCTTTGACGCCATGTTTCCGGCGCCATCCCTGTTATGTCAGTGGCACCATCCTATATCTCAAGCGTCGCGGTGGCTGCTTCCCGATGCCGCGGCGACGGGCGGCTCAGCGGCATCGCCAGAGCGGGCAGACATTCGCGTTTCAAACGCCGCCGCCACCAGCCGCGGCGACCGGGGCGGCTTTCCGCCGTCCCGCAGACTTCAAACCATTTCATTGACCAAGAGAGGAAAGATCATGGCCAGTTACAACGCAGCCAAGTCAGGCACCTTCAAGATCGGCGGCGAGATCGAGGTCAATCGTCTCGGTTTCGGCGCCATGCGCGTCACCGGCAAGGGCATCTGGGGCGAGCCCGAAGATCACGCCGAATCCGTCCGCACCCTGAAGCGCCTGCCGGAGCTTGGCGTCAATTTCATCGATACGGCCGATTCCTACGGTCCCGACGTCTCCGAATGGCTGATCAAGGAGGCGCTGCATCCCTATGGCGGCAAGTCCGTCGTCGCCACCAAGGGCGGCCTGACCCGCCACGGCCCCGACATCTGGCTGCCGGTGGGCCGGCCCGAATATCTGATCCAGCAGGCGCATAAGAGCCTGCGCAATCTCGGTGTCGAGTGCATCGATCTCTGGCAGCTTCACCGGATCGATCCGAAATTGCCGGCCAGGGAACAGTTCGATGCGATCAGATCGCTGCTCGATGCCGGCCTCATCCGCCATGCCGGCTTGAGCGAGGTCTCCGTCGCCGATATCGAGGCGGCCTCGAAGCACTTCAAGGTCGCCACCGTCCAGAACCGCTACAATCTCGTCGATCGCACCAGCGAGGATGTGCTCGATTATTGCGCCAAGCACAATATCGGCTTCATCCCCTGGTATCCGCTCGCCGCCGGCGATCTCGCCAAGCCCGGCTCGTTGCTCGATACGATCGCCAGGAAGCACGATGCCGCGCCGAGCCAGATCGCACTCGCCTGGGTGCTGAAGCGCAGCCCTGTCATGCTGCCGATCCCCGGCACGTCGAAGGTCAAGCATCTGGAAGAAAACGTCGCGGCCGTCGACATCACCCTGTCGGACGAGGAGTTTTC
Organism: Rhizobium croatiense; assembly: GCF_019793465.1. Classification (GTDB taxonomy): domain Bacteria; phylum Pseudomonadota; class Alphaproteobacteria; order Rhizobiales; family Rhizobiaceae; genus Rhizobium; species Rhizobium croatiense. Next base: position 27,794 of record NZ_JAILYJ010000017.1, on the reverse strand, counting down.
GGCGCTGGATGCTGAGGGCCGGAGGGTGTTCAAGGCGGCTTGAGGGGGCGACTGCCGCCGATGCGCCCAGTCCAAGACCCCTCCCCAACCCCTCCCCACAAGGGGGAGGGCTAGGATGCCGCACCGTTCACATACCTCCATCAAGCCAATCCGTAGAACGGGAACATCCGGCAATACTTGTTTGGGTCGCCGCAGGGTGCCGCAGCTTAACCCCTCCCCCTTGTGGGGAGGGGTTTGGGGAGGGGTCTTGGACTGGGCGAGCCATCCGCGATCAGCGGGGCCTCATTTTTCAGCGGAATTTGACCATTTGGTCAAACATGCCGCAAAATGAGGCGCTGATCTGTTATTTTAAGGGCGAGCATTGCGCTGGATGCATTGCTGCATTGCGGTATTTTCGCTATTCCCGATCAAATGAATGGGTTATCAATATCTTCGTAAGCAGCGCACTCCTCCTCCCAGCGCTCTTACATCGGACTGACAACACTCCTCCTCCCAGTTGTCAGTCAGGATCAAGAGCCTGGCGCACCTCCTCCCGCGCCAGGCTCTTTTCTTTTTCCCCCCCCCAAGTTTTCACCGCGGTTTGACTCGGCAGGCGTCGACGGACTATTTGAACGGGCGCCCCTGTCCGGTGCGCGCACCGGTTGGAGTTTGATCATGATCGGCAGATGGCGCGCCCCGCATGCGGCCCTGACAGGTCTTCTGGTAGCGCTGGTGCTCGCCGGCTGCGGCGGCAGACCGGTCGGCGTCATGCAGGCGGCCGGCACGGTGCCGCCTGGGACCTCGAAGGTCGATCTGCTGGTGGCGACGACGCGGGCTGCCGATGACAATCCCGCCGTGCTTTTCTCCGGCGAACGCGGCACCGGGCTCACGGTCAATGCCGTCGATGTCTCCATCCCGCCGGATGCCAATCGCAAGATCGGCCAGGTGCAATGGCCAAGGCGGCTGCCGGCCGACCCCTTACGCGATTTCGTCACCGTGTCCGTCGATCCGCTCGAGGGCGAGCGGGCGGGCGAGACCTGGCTGAAAACCCATATGCCGAAGAGCCGCCGCGTGCTGGTCTTCGTGCACGGCTTCAACAATCGTTATGAGGATGCCGTCTACCGCTTCGCCCAGATCGTCCATGATTCCCATGCCGACGTCGCCCCCGTCGTCTTCACCTGGCCCTCACGCGCCAGTATCTTCGATTACAATTACGACAAGGAAAGCACCAACTATTCCCGCGACGCGCTGGAGGAGCTGCTCACCCGAACCGCCGCCAATCCCGCCGTCAGCGATGTCACCATCATGGCGCATTCGATGGGCACCTGGCTCACCGTCGAAGCGCTCAGGCAGATGGCGATCCGCAACGGTCACGTGGCCTCCAAGATCAACAATGTCATCCTCGCTTCGCCCGATCTCGATGTCGACGTCTTCGGCCGCCAGTTCGCAAGCCTCGGCAAGGACAGGCCGCATTTCACCATCTTCGTCTCGCAGGACGACCGGGCGCTCGCATTGTCGCGGCGCATCTCGGGGAATATCGATCGGCTCGGCCAGATCGACCCGTCGGCCGAGCCCTATCGCAGCAAGCTCGAAGCGGCCGGCATCACCGTTCTCGATCTCACCAAGCTCAAGGGCGGCGACCGGCTGAACCATGGCAAATTCGCCGAAAGCCCCGAAGTGGTGAAGCTGATCGGCGACCGGCTGATTGCCGGTCAGACGATCACCGATTCCAATGTCGGTCTTGGCGAAGCGGTCGGCGCCGTGGCGATGGGCGCTGCCCAGACCGCCGGAAGTGCCGTCGGCGTCGCCGTCAGCACGCCGATTGCGATCTTCGATCCGCGCACCCGCCGAAATTACGATGCCCAGCTGAAACGTCTCGGCCAGTCGATGAACAATACCGTCGGCTCGGTCGGCGACAGCGTCGGCGCCGGCCTGCCCGCAAGCCAGTGAAAATTTCGTAGGCAATCGCCGCTGATCTGATATATCAGGCTGGCGAAGCGGCGGTCTTGTCTGCCGTGCGGTTGGGTTGATGGCATGGCTGAAGATACCAAGAAGAGGGTTGTTGTCGTCGGCGCGGGGGTGATCGGCGCCTCCATTGCTTTCGACTTGCAGCGACGTGGCTTTCATGTGACGCTGGTCGACAAGGGTGAGCCGGGACGCGGCACCTCTTTCGGCAATATGGCGAGCATCGCGCTCGATTTTGCTGCCGGTTCCGGCCCTTCGACCTGGAAGAAGATCCCCGGCTGGCTCATCGATCCCGAAGGCCCGGTCTGGTTGCGGCCCTCCTATGCAGCGAGAATCCTGCCCTGGTTCCTGCGTTTCCTCGCCGCCGGCCGCCCGTCGCGCCTCAGAGAAATCGAAGATGCCGGCATGAGCCTGTCGCAGCGCGCGCTCGACGATTTCAGGGAGATGCTGCAAGCGATCGGCGCCTCCGAACTGATGACGGAGGAGGGGTGCCTGGCGATCTATGAGACCGAGGCCGAATTTGCCGCCGACCGCGGCCATCTCGCCATGATGCAGCGTTACGGCTTCGAATTCGAGGTGTTGAGCAACGGCGCCATCCAATATTATGAGCCGGCTCTTTCGCCTGTCATCGCCAAGGCCGTTCTGCTGCCCGACAACAAGTCGATCCGCGATCCCTATAGGCTGGTGGTCAAACTGGCCGAGGCGGCCAAGGCCGCGGGCGCGGCCTTTGTCTCCGGCGCCGTCAGGAACATCGAGCGCAGGGGCGATGGCGCCGTCGTCGTCCTCCTGGACGATGGCCGCCGTCTCGAGGCCGATTCCGTCGTGCTCGCCGCCGGCGTCCACACCCGTTTTCTGGCCGAAAAGCTCGGTGAGCCGATCCCGCTCGAAACCGAGCGCGGCTATCACACGCAGATCATGAAGCCGGGCATCTCCATGCGCTATTCGGTAATCTGGCCGGCGCGCGCCTTCATGGTGACGCCGACGGCCGGCGGCATCCGCGTCGGCGGCAATGTCGAACTCGCCGGTCTCGATGCCGCACCGGACTTCCGCCGCCCGCGCGTGCTGGTGCGCCACGCCCAGCGCGCGGTGCCCGGGCTGAAACTCGAGGAGGCGACGGACTGGATGGGCCATCGCCCGGCGCTGCCCGATACGATCCCGATCATTTCGCCGTCGTCGAAGATGCCGGGTGTTTTCTATGCGACCGGCCACGGCCATCTCGGCCTGACCTATGCCGCGACGACAGCGCGGCTGATCGGCGATATGGTGAGCGGCACTAAGCCGCCGGTCGACCTGACCCCGTTCCGCATCGACCGATACTGAATGAGAACCGTTACCTTGGAACCGGAGTTTTCGATATGAGATGGAAGCGCACGATCCAGCTGCTGGATGTCCATGCCGAAGGCGAGATCGGCCGCGTCGCGATCGGCGGCGTGCCGAAGATCCCGGGCGAGACCATCGCCGCCCAGCTGCATTGGCTGAACACCGATCCGAAGGGCGACGAGCTGCGCCGCTTCCTGTGCCTGGAGCCGCGCGGCGCCCCGATCGGCTCGGTCAATCTGCTGCTGCCGCCGCGTCATCCGGAAGCGGACGCTGCCTTCATCATCCTGCAGCCCGACCAGGCGCATGCGAGCTCCGGCTCGAACTCGATCTGCGTGACGACGGCGCTGCTCGAAGCCGGCATCGTCGAGATGCAGGAGCCGGAGACGATCGTGACGCTGGAAACCGCAGCCGGCCTCGTCAAGGCGACGGCGACTTGCCGCGACGGGCGCTGCGAGAAGGTCAAGCTCACCATGGTGCCGTCCTTCGTGCATGAACTCGACGTCGAGATCGACACGCCGCATTGGGGGAAGATCAAAGCCGATCTATGCTATGGCGGCATCTTCTATGCCCTCGTCGATGTCGGCCAGATCAATCTGACGATCGAGAAGGCCAATGCCGCCGGCCTCGTTCAGGCCGGCATGATTCTCAAGGAGCTGATCAACCGCGACATCGAGGTCGTCCATCCCCAAATCCCGGCAATTTCAGGTGTCGCCTATGTCATGTTCCGCGATACCGAGGCCGACGGCACGGTGCGCACCTGCACCACCATGTGGCCGGGCCGGGCCGACCGCTCGCCCTGCGGAACCGGCAATTCCGCCAATCTCGCCGCGCTCCATGCCCGCGGCAAGGCGAAAGTCGGCGACGTCTTCACCTCGAAATCAATCATCGGCTCGCAGTTCGAGGTCGGCCTGCAGGCGGTGACCGAAGTGGCCGGCCGCCCGGCGGTCATCCCCACCATCACCGGCCGCGGCTTCACCTTCGGCCTCACCCAGGTGGCGCTTGACCCCTTCGACCCGCATCCCGCAGGCTTCGCGCTGACGGATGTCTGGGGGCCGTCGGCGGGGGAGATCTGAGCCTTCCGGGCAACCCAGCGTGGCAACGGTAATTCTGGTTAACTGGTGGAAGTGTTTGGCGGCAACCGATGGTCGGAGCGACGGTGTTAATCTTCCGCCTCCCGCAGCAACCCCTCGAGGCGGGTCGCCCATTCCTGATTGCCATCTCTGAAGGGCCCAAGCGCATCTCCCGCAGATTCCGGAAGACCGTTGGCAGCAGCAGCGAGGCGGCGAGCCTGCTGGATATTCCCCGCGGCCATGTGGCAGCAGGCCTGAATGCGCATGAGCGCCGGCCGGTCGGGCCGCGCCTTTAATGCCGTGTGCCCGATGTCGAGGGCGCCCTCGACATCGTCCGAAAAGAACCGCGCGAGCATCATGAGACTGAACCAGACCCCATTCTGCGGATCATGCGGATTGAGTTCGAGGCCGCGAGACAAAGGTTTGCGTGCGCCGGCGGCATCGCCCGAAAAGAGCCGCGCCATGCCAAGGACGAGATGCCCCAGGGCGAAGCTCGAACCGAGCTCGATCGACCGTTCCGCGGCGAGGATCGCCTGGTCGGCTCGGCCTGTGTAGGCCGACACGATCGCCAGCGCATAATGCGAATACGGGTTTCGCGGGTCGAGATAGATCGCCCGCAAGGCGGCAGTTAGCCCTTCCTGACCATCCGCGGCGGGATCGTCCGTCCAGCCATAGGCGATGAGGCCGGCATTGACCCGCGCCCGCCAGATCTGCGCCTCTGGAAGCATCGGGTCGAGCTCGGCGGCCTCGCGGAAAAATCGTCTTGCCAGAAGGTGGGTTGGCTGTGAGACCTTGTGGAAATTGAATGTGCCTTGCCGGACAAGGTCCCAGGCCGTGATGTTGCCGGTGTGGGGAGCGACCGCAAGCCCGTGGCGCAACAGCAGCTCCGGTTCGACCGCCGCGGCGATCCGCTCGGCGATAGCGTCTTGCACCGCGAATATCTCGGCCAGCTGAAGGTCGTAATGCTCCGACCAGACGGTCGCGCCCTTGGCCGCGTCGGCGAGGTGCACCGAGATCCGGATCCGGTCGCCGGTATACCGGATAGCCCCATCCACCAGAAAATTGACACCGAGTTCGAGCCCGACGGCGCGCGGGTCCCTGGAGCTATTCCATCGTGCGAAACTCGCTCCGCGTGACGCGACGCGCAGCCATCTGAACCGGGTGAGCGCGACGATCAGGTCGTCGGCGATACCGTCGGCCAGATATTGTTTCTCGGCATCGCCGCCCAGATTTTCAAACGGCAGGACTGCAATACCGGGGTTGGCTTCGGCTCGCGCATGCCACCCGCTGTCGGCTCCGTCGGTCAAGCTCTCCACCCGGCCGGAAAACCTGTAGCCGACCCGTGGGACGGTGACGATCCATTCGCCGCCGTCGGATGCGGGGCCGAGCAGCTTGCGAAGGGCCGCAATCTGAACGGAAAGATTACTCTCCTCGACGGCCAGTCCCGGCCAAACGGCATCCATCAGGGCCGATTTGGAAACGACGCCCCCTTGTGCCGCAAGCAGAGTGGCAAGCAGCGAAGCGCCGCGGGCGCCAATGGCGACAGGCCGATCGTCACGAAGCAGGCATCCGTTATCGGCAATGAACTCGAAGTGGCCGAATGCAAGGTGCGGAGTGTTCATGGCCGGCCATGATACGCCGATTTCGCAGTTTTTCGGAACTTTTCGGTCTCTCTTCAGGACTTGCGCCGGCCGGGCGCGCAGAGTCTGTTTCATCGCAGAAATGGAAATGGTGAGAGCCATGAAGAACGAAGCAGCGCAGCCGAAAAACCCTCCTGCATTAACCGCGAAAGTCGTAAGCGGGAGCGGCAGCCAGCTTGCCAAGCAGGGATCTGTGTATCGGTCGGGCGTCTCCGCACAGAGCGTCGGATCAAATATGCTGTGGCTCGGGGCGATTTCGCTGCCCGCAGGCAGACGAACCGGCGCTCATCGCCATGAGGGACACGAAACCGCCCTTCTCATGACTGCAGGCCAGGAGATCGAGATCTGGTCAGGGCCGAAGCTCGAACGCTGCGAAATGGTCCGCCCCGGTGACTACCTGTTCATTCCGGCCGGCGTTCCGCACGTGGCCGTCAATCGCAGCCAGGAAGACGCCGAATTCCTCGGGGCCCGCAACGATCCCGCGGCGAACGAGAGCGTCATTCTGATGCCGGAGCTTGACCACATCGTGCCGTAAGGCGCGATCCTTGTTCGCATGGTGCGCACGAAGTCTTTGCTTTTATCCACGCTCCAAACACGTCGGGAGGTGCATCATGGCCATCATCGAACAACGTCTCGCCGAAATGGGCCTCGAATTGCCCGAGCCTTTAAAGGTTCGCGGCGGCCTGCTGCTGCCCTTTGTCTGGGTTCGGGTGCGCGGCGCCCGCGCCTATATCTCAGGTCACGTCGCGTGCAACCGCGATGGCACATTGGCCAACCCTCTTGGCAAGGTCGGCGCCGAGGTTTCGCCGCAGCAGGGTTACGCGTCGGCGCGGCTGGTTGCCCTCGCCCATCTCGCCAGCCTCAAGCGAGCTCTCGGAGACCTCGATCGGGTCACGGCCTGGCTGCGCGTCTTCGCCATGGTGAATGTTGCTCCAGGTTTCAATGAGACGCCCCTGGTCACAAACGGCTATTCCGATCTGATCCTGGAACTGTATGGTCCCGACATCGGCGCGCACGCCCGCTCGTCCATCGGCATGGCCATCCCATTGAATGCGCCCGTAAACTGCGAAGCGGAAGTCGAAATTGACGGCTGATTCCTCATGGACGAAGGGATCGACCTCGGCCTGGTGCCCTCCCTGGGATAGATCACGCCCTTGCGCAGGATGATGCTGGCATAAAGCCTGGGCTCGCTGGTCTGGATCAGCGCAAGGGGCGGCCGGTAGACCGACGAGCCGCGTGAGGCACATCGATCAGCCCTCGTCCTGAGGTGCGCAGGCCGCGGGCCGGAGCCGCGAAGGACGAGGTCGGAGGCAGGGCAGGGCGCCCGTCCCATCAACGGCGCTGCCGAATCCTGTTGCTGACCTGATCTGCTGCGATCTCCTCGATCGGCGCCGGTCTGCCCAGCAGATATCCTTGACCGATGTCGCAACCCAGATCCTGAAGCCGCTGAAGTTGGCTCTCCTCTTCGATGCCTTCGGCCGTTATCGTCACACCAAGCCCGGCGCCGAGGGCGATGATGGCCTTGATCACCTTGTCCTGCTTGTCATTGGTCTCGAAGGAAGCGACGAAACTCCTGTCGATCTTGATCTTGTCGAACCGGTAGTTGGACAGTTGCGAGAGGCTGGAATAGCCTGTCCCAAAATCGTCGAGCGCGATCCTGACCCCAGCATTCACCAGATCGTCGAGGACAATGCGGGCCGTGACGGCGTCTTGAATGATGGCGCTCTCCGTTACCTCTAGCTCGACCCTTTGCGCGGGCAGGCCGACATCGCCCAATATCTTGAGAATTCTGAGGCCCAGCAGCCGGTCGCTCAGTTGGATCGGAGAAAGGTTGAACGACAGGACGAGCTCGCTCGGCCAGGAAAGCGCATCGGTGCAGGCGCAGCGCAGCAGTTGGTCCGTCAATTCGACGATCAGACCGGCTTCCTCCGCCACTGGAATAAATTCGCTCGGCGGGATGAATTCGCCGGCCGCCGTTTTCCAGCGCGCCAGCGCCTCGAAGCCGATGATCTTGTTCGCCTTCAGGTCCACGAGCGGTTGATAATAGGGAATAATCTCGGCCTTCCGGATGGCCGCGCGCAGATCCCCTTCCATTCTGACCCGTTTCGCCAGCTCGTCCTGCATCGACGGCACGAAGGGCTTCACCAGATTGCGCCCCTGCTTCTTCGCCACATACATCGCACAGTCCGAATACCGGATGACCTGACCGAGCTCATCGCCGTCCTCCGGATAAAGTGCGAAGCCGACGCTGGCGCCGAGGTCGACGGCGACACCATTGAATGTGAACGGCTTGCCGATCGTGCTGACGATGCGGTTTCCCAATGCGACAAGATCGGGATTTCCGATGCGCCGCGCCAGAACCACAAACTCGTCTCCACCAAGGCGGAACACATGCTCACGGGGAAAGAGCGAGGAGAGCCGCTGAGCAACGGTCTTCAGCACCGCATCACCGTGATCGTGCCCCAGGAGATCATTGACCTTCTTGAAACCGTCGAGATCGATGCTGAACACGGCATAGGTATCTTGTGCCCTTTGATCGGTCATCGCCTGCGCACATATGGAATCCAGGAATCTGCGGTTCGGGAGCTCGGTCAGCGTGTCATGACAGGCAATCCAGTCGACGTGCTTTTCGGCCTGCAGCCTGCGATGAACCTCCCGCGAAAGGTCCCGGATCCTTAGCGCGGAATAAATGAGCCCGAGAAACCCGGAGATATTCAGGGCAAGCAGCGCGTGGTCCAGCGGATAGTCGTGATGCTGGTCGACAAAGTCATCCAGCCCCTCATGCCAATCGAAGCGCCAGGAGAGGCCGAAGAGAAGCAGGAAGATCGCGAGCCAGCCCACTATCTCCATCTGGGGTCTGGTTGGTCGGATGCGAGGCATATGAACAGGCTCCCGTTGTGTGAAGAGCCATCATGGCCAGTTCGCAGGACCGCATCGTCCTTGGCGGTAATCGAAGACCGCCACAAATCATTCGGGCGGCATTGAAAGGGGCCGGCTTGCGGTCGCCGACCAAGCGCGCAGACAAGTCGAAAGACTTTTGCGCGTGGAAGGTTAACGGTGAGTTGACCTGACAAGGGTGCTGGCGTTTCGCTGCGCACAACGGATAGCTTTGCCGCAAATCGGATGAGGCGCTGGTTCAGAAACCCTTGACAACTTTGATGACAGTATCATTAATCATTTATAATGATAAACGTCATTAAAAAGCCGCTGACGGAACTGGGGCCTCCTCTACCACATTGCCCGCCGATTTGTGCCTATGGCTTTATCGTTTCCTTGACACCTGACGGCGCAACAGGAGAAAGCCCCGTGAAGGCATTTGTCGTTGATAAGTACAAGAAGAAAGGCGCTCTGCGCCTGGCCAACCTGCCGGAACCGCAATTGAAGGACAATGATATCCTCGTGCGGATTCAGGCCACGGCCGTGAACCAGCTGGACTCCAAGGTCCGGGAGGGGGAGTTCAAGCTTATTCTTCCCTATCGTCCGCCCTTCGTCCTCGGGCATGACCTTGCCGGGACGGTTGCCAAAGTCGGATCCAGGGTGAAGCGGTTCAGGGTGGGTGACGAGGTCTATGCACGACCGCGCGATCATCGGGTTGGGACATTCGCCGAATATATTGCCATCGATGAAGCCGATGTGGCGTTGAAGCCGAGCAACCTCAGCATGAGCGAAGCGGCGTCCATCCCGCTGGTGGGGCTGACCGCGTGGCAGGCGCTGGTCGAGGTGGGCAAGGTAAAGCCGGGCCAGAAGGTCTTCATTCAGGCCGGTTCCGGTGGTGTCGGCACGTTCGCCATTCAGCTCGCCAAACACCTCGGCGCGACGGTTGCGACGACGACGAGCGCTAAAAATGTCGAGCTGGCGAGAAGTCTCGGGGCGGATGTGGTCATCGACTACAAGACGCAGGACTTCGAAAAGATCCTGTCGGGCTACGATCTCGTGCTGAACAGCCAGGATCCGAAGACACTCGAAAAATCGCTGGGCGTGCTGAAACCGGGTGGCCGGCTCATCTCTATTTCCGGTCCGCCCGATCCTGCATTCGCCAAAGAACTCGGCCTGAACCTGTTCCTGAAACTGGTGCTGCGGCTGCTCAGCCGAGGAGTTCGCAAAAAGGCAAAGCGTCTCGGCATCGCTTATTCATTCCTGTTCATGCGCGCCGAGGGGCGGCAGCTGGGTGAGATTGCCCGCCTGATCGAGCAAGGCGTGATCCGGCCGGTCGTCGACAAGGTGTTCCCGTTTGAGAAGACCGGGGATGCGCTGGCCTATCTCGAGACCGGGCGTGCCAAGGGCAAGGTGGTCATCGCAGTCGCAGACTAGCCCCGATCCCAGCGATATCAACCACATGCAAGTCTAGACGGAGGTCGACCTGACCTGAGTGGCGTTTGTTGCGAGACGAACCCCGGGAATATTTTTAACCCCCAAGTGAAAGTGACAAATGACCAGCAAGACACTCTTTGAGCCCTCCGCACTCGGCTCTCTCACGCTATCCAACCGCGTCGTCATGGCCCCATTGACGCGCAACAGAGCAGGCGTCGGCTTCGTGCCGGGCGACCTCGTTGCCGAATATTATGCGCAACGGGCCTCGGCAGGCCTGATCATCTCGGAGGCGACCCAGATTTCGCAGCAGGGCCAAGGCTATCAAGACACGCCCGGCATTTACACAGAGGCGCAGATCGACGGCTGGCGCAAGGTCACCAACGCGGTGCATGCCAAGGGCGGCCATATCTTCCTGCAGCTTTGGCACGTGGGTCGGGTTTCGCATGTCGACCTGCAGCCGGATGGACAGCGCCCAGTGGCGCCCTCGGCCATCAGGGCTGAAACAAAGACGTTTGTGAATAATGCTTTCGTTGACGTTTCGGCCCCACGAGCGCTCGAACTGCGTGAGATTGCCGGCATCATCGAAGATTTTCGTCGCGCCGCCGCCAATGCGATTGCCGCTGGTTTCGATGGTGTCGAAGTGCATGGCGCAAACGGCTACCTGCTGGACCAGTTCGCCAGGGACGGGGCCAACTGCCGCAGCGACGCCTATGGCGGTTCGATCGAAAATCGCGCGCGGCTGACGCTCGAAGTGACCGCCGCGGTCGCAGAGGAGGTGGGAGCGGAACGAACCGGCGTTCGGATTTCACCGGTATCGCCGGCCAACGGCATATCGGCAAGCGATCCGCAGGCGCAGTTCAACTACATCGTCGAGAAGCTCGATGAGATGGGAATTGCCTATCTCCATGTCGTGGAAGGCGCCACTGGCGGGCCGCGGGACGTTGCACCCTTCGATTATGAAGCGCTTCGCCGCAGATTCAGGAGCACCTACATTGCCAACAACGGCTACGATCTGGAACTCGCGACGACCAGGCTGGAGCATGGGCTGGCGGATCTGTTCGCCTTCGGCAGGCCATTCATCGCCAACCCGGATTTCGTCGAGCGCCTGAAGGTCGGTGCGCCGCTGGCCAACCTCGATATGTCGACGCTCTATGGCGGAGGCACGGCGGGCTATACGGACTATCCCACCTTGGCGCCGGCCGTGGCCTGAAGACAATAAGGGCCGCGCATACGCGGCCCTCATTGCTTGCGCGACCGATTTTCGATCGCGTCGCGACAATCCGTCCGGCAGGCGTCGAGCAGTTCGTCCGCCAGCGGGGAATCGTCCGGGCATGCCCTCGAAAGCACGATTGCGCCAACAGCCTGAGCGAGGATGGCGATGGCTTGCGCCCGCCCGCCGGCGTCGGAAGCGTGATGTTGAGCAATGCCACCCTCCACCGCGCGCACCAGCTTATCTATTCCGGCAGCGAAAACGGCCTTGGTTTCCTCAGGCTGTCGAGCGGCATCGCAACTCAGTGCCGCGGCCGTGCACCCTTGGCCGCGCCCATCCCGGTGTTCGCGTGCAAGATAAAGCTCCATGACATCGAGGACGTCATAACCGGCATAGCGCTGCAAGGTCTCGCTCAAACCATTCTCGGTCGATTCCGCGATCAACTCCTCCTTGGAGCGGAAGTGATTGTAGAAGCCGCCATGGGTGAGCCCCGCGCGCTCCATCAATTCCGCCACCCCGACGCCATCGAAACCGCGCTCGCGAAACAGCTCTGACGCCGTTGCGATAATCCGGTCGTAGTTTTCCTGCTTCTTTTCCTTCGTGATCCGCACGTCACGATCCTTTCGACGGCCATTTGAAACTATGATGTCAGCCGTCATTATAGCTCAAGTTATTGATGATGTGTATCATTAATATTGCCGGTCAACAAAAGCAGGCCCTGTGGCGGAGATGCGCTTGCACGCAGGCGGCACAACATCTCACACAGCGCATCATTGACGCGAAGCAGGCGCCCCTGGACATCGGCTTTAGATCGTTGCCACCCCGTAGGGGGCCGCCACGCGTTTCTTGCTCCGCGGACTAAACTGTCAGAGGACGCTAATTGGCATTCTCGCCGCCGACATCAGGGGTTGGGCAACCTGATCCAGCAATTGGCCCGCATTCTGCTCTTCACCCAGCGAAAGTGTTAGCAATTGAGCGACCGCCGGCTGCGCAAGTTGGAGTGCCAGATTGCGAGCGGTGGTGTAAGCGGCAATCTCGTAGTGCTCCACCCGCAACGCCGCTCCGATCAAAGCCAGATCAGCGGGAGCGTCTTTCTTTTTCTTGCCCTCCGCCATCACTTCCTCGCCTTCCTCTACCAGGCCGGCCATGCCCTTGCATGGCTTTGCACGAGCCGACGTGCCAAGGATGCGCAGGCATTCGTTCAAGCGCTCGACCTGCCCCTCTGTCTCGACAAGATGGTTCCGCAGCAAGGTCTGGAGCTGCTGAGTGCGTGCGGCTTTCTGCATCTTGGGGAGCGCCTTCAACAGCTGCTTTTCCGCATGCAGGAGGTCACGGAGCTCATCCACAAGGACTTCCTGAATCGCTTCTGCCCCTTCAGGGGGGGCGCTTTGAGCGCGGATTGCAATTCCCCCGTTTTCGACTCCCGGGAGATCCTGGAAGGCCGGCGCCTCGACAAATTCCCAGGGTTCTCCTTCATTCCATGGACCGCGAGTGTCAACCTCACCTAAATACCCTTCACCCGTGGAATCGTTGAAGAACTGATCGACCAGTCCTGCGGTCGGCGCAATCCTGCCGACGCTCAGCGGCGGCTTGCCCATGCTTTCGAGAGCCAGGGCGAAAGCACGCATGTGGGTAATCTCTCTGGTCATCAGGAACTGCAGCGCATCCTTGGTCCCGGGATCGCGGCAGAAGTCGATCAGGCGTTCGTAGACGATCTTGGCGCGTGCCTCCGCGGCTATGTTGCTTCGCAGATCCACATCCAACTCGCCCGTTATTTTGAGATAATCGGCAGTCCAGGGGTTTCCCATCGAATTGAAAAGGTTCACGCCACCGCCGCCTGCAATGGCGATCAACGGGTCGGCTTCCGCCTCCTCTCTGACTGACTTCAGCGGCTTGAGGTGCATCCGCGCAAGAGTCCCGACGATCTCGAGGTGACTGAGTTCTTCGGTCCCGATGTCCATCAGGAGATCCTTCCGACCGGGATCCTCACAATTCAAACCTTGAACAGAGTATTGCATGGCCGCCGCAAGTTCACCGTTTGCGCCACCAAACTGCTCAAGCAGCATATTGCCGAATTTTGGATCAGGTTCGTCAACCCGAACGGTATACATGAGCTTCTTTACATGGTGATACATTGCGCATCCTCCTGGTTGGATGCCGACTAACCGACTTATCGCGGGAATGTTCCCCATCCGTGGCTGCTGCTGGCGCATCGGATTGGCGTTCGACATCAGCTCACACCGGCCCGTGCCAGACGTACCCATCGATCAGGAGCCCATCACATGGTCGCCTCTTCAACGAGATCATCGATACTGGCGCGGCCACTAGGGTGTGGGAATGCGGACGGCCGCGGCTGGCCGGATCGGCAGCTTTAGCATCTCCGGCGTGGCGGGATCAGCACGGGTTGGGGAGCGCCACGCGCCTACTCAGCCGCGCAGCGAAGGCTATCGTGGCTTGCACGGCAGGAACCAGACTCTTGGCTAGTAGACGAACGGATCCACCCCGGCCGCCGACTGTGCGCCCGGCTCTTTCGGATAGATCACGCCCTTGCGCAGGATGATGTTGGCATAGAGCCTGGGCTCGCTGGTCTGGATCAGCGCATGGGCGGCCCGCACCCGGCCGTAGAAATCCTGGCCGACGAGCGGCACCACCTGCCGGTGCGGCTCGTGCAGCGCACAGCAGTCGATCATCTCCTCATGCACCGGATCGAGCTTGTCGCGCTCGGCCTTGACGGTCGAGCGGAAAATCGCCTCGGGCACGAAATCGTCGATCGGCAGCACGCTGAGCACGGCGTTGAGCACCGGAATGAGACGGTGGCCGTCGAGCCGGATCAGCCGGCGGGCATGTTCGACACCGGGATAATTGCCGTCGACGATGGCGATCTCGTCGCCGTGGCCCATCGCCCGAAGCGTGAAAAGCAACTCCGGGCTCAACAGCGGATCAAGTCCCTTCAGCATGGTCTACCTCCTTGAAGAGTACGTTCTGGTCTGTGAGGTAACGCGCAAAGATCGGCAGGCTGGCGCCGCCGATGGCGCGGGCCTGCGCGCCGACAGCGCCCTCAATGATCTCCGGCATGACGACGCCCTGCAGGTCGAGCTTGGCGGCTTCGTCGATCGTCGCCTGCACGACGCGGCTGCGCACCCAATGGGGAAAGCCGCCGTCGATGACGGCAGCGCTGAAATCGACGATCGAGGCGGCCGCGACGATCGCCTGGGCCAGCGCCTTGGCGCTATCCTGGATCCAGATCTCCATCGGCTCGCCGAAATCCACCCAGTCGTCGGCGGAATACCACAGCGGCTCGGGATCGATGCCGCGTTCGCGCAGCATGTTTTCCAATACGAAGATCGAGGCGATCTCGAGCAGCTGCTTGGTTTCGCCGTTCCTGTCGCGCACGGGCAGCGGTCCGATGGCGCCCGCCGTGCCGGTACGGCCGGAAAAGATCGCCGAATTCAACACGATGCCGCCGCCGATGAAGGAGCCGATGAAGAAATAGACGAAGTCGGGATAGGAGGGGCCGACGCCGAAGACGAGCTCGGCGCCGCAGGCGCTGGTCGCATCGTTCTGCAGAAAAACAGGATGGGAGACACGCGCGGCGATATCGGCCTGCAGGTCGACATCCCGCCAGACCTCCATGGCACCGGGCGGTGCGCCGACTTCCTCGGCCCAGTTCCACAGCTCGAACGGGGCGGCGATGCCGAGGCCGGCAATGCGGCCGCGCTGCTTGTCGTCGAGCCGGCTTTCGATCTCCTCGATGCCAGCCGTGACGAAGGCGAGGATTTCGTGCGGCAGCGGATAGGCATAGGTCTGGTGCAGCTGCATGCGGATGCGGCCGACGAAATCCATCAGTACCAGATCGGCGCTGCGCCGGCCCATCTTGAGGCCGAAGGAATAGACGGCGTCGGGGTTGAGATGCATCGGGATCGACGGCTGGCCGACCCGGCCGCGCACCGGCGCCCCGCGCGACAGCAGCCCTTCTTTTTCCAGCACCCGCATGATGACCGAGACGGTCTGCGCCGACAGCCCGCTGCGGCGCGCGATATCGGCCTTCGACAACGCGCCGTAGAGGCGCACCAGCGACAGCACGAGCCGTTCGTTATAGGCGCGCACCCTGACCTGGTTCGCGCCCCCGGCCGGATTGAGAATGGGCGGCGGGACCGGTGTGTGTTCCGGCCCATCCAAAGACGACATGGCCGCTCCTCCCGAGCGTTGGCCTCTTGCATGGTTCCCCCGGATCGGAAGCGATCCAAGGGGGATTACGCAGCAGCTGAAAGCGGTACGGCGGCCTTCTCTGCGTTTGAAAAGGCGCAATGCCGTACATCCTAATGCGATTGAGCATGCCACATCGAATTAATAATTCAATTGGATTTATTTATTGACAAGCCGATTTCTTTCGCTCTTAATTGCCCTCGTCAAGGGCACGAGGCGGCTTCGGAAGCGGCAGCGACCGAAGCGAAGTGTCACATCTCGAAAATTCCGGCCCGCACGGGCGGCGCCGGCAAACTCTGGGAGGAGTTCATGAAGAAATCAGTTCTCGCTTTCGGCGCGCTCGCAGTCGGCGTCGCCTTTTCCGCGCCGGCCATGGCCGCCGACGTTTCCGCCTGCCTCATCACCAAGACCGACACCAATCCCTTCTTCGTCAAGATGAAGGAAGGTGCGACGGCCAAGGCCAAGGAACTCGGCGTTTCGCTGAAGTCCTATGCCGGCAAGGTCGACGGTGACAGCGAAAGCCAGGTTGCGGCGATCGAAAGCTGCATCGCCGACGGCGCCAAGGGCATTCTGCTGACCGCCTCGGACACCAAGGGTATCGTCTCTTCGGTCAAGAAGGCGCGTGATGCCGGCGTGCTGGTCATCGCGCTCGACACGCCGCTCGAGCCGGCCGATGCCGCCGACGCCACCTTCGCCACCGACAACCTGCTCGCCGGCAAGCTGATCGGCCAGTGGGCCAAGGAAACGCTAGGCGACAAGGCCAAGGACGCCAAGGTCGGCTTCCTCGACCTGACGCCGTCGCAGCCGACGGTCGACGTCCTGCGCGACCAGGGCTTCATGATGGGCTTCGGGATCGACCCGAAGAACCCGGACAAGATCGGCGACGAAGACGACACGCGCATCGTCGGCCATGACGTGACCAACGGCAACGAGGAAGGCGGCCGCAAGGCCATGGAAAACCTTCTGCAGAAGGATCCTGGCATCAACGTCATCCACACGATCAACGAGCCGGCCGCTGTCGGCGCCTATCAGGCGCTGAAGGCTGTCGGCATGGAAAAGAACGTGCTGATCGTCTCGGTTGACGGCGGCTGCCCGGGCGTCAAGTCGGTCCAGGAAGGCGTCATCGGCGCCACCTCGCAGCAATACCCGCTGCTGATGGCGTCGCTCGGCATCGAGGCGATCAAGAAGTTCGCCGATAGCGGTGAGAAGCCGAAGCCGACGGAAGGCAAGTCCTTCTTCGACACCGGCGTCTCGCTCGTCACCGACAAGCCGGTTTCAGGCGTCAAGTCGATCGACACCAAGGAAGGCACGGACAAGTGCTGGGGCTAAGCCCGCGCTTTTGAATCGGAAAACGGCCGGGGCTTGATCCCCGGCCGTTTTGGACGGACGATGTGCCGTTACTCCGCCGGCTAAGCAACGAACGGATGAACAGGAGTGACGGCCTCCGCGCGGGTTCGGCGCGCGGATGCGGAGGAGGAACCATGACCGGAGCACAGGAATTCGAACGCGTTCTCGACGGCAGCGACAAGAACGTCGCCTCCTTCGAGCACCAGAACGTCCCGCTGATCAAGCGCGCCCAGCATTTTCTGCACTCGACGCCGGCCGCCGTGCCGCTGATCGTGCTGGTGCTGGCGATCATCATCTTCGGGGCAACGATCGGCGGACGCTTCTTCTCGTCCTACACCCTGACACTGATCCTGCAGCAGATCGCCATCGTTGGCATTCTGGGTGCCGCCCAGACGCTGGTCATCCTGACGGCCGGCATCGATCTTTCGATCGGCGTCATCATGGTGATCTCGGCCGTCATCATGGGCAATGTCGCCATCACCTATGGCATCCCGACGCCGATCGCGGTCGCAGCCGGCATGCTTGTCGGCGGTCTCTGCGGCTTGCTGAACGGCTTCCTCGTCGCCTTCATGAAGCTGCCGCCGTTCATCGTCACGCTCGGCACCTGGAATATCGTCATGGCGACGAATTTTATCTATTCCGCCAATGAGACGATCCGCGACGCCGATGTCGACGCACAGGCGCCGCTGCTGCATCTTTTCGCCATGAGCTTCAGGCTCGGAACCGCTGTGCTCACCCTCGGCGTCATCGCCATGGTGTTGCTCGTCCTGCTGCTCTGGTATGTGCTCAATCACACCGCCTGGGGCCGGCATGTCTATGCGGTGGGCGACGATCCGGAGGCGGCCAAGCTCTCCGGCATTCAGACCAAGAAGGTGCTGCTCACCGTCTACACCATATCGGGCGTCATCGCCGCCTTCGCCGCCTGGGTTTCGATCGGCCGCAATGGCTCGATCTCGCCGTCCTCGGCGGTCACCGATTATAACCTCCAGGCGATCACCGCGACCGTGATCGGAGGCATCTCGCTCTTCGGCGGCCGCGGCTCCATTCTCGGCACCCTCTTCGGCGCCATGATCGTCGGCGTCGTGTCGATGGGCCTCAACATGCTCGGCGCCGATCCGCAATGGAAAGTCCTGTTGACGGGCGTGCTGATCATCGCCGCCGTCGCTATCGATCAGTGGATCAGAAAGGTTTCGGTGTGATCATGACTGTCGAACCCATTCTCACCGCCCGCGGTCTCGTCAAGCGCTATGGACGCGTGACCGCGCTCGACAATGCCGATTTCGACCTCTACCCGGGTGAAATCCTCGCCGTCATCGGCGATAACGGCGCCGGCAAGTCCTCGCTGATCAAGGCGATTTCAGGCGCTGTCACGCCCGATGAGGGGGTGATCACGCTCGAAGGGCGGCAGGTGCATTTCCGCTCGCCGATGGAAGCGCGTGAGGCCGGCATCGAGACTGTCTACCAGAACCTCGCTCTGTCGCCGGCGCTCTCGATCGCCGACAACATGTTCCTCGGCCGCGAGATCCGCAAAAAGGGCCCGCTCGGTTCGCTGTTCCGCATGCTCGACCGGCCGGCGATGGAAAGGCTGGCGCGCAACAAGCTTTCCGAACTCGGCCTGATGACCATCCAGAACATCAACCAGGCGGTGGAGACGCTGTCGGGCGGCCAGCGCCAGGGTGTCGCCGTCGCCCGCGCCGCCGCCTTCGGCTCGAAGGTCATCATCATGGACGAGCCGACCGCGGCGCTCGGCGTCAAGGAAAGCCGCAAGGTGCTGGAGCTGATCCTCGATGTGCGCGCCCGCGGCCTGCCGATCGTGCTGATCTCGCACAACATGCCGCATGTCTTCGAAGTGGCCGACCGGATCCATATTCACCGCCTCGGCCGGCGCCTGACGGTGATCAATCCGAAGGAATACACCATGTCGGACGCGGTCGCCTTCATGACCGGCGCCAAGGCGGTGCCGACGGAGCCCGTTGCTGCATGAGTGCACGCATCGACGAAATCGCCGGCGAGGTTCTTAACCGCGCCGGCGATGCTAGAAGATTCCTGATCGGCATTGCCGGGCCGCCGGGTTCGGGCAAATCGACCATGGCCGACAATCTGGCGACGGCGCTGAAAGCCAAGGGCGAAAGTGCTGCGGTCCTGCCGATGGATGGCTTCCACATGGACAATGCCATCCTGATCGAACGCGGCCTGCTGGCCCGCAAGGGCATTCCCGAAACCTTCGATGTCCGCGGCTTCCTCGACATCGTCCGCGCCGTCAGGCCGGCCGATCAGGAGGTGCTGGTGCCGGTCTTCGACCGCGCGCGCGAACTCGCCATTGCCTCGGCCCGGCCGATCGATCCCAAGGATCGCTTCATCATCGTCGAAGGCAATTATCTGCTGTTCACCCAGGGCAAATGGGCCGAACTCGACGGCATCTTCGATTTCACCATCATGCTGGCGCCGCCGATCGAAGTGCTCGAGGAGCGCCTCTGGGAACGCTGGCGCGGCTATAATCTCAGCGAAGAAGCGGCCAGCGCCAAGGTCTACGGCAACGACCTGCCGAACGGAAGGCTGATCCTCGAAAACCGCCGCCCGGCCGATGTGACGCTGGAGATCGCGCTGGCGTAATGCCGCGGCGCATGAATCGATTTCAATGCGGCCCGCTTTAGTGCTATCGAGGCCGCAGACGCATCGCTTCGGAGGTCTGCCATGCAATCGATCACCATCCGCCGTCCCGACGACTGGCACCTGCATCTGCGCGACGGCGCCATGCTGGAAGGCGTGATCGCCGATACGAGCCGCACCTTCGCCCGCGCCATCATCATGCCCAATCTGGTGCCGCCTGTTGTCACCACATCGGATGCGGCGGCCTATCGCGAGCGCATCCTCAAGGCCCTGCCGGACGGCCATCGATTCCAGCCGCTGATGACGCTTTATCTCACCGAGCACACCAGCCCCGACGATGTCGAAGCCGGCGCCGAAAGCGGCCTCGTCACCGCCGTCAAGCTTTATCCGGCCGGCGCCACCACCAATTCGCATGGTGGCGTGCGCGACATGGAAAAGGCGATGCCGGTGCTGGAGCGCATGGCGAAGATTGGCATGCCGCTTTGCGTCCACGGCGAGGTGACGACGCCTGACGTCGATATTTTCGATCGCGAGGCCGTCTTCATCGACACCGTGCTCGATCCGCTGCGCCGGCGCCTGCCGGAGCTGAAGGTGACGATGGAGCATGTGACGACATCGGATGGCATCGATTACATCAAGGCCGCCAAGGGCAATCTCGCCGGCTCGATTACCACCCACCATCTGATCATCAACCGCAACGCCATCCTCGTCGGCGGCATCCGGCCGCATTATTACTGCCTGCCGGTCGCCAAGCGCGAGAACCACCGCCTGGCTTTGCGCGCCGCCGCCGTCAGCGGCGACGCCCGCTTCTTCCTCGGCACGGATTCCGCCCCGCATGTCGATCCCCTGAAGGAATGCGCCTGCGGCTGCGCCGGCATCTATACCTCGATCAACACGATGAGCTGCCTCGCCCATGTCTTCGAGGAGGAGGGCGCGCTGGCCAAGCTCGAAGCCTTCGCGTCGCTGAACGGTCCCGCCTGGTACGGGCTTCAGTCAAACGAAGAGCGCATCACGCTCTCAAGGCAGGCCGAGCCGGTCGTCTTTCCCGCCAGGATTGAAACGGGCGCCGGACCGGTGACCGTCTTCGACCCGATGTTTCCCCTGCATTGGCAGGTTGATGCCTGAGGCGTAAGCGCTCAGGTTTTCAATTTTAAATCGAAAATTCATTTTAAATTTCGGCGCGAGGTTAAACGCGTAACATTTGCATTGTGCGGTGCATCATTTGTTAACGGATGCATAAGACAGTCCTCGTCGCGGCCCCATAAGCTGCCAACATTCCGGCGCGGCAACAGCTGCGGAGACTGAAAAGCATGACGCTTGACTATAACTCCCTCCTGCTGGCGCTCGGTGTTTCCGCGGCATGCCTTGCCGTGACCCTGATGGGAAGCTGGCTGGTCCGTCGGGCCGAAACCGTGCTGCTGACCGCCACCATCGGCCTCGTCCTGGTCGTCAGCGGCATCTTCGTCTACAGCGCCTATGTGAACACGCCGGAGAAATGGCTTGGCATCGCCAGCTTTGGCCTTTTCCACGCCGGTTTCGCCACCATCTGGGGCGCCGGCAAGCAGTTCCTCACCAGTCGGCTGTCGATCCCGGCCATTGCCATCCGCGCGCTGGCCGCGACGATCTTTTCCGTCGTGCCGATGCTGGCAGGTTATGACGGCCTGGCCTTCATCGCCGATAATCTTGCCATTGCCCTCCTGCTCTTTGCCACCGCCCGGCAATATTGGCTCGCCCGCGCCGAGGCGCTGGCGCCGATCCTCGGCATCGCCGCTCTCTATACGCTGACGGCGATCTCTTTCGTGCTCTGTGCCGGGGTGCTGATCTCCGACGGCAAGCTGGTGCTCGGCGCAGCACCCAACAATTGGGCCGAAGATCTGAGCCTCGCCGTCTGCATCGTCGGCATGACCGGGATCGGCGCCCTGTCGCTGGCGCTGCATCAATGGCGGCTTGCCGCGCGCCATCGTCTCGAGGCGATCACCGATCCGCTGACGGGCCTGCTCAACCGCCGCGCCATCTTCGACCAATACGGCACGCGCCCCATGGGTTCGACCACCGCAGTCATCGTCTTCGATATCGACCATTTCAAATCCGTCAACGACCGCTTCGGCCAGGCCGCCGGCGACCGCGTGCTCACGGTCTTCGCCGAGCAACTCCAGGCCAGTTGCCACGCCGGCGACACCGCCGCCCGGCTCGGTGGCGAAGAGTTCGCGTTGGTGCTGAAAGAGATCATGCCCGGCCGGGCCGAACTGACCGCCGAGCGCATCCGCAGGGCCTTCGAGGCGCGCGAGATCGATATCGACGGCCAGATTCTGAAATGCACGGTCAGCATCGGCGTCGCGCCCGGCCGCGCGCAGATGCTGGATTTCGACACCATGCTAAGTGCTGCCGACAAGGCACTCTACGCTGCCAAGCGCGGCGGCCGCAATCGCGTCGAGCTTGCTGCCTACCTCAGAGCGGTTCCGGCCGAGGTAGCGCGCGGCGTCTTGATTCCGGATGCATCCTCTCCTAACCTCGCCTTCGGCCGGATGCGGCCAGCCGCCCCGCGACGTTTCGGCGTTATGGTGAACGCATCCAGATGCCATCCTTCACATCCCTTGCCGTTTGGCGATCGATGGCGAACGGGTCAGCAGACGCGGGCACTGATCTTCCTGTTTGCCGCCAACGAAAGGATGACATCATGCGCGATTTTCGCGATGCCAAGCTCATGGCAAAGACATTACGGCAGGCCCTTGCCGACCGCGACGTTTCCCTCACCCACAGTGAAACCCTCGAAATCGTCGCCCGGCAATTCGGGCTCGAGCAATGGAATATCCTCTCGGCGAAGATCGATGCGGCGGATGCCGCACGCTCCGCGGTCGGCATCGAGCCGCCGACGCCGATCTTCCGCATCTTCTCCGTGGAAAAGGCCATGGACTTCTATTGCGGCTTTCTCGGCTTCCATCTCGATTGGGAGCACCGCTTCGGCGAGAATTTCCCGCTCTATTGCCAGGTCTCGCGCGACGGCATGACGCTGCACCTGAGCGAACATTCCGGCGACGCCAGCCCCGGCGCCAAGGCCTTCGTCCGAGTCGCCAATGTCCGGGCCTATCACGCCGAACTCTCAGGCAAGGACTACCGCTACATGAAGCCCGGCGTCGAGGAAGCGCCCTGGGGGCTGGAGATGACCGTCACCGACCCCTTCAGCAACCGCATCGCCTTTTGCGAGCAGAGATAGCGGAAGAGGGCGGGGGAAATTGCTCCTCTGCCTCCGACCGCTGACAAAGCCGGCAAACTCTTTTCTTCATGTTCCAATTTGTTTCAAGGCTGAGCGTTGCTGAATGGATTTGTGGCGACGCACGCCGCCGCTGCCGCGAGGCGCCGCCATATCCCCACCCTCATTCCTGTGCTCGTCACAGGAATCCAGCCACCGCGCGTCGGCGCGGTGAGTGACTCTCTGCGGCCGTCAAAAGAGTCTCACGCGCCCAAGGACTTGGGCGCACTGGATTCCTGTGACAGGCACAGGAATGAGGGTGGGGTGAGCGCCGTTCCCGAGAGAAAGCCAAGCCACGGCTCCCTCCAACGTACCTCATCCTGAGGTGCGCAGCCCGCAGGGCGAAGCCTCGAAGGACACGCCGCAACGCTGCTTCCCGCATAGATCCAACGCCGGAACGCCCGCCTCGTCCTTCGAGGCCCCTTGCGGGGCACCTCAGGATGAGGCTCTCTTGAATGCCGGCGCCCTGGGGCGGTTGGCGTGGGTGCCATGAGGTCGCGGGGCATGCCTGCCGAGAGGAACAAAATGAAATACCTTCCAGCCTTCGTCCTAACGCTTCTGTCGATTGTCTTCGGATGGTTATTCTATGAAAGGTACTGGAAGTTCCGAGATTGCATATCGCAGGCCCTATCCAGCTGCCTCACTCCCGACGGTGACAACCTGACGCAAGGCGGTTCTCTGTGGGCGGGTTTGGCAGGCTTGTTCTTGCTGCTCGCGGTGATCTCCGCCTGGCGCGCTTTCCGGAACCGGGATGCTGGCAAATAAGCTGGAGCGGCCAGCTCTTCCGCTTGCTTCTCAACTGATCATCAACGCCCGCACGAAGGCCACCGAGGCAAGCAGCGAGGCGATCGTTCTCACATGGTTCCACCACGTCCAGTCCCTGTGATAGGCGGTCCAGAGCTGAACCGCTTCCGTCCCGTTGCCGCCGATCTTTGCCAGCGCATCGTTCATCGGCACGTTGAAGATGATGGTCGAGAGGAAGGCGGCGAAGATATAGAGGGCCGCACCCGCCAGCATTAGAAAGGATGCCGCGCCGCGCCAGTCGATCAGGGCGAGCACGGCGATGACGAGGCAGAGGATCGCCGTCGGCACGAAGAGGCCCATGAAGGGCGAGCGGACGATCGTCACGTTGATCGAGTTCATCGCCGCAATGCCTTGCTCCGCCGGGATCCGCGAGAAGGCAGTCATGATGAAGGTCGAGAAGGCGAAGAAGATGCCGGCGACGAGACCGCTGCCGATCGCCGCGGCCACGAGGGAGATGATGAGAATGATCTGCATGGTCAGACGCTCCATATTCCGGTTGCCGCGGTCCGGCGGGCATATTCGCTGAAATCGGTGGCGGGGCGGCCAAGAATTTCGGCGACACCGCCCGCGGTGCCGGAGTTGCGCCCATCGAGCACCTGGCCGAAGAGCTCCTCCAGAAGACCGATCAGGCCCTGCGGCAGGCCGGCAGCCGCAAGCCCGCCGGTGAAATCCGCCATCGACACCTGCTCATATTCGATCGGCCGCCCAGTGGCCGCGGCGATTTCGGCGACCGCCTGGCGGAATGTCAGCGCTCGCGGGCCGGTCAGTTCGTAAATATTGTTGCGGTGGCCGGGATCGGTCAAAGCGGCGACCGCTGCATCGGCAATGTCGTCGGCATCGATGAAAGGTTCCCCGATCTCGCCCGCCGGCAATTGCAGCCGGCCGCCAATGATCTGCTCGACAAAGGCGCCCTCGCTGAAATTTTGGCAGAACCAGGAGGCACGCAGGATGGTGGTGTTAATGCCGGAAGCTTTCAGCGCCGCCTCGCTCCGCTGCGCGCCTTCTTCTCCGCGGCCAGAAAGCAGCACGATATGGTCGAGGCTGCATTCCACAGCGACCTTCGCAAGCGCTTCGATCGCTTCCGCCGCCCAGGCGACGGCAAGGTCCGGCTGGAAGGCGACATAGGCGCTCGATGCCCCCTCAAGCGCGCCGTGCCAGGTCGACCTGTCCTCCCAGTCGAAGGGCCGTGCGCTTGAGCGTGATGCCGCACGAATGGTGAGGCCGCGCTCTTCCAGGCGCTTGATGATGCGGCCGCCGGTCTTTCCCGATCCCCCGACGAGGACGATTTCGGAAGTCTGCATGTCAAAGCTCCTCCCAAACTTCGCAAACAAGAGAAACTCTCTTATTTGCAAAATGCGATAATCTCTCTTATTTTGTTTGTCAATGTGGAAAAGGAGAGAGCATGTCGGAACAGCCGGTCGCAACGCGCAGACGCCAGCAGGAGGCTACCGGCCAGCTGCGCCGCATTCCCAGCCAGCAGCGCGGCCGGGAGCGCTTCGAAAAGATCCTCACCGTGGCCGCCGAGCTGATCGAAAGCCATGGCAGCGACGGCTTGAAGATGAGCGAGATCGTCGAAAAGGCCGGTCTCTCCTTCGGCGCTCTCTACCAGTATTTCTCGGACAAGACCTCAATCATCCGCACATTGGCTGAGCGCTTCAACGAAGAGGGCAGGCGGTGCGTTGAAGAGGAACTGGCGAAGGTGACCGACGCTGCGGCCCTGCAGGGCGCACTCGCCAATATCGTCGACGAATATTACGCCTTTTTCCGCCGCGAGCCCGTCATGCGCGACATCTGGCATGCGACCCATACCGACAAGCTGCTGCAACAGGTCGATGCCGAGGATATGGAATTCCATGCCCAGGCATTTCTCGCGGTGCTTATCCGCCTATGGCCGGATCGCGACCGGAAGGAGCTTCTCGCGATTGCCCGGCTGTCGATGCAGCTGCTTACCGCCGCCGTGCGTTATGCCGTTTCGCTGGATGCGGAGGAGGGCGCTCAGGCAGTCGCTCTCTTCAAGAAGATGCAGATCGTTGATATCGGCCGCCTGCTGCAGCAATAGCCCGCCTTTCGTCTGGAAACGGCGGGCTCTTGCTGCTATTCCCGCAGGGATCCAAGCCGAAGGAGAGCCGCATGATCCAGACCACATTTCCCGACCGCGACGCGATGGCCGAATTGCTGGCCAAGATGCTCTGGGAGATCAAGGCGGTGCATTTCAATGCCGCTCAGCCCTATAAACTCTCCTCCGGCATGGCGAGCCCGGTCTATATCGATTGCCGCAAGCTGCTCTCCTACCCGCGCATCCGTTCGACGGTGATGGATTTCGCCGCCAGCACGCTGATGCGTGACGCCGGTTTCGAGCAATTCGACTGCATCGCCGGCGGCGAGACCGCCGGCATTCCCTTCGCCGCCCTGCTCGCCGACCGCCTCGGCCTGCCGATGATCTATGTCCGCAAGCAGCCGAAGGGGCATGGCCGCAATGCCCAGATCGAAGGCAACATGCCGGAAGGTTCACGTGTGCTCGTCATCGAGGACCTGACCACGGCCGGCGGCAGCATGTTCAAGTTCATCGATGCGGTCCGCGCCGCCGGCGGCATCGTCGATCACGGCATCGCGCTGTTCTTCTACGACATCTTCGGCCAGCAGCGCTTTACCGACGGCAAGGTCCGGCTGCATCATATCGCCACCTGGCGCAATGTTCTGGCGGTCGCCAAGGCGCAGAAGCTGTTCGACGACAAGACGCTCGAAGAAGTCGAGGCCTTCCTCGATGCGCCGCTCGCCTGGTCGGGAAGGAATGGTGGCGTCAGTGAGCTTTCGCTCTAGCCTTTTGACAAAAGCTCGCTTAATCGATTGAAGAACGCGTAAGTCCTGTTGGGAGGAATCCGATGATTTTGTGTTGCGGCGAAGCCTTGATCGACATGCTGCCGAGGGACACGACCCTTGGCGAAAAGGGCTTTGCCCCCTATGCCGGCGGCGCGATCTTCAACACCGCGATCGCGCTCGGCCGCCTCGGCATACCGACGGCCTTCTTCACCGGCATTGCCGACGACATGATGGGTGAAATCCTGCTTGCGACGCTGAAGGCCGCCAATGTCGACTACAGCCCCTGCGCCATCACGCAGCGCCCGTCGACGATCGCCTTCGTCAAGCTCGTCAACGGCCAGGCGACCTATGCCTTCTACGACGAGGGTACGGCCGGCCGGATGATCACCGAGGCCGACCTGCCCGTCCTCGGCGATGATTGCGAAGCACTGCATTTCGGCGCGATCAGCCTGATCCCGAGCCCCTGCGGTGAGACCTACGAGGCGCTGCTCGACCGCGAAGCCGAACAGCGCGTCATCTCGCTCGATCCCAACATCCGCCCCGGCTTCATCAAGGACAAGCCGGCGCATATGGCCCGCATTGAGCGCATGGCCGCCAAATCCGACATCGTCAAATTCTCCGATGAGGATCTCGACTGGTTCGGCCTTTCGGGCGACCACGACGCGCTCGCCGCCCACTGGCTCGCCCACGGCGCCAAGCTCGTCGTTATCACCAAGGGTGCCGAAGGCGCCTCCGGCTATACAAGGGAGCGCAAGGTGACGGTGCCGAGCCAGCGCGTCACGGTTGTCGACACGGTCGGCGCCGGCGACACTTTCGATGCCGGCGTTCTGGCCTCGCTGAAGAGGGATGGCCTGCTGACCAAGGCGCAGGTCGCCTCGCTCGACGAACAGGCGGTACGCAACGCCCTGACCCTCGGCGCCAAAGCCGCCGCCATCACCGTCTCCCGCGCCGGCGCCAACCCGCCCTGGGCGCATGAGATCGGGCTTTAAGCTCAGGCTCTCGATTCCCCCTTCTCCCCGAGGGGAGAAGGGGCCCGTAGGGCGGATGAGGGGGCCGGTCATGCCGGTCTTAATAGCCCCGCGGCTTCAACCGCGCTGGGCGGCGCGGTATGGAGTTTGGGATTGATGTGAGGCTTGTGCCGAGCGGCCCCCTCATCCGCCTGCCGGCACCTTTGTAACTTCCCTTTACCCGCTATTGGCGTAGTACTGCCTGTTGCGGTGGCGGATGGAAGACCGTTGCACCTTTGGGACCCCAAGCCCGTG
>NZ_JAILYJ010000016.1 GCF_019793465.1 Rhizobium croatiense | reverse complement strand
GAACACAAACCAGCAATCGCCAATCCGCTTGAGTTTCTTGAGAGCGAGAGACTTCGTCGCCAGCAGCGCCGCCGCCCTCGTTCAGTGAGTGGGCTTATAGAACCAACCCCTTTTCCAAGTCAACAGCGCTTTTCGAAAAAAATCATTTTTCTTTCAAGCAATTGTTTTTACAGATGATATTTCGAACGGCGCGCAGACGCGATCGTTTCCCGGATTCCGACCCGCCTCACGGAGCGGGAGAAGTGAACATTCTTCGACTTTTCGCCGGAAAGAACGCTCTTTCGTCTCCCAGCGCCCCGACATCATCACAATCTGCTGGTCTTAACAGACACACGATTCACACAGGCAAAGGCGGGCAAACTGCCCTTCTCTGCGTGATTTGACTTCCATGCCTAAAATATGCACATCTTTCGCCCCAGCCAGGATGGTCAAGAAATGCTCCCAGAGACGTCAAATGCAAGGACGCGGACCCGACTGCCATGATGACGGAGAAAATGATGATCCGCTCGTTGGGCAACGAGCCTCCGCTTCTGGCCGACGGCAGGCGCGCTCCCGACCGTCGCGAGGTTTCCCTGCGCTGGCTCTCGGGCACGTTCCTCACCGGCATTACCTCTTCCGTCCTGATGGGCGTCGCCCTGTTTGCCGCCCTTGATGGCCGCCAGCAGCTGGCTATCCCAGCCGAAGCCTATGCGAGTGCTGCCGCAGAGGCGCATGAGGATACGACCGTCGTCCGCGGCGGCCGGCTGATCGCACCCGCCATCGCCGCAAAACCGTCCGACCGGGCGATCATGGAAGTTTCGACCGTCGTCCACGACGGCGAAAAAGAGGTCGTGCGCCGCCAGCCCTTCGCGCATGTGAAGATGACGCTGGCCGCCAACCATGTCGCGACCGAGGACTATCCCGATTTCGACCCCCTGGCGATCTTCTCCGCCGACGAGCCGCAGCCTGCCCCGCAAAGCCGCACCGGCGCGCTTTACGGCTCCGACGTTGAATCCGAAGTCAGCCTGAAAACCATTGCCTTCCCGACCGGCAAGACCGGTATGAAGATGGCCTCCGGCCTGTCACTCGAGGAGGTCGAAGAAAATGTGCGCTCCAACGGTTCCGTGCTAACCGACGGCAATACGCAACTCGCAGCGCTTTATTACGTCGACCCGCGTCGTTTCTCGAACGAGGACGCCGATGTCGATCTGACCGCGGGTCTCTCCGCCCGCGTGCTCGAGCAGAACATGACGGTCTCCGCACCGGAATCGATCACGCCGCAGACCGAAGAATTCGCCGACGACATCCTGCCGGTGCGCGCCGACGCACCCATCGCCAAGGCGCTGACAGATTCCGGTTATCCGCAGCAATATGCCGATGGCATTGCCGGCATCATTGCCCAGCAGTTGGGAGCCAGCGACCTCGAAAAAGGCGACGTGCTGCGGATCGGCATCATCCAGAAGGGCGAACAGGCAAAGATCATCCGGGCCAGCGTCTATCGCGGCACGCGCCATCTGGTCACGGTGGCTCTCGACGACAAGGGCAAATATGTGTCCGGCAGCGAGCCGCCGATGCTGGATGCCATCGCCACAGCCTTTGATGACAATTCCTTCGCGCCGGCGCCCGGCCAGAACCTGCCGCGGGTCTATGACGGCATCTTTCGCGCCGCGCTTTCCTACGGCATGACCAGGGATATGACCGCGCTGATCATCAAGCTGCTCGCCAGCAATGTCGATTTCCAGGCGCAGCTGAGACCGACGGATACGCTCGAGGCCTTCTTCTCCGTCGCCGACAGTGCCGGCCAGGCAACCGAGGATTCCGAACTGCTCTACGTCAACGCCCGTTTCGGCGATACGCAGACGCGCTTCTACCGCTTCCAGGATCCCGAGGACGGCACGGTCGATTATTTCGACGAGAACGGCAAGAGCATCCGCCAGTTCCTGCTGCGCAACCCGGTTCCGAACGGCATCTTCAAATCCGGCTTCGGCATGCGCCGGCACCCAATCCTCGGTTTTGCCCGCATGCATACCGGCGTCGATTGGGCGGCCCCCCGCGGCACGGCGATCATCGCTGCCGGCAACGGCACGGTCGAGAAAGCCGGGTGGGATTCCGGTGGCTATGGCAACCAGACGATCATTCGCCATGCGAACGGTTACGAATCCTCCTACAATCACCAAAGCGCCATCGCCAAGGGCGTCGTGCCCGGCGCCAAGATCCGCCAGGGCCAGGTGATCGGCTGGGTCGGCACGACGGGCGAATCCACCGGCCCGCATCTGCATTACGAGCTGATCGTCAACGGCACCAAGGTCGATCCGCTGCGCATTCGCCTGCCCGGCGGCAAATCGCTGCAGGGCGAGGCACTGGCAAAATTCGAGGATGAGCGCAAGCGCATCGATACGCTGCTGAACAACCAGACACCGGATCAGGTGGCGAGCAAGTAATCGTCGCCGCACCCGGCAGGCTGATGAACTGCCGGGGGGTCTCGGCCCACAAAAAATGGCGGCCAAAGCCGCCATTTCTCATTCATCCGACGGCTCGGCCTATGCCGCTTCGCTGACCGTCTGCCGTGTCCGGAACTGCAGCCGGTCCGAACCGCTTGTCACCTTCACCGTCGATCCATCCGGCACCTGGCCGGACAGAATCTGCTCGGCCAGCGGATCCTGCACGAATTTCTGGATCACCCGCTTCAGCGGCCTTGCGCCGTAGACCGGGTCGTATCCCTTGTTCGCCAGCCAGTGGCGGGCGTCCTCATCGAGATCGATGACGATCTTGCGCTCCGACAGCAGAGCCACGAGCCGCTTCAGCTGGATATCGACGATCGCGCCCATCTCCTCGCGTTTCAGGCGGTGGAAGAGGATGATCTCGTCGATACGGTTCAGGAATTCCGGCCGGAAATGCCCGCGCACGACCTCCATCACCTGTTCGCGAACCGTGTCGCTGTCGTCGCCGTCCCTGAGCTGCGTCAGATATTCGGCGCCGAGGTTCGAGGTCATGATGATCATCGTGTTGCGGAAATCGACCGTCCGGCCCTGGCCGTCGGTGAGACGTCCATCGTCCAGTACCTGCAGCAGGATGTTGAAGACATCAGGATGCGCCTTCTCGATCTCGTCGAACAACACGACCTGATAAGGCCTGCGGCGCACCGCCTCCGTCAGCGCTCCGCCTTCGTCATAACCGACATAGCCGGGAGGCGCACCGATCAGCCGGGCAACGGAGTGTTTCTCCATATATTCCGACATATCCATGCGCACCATCGCCGTTTCGTCGTCGAACAGGAAGCGGGCGAGCGCCTTGGTGAGCTCCGTCTTGCCGACGCCGGTCGGGCCGAGGAAGATGAACGAGCCGATCGGCCGGTTCGGATCCTGCAGGCCGGCGCGGGCGCGCCGCACCGCGCGCGACACGGCCTGAACCGCATCGCCCTGGCCGATCACCGATTTCCCCAGCTCGTCTTCCATCCGAAGCAGCTTGTCACGTTCGCCCTCCAGCATCTTGTCGACCGGGATGCCGGTCCAGCGGGACACGACATGGGCGATGTTGTCGGGGATAACCACCTCCTGGACCATCGCGCCGCGTTCGCCATCCTGCTTCTCGGCGTCGACGAGCTGCTTTTCGAGATCGGGAATGACGCCATAGGTCAGTTCGCCGGCACGCTGGAATTCACCCTTGCGCTGGGCGATCGCCAGTTCGTTGCGGGCATCGTCGAGCTGCTTCTTGAGATCGGCGGCAAGGCCAAGCTTCTGCTTTTCCGCCTGCCAGCGGGCCGTCAGCGCATCGGCTTCCTCTTCAAGAGTGGTAAGTTCGGTCTCCAGCCGCTTCAGCCGATCGGCGGACGCGGCGTCGGTTTCCTTCTTCAGCGCCTCGCGCTCGATTTTCAGCTGGATGATGCGGCGGTCGAGCTCGTCGAGCTCCTCCGGCTTGGAATCCACCTGCATGCGCAGCCGCGCTGCCGCCTCATCCATCAGATCGATCGCCTTGTCGGGCAGGAAACGGTCGGTGATGTAACGGTTGGACAGTGTCGCGGCGGCGACAAGCGCCGCATCGGCAATACGCACCTTGTGATGCTGCTCGTATTTTTCCTTGAGGCCGCGCAGGATCGAGATCGTATCTTCGACCGTCGGCTCGTCGACGACGACGGGCTGGAAGCGACGGGCAAGCGCCGGATCCTTCTCGACATGTTTGCGATATTCGTCGAGCGTGGTCGCGCCGACGCAATGCAGCTCGCCGCGGGCAAGAGCAGGCTTCAGCAGGTTGGAGGCATCCATTGCCCCATCGGCCTTGCCGGCGCCGACCAGCGTGTGCATCTCGTCGATGAACAGGATGATCTCGCCGTTTTCCGCCTGCACTTCGTTGAGCACGGCCTTCAGCCGCTCTTCGAATTCGCCGCGATATTTCGCACCGGCAATCAGCGCGCCCATATCGAGCGCCATCAGCTTCTTGTCCTTGAGCGATTCCGGCACGTCGCCGTTGACGATACGCAGCGCCAGCCCTTCGACGATCGCCGTCTTGCCGACGCCGGGCTCGCCGATCAGCACCGGGTTGTTCTTGGTGCGGCGGGACAGGACCTGGATGGTGCGGCGAATCTCGTCGTCGCGGCCGATGACCGGATCGAGCTTGCCCTCGCGAGCCTCGCCGGTCAGATCACGCGCGAATTTCTTCAGAGAATCGAAGCCCTGCTCGGCGTTGGAAGAATCGGCCGTCCGACCCTTGCGGATATCGTTGATGACCTGGTTCAGGCCCTGAGCCGTGACGCCGGCATTCTTCAACGTCGAAAAGGTCGACGCCGAGGATTCGATCGCCAGCGCCTGCAGCAGGCGTTCCACGGTGACGAAGCTGTCGCCGGCCTTCTTCGCCGCCTCTTCGGCGGTCGAAAGCACCTTGGCAAGCGGCTGCGCCAGATAAATGTTGCCGTTGCCGCCTGAGATCTTCGGCATTTTGGCAAGGGCGGCGTCATTGGCAAGGCGGGCAGCCTTGGGATCGCCGCCGGCGCGCTCGATCAGCGACGCCGCCATGCCCTGATCGTCATCGAGCAGGACTTTCAGCACATGCTCGGGCGAAAATTGCTGATGACCCTGCGCCAGCGCATAGGTCTGCGCCGACTGGATGAAGCCGCGCACCCGCTCCGAATATTTTTCGATATTCATATTCCACCTCCATGGATCGCCCTGCCCTTACGAGGCGCAGACCGATGATTGAGATCGACCCCCTGAAAAGGCAGGCCGCGCTTGCCCGTCTCTCGATTTGGGCGAAGCAGTTCGAGGAGAATATGGTAGCCTGTTCCAGCAGTTTAAAGAGCCCGTAAAATGAAAATCCCCGGCGCAAGGCCGGGGATTTTCAAGCAAATCCGGGCAGATGGTATGAACGTCCCGCCTCTTCCCGAAGGAAAGGCGAAATCCTTCACTCCGATGTGGCGTCCGCCAGAACAGGCGCCTCTGCGGAAGCGCCCTCGCCTTCCGAGGCTGCGTCGCCTTCTGCGCCACGACGCGGGCGACGGGGACGGTTGCCGGCGCTGCGGCGGCGGGGCTGTCGTTCGCGCGGCTGGCCGGCGGAACCTTCCTCGTCCATGGCGACCTCGGCAGGAATGCCTTCGATCTCCGGCTGCGGGCCGGTTCCATCGATGACCTCGGGCTGAGGTGCCGGAGCGGGAGCCGGCTGCGGCTGTGCCTGCGGCTGGTGCTGCCTGCTCTGCGGCGGCTGGACGACAACGACATCATCGCCCTCATTGTCGTTGTTATCAATATCGTCGCTGTCGCGATCCGCCCCGTCGCGGTCATTGTAATCGCCACGATCGTCGCGCTGGAAACGCTCCTGCATCTGCGCTTGAGCGCTGGCGATGATCCGATTGTAATGTTCGGCGTGCTGAAGATAGTTCTCGGCCATCACGCGGTCGCCGGAGCTCTGGGCATCACGGGCAAGCTGCGCATACTTCTCGGCGATATGCTGGGCGGTGCCGCGAATCTTCACATCGGGGCCGGAGCTGTCATAGGTCCGGGTCAGCGGGTTCCCGCCCTTGCGGTTAAAATTGTTGTTGTTGTTGTTATTTCCGCCGCCGCCGTTGTTATTGTTGTTACCACGCCCTCGACCGCGCTTGTTTTGCTGTCCTGGCCTCATAGATCGTTCACCTGAATTCTCTGTTTGTGATGGATACATGGCACCAACCGCCATGACCGGAAAACCGGGTCAGGACCTTTGTGCCGCGAGCATACTGCGCCTCTGCGCCGACCTGCCGCTTGGTTCTCAAGTCAGTTTGACTGATTCACGCGTTGGGTCGTGTTCAACCGTTGAAACTCTCGTTTAAAAGAGCGGACCCCCGAGGCAAACCAAGTACCGAACGAATCTCGTTCATTCCTATCTGCCCAACACGTGTCCGCAACCTATATTGCTTCCCTGGGAAATCCAAGCCTTTTCTTCGCAATAACAATAATGTCCCGCCCAATGCCGCAATTATCGCCTCTTACGCGAGCGCGAACATGAGCGCCCTGTCATTCTGACCATAATCTTTCACGGATTTGAGGCAGCTGAAGCCTTTCGCTTCGAAGATCGCCGTCACATCGTTTCGCTGATCGTAGCCGATTTCCAGCCCAAGAACCCCGTCGGGTCTCATGAACCTTGCCGCATCCTTGGCTATGGCTTTGTAGGCGTCAAGCCCATCCGGGCCGCCATCCAGAGCCGCAACCGGATCAAATTTCGTCACTTCGGGAGCGAGATCGTGAATGACATTGGAGGCAATATAGGGCGGATTTGAGACAATCGCGTGAAAGGAGCCCTGGATCTGCTCGAACCATTTCGACTGTACGGCCTGAAAGCGATCCTGCAACCCGTTTCTTTCTGCGTTTGATCTTGCCGTTCCAAGGGCATCCGCCGATATGTCGCTGCCGATGCCTGACGCCTCGGGACACTCGCTCAACAGTGCAAGGCATATCGCCCCGGTCCCTGTTCCGATGTCAAGAATATGGAGATGGCCGTGGACCTTTGCAAGGTCCTTGAGATAGGGAAGCACCGTATCGACCAGAATTTCCGTATCCGGCCGCGGCTCCAGGGTTTCCGCCGAAAGCTGTAGCGCCAGCCCGTAAAATTCCCGTTCGCCAAGAATGCGATGCACCGGCTCATGGCCGAGTCGCCGCTCCAGCGCCTTGGAAATCACCGCGATCTGATCAGCAGAAAGCTTCTCGGCCGATCGCGTCAACAGTTCGGTCGATGACTGTTTCAGAAGGCCCGCGACAAGCAGGCGCGCATCGGTTGCCGGATCGGCGATGCCTGCCGCCGTGAAGCGACGGCGCGCTTCGGCAAGCATATCGGCGACCGTCTGGCTCATAGCTGCTCGCCGAGCCGCGCCAGCTGGCTTGCCTGATAGTCGGCCATCAACGCATCGACGACCTCCTCTATCTCACCCTCCATCATTCGGTCGAGCTTATAGAGCGTCAGATTGATGCGATGGTCCGTCACGCGTCCCTGCGGGAAATTATAGGTGCGGATGCGTTCCGAGCGATCGCCGGAGCCGACCTGGCTCTTGCGATCGGCCGAGCGTTCGCTGTCGGCCCGCTGCCGCTCGGCATCGTAGAGCCTGGAACGCAGCACCTGCATCGCCTTGGCGCGGTTCTGATGCTGCGATTTTTCCGAGCTGGTAACGACGATGCCGCTCGGCAGGTGGGTGATGCGCACCGCCGAGTCCGTCGTATTGACGTGCTGGCCGCCGGCACCGGAGGAGCGCATCGTATCGATGCGGATATCTTCCGGCCGGATTTCGATGTCGATCTCCTCTGCCTCCGGCAGCACCGCCACCGTGGCGGCCGAGGTATGGATGCGCCCACCCGCCTCGGTTTCCGGCACACGCTGCACCCGGTGTACCCCGGATTCGAATTTCAGCTTGGCAAAGACGCCTCGCCCGGTGATCGTCGCGATGATTTCCTTGTAGCCGCCGGCTTCGCCCTCGCTTGCCGAGAGCACCTCCACCTTCCAGCTCTTTTCGGCCGCGAAACGCTCGTACATGCGAAAGAGATCGCCGGCGAAAAGGGCTGCTTCCGAGCCGCCGGTGCCGGCGCGGATTTCCAGGATCGCGCTCTTTTCGTCCGCCGCATCCTTCGGCAGAAGCAGGATCTGCATTTCCTGCTCCAGCACCTCGATCCGCTCCTTCACGTCGGGCAGTTCGAGTTCGGCAAGATCGCGCATCTCGCGATCCACCGATTTGTCTTCGAGCAGCGTGTCGAGATCGGCAAGCTCGGCGACGGCCTTCTCGTAGGCGCGGATCTTCGTGACGACAGGCTGCAGCTCGGAATATTCGGATGCAAGCTTCACATAGACGTCGGCGGCCGGGCCTGCCGACATGCGCGCTTCGATCTCGTCGAAACGGCGTTCCAGCTCGCGCATCTTTTCAACGGGAAGCTTCGCCACCCTTCACTCCGATTCTTCTTAATATAGGCCTAGAGGGGAATATTGTGGCTCTCGGCGAAGCGGGCAAGCACCTCGCGCATCGGCACCGTGGCGCTGTTGTCGTCCAGCACGTCATCCATCGCCTTCGCCAGCGCGCCGACGTCGAGCCCGAGCAGCATCGCTTTCACTGGCCCGATCGAGGCCGGCGACATCGAAATCGAGCGGAAGCCGATGCCGAGCAGCGCCATTGCCGAGAGCGGCTTGCCGGCAAGTTCGCCGCAAAGCGTCACCGGCGTCTTGTTCCGGTCCGCCCCACGCACGATGTCGCGTAGGATCCGCAAAAACGGCTTGCCCAGGGGATCGAAGCGGTCCGACACACGCGCATTGCCGCGGTCGACGGCCATCGAGAACTGGAAGAGGTCGTTCGAGCCGACCGAAACGAAATCGACCGCCTCCATCAGCTCGTCGAGCTGCCAGAGCAGCGCCGGCACCTCAAGCATCGCACCGAATTGCAGCTTGCGCGGCAGCCCGTGGCCGAAGCGCGAGAGATGCTGCACTTCCTTCTGCAGGAGCTCGCGCACCATCCTCAGCTCGGAAACCTCGGTCACCATCGGCACCATTAGCTTCAGCTCGGTATCGGCCGACGCCTTCAGCAGGGCGCGCAGCTGGGTGCGCAGCAGCCCCGGCCGGTCGAGCGACAGCCGAATGGCGCGCCAGCCGAGTGCGGGGTTTTCCTCCTCGTGGCCGCGGAAATAGGGCACGACCTTGTCGCCACCGATATCGAGCGTGCGGAAGGTGACGACGCGGCCGGCCGCCTGTTTGATCACGTTGCGGTAGAACTGCTCCTGCTCGTCCGCCTTCGGCATGGTGGAGGCGATCATGAATTGCAGCTCGGTGCGGAAGAGACCGATACCCTCTGCACCCGATTCCGACAGCTGCGGCAGATCGACCAGCAGGCCGGCATTCATCATCAGCGAGATCCGCTTGCCGTCTTTGGTGACCGGCTCGATGGCGCGCAGCGCCCGGAACTGCTCCTGCCGTCTGGCGCGGAAGCGGACCTTTTCCTCGTAGGAACGGCGATGATCGGTCATCGGCCGCAGATGCACATGCCCCTCGTCGGCGTCGATGATCACGGCATCGCCGTTCTCGGCGAGCGCCACGACACCCGCCGCTTGGCCGATAACAGGAATGCCCATGGCACGCGCGACGATCACCACATGGCTCGTCACCGCCCCTTCCTCCAGCACCAGCCCGCGCACATTGGCGCGCGGATAATCGAGCAGTTCCGCCGCCCCCATGGCACGCGCCAGGATGACCGCGTCGTTGGGGAAACCTTCCGCGGTCGTCCGCCCGGTATAACCGGTCAACTGCCGAAGCAGACGGTTCGCCAGATCCTCGAAATCATGCATGCGTTCGCGCAGATAGGGGTCGGTCAACCGCATCATCCGCGCCTTGGTGTCGCTCTGCACCTTCTCGACCGCCGCTTCCGCCGTCAGGCCGTTGCGGATCGCCTCCTCGAGCTTGCGCACCCAGCCCTGGTCATGCGCGAACATACGGTAGGTTTCGAGCACCTCACGATGCTCGCCCTCCATCGACACGTCGCGACGCGACAGCATGTCGTCGATCGAGATCCTCAGCGAACCCATGGCTTCAGCCAGCCGCCGGATTTCTTTCTCGGCATCCTCGTTGAGCAGGTTGGTAACGACGATGCGCGGCTCGTGCAGCACGACGTAACCGAGGCCGATGCCATCATTATAGGTGTCGCCGTCGACGGTCACCGAGCGCGTCAGGTCGAGTTCGAGGCCGGGCTTGGTGATCTTCTTCAGCTCGCCGGTGGCGATCATCTCGGCAAGCACCATTGCCGTCGTCTCGAGCGCTTCCACCTCTTCCTCGCGATAGGTGCGGCTCGCCTTGTTCTGCACGACGAGAACGCCGAGCGAGCGCCCGGTCCTCAAGATCGGCACGCCGAGGAAGGAATGGTAGATTTCTTCGCCCGTCTCCGGCAGGTAGCGAAACGCCGGATGCGACTGCGCGTCGGAAAGGTTCAGCGGCTGCGCCGAAGCCGCGATCGTGCCGACGAGGCCCTGCCCCATCTTCAGTTGCGCCAAGTGCACGGCCTCGCGGTTGAGGCCTTCGGTAGCGTAGAGCTCAAGCACGCCGTCGGCGCGCAGCACGTAGACGGAGCAGACTTCCGCCACCATGTTGCCGGCGATCTGCCGGACGATCCGGTCAAGACGATCCTGCGGCTCCAGCGGTTCTGCCATCAACTCGCGCAGCCGCCTGAGCAGCACGCGCGGACCGCCGGAAAGGTCTCTCATGACGTCTCAAGCTCCCGAAACAACGCACTCTGTCCCGGCCGGCCTGCCTTCGTCTCCTCAACCTGAAGGAGCAGGCCGCCCGCTGGGAATCAATTCTTATCCAGACCGTAGCAGGAATGCAAAGTCCTGACAGCGAGTTCTGCATAAGGACCGTCGATCAGGATGGAAATCTTGATCTCGGAGGTGGTGATCGCCTTGATGTTGATGCCTTTTTCGGCAAGTGCACGAAATGCGGTAGCAGCAACGCCGGCATGGCTGCGCATGCCGATGCCGATGACCGAGACTTTCACCAGGCCCGATTCGTTTTGCACGACGTCGTAGCCGATCTTCTCCTTATGGTCGCCGAGCACCTTGATCGCCTTCTCGACGTCGCCAGACGGCACGGTGAAGGTCATATCGGTCTTCGATCCGTCCTCGGAAATATTCTGGACGATCATGTCGACATTGATATGGGATTCGGCAAGCGGCCCGAAGATCGCGGCGGAGACGCCCGGCCGGTCGGCAAGACGGCGAAGCGAGATCTGAGCCTCATCCTTGGCATAGGCGATGCCGGTGACTACTTCCTGTTCCACGATTTCATCCTCGTCACAAATCAGCGTTCCGGGCGGGTTCAACAGATCGCCCATGCCCGGAGCATCGGGATCTTCGAAAGACGAGCGCACGAAGGTACGCACCTTGTGCACCATGGCAAGCTCGACCGAGCGCACCTGCAGCACCTTAGCGCCGAGCGAGGCCATCTCGAGCATTTCTTCGAAAGCGATCTTCTTCAGCCTGCGCGCCTGCGGCACGATGCGCGGATCGGTCGTGTAGACGCCGTCGACATCGGTATAGATATCGCAGCGATCCGCTTTGACAGCGGCCGCGATGGCGACGGCCGACGTATCCGATCCGCCGCGTCCGAGTGTGGCGAGGCGGTTGTCCGGTCCCAACCCCTGAAAACCTGATATGACGGCAACCTGCCCCTCGCCCATGCGCTTGATGATGTCGGAGCCGTCGATCTCCAGGATGCGCGCCGCGCCGTGCGCATTGTCGGTGCGGATGGGGATCTGCCATCCCTGCCAGGAGCGCGCATTGATATCCATCGCCTGTAGCGCAATCGCCAGCAGCCCCGAGGTCACCTGCTCGCCGGAGGCGACGACCGCATCATATTCGCGCGCATCGTAAAACGGAGAGTTGGCGCCGATCACCTTCGGCATGCCCTGCACCCAGCCGACCAGCTCGTTGGTCTTGCCGGACATGGCCGAAACGACCACCGCCACCTCGTGGCCGGCATCGACTTCACGTTTCACATGGCGGGCAACGTTCTTGATGCGGTCCAGGTCAGCGACGGACGTGCCGCCGAATTTCATTACGATGCGTGCCATATGCCTCTACCACGACTGGCGCCGGAAAACGGAAACCCGGACCCGGCATCACGAAAGCTCTGGGGCGGACCGCTTGGCGAAAGAGCCGAGTTACAATTTCTGGAACCGCTCTAAAAGCCCAGGCCTGTAAGGCCCCAACTTGCGGCGTCTCTTAGCGAGTTTGGCGGGGGTAGGCAAGCGCGCGCGATAAAAGCAGTTGCCGGGTGGCTCGACGCCTGCCGGTCTCCTGCTTCGCGCCCCTTGACTTATGCCTGTGATCATCCGACTTCACATCTGACGAACGAAGGAGTGGACGATGACGGAAGGCGCCAGAAGCACGATCGACCAGGGCGAAGTGGACCGCTTCTCGGCGATGGCGGCGGAATGGTGGAGCCCGACTGGTAAGTTCAAACCGCTGCACAAATTCAATCCCGTCCGGCTCGCCTATATAAGAGACAAGGCCTGCGGGAATTTCGGCCGCGATCCGAAAAGCCCTCGCCCGCTCGAGGGTCTGCGCGTCCTCGATATCGGCTGCGGCGGCGGCCTGTTGTCGGAACCGGTCGCCCGCATGGGCGCCTCCGTCACCGGCGCCGATC
Organism: Rhizobium croatiense; assembly: GCF_019793465.1. Classification (GTDB taxonomy): domain Bacteria; phylum Pseudomonadota; class Alphaproteobacteria; order Rhizobiales; family Rhizobiaceae; genus Rhizobium; species Rhizobium croatiense. Next base: position 165,795 of record NZ_JAILYJ010000016.1, on the reverse strand, counting down.
CCTCCGAGAAAAATATCGGCATCGCCTCGACCCATGCGAAAGCCTCCGGCGTTCCGGTCGACTACCGCGCCGTCACCGCCGAGGAGCTCGCCGAGGCCGGCGAGACCTTCGATCTCGTGCTGAACATGGAAGTGGTCGAACACGTCGCCGACGTCGAGTTCTTCATGACGACCTGCGCAAAAATGGTCCGCCCCGGCGGCCTGATCTTCGTTGCCACCATCAACCGCACAATGAAGGCGGCAGCCCTTGCCATCTTCGCCGCCGAAAACATCTTACGCTGGCTGCCGCGCGGCACCCACCAGTATGAAAAGCTGGTGCGCCCGGAAGAGCTGGAAAAGCCGCTTGCCGCAAGCGGCCTCGAGATCACCGACCGCACCGGCGTCTTCTTCAATCCGCTGTCGAACCAGTGGAATCTGTCGAGAGATATGGACGTGAACTATATGATGCTGGCGAAACGGCCGGCTTGATCCGGCATTCATAAGCCGGCTACGTTTCGGCATTGGGGCCAATGCACCGGCTGAATTTCAGTGCACATCCTCCGGCAGAACCGGAATAGCAGCGATCTCGATGCCTTCTTCCACCAGCGCCTGCGCCTCGTCCAACGTCGCCTGGCCAATGATGCCGCGGGCATCCGCCTCGCCATAATGGATCTTGCGGGCCTCCTCGGGAAACTTCGTGCCGACATCCTCGGAATTGGCTTTGACGGCCGCGACGGCCTCTTTCAGTTTTTGCAGGGCCTCCTGCCGCATCGCGTCCATCGCCAGGGTCTGCCTCTCGTCCTTCTTGCGCGCCGTCGAAACGGAAGGCGCCATCAGAAGCTTGGAGACGGCGGCGGAATGGCAGACCGGGCAGGTGAGGAAACCGGTCGCGACCTGACGCTCGAAGTCGGCGCTTTCCGAAAACCATCCTTCGAATTCATGGGCATTGTCGCAGGTGAGAGAATAGCGGATCAAGCGGCAACGCCTCCTTCGACTGCCCCCGCAATCTTTTCGACCGAGAATTCCCGGCCGTTCCTCAGGTTCGGGATCTTGTCATGCGCAGCCTTGACCGCGCCGGGATCGATCTCGGCGAGGATGACCGCCTCGCCGGTGGCCCCGGCCGATGCCAGCACCGTGCCCCAGGGATCGATGATCATCGAATGGCCGAACGTCTCGCGCCCATCCTCGTGCCGGCCGGCCTGCGCCGCGGCGATGACGAAGACACCATTCTCGATCGCGCGGGCGCGCAGCAGGATCTCCCAATGCGCTTCGCCGGTCTGCCGGGTGAAGGCCGCGGGAACCGTCATCACTTCGGCGCCGGCAATCGCCTGGGCACGGAAAAGGGCGGGAAAGCGCACATCGTAGCAGATCGCAAAGCCCATTTCGGCAAAGGGCAGCGACAGGACGCGCGCCTCCGAACCGGCCGTATAGGCCGCACTTTCACGCCAGCTCTCGCCATTGTCGAGGTCGACATCGAACATATGGATCTTGTCGTAGCGATTGAGGATCCTGCCGTCCGGACCGAACAGGAAACCGCGATTGGCGAGCTTGCCGTCGGAAAGCGCGATCGCCGTCGAGCCGACATGCATGTAGATGCCAAATTCCCGAGCAAGCTCCGAACCGGTCTTGACGATGATATCGTGCGTCTCGTCGGCGAGCACGGCAAGCGCCGCGGCGCGGTCGCGCTGCAGCATGCCGGTCATCTCGGGCGTCTGCACATAGGTCGCGCCCTGGGCGGCAGCCTCACGCACCAGCCGCGCCATGGCGGCGGCATTGTTGACCGGATCGACCCCGGAGCACATCTGGATGGCGGCAGCCTTGAAACTCATCGGTTCCTCCTCAGGCCGCCAGCATCGGATCGAGCTTGCCGGCACGGTCGAGCGCAAAGAGATCGTCGCAGCCGCCGACATGTTCGGCGCCGATAAAAATCTGCGGGAAGGTGGTCCGCCCGTTCGACTTGCCGATCATCTCCTGGCGAAGGTCCGGGGAATAGGTCGCGTCGTGCTCGACGTAGTCGACGCCCTTTTCTTCAAGAAGGGACTTGGCGCGGCTGCAATAGCCGCAGAACTGTCGTGTATAGATCGTGACGGGTACCATAATATCTCCAGACGGATGCCGGGTATTTCTGTCATATAGGCTCGGAGAGAGCCCTTGCAAAGGTCAAAACCGTGATCTCGGCCGCACCCGCCTTGCGCAGTGTCCGGCTTGCGGCGGCAACCGTCGCCCCTGTCGTATAGACGTCGTCGACAAGGACGATGCGTTTGCCGAAAATGTCGTTTTCGCGACCCTTGGCAATCGCGAAAGCGCCTCTGACATTGTCCTCGCGCGCCTTGGCGCCGAGGCCAACCTGCTGGCTGGTGCGCTTGACGCGGATAAGGGTGGCGGCAAGCAGCGGTTTTCCCGAAAGCCTTGCCATATGGCGGGCAAGCTCGGCAGCCTGATTGAACTTGCGGGTCAGCATGCGGGTGCGGTGCAGCGGCACCGGAATCAGCGCATCGCAGCTTTCGGCCGTCCCGTCAGAGGCGCGCAGCATCCAGCCGGCCATCATCGGCGCCAGATCGGTGCGATCACGGTATTTCAACCCATGCACGAGGTCGCGGACCGCATGGTCGTGGGTCGCCGCCGACCGCAGCCGGTCGAAAGGCGGCGGATTGGCGATTGCCTCGGCGCTGAGAATGCCGGCGCCGAGATCGTGCGAGAACGGAATGCCGAGCACCTCGCAATAGGGCCGTTCGATGAAGCGGATGCCGGACCAGCATTTGGCGCAGAGTCCGCGATGGCCGCCGGTCGAAATGCCGCAGACGGAACAGGCCGGCGGATAGAGAAAATCGGCGAGCGCCGAAAACGGCCGCCAGAGCTGCGTCCGCAAGAACTCCGCCGGTCTTTCGAAATCGATCGGTCCCATGCCGACGAGACTAGCCTGTTCTCATTCAAAGGAAAATCGCCTTGCTGCTTCAGCGGGGCGGGACTATGGACATCGCCATGGAAACGATCTTCGACAGAGCCCTGATCGCCGCACATCGCCATCGCGCGCTTGTCAACAACGATCCGAAAGCCGCCTTCCTGCTGGACATCGCGGCAGAGGAAATGGCCGAGAGGCTGGCGGTCGTCGAGCGGCGTTTCGAAACCGCCGTCGAATTGCATGGTACGACCGGTGCGGCGGCCCGCGCGGCAATGGCGACGGGCAAGATCAGCACAATGATCCGCGTCGAGAGCGAGAAGGCCTATGCGGCCCCAGGCGAAACCCTGATCGAAGCGCCTTTCGAAGACGTGCCGCTCGAGCCGCAATCGACCAATCTCGTCCTTGCGCCGCTCAGCCTGCATCTGACCAACGACACGCCTGGGGTTTTCATCCAGATCCGCCGTGCCCTGAAGCCGGACGGCCTGTTCTTGGCGGCCATTCCCGGCGCGGGCACGCTGCAGGAACTGCGCGACGCCCTCTTGACCGCCGAGGTCGAAATGACCGGCGGCGCCAGCCCGCGCGTCATCCCCTTCGCCGATGTGCGCGATGTCGGCAGTCTCATGCAGCGCGCCGGTTTCACCCTCCCGGTGATCGACGCTGAGAACTACACGGTACGATATGATTCTCTCTTTCCGCTGATGCGCGATCTCCGAGCCATGGGCATGAGCAATCCGCTCGCAGCCCGTGGCCGCATGCCCCTGACCCGCGCCTTCTTCCTGCGCGCCGCAGAGATCTATGCCGAGCGCTATTCCGATCCCGACGGACGCATTCGCGCGACCTTTTCGATCATCTATGTTTCCGGATGGGCGGCTCACGAGAGCCAGCAGAAGCCGCTCCAGCCGGGTTCGGCCAAGGCACGCCTTGCCGATGCGCTGAAAGTGGACGAGCACAAGCTCCGGCAATAGCGAATGATATCGAAAAGTGTCAGCGGTTAGTGCAACTCATCATGCTGCAGCCCGTCAAAAGTAGTCGGCCGCCTCTTCAATTGACGGTGATATTGTTGCTGACAACGCTGAAGACGTTCTGCAGGCTGCCGCTAAAAATACCGAGACCCGAGACCAGCGCCGTGCAGATGACGGCGGCGATCAGGCCATATTCGACCGCCGTCGCACCTGTGCCGTCCGCAAGAAATGCTTTCAAAAGACGCATTACCCAAACCCTTTGCGTGAATCGACTGCAATTGACCAATTGCAGGCCATCAGGCGATGGCCTTCATTTTCAGCAACCGGCGCCGACGCCGTATCCCTCGACGACGCAGACCGAGCCGGGCGTCTCCTGCAGGACGCTGCGGCGGATCGTATAGCGCTTGCCGCCTTCGTTCTTCGGGATCGATCCTGTAGTGATCGTGTCGAAATCCACCGGCGCGCTGGCAAAGACGCTTTTCTTCGAAGAATCGGCAAGCATCGGCGTCAGGATCAGCGTCAGGGCGACCACCGCCGTGCCAAAGAGAAGGGCGATATTGAGCGCACCCGTCCTGCGCGAGGCAGACGAAGCCCGTTCCTTTTCCCGGACCGCTTTCCAGAAATCATCGTCCATGAGGTCAAGCCTTTTAAATACGCACGCCAGATGCTTGATTGAGGCCGATCTTTGGCAGAAGGTGTTAAACGATCCATTAATATCCACAGCCGAAAACAGCACGGCGCAATAATAATCAGCAAACGCTAATGCATAGCGCCTGGAAATGTCCGGCGACTGCAGAATAATGACACATCGACAAAACAAAAATCGCGGGTGGGTGGCACGGACCAAGCTCAACGAGAGGCGCTTTAAAGCAAATCCTGCAGCATCGGGATGAGCGGCTCGTCGGCCGGCGGCATCGGGTAATCCCGCAGAGCCCCCGCACGCACCCATTTCAACGCCTGCCCCTCGCGGCCCTGTGCAATGCCTTCATAGCGCCGACAAATATAAAGCGGCATCAGAAGATGGAACGTCTCGTAGGAATGGCTGGCGAAAGTCAGCGGCGCGAGGCAGGCGATCTTCGTCTTGATGCCGAGCTCTTCCTCGAGCTCGCGCACCAGCGTCTCCTCCGGCGTCTCGCCGGGCTCGACCTTGCCGCCGGGAAACTCCCAGAGCCCGGCAAGCGATTTTCCCTCGGGACGCTGTGCCAATAGAATACGCATATCGGCATCGATCAGCGCGCAGGCGGCGACCAGCAATATCTTCCGGCCTGCCTCGCTCATCGCGTCTCCCGCTGCCAGTAGCAATAATGATAGGCGTCGCGAAACCCGAGGCGCTCATAAAGTGCGATCGCCGGGCGGTTGGAAAGCTTTACCTGCAGCCAGGCCGATCGGGCGCTGCGCATGCGGGCCCAACGCAGCGCCGAAGTCAGGATTTCGGTGCCCAGTCCTTCGCGCCGCCGCGTTTCGCAGACCGAAAGCGACATGATGCCGGCAAGATCGTTGTCCTGGACGCAGAGCACGGTCGCAAGCGGTCCCTCTGCCGCATTTTCGATCATGAAGAGGCCCGACGGCGGCTTGATCGCGGAAATGATTTCGGCAAGCGCCGGCTTCAAGCTCAGCGGCGCCTTCTCGACCGTCAGATTGGCATCGACGAAACGGCCGACGTCATGGGTCGGCAGATGATCGAGCGTATCCGGCAGTGCAGCCTCGGCGAGATCGCAAGTCATCACCACGGTCTCGTCGAACCGCGTCCAGTTCTGCGCGCTGAGAAGCTCGATCAGCACCGGCGACGCCAGCGGCGTCTGGCGGACGACGGCGGCGCGGCCATAGGCCTCGAACTTGCGGCTCGCTTTTTCCAGGCGGATCTCGACGTCGCGATGGTCCGAGGGATCGAGCGGCACGATGGAATTCAGCCGATTGGACGGGTGGCCGGCCGTCAACCGGATCTGCCAGCTGCCGTCATATTGCACGGATGCCGCCGGCCAGGCGCGAAAACCGACAGCCTCCAGCCTGCGGACCAGCGGCAAATTCTGCGAGGAAATAGATGCCTGCTCCAACGAACGATCAGCTCCGATAGTCGCCATTGATCGCAACATATTCCTTGGTGAGGTCGCAGGTCCAGACGGTTGCCGAACCAGAGCCGAGGCCGATATCGACTTTAACGGGGATATCCTGCGCCTTCATCACCTTCGAGGCGGCTTCCTCGGAATAAGCGGGATCACGCTCGCCATTGACCGCGACCCTGACGTCGCCGAACCAGATGGCCAGCCGGTCGCGGTCGGCCATCTCGCCGGATTTGCCGACGGCCATGACGATCCGGCCCCAATTGGCGTCTTCGCCGGCCGCCGCCGTCTTGACCAGCGGCGAATTGGCGATCGACAGCGCGATACGCTTGGCGGCGGCGTCACTCTCGGCACCCGTCACCGTGATCGCGAGCATCTTGGTGGCGCCCTCGCCGTCACGCACCACCTGCAGAGACAGATCTTTCAGCACTTCGTTGAGAGCGGCGCGGAAGGCAGCAAGGTGGGGATCGTCGGCGCGTTCAATGCGGGCCTGGCCATCTTCGGCCGCCGCACCCGTCGCAAACAGCATCAGCGTGTCGGACGTGGAGGTGTCGCTGTCGACGGTCATGGAATTGAAGGTCGGGCCGACGCCGTCGGACAGCAGCACCTGCAGCGCGGCAGGCGCGATATCGGCATCAGTCACGACGAAGGAGAGCATCGTCGCCATATCGGGTGCAATCATGCCGGCACCCTTGGCGATACCGTTGATCGTCACGGCAACGCCGCCGATTTCGGCGCTGCGGGTCGAAACCTTCGGATAGGTGTCGGTCGTCATGATCGCCTTGGCGGCTTCGAACCAGAAATCGCTGGTGGCATCGGCCTGCATCTTATCCAGGACGCCTGAGAATTTGGTGGCATCGAGCGGTTCGCCGATGACGCCGGTCGAGGCCAGGTAGACCTCGTTCTCGCCGCAGCCGACGGCGGCGGCTGCCGATTTCGCCGTCAGGGCGGTCGCCTGGCGGCCCTTCATGCCGGTAAAGGCATTGGCATTGCCGGAATTGACGACGACGGCCCGGGCGCTGCCATGGGGCAGGTTGGCGCGGCAAAAATCGACCGGCGCCGACGGGCACTTGGAGCGGGTAAACACCCCCGCGACGGCGGCCGGCTTGTCGAAGACCATCATCAGCACGTCGGTACGGTTCTTGTACTTGATACCGGCGGACGCAGTCGCCATGCGCACGCCGCGCAACGACGGCATAGCGACAAAGGATTTCGGAGCAAGCGGAGAGACGGAACCGGACATGATGAAACCTGCCAATGAGCATTTCCCGGCGAAATGGAAACCGGCTCGCCGTCCGGAAATGCAACAACAACAACGATAAGGAAGGGCCCGGAAGAACCGGGCCCTGACGCGGATATTACTGCTTCGGCGCCGGCTGGGCAGGCTCGCTGCCCGGTTCCGGCTGCTTGTTGGCCTGATCATAACCCTTGCGCAGCGTCTCGTCCGTGATCTCGATCTTGGCGGACGTCTTGGCCTGGTTGAGGAGGGCAAGATACTTGTCGCGCATGACGAGCTGACGAACCTGATCCTGCACCTGATCGAAAGGCGGCGGCGGAGCGTCGCGCTTATCCTCGACCTTGATGACATGATAACCGAAGTCGGTCTTCACCGGGGTCTTGGAATAGGCGCCCTTCTCGAGCGCGAAGGCTGCGTCCTCGAATTCCTTGACCATGCGGCCGCGCGAGAAATAGCCGAGATCGCCGCCTTCCGACTTGTTCGGATCGGTGGATTTTTCCTTGGCGAGTTCGGCGAAATCCTTGCCGGCGTCGAGCTGCTTGATGATCTCCTTGGCTTCGTCCTCGGTCTTGACGAGGATATGGCGGGCGTGGACTTCCTCCTGCTTCGGCAGGGCCGCGACTTCCTTGTCGTAGCGCGCCTTGATTTCTTCGGGCGTCACGGTGTCGACGACATGCTTCTTGAAATAGGCGTTATGCAGCTCGCGATCGGAGAGATATTGCATGCGCTTCTTGAATTCTTCGGTCTGGTCGAGCTTTTCGGTGATGGCGTCGGCAGCGAGCAGCTTCACGTCAATGGCGGCGGAGAGAGCTGCGACCTTCTTTTGGTCGTCGGGAAGCTGCGCCAGCTGCGGATCGAGATTGGCGACGGCAAGATCGAGTTCCGACTGGTGGATCTCCAGATTGCCGACCTTGGCGACGACGGCGTCCTCTGCATGGGCCGGAGCCTGGAATGCAACGAAAGTTGCAAACGCCAGCAGGACGAATTTATTGGTGCTCAACATCAAATAACCCTTCACAGTTTCATCGCCGGCGTCAGCATCGCCTATTCCAGCTCAAAATAGCCATCAACACCGGATTGTGGCCTTTCTGTATCCGCCAAATCCGTTGACATCATTCGACCCCCCTCTTATCTGTCACGCAACCTCGCGTCCAGAACAGTTTCCGGGCGTTTCAAGGCGTGCGCCTGATTTTCGGCTGGGCCGCGGACAAGAAACGTCGCGGATGAATATTGAGAAAGGACCAGTCACATGGTCAGCTTTGGCGGTATAGCCCGCAAGTTATTTGGGTCGTCCAATGATCGCCGCGTGCGGTCCTTCCAGCCGAACGTCACCGCGATCAATTCCATCGAAGAGAAGACGAAAGCCCTGACGGACGAGCAGCTCGCGGCAAAGACCGCGGAATTCCGCGCTCTTCTGGCCGAAGGCAAGACGCTCGACGACATTCTGATCCCCGCCTTTGCCGTCGTGCGCGAGGCCTCGCGCCGCGTTCTCGGCCTGCGACCTTTTGACGTACAGCTGATCGGCGGCATGATCCTGCACTCGAATGCGATCGCCGAGATGAAGACCGGCGAAGGCAAGACCCTCGTCGCCACCCTGCCGGTCTATCTGAACGCGCTTTCCGGCAAGGGCGTGCACGTCGTCACCGTCAACGATTATCTCGCGCAGCGCGACGCCGCGACCATGGGCCGGATCTATGGCTTCCTCGGCATGACCACGGGTGTCATCATCCACGGTCTCTCCGACGAGGAGCGCCGCGCCGCCTACGCCTGCGACATCACCTATGCCACCAACAACGAGCTCGGCTTCGATTATCTGCGCGATAATATGAAGTACGAGAAGAACCAGATGGTTCAGCGCGGCCACAATTTTGCGATCGTCGACGAAGTGGACTCGATCCTCGTCGACGAGGCGCGCACGCCGCTGATCATCTCCGGTCCGCTCGACGACCGCTCCGAACTCTATAATACGATCGACGCCTTCATTCCGATGCTCGTCCCCAGCGATTACGAGATCGACGAGAAGCAGCGCTCGGCCAACTTCTCCGAAGAAGGCACCGAGAAGCTGGAGAACCTGCTCCGCCAGGCCGGCCTCTTGAAGGGCAACGCGCTCTACGACATCGAGAATGTTGCGATCGTCCATCACATCAACAATGCACTGAAGGCCCACAAGCTCTTCCAGCGCGACAAGGACTATATCGTCCGCAACGACGAAGTCGTCATCATCGACGAGTTCACCGGCCGTATGATGCCGGGCCGGCGTTATTCGGAAGGCCAGCACCAGGCGCTCGAAGCCAAGGAAAAGGTGCAGATCCAGCCGGAAAACCAGACGCTGGCCTCCATCACCTTCCAGAATTATTTCCGCATGTACGAAAAGCTCGCCGGCATGACCGGCACGGCGCAGACGGAAGCGGAAGAATTCGGCAATATCTACAATCTCGATGTCATCGAGGTCCCGACCAACCTGCCGATCAAGCGTCTCGACGAGGACGACGAGGTCTACCGGACCTTCGACGAAAAGTTCAAGGCGATCATCGAGGAGATCCTCGACGCCCACAAGCGCGGCCAGCCGGTGCTCGTCGGCACAACCTCGATCGAGAAATCGGAACTGCTTGCCGAGCGCATGCGCAAGCAGGGCTTCAATGACTTCCAGGTGCTGAACGCCCGCTACCACGAGCAGGAAGCCTATATCGTTGCCCAGGCCGGCGTGCCGGGCGCCGTCACTATCGCCACCAACATGGCCGGCCGCGGCACCGACATCCAGCTCGGCGGCAACCTCGAGATGCGGATCGAGCGCGAACTCGGCGAGATCGAAGCCGGTCCGGAGCGTGACGCCCGGATCCAGGCGATCGTCGAAGAGATCAAGGAACTCAAGGAAAAGGCGCTCGCCGCCGGCGGTCTCTATGTCATCGCCACCGAACGCCATGAAAGCCGCCGCATCGACAACCAGCTGCGCGGCCGCTCCGGCCGTCAGGGCGACCCCGGCCGCTCGAAATTCTACCTTTCGCTTCAGGACGACCTGATGCGCATCTTCGGCTCCGACCGCATGGACAGCATGCTGACCAAGCTCGGCCTCAAGGAGGGCGAGGCGATCGTCCATCCCTGGATCAACAAGGCGCTCGAGCGCGCGCAGAAGAAGGTCGAAGCCCGCAACTTCGACATCCGCAAGAACCTGCTGAAGTATGACGACGTTCTCAACGATCAGCGCAAGGTCATCTTCGAGCAGCGTCTCGAACTGATGGAATCGACCAATATCTCCGAGACCGTCTCCGACATGCGTCGCGAAGTGATCGAAGATCTGGTCGAAAAGCATATCCCCGAACGCGCCTATGCCGAACAATGGGATGCCGTCGGCCTGAAGACCGGTGTCACCAACATCCTGAACCTCGATCTGCCGATCGAGGACTGGTTCAGGGAGGAAGGCATCGGCGAGGACGATATTCGCGAGCGTCTGACGGAAGCCGCCAATGCCGCCTTTACGGAGAAGGCCGAGCGTTTCGGCGACGACATCATGCATTATGTCGAGCGCTCGATCGTCATGCAGACGCTCGATCATCTCTGGCGCGAGCATATCGTCAACCTCGATCACCTGCGCTCGGTCATCGGCTTCCGCGGTTATGCCCAGCGCGACCCGCTGCAGGAATACAAGTCTGAAGCCTTCGAGCTCTTCACCGCCCTCCTCAACAATCTGCGCGAGGCCGTCACCGCCCAGCTGATGCGCGTCGAGCTGGTGCAGCAGGCGCCGGCCGAACCCGAACCGCCGCTGATGCAGGCCCATCATCTCGATCCGATGACCGGCGAGGACGATTTCGCTCCGATCTACCAAGCCTCCGAAGTGATGGTCGCGCCCGAGAACCGCAATCCCGAGGACCCCGCCACCTGGGGCAAGGTCGGCCGCAACGAGTCCTGCCCCTGCGGCTCCGGCAAGAAATACAAGCATTGCCACGGCGCCTTCGAACAGGTCTGAGGCAAATACGACGACTCTGAAAATGCCGCCTTCGGGCGGCATTTGCTTTTCAGCGGTAACGCCCGCCGGCTGGAGTTCAGGTCTGCGGGGCAAGGGCCGTTCCGGAACCGTTTCTTAACCCTGCTCTGTCAAGACTTCGGGGACGATTTGCCTGACCTCAGAGTTTTGCGTGTTCATCATGGCGGTCATAGAAACAGCGGAGAAAATGCTGCCGGCGGGACTGCGCCCGATCGGCGGCCGTACGCTGCGCATGCTCGCGGCCGTGCTGACCGAAGGCGGCGAGAAGGCCGCCGCCCAGCGCATAGCGCTGACGGCCTTTTCGATCCGCATCCTCAGCGCCGCACTTGCTTTCGTCTCCCAGATCGTGCTCGCCCGGCTGATGGGCGAACATGAATACGGCATCTTCGTTTTCGTCTGGGTGCTGGTTGTCGTCTTCGGCGACCTCTCCTGCCTTGGCTTCCACACCGCGATCATCCGCTTTCTGCCGCAGTACAAGGCGGCGGGCGCCTTCGAGGAAATCCGCGGCCTGACGGGTACCGCGCGCATCTTCGCGCTGCTGTCCGGCACGGCGATGCTTGGCGCCGGCATGCTCGGGCTGCATTTCTTCGGTGATCTGATCGAGCCCTATTATCTCGTCCCGATCTTCCTCGGCCTGTTTGCCATGCCGATGATCGCACTTGGCGATATTCTGGAAGGCACCTCGCGGGCGAACCACTGGCCTGTGATGGCGCTGGTCCCGGTCTATATTATCCGGCCGATCCTCATCATCGCCTGCATGCTGATTGCGATTGCGACGGGCGCGGAGCATACGGCCGTCACCGCCATGCAGGCGGCGCTCGTGGCCACCTTCGTCACCGCACTCGGCCAATATGGCGCGACGCTTTACAGCCTACGCCGGCATTATGACGACGGTCCGCGCAAGGTCGATTTCCTTGCCTGGCTCAGTGTCGCCTTCCCGATCTTCCTGATCGAGGGCGTCAGCTTCCTGCTGACCAATTCCGACGTCGTCGTTGTCGGCATTTTCCTCGAGCCGCACGACGTCGCCATCTATTTCGCCGCCGCCAAGACCATGGCGCTCGTGCATTTCATCAATTTCTCGGTCAAGGCCGCTTCCGGCCCGCGTTTTTCCTCGATCATCGCCGAGGGCGACCATGCCCAGCTGGCGATCGCCGCCACCGATGCCGCCCGTTGGACCTTCTGGCCGGCGCTCGGCGTCGGTCTTGCCGTTCTCGCGGCCGGCCACCTGCTGCTGTCGCTGTTCGGCGGCGTCTTCACCGCGGGTTATCTTGTCATGGCGATCCTGCTTGCCGGCATCCTCGCCAAATCGCTGGTCGGCCCGGCCGAAACGCTGCTGATGATGGCCGGCAAGCAGAATCTCTGCGTCGCGCTCTATGCCGGCGCATTGGCCGCCAATGTCGGTCTCAACCTCGCTTTGATCCCGCATTACGGCATCGAAGGCACCGCGATTGCCACAGCCTCTGCCATGGCGGTCGAGGCCGTTCTTCTGCATGTCGCCGTGCGCCGCACGCTCGGCATCGTCCTCTTCGCCTTCGCCAGCCCCTCCGCCGCAACGCCAGAAATGAGAGTTCGATAGATGGTGCGTCCGCCCCCCGTCACCGCAAGCACCGACAGCATCACCAACCGCATGATCCATGATCTCGCGTCGCTGCATTTCGAGGCACCGCAGGCCGAGGCCCGTGCCGAGATCGGCCGACCCGGGCGTGAACTTTGCCTCTACCCCGGCAAGCTCGGCTACGAACTTCAGGACGAGCTCGACTTCCTCTCCAACCGGGCGATGGAGCCGAACGTCTTTTTCTCCGGACGCTTCCTTGCGCCCGCCATGCCGCGGCTCGAAGACAGGCAGGTGAATTTCGCCCTGATCCGCGACCACAATGCCGGCCGCAGCCGCATGCGTTTCCTGCTGCCGTTTTCGGTCGACAAGCCGGGCTTTGCCGTCGGTCCCTCGATCATCCGCGGCTGGTCGAACAGCTTCGGCCCGCTCGGCACGCCGCTCGTCGACAGCGAGGATGCGGCCGAAACCCTCGACAATTTCTTCGAGGGGCTGACCGTTTCTGATCTCAACCTGCCGAGCACCCTGGTCCTGCCCGATCTGAGATTGAACGGAATTTTCGTGCGCATGCTCAAGGCCGTGGCGCTCGGCCGCAATCTGCCGCTCACCGTGACCAATCCCTATCTGCGCCCGATGCTGCAGAGCGAGGAAGAGGCGCCTGCCTATCTCGGCAAAACTATCTCCTCCTCGCATATGCGCGAGATGCGCCGCCAGTGGCGTCAGCTGGAGGAACTCGGAACGGCGGTCTATGCCGTCGCCCGCCAGCCGCGCGAAATCCACGTCCGCTTCGAAGAATTCCTGGCGATGGAGGCTGGCGGCTGGAAGGGCAAGCGGCGGAGCGCTCTCGTCACCGACCGCTATCATACTGCCTTCGCCCGCGAGGCCGTGTCGAACCTTGCCGCCGTCGACGCCGTGCGCATTCATACGATCGACCTCAACGGCAAGGCGATCGCCGCCATCGTGGTGTTGATGATGGGCGGCGAGGCCTATACCTGGAAGACGGCCTATGACGAAAACTATGCCCGCTATTCTCCGGGCAAGCTTTTGATGAGCGAACTCACCGAATGGCATCTCGACGACGCCAACATCGTCCGCTCCGATTCCTGCGCCGTCTCCGACCATCCGATCATGAGCCGCTTCTGGCAGGAGCGCGAGGAGATGGGAACCCTGGTGATCGGCCTGACGCAGAACGGCGACCGCGACATGCGCCAGGTGGCCGCCCAGCTCCACATGTACCGCAGCACCCGCAACATGGCGAAGATGCTGCGCGAGAAGATCATGTCGCTCGCCGGCCGTGGCTAACCTTCCGTCGCAGCTTTCTCTCGCAGCAGCCGGCGGATCACCTTGCCGGTCGTCGTCAGCGGCAGTGACTCGACGAATTCCACTTCGCGCGGATATTCGTGCATCGAAAGCCGCATCTTCACCCAGTCCCGGATATCGACGGCCAGCGCCTCGCTCGGGGCATGGCCCGGCGCCAGCACGATATAGGCTTTGACGATCTCGGTGCGCATGGCATCGGGCTTGCCGACGGCGGCGGCAAGCTGCACCGCGGGATGGCCGATCAGGCAATCCTCGATTTCCGCCGGGCCAATGCGATATCCGGATGAGGTGATGACGTCGTCGTCGCGGCCTTCGAAGGTGACGTAGCCGTCCGCGTCCTGCCGGCCGATATCGCCGGTGAGCAGCCAGCCTTTGGCGAATTTTCGCGTCGTCGCCGCCGTATCGTTCCAATAGCCGAGGAACATGACGGGATCGGGACTGGCGATGGCGATCTCGCCTGGCTCGCCCGCCGGCAATTCGTCTCCGGCCTCATTGACGATCGCGACGCGGTGTCCGGGCACCGCCCGGCCGATGGCGCCGGCCTTGCTGACGCCGTGGGCAGCGGCAGACGAGAGCACGAAATTGCATTCCGTCTGGCCGTAGAATTCGTTGACGGTGATGCCGAGCGTGCGCCGCGCCCATTCATAGGTCTCGCGGCCGAGCGCCTCCCCGGCCGAGCCGATCGTGCGCAGCACCAAATCATATTTCGAGCGGGGATCGGAAACGGATCGCATCAGCCTCAGCGCCGTCGGCGGGATGAAGGCATTGCGCACATCCATCTCCGCCATGATCCGATAGGCCATGTCGGCATCGAATTTCTGCGCCGGCGACGAGACGACGGGAACCCCGAGCAGCAGGCTCGGCAGCAGCGCATTGAGCAGACCGCCCGCCCAGGCCCAGTCGGACGGCGTCCAGACCTTGTCGCCCACCTTTGGAAAACCCTCATGGGCGAACTGCATGCCGGGAATATGGCCGGGCAGAACACGGTGACCATGCAGGGCGCCTTTCGGCGGCCCTGTTGTGCCCGAGGTGAAGATCATCAGCGCCGGATCGTCGGGCGTTGTCTTTTCTCCTTCGAAGACGGGCGTATACGATACGATGAGATCGGCAAAGGAGAGAGCGTCGGGAGCGCCATCGACGCTGATCACATGGCGCAGTTCCGGCAGACGATCGCGGATTTGCCGGATACGATCGAGGCCGAAATCATTGGTGACGATTGCCGCCGCACCCGAGATCCTCAGCCGATACTCCAGCGCCTCGACGCCGAACAGCAACGCCAGCGGCAAGGCGATTGCACCCATCTTATAGATCGCGACATGCGCAACCACGGTCTCGAAGGACTGCGGCATCAGCAGAGCGACGCGATCGCCGCGCTTGACACCGAGCGATGCCAGCGCATTGGCGAACATGGAAGAGCTGCCGGAAAGCTCGCCATAGGTCAGCGAAAGATGGTCGCCGTCCGGACTGAAATGTTCGAGACAGACACGCTCCGGATCTCTCGCCGCCCAATCGTCGCTAACGGCGCGGCCGATATTGAAGTCTTCCGGAATCCGCCAGGAGAAATCACGATAGAGATCGTCGTAACGATCATGGGAGGGCAGTCGCATAGTCTGGCTTCCGATGAAATGCTGCAGCAGCTAACACCTTGCGGCGCGGATGTGCAAGCCGGCGACGGAACCGGCGGCCGCATCACGCATCATTGTACGCATCGCCGCGCCGATTCCGCCTGCGCCTCCCTGCGACTTTGACGGTTTCGCACTAGATCATGAAACTCCGCACGGGGTGTCTCAATTCACGGAGTCGTTTCATGGAATATGTCAAATTTGGAAAGACCGGTCTCGAAGTGTCGAAAATCTGCTTGGGCTGCATGACCTTCGGCGATCCGGGCCGCGGCAATCACGCCTGGAGCCTGCGCGAAGAGGAAAGCCGGGCGATGATCAAGCAGGCGATCGACCTCGGCATCAATTTTCTCGACACCGCCAACATCTATTCGAACGGTTCCTCGGAGGAGATCGTCGGGCGCGCCATCAAGGACTTCGCCAAGCGCGAGGATATCGTTCTGGCGACCAAGGTGTTCAACCGCATGCGGCCGGGTCCGAACGGCGCCGGCCTGTCACGCAAGGCGATCCTCGACGAGATCGACAATAGTCTGCGCCGTCTCGGCACCGACTATGTCGACCTCTACCAGATCCACCGTTTCGACTACACGACGCCGGTCGAGGAAACGATGGAAGCGCTGCATGACGTCGTCAAAGCGGGCAAGGCGCGTTATATCGGCGCCTCGTCGATGTATGCCTGGCAATTCGCCAAGGCACTTTACGTCTCCCGGCTGAACGGCTGGACGGAATTCATCAGCATGCAGAACCATCTGAACCTGCTCTACCGCGAGGAGGAGCGCGAAATGCTGCCGCTCTGCGAAGACCAGAAGATCGCCGTCATCCCCTGGAGCCCGCTCGCCCGCGGCCGCCTGACCCGTGACTGGGACGAGCCGACGGCCCGCAGCGAGACCGACGAATTCGGCAAGACGCTCTACACGCAGTCGATCGATGCCGACCGCAGGATCGTCGAGGCGGTGGCCGAGATCGCCCGGACCCGCGGCATTTCCCGCGCCCAGGTCGCCACCGCCTGGATCCTGCAGAAGAGCGTGGTGACCGCGCCGATCATCGGCGCGTCCAAACCGAACCACCTGACGGACGCCGTCGCTTCGCTCACGGTCAAGCTCACTGCCGAGGAAATCGCCGTGTTGGAAGCACCCTATATCCCGCATGCCGTCGCCGGCTTCAAATAGCCGCCTCTTCTCAGCGCCCAGATCCTCTCCCGACCGCGGGAGAGGATCGGGATACGGCACAGGCCGGTCACAGTTCCGTCCTAGCGCTTGCCTGAAATATCGAGGAATCGTCCGTCATGACCACCGTTCCTTTCGAGCCCCGCCGCTTCCACACCACCGCCGCCTATTACAGCCGTTTCCGTATTCCCTATCCCGACGCGCTGATCGAACGCGTGACCGTCAGAACTGGCCTTCGGCCAGGCGACCGCCTGCTCGATCTCGGCTGCGGACCGGGCCAGATCGGCATCGCTTTCGCCCGGCTTGCCGGTGCCGACGTCACCGGTCTCGATCCGGAGCCGGAAATGCTGGACGCGGCCCGCGAGGGCGCGGCGGCAGCCGGTATTCACGCCGAATTCGTCCTCGGCTCCTCCTACGATCTCGGCCCCGCCTTCGGACCGTTGAAGATCACGACCATGGGCCGCTCGTTCCACTGGATGGACCGCGCCGCAACGCTTGCGACGCTGGACAGGCTGACCGAGCCGGAGGGCGCCGTCATCCTTTTCGGCGACCGCCACATCTCCGCCTCACCCGCCTGGCGCGACGTTTTGGAAAAGGTCTCCGAACGCTTTTCGCCGGAACCGATCAGAACAGAACGACAGCTTCGCCGCGGGCCGGACTGGATAAAGCACGAGGAATTTCTGCTGCGCTCCGCCTTCCTCAATCTCGAACGCATCGGCATCGTCACCGAGCGGCTGCTCGACGCCGACGAGATCGTCGGCCGTGCCTTCTCCATGTCGGTCACCTCGCCGCAGGCGCTCGGTGACAGCACAGCCGAATTCGAACAGGCTTTACGAAGCGAGCTCGCCGCTCTCTCGCCGGACGGAAAATTCACCGAGATCATCGAGGCCAACGCCCTCATCGCCTCCCGCGACTGAGACTATGTCCGGTTGGCAGGATCGAGCTGCCGGCGCATCGTCACCAGAAACTGCTCGGCAAGCCCGCGGTCCTCGACCGCGCGGGCAAGAATGACGGCGCCCATCATCGATGACAGCGTCGTTGCGGCATTGGCGCGGCGTTCCTCTTCGGTCTCGCCGGGAACAATATCGGCAAGCGTGTCGACCAGCACGGACAGGCCGTCGCTGAAAACGGCCCGAACCGCGCCGCGGCTGCGGCTCACCTCCTGGATCAGTGTTGCGAAGACGCAGCTGCCACCGGGATCATCGACCGTGCGCCAGTGAATATAATGGTCGAGAAGCGTTTCGAGCGGCCGCTCCGGCGAACTGGCGATATGTTCCTTCCAGCGCTCTCCCACCCGATCGATCAGCTTGCGGCTGACTTCCAGTGCCAGCTCATCCTTGGAACTGAAGTGACCGTAAAAGCCGCCATGCGTCAGTCCCGCCGCCTTCATGATGTCGGCAACGCCGACGCCGTCAAAACCGTTTTCCCGGAAGAGCACACCGGCAACACTCAGAATCTTTTCGCGGTTTTCGGCAAATTTCTCGCGGGTGACCCGCATCGTCGTCTCCAGAAATAGCGGCTTGACAAATTATATGATGTCCATCATCAATACGCAAGAAATATGATGACCATCATGTAAATCGGTCCAGTGCCTTCCCCTATCTGAATCCGAACGGAATCGTGCTCATGGTTTCCACAGCCCTTGCCTCCACCCTTGCCCGGCGCAACATTCATTACGGTTGGGTCGTCGTTGCCGCCACCTTCCTCACCATGCTGGTGACGGCAGGCGCCATGGGTGCGCCCGGCGTGCTGATCAAGCCGCTGCAGGACGAATTCGGCTGGGAAACCTCGCAGATTTCCTTCGCACTTGCGATCCGCCTGATCCTGTTCGGCTTCATGGGGCCGTTCGCCGCCGCCTTCATGAATTATTTCGGTGTGCGCAAGGTCATCGTCTTTGCATTGACGCTGATCGGCATAGGCTTCGTCGGCTCGCTGTTCATGACGACGTTGTGGCAGCTCCTGCTGCTCTGGGGCATCGTCGTCGGCTTCGGCACCGGATTGACGGCCATGGTGCTCGCCGCAACGGTGTCGACGCGCTGGTTCACCAAGCATCGCGGCCTCGTCGTCGGCATGCTTTCGGCGAGTTCTGCCACCGGCCAGCTCGTTTTCCTGCCGCTGATGGCGGAGCTGACGGAGCGTTACGGCTGGCGCTCGACAGTGTTTTTCGTCTGCGCCATGATCATGGTCGCGGCCCTTGCCGTTCTCGCCTTCATGCGCGACCGGCCGGCTGACGTCAATTTGCCCTCTTTGGGCGAGGCGCATGTGACGCCGGCACCCGCCAGGCCGACGCTCGGCGCTGCCCTGATGACTCCGCTCACCACGCTGCGCGAGATTTCGACGACCTCGACCTTCTGGATCCTGTTTACCACCTTCTTCATCTGCGGCCTCAGCACCAACGGCCTGATCCAGACCCATTTCGTCACCCTCTGCGGCGATTTCGGCATCGTGCCGGTGGCCGCCGCCAGCGTGCTTGCCGTCATGGGCATCTTCGATTTCTTCGGCACCGTCGGCTCCGGCTGGCTGTCCGACCGGTTCGACAATCGCTGGCTGCTGTTCTGGTACTACGGCCTGCGCGGCCTGTCGCTGCTCTATCTGCCCTTCAGCGATTTCAGCTTCTACGGCCTTTCGATCTTTGCCATCTTCTATGGCCTCGACTGGATCGCCACCGTGCCGCCGACCGTCAAGATCGCCGCCGACCGCTTCGGCCGTGAAAAGGCCGGCCTCGTCTTCGGCTGGGTTTTTGCCGGCCATCAGCTGGGCGCCGCCACCGCCGCCTACGGCGCCGGTCTCTCGCGCACGGAACTGTCGAGCTATCTGCCCGCTTTCTTCGTCGCCGGCGCTTTCTGCCTGCTGGCCTCGATTCTGGCGATCACGCTGAAGAAGTCAGGCCTACCGAGTGCCGCCCCTGCCGCGGCCCACTGATCTCGGAGAGGACCCGGCCTCGAAGCAAGGCTGGGTCTCTCCACCGGATTGCCGCGATAACTTCGTTCGTCCGTCTTGCATGCGCAGGCGCACACATGTTAGACACCCGCCTCGTCGGTATCCGTTGCCCCATTGGCGGAATTGGTAGACGCGCTCGACTCAAAATCGAGTTTCGAAAGAAGTGCTGGTTCGACCCCGGCATGGGGCACCAGCCTCCGCTCGGTGAGCTTCGGCTCGGCGAGCCGTAGTTCCGTCAGAAACGAAGGCGGACTGGTTTCAACGCGCAGCACCTCGATCCCGACGGAACAATCCGCATCCAACTGAAACTATTTGTTCTTCAACAGCCACATCTTGCCGGCCATGGTGATGCCGTAGACGTCCTTTGATGCGTCGTCGTCCAGATGCCGCCGGACGAGGAAACCCGGCTCTTTCAACTCACTCAGCGTCTTTGCCGTGACCGATTTCACCTTCTGAGGCCGCTCTTTCCACCGATCGGATTTTGCGTAGGTTACGGTCGCGTTCTGATGCGTCCATTTATTGGCCGGCTGAGGATAAAGGTCTCCATCCCTGGCGAGTTTGAGTCCTGCGATCTGGGACGGGGTAAGCTCAATCATACTGAAAATCCTGTGCGGGTCCTTGCGCTGGGAATGCGCTTCGACCGAAGGCGTGCTCATAACATCGACGGAGGTTTTTCACCACCACATTGCGCGCCATCAGGGCCACGAAAGGTGAAAACCGGCTGACGCAGGAACTGGGCCTCGCCCTTGTCTGAGATTTTCATCTGTAACAGCGCCCGGCAAGCCCCGCCACAGTAGAGTTCAGGATCATCGTCCGCCTCTCGTTCCCCTTCCCGTGATGAAGGCCAAAGACGCAAGCTAGAACCGGTTCCAACATCAGCGGCGCGCCGACCGTGGCGGGTCTTTACCGACGACATCTGTTTCCGACTGGCCGGGGTCGCGAACGAGGCTCCTAAAACGCAAATCAACTATTTAACTTTGCTTGCGCTTCGTCCAAGGTGGCGCCGTTACCATCGGCGAGGGCGGACGTGCATCAGGAAGTAGGACTCATCGCGACGGTCGCCGTCAGTTTTGTTTTCGCGGCGGTCCTCGGTTATGGCGCCGACCGGCTCCGGCTGCCGCCGCTCGTCGGCTATCTGATGGCCGGCATCCTGATGGGGCCGTTCACGCCCGGCTTCGTCGCCGACACCGCGCTTGCCGGCCAGCTTGCCGAGATGGGCGTCATCCTGCTGATGTTCGGCGTCGGCCTACATTTTTCCGCCTCCGACCTGCTGGCCGTGCGCGGGCTCGCCGTGCCTGGCGCGATCGGGCGCATCATCCTGGCCACCCTTCTGGGTATTGGTCTCTGCAAACTCTGGGGCTGGAGCCTTGGCGCCGGCCTGGTCTTCGGCCTCAGCCTGTCGGTTGCGAGTACCGTGGTTCTTCTGAAGGCGCTGGAGGAGCGCAATCTCGTCAACGCGCCGAGCGGGCGCGTCGCCGTCGGCTGGCTGATCGTCGAGGATCTGGTGATGGTGCTGGCGCTGGTGATGCTGCCGGCGCTGGCCGAGCTTCTCGGCGGCCACGCGGTCGATACGACCAATCACGGCCTCGGCGAACTGCCGCTGGCGCTGACGATCGGGCTGACCTTGTTGAAGGTGGCGGCTTTCACCGCCATGGCAATCTTCCTCGGCCCGCGGATCGTGCCCTGGCTGCTGACGATGATCGCCCGCACCGGCTCACGCGAACTCTTCACGCTGACCGTGCTGGCGATCGCGCTCGGCATCGCCTTCGGCTCAGCCGCGATCTTCGGCGTCTCCTTTGCGCTCGGCGCCTTCTTCGCCGGTGTCGTCATGAGCGAATCCCAGCTCAGCCACAGAGCGGCCGCCGATTCGCTGCCGTTGCAGAATGCATTCTCCGTGCTGTTCTTCGTCTCCGTCGGCATGCTCTTCGACCCCTCGATCCTGGTCCGCGAGCCGCTGGCCGTAATCGGCGCCTTGGCGCTCGTCATTTTCGGCAAGGCCATCATCACCTTCGCAATCGTCATGCTGCTGCGCTATCCGATCAGCATGGGCCTGACCTTGGCCGGGGGACTTGCTCAGATCGGCGAATTTTCCTTCATCCTCGCCGGCCTCGGCGTCTCGCTCGGGCTTCTGCCGCATGAGGGCCAGGATCTGATCCTTGCCGCCGCGATCCTGTCGATCACACTTAATCCGATCGTGATCTTTGCCAGCGAGGGGCTGAAAAAATATATCCATTCGAAATGGCCCCCACTCTTCGAAAGCTATGGCAGGAAGAGGCAGAAGACACTCGGCAAGGAACTGGAAAAAATCAGGGCGCTCGGCGAGGAGCGCGAACGTCAGCACCAGCTGAAGATGCAGCAGCTGATCGAGACCTTCCCGCTGTTTTCCCAGGTCGGCGAGGACGCGCAGGAGGAGTTGCTGCTGCTCTTCAAGGCGAAGTCGGCCCCGCCCGGCGAACGCGTCATCCGCCGCGGCGACCGCGGCGACAGCATGTATTTCATCTCCTCGGGTGCCGTGGAGGTGCGGCTCGCCAGCGGCGCGATCCGCCTCGAACCGGGCGCCTTCTTCGGCGAGATGGCGCTGTTGAGCGGCGGACGGCGCACGGCCGACGTCATCGCCGTCGATTTCTGCCAGTTCGAAGTCCTCGAGCGGCGCGACTTCAACATGTTCATGTCGCACCATCCCAACCTGCGGGCGATCGTCAGCGAAATGGCCCAGAAGCGCACGGAAATGAACGTGCTGCGTCAGCAATGGGAAAAGTCGATGGATCTGTCCTGACGCGCAGACACCCGGAGTTCGGGCGCCAAACAGACCTATCTGCAAGCCCGTTGTGCGATACTGTCAGCCTGCCGGCCAATAGCCGTCGGAACGGAAATCCTCCGGGATCGGATCGAGCCGCGACAGCGTCTCGGCTGCGAAATCGATCTGCAGCGACAGGTATTTCAGAGACGCCAGCATCGGCACGCCGGTTGCGAATTCCCGAACGCGGGAGAGATGACAACCGCTTTCGTTCAGCCTCCGGGCCGCTTCCCCAAGCACATCGTCCCTGTTCGGTCCCCGTCCTGCTCCCAGCCCGTCATCCATCTGCACGGCCTGAGCGCGGCCGCCTTCGATCACTTTGAACATTCTCATGCCACCCTGCACGTCGCCCTCAAACCAGCCTGCCTCACAATGGCCGATTCGCCATCCCATGAAATCTTGGGAGAGGCATCGATGCCCGAATCACGAAATTTTTAGGCGGCGGGTGGCACGAAGGACACGGCCAAGCATTTACAGGGCCGCGCACGGCCCCTAAAGCTCTTTTGCGCCGCAACAGGAAGGGAACGGAATGCTCCGCAGACTTTACGACTGGACCATGTCTCTGGCCGCGCGCAAATCGGCCGAAGTTTGGCTCGCCGTCATCGCCTTCGTCGAAAGCTCCGTCTTTCTCGTCCCCGCCGATGTGCTTTTCCTGCCGATGGCGCTCGCCAAACCGGAACGCTCCTATCGCTACGCGCTGGTTGCGACCGTCGCCTCCGTGCTCGGCGGCATCGCCGGCTGGGCGCTCGGCTTTTACGCCTATGAGACGGTGGCGCGGCCAGTTCTCGAATTCTACGGCAAACTCGACGCCTTCGAGCAGATGAAGGCCTATGTCACCTACGAGTGGATCCTGCTGCTGCTCGTCACGTCGGGTCTTGCGCATCTGCCGCCGATCAAGATCGTCACGATCCTGTCCGGCGTCATTCACGTCAATCTGGGCCTTTTCATTGTTTCGGCGATTATTGCCCGCGGCGCCCGTTTCCTCTTCCTCGCCTGGCTGCTGCGCCGCTACGGCGAGCCGATCCGTGACTTCATCGAGAAGCGCCTCGGCCAGCTCGTTGGCATCGGTGCCGCTGCGGCAATCGTGCTATATTTCGGCTACCGCTCTTTCGCTCACTAGACCAAACTTTCGCGGAGCTCCGCCATGACTGCCACCGCCTCGCCGCTCGCCCGTCCCGGCTTCATCTATTCCATATTGCTCGCTATCGGCATGGCGGCGGC
Organism: Rhizobium croatiense; assembly: GCF_019793465.1. Taxonomy (GTDB): domain Bacteria; phylum Pseudomonadota; class Alphaproteobacteria; order Rhizobiales; family Rhizobiaceae; genus Rhizobium; species Rhizobium croatiense. The sequence continues at coordinate 142,059 of NZ_JAILYJ010000016.1, read as the reverse complement.
GGTCGGCGCCGCCCTCGGCTTCCAGTATGTCGGCGGCTATATTCCCTGCGCACTGTGCCTGCTGCAGCGCCAGCCCTATTACTACGCAATTCCGATCGCCATTCTCGCTGCGATCTGCGAGCTCGCGGGTCTGCCGAACTGGATTTCCCGGGCAATGATTCTCGCAGCCGGCATGCTGATGCTGGTCACCGCAGGCATGGGCGTCTATCACGCCGGCGTCGAATGGCACTTCTGGCCAGGCCCGGCCACCTGCTCGACCACGGCAAGCAGCATGACGACCAATGCCGGCGATCTGCTCAGCGAACTCAATACGATCAAGGGTCCATCCTGCACCGATGCGGCGCTCAGGGTTTTCGGCCTCTCTTTTGCGGGTTGGAACGTGATTGCCGGGATCCTGCTTGCGGCCCTCGCCTTCACCGGCGTTCGCAAAGCCGCTTGACGCATGTCGCCGCGACCATGCGCGACGCGCCGCTGATAACGACATGGAAGCAAAGTGCCAAACCGCGGCTTGTGGAACGCAATCGATGCGACGCGCTGTAGACGGGCGCGGTCAGGGCTGCAGCTCCGTATCCCAGTAGAGATAGTCGAGCCAGCTGTCATGCAGGTAATTCGGCGGAAACAGCCGGCCGTTATTGTGCAGGTCCTGCACCGTCGGCTGATAGGGCTTCTGCGCCGGGAACATGCCTGCCTGCTTCGGAAGCTTGCTGCCCTTGCGCAGATTGCAGGGCGAGCAGGCCGCCACGACATTCTCCCAGGTCGTCTCGCCGCCATGGGCGCGCGGGATGACGTGGTCGAAGGTCAGGTCGTCATGAGAGCCGCAATACTGGCACTCGAACCGGTCGCGCAGGAAGACGTTGAATCGGGTGAAAGCAGGATTGCGGGATGGCTGAACGTAAGTCTTCAGGCACACGACACTCGGAAGCCGCATCGAAAAGCTCGGCGAGGAAACCGAGTGTTCGTATTCTGCGATGATGTTCACACGGTCGAGAAATACCGCCTTGATCGCGTCCTGCCAGGACCAAAGCGACAAGGGGTAATAACTCAGCGGCCGGTAGTCAGCGTTCAGGACGAGCGCCGGCAGGGCCTGCGGGGAGACTGCAATCGTCAAGGGACTCTCCTGATCGATTCGGCATCTGCACCTGTATATTAGGCCGGTTGTTACAGGATTGTGAAGTCCAATAAATTCAGAGGATAAAGGCAATTTAAAGAGTGTGGCCGATCAGCCGACCGGCACCATGTCACGACGCATTTTCGTGGCGTAATAGGCCCAGAAAAGCCGGGCTGCCACCGAGCGCCACGGCGACCAGACCTGCGAAAGCTTGGCAAGCGCCTTCGCTTGCGGCCGCGCCGCAAGTCCGAGCGCGGCGCCGACGGCATTCTGCAGCGCGACATCACCGGCCGGAAAGACATCGGCATGGCCGCCGCAGAACATCAGATAGACCTCCGCCGTCCACGGGCCGACGCCCTTCAGCCCCGTCAATTCGCCAAGCGCTTCGCCCGGCGGCTTCAGGCAGAGCCCGGAAAGATCGAGGCGGCCGGAGGCAACCGCTTCAGCGATCCGCGTCAGCGTATCGGCCTTGGCGCGCGACAGGCCGAATTCCCGCCATGCCTCGGGGTGAAGCAGCAGGTAAGCTTCCGCCGTCAGCGGGCCATCCGCCGGCAGCATGCGCCGCCAGATTGCCTCGGCGCTGGCGCGCGAGACCATTTGCGAGACGATGATATGGGCAAGGCCGGCAAAACCGGCTTCGCGCAGCCGCAGCGGAAGGGGCCCCACATCCGCGGCGATCGGTGCAAGGCGCGGATCGAGGCGAAGCAGCGCCTCGAGCCCCAGCCTGACGTCATCGTCGTTGCGGATGATCTGCACCGCGTCCTCCCAGTGGTTCAAAACCAAAATCCGTGGCAGAAGAAAGCATGACCACGAGCGAGCGTCAAAAACCTGTCTTTCGTTTTGCGCCGAGTCCCAACGGTTCGCTGCATCTCGGCCATGCACTTTCGGCCTTTTTGAACCGCGACATGGCCGAAGCCTTGCATGGCCGCCTGCTGCTGCGCATCGAGGATATCGACCAGGCCCGCTGCACCCCCGAATTCGAGGCCGGCATCCTGCGGGACCTCGACTGGCTTGAGATCGACTGGGAAAGTCCGGTGCGGCGCCAGTCGGAGCATTTTCCCGAGTATCAGGCGGCGCTGCATGCGCTGATCGAACGCGGCCTGGTCTATCCGGCTTTCCTGACGCGCGGCGAAGTGAAGGCGCGTGTCGCCGCCTATGAGGCAACGGGCCAATCCTGGCCGCGCGATCCCGATGGCACGCCGCATTATCCGCCGATTGATCGCGAGCGGCCGGAAACCGAATGGCGGGAGATCCTTTCCTCCGGGAAAAAACATGCCTGGCGGCTCGACATGCGCAAGGCGCTCGACCTGATCGGCGAACTGCTGTTCTGGACGGAAACCGGCGACGGCAGGACAGGCGAGATCGCCGCCGAACCTGGCGTCTGGGGAGATGTCATCCTGTCCCGCTCGGATGCTCCTTCGAGCTACCATCTGTCGGTGGTCGTCGATGATGCCCTGCAGGGCGTCACCCATGTCGTGCGCGGGCTCGACCTTTTCCACGCCACCTCGGTGCACCGGCTGCTGCAGGTTCTGCTCGGCCTGCCGCAACCCCTCTACCACCATCATCGTCTCATTCTCGACGCCGATGGCCGCAAGCTTTCGAAAAGCGAAGGTGACAGCGGGCTTGCCGAATTACGTGCCCGGGGCATGTCAGGGGCCGACATTCGCCGCCTTGTCGGGCTCTGAGCGCCGTTCAACACGCTCTCGCCCGACGACGGAAAGCGTATGCGAGAACATCCGGAAGACGCGGAACTTGATCAGCGCCGCATTGATCTCCGCGCCGATAATGAAGATGGCACCGACCATATAGAGAAAGATCAGCACGATCATCACCGAGGCGAGACCGGCATAAGTTGCCGTATAATTGGCGAAGGTCGCCAGATAATAGGCAAAGATCAGCGCGCCGGCGAGCCAGAGAAGCAGCGTCAGCAAGACCCCCGGAATAACGTCGAAAACCCGCCGCTTGCCGGCCGGCAGCCAGAGATGCATGACCAGCAGGCCGACGGTCAGCACGACAAGCGTGCCGTAAATGCGCCAGCTGAAGACGATGCCGAGCGTATCAGCAAACAGCGGAAACCAATTCCTGGCATAATCGAGCGCCAACGGCACCGCCACCAGCAGAATGCTGATCGCGGCGAAGATGATCACCGCGATCAGTACGTAGCCGAGGCTGGCCAGGCGGGTGAAATACCACGCCCGGGTTTCCTGCACCCGGTAGGCACGATTGAGCGAGATGCGCAGCGCTTCCACGCCGTTCGATGCGAAATAGGCGGCCGCCAGCACCGAGATCGTCAGCAGCCCGCCGCGTTGAATGGTCAGGACCTGCAGCACCTGGTCGGCCAGCGGCTTGGCGATCGCTTCTGGCCAGGTGTCGAAGATCAGATGGATGGCGGTGGAGGAAAACTGATCGGCGCCGAGGAAGCTTGCAAGCGCGGTACCGAAGATCAGGAACGGGAAAACCGCAAGCAGGCTCGACAGCGCGACGTGGCTTGCCATCGCAAATCCGTCATCCTCGACCATGTGACAGATCGCGTCATAGACCACGTCGTAGATCGTGCGCAGCACCTTCCGCATTCCGTCTCCGGCTTTCCACATTGTATCCTCTGGCCGAATATGGGAAACGAGTCCCATTTTGTACAGGAATCATTCCATGGCGGGAGAGCGCACAATCGTCGTCACCGGCTGCTCCTCCGGCATAGGCGCGCATTGCGCCCGGGCGCTGAAAGCCGATGGCTGGCGCGTCTTTGCGACGGTGCGCAAAACGGATGATCTGCCGGGTCTGGAAGCCGACGGCATCGAAGCCTTGTTGATGGACTATGCCAGGATCGAGACGATTTCCGAGCTGGTCGACACCGTCTTGAAACGCAGCGACGGCCGTATCGACGCGCTCTTCAACAACGGCGCCTATGGCCAACCGGGCGCCGTCGAGGATCTTTCGACGGCAGCGCTGCGCGCCCAGTTCGAAGCGAATTTCTTCGGCTGGCATGAATTGACGCGGCAGGTCATTCCGTCGATGCGCAAACATGGGCAGGGCCGGATCGTCCAATGTTCGTCCATTCTCGGCGTCGTCCCCTATCGCTATCGCGGCGCCTACACCGCCTCCAAATTCGCGCTCGAGGGCCTCAGCATCACCCTGCGCATGGAGCTGCACGGCAGCGGCATCCATGTGAGCCTGATCGAGCCCGGACCGATCGCCACCCGTTTCACCGCCAATGCGCTCGCAAAGATCAAGGAAAACATCGACATCGAGAACTCGCCGCACGCGGCCGATTATATCAGGCAGTTGGCGAGGCTCGACGGTTCGGGGCCGGTCAATCGCCATAAACTTGGCCCCGAGGCGGTCTATTCGGTATTGAAACACGCATTGAACTCGAAAAATCCAAGGCCACATTATCCCGTAACGACTCCGGCTAAACAGGGCATGTTCCTGAAGCGGCTGCTTCCGGCGGACCTCTTCTACCGCCTGATGCGCTGGACGGACTGACTGAGAAAGCTGAATGCCATGTCCACAATCACCTATATCCTTGCGGTCATTGTCATGGGCGTCGTCGCCCTCGTGCTGATCCGCGGCCTCTTCAACATGATGAAGGGCGGCGACGCCAACCTTTCCAACAAGCTGATGCAGCTTCGCGTCCTGTTGCAGGCAGTCGCCGTCATCCTGATCATGCTGACGCTCTGGATCACCGGCGGCGGCCGCCCGACCTGAGGACTGACCTAACGATAGAGGGGTAAATATGGCTACTATCGCCTCCTCGAACTCCCTCATTCCTGTGCTCGTCACAGGAATCCAGCCACCGCGCGTCCGCGCGGTGAATAACAAAATCCGACGTTCTCCCGCGCCAAAGGACTTGGGGGCAGAAGCCCAACCCCACCCTCCGTCATGCTCGGGCTTGACCCGAGGATCCATCCCCGTAGCTGCTGATGGATGCGGTGTGGATGCTCGGGTCAAGCCCGAGCATGACGGAGCGTGGGGTGGGTCGAAGAAACCACTCACGGCGTATACACCCGTGTCAGGGACGCTGTCCGCCAGCGCAACCGACGATGTCGGCACCGGGCTGAACCGACTTGATAAGGCAAAACGGGTGAGCGCGACCGCCCTCCCCTCGATCGGCGGTGCAGCATGGTGAAGCTCAACAAGATCTACACGAAGACCGGCGACGACGGCACGACAGGCTTAGCTTCCGGCCCGCGCCGCCGGAAGGACGATCTGCGCGTCGAAGCCTATGGCACGATCGACGAGGCCAATTCCGCGATCGGCCTAGCGCGGCTTTACACGACAGACTTGGCCGACCTCGACACCATGCTGATGTCGATCCAGAACGATCTCTTCGACCTGGGCGCCGATCTCGCGACGCCCGACGCCGGCGAACCGCCGGCCTACGAGCCGCTGCGGATCGTCGAGACGCAGGTCGAGCGCATCGAGCGCGATATCGATCGACTGAACGCCGACCTCCGTCCGCTGACATCATTCATTCTGCCGGGCGGCAGCCCGGCCGCCGCGCATCTGCATCTGGCCCGCACGATTGCGCGGCGGGCCGAGCGGCTGATGGTGACGCTGGCGCGCATGGAGGGCGAAATCGTCGGCGGGCCTGCGATGAAATATATCAACCGGCTTTCGGATTTCCTCTTCGTCGCGGCCCGCCATGCAAATCACCAGGGTCGTGCGGATGTGCTTTGGGTTCCGGGAAAAAACAGATAGGTTTGCCGCGATCACGATTGCCGGGGGGCCTTGATGTTCATACCACTTCACGACGCCAATACGCTGAAACATATCAAGGTCCAGTGGGTGACGCTGGCCTTGATCGCGCTGAATGTCGCAGTCTGGCTCTTTACCAGCCTGGAGAGCGAACAGGCTGCCCAGGCAACGACGGTCGGCCTCGGCTACATCCCGGCGGTCGCCTTCGGGCAGGCGCAGTTGGCTGAGGGATTGGACATCGTGCCGGAGCCGCTGACCTATCTCACCTATGCCTTCGTCCATTCGGGCTTCTGGCATCTGGCCTCCAACATGGTCTTCCTCTGGGTCTTCGGCGACAATGTCGAGGATGCGATGGGGCATATGCGCTTCCTGGTCTTCTACCTCCTCTGCGCGGCCGCCGGCGCGCTTTGCCACGGCTTGCTGACGACGACGCCGGAAGCGCCGCTGGTCGGCGCCTCGGGGGCGATCTCCGGGGTCGTTGCCGCTTATGTCATGCTGCATCCGCGCGTCAGGGTCTGGGTGCTGGTGTTCTTCCGTGTACCCTTGCCCCTGCCGGCCTTCGTGCCGCTGCTTTTGTGGATCGGCCAACAGTTCTTCATGCTGGCGTTTGCGCCCGATGCCGACGTCTCCTGGGGCGCCCATGTCGGCGGCATTCTTGCCGGCGCTGTTTTAATCCTGGCACTGCGTCGTCGCGGCGTACCGCTCTTCGATCGGAAAATCGTGACGCCGCGCGCCGTGAGGAACGAAGCCGGCGTCGGCACGGCCGTTGCGGCCGGCACGGACGGACGGATCGAGCGTCTTCCCTGGGGTCGTGACCGACGTTGACAGATATATTGACGTGCACGTAAACGTCCATATATTGCCGAAGCAATCCCCTACCTGCGCCATGCAAGCGTTGTATTTGGGGGAAAAACGCGTATCCATGTCGCCATTCGACAATCGAAGCGGCGTGTGAGCGCGCATTTTCCTTAAAGCCTCGCTGAAGCCAGTTTTCTTGAAGGAAGGACCCCCATGAAGATTCTCGTGCCCGTCAAACGGGTTGTCGACTACAACGTGAAGATCCGTGTGAAGCCGGATGCTTCGGGTGTCGAGCTTGCCAATGTGAAGATGTCGATGAACCCGTTCGACGAGATCTCGGTGGAAGAGGCGCTGCGGCTGAAGGAAGCCGGCAAGGCGGAAGAAGTGGTGGTCGTCTCGATCGGCCCGGCCAAGGCCGAGGAGACGCTACGCACCGCCCTGGCCATGGGTGCCGACCGGGCGATCCTGGTCGAGACCGACGATCAAGTCGAGCCGCTCGCCGTCGCCAAGATCCTCAAAGCGGTGGCCGATGCCGAGCAGCCGGGGCTGATTATCACCGGCAAGCAGGCGATCGACGACGATTCCAACCAGACCGGCCAGATGCTGGCGGCATTGCTCGGTTCGGCCCAGGCGACTTTCGCCTCGAAGATCGAGATCGGTGACGGCAAGGCTGAGGTCACCCGCGAGGTCGATGGCGGCCTGCAGACGATCGAGATCAAGCTGCCGGCGGTTGTGACCACCGACTTGCGTCTGAACGAGCCGCGTTATGCCTCGCTGCCGAACATCATGAAGGCGAAGAAGAAGCCGCTCGACAAGAAGAGCCCGGCCGATTTCGGCGTCGATACGACGCCGCGGCTGAAGGTCTTGAAGACCGAGGAGCCGTCCGGCCGCAAGGCCGGCGTCAAGGTCAAGTCGGTCGCCGAACTCATCGACAAGCTCAAAAACGAAGCCGGCGTGCTGTAAGCCAGGAAAGAGAGAACACCATCATGACCATTCTTCTTCTGGCCGACCATGACGGCAATCACCTCTCCGACCAGACCGCCAAGGCGCTGACGGCAGCAAACCAGATCGGCTCCGACGTGCACATCCTCGTCGCCGGCAAGGCCGCCAAGGCTGCGGCCGATCAGGCCGCCAAGCTTTCCGGTGTGACCAAAGTGCTGCTCGCCGAAAGCGACGCGCTTGCCAACAATCTGGCCGAACCGCTGGCCGATCTGATCGTCTCGCTCGCCGGCAGCTACGATACGATCCTTTCTGCCGCCACCTCGGTCGGCAAGACGGTGCTGCCGCGCGTCGCTGCCCTGCTCGATGTCGCCCAGGTCTCGGAGATCATCGAGGTCGTCAGCCCCGACACCTTCAAGCGGCCGATCTATGCCGGCAATGCCATTCAGACGGTGCAGGCAAGCGATGCCAAGAAGGTCATCACCGTGCGCACCGCCTCGTTTGCTTCCGCCGCGGAAGGTGGTTCGGCAACGGTGGAGGCGATCGCAGCGATCTCCGATCCGGGTCTGTCGCGCTTCGTCAAGGACGCGTTGTCGGCCTCCGACCGTCCGGAGCTGACCTCGGCGAAGATCATCATCTCCGGCGGCCGCGCGCTCGGCTCGGCCGAGAAGTTCAAGGAGGTCATCCTGCCGGTTGCCGACAAGCTGGGGGCTGCCGTCGGCGCCAGCCGTGCGGCTGTCGATGCCGGTTATGCCCCGAACGACTGGCAGGTCGGCCAGACCGGCAAGGTGGTGGCGCCCGATCTCTATATCGCCGCCGGCATCTCCGGGGCCATCCAGCATCTGGCCGGCATGAAGGACAGTAAGGTGATCGTCGCCATCAACAAGGACGAGGAGGCGCCGATCTTCCAGGTCGCCGACTACGGCCTCGTCGCCGATCTGTTCGACGCCCTGCCGGAATTGGAAAAGGCGCTCTGAGCGAGCTCCATGCTTTTCTTTCGCACTTGCGAATGACTGGAAAATTGTCTTTTATCTGCTGCCGGGCGATCTTTCGTCCGGCAGTAATGCTAAAATAGTGCGGCAACGCGGGGGCGACTGCCGAGCGGGGGTTTGGAGATGAGTGCGGTGTTGAAGAATATTGGGATCATCGGTGCCGGCCAGATGGGTTGCGGCATCGCGCATGTTTCGGCCGCCGCAGGGTACAGGGTTCACATTTACGATCTCTCGCAGGACCGCATCGAATCCGGCCTTGCCACCATCAACGGCAATCTTGCCCGCCTGGTGACGAACGGCAAGATGACTGATGAGGAACGTAAATCGACCTTGTCGCGCATCACCGGCTCCGCCGATGTCAATGACCTCGCTCCGTCCGATCTTGTCATCGAGGCGGCCACCGAGGACGAAAGCGTCAAGCGCAAGATTTATAGTCAGGTTTGTCCGGTGATGAAGCCGGAAGCGCTGCTGGCCACCAACACCTCCTCGCTTTCGATTACCCGGCTTGCCGCCGCCACCGACCGCCCCGAACGCTTCATGGGCATTCATTTCATGAACCCGGTGCCTGTCATGAAGCTGGTCGAACTGGTGCGCGGCATCGCCACCGATGAGAAGACCTTCTCCGCCGCCAAGGAATTCGTCGGCACGCTGGAAAAGACCATTACCGTCGCCGAGGACTTCCCGGCCTTCATCGTCAACCGCATCCTGCTGCCGATGATCAACGAAGCGATCTACACGCTCTATGAAGGTGTCGGCACGGTCGACGCCATCGACACGGCGATGAAGCTCGGCGCCAACCATCCGATGGGGCCGCTGCAGCTTGCCGATTTCATCGGCCTCGACACCTGCCTGTCGATCATGCAGGTGCTGCATGACGGCCTGGCGGACTCGAAATATCGCCCCTGCCCGTTGCTGGTGAAATATGTCGAAGCCGGCTGGCTCGGACGCAAATCCGGCCGCGGCTTCTACGACTATCGCGGCGAAGTGCCCGTCCCGACGCGCTAAGCGGGACATCACCAAAAAGGGCGAATGGACCGGACGCCCGCGAAATGCTTTCCTTGCCGTGAACGGGGGGAAACGCCATGTCGACCGAAACACCGATGTTCCTGCTGCAGTGCTGCGTCCTTATCGGAATTGCCGGCGTTTTCCTGATCAGAGGAAATGGCGACTCCTGACCGATATCCTCACGATCCGATCGCACCCTTGATCAAAGTCTTGGCGTCGTCGCTGTCCCAGGCGGCGGGTCCGTTCATGGCGGAGATCAGGCAGCCCTTGTCGTCGAGCAGCAGCGTCACCGGCAGGCCGAAGGCGAGACCTTCCTTCTTCAGGCTATTGAAGACGCCGATCGTATTGTCGCGATAAAGCTGCAGCGCATCGACACCCGTCTCGGCGAGGAAAGTCTTCGGCTTTTCGTCATCACCGGTATCGATATTGACCGGCACGACCTGGAACTTGTCGCCGCCCATCTGCTTTTCCAGCGCGTTCAGCGCCGGCATCTCTTCGCGGCAGGGCACGCACCACGTGGCCCAGAGATTGAGCAGCACGGTCTTGCCGGCGAAATGGTCGAGCGTCAGCGGCTTGCCGTCAGGGCCGTTGAAGGACACCCCGGTCAGCTTGCGCGGCTCATTGGCGGCGACCATCGCGGCAACCTGCCCCTTCATCAGCGGCGCCAGAGTGGCGGCGCGTTCCCGCGCCAGCGGGCATTCGGCCGAAGCCGTATCGCCGACGCCATTGCCAATCCCCGTCTCCTTCACGTATACCGCTGCCGCACCGGCAACAACGCCTGCAACGGCGGCGATTGCGATCAGTTTTACCGACGGCAGACCGAAGGGTTTTTTTGTCGTCATTTCATTCTCCAGGACGGGCATCCATGGCCGAGAGCAACACGGACACCAAATCCTCCAACCAGATGTGGGGTGGGCGCTTCGCCTCCGGCCCGGACGCGATCATGGAGGAGATAAATGCCTCGATCGGTTTCGACAAGAAGCTATTCGCGCAGGATATCCGCGGTTCCATCGCCCATGCGACGATGCTCGCCCATCAGGGGATCATTTCGACCGAGGATAAGGACAAGATCGTTCACGGGCTAAACACGATCCTGTCAGAAATCGAAAGCGGCAATTTCGAATTTTCGCGCCAGCTCGAAGACATCCACATGAATATCGAGGCGCGCCTGGCGACGCTGATCGGACCGGCTGCCGGCCGACTGCACACCGCCCGCTCGCGCAACGACCAGGTCGCGCTCGACTTCCGCCTCTGGGTGAAGGAAGAGCTCGAGAAGACCGAGAAGATGCTGACCGGCCTGATTGCCGCCTTCCTCGATCGCGCCGAGGAACATGCCGAAAGCGTCATGCCGGGCTTCACCCATTTGCAGACCGCCCAGCCCGTCACCTTCGGTCATCACTGCATGGCCTATGTCGAAATGTTCGGCCGCGACCGCTCGCGGGTGCGCCATGCCATCGAGCACCTGGACGAAAGCCCGATCGGTGCGGCCGCCCTTGCCGGCACCGGTTATCCGATCGACCGCCACATGACCGCCAAGGCGCTCGGTTTCCGCGAGCCGACCCGCAACTCCATCGACACGGTTTCTGACCGCGATTTCGCCATCGAATTCCTGGCGATCGCCGCGATCACGGGCATGCATCTGTCGCGCCTGGCCGAAGAGATCGTCATCTGGTCGACGCCGCAGTTCGGTTTCGTGCGCCTTTCCGACGCTTTCTCGACCGGCTCCTCGATCATGCCGCAGAAGAAGAACCCGGATGCGGCCGAACTGGTGCGCGCCAAGACCGGCCGCATCAACGGCTCGCTGATCGCACTGCTGACGATCATGAAGGGCCTGCCGCTCGCCTATTCCAAGGACATGCAGGAAGACAAGGAACAGGTCTTCGACGCAGCCGAGAGCCTGGAGCTGGCGATCGCCGCCATGACCGGCATGGTCCGCGACATGACCGTCAACACCGCGCGCATGAAGGCGGCGGCCGGCTCCGGCTTCTCGACGGCGACCGACCTTGCCGACTGGCTGGTGCGCGAAGCCGGCCTGCCCTTCCGCGAGGCCCATCACGTGACTGGCCGCGCCGTCGCGCTGGCCGAAAGCAAGGGCTGCGACCTGGCCGAGCTGCCGCTCGCCGACCTGCAGGCGATCCATTCCGCAATCACCGACAAGGTCTATGACGTGCTGACGGTCGAAGCCTCGGTCGCCAGCCGCAAGAGCTTCGGTGGCACGGCCCCCTCCGAGGTGCGCAAGCAGATCGCCTTCTGGCGCGCCCGCAACTAAAAAAGGCGAAGCGAAACGCCGCTTCGCCCTTCCCCCGCACGGGGAAAGACCGTCCAACAATCAGGGTGCACAAGGCGGAGAAACTTCGCTATGAAGATGTCCATCGTTCGGAATGAACGATGTCCGCCATATCTCGTACAAGAGGATATCCATGCAGAAGAGCTTGCCGCACCTCATTCGCTTGACGGCAGTCATCGCCGTCATCGGCCTTGCTGTTGCCGGGTGCGGGCGTAAGGGCGATCTCGACCCGCCGAGTGCTGCGGCAACGAAAGAAGGCGACGTTTCCAAGCCGACGAAACAGCCGGGAACCGTTGACAAGCCCTTCCTTCTCGATCCTCTTCTTTAAGGCATAAGCCCGTGAACCACTTCGAGCACCGCGACGGCATCCTTCACGCCGAGAACGTTCCCGTTCCCGAGATCGCCAAGGCGGTCGGCACGCCGTTCTACGTCTATTCCACCGCCACCCTGGAACGCCATTACCGGGTCTTCTCCGAAGCCTTCGCCGATATGGACTCGATGGTCTGCTACGCGATGAAGGCGAATTCGAACCAGGCGGTGCTGAAGACGCTGGGGCGCCTCGGCGCCGGCATCGACGTCGTCTCGGAAGGAGAACTGCGCCGCGCGCTCGCAGCCGACATTCCGGCAAGCCGCATCATGTTTTCAGGCGTCGGCAAGACCCCATCCGAGATGGATTTCGCGCTCGAGGCCGGCATCTACTGCTTCAACGTCGAATCCGAACCCGAGCTCGAAATCCTCAACCAGCGCGCCGTCAGCGCCGGAAAGAAGGCTCCCGTCTCCTTCCGTATCAACCCGGATGTCGACGCAAAGACACATTCGAAGATCTCGACCGGCAAGAAGGAAAACAAGTTCGGCATCTCCTGGGAGCGCGCCCGCGCGATCTACGCCCATGCCGCCAAGCTGCCCGGCATCGAGGTCACCGGCATCGATATGCATATCGGCAGCCAGATCACCGAGCTGCAGCCCTTCGATGACGCTTTCAAGCTGTTGCGCGACCTTGTCGCGACGCTCCGCGCCGACGGCCACACGATCGATCATGTCGATATCGGCGGCGGCCTCGGCGTCCCCTATAAGGACGACAACAATCCGCCGCCACTGCCGGATGCCTATGCAGCGATCGTCAAGAACCAGCTGCGCGATCTGGACTGCAAGGTCATCACCGAGCCCGGCCGCCTGATCGTCGGCAATGCCGGTATTCTGGTGACCGAGGTGCTTTATGTGAAGGACGGCGGCGAGAAGACCTTCGTCATCGTCGACGGCGCGATGAATGATCTCATTCGCCCGACGCTCTATGAGGCCTACCACGAAATCCGCCCGGTGACGATTTCGGCGGCGAATGCGCCGCGCATCCGCGCCGACGTCGTCGGCCCCGTCTGCGAGACCGGCGACTATCTGGCGCTCGACCGCGAAATGGCGATGCCGAAGCCCGGTGATCTGCTGGCCGTCAGCACTGCCGGCGCGTATGGCGCCGTCCAGGCCGGCACCTACAACAGCCGCCTGCTGGTCCCCGAAGTTCTGGTCAAGGGCAGCGATTTCCATGCGATACGACCACGTAGAACCTATGCCGAGCTGATCAGCCTCGACTCCGTTCCCGCCTGGCTCGACTAGCGCATCGGCCCGAAAATCGGAATCGATTTTCGGAAAGCACGATGCGTAGGTTAAAATGTTAGAGCGTCCTTTGTGCGTCCGAAAGGACGCACGGCGCTCTAAAGCATGTCGCGCAACGTGTGCGGCGGTTTTACGATAACGACGTGCGCAAAACAAAGACCTAAAGCGCAGGAAGCGACCTGAAAAATCGCGACGCGCTTCAGGTAGACCATCACTTTTTGGCGAATAAACGTGAAAAACCGGCATTGCCGGCCGCTCGCCCTCGCCTTCGCCACAAAGAGTGTTATCCTTGTCAGCCATGAGCGTATTGCCCCGCAATCGCCGGAAGCGCCCTCTGTTCCACGTCAGATCGCGGAGACCGGACCGATGACAAGCCCCTTCAGGCAGAAGAAAGGTGCATTTGCGCTCCGCCCTGCCCTTGCCCGGCTGGTGACGACGAAACGTCTGCTGGCGCGCATCGTGCTTTTTTGCGAGCAGATGCTGCCGCCTCTGTTGCCGGTCCTGTCGGTCGCCGCCCTTTATCTTTCCGCCTCCTGGTTCGGCGTCTTCCGCAGCGTGCCGGACTGGTTGCGCATCCTTCTGCTGATCGCTTTCGCTCTCGCTTTCCTTGTCGCGCTCCTTCCCTTCCGCAATCTGCGCTGGCCGAGGATCGCCGAAGCCGACCGCATGCTGGAAGAACGCAACGGCTTGCCGCACCAGCCGGTCACCGTCCAGGAAGACGAACCGGCCTTCGATGCGCCCTTCGCCCGGGCGCTTTGGCGCGAGCACCAGCTGCGCATGGCCGAAAAGATCGCAGCGCTCGACGCCGGCATGCCGAGGCCTGACATTGCCCGGCATGACCGTTTCGCCCTTCGCGCCATTCCGGCGCTGCTTCTCGTCACGGCCTTTGCTTATTCGCTGTCGATCAATGGCGGTTCGGTCAGTGACGCATTGCAGGCAGCCCCCGAACAGGTGACGGTCGATCCGGCGGTGCGCATCGACGCCTGGGTGACGCCGCCTTCCTATACCGGCCGCGCGCCGGTCTACCTGACCGCCGACGGCAGTGAACAGGCGCCGATCGGCATTCCGCAGTTTTCCGCTCTCACCGTGCGCGTCAGCGGCGGAAAGACGGCCGAAAAGGTCGTGTTCCGCAAAGCGAACGGTCAGACGCAGGAGATCGCCGTGCAGGCGGACGCAAGCCCGCGCCAGACAGCTGCGACCGCCGGGAACCAGCCGGATGCCGCACCGGCCAGCCAGGCCGCCATCGCGCAGACGCATGCGATGAAGCTCGAGGAGAATGGCACGCTCGAAGTCAACGGCCGCCGCTGGAGCTTCGACATCCTTCCCGACAAGGCGCCGGAAATTGCCTTTGACGGTTTGCCGAAGCCCAGCGTCAACGGCGCGCTTGAAATTGGCTTCACCGTCAAGGACGACTACGGCGTCCAGGAGGCTCATGCGGAGATCGTACCGCTCGAAACCGATCCGAAAGCAACGCCTCTTTACCCATTGCCGGAGTACAGGCTGGATATCCCCCGCCGCAACGCCCGTGACGCCAAGGGTGTGACCAGCCGGAACCTGACCGAACATCCGCTCGCCGGCAAACGCGTGCGCGTGACGCTTGTTGCCAAGGACGGAGCCGGCCAGACCGGCCGCAGCCCGCCGCATGAGATGACGCTGCCGTCGCGGCCCTTCAACGAGCCGCTTGCCGCGGCCGTCGCCGAGGAACGGCAGGTTTTCGCCCTCGACACCCGCAAAATGCCGCAGGCGATCGCACTGAACGAAGCGCTGACCATCCGTCCCGAGGAGACCATCCCCAAGCTCACCAACTACCTGCTGCTGGAGTCCGCCTTGGCGCGCATGAAGCTCGCAAAGAGCGAGGAAGCGCTGAAGGATACCGCCCAATATCTCTGGGAAATCGCTCTCGGCATGGAGGACGGCGATCTTTCCCTTGCCGAGCGCAAGCTGCGCCAGGCCCAGCAGAATCTTGCCGATGCGTTGAACCGCAACGCGCCGGACGAAGAGATCAAGAAGCTGATGGACGAACTGCGCAAGGCGATGCAGGACTATCTGAGCGAGCTTGCCGAGCGCATGCAGAATGCGCCGATGCAGCCGAACCAGAACGCCCAGAACTTCCTGCGCCAGCAGGATCTGGAACGGATGATGGACCAGATCGAGAATCTCGCCCGCTCCGGCAACCGCGACGCGGCCCAGCAGATGCTGTCGGAGTTGCAGCGCATGATGAACAACCTGCAGGCCGGCCGGCCGCAGCGCGGCCAGCAGAGCCAGGAGAACAGTGAGGCCCGCAAGCAGATCGACAAGCTCGGCCAAATCCTGCGCGACCAGCAGAAGCTGATGGAACAGACCTTCAGCCTCGATCAGCAGCTCAAGGACCGCATGCAGCGCGGCGAACCCGAAATGGGCGAAAACGATCCGCTGCTCGACGACATGGCCCCCGGCGAAAACGGCGAGCCGCAGGAGCAGCAACAGGGCCAGCAAGGCCAGGAAGGCCAGCAGCCCTCCGACCAGATGACGGCCGAACAGCTGCGCGAGGCGCTGAAACAGCTGCGCGCCCAGCAGGATGGGCTCGGCAAGCAGCTGGGTGAATTGCAGAAAAAGCTGGGCGAGATGGGCATGAAGCCCGGCCCCGGCTTCGGCCAGGCGCAACGCGAGATGGAAGGCGCCGGCCGCGAACTCGGCCAGGGCCGCGGCCAACCGGCCATCGAAAACCAGGGCCGCGCGCTGGAAGCGCTTCGCCAGGGCGCCCGCGACATGATGAACCAGATGATGCAGGCGCAGCAGGGCCAGCAGGGACAAGGCCCGAACGGCCAGGTCGGCCAGGGCGAGCAGAACGGCCGCGATCCGCTCGGCCGGCCGCGCATGAGCGAGAGATATATCGAGGACGACGGCGTGAAGGTGCCTGACGAAATCGACGTTCAGCGGGCGCGGGAAATCCTCGATGCGATCCGCGAAAAGCTCGGCAACAATCCGCCGCAGGAAATGGAACGGCGATATCTCGAACGGCTGCTGGATATCCAATAGGCGCTCAAGCGCGTAACCCCGAAAATCGCAATCGATTTTCGGGGTTACGCGTGAAATTCCGAACAGGCGTTAGGCGACCAGCGCCCGGGCAACCGCCTTGCGGATATCGGGAAGCGCGAATGGTTTGGCGACGACGTCGATGATCTTTTCGGCAAGATCGTCGGCTCGTTCGCGCTGCTCGGCATAGCCGGTCATCAGCAGGATTTTCAAAGCAGGAAAGGCATCCTTGGCCTGGTGGACGAGCTCGATGCCGTCCATCACGGGCATGCGGATATCGGAAAGCAGCAGGTCGTAGGCCCCATCCTTCAGCTTCTCCAGCCCCTCGGCGCCATCGGCCGCTTCATCCGTCTCGTGACCGTCGAGCCTGAGCGCCCGGGCTACGAAAGACCGCAGGGAGTCCTCGTCTTCCGTAATCAGAATTCTTGCCATATGTGCATTGCTCCGTCTTCAGCCCCGCGACGGAAATCACCAGACTTTCCTTTTCGATCGGTAAAGATGACGAAGCGATGGACGGGATGGTTAACAACCCGTCTCGAGCGGCAGCACAGCGCGGCGCCTCTTTCAGACGTGTGCTAGAGCCTTTCCTGGTTAGATTGAATCATTCTGTTGGCTCAAACGGAGTCGGATGGTCGACCGGCCGGCGCGCGTCGTAGCCAAGCCCTACGGCCAAGCCGGCCGGTCGATCAGCCGGCCCGTTTCAGCCAACCCTCCCGCAGATTTGCCGGGCAAATCTGCAAGACTTGGGAATCGCCGGACGCACTGATCGCTTCGCCGCGGCGAAGCGGTGCGGCCGGTGGGCCGGGCATCTCTAGCCAGGATCAGAGGCGATCGGCTCGGACGTACCTGGGGGTATGCCCAGCGCCAATCGCCTCTGCCCTGACGAAAACCTGCTCCGGCAGAATGCTTCAATCTAACCAGGAAAGGCTCTAAGGCGCTGCAGCACTCCCGATCATTCAGGCGTCGCCGGTCACCACGCCGACGAAAGGCAGTTCACGAAAAGCATAGGCGACATCCATGCCGTAGCCGACGACAAAATAATCAGGGCATTCGAAGCCGACATAATCGGCCTCCAGTTTTTCCTTGCGCTTGACGCGCTTGTCGAGCAGCACGGCGATCGTGACGTTGCGTGCGCCACGCTCGAACAGCAGCTCCTTGGCAAAAAGCAGCGTCCGGCCGGATTCGAGAATATCGTCGATCAACAGCACGTCGCGGCCATGCACATCGCTGTCGATATCCTTGACGATGCGCACGCCCTGCGAGACCGTACCGCTGCCATAGCTCGACAGCGTGATGAACTCGACCTCCGGGGCAAGCCCGGTGTCATGCAGGGCGCGGATCAGGTCGGCGGCGAAAATGAAAGAGCCCTTGAGCACGGCGATGACGAGCAGGTCCTTGGTCGGACCGTTGGCGATCTCCCGCGCCATCGCATGATTGCGTTCGGCAATCTGTTCGGCGGTGAAGAGCGGCTCGATATTTTTTCCGCGCACGACAGGCATAGGGGCTTCTCCATGAAAAGAAGGGTAAGCCGTTAGCACATATGCGCGCTTGAAACAGCCTCGCCGGCTAGAAATTAACCGGATTGGCGCGACCTGCGGCAGGAATTGGCCGTGGCGTGCCGGTGGTGCTTCTATGGCAGGAAGGAAAGCCGAACCTCCGGCATCTTTCCGCCGGAATGCTGGACGCGCGCCGAAAAGCCCCGGCTCTGGCCGCCATAGATGACGTCAACAGGCGGGTTGATGACGATGCTCGCGGTCAGCCGCTCGTCGGTCACGAGATCGGCGCGGATCGGCTGCAGCGTCTGCGTCGTGCCGCTGTCGTTTTCGATGATGCCGTTGATGACAAGCACGCGCATGCCGTTCGCATCACGCGGCGTCGCTGTCACATGGGTGAAATGCAGCGGCGCTCCGGAATAGGCTCGGCCGCCCGACAGGCCGGAGAAGCCACCCGCAAGGCCGAAGACGAGCACGGCAAGCGCCAGCACCAATACGGCGAAACGGCGCATCGACGCGCGCTGCAGCCAGGTCTCCGCCTCCCGCAGAAGAGAAGCAGCCATCGCCGGCCGAAGCGGCGGCTGTGCGGCGCCTGCCCGCTTGCGGTTGTCGTTATGGGTCCTCGCGGTGAATTCCCGCGGCCGCGCCTTGCCGAGCGTGACGAATTCGGCGTCGGCAATATCGGCAGGGCGTGGATTGCGGTACTGGCGGCTTGCGGGTTCGGGCGGCAGGAAATCATAGGCCTGGCCCGGTGCCCGGCGGCTGAAGAAGGATGCTTCCATGGTGACTGCCTCGCAGATGTCCACATGGTTTCGCTGCCAGTGCTAATCTTGGCATTGAAACGAATCCTGCTCAGTCGTAAATTTTAATGGTTAATGCTTCGCAAAGATTGCCATCAAACGGGCGTCTTTCCGGCAAAATTTACCGGCTGTTAACGGTGTTGGTTAACAAGTCGCACGGTGAAACCCACAACAGACTGAGCTGCCCGTTGATTCACTTCGAGAATGTCGGTTTGCGCTATGGCATGGGCCCGGAAATCCTCCGGGACCTGACCTTCGACATTCCGAAGAAATCCTTTCAGTTCCTGACCGGCCCGTCCGGCGCGGGCAAGACATCGCTGCTGCGGCTGCTCTTCATGTCGCTGCAGCCGACGCGCGGCCTGATCCGCATGTTCGGGCGCGATATTTCCGAAATTCCCCGCCCCGAGCTGCCGCTGCTGCGCCGACGCGTCGGCATCGTCTTCCAGGATTTTCGCCTGCTCGATCATCTCACCACCTATGAGAATGTCGCTTTGCCATTACGGGTGCGCGGCAAGGAGGAGAGCTCCTACAAGACCGACGTCCTGGAACTGTTGAAATGGGTCGGCCTCGGCGAACGCATCAACGTGCTGCCGCCGGTGCTCTCCGGCGGCGAGAAACAGCGCGCCGCCATCGCCCGGGCGCTGATGGACCGGCCGGAAGTCCTGCTGGCCGACGAACCCACGGGCAATGTCGACCCGCCGATGGCCAGGCGCCTGCTCAATCTTTTCCTCGAGCTCAACCGGCTCGGCACGGCGGTCGTAATCGCCACCCATGACCTGGCGCTGATGGAACAGGTGGAAGCCCGCCGCATGATCCTCTCGGAGGGGCATCTCGATATCTATGACTGAGCCCCCGTCCAAAAACCGAGACAAGGCGCCTGCCCAGGCCCAGCAGAAGCGGCCGGAAATGCGCGTGCGCCCGACCGCGCCGATCCTGCCGCCCTCCAACATCCAGGGCAATGCCCTGATGGTGGTGATATCGATCATGGCCTTTCTCGCCTGCCTGACGCTCGGAGGCGTCAGCATGGTGCGCTCGACGGCGGCGAGCTGGGAGAGTCAGATCTCCCGCGAGATCACCATCCAGATCAAGCCGGACGATAATCTCGACATGGAAAAGGCGCTGACGCAGGCGCGCGACCTGGCGCTGACCTTCGTCGGCACCAAAAGCGGCCAGATCGTCGACGAGGCGGCCACCGCCCGTCTGCTCGAACCCTGGCTCGGCCCCGGTCTCGACCTCAAGGACCTGCCCGTTCCCCGCCTCGTCGTCATCACCATCGACGAGAGCAACCCGCCGGATTTCGAGGCGATGCGCGGGCTCCTGAAGGACAGCATCCCGCAGGCCAGCCTCGACGATCACCGCACCTGGGTCGACCGGCTGGTGTCCATGGCGCATACGACGGTGCTGATCGGCACCGGCGTCCTGCTCCTCGTCTTCTCGGCCATGGTGCTCACCGTCGTCTTTGCCACGCGCGGCGCGCTGTCGGGCAATCGCCACATCGTCGAAGTGCTGCATTTCGTCGGCGCCGAAAGCTCCTTTGTCGCCACCGAATTCCAGAAGCATTTCCTCAAGATCAGCCTCAAGGGCTCGGCGATAGGCAGCGCGCTTGCCGCTCTTTTCTTCGCCACCGCCGGCTTCTGGCAAAGCCGCACCCTGGCGACGCCGGAAACGGATCAGGCAACCGCGCTGTTCGGCACTTTTTCGGTCGGCGTACTCGGGTATGCCGGCATCTTCGCGACCATGATCGTTATCGCGCTGCTGACGACCGTCACGGCGCGGCTGACCGTCATGCGGACGATCTATGAAATCGATACATTGCGCTCGGACCCGACGCGCACCGACGGCATCGCAAGTTGATCGTGACCATGTCGTTTTGTCATTGTAGCGTCTGTTCCACGCCGTAATCAGCGTATAATCACGATTCATGACCATGGGCCATACGACACGCAACCCGATTCGGCAGGATCCGGAGCTTGATCGCCCGGCGGGCCTGCCGCCGCGACGCGGGCCGATCCGCCGCCTGTTGCGCTGGGCCGGCTTTGGTTGCGTTCTGGCGATCGCCCTGGTGTTCGGCGGCTTCCTGCGCTTTGCCGATTCCGTGACGACGCTTAAGCCCCCGGTCGAGCCGAAGGCGGATGCGATCGTCGTGCTGACAGGGGGCTACCAGCGCATCGACCAGGCCGTGGAACTGCTGCAGAAGGGTGCCGGCAAGCGGCTCCTGATCTCCGGCGTCCACCCGACGACGACGCCGGCCCAGATCCGCAAGATGACGCAGGGCTCGGCCGATCTCTTCTCCTGCTGCGTCGATATCGGCCATGACGCGATAGACACGATCGGCAATGCCGAGGAAACCTCCAACTGGATCCATGCCAAGGGATACAGAAGCGTGCTCGTCGTCACCAACAATTACCATATGCCGCGCACCCTCGCCGAACTCTCCTATGTCGATCCCGACATCGAGTTCATCCCCTATCCCGTCGTCAACTCGGATCTGAAGACCCGCAACTGGTTTACCGATCCGAACGCGATGCGCGTCATGCTGGCCGAATATCTGAAGGTGCTGCTGGCCGGCGCCCGCAACATCACCGGCTTCGGCCGCCACACCGGATTGCGCTCGGCCAGCGTGTCCGCCGCAGAATAGAGCCTTTCCTGGTTAGATTGAATCATTCTGTTGGCTCAAACGGAGTCGGATGATCGACCGGCCGGCGCGCGTCGTAGCCCAGCTCTACGGCCAAGCCGGCCGGTCGATCAGCCGACCCGTTTCAGCCAACCCGAAGGGCCGGGCATGTTTCCGCCAGGATCAGAGGCGATCGGCTCGGACGTACCTTGGGGTATGCCCATCGCCAATCGCCTCTGCCCTGACGAAAACCTGCTCCGGCAGAATGCTTCAATCTAACCAGGAAAGGCTCTAGGTTTTGCCAGAGCATGATGCCGAAAAGTGTGAGCGGTTTTCGGACGACATCATGCTCAAACTCTTTTAATTTAGAACAGGATTCAGATTTCAGGCCCGGCCTGAAATCCGAATCCTGTTCTGGGGCATCAGCAAATGCTTTTTATGACGGGCAATATCGTGTAGGCCGGTCGCGTGAGCATGCCTCGGGAAAATTTCATGATCGCCCTGCGTTCCGTCCTCTTCAACACGATCTTCTATGCCAACCTCATCATCCGGATGATCGTGCTCTCGCCCTATTATTTCGTGGTGCCGCGGCTTACCGCCTATGAAATCCCGAAGAACTGGGCGCGCTCCAATCATTGGCTGATGCGCGTGATCGTCGGCACGACCTTTGAGATCGAAGGCCTGGAGAACCTGCCTGACGGCAGCTACATCCTGGCGCCGAAACATCAGTCCTTCTGGGATACTTACGCGCTTCTGCCCAGGCTCAAGGACCCGGTCTACATCCTGAAGCGCGAGTTGATGTGGATTCCGCTCTTCGGCTGGTATGCCAAGAAGCAGCGCATGATCCCGGTCGATCGCGGTGCCCGCGGCAAGGTGATGGTGGACGTGCTGAAACGCACGAGGGAAGAGCTTTCGACCGGCCGCCAGCTCATCATCTATCCCGAGGGCACCCGCCGTCCGCCGGGCGCGGAGCCGGTCTATAAATACGGCATCGCCCGCATGTACCGCGACCTTGGCATTCCCGTCGTGCCGGTCGCGATGCATCCCGGCCTCTTCTGGCCGCGGCGGAGCATCCGCCGTTATCCCGGCCATTTCAAGGTACGGATCCTGCCGCCGATCATGCCGGGAATGGATCCCGACGCCTTCTTCGCCCACCTGATCGAGGTGACGGAACGGGCAAGCGACGAGCTCTTGCTCGACACCATCGAACGCAATCCGCATCTGCCGCTGCCGCCGACAGCGATCGCCAGGCTGACCGAGCTGCGCAAAGTGAAGGCTGCGACGGCCTGAAGTCTTTCAGACGCGTAAAGGACGCTGTAACACTTCGAGTTGCTGCATAATTTTATCCTTAAATCGATACCGATTTAACGAATCATGCAGGCAGCCCGCAGCCGTTCCACCTCGTTGACGACCTGCTCCAGCCACTGATCGCGAATGCCCATCTGCCTCAGATGCGCAAGCGTGTTGAAGACATAGGCATCGTTCGGACCGGACTGGCCGCTGGCCTCGTTCACCACCCGTGCCGCCGCGAGCGCGTCGAGCGCACCGGCATATTGCTCGTGGTCGCGATCGGCGACGTAGGTCACCGCCTCCATCCGGCGACCGCCGGCAAACTGCAGCCGGACCCGGCGTTCCAGATAGACATTGGTGACAAGTTCGCGGGCGCGGAGATATTCGATCACCTCATCCCATCTGTCCGGCGAAATACGGAAGGCCATGCCGCGGCAGGCGCCGCCCCTGTCGAGGCCGAGGA
Organism: Rhizobium croatiense; assembly: GCF_019793465.1. Taxonomy (GTDB): domain Bacteria; phylum Pseudomonadota; class Alphaproteobacteria; order Rhizobiales; family Rhizobiaceae; genus Rhizobium; species Rhizobium croatiense. The sequence goes on along the minus strand of NZ_JAILYJ010000016.1, from coordinate 118,952 downwards.
CAAGGCCCGGATTGTCGCGTGTGCCGCGATGAACGAAGGAACGGACACAGAGCGAACGCCTATAACCATGCACTAGGGCTTCTGCCCGTTCCAGGAACTCGAAGCCTGGATTCCACATCAGCGAGCCGTAGCCAAACACCCAAAATTCGTCCATATCGCACGCCAGACCGGAATCACTTTGCGATTCACCATTGGAGAACATCATGGCAGCGTCAAGCCGATCCGGCTGCGGTCAATCCAGCAGCGGCAAGAAATTCTGGTTGCTGGGCGGAGGCGTTCTCCTGGTGATCGCGCTTTATACCGGCGGCTGGTTCTATGCGGCATCGGCGTTGAAGACCACGGTGCTGAAAGCGATCGCGCCGCGCGATCAGGCGGGCGTCAGCGGCGAATGCTCCGATATCGAATTCCGCGGTTATCCCTTCCGCATCGGCCTGTTCTGCTCCAAGGTCGATGTCGACGACAGCGTCAACGGCGTCTCCGCCACCTTCGGCGCCCTGCGCTCGGCAGCCCAGGTCTATGCGCCCGGCCATATCGTCTGGGAACTCGATTCGCCGGCCGAGATCCGCACCAGCAATGGCCTTTCGATCTCGGCCCAGTGGGCGAACCTGCAGTCGAGCCTGGCGACCAGACTGAAGGGCATCGACCACAGCTCGACCCTCATCGAGGGGCTGAAGGCGACGGCGGTCTCTTCCTTCACCGGCCAGACGGTGAGCTTCGATGCCGCCCGCACGGAAATTCATCTGCGCCAGAACGGCGCCGATCTCGACGGCGCGATCTCCGTGCAGGATGCGAATACGGCTATCACCGACTGGCCCCAGGTCTTCCCGAAACTCTCCGCCAGCATCGATCTGACCGTTGCCGGCAAGGCCGGCCTGATCGACGGCAGCGACCCGAATGGCCTCAATGGCGCAGCCGGCGAGCTGCGCCGCATCGTTGCCGACATCGGCGACGGCAAGGTCATGACGCTGACCGGTCCCTTCTCCTTCGACGAACAGGGTTTCCTTTCGGGAAAATTCAAGTTGGAGATCGAACGGCTCGGACCATGGGGCGACAGCCTGAAGCAGACCTTCCCGGACATCGCATCGACCGTCAACTCGGCGACCAAGCTCTTGAAATCGCTTGCCGGCGGCAAGGATAAGGTGTCGGTCGATCTCGTTGTCGATCATGGCAACGCCACCGTCAGCGGCTTCATCCCGCTCGGCCGGATACCGCCGATCTGACCAGCCCGTTTTAGGCTGTGCGCTTGATGAAAAAAACCTCAGGCACCGATTGCAGACCGGGCAGCTCGATTGCGCCGGTTTCGATAAATCCGTTGCGGCGATGCCAGTCCTGCGGCCGGCTCTCGTCGCATTCGCTCGAGGTCATCAGCAGCTAGAGCATGATGCCGAAAAGTGTGAGCGGTTTTCGGGCGACATCATGCTCTAACTCTTTAATTTAGAACAGGATTCAGATTTTAGGCCGACCCGGCCTAAAACATCCTGTTCTAGCGCCCTCGGCACACATCGCCTTTTCCCAGGCGAGAAACAGCGCCGTCCCGATGCCCGACCGGCGGTGATCAGGCAGGACGCGGATCATTTCCATATAGGGAACTTTGCCCCAGAAGCGCGAGAAGCGCAGGAAGCCGACGATCTCGCTGTCCTCCCGGGCGACGAGATATTCGCCGAGCGCCACGCACCGCGATACCCATGCCCTACCGGCGCTGGCATCTTCGCGCACCAGCCAATCGATATCCGCCTGGCTTGCGCTCGCCACCTTCACCATCGCGCGGCTATTTCTTGTCCAGGGCGTGGGGGCGGCCGAAATCGGGTGCGTCGACGTCCTGACCGGCCTGGACGATCGAGCGGCGGATGGCGCGCGTGCGGGTGAAAAGTTCGAAAATCTTATCGCCCTCACCCCAGCGGATCGCCCGCTGCAGATAGGCGAGATCCTCCGAGAAGCGCGCCAGCATTTCGAGGATCGCATCGCGATTGTGCAGGCAGACGTCGCGCCACATGGTCGGGTCGGAGGCGGCGAGACGGGTAAAATCGCGAAAGCCGGAGGCCGAATATTTGATGACTTCCGATTCCGTCACCGTCTCCAGATCGTCGGCGGTGCCGACGATGTTGTAGGCGATGATATGCGGCAGGTGCGAAACGATCGCGAGCACCTTGTCGTGGTGTTCCGCATCCATCTCGTCGACCTTCGAGCCGAGCGCCTCCCAAAAGCCGCGCAACCGCTTCAGCGCCTTCTCGTCGGTGCCCGCGACCGGTGTGAAGATGCACCAGCGGCCTTCGAAAAGGCCGGGGAAGCCGGCGTCGGGACCGGATTTTTCCGTGCCGGCCAGCGGATGGCCGGGGATGAAATGCACATTCTCAGGCATATGCGGCTGCATCTGCGCGATGACGGACGCCTTGGTCGAGCCGACATCGGTGACGATTGCGCCGGGCTGGAGGTTGCCGGCGATTTCCTTCGCCACGCTTTCCGAAGCGCCGACCGGCACCGAAACGATGATCAGGTCGGCATGCTTGACGGCCTCTGCCGAAGAGGTCGTATAGCGATCGCCGAGGCCAAGCTCCTCCGCACGCTTCAGCGTATCGGCGCTGCGTGTGGCGACGACGATCTCCTTCGTCAGCCCGAGCCGGCGAATGTCGTGGGCGAGCGAAGATCCGATCAGGCCGATGCCGATCAGCGCGATTCGGTCAAACAGCACGTTCATGCCTGACGTCCCATGAATTCGCGGAGTGCTGCAATGACGCCGCGATTGGCCTCTTCAGGACCGATGCTCATGCGCAGCGCATTGGAAAAGCCGTAGCTGCGCACGGCGCGCAGGATGTAACCGCGGCTCGTCAGCAGGTCGTCGGCATCGGCGGCGCGCTTGCCATCAATCTCGGGGAAATGGATGAGGACGAAATTGGCGACCGACGGCGTGACTTTCAGACCGATCGCTTCCAGCGCCTCCGTCAGCGTTTCCACCCACATCTGGTTGTAGGAGACGGCCTGCTGGACGAAGGCCTGGTCGCGGATGGCCGCGGCACCGGCAGCGATCGCCGCCGCATTCAGGTTGAACGGCGCACGGACGCGGTTCACCGCGTCGACGATCTCGGCGGGCGCATACATCCAGCCGACGCGCAGCGCCGCCAGACCGTAGGCCTTCGAAAAGGTGCGGGTCATCACCACGTTGGAATTGGAAGACACGACTTCGATGCCGGCTTCGTAATCGTTGCGGCGCACATATTCGGCGTAGGCCGCATCGAGCACGAGGACGACGTGTTTCGGCAGGCCGGCCTGCAGGCGGCGGATTTCGCTGACCGGAACATAGGTGCCCGTGGGATTGCCGGGATTGGCGATGAAGACGATCATCGTCCTTTCCGTCACCGCGGCAAGGATCGCGTCGACATCGACGGTAAAGTCCTTTTCCTTCACGACGACGGGCGTGGCACCCGTGCCCATGATCTGGATCTTGTAGACCAGGAAGCCGTGCTCGGTGATGATGCCCTCGTCGCCGGCGCCGAGATAGACATGGCAGAGCAGGCCGAGCAGTTCGTCCGAACCGTTGCCGCAGAGGATGTTTGCCGGATTGAGGCCGTGCACGGCGGCGATCGCCTCGCGCAGTTCGATCGCCTGCCCGTCGGGATAACGTCCCAGATTGTCGGCAGCGGCCTTGACCGCCTCGATCGCTTTCGGGCTGGCGCCGAGCGGCGTTTCATTGGAAGAGAGCTTGTAGACGCGCGCAACACCCGGCGCATGTTCCTTGCCCGGCACATAGGATGCGATATCGAGAATACCGGGACGCGGAACGGGCTTGCTGATCTCAACGCTCATGGGTCGACCTTGGATTTTCCGGAAAATGACCCAGTGGCATTAAAGCGGAATGCGGTTCTTGTCGAGAGCCGGGAACGGGGTCACCGGTTGCGCGTCGTCGGCACGCCGTGCGGTGCGAGCACCGGCACGAAGACGCGGCGGGAGGCGCGTGCCGCCACCGGCAGTCCCTGATAGAGCCGCTTCTGCGCCTCGACGATGATGACGCCCGAAAAGGCCGGCCACAGCGTCCGGCCGATCCGCTCGAAGGCGCGGCGAAGCCGCAGGATGGTCCTGAGTTTCGAGGGCGGAAAGAACAGCGCTTCGGCTGTCGCGCCGGGCGTGAAATTCGTCTCGCGCAGCAGATGTGTCAGCTGACCGCGCGAATAGGGCCGGCCCGAACCGAAGGGCGTATGCTCCATGCGAGCCCACACGCCGCGCCGGTTCGGCACGACGATGACAAGCCGTCCGCCCGGTGCCAGCACCCGCCAGAGTTCCTTCAGCGTCTCGCGCGGGCTTTCGGCAAATTCCAGCGAGTGCACCATCAACACCCGGTCGATCGAGGAATCCGGCAGCGGCAGTTCCTCATCGAAAATCAGCGTCGTCGACGACAGCGAGCCCATCGGCCAGTTCACCGCGCCCTGCCCGGCCGGCATGAAAGCAAAGGTGCGCTCGGTATCGGCCTGGAACCGATCGAGGAAGGGCACGGCATAACCGAGACCGACCAGACGCTCCTGCGGGAGGCGCACCCAGAGCGAGGCCAGCGCCATGGCGATCGACTGCTCGGCAAAACGCCCGAGGTCGGAATGATAGAACTGACGTAGGTCGACGATATCGGCGTGCATTGCGACAAATGTTATCAGCGGGCGGTTGGACTTCAAGGCCGGAACCTCTACATTCCCGCGAGACTCGCAGGACAAAGGATTATTGAACGATGAAACCTTTGGAATTAGCCGTTTTTCTCTGCCGCACCGATAATTTCGGCGTTCTCGTGCACGATCCGGAGACGGGATTTACCGCTGCAATCGACGCGCCGGAGGAGGCGCCGATCCTGGAAGCGGCGACACGGCGCGGCTGGAAGATCACGCATATCTTCACCACCCATCATCACACCGATCACGTTGCCGCCAATCTGGCGCTGAAGGAGCAGTTCGGCTGTGAAATCATCGGCCCGATCAACGAGGCCGTCGCCATTCCCGGCCTCGACCGGACGATGGCGGATGGCGACAGGTTCCTCTTCGGCAACCACACGGTCAACGTGATCGAGACGCCGGGACACACCGCCGGCCACATCTGCTATCACTTCGTCGACGACAAGCTGCTTTTTGCCGCCGACACACTGTTTGCTCTCGGCTGCGGCCGCCTGTTCGAGCGCCCCGCGGCCGACATGTGGCATTCCCTGCAGAAACTTGCCGTGCTGCCCGATGAGACGGCCATCTATTTCGGCCACGAATATACACTCTCCAACGCCCGCTTCGCACTGACGGTCGATCCCGACAATGAACGCCTGAAGAGCCGCGCCGCCGAGATCGAGGCTTTGCGCGCCGAGGGCAAGTTCACCGTCCCGACGACGCTGGGACTGGAAAAGGAAACCAATCCATTCCTGCGCGCCGGCGATCCGGCGATCCGCCGCAACCTGATCATGGAAGGCAAGACGAACGAGGAAGTCTTCGCCGAGATCCGCAAGCGCAAGGACAATTTCTGATGCCGCCCGAGGACATCGTCCGGCAACTTGGCATGCAGCCCCATCCGGAAGGCGGCTGGTACGTCGAGACATTCCGCGATACGGCGGGCGGAGAGCGCGGACATTCCACCGCGATCTATTACCTCCTGACCCGCGGGCAGCGCTCGCACTGGCATCGCGTCCACGACGCCGCCGAAATCTGGCATTACTACACCGGCGCGCCGCTGGCGCTGCACCGCTCGCAGGACGGGGCGGCAAGCGAGACCCTGACGCTCGGACCGAATCTGATCGCAGGCGAGCGACCGCAGGCGATCATTCCCGCCAATTGGTGGCAATCGGCCGAAACCCTTGGCGATTTCACCCTGGTCGGCTGCACCGTTTCGCCCGGTTTCGTATTTTCAAGCTTCGAAATGGCCCCGCCCGGCTGGACGCCCGGCGGTTAGAGCCTTTCCTGGTTAGATTGAAGCATTCTGTTGGCTCAAACGGAGTCGGATGGTCGACCGGCCGGCGCGCGTCGTAGCCAAGCCCTACGGCCAAGCCGGCCGGTCGAGCAGGCGGCCCGTTTCAGCCAACCCTCCCGCAGATTTGCCTGGCAAATCTGCAAGACTTGGGAATCGCCGGGCGCACTGATCGCTTCGCCACGGCGAAGCGGCGCGGCCGGTGGGCCGGGCATCTCTAGCCAGGATCAGAGGCGATCGGCTCGGACGTACCTTGGGGTATGCCCGTCGCCAATCGCCTCTGCCCCGACGAAAACCTGCTCCGGCAGAATGCTTCAATCTAACCAGGAAAGGCTCTAAGACCTATTCCGCCGCGGCCGGCCGCAGCCGGGACTTGCGACGGAACATCTCCTGGGCGGCCAGCACCGCCCCGCCGGTAACGAGCAGGCAGGCGAGCGCGATCCGCCAGCTCGGCTCGGCAAATCCGAACAGCGTCAGGATCAGCGTCGAAAGCAGGGGGGCTGCATAACTTGCCGCGCCGAGGATCTGGATATCGCCGTTCTTGACGCCGTAATCCCAGGCGTAGAAGGCAGCGCCGACGGGCAAAAGCCCGAGCCCGATGACGGCGATCCATTCGAAGCCCGTTGCCGGCCAGACGGTCGCCTCGAGGCCGAGATGGCAGAAGAACGACAGGATTGACGTCGCAAGGCAGAAGCCGGTGACGACGTCGGTGGAGACGGCCTCGAAGCGCCGCGTCAACAGCGAATAGCCCGACCAGGTGAAGGCGCAGAGGAAGGCGGCGCCGTAACCGACGGCATAGGCGCCGTCGAAATCGATGCCGTTGCGGCCGACGATCAGGAAGGTGCCGCAAAGCCCGGCCAGCGCGCCCGCCACGTGATACCAGCGCAGCCGTTCGCCCGGCAGCAGCGCCGAGCCGACGACGATCAGCAGCGGCCAGAGATAGGCGATCAGCCCCGCCTCCACCGCCGGCGCGTTCCTCAGCGCGGTGAAATAGAGGAAATGGTAGCCGAAGAGCCCGGCAATGCCGGTCAGCCAGACCTTTGCCGGCTGCTTCAGCAGCGTCAGCCGCGACGGGTTGAGAATAAGCACGACGAGGCCGGGGACGCTGCCGATCGCAAAGCAGATGGCCGAAAGCTGGAACGGCGGCATCTTGCCCGAAGCAGCCGTAAACAGCGCCAGGAAGGACCACATCAGAATGGCCGTAAAACCGATCAACGTCGCGCGAAGCTTCACCTGTCCCCCTTCACGGAGGCCAAAGCTCCGTCAGCTGACGCTGCCATATTTGACGGCAGTGATCGTCACCATCCCATATTCGGTTGGAATGCGCACATAGACGGGAGCATATACATTTGCCGCGTCCGACTTGGCAAACCAGATTTCCATGCGGTCGCTCTTGCTCAGATAGTCGATATCCTTGCGGCCCTTCTTGTAGCCCGAGCGCGGCACGAAGCGCACGCCGCAGACAACCGCCTTGCCCTTGAAGCCGTCGGTCGAAAAATCCTTGTCGCCCTTCGGCGAGAGCACCAGATCCATGCGCGTCTCCCCATCGAAGATCGGCAGCGTCTGCGAGCAGACCTTGGTGTCGCCGGTAAAGACCAGGCCGGAGATCGGGTCGAGCACCGAGCGCATGTCGCGCGGCGTAACGTCGATCCAGTTCTTCGGCCGCTTCGGCTGCGGGGTCGTCGTCGCCGAGATGATATCGCCGTTGCGATAGCTGACCTCGTAGACGCGGGCTTTCTTGCCTTTCTTGTAGTAGAGCGAATATTTCAGCGCCTGCAGCCGGTCGTTACGGACGACGCCGCTGACGCTGGTCTTTGCCGAGATGCTCGTGACGAGATCGGCAAGGCCCGCGGATTTGATATCGCCGGCGATCGTGTAGCTGTGATCATCCTCGATCTGCGTCAGGAACGCGGCGCGCGCGATCGGCAGGCCGGCAAGGGTCACCCGGTATACCGTCCGGTGCTGGATCTCGGCCGCCGATGCCGGTATGGCAAGAAACGCGGCGATGGCCGAAATAAAAATGCGTCTGCCCGAATGAGCCATGTGTGAAGCCTTGTCTTGCCGCGCGCGGCAGCCCTTGCCGAAACGCTCTATACGCCCGCCATGCCGGGAAGAAAACAGCAGCTTTTTGACAGAATTGCGGGAAAGGCCAAGGTTTGGCTTGACGCGAGCAGGCTCTCTGACTATAGAACCGCAACTTTCCAATCATGCCTGTTGGATTGCGAGCCCGGTTTTGCCGGGGATGGCAATTCGATGGCCCGAGAAAAACAAGAATAGGTGTTCCATGTCCCGCGTGTGCGAATTGACCGGCAAGGCCGTCCTGACTGGTAACAATGTCAGCCATGCCAACAACAAGACCAAGCGCCGGTTCCTGCCGAACCTGTGCCAGGTAACGCTGATTTCCGACGCTCTCAACCAGCGTTATCGTCTTCGCGTTTCGGCTGCTGCTCTTCGTTCCGTCGAGCATCGTGGCGGCCTCGATGCCTTCCTGCTGAAGGCCAGCGAAAACGAACTGTCGATGCGCGCACGTCTGCTGCGCCGCCAGATCGCCAAGAAGACCGCCGAAGCGGCTGTTGCTGCCTAAGCTTCCGCCCTTCTTGCATACGGCTTCAAAGGCTTGAACGGGTGAAACCGGACAAGCCTTTTGCTTTGCCGGATCGTCTCTCCAACTGGTGGCATCACCCAGGATAAAAAAATGCTGAAGACCCGCTATACCATCGCCTATGTCGCGCTGATGACGCTCGTCGTCGTCGCCTCCAACTTCCTCGTTCAGTTTCCGCTGAACGCCGAAGTCGCCGGCATCAACCTCGCCGACATCCTGACCTGGGGCGCCTTCTCCTATCCGGTCGCCTTCCTGATCACCGATCTGACCAATCGCCAGTTCGGCCCGCAGGCCGCCCGCAAGGTCGTCCTTGCCGGTTTCGTCGTCGGCGTCAGCCTCTCCTTCTTCACCTCGGCACCGCGCATCGCCATCGCCTCCGGCTCGGCCTATCTCGCCGGGCAGCTGCTCGATATTGCCGTCTTCAACCGCCTTCGCCGCCAGGCCTGGTGGCGCGCGCCGCTCCTCGGCTCGCTGATCGGCTCGGCGCTCGATACGGTGATGTTCTTTTCGCTTTCCTTTGCCGCGTTTTTCGTCTTCCTCGGCCCGAACGAGCCCTTTGCGCTGGAAGCGGCTCCGATCCTTGGTGTTTTCGCTGGCGAGGCGCCGCGCTGGATTTCCTGGGCGATCGGCGATTTCGCCGTCAAGATGATCGTCGGCCTCGTCATGCTGCTGCCCTATGGCGCGCTGATGAACGTGCTGCGGCCGATGCAGCCCGCCCGCGCCAACTGAACACGCTGGAGAAGTCACCGACGCCGCCGGACCGCGCCGGCGGCGATGGCGGGGTGCAGCAGAACCTCCGCGAGCAGATCGTCGATGTCTCGCGACGAATCGAGCCGCAGCACCGGCGCGGTTTGCGTTTCCAGCCATTGCTCATGCGCCGTAAGGCTGCGGCGCTCGGGGCCGGCCGTATCGTAGCTTGCTGCCCATGCCAGGAATTCTCCGCTTTTCACTTCCATGTCGCCGCCAGGCCCGATCCTGTCTCCGTATCGAGCTGCCTCGCGCGCACGGATTCGCGCCATGCGAAGCTCCGGCTCGATCCTGAGGAACACGATCAGATCGTAGAGCGGCTCGAGCGGCCTTCCCCATTTCAGCGCCGATCCTGAAAGAATCCAGCCGCCGGGCCGCCGCGTCTCCTCAAGCAGCAGCCTTATGCGCTCGCCGGCATCCCGCGGTGTCCTGAACGGCGGATCGGTCGGCAGCCAGAAGAAATCGTCGGTGTCGAGATGGGCGATATCCAGCTTTTCAGAAAGCGCACGGCCGAGCGATGTGGTGCCGGAACCGGACGCGCCCATGACATGAATATGCACCATGATTCTCCTCCGAAAACCGCCGCTTCTGCGATACCGCCGGCGGGATAACCGAGGCATGTGACGTCAATCTGACGATCCGAGCAATTGCGGCTCTTCGGCGAGCCGGAATTCCAGCATCAGATTACGCTGCAGAATGGAATGGTTGTCGTCCGACACCAGAACGATATGGGTCGTGCCGTCTGCCGCCTGAAAAGCATCGAGCCCCTCCATATTGTCGATCTGCGAATTGAAATTGCCTTCGAGCAGCAATTCGCCCTCGACCACGGCCCCCGGCCTGATATCGGCGCCCTTGATGCGGCGAAGGCGCATGCCGATGCCCTCGGCCATGTTGAAGCGGCGTTCGAGCAGCAGCAGGTCGCCGTTCGGCAGGAAGGTCCCGTCGGTGACGTCGAAACTCCCGTCCCGCGCCACCGCAAAACGCCCTTTCAGCGGCCCGCTGAGAATCGCCGCCACCCGGTTGCCCTCGCTGTCGAGGCCGCGCTCCGAGACCACAACCACACCGCCCTTGAGCGGGCTCGATGCCGGCGCAACAGCAATCGTCTCGATGCCGCGATTGTCCTTCAGCATCTTGCGCGGAATGAGGAGCGGAAGGGTGCCGATCGCCCGCGATTCGGCAAAGCCCGGATCGGGATAGATATCGACCCGATGATCCTGCTCGAAGGAGATCAGGATCCGGTCGCCGTCGAGCGCCAGGCCCTCGGCATCCATAAATCCCTTGCCTTCCAAACTCAGGCCTGCACGGTTCTTCATCGGGGTGATCTCGACATCCGAAAGGCCCGAAAGCTTGCCCCTGGCATCGCGCTCGATGCTGCCGGTCAGCCACTGGCCGGTATCGAGCACGACCACGAAATGCTTCTGGTCCGGCCGGAAACGGATGGAGGAAAGCGAGCCGAACAGCGCCTTGCCGGAAACCATCTCCAGCCCGCCGAGAAATTCCAGCGATCCGAATTTCGTCTCCGACGAGCCGATCCCGAAATCTGATATTTGCCGGCTAATGACCGGCACCTCGCCACCCGCCCATGAGGGGCACGCGCCTGTTACGATGCAAAGAGCGATCGACACCGCGTGGCAGAGGCGCTTGCCTGTCATTCCGGACATTTCCCTAAGCGGCGTCAGCCGGCACGGCGCAGCCGGCCGCCGCGCGGCTGGGCGGATTGATCTTCGAAAAGCGAGGCAAGCTGCTCGGTCATCGCGCCGGCAAGCTCGTCGGCATCGACGATCGTCACGGCCCGGCGGTAGTAGCGCGTCACGTCATGACCGATACCGATCGCCAGCAATTCCACCGGCGAACGGGTCTCGATCCGTTCGATGACGGCGCGCAAATGCCGCTCCAGATAATTGCCGGGATTGACCGACAGCGTCGAATCGTCCACCGGCGCCCCGTCCGAGATCATCATCAGGATGCGCCGCTGTTCGCGGCGCGCAAGCAGGCGGTTATGCGCCCAGATTAGCGCCTCGCCGTCGATATTTTCCTTGAGCAGGCCCTCGCGCATCATCAGCCCGAGATTGGCGCGCGCCCGCCGCCAGGGCGCATCGGCCGATTTGTAGACGATGTGGCGCAGGTCGTTGAGACGGCCCGGCGTCTGCGGCTTGCCGCCGGCAAGCCAACTTTCACGCGCCTGCCCGCCCTTCCAGGCCTTTGTCGTAAAGCCGAGGATCTCGACCTTGACGCCGCAGCGCTCCAGCGTGCGGGCAAGAATGTCGGCGCAGGTGGCGGCGACCGTGATCGGCCGGCCGCGCATCGAGCCGGAATTGTCGATGAGCAGGGTGACGACCGTATCGCGAAACTGCGTGTCGCGTTCCATCTTAAAGGAGAGCGCCTGCATCGGATCGATGATGATGCGCTGCAGCCGGGCCGGATCGAGATAACCTTCCTCCAGGTCGAAATCCCAGGAGCGGTTCTGCTGCGCCATCAGGCGGCGCTGCAGCCGGTTGGCGAGGCGGCCGACGGCGCCCTGCAGATGCGCCAGCTGCTTGTCGAGAAAGGCGCGCAGGCGCTCCAGCTCAGCGGCGTCGCAGAGCTCCTCGGCGGTGATGATCTCGTCGAACTCTTCGGTATAGACGTGATAATCGACCTTCTCGTTGAAATCGGCGAATGGGGTGTTCGGGCGGCGGGTCTCGCCCGGCGTTTCCGAATCGTCCTCGCCCTCTTCCATCATGTCGTCGTCGGAGATTTCGGCGCCTTCGGTCTCGCCGTCCTCCATCTGTTCGTCGGCGACTTCACTGTCCTCGACCGGGGCGGCATCGGTGCCGGCATCCTCGTCGACCTCGTCCTGATCCTGCTCGTCGCCGCTCGGCTGGTCTTCCTGCTCCGACTGATCGTCATTGTCGGCTTGGCTGTCGTCGTCGCCGTATTCCTCGGCCATCTCCATGGCCGACAGCATGTTGCGGATCACCTTGGCGAAGGCCTGCTGGTCGTTGATCGCGCCCGACAGGTTGTCGAGCTCGGAGCCCGCCTTGTCCTCGATGAAACCGCGCCAGAGGTCGAGCACCTTGCCGGCGGAGGCCGGCGGGCGCTGGCCGGTCAGCTTCTCGCGCACCATCATCGCGACGGCTTCGCCGATCGGTGCGTCTTCCTGGCGCTCGATGCCGGTGAAGTTCGCCTTGGAATATTTCTCTTCCGTCATGGAGCGCAGGTTCGCCGCCACGCCCTCCATGCGTAGCGCGCCGATCGATTCGACGCGCGCCTGCTCGACCGCATCGAAGATCACCCGGGCATCCGAGCCCTGTGGCGCCATCGTCGTATGCACCTTCTCGTCATGGCAGGCCAGCCGCAGCGCCATGGAATCGCCAAGCCCGCGGGTGACCGCCAGCTCGTGCGCCGTCGGCCGCTTGGAAAGCTCCGGCAGCCGGATGCGCTCGCCGGTCATGCCCGGCCGTTCGTTGGCGAAGGTCACCTCGACATCGCCGTCGCCGGCGATCGAGCGCACGCAGCCTGATATCGCCCGGCGCAACGGCTCGACGTCGACGGGCGCACCGGGCTTTGCTTTCGAATTGTCACCGCGAGCTGCCATGATCGGTCGGTCTCAGGCTCCGAGAACGATGTTGGCGGCACTTTCCTTCAGCTCGACGCCGAAGGCGCGCTGATAGTGCTCGGCGACCAGCGGTCGCTCCAGCTCGTCGCACTTGTTGAGGAAGGTGGTGCGGAAGGCGAAGGCGAGATCGCCGAAGATCTCGGCGTTCTCGGCCCAGGTAATGACCGTGCGCGGGCTCATGACGGTCGACAGGTCGCCGTTCATGAAGGCAGCGCGGGTCAGATCCGCGACACGCACCATCTTTGACACGATCTCGCGGCCTTCCCTGTCCTTGCCGAAGCTCTTCACCTTGGCGGCGACGATATTCACTTCGTGATCATGCGGCAGATAGTTCAGCGTCGTGACGATCGACCAGCGGTCCATCTGCGCCTGGTTGATCTGCTGCGTGCCGTGATAAAGGCCCGTGGTGTCACCGAGGCCGATCGTATTGGCGGTCGCAAACAGGCGAAAGGCCGGGTGCGGCCGGATGACGCGGCTCTGGTCGAGCAGCGTCAGGCGGCCGGAGGATTCGAGCACGCGCTGGATGACGAACATCACATCGGGACGGCCGGCATCATATTCGTCGAAGACGAGCGCGACATTGTGCTGATAGGCCCAGGGCAGGATGCCGTCCTTGAATTCGGTGACCTGCAGCCCGTCCTTGACGACGATCGCGTCCTTGCCGACGAGATCGATACGGCTGACATGGCTGTCGAGGTTGATGCGCACGCAAGGCCAGTTGAGTCGTGCCGCCACCTGTTCGATATGCGAGGACTTGCCGGTGCCGTGATAGCCGGAGATCATCACGCGTCGGTTGTGGGCAAAGCCTGCGAGAATGGCGAGCGTCGTGTCGCGGTCGAACAGATAGTCGGGATCGAGGTCCGGCACATAGGCGTCGCCCTTGCTGTAGGCGGGAACGCGGATGTCCGAATCGATGCCAAAGGTCTCGCGGACCGAAACGGTGGTATCGGGCAGTTCAGATATATCCAGGTCGATCTTGCTCATCATGTCTCCAAGGCGGGTGATGCCACCCGGCCATACTGTCTCAGGCCATGTCGCAACCGTGACGCCGCGATGTTATCCGCGCCCGTCCAGGTCGGAACGTCGGCGATACTTCTCCGGGACTGAAACGAAACCTCGGCGGGATGATGACCGCTTGCGAGCATTCTTGAAAGAGTCCCGGACAAGAAACGCCGCGTCCGGAAGGTCGGCGGAGGCGATGGGTAAACACGCAAATAGGAGCCGCGTTTGCCTGCGGCCTCAGCCGATTTGGACCATACCCGATTGAAGCCTAAGAGCAAGGACGGGAATTAACAAAAACCGTTCTGCTTCAACAATTGATAGGCCTGGATGACGGCGCGGAAACGCTCCTCCGAGCCGCGGTCGCCGCCATTGGCATCCGGGTGGTGCTTCTTGACCAGTTCCTTGTAGCGGCTCTTGATCTCCGCCGATGTCGCATTGGCATGCAGCCCCATCGTATCGAAGGCCTTGCTTTCCAGCGATTTCAGCTTGCGCGCCTGGGGAAAACGCGGGCCGCTGCCCTTGCCGCCTTCCTTGACGAAGCCGAAGGGATCGCGAACGCGCGTATAGGCGCCGGAGCGGACTTCCGAATGCAGCGGACTGTCCTTCGCCGATTTGTTGACGCCGACCGTCCATGTCGGCCGGTGGCCGGTGATCGCCTCTTTCTGGTATCGCGCGATCTCGCCGTCCGAAAGACCGGAGAAATAGTTGTAGCCCTTGTTGTATTCCTTGACGTGCTCGAAACAGAACAAAAAGAACTGGCCTTCCGCATTGCGCCCGACCGGCGCGCGATGCGAACCTTTCTTGTCACAGCCGTCCCACTGGCAGGTAGGCGGTGCCTGCTCTGCCTCCTGCTCGCGTTTGCGGCGTGTTCGGATGCGATCGAAATATTTGGAATCAAGTCTCATGGCGGCGCTAATTATGGGGCTGTCGGAAGGCGACAACAAGAATTGACAAATGGGAATGTTGCTGGCTTGGTGGGAACCCCTTTCGCGCAACAGCAAGACCGGATGATGACTCTCAAGACCCGCATCGAAGAGAAACTTGTCGAAGCCTTCGCCCCCGACCGCCTGAGCGTCATCGACGAAAGCCACCTGCATGCCGGCCACCAGCCCGATATCACAGGCACCGGCGAAACCCACATGCGGGTGAGGATCGTTTCGGCAAAATTTGCCGGCCTGTCGCGGCTGGCGCGCCACCGGGCCATCACGGATCTGTTGAAACCGGAACTCGATGCCGGCCTGCACGCGCTGGCCGTCGAACCGGCAGCCCCCGGCGAGGCGACGCGATGGTAGAGCCGCAACCTATATAGGAACCGGTTGTCTTCGCGCCAAGCCGATCAGGCCGGCTTTACGCCGTCTTCCCCGGCCGGACGAATGCGCAGCTTGGTGATGCGGTTCTTCTCCCGCTTCATGACGACGAACCGTTTGCCATAAAAGGTGAAGGCCTGGCGCTCTTCCGGAATGGTCATCGATTCATGGATGACGAGGCCGGCGATCGTCGTCGCCTCCTCGTCGGGCAGGCTCCAGTCGAGCGCACGGTTGAGGTCGCGGATCGGCACGCCGCCGTCGACGACGATCGAACCATCCGCCTCCTGGCGCACGCCCTGAATCTCGATGTCATGCTCGTCGGAAATGTCGCCGACGATTTCCTCGAGAATATCCTCAAGCGTGACGATGCCCTGCACCTCGCCATATTCGTCGACGACGACGGCGAAATGCTGTTTGCGGCGCAGGAAGGCATTGAGCTGGTCTTCGAGGTTGGTGCTGTCGGGCACGAACCACGGCTTCTGCGCAATTCTGACGATATCGAGGTTCTGCGGCTCCATGTTCGGCTCGGCCAGTGCGCGCAGGAGATCCTTGGCATGGACGACGCCGATGATGTTGTCGATCGTGCCGCGCCACAGCGGCATGCGCGTATAGGGGCTCTCGAGGATGGCGCGCACCACCGTTTCCGGCGGATCGTCGGCATTGATCGCCCGCATCGCGGTCCGGTGGACCATGATGTCTGACAATTCCAGTTCACCGAGGTCGAGCACGCCGCCGAGCCGGTCGCGATCGGCCTTTACCACCGAGCCCTCACGGTGGAGCAGATCGACGGCGCCGCGCAGTTCCTCATGCGCCGTCAGCATCGACACCTCCCATGAGAGATTGATGCCGAACAGTGCCAGAATCCGCCGCACGATCGCATTGACGAAGGAGGATGCCGGCCCGACGACGGTGACGAAAAGCCTGGCTGGAAGCGCCACCGCAAGCGCGAAGCGCTCCGGCGTCGAGATCGCCCAGCTCTTCGGCAGCACTTCCGCGAAGATGACGAGGATGACGGTCATCGCCAGCGTCGCCAGCGCCACGCCGGAACTGCCGAACAGCCCGAGAAACAGGCTGGTGGCGATCGACGACGACAGGATATTGGCGAGATTGTTGCCGATCAGCAGCGCGCCGATCAGCCGGTCGCGCCGCTCGATCAGCTGGCGGACGATGCCGGCGCGCTCGTCGCCGTTGACCTCAAGCGTATGGATGCGGCTGCGCGAAACGGCGGTCAGCGCGGTTTCCGAGCCGGAAAAGAAGGCGGACATCAGGACGAGCGCCGTGATCGAAAGGATCTCCGGCCAATATGTCGCGAGAAATGCCAGAGCGCCTTCGACCGTCATCAGGGATGTTTTTCCCTGAGAAAGCTGATCACCTCGGAGGCCGGAACGTCGTCGGCGACGAAGGACTGGCCGATGCCGCGCGTCAGGATGAAGGTGAGCTTGCCGCCCTTGACCTTCTTGTCCTGCGCAATCGCATCCATCAGCGCCTCGGCCGGCGGCAGCTCGCCCGGAATGTCGGACATCCGGGTCGGCAAGCCGACCGCCTGCAGATGCCGATCGACGCGGCGCGCATCGTCGGGGCTGGCAAGGTTCATCCGTGCGGAGAATTCATGCGCCAGCACCATGCCGATCGAAACGCCTTCGCCGTGCACAAGGCGGCGGCTGTCATAGGCGGTCGCCGCTTCCAGCGCATGGCCGAAGGTGTGGCCGAGATTGAGCAGCGCCCGCTGGCCGTTCTCTCGCTCGTCGGCGACGACGACATCGGCCTTCGCCTGGCAACTGGTGGCGATCGCCTCGATGCGGGCGGCGCCGCCAGCGAACACGGCCTTCCAGTTCGCTTCCAGCCAGGCGAAGAAATCCGGCTTGTCAATCAGACCGTATTTCGCGACTTCGGCATAACCGGCTCGAAATTCACGCTCGCTCAGCGAATTCAGCACATCGGTATCGGCCAGGACCAGGTCCGGCTGATGGAACACGCCGATCAGGTTCTTGCCGTGGCGGGAATTGATCCCGGTCTTGCCGCCGACAGAGGAATCGACCTGCGACAGCAGCGAGGTCGGCACCTGCACGAAGCGCACGCCCCGGCGAACAATGCCGGCTGCAAATCCCGAGAGATCGCCGATGACGCCGCCGCCGAGCGCGATGACATAATCATTGCGCTCAACCCGGGCTTCCAGCACCTTGTCGCAGGCCGTCATCAGATGCTCGAAACTCTTGGTCTTCTCGCCAGCCGGCAGCACCACCGCAGCCGAGACGATGCCCGCATCAGCAAGGCTTGCAACGAGCGCTTCGAGATAAAGCGGAGCGACATTTTCGTCGGTGATGACCGCCGCCTTGCGGCCCTTGAGGCGAGAGGCGATTTCGGCCCCGGCCCGCGCGATCAGCCCCGGCCCGATCAGGATGTCATAGGCGCGCTCGCCGAGCGGCACATGCACAGTCTGGACGGCGGGAGCGGAGGTTATCGCATTCATGACGCTGTACTTTCTTTCTGAGCTTCGATCACGGCCGTCAGCACCTCGTCGGCCATGATTTCCTTGCGCACATCGCGCGAGATCACAGTAAGGTCGGCCTGGGCGTAAATCGGATAACGTGCGTTCATCAGGCTCTCGAGCGTCTGCTTCGGATTTTCGGTCTTGAGCAGCGGCCGCGTGTCGCGTTTGTTGACCCGTTCCCAAAGCACGTCGAGATCCGCCTTCAGCCAGACCGAAAGGCCGCCCCGCTTGATATGCCTGCGCGTCCGCTCATTGACGAAGGCGCCGCCGCCGGTCGAGACGACGCGCGGACCGCTCTTCAGCAGACGCTTCATGACCCGCGTTTCCAGCGCCCGGAATTCGTCCTCGCCATAGGCCGCGAAAAGTTCGGCGATCGTCATGCGCGACACCCGCTCGATTTCGTGGTCGCTGTCGATGAAGGGAATCCCGAGCTGGCTTGCGACAATGCGCCCGACCGAGGATTTTCCCGCCCCCATCAGGCCGACAAGGATCAGATTGCGTGAACCGAGCGCGGCGCGAGCTCTGTCTTTCAGGCTGTCAGCAACGGTCAGCAGTGGTTCACTCATCGGTCCATTCACACTTTGTTTGCAAACCGTATCGACAAATGCAGATGGAGCGTCAAGTCGCGGACAAGGGAATCATGGCTTGAATACCGCTTCTTGCACTTGCAGATACGCTTCTTATAACAGAAGCAGAGCATGAAGGAGTTGCCGGATGCCGACCCTGTTCCGTTTTCTGTTCGTCTGCGCGATCCTCGCCGGGACGGTTTACGGAGCGATGTGGGCGCTTGCGACCTTCGTGGAGCCCGAGCCGCGCGACGTGACGATTCGCATTCCGTCCGAACGGGTCAATCCGCCGGCGACGGGCACGATCAACACCACCGGGAAGTGAGCGACATGAGGGATCTCGGCCGCGTCCATGTGGAATCCTTCCTGGAAATGATGAGCGCCGAACGCGGCGCCGCCACCAACACCCTGCAGTCCTATGAGCGCGATCTCGATGACATCAGGTCCTTCCTGAACGGCCGCAGCATACGGTTGACCGAGGCCGCCTCCGCCGACCTTTCCGCCTATCTCGCTTCGCTCGCAAGCCAGGGTTTCAAGCCCTCCTCGCAGGCGCGCCGGCTTGCGGCCATGCGGCAGTTCTACAAGTTCCTCTACGCTGAAGGCATTCGCACCGATGACCCCACCGGCGTGCTCGACGCGCCGAAGAAAGGGCGTCCGCTGCCGAAGACGATGGGGGTCGAGGAGGTCGGCAGGCTGCTATTCCAGGCGCAGACCGAGGCCGACGATCCGGCCCCGGGTCAGTTGCAGCGCCTGCGCATGCTGGCGCTCTTGGAGCTGCTTTATGCCACCGGCATGCGCGTCAGCGAGCTCGTCTCGCTTCCCGCCCGCGTCCTCGACCAGGAGGGCCGCTTCCTGATGATCCGCGGCAAGGGCAACAAGGAGCGGCTGGTGCCGTTGTCGCAATCGGCGATCAAGGCCCTGAAATCCTACGGGCGGCTGCTGACGGCCGAAAATGCCGTGGCGAAGGAGCCGCAGGAAAGCCCCTGGCTGTTTCCGGCCGCCTCGAAGGAGGGCTACCTGCCGCGCCAGGTTTTTGCGCGAGACCTGAAGAACCTGGCGATCCGCGCCGGCCTGACGCCGTCGCTGATCTCGCCGCATGTCATGCGCCACGCCTTTGCCAGCCATCTGCTCGCCAACGGCGCCGATCTGCGCGTCGTCCAGGAACTCCTCGGCCATTCGGACATTTCGACCACACAGATCTACACGCATGTGCTCGAAGAGAGGCTGCAGCAGCTCGTCCAGACGCATCACCCCCTTGCCAAACAGGCGAAAAAGCACGAATAGGACCGGCGACAAGGGGCGGAGCCAGGAAAACGCCCCGGGCACAAGGAACGGAAACGCACCTCATGCACAATTATCTCGACTTCGAAAAGCCGATCTCCGACCTCGAAGGCAAGATCATCGAGCTGAAGAAGCTCGCAACGGAAGACGAGAGCATCGACACCACCGATGAGATCAGCCGGCTGGAGGTTCGCGTCCGTGAGGCGATCGTCGAAATCTATTCGAAGCTCAATCCCTGGCAGAAGACGCAGGTCGCCCGCCACCCGCAGCGCCCGCATTTCGTCGATTACGCCAAGACGCTGTTCCAGGAATTCACGCCGCTCGCCGGCGACCGCAAGTTTTCCGAGGATGCCGCGATCCAGGCGGGCCTTGCCCGCTTCCGCGGTCAGCCCGTGGCCGTCATCGGCCAGGAAAAGGGCAACGACACCAAGTCCCGCCTGAAACACAATTTCGGCAGCCCCCGCCCGGAAGGCTACCGCAAGGCGATCCGCATCCTTGAAATGGCCGATCGTTTTGGCCTGCCGGTGATTTCGCTGGTGGATACGGCAGGCGCCTATCCCGGCGTCGGCGCCGAAGAACGCGGCCAGGCCGAGGCGATCGCCCGTTCGACGGAAATGTGTCTAGGCGTCAAGGTTCCACTCGTTTCCGTCGTCATCGGCGAAGGCGGCTCGGGCGGCGCAATCGCGATCGCCACCGGCAACAGGGTCTATATGCTCGAGCATTCGATCTACAGTGTTATCTCGCCGGAGGGCGCCGCTTCCATTCTCTGGCGCGATTCGACCCGCGCCCGGGAAGCCGCGACCAACATGAAGATCACCGCCGAGGACCTGAAGTCACTTGGCGTCATCGATGGCATCATTTCCGAGCCGCTCGGCGGCGCCCATCGGGATCCCGACAGCGTCATTGCCACAACCGGCGACGTCATCGCCAATGCGCTGGCTGAAATGGCAT
Source organism: Rhizobium croatiense (assembly GCF_019793465.1). GTDB lineage: Bacteria > Pseudomonadota > Alphaproteobacteria > Rhizobiales > Rhizobiaceae > Rhizobium > Rhizobium croatiense. The sequence continues at coordinate 98,488 of NZ_JAILYJ010000016.1, read as the reverse complement.
CCCGCTCCGGCGAACAGTTGCGCAACGAACGGCGCCAGAAATTCCTCAACATGGGCCGGAATCTGTAAGGCTAGTTGCAACTCTTTGCCGATTGAGGCCAAACCTTGGCCACATTGATGTTATCTCTAACATTTGCGCTTGCGGGGGCGTTCCTCACACGTCATAGGCTGGTAAGGATTTGTGAAGTATAAGCCGCTTATGATTCTGCCTCGTGCCAGGACTCCTTAGGCGACCGGGTCGCACTTCTTTATGGGCTAGTTTGGATGCGCATACGTCATTTTGCCTATGTTTCCCTCATGGCGCTGGCTCTTTCCAGCTGTAATGACGCGTTGGAAACCGCGCAGGTCGATCTTTCCAAGGTCAAGAACAAGGTCGAGCAGCCGCTCCCCCCTCATATCCTCACCGCCATGTCCGCCAAGGGCATGGACCGCAATTCGCCGATCATGATCCGCATCTTCAAGGAAGAAGGTGCCATGGAGATCTGGAAGGCGAAGACCGATAACCGTTTCGACAAGATCGCCGACTACAAGATCTGCGCCTGGTCCGGCCGTCTCGGTCCGAAGGTAAAAACCGGCGACCGGCAGGCGCCGGAAGGTTTCTACGACCTGACGCGCGCCAACCTGAACCCCAATTCCAAATATTATCTGGCGATCAACACCGGCTTCCCGAACCGCTACGACGCGGCGAACGGCCGCACCGGCTCCGATCTGATGATCCATGGCGCCTGCTCGTCCTCCGGCTGCTATTCGATGACCGACCAGCAGGTGCTTGAAATTTACGCCTTTGCCCGCGACGCCTTCAAGGGCGGCCAGGCAACCGTGCAGCTTCAGGCCTTCCCCTTCCGCATGACGGCGGAAAACATGGTCAAGCATCGCCTCGACAGCAATTACGACTTCTGGAAGATGCTGAAGGTCGGCTACGACAATTTCGAAGTGACGAAGCGCCCGCCCGAGGTGAACGTCTGCGAGAAGAAATATGTCTTCAACCAGCAGGTAACCGATGGCGGCGCCTTCAATGCCGCCGGCAAATGCCCTGCCATGTCGGCGCCGCCGGCGCTTGCGGCCGCCCTTGCGTCCTACGGCAAGACCTATGATGCCGACTATACCAAGGCGTTGAGCAAATATGACGGCATGGCCTGGTACGACCCCTCCGAAGCCGAGCGCAAGGCGGTGGTCGCCAAGCTGCGCAAGGGCCGCGAGCTAGCCTTCGCCCCGACCGGCACCTCGCTGGAAGCCGGCCGCATGGTCAAGGTTGCGGAACTCGAAGACCTGATGGCCAAGCGCACCGCTCAGGGCCTCGCCGCCAAATCAGCGCCGGGCGCCACGCCTGCTGCCCCTGCCCAGCCGCAGGCGCAGCCAATGGCAGTCGCTGCCGCCACCCCGGCGGTCGTGCCGGTGCCGACGCAGAACCCGCTGGCCTTTACCGCGCCCGAACCGCAGGAAACGGCGGAAGCCGTGGCAAAGAAGCCGTTCTGGAAATTCTGGGCGCGGAACTGAACGGCTTGAACCCCGTTCTCTACGATCTTCGCGGCCTGAAATGCCCACTCCCCGTGATGAAGACACGCAGGAAGCTCGCCGCCATGGCAAGCGGCGCGCTCATCCTCGTCGATACCAGCGACCCGCTGGCCGTGATCGACATGCCGCATTTCTGCAATGAGGACGGTCACGAGCTGGTCGAGACCGAAAAGACCGAAAACGGCCATCGCTTCCTCATCCGCAAGCGCTAAAACTGTTCTGCATTAAATAGTCAGAGCAGATGCCGTCCGAGGCGGCATCATCACAGCTGCCGGCGCATCTCCAATTTACCTTGCCCATGTTCTCGCGGCTGGCGTTCGAAGCCACTCCCGCGCCCAAAATTCATCATACAACTACACAGCTTTTGTATGTTGACATTATACTTGGCTGGTTCTAGCCATAGTGAGCCGGTCGGAGGAACGGCGAGAATAGAGGAGGCTGACTGATCCGCATCTTCTGTTTCCACGAGAAAAGGTAAGCGTGCGCCATCAGATCCGATGAGCACGCCGAGATACTTTGCTGTGTCGCCATGAGCCTCTTTCGCGTGACGGTTCCATCGTGCCCATCCGTGGCCGGCCTTGGAGATCGCAGGAAGCAGGCGAAGCGTGCAGGGATCTTCGGCAAAGCCGGGATACGGACTTCTGAGAATAATCGTCATGCAAATTGGGAGGAGAGCATGAAAAACTTTGTTACACTGGCGGCCGGTCTGATGGTTGCCGCTTCATTCATGAGCAGCGCCGCCAGCGGCCAGACGGTGCTGAAATCGTCCGATACTCATCCGGACGGCTATCCGACTGTTGAGGGCGTCAAATATTTCGGTGAACTGGTGAAGGAGCGCACGCAGGGCCGCTATTCGGTCGAAGTGTACCATTCCGCCCAGCTTGGCGAAGAGAAGGACACGATCGAACAAGTACGCTCCGGCGTGATTGAGCTCAATCGCGTGTCGATGGCGCCCTTTAACGGCACGGTGAAGGAATCGATCGTTCCGGCCCTGCCCTACATCTTCCGTTCGGAAGAGCACATGCACAAGGTCATGGACGGCGCGGTCGGCGATCAGATCAAGGAGGCGTTCGAACCGGCCGGCCTCGTGGTCCTAGCCTTCTACGATGCCGGCGCGCGCTCGTTCTACAACAAGACGAAGCCGATCAATTCGGTTGCCGACATGAAAGGTCTGAAGTTCCGCGTCATCCAGTCCGACATCTTCGTCGACATGGTGGCGGCCCTCGGCGCCAATGCCACGCCGATGCCCTATGGCGAAGTCTATTCGGGGATCGAAACCGGCGTCATCGACGGCGCGGAAAACAACTTCCCGAGCTACGACACCGCCAAGCATGCGGAAGTGGCGAAGAACTACTCGCTCGACGAGCACACGATCCTGCCGGAGGTGTTCGTCATGAACAAGGCCGCGTTCGACAAGCTGAAGCCCGAGGATCAGGAAATCTTCAAGCAGGCAGCCAAGGATAGTGTCGCCAAGCAGCGCGAGCTCTGGGCGGCCAAGGTCGCTGAATCACGTACCAATGTCGAAAAGCTCGGCGCGCAGATCACCACACCGGACAAGCAGGGCTTCATCGAAGCGATGGCCCCGGTCTACGAAAAGCACGTCAAAGACGACGTGCTGAAAAAGATGGTCGAGGATGTAAAGGCTGTGCAGTAGCCTTCGCTTGCCTTCCTTCTTGCGGGAGGCCGCGTGAGCCATCGGGGTGGAGGACTACCTCCACCCCATTTCACCCTTCGTGCCCCACATTTCTTGATCGATCCTCTCTGTAAGGGAGAGAGTCTGCCCGATTTCGACGAGGCCTGCATGTCGAATAACCTGATCCCCGTCACCAACTTCCTGGCGCGCCTAAGCAACGCTGCCTTGTGGCTCGCCGGCGGCGGCCTGATCCTGATGACGGTCTTTGTCGCCTGGCAGGTATTCTGCCGCTACGTATTGAACGACTCGCCGAGTTGGACGGAGCCGGGCTCAGTCATGCTGATGAGCTGGTTCATCTTCCTCGGCGCCGCCGTCGGCATCCGGGAGAACAATCATCTAGGTTTCGACGTGCTGCTCTACGTGCTGCCGAAATCCGGCAAGCGTGTCCTGCGCATGATTTCGGATGTGGTCATCCTCGCCTTCGGCGCCGGCATGATCTGGTATGGCGGCGCGCTCATGAGCCTGACCTGGAACACCACCCTGCCGTCACTGGGCATCTCAGGCGCGTTCGATTATCTGCCGCTCGCCGGCGGCGGTGTCCTCGCGGTGATCTTCTCGCTGGAGCGCATTGTGCTCCGCCTCGCCGGCGAACCGATCGACGACGTGCTGGATGAGATTCTGCCGGCGGAGATCGCCGTCGAGATCGAAAACATCAATGCCGACCCGAACGCCAATTTGAAGGTATAGCGCGATGGAACTCTGGATTCTGTTCGGTGTTTTCACCACCCTGATGCTGATCGGCACGCCGATCGCCTTCTGCCTTGGCGTCGCCAGCTTCGCCACCGTAGCCTATATGGGCCTGCCGCCGCTGGTCATCTTTCAGCGGCTCAATTCCGGCATGAGCGTGTTTTCGCTGCTCGCCATTCCCTTCTTCATCTATGCCGGCGACCTGATGGTGCGCGGTGGCATCGCGAGCCGCATCGTCGCCTTCGCCGCCTCCCTGGTCGGGCATGTCCGCGGCGGCCTCGGCCAGGTCAATATCGTCACCGCCACACTGTTCGGCGGCATTTCGGGTTCGGCGGTGGCAGAGGCCGCAGCCGTCGGGGGCCTGATGATCCCGCAGATGAAGCAGCGCGGCTATGGTGCCGACTACGCGGTCAACGTCACCTCGATGGCAGCCCTGATCGCGCTGCTCCTGCCGCCGTCCCACAATATGATCATCTATTCGATCTCCGCCGGCGGCAAGATATCGATCGCCGATCTGTTCACCGCCGGCGTCCTGCCTGGCCTGTTGCTCGCAGCCGCGCTCATGGTAACCGCCTACATCGTCGCACGCTCGCGCGGTTATCCGACGGAGCCGTTTCCCGGCTTTGTCATGGTGGCTCACCTGCTCGCCGTCGCGGTGCCCGGGCTTCTGCTGATCGCCATCATCTTCGGCGGGGTGAGGTCCGGCATTTTCACAGCGACGGAAAGCTCCTGCATCGCTGTGCTCTACGCGCTGCTGGTAACCCTCTTCGTCTACCGGCAGATGAGCTGGAAAGACTTCGTCCACGCCACGCAGGGCGCCGTGCGCACGACGGCAATGGTGCTCCTGATCATCGGCACCGCCGCCGCATTTTCCTGGCTGATGGCCTTCCTCAAGGTGCCCGCTTCGCTGGTTATCTGGATGAAGAGCGTCGCCGACGATCCGCTGACGGTGCTGCTCCTGCTCAATGTGCTGATGCTGGTGCTCGGCACCTTCATGGACATGGGACCGACCATCATCATCTGCACGCCGATCTTCCTGCCGGTGGCACAGGCTTACGGTGTCGATCCGGTGCACTTCGGCGTGATCATGATCCTGAATTTCGGCATCGGGCTGAACACACCTCCCGTCGGGGCCGTGCAATTCGTGGCCTGTGCGGTCGGCAAGATTTCGGTCTGGGAGGCTATGCGCTCGATCTGGCCGTTCTACGGCGCCGGCCTCGTGGTGCTCGGTCTGGTCACCTACATCCCGGCAATTTCGCTGTGGCTGCCGGCTGTGTTCAAATAGGAGAGCGACATGGCGGCCGATACAGCCGTTGAATCAAGGATCGAGCGAAGGCCGAAACTCTCCGAAGGCGTGGTTTCGGCCATCCGCGCTCAGGTCGTGTCCGGTGCCTACGCGCCCGGGCAAAAGCTGCCGACGGAGACCCGGATGGGCGAGCTTTTCGGAGTCAGCCGCACTGTCGTCCGCGAAGCGATTGCAACCCTTGCCGCCGACGGCCTCGTCGAGGCGCGGCAAGGGGCTGGTGTCTTCGTCATGAACCATCCAACGATTGCCTTCGGCTCGATCAGCCTCGACGTCGGCAACAAGATTTCCCATGCACTCAACGTCATCGAGGTGCGGATGGGACTGGAGATCGAAAGCGCTGGACTTGCTGCGCTGCGACGCAATGCAGCCCAGGAAGCGCAGATCCACGAAGCCTTCTTCGAGTTCGACCGGCTGCTCGAGCGCGGCGAGGCGACCGGCAAGAGCGACTTCGCCTTTCACCGAGAAATCGCGGCTGCCACGAACAATTCATATTATGTGGAAGTTCTCGATGCGCTCGGCATGCGGGCGATCCCCTGCGATATCGCCTCACCCTGGGGCACGGACAGCACGCTGTCGCGCGATTATCAGGAAGGCCTACAGCGCGAGCATCTGGCAATCCTGAAAGCGATTTCGGCCGGTGACCCGGAAGCCGCCCGCGCCGCCATGCGGGCTCACCTGACCGCAAGCCAGGAGCGCTATCGCACGCTGCTGAGCGGCCAGCAGGCAAGGTGGCTTTCGGGCACCCGTAAACACAACGGCTGAAGACGATCGCATCACAACGAAACGTTGGAGCGGTTAGATCCGCACGCCTGGAATTGCGAGCGGATTGTCGGACAGCGCCGCGCGATCGGGCCTGTCGATGCGAGGCTTGCCGAGGAAGGCGTCGAACAGATCCTTCACGAAGGCCTCGGGCAAATCCTTGGTGATCAGCACCATGCGCGTACGCTTATCCTGCGGGTCCGGCCAGGCGGCAAGGCGCACCGGCGGGTGGAAGATGCTCTGAACGCCGTGCAGCACCAACGGCCGTTCCGGCCGGTCGGAGACGGAAACGATCGCCTTCATCCGCAGCAGCTTCTCGCCATGGGCCGAGCGCAGGAGATCGATGAACATCTCGAGCGCCATCGGATCGATCGGTTTTTCCTCGATGATCGAGAAAGACCGGATCGAGGCATCGTGCCGGTTGACGTCGTGGGCGTGCTGGTGCGCGTGAGCGCCATCATGATCATGATTGTGATGATCATGATGGTGGCCGTGGTGACCGCCAGCGTGATCATGATGGCGATCGTCATCATGGGCATGGTCGTGATGGTGATGCGCCTCGTGCGCATCCTCGTCCCGCAGCCAGCGGCCGACATCGGCGATCTTCGTCGCCGGATCGTAGAGCCCGTTCACCAGCACCGCGGCGCTGCCGGCCTCGGCGCTGTCGGCATCCATCATCGCCGCGCGCGGATTGAGCGCCCGCAGGCGCTGTTCCAGCCCAGCCGTTACGCCGGCCAGCGATGCCTTCGAGACGATCAGCCGGTCGGCGACGGCCGCCTGTTTGCGCGCTTCCTCGTGATTGTCGAGCGTCTGCAGCCCATTGACCGCATCGACGACGGTCACGACACCGTCGAGCTCGAAATTGGTGGCGATGACGGGATTGCCCATGATCGCCTGCATGACCGGCGCCGGATCGGCAAGGCCGGTCGTTTCGATGACGACGCGTTTCACCGGCTTGACGCGGCCGGTCTGCACGGCATCCATCAGGTTCGCCAGCGTATCGACAAGCTCGCCGCGCACGGTGCAGCACAGGCAGCCGTCGGAGAGCTCGATGATCGAATCGCCCGAGCTTTCGACCAGCAGATGATCGATGCCGACATCGCCGAACTCGTTGATGATGACGGCCGCGTCCTTCATCTCGGGGTCTTTGAGGATGCGGTTGAGCAGCGTCGATTTGCCGGCGCCGAGAAAGCCGGTCAGGATGGTGACCGGAATCCTGTCGTTGAGCGCGCTCATCTCATTTTACCTTGAAAAACGATCTTGCCTTAGAACGAGGTCGGACGCGGCATCGGCACCGGCACGTTGGCGACACCTCCGGCCGTATCGCCGGTCGCCACCTTTTCCGGCTGCTGCGCCGGCTGCGGGTCCTGCCCCGGAATGAGGCCGGCGAAGACGAATTGCGGATCGTGGTCCATTTCCAGAATATAGGGTGAGCTCACCTTCATGCGGCCGACCTCGTCGCGCGTTTCGCTGCGTATCTTGGCGCCCTTGGCGCTGCAGATATCGGCGGTAATGTCGGTCACCTGGTCCTGTCCCTGCCCGTAAGGCTTCAGCGAACCGAGCGTGTCATTGCCGGGAAACTGGGTGGTGAAGCCCTTCTGCAAAAGGTTCGCCGTCGCATCGGCGCGCGCCGCCAGGCTGTCGGTGCCGAGCACGACGGAGACGATGGTGCGGCCGTTGCGGGTCGCCGAACCGATCTGGTTGAAGCCAGAAGCGCAGATGAAGCCGGTCTTCATGCCGTCGGCGCCGGCGAAGCGGCCGATCAGCATGTTGAGGTTCGGCACGTTCTGCTGGCCCGTGGTAAAACCCTCCAGCGCGAAATAGCCGGCATATTGCGGAAAGTCGCGGCGCAGCGCCACCGTCAGCACTGCGAGATCGCGCGCCGTCGTATATTGTCCCTTGCCCGGAAGGCCGTTCGGGTTGACGAAATGCGAATCCGTCATGCCGAGCTTCAGTGCCTCGCCGTTCATCCGCGTCACGAAGCCTTCCTGCGTGCCGCCGACGGCTTCGGCAACCGCAACCGAGACGTCGTTCGCCGATTTCACCAGCAGGATCTTCAACGCGCTGTCGAGCGTCAGCTTCTGGCCGGGCTTGAAATACATCTTGGCGGCCGGCTGCGCGGCGGCGCGCTTGCTCATGACAATGGGCGTATCAAGGCTGATCTGGCCGGCGCGGATCGCATCGAACACGGTATAGACCGTCATCAGCTTGGTGAGCGAGGCCGGATACCACTTGCGGAAGGCTTCCTCGTGCTCGAGCACGCGGCCGGTCTGGACGTCGACGAGAATATGCGGATTGGCCTGAGCGAGCGAAACGGAGGTGAGAAAAGCGGCAGTAGCGGCGACTGTGAAACGCAACGGCCGCTTGGCGGCAAACAAACGGAAGTGGCTCGTCGACACGGTTCGTCCTTCAGATGTCCGGAAAATCTCGCAACCTTCCTCTATCTAGCCTATATGGCTATCACATGGCAAAGGTCATTGACGAAGTAATTTCCAAAAGCCTCACACCCTTGTGATGCGATCAAAGATTGTCGGGATTTCATAACAGGAACGCCAACATGCCGATTTTGAACCGAGCCGCCGAATTGCAGGATGAAGTCGCCGAATGGCGCCGCCACATTCATGCTCGCCCCGAGCTCCTCTTCGCGGTGGAAAACACGGCCGCTTTCGTCGCCGAAAAGCTGAAGGAATTCGGTGTCGACGAGATCGTCACCGGCATCGGCCGCACCGGGGTCGTCGGGCTGATCAAAGGCAAGGGCGAGGGCCGCCGCACCATCGGCCTGCGCGCCGACATGGACGCCCTGCCGCTGACCGAGATATCGGGCAAGCCCTGGGCCTCGAAGACGCCGGGCAAGATGCATGCCTGCGGCCATGACGGCCATACCGCCATGCTGCTCGGCGCTGCGAAATATCTGGCCGAGACCCGCAATTTCAACGGCAATGTCGCTGTCATCTTCCAGCCCGCCGAAGAAGGCGGCGGCGGCGGCAACCTGATGGTCAAGGACGGCATGATGGAGCGCTTCGGCATCGAAGAGGTCTATGGCATGCACAATCTGCCCGGCCTGCCCGTCGGCCAGTTCGCCATCCGCAAGGGCGCGATCATGGCGGCGACCGACGAATTCACCGTCACCATCAAGGGCCGCGGCGGCCACGCCGCCCAGCCGCACCGGACGATCGACCCGATCGCCATCGGCGCCCAGATCGTCGCCAACCTGCAGATGATTGCCTCGCGCACCGCCGATCCGATCAGTTCGGTCGTCGTCTCGGTGACCAAGTTCAACGCCGGCTTCGCCCATAACGTCATTCCCAACGATGCGACCTTCGCAGGCACGGTCCGCACGCTGGACGACGAGATGCGCACGCTCGCCGAAACGCGCTTCCGGCAGATCGTCGAGGGCGTGGTTGCTGCCCACGGCGCCGAAGCCGAGATCAGCTTCCACCGCAACTACCCCGTCACCGTTAACCATCCTGATGAGACCGCGCACGCGGTCGCCATCGCCGGCGCCATTGCCGGCGAGGCAAACGTCAATGCCGAAATCGATCCGATGATGGGCGGCGAGGACTTCTCCTACATGCTGAATGCCCGCCCCGGCGCCTTCATCTTCATCGGCAACGGCGACAGCGCCGGCCTGCACAATCCGGCCTACGACTTCAACGACGAAGCCATCGCCCACGGCATCTCCTATTGGGTCCGCCTTGCCGAACAGCGCCTCGGTGTTTGACAAGAATTAAGGCTTGGCTTCACGCCAAGCCTTTTGTATGCATGGCATGCAAGTGGTCCCGTAGCTCAGCAGGATAGAGCACCAGATTCCTAATCTGGGGGTCGCGCGTTCGAATCGCGCCGGGATCACCAGTCTTTAAGCGATGACCAGATCGCGTATTCCTTCACACCTTGATCGGAATTCCGGCCTCGATTGCAGCCTCGATGAAAGCCTGGCGAGCCTCCTCCCGGCTTCGCTTTCCGGAGATGACATCGGCGCATACGGCACAAGCTCGATCCAGGGCGGGGCCTTCGTCTGTCGGCCAGTCTTCAATCAGCGCCCATGTCGCGGCCTGCGTGGTTTGTATCACCACCCATTGATCCGGTCCTTCAAGGGCGATCGTCACCGGCTTTGTCCAGATGGTCTGCATTCTCTTTGGCCTTCCTTGCGTGCTGCGGGGGTAGTTAGAATGATCGATCGCGCCTTGTAAATCGGCGCGACCGCATTGGCTCCCATATCGATTCATCGCACCTGGGGAGAGGTTCGCCGGCCGCGCACAACCCGCCGCACGCCAGAACCCAGCAGCGCCGCAATCACCCAAGCGCTGATAAAACCAATCGCAGCCCAGACAAGGCCGGCGAAGCTGACCGGCACGCCGGGCACGAAATCCCGCAAGGTATTGGCGAAAACGACATCATCCGGTTCCCCGATGAGCACGAACGGCTTGGCGACGGGGGCGGCGGTGCCGAGTTTCAGCTGCTGCGACAGCAGCGTTTCATAGCGTGCGATCGTGCTTTGCATGGAGACGCCGCGGTCGCGCAGGAAATCGTCGGAAGATTGCGCATAGGTGTTCAGCGCCTGCTGGCGATCGAGCTGGTGCTCGGCCGCCTGCCTGTGGAAATCCTCGACGATGACGCGCAATTCGTCGATCGCTCCGCCGATTCGCTGGCGATATTGCTGGGCAAATTCAGGCGCCTGCGAAAACACCGTGCCGCCGGCAAGCCCGGCGACGATGGCGATGATCCTTGCAATCGGTCCCATGATCGATGCCTCCGGCTATTCCCTGCGCTAACGATCGGCGGCCGTAAAGGTTTCTGATCGACACAATCGGTAACGCTATGTGATTGAACCGGCGACACTTCCGGTGAGTTGACACCATGACAACCGAGATGCTCCCCGTGAGCAACTGAGAAAGAGAGGCTCGTCATGAAACAGCTCATCCTCGCCTGCACGCTTGCGGCAGCGTCCGTTTTATCCGTCGTGCCGTCCCAGGCGGCAAGTGTGACCATCACTACGGATGACGCGCGCCCCTATTATTACCGTGATTCGGAACGCCCCTATTACCGCCACCACAGCCCCTATTATCGCCACGACATGCGGCGGCGCTACGTTTCCCGCGATTGCTTCACCAAGACGGAAAGGATCCGCCGCCACGGCCATACGGTCATCAAGGAGACCCGAATCTGCCGCTAAGGCAAAGCCCGGCCGATCCTTTCGGCCGGGGTTTTCATCTGGTATCCTCCGGCAAGGAACTTCGCAAATCCCGCCGCGTTTAGGGCGAAATGGGAGTAGTCGCCATGCTTATCAAGATGACTGTTCTGGCAATCGCCTATGTCGCGGTCTCCGCTCTGCTTCTCACCATCGCCTATCAGTTGCAGGGACCGGTGGCCACGGCGAAGACTGATCGGCCGGCCGGCTCGTCTTTTCTGATCGAGCGCTTCGCCGGTTGATCAGCTGAACGCCGGCCCGAGAATGGCCGACCGAGAAGCCAGCGTGGCTCGCCATCGAGCCACGGCAGGCCTATCGACCTGCGCTCCTTCCAATGCGGTGGAGCGCCCCTCACCATCAATGAGTGCCGTCCAGGGAGAACCCGCCAAGGAGGATCCGGTTCTGAACGTTATGCACGCCTTCGACGGCCATGGCGACCGCGGTCGCCCGCTCGATCTCCCCAACTGTGCCGACCGTGCCGCTGAGCACGATCTGGTCTTTTTCCATCGTCACCTCGACATCGGACGCATCGATGCCGCCGGCAATCGCCAGCGCATTGGCGACGGCCGCCTCGACCGACGCACGATTGGCGATTTCCGCTTCCATTTCAGGCTCCAGCCCGTGAAATGTCTGCTCCTTGAAAATATGACCCGTTCCTCTGTGAAACCTTGAAAGGAAACGCCCGCCGGCTGGTTTTGGTTTCAGCGTGTTACCAGTTGAGGCGATAGCGCAGATTGACGCTGCCGGCTTCATCGTCCGAAAACGGGTTGTTCATCGACGCATCGAGATTGAGATTCGGCAGGATCGTCTGGCTGACGGCCACCGAACTGGAGAAGTCGCCGCTGACATTGCTGAGGCCGGCGCCGGCCGAAAGCGAGGTTCCTGTCCAGGGATGAATGAGTTTCAGCGCCTGCGACGCCGTCACCGAGGTCTGTCGGGCATCGACCGGGTCATAACCGACGCTGACGGAGCGGCTCGATTGCATGTCGAGCGAATCCGACAGGATCCAGCTGCGCGAACGGCTGAGCGTCAGCGCGCCGCTGCCGCGCAGCGTATCAACGCTGACCTTCACACCCCGCTGTGATTGGCCGGCCGGTGTGACGTTCGTTCTCACGATTCTGCCCCAGAGCATCGCCTGCTCGGAATCGGGCAGCGGCGCGCCGCCTTTCGTCGCGGCCAGCGCAATGTCGGCGCCGGCGCTTGTTTCCCATTCCGCCGGCAGGCGAAAACCCATCGTCGCCTTGTACGACCGGTCCGAAAGTTTGGCGGGCGACCAGATCAGCAGGTCATCTGCCTTTGCCGCCGCGGGGAGCGAAAAAGGCAGCACGGTGAAAAGAATGCAAGCTATCTTGAATATCGTCATGTGACCCGATCGTTTGACAAGCTTGCTCGCCGAACGGCGCGATGCCGCAGCAAAAGTGAGCACAGCGAACCCGCAAGGGAGCAGCGCGGCCAAGCCGTCCATCCCAATGTCATCCTCGATTTAATGTGTGGCCGAAACGGCCGACGGCAGCCAGGTGCCTGTTCAATGGACGCCGGGGCGCCCTTGGATACCCATGCGGCCATGAGCGGCCGCCTGAGATTCACGATTCCCTCAGGAATGTTGCCAGGATCACATCTCGCCGCCGCTCTGTAAACCCCTTGAGGGCCGAAATCTGCTGCACCGCACACTTGCCGCACCCTCCAAACCCTAGTAGAGCCTGAGCCTACGAGACAAATTTTCGCGAAATTCACATGACGACCGGCAAAACGGCGCCGCGGCGCCTCAGCATCTTCGGTTCGACCGGTTCGATCGGCCGCAACACGCTCAATGTCGTCGAACACCTGGGCGGACGGGACAACTTCGAAATTTCCGTGCTGACCGGCAACGGTAATGTCGAATTGCTGGCCCGGCAGGCAAAAGCATGGGGCGCGCGACTGGCGGTGACAGCCAGCGACCGGCATTACGAATCGCTGAAGAGCGCGCTTTCCGGCAGCGGCATCGCGGTCGCCTCGGGAAAATCAGGCCTTATGGAAGCCGCCGATCGCGAAGCCGACTGGGTGATGGCGGCAATCGTCGGCACGGCGGGTCTTGCGCCGACACTCGCCGCCGCACGCCGCGGCGCCGATATCGCCCTTGCCAACAAGGAATGCTTGGTCTCGGCCGGCGATCTCTTCCTCAAATCGATTCGTGAAGGCGGCGGCAGGCTGCTTCCCGTCGACAGCGAGCACAATGCGATTTTCCAGGTGCTGGAAGAAAACCAGCGCCACGCCGTCGAACGCGTCATCCTGACGGCATCGGGCGGCCCCTTCCGCACCGCCTCGCTCAAGGAGATGGCCGATGTGACGGTGGAAACCGCGCGCGCCCACCCGAACTGGTCGATGGGCTTGAAGATTTCGATCGACAGTGCCTCGATGTTCAACAAGGCGCTGGAAATGATCGAAGCCCGGCATCTGTTCGGCCTGACGCCCGAACAGATCGAGGTCATCCTCCACCCGCAATCGATCATTCATTCGATGGTCGGCTATACCGATGGCTCCGTCCTGGCTCAGCTCGGCGCGCCCGATATGCGCACCGCCATCGGTTATGCGCTGTCCTTTCCGCGCCGGCCGAACCTGCCGATCGAGCGGCTGGATTTCGCCAGGCTCGCGAGGCTGGATTTCGAGGCGCCTGACGAGGTGCGGTTCCCGGCACTCCGGCTGGCGCGTCTCGCGATGATCCGCGGCGGTGTCCAGGGCGCCGTGCTGAACGGCGCCAAGGAAGTGGCGCTGGAAGCCTTCATCGAAGGACGCTTGTCCTTCCTCGCCATGGCCAACATCACCGAGAGGGTCATGGACGATCTGGCCCACCTGCCGCCGGCTGCCGAAATGGACGATGTTTTCAGCGCCGACAGCCAGGCCCGGCAGCGGGCTTCGGAATTGATGAAGCTGGATCTCGTCGGCTGAGGCCTACGACATAATCCCTTAAGCGCTGTAACGGCTGCAATTACCGCAGCCGGTTGCCGCCTTCGTCGAACAACCGGCAATCGGCCGGCTCAAACAGCAGGCTGACCTCATCGCCGGCCGCGATGCTGACCGGCGAACGATGCTCGACCGTCAGCGATTGGCCGTCGCCGAGCTGACAGTAGAGATATTGCGTTCCCCCGAGATATTCCGAGAAATCGACCGTGGCGACCAGCCTGCCAGACCGATCGGGCGCCACCTTCAGATGTTCCGGCCGCAGACCGAGCGTTACTGCGCCTCCGGCCGGCCGGCCGGTGCAGGACAAGGCGCTTTCGATGCGGACGCCAGCGACCTCGACCCGGCCTTGCTCGGCAGCGCGGGCATTCAGCAGGTTCATCCGCGGCGAACCGATGAAGCCCGCCACGAAGGTATTGGCGGGATCTTCGTAGATCTGCCGCGGCGTTCCGGCCTGCTCGACCCGGCCATCGCGCAACACGACGATCTTGTCGGCAAGCGTCATCGCCTCGGTCTGATCGTGGGTGACATAAATCATCGTGTTGCCGAGTTCGCGGTGCAGGCGGGCGATCTCGATGCGCATGGAAACGCGCAGCTCGGCATCGAGATTGGACAGCGGCTCGTCGAACAGGAAGACATCGGGCTTGCGCACGATCGCCCTGCCGATCGCCACGCGCTGGCGCTGGCCGCCGGAAAGCTGTCCGGGCCGCCGGTCGAGAAGGTGGTCGATCTTCAGGATTGCAGAGGCGGCCTTGACGCGCGTCTCGATCTCGGCGGCGCTTGTGCGCGCCATCTTCAAGCCGAAAGCGAGATTGTCCCGCACGCTCATATGCGGGTAGAGCGCGTAGGACTGAAAGACCATCGCAATGCCGCGTTCGGATGGATCGAGATCGGTGACGAGACGTCCCTTGATCTCGATCTCGCCGTCGGTGACGTCCTCGAGGCCGGCGATCATGCGAAGCAGCGTCGATTTTCCGCAGCCGGACGGTCCGACGAAAACGACGAATTCGCCCTCATCGATCGTCAGATCGATCCCATGGACCACCTGCAGATTGCCATAGCTTTTTCGCACGTCCTGGAGCACGACGCTCTTATTGCCCATACCGTTCGTCATCCCCAAACGACCTACTTGTCCGCCTGGACCCAGACGAGCATCTCTCCGGGCGCGCGGTTGTCCCACAGATGATAGGGCACGAAACGCGCCGTGGCGACCCGCCGTTCGGCCGGCGCCTTGCGATAGAGCGGCCCTCCCCAGTTCGACGTCTCCTCGCGTTCGACCTTGAGATCGAGGGCGACGGCATCGTTGAGATCCTTCAGCACGACGGTTTCGGCAGCCGGCAGCGCGCGTGGCAGGACGATGGCGTTGAGATCCTCGCCATTATCCGTCGTTTCCACGCAGTAGACGAGCGGACCGCGCATCAGCGCGACGCGCCCGGCATCCTGGCGCACCTTCGGATTGGCATATTGCGGGCGCAGCGAAAGCGGCAGGTGAAGGGCGACGCGATCGCCGTCGGCCCATTGCCGATCTATCCTGGCATATCCGTCACGGATATTGGCGCCGAGGTCGAGCATCGTCCCGTTGACGCTGAGGGTTGCGCCCTCCGCCCAATCGGGAATGCGCAGCGACAGCGCGAATGCCGCCGGCTTTTTCATCCTGGCGGAAAAGGCCACCGCACCGTCCCACGGATAGTTGGTGGTCTGCTCCAGTTCCACCTCGGCGCCGTTGGCAAGCTTCAGCCGCGCGGTGCTTTCGCCATAGAGATGCACGGCGATCTCGTCGTCGGCGACGGCATACATATAAGAGCCGATTGAGGTCACCAGCCGGGCGATGTTGGGCGGGCAGCAGGGGCAATGGTGCCACTTCCACCGGTGGTGCTTGCCCGCACTTTCCAGCGGGTTGTCGTAGAAGAAGGTCTTGCCGTCGGTCGAAAGCCCCGGCAGCGCGCCATTGTAGAGCGCCTGTTCCATGATGTCGGCATAGCGGCGGTCCGGACCGCGTCCGAGCATGCGGCTCGCCCAGAACACCAGGCCGACGGAGGCGCAGGTCTCCGCATAAGCCGTGGCATTGGGCAGATCGTAGTAATCGGTAAAACCTTCATTCGATGCGGCCGGCCCGATGCCGCCGGTGATGTACATCTGCTTGGTCGTCAGATCGTCCCACAGCGTTTCCAGCGCCGCCGTCAGGCTGTCGTCTCTGTATTCGGTGGCGATGTCGGCCATCCCGGAATAGAGATACATGGCGCGCACGGCATGGCCGACGACCTTCTTCTGCTCGCGCACCGGCTGGTGCGCCTGCCCATATTCATAGGTCTTCTGATGATAGTCGGACAGGCTGCGGCCGTCGCGAACGGCCTCCGCCGTGAAGAAATGCGGCTCAGTGCCGCGTTCGTCGATGAAGAATTTCGACAGGTCGAGATATTTCTTCTCGCCCGTGACCCGGGCAAGCTTGACCAGCGCGAGCTCGATCTCCTCATGGCCGCAATAGCCGGGGATCCGGCCTTCGCCATGGCCGAAAACCTTGATCATGTAATCGGCATAACGGCACATGATGTCGAGCAGCTTGCGCTTGCCGGTCGCCTGATAATAAGCGACCGCCGCCTCCATCAGGTGTCCGGCGCAATAGAGTTCATGATGATCGCGCAGGTTGGTCCACCGGCGGGATGGTTCGACGCGCTGGAACCAGGCGTTCAGGTAGCCGTCCTTGTCCTGCATCCGCTCATACATGTCGATGATCTCGTCGGCGCGCGCCTCGAGCTTCGGGTTCGGCCGGCGGTAGAGTGAATAGGCGATGGTCTCGATCGACTTGCCGAGATCGGAATCCCAGAACATCTGCGTCGTCCCGCCCCAGGGTTGAATGGGAATGACGACGCCGGGGCTTGGCTGATTGACATCGATCGCCTTGAGCATGCCGGCCTCGACGCAGCGGTCGAGCAGCGTCTCGGCGGTGGAATTGCAGACGGCATCCTGCCATTTGCCCCAGAAGCCGCCGAGATTGACATCGGGAACGGCGACGGGACGGAACTGGCGGTCATTGCTTGATTTGGTCATGGGCTCGACTTTCTCTCGTTCATTTCACCGCGCCGGCCATCAGCCCGCGCATGTAGTAGCGTTGCAGGAGCAGGAAGACGATCAGGCATGGGATCGTCATGACGATGACGCCGGCCTGGACCGCTCCCCAGTTGATGGCGCCAAGGCGGCCGGCGCGGACCGCCGTCATCAGCACCGGCAGGGTGTATTTCTCGTTGCTGGAGAGCAGCACGAGAGCGGCGAGAAACTCGTTCCAGGCATTGAGGAAGGCAAAGATCGCCACCGTCGCAACACCGGGCAGCACCAGCGGCAGGAGAACACGCGCCAGCAGCCTGAGGTCACGCGCCCCGTCGATCCGGGCGGCCTCCTCGATCTCCTTCGGCACGGCGTCGAAGGCGTTGCGCATCATGAAGACCGAGAAGGGCAGCTGCAGCGTCACATAGACCAATGTGAGCCCGAGCAGCGAATTGTTGAGGCCGAGCTTTGCGAGGATGATGAAGAGCGGCGTCAGGATCGACTGGAACGGGATCATCAGCGTGGCGATGATCAGCACGAAGAGCGCATTTTTCATCGGGAAGCGATAACGCGAGAAGCCGTAGCCGGCGAGCAGGCTGACGAGAACGGTCAGCACCACGGTGGCGACCGACACGAGCAGCGAATTGATCATATGCTGCCAGATGCCGGCGCCGAACGTATCGAGCAGCGCATAGGCATCGAAGCTGATGCCCGATGTCGGCCAGGGCGGCAAGGGCGGCAGGCTGGCTTCCGTGCCCTGCCGGAAGGAGGCGAGCAGCGTGATCGCGAAGGGCGCCAGGAAGAAGATCGAAATGGCGATGCCGGTGAGATGATAGACGGACTTCACGCGGATCGCCTTGCGCGTCCGGCGTTCCCTTGACGTGGTCATGGGCGTTCCTCCCCGACGCGCAGCAGCCAGAGCTGCACGATGCTGATCGCCACCAGGATGGCGAGAAGCACGATCGACAGCGCTGCGCCGTAACCGAGATTGAACGACACGAAGGACTGGTTGAAGATGTAGTAGACGACCGAGATCATCTTGTTCTGCGGTCCGCCCGACGTCATGATGTAGAACTGGTCGAAGGCGAGGATCGAGCCGGTGACCGAGACGATCAGCGCCAAGGCGATCGTCTTGCGCATCAGCGGCAGCGTCAGATGCCGGAAACGCTGCCAGCGGCCGGCGCCGTCGATGCGGGCCGCCTCCGTCAGTTCGGAGGGAATGGCCTGCAGCCCGGTCAGAAGAATGATCATGGTGAAGCCGGCGATCTTCCAGACGACCATCACCACAACAGTCAGAAACGCGGTATCGAAAGTCGCAAGCAGATTAGGGCTCTTTTCGACGACACCGAGCGCCTTCAAGGCCGGGCCGATGAAGCCGCTATCGACATTGGCAAGCCAGACCCAGAGCAGCGAGGCCGTGGCAAGCCCCACGACGACAGGCAGGAAGATGATCGTGCGATAGGCGCTGACGAACTGCCGTTCCTTTTCGACGAAGATGGCGAGCGGAAAGGCGACGGCGAAGATCGCGATGGTGACGACGACCGTGTAATAGGCGGTGAAATTCAGCGCCGTCATGAAGCGGGTGTCGTTGACCATGCGGTAATAATTGTTGAAGCCGATCCAGCGCGACGCCCCCATCAGCGGCCAGTTGTGCAGGCTCATCCATCCCGTGAACAGAACCGGCATGATGAAGAAGACGATGACCAGCGCCATAGCAGGCGCGATGTAGAGAAGGCCGCGCCAGTTCGATCTGCGCCGTCGCCTGCGCCGAGGCAATAGAATCTCTGAGCCGGAACCGGTCATCGAAACGCTCCGCATCTTTGAATTGGAATTGGCCGGGAAGCTGCCACCGCTCCCCGGCCGCGGCCACGGGAGAGTCTACTGGCCGCTATCGATGATCGATTGCATTTCCGACTGGGCGCTCGAAAACGCGCCGTCGACATCGTCGCCGAAGATGGCGGCGTTGGTGAAGCTTGCCCACGGGCCGTTGGCGCTGTTGATCAGATCGTTGAACTGCAGCGTATAGGGCGTCTTTGCGACGCTGATCGCCTTGAGGCCGACCTGCATGCGCGGATCGAGGCCCTCCAACACCTTGTCGGCGATATCGCCGCGCGTCGGCAGGCTGCCATATTTCGCCATGATCTTCTGGCCGTCCATCGAATAGATATATTCGAGGAACTCCTTCACCGCGTCGATCTTCTTCGTGCCCTTGGTGATGACGAAGTTGTCGCCGCCGGCAAAGGATGAAGGCTTGCCATCGACGCCGGGAATGAGGGTCACGCCGAAATTGATCTCGGGATGCTGGGTCACCAGCGTTCCGATGGCAAAGGCGCCGAGGCTTTGCTGGCCGATCTTGCCGTTGGTGAAGGTCAGGAAGTTCGTGCCGTTGTCGCTGGCCGCACCGGCCGGCACCAGGTCTTTCTTGACCATGTTGCGGTAGATGTCGACCGCCTTGCGCATCTTGGGCGTATCGAGCGTTGCCGTCTTGCTGTCGGCCGACAGGATGTCGGCGCCAGCACCCCAGACGAGCGGCGTGAAGGTGAAGATCATGCAGCCGCCGCAGCCGCCGCCGGAGAAATAGAAGCCGTAAGTGTCGTCACCCAGCGCCCGGATCTTCTCGGCGTTGGCGGTGATTTCCTCCCAGCTCGCCGGCGCTTTCTCCGGGTCGAGACCGGCCTTCTTGTAGAGATCCTTGTTCCAGGCGAAGACCGAAGTCTCGACCGAGAGCGGCAGACCGTAGACCTTGTCCTGATAGGTGCCGAGGCGGACATGCGACGGCGACAGCGAATTGAAATAGGGAAGCGATTTTGCCCAGTCCGTCAGGTCTTCCAGCTGGCCGGCCGCGGCAAAGGCGGGGTTGTAGATGAGATCCATCGAGAGCGCATCGGGCGCCTGCCCGCCGGCGATCGCGGTTGCATATTTCTGCACCAGTTCGGAGAACGGCACTTCGGTCATCACGACCTTGTTCTCATGGCTGGAATTATAGGCTTCGACGACCTTCTTGAAAGCGTCGCCGATCCCCGAGCGAACCCACATTTCGACATTTTCGGCAGCCGACGCAGCCGACACCAGGCATAAGGTAGCGATGCCGGTCGCCGCCAATAGACGCTTGATCATGACATTCCTCCCAATATGGCGCATCTCCTCGCGCCTTCTCATTCCCTTGGTCTCACTCCTTGGTCTCATTCCCTGGGGGTTTACCCCCGCATGACTGCCGGACGACGAGCCGGCAGGGCAGCTTCCTGACACCCGGCTCGACCGGCCGTCCTTCCGCAAGCGCCAGCACCGTCAATCCGGCCTGCCGCCCGAGCTCCTTCAGTTCCATATCCACCGTCGTCAGCGGCGGCCGCGTCTGGGCCGCGACGATCTCCCAATTGTCGAAGCCGATGACCGAAACGTCCTGCGGCACCTTGATGCCGCGCTCGCGCAGCGCATCCACCGCGCCGCGGGCGATCTGGTCGTTGCCGCAGAAGAGCGCATCCGGCTTTTCGCCCGGCCTCTTCCAAAGCTGCTCCACAGCGTCATGGCCCCAGCTTTCAGACCAGACGCCGTAAAGCACCGGCTCGCGATGGCCCGCCACCTCATGATAGGCGCCGGCACGCTCCCGCACCGAAAAAAACTCCTCCGGCCCGGTGATATGTGCGATCCGCCGCCGCCCGATCTTCGCGAGCCATTCGACCGCCAGTCTCGCACCCTGTTCATCGTCCGAACGGAAGGTAACGCTGTTCTGCGTCCCCTCGGTGAAGGCGTAGACGACGGGCACATGCAAATTCGACAGATCGACCGGCAGACGCCGGTCCAGCCGCTTGCCCGTCGCAATGATGCCGTCGACCTGCTTGTCCAGCATCGCGTCGACATGGGTCTGGGCGAGCGCCGGATCGTCTTCGATGGCGCACAGGAAAACCGAAACCCCATGATCGACGAGAGCGTCCGAAATGCCCGCCATCACAGGCAGCGTGAAACGGCCATAAGTGTCGGTCGTCAGCAGTCCGATGGTGAAGCTGCGCTTGCTGAGCAGACCTCTTGCCAGCGCATTCGGCCGATAGCCGATTTCGCCGGCGATCCGCTTCACCCGCTCGCGTGTTTCCGCCCCCATCCGGCCGGTATCGTTGAGCGCCTTCGACGCCGTCGAAATACTCACCCCGGCCGCCGACGCCACCTCATGGATGGTGATCCTGCCTCTTTTTCCTCCCGTTAGGTTCAGCGCTTCCTCCTTCTGAAGTGGCTTGAGAAAAGCTTTTACCAATTCTTGTGTCAAGTGAGAAAAGGTTTTCTCATTCAATTCGAAAGGCCGGCATCGAAGAGCTGCTGCACGGTGAAAAGCAAGCGCACGGAAGCCTATCGGTCCTCGAGACCGATAGGCACGTCCCAATGCACCAACGCCGGATGGCACTGTTCAGGCAGAAAGAGGTTTAGGGGCGCAGTCTCACGGCCGCAAAACCGATCGCGGCCAGAACCTCGGATGGAGATTCTGGCCGCGATTCGAACAGGGCAATATAAAGGATCAGGCGACGTGCCGCGCCAGCGCGCAGCGCGACCAGAGCGAATGCAGGGCGTCGACGAGATGAGCGATATCGGCGTCGGAATGCAGCGGCGTCGGGGTGATGCGCAGCCGCTCGGTCTTCTTCGGCACGGTCGGATAGTTGATCGGCTGGACGTAGACGCCGCAATTGTCGAGCAGCAGGTCGGAGATCCACTTGCATTTGGCGGCATCGCCGACCACCACCGGCACGATATGGCTGGGATTGTGCATATGGGGAATGCCGCGCTGGTCGAGCAGCGAGCGCAGCTTGCGCACCCGGTCCTGATGGCGGGCGCGCTCGAACTGGCTGACCTTCAGGTGCTGGATCGAGGCGACCGCACCGGCGGCCAGCGCCGGCGGCAGCGCCGTGGTGAAGATGAAGCCGGAGGCAAACGAGCGGATGAAGTCGCAAAGGGCGGCCGAAGCGGCGATATAGCCGCCCATCACCCCGAAGGCCTTGCCGAGCGTGCCCTCGATGACCGTCAGTCGGTCCATCAGCCCCTCGCGCTCGGCAATGCCTCCGCCGCGCGGGCCGTACATGCCGACGCCATGGACTTCGTCGAGATAGGTCATCGCCCCATATTGGTCGGCGAGGTCGCAGATCTCCTTGATCGGGGCGATATCGCCGTCCATCGAATAGACGCTTTCGAAGGCGATCAGCTTCGGCGCCTTCGGATCGGCGGCTTTCAGCTTGGCTTCGAGATCGGCGACGTCATTGTGTTTCCAGATCACCTTGTCGCATTTGGCGTAACGGATGCCCTCGATCATCGAGGCATGGTTCAGTGCGTCGGAGAAGACTATGAGGCCGGGGATCTTGGCGCCGAGCGTGCCGAGCGCCGCCCAGTTGGAGACATAGCCCGAGGTGAAGATCAGCGCTGATTCCTTGCGGTGCAGATCGGCGAGCTCACGCTCGAGCATGACGTGATAGTGGTTGGTGCCAGAAATATTCCGGGTGCCTCCCGCACCCGCGCCACAGTGGTCGATGGCGGCTTTCATCGCCTCGATCACACCAGGGTTCTGGCCCATGCCGAGATAGTCGTTGGAGCACCAGACCGTGACTTCCTTTTCGCCATCGGCCGTATGGCGCGTCGCGCGCGGGAAGTTGCCGCGGTGACGCTCAAGATCGGCAAAAACGCGGTAACGGCCCTCGGCATGAAGCCCGTTCAGCTCGTTTTTGAAAAACGCTTCGAAATCCATCATATGCTCCAGTATCGCGCGACCGTTCTTGCCGACCGGACGTCCGCGCGTCAATGCTTACCCTTTGCTTTACCATCAACTGCGGCAAAAGGCCCAGTTTTTTGAATGATTCCAGATAAAAAATCTGCGAGCCGCAATCAATCAAATTCATTCCGCAACCCCCCGCCGAAATTTGCGAACTGCATGAAGGGCGACGACAGCCCTTATTGCAAAAAAATCGGCGCACCAGTGGACAACCCATTCTTCCGACATAGTTTTCGGTCTAGCCTGACAAAAAATAAAAGGGACGGCCTTTGCCCATCGGGCAACAACCTCGGAGAGAAAAGATGAAGAAAGCTGTCATACTCGCATTGATCGGCCTGTCGATCGCAAGCTGCACGCCGACCCAGCAGGGCGCCGGCATCGGCGCTGCATCAGGCGCCGTCATCGGCGGCGCAGTCACCGGCAATGTTCGTGGCGCGGCGGTCGGCGCTGCTATCGGCGGCGTCTCCGGCGCCTTGATCGGCAGCGTCGCCGAACAGCCCGGCCAATGCTACTACCGCGACCGCTACGGCCGCCGCTACATCGACACTTGCCCGCGCTGAGCGCCCGCGCAAATCGACAAAATCAGGAAATCCCGGACACGCCTCCGGGATTTTTTGTGCTAAATTAGTGCGCTGGCAATTTAAAATGGTACACCCCGCGCGATTTTGCCGCTAAGCTGTTCACGGCTGGGCAACGAAGCTTCATTGTAGACGTAACCAAAAGCGGCGTATGCGGATTAGAGGGACAGGCCCGAAAACAGGTACTGCGTATCGGCGAACAGGCACCATGATGGTGGTCGCAGCGGCAGCTGCGTTCTCACCGGTCCTGATCGGCGACGCTTATGCCTTCAAGCTTTTTGGCATCACTATCTTCGGCAAGGACGAGGACGAAGCTCAACAGGTGCCCGATCCGGTGCGCTATCAGGTGGAACTTAAGGCCGACACCGCCGATCCCGATCTCAAGGAAGCGCTGGAGAACAGCTCCCGCCTGGTCAGCGACCAGAAACAGCCGGTCTCCGGCGATCTCGGCATCGTCGTCAAGGCGCGCGACGACCGCGAGCGGTTGATTGCCGCCTTGTTTGAAAAGGCCCGCTACGGCGGCGTGGTGACGATCACCATCGACGGCCAGAACATCGACGACCTGCCGCCCAATCCGACCTTCGACCGCTCCGGGCCGATCCCCGTCACCGTCGATATAACCCCCGGCCCCGTCTTCAGGGTCAGGGAGGTGCAGTTCGGCGGCGACGCCGCAGACCGCAATCCTGCCGATTACGACCTCGCCCCCGGCGCCGAGGCCGGTTCGCTCGCCATCATCAAGGCCGGCGACAGAATAGTCGAGCAGTTGAAAAGCGAAGGCCGCCCCTTCGCCAAATTGACCGAACGCAAGGTCGTCGCCGATCACCGAAGCGATACGGTCGACATCGTGCTTGCCGCCGAAGGCGGGCCTGTCGCCCCGATCGGCGATGTCGGCGTTACCGGCGAAAAAACCGTCCGGCCCGGTTTCATCCAGCGTTATTCCCGGCTGAACAAAGGCGAAGCCTACTCGCCGGAAGCGCTGAAGAAGGCGGGCGAGCGCCTTCGCGCCCTCGGCGTCTTCTCGAGCGTCACCATTCACGAAGGCGATGCGTTGGCGCCGGACGGCACCTTGCCGATGACGATTGAGGTTTCCGAAGGCAAGCGGCGCTATTTCGGCATCGGCGCGCAATATTCCACCACCGACGGCTTCGGCGTTCAGGGCTATTGGGGCCACCGCAACCTGTTCGGCGAAGCCGAGACGCTGAGGATCGAGGGCTCGGTCTCGCGGCTCGGCGAAACCACCGATGTCGGCAGCCTCGACTATTCCGCCGGCATCCTCTTTACCAAGCCCGGCGCCTTCTTTCCGGCCGCCACCCTGAAGGCCGGCATCGTCGCCAAGACGCAGAATCCGGATGCCTATAACGCGACGCTCATCACCGCCTCGCTCGGCCTTTCCTACGAATTGACCGATAAGGATACCGTGTCGGCGAGCGGCGAGGTCAGCTGGGAGCGCGACGACGACGCCTTCGGCACGAACGACTATCTGACCTTCACCCTTCCGCTGCAATATGACCGCGACGCCCGCGACGACAAGTTCAACCCGACGGAGGGCTATCGTGCGACGGCTTCGGCAAAGCCCGGCTACGAGATCTTCAATGCCACACCCTATGCGGCGTTCGAAGGCTCTATCTCCGGCTATCTGCCGTTCGGCGCCGAGGATCGCCTGGTTCTGGCCGGCAAGCTTGCCGGCGGCGTGCTGATCGGCGGCGGCGGGATCGAGGACATTCCCGCCACGCAACGCTTCTTTGCCGGTGGCGGCGGTTCGGTGCGCGGATACAGCTATCAGGAAATCTCGCCTTACAACGACAATGGCGACGCCACCGGCGGCCGCTCCTATGTCACAGCTTCGCTGGAGGCCCGCATCAAAATCACCGATACGATCGGCGTCGTTCCCTTCGTTGATGTCGGCACCGTATCGGACAGCACCTTCCCTGGTTTTTCCGATATCCGCGCCGGTGCCGGCGCCGGAATACGATATGCCACACCTTTCGGCCCGCTGCGGCTTGATTTTGCCGTGCCGCTGAACAAGTACGAAGATGGCACAGATTATGGAATTTACGCCGGCATCGGCCAGTCCTTCTAGGATTGCCGGTTCCGCTGTCATGTCCGATCTGTGAGCCGTCATGAAAACGGGGGTAATGTCCGCACAGATGCAAACGCTGGCAAAAATCGTCAACTGGATCATACGGCTCACCGGCTATGTCGTGGGCGCCAGCTTGATTCTCGCTGTCGCGGCGCTTGCGATCTTCGGCTTCACCTCCTTTGGCGCCCGTATCGTCACCGAAAAAATAGCCTCCACGCTTTCCAATCGCGACATGACGATCGAGGTGCGCGAACCGGAAGGTCTTTTGACCGGCGGGCTTCGCGCCGCCGAGATCTCCATCTCCGACACCAGGGGCATTTTTGCTGAGATCCACGGCATAGCCATTGACTGGAATCCGCTGGCGCTGCTGACCGGAACCTTTCACGCCAAGCGCTTCGAGATCGAAGCGATCGACGTGCTGCGCAAGCCGGTGCGCACCCTGCCCTCCCGGCCCGATGCTGAAAATTCCGGCGGCTTTTCTCTCCCGATCAAGATCGACGTCGACCAGGTTGCGCTGCCCAATATCAAGCTTGCCGAACCCTTTGCCGGGCGCGCCTTTGCACTCGCCGCCGAAGGCAGCCTCTCGGCAGATGGCGACGGCGGGGAGGCGACTGTCAATGTCAGCCGCCACGCGGTGCCGGATGCGCGACTTACCGCCGATATCGCTTATGCGCCGGCCGAAAACCGGCTGCGCCTGAAGGCACAGCTGGCCGAGCCGAAGGGCGGGCTGCTGGCAGGCTTCCTCGGCCTGCCGGATAGTCCTGCCGTCAACATCGACCTCGACGGCCAGGGACCGATATCCGACTGGAGAGGCAAATTGCAGGCCGCGCTCGACGGACAGCAGCGGGCCGCAATCGAAGGCCGGCATGCGATCGCCGCCGACGGACTGCACCATCTCGACCTCAAGGGCGGCGGTGACCTGAGCTCGCTTCTGCCGGCAGCATTCCGGCCGCTTTTCGCCGGCCAGACCAATATCGATCTTGCCTCAACCTTCGACGACCGGGGCAAGATCGATATTCAGACCGGCAATATCGCCACCGGCAGCGTCGTCATCGCCGCATCGGGCACGCTTGATCCGGCCGGCAACAACAGCCTCAACGCCAACCTGCTCGGCACATCCGGGCCTGTCGATTTCCGCTGGCCACTCGCCGAAGGCGAAGCGCGCTTCCTGATATCCGGCCTCAACCTGGCGCTGACCGGCGACGCGCAGGCGGCGCGACTGAGCGTCAGCGGCTCGCTCGACAGCGCAACCTTGCCGCAGGCCGATATCGGCAACGTCAAACTGACGGCAAAGAGCGACGCCTTCAATCTTGCCGCCCGCGCCGGCAGCGTCCAGCTGCGCCTCGTCGCCGGCGACGCGACCTTTGCCGAGCCGAACCTCAACCGTGCGGTCAAAGGCCCGGTCACGCTCGCCGCGCCGCTACAGATCACGGCCGGCGGCATTGGTTTCAACGGCACCACCGTCGAAAGCGCCAATATCAACGGCAGCCTCAACGGTTCCTATCGGCTGACGGACCGCACTCTGACCGGCAATATCAAGCTGGTCGTCGAACCGGCGGCTCTGCCGGCCGCGGCGACAAGCAGGTTCGACGGGCCAATCTCGCTCGAAAGCCAGGTGGCGGGCACCATCCCCTCGAAATTCGCGCTGTCCAACCTCGTCGTCAAATCCGGAACGCTCGAGGCCGCCGGCAACGTCGCGCTCGACGGCTCGACCTTGAACGCCGATCTCTCGGGCCGGCTGCCCGATGTCGGCAAGCTGATGGGGGGCGCAAGCGGCGGAGCAGCTTACGCGTTGCGGGTCGGGGGCGAACTGCCGGCCCTCTCCGTGACAGCCAATATCAAGGCTGCCAGCCTGCAGATGGCCGATCGCATGCTCGCCAACCTCAATATCGACCTCACGGGCGTCGCCGATCCGAAGGCGCCGCAGGGTAAGATTGCCGCAACCGGCACGATCGACGGCCAACCGATCGGCGTCAACGGCGATATCCGCTCCGAGGACGGCAGGATGAGCATTCCGGCACTGACCGCCGACATCGGCGGCAACCGGCTGACCGGCGCTCTGGAATTTTCACCCTCCCTGACGCCCTCTGGCGCCTTGACCTTCGATTTTCCCAATATCGGCCTGCTCGCCGCCCTCGGCGGACAGAAAGCCGAAGGCGATCTCAAGGGATCGCTCGGCGTCACCAGCGACAGCGGCAGGATTGCGCTGAAACTGCAGGCGACCGGCGATTCGCTCCGCCGCGATACACTCGCCGTTGTCAAACCCGAGATCGACATCACGGTGAGCGATCTCAGCGCCCTTGCGGCCAACGGCACGGTCCGGGCCGAAGAGGTGAATGCCGGCGCAAACAGGCTGGCCGGGCTTTCGCTCGCTTTCACCAAGCAGCAGAATCAGACCGACTTCGATGTCAATGCCGCCTATGATGGCAATCCAGTGCTGGCGGCCGGCAATATCCAGACGGCAGACGGCACGATCGACGTAAACCTCGATCGTTTCTCGGCAAGCCCGCGCAATATCCCGATCGAGCTTGCCGCAGCGACGCAGGTCAAAATCGCCGGCGGCGCCGCCAGTATGGACGGACTGACGCTGAAGACAGGCACCGGCTCGGTGAACGTCACCGGTTCGGCCGGCGAGACGCTGAAGCTCGATGCCGTCATCAAGGAGCTGCCGGCAGCGCTCGCCAACGGTTTCGTGCCCAACCTTTCCGCTGGCGGCACGATCTCCGGAACGATCGCCGTGACGGGAACGCCGTCCGCGCCCATCGCCGACTTCAAACTTGACTGGAAGGATGCGACGACGGGTCAGACCAAGGGCGCCGGATTGGCGCCGCTCGCCGTCACCGCCGGCGGCAAATTTGCCGACAACAAGCTCGATTTCGACACGACGATCGGCAGCGCCGACGGCCTCTCGCTCAAGGCGGCCGGCAATGTCGGCCTCGCCGACCCGACGATGCCGGTGCTCGATATCGACGCCGATATCCTCAACCTGCCCGCCCGTGTCGCCAATGGTTTTGTTCCCAATCTCGCCGCCGAAGGCGCGATCACGGGAAAATTGAGCGCCGCCGGCTCCCTCAAGGCTCCGACCGCCAATTTCGATCTCGCCTGGAAGAGTGCCGCGACGAGCCACACCAGGCGCGCCGGCCTTACGGTGCTTGATGTGACCGCGTCCGGCAAATTCGCCGACAACACGCTCGATTTCGATGCCGCGGTCAGCGGCGCCGACAGCCTGTCGCTCAAGGCAAATGGCAATGTCGGCATGACAGGGACGGCGATCGGCGGCGTCAAGATCGACGCGACACTGGCCAATATCCCCGCAGCTGCTGCAAACGGTTTCGTCCCCGATCTCGCAGCGGCAGGCCTTGTCTCCGGAACGGTCTCGGCGAGCGGATCCCCTGCCGCCCCGACCGCCGATTTCGATCTCCATTGGCAAAATGCCGTCACAAGCCACACGAAACGCGCCGGCCTCGCCGGTCTCGGCGTGACGGCATCCGGAAAATTCGCCGACAATAGGCTCAATTTCGACGCCGCGGTCAACGGCGCCGACGGGCTCTCGCTCAAGACAAACGGCGATGTCGCCATCACCGGCAAGACGGTCGGTGCCGCCAAGGTCGATGCGGCACTGGCAAATATCCCGGCAAGCATTGCAAACAGCTTCGTCGCCGATCTTGCTGCCGAAGGCTCGGTCTCGGGAAAAATCTCGGCGGCAGGCTCACTTTCCGCGCCGACCGCCAATTTTGATCTCAACTGGAAAGACGCTGCAACGAACCACACCAGGCGTGCCGGGCTTACCGCTCTCGGCATTACCGCATCGGGAAAATTTGCCGAGAACAAGCTGGATTTCAACGCAGCAACGCTTGGCGATCAAGGCCTCTCACTGAAGGCCGTAGGCAATGTCGCCCTCGCCGGCACGGCGATCGACAGCGTGAAGCTCGATGCCGAGATCGCCAAGGTCCCCGCCGCTCTCGCCAACGCCTTCGTTCCCGGACTGGCGGCCGGCGGCACGATATCCGGCACCATTTCTGCCGCCGGCACACCTGCCGCACCGAAGGCCGATTTCAAGCTCGACTGGACGGATGCCGCAACCAGCCACACCAGGACCGCCCATCTTTCCGGCCTCGCGCTTGCCGCCTCGGGCCACCTTGCTGACAATAAGCTTGATTTCAACGCCAATCTCGGCGGCAAGGACGGCCTCTCGCTGAAAGCTGCGGGCAATGTCGCGATATCGGGCGCCTCGGTCCGCAACCTTGACGTCAAGGCCGATCTCGCCAATCTGCCCGCGGGCCTTGCCAATAGCTTCGTTCCCGGCCTTGCGGCGGAGGGCATGGTGTCGGGAACGGCATCTGCCTCAGGCGCGCTTCCCAAGCCCGCCGTCGACTTCAAGCTCGACTGGAAAAACGCCGCCACCGCCCAGACCAGGAGCAGCGGCCTTTCCGGTCTCAGCGCCGCGGCATCCGGCAAATTCGCCAATGACAGGGTCGATTTCGATGCCAACCTCACCGGCAAGGACGGCGTGCTGGCCAAGGCGACCGGCGGCGTCACGATTGCCGGAACGGCCATCCGCGACCTTTCGGTCAATGCCGATATTCCCGCCCTGCCGGCAAATATCGCCAATGCCTTTGTGCCCGGTCTCGGGGCCGAAGGCACGCTTTCGGCCAGCGCCGTCACATCGGGAACGCCGGCCAATCCGGTCGTCGATTTCAAGCTTGACTGGAAGGATGCGGCGACCAGCCACACCAAGGCGGCCGGCCTTTCCCGTCTTGCGCTGGCGGCAACAGGAAAATATGCTGGCGACAGGCTCGATTTTGATGCGGACCTCCGCGGCGGCGGCGGCATTGCGCTGAAAGCCGCCGGTAATCTTTCCATTGCAGGCACCTCGATCCGATCGATCGACGTCACCGCGAATGCTGCCAATGTTCCGGCTGCCTTCGCCAACGGCTTTGTTCCCGGTATCGGCGCCGACGGTACGATCTCGGCGACCGCCAAGGCGGCCGGCACGCTGTCCGCGCCCGCCGTCGATTTCAAGGTCGATTGGAAGAACGCCGCGACGAGCCAGACGAAAGGCGCCGGTCTTTCGCCACTCAGCATCGGGGCATCGGGCAAGCTGGCCGGCAACAAGCTGACCGTCGACACCAGTCTTGCCGGTGACGCCGGCATGTCGCTCAAGGGCGGCGGCAGTGTCGTGATATCAGGCAATCGGGCTCTCGACCTGCGCTTCAACGGCAACGTTCCGTTCGCGGTGCTCGGCACCCCGCTTGCGCAGCAGGGCCTGGTCGCCGACGGGGTCGCCACCGTCAATCTTACGATCGGCGGAACGGTCGCAGCACCTGTCATCAACGGCACGGTCTCGACCAATGGCGCCAAGCTCGTCGACGTCAGACGCAATCTTGCCGTCAACAATCTCGCAGCCACCGTGACCTTCAATGGCACCCAGGCCGTGATATCGCGTCTCAGTGGCAATCTTGGCGGCGGCGGCACGATTTCGGCGAGCGGCACCATCGGCATCCAGCCGGCCGGCGGCTTTCCCACCGACATTTCGATCAAGCTCGACAAGGCAGTCTATGTCGACGGAACCCTCGTCGTCTCGACCGTCAACGGGACCGTGGGCCTGCGCGGGCCGATCATGAGCGCGACGCTGAGCGGCAAGCTGCGGCTGGACAAGACCTCGATCACCGTGCCGGAAAAATTGCCGACCTCGCTCAGCGAAATCGACATACGGCACAAGAACGCGCCGCGGGCGGTGCTTGCGCAGCTCAGGGATGAAGGCAAGGGGAAAAGCGGCGAGAAATCCTCCGTCATCACCCTCGATCTCGAAATCGATGCGCCCTCGCAAATCTTCGTGCGTGGCCGCGGCATCGATGCCGAGCTCGGAGGCCGCGTGACGATCCGCGGAACGGCGGCAGTGCCCGTCGTTACCGGCGGGTTCACCATGCGCCGCGGCCGGTTGACCATTCTCAACCGCCGTCTGAATTTCTCCGACAAGAGCAGGATCACCTTTGCCGGCGATCTTACGCCGGCGCTCGATATGGAAGCCACCTCCACCTCCGGCACGACGACCCTGACGGTTGATGTGGCCGGCCTCGCCACCGATCCTTCGATCACCTTTTCCTCCTCGCCCCAGCTGCCGCAGGACGAGGTGCTGGCGCAGCTGATCTTCGGACAGTCGATGTCGAAGCTGTCACCGGTGCAGATCGCCCAGCTCGCCGATGCCGTCAGCCAGCTGGCCGGCAACCGCTCCACCTCGCTTTTCGAAGGTCTGCGCAACCAGCTCGGCGTCGACGATTTCGACATCAGCACCGACGAGAAAGGCCAGACGAGCGTCAGCGTCGGCCGCTACCTCAATGACCGCACCTATTTCGAACTGCAGCAGGGCGGCGCGGCCGGCGCCAAGGCGATCATCAATCTCGATGTCGGCCGCGGCGTCAAACTGCGCGGCGCCGCCGGCGGCAACGGGGCGGGTGAAGCGGGCATCGTTTATGAGCGGGAATACTAAGCCGGCTTAGAAACCCGTCTTGCTCGTCTTGAGAAGGATGTTGGTCTCGGTCGAGTTGATACCGTTGATCAGCCGGATGCGGCGTAGCGTCTCGTCGAAGGAGGCAAGGTCGCGATCCTCGAGTTCGGCGACGAAATCCCATTTGCCGTTGGTGCTGTGAAGGGCGCGGACCTGCGGCAGACCCCGCAACTGATCGGCTACCCTGTCGGCCAGTTTGCCGAGCACCTCGATCATGACGATGGCGCGCACGCCGGCGGATCGCGTTTCGTGACCGGTACGGATAGTGAAGCCGACAATGGTGCCGCTGGCAACCAGCCGGTCGATGCGGGCGGCGACCGTTGCCCGGGATGCACCTGTTATCGCCGCAAGGGAGGAGACGGAGATCCGGGCATTGTGGCGAAGGGCGCTCAAGAGTTCGGTATCGAGATCGTCCACGCTGATCACTCTGTCAAAATAGCTTTATCAATCTGCGCAATCATAATCCATTTCTGCCACTTTTCCATCTTTTTGCCGGCAGCCCTTTATCCCACTATCGGCCGAAACAGGCCTCAACACGGAGCCCTTCAATGAATGTCCAATCGCGATCTGTCACCCTCATCGGCGCACCATTGGAGGAAGGCTCCGGCCGCAGAGGCGCTGGCATGGGTCCCGCGGCGCTGCGCATCGCCGGCGTCGACCAGACGCTGATCGATCTCGGCCACGATGTCGCCGATAATGGCGATCTCAGGATCGTGCCGGCGATGGACCTACCGAATCATCCCAAGGCCCATAATCTGAGGATCGTCGGCGCCTTCACCCGCGCACTCGAAAGCAGCGTCTATGATGTCGCCGCCTCCGGCCGCTTTCCGCTCATTCTCGGCGGCGACCACAGCCTTTCCATGGGCACCGTCTCCGGCATGGCCCGCTATGCCGCCGGCAAGGGTCGCCCGCTCTTCGTGCTCTGGCTCGATGCCCATGCCGATTTCAATTCTCCGGCCACCTCCCCCTCCGGCAATATTCACGGCATGCCCGTCGCCTTCTTCTGCGGCGAGGCGGAGTTCGCCGAGATCCTGCCGAAGGGCCGTCCCTTCGTCGATCCGAAGCATGTCTTCCAGGTCGGCATCCGCTCGGTCGATGCACGCGAGCGCGAGGAAATCCACGAACACGGTGTCAACGTCTTCGATATGCGCGCTATCGACGAACAGGGCATCGGCGCCATCATGCGTCATATCCTCGATGTCGTCGCCAAGGCCGACGGCCTTCTGCATGTCAGTCTCGATCTCGATTTCCTCGATCCCGATATTGCCCCCGGCGTCGGCACGACGGTGCCGGGTGGCGCGACCTTCCGCGAGGCCCATCTTGTCATGGAAATGCTATCGGACAGCGGTCTCGTCTCGTCGCTCGATCTCGTCGAGCTCAATCCGTTTCTCGACGATCGTGGCAAGAGCGCCCGCATATTGGTGGAACTGACGGCCAGTCTCTTCGGCCGCCGCATCTTCGATCGTCCAACCCGTGCCGCATAGAAGGCACGTGCCGCATAGACCAGGCTTAGAGGGAGAAGCGCCATGACCACTTCGGAAAAATTGATCGCCACGGAACAGCGGCTCGGCGCCAATAATTACAAGCCGCTCGACGTGGTGCTGACGCGCGGCGAAGGCGTGTATGTCTGGGATACCGACGGCAACCGTTATCTTGATTGCCTCTCTGCCTATTCCGCCGTCAACCAAGGCCATTGCCATCCGAAGATCCTCGCCGCCATGATCGAACAGGCCGGCCGGCTGACCCTCACCTCCCGCGCCTTCCGCAACGACCAGCTCGCCTATCTCTATGAGGAGCTCGCCGCTCTCACCGGCTCGCACAAGATCCTGCCGATGAACTCCGGCGCCGAAGCGGTGGAGACCGCCATCAAGGCGGTGCGCAAATGGGGATACGAGGTCAAGGGCGTGCCGGAAGGCCAGGCGGAGATCATCGTCTGCGCCGACAATTTCCATGGCCGGACGCTGAGCATCATCAGTTTCTCCACAGACCCCGATGCCCGCAACGGCTTCGGCCCCTACACGCCGGGCTTCCGCATCATTCCTTTCGGCGATGCCGAGGCTTTCGCCGCTGCCATCAACGACAATACGGTGGCGGCGCTGATCGAGCCGATCCAGGGGGAAGCCGGCGTCATCATTCCGCCGGCAGGGTATTTCACCCGCATCCGCGAGCTCTGCACGGCAAACAACGTCACCCTCATCCTTGACGAGATCCAGACCGGCCTCGGCCGCACCGGCAAGCTGCTGGCCGAAGAGCACGAGGGCATCGAGGCCGATGTGACGCTGATCGGCAAGGCGCTGTCCGGCGGCTTCTATCCGGTATCCGCGGTACTTTCGAATTCCGAGGTGCTGGGGGTACTGAAGCCCGGCCAGCACGGCTCGACTTTCGGCGGCAACCCGCTCGCCTGCGCGGTGGCGCGCACCGCGATGAAGGTGTTGACGGAAGAAGGCATGATCGAAAACGCCGCAGCGATGGGCGACTATTTCCTCGAAGGCCTGAGGTCGATGCGCTCGAACATCGTCCGCGATGTGCGCGGCCGCGGTCTGATGATGGCCGTCGAGCTCGAACCCGAAGCCGGCGGGGCACGCCAATATTGCCATGCGCTGAAGGAGCGCGGCCTTCTCGCCAAGGACACCCACGACCATACGATCCGCCTCGCCCCGCCGTTGATCATCTCAAGGGAACAGGTCGACTGGGCGGTCTCGCAGATCGAAAAGACGATCGGCTGACGTAAATCGAGACTGAAACCCGGGTAATCCGGTTTCCGATTTAGATTTGGGCAACACTCTTTCGCTAATGTCGTCGTAACCGTAACGATGCTTCGCCGAATGCAAAGCCATCGCGTGGTGTGAAGGCAAAG
This sequence comes from Rhizobium croatiense, assembly GCF_019793465.1. Classification (GTDB taxonomy): domain Bacteria; phylum Pseudomonadota; class Alphaproteobacteria; order Rhizobiales; family Rhizobiaceae; genus Rhizobium; species Rhizobium croatiense. The sequence goes on along the minus strand of NZ_JAILYJ010000016.1, from coordinate 63,596 downwards.
CGCATCAGCGCCAATAGGGGCGCACTCGCTTCTGCTTTGGCTTACGACAGTTGGGAAGAATTCTAATGGCCACGATCAATTCCACTAGCTTCAGCGGCGATACGCTCGAGATCATTGCCTTCCGCCTGCATGATCAGGAATTCTGCGTCAAGACCACGACCATCCGCGAAATCCGCGGCTGGGCGCCGTCGACGCCGATCCCGCATGCACCGGCCGATGTCATCGGCGTCATGAACCTGCGCGGCTCGGTGATCCCGATTATCGATCTCGCCTACAAGCTCGGCATGAAGAGCACCGTCGCCAACGAGCGTAGCGCCATCGTCGTCGCCGAAGTTCACAGCATGGTGATCGGCATGCTCGTCGACCGCGTCTCGGATATCCTCACCATCTCCTCCAGCCAGGTTCAGCCGGTGCCCGAGGTGACCGCCTCCTTCGACCGCGCCTATTGCGAAGGCATCATTGCGTCGGAAAACGGCATGATCTGCTTCCTGAACCTCTCCAAGATGTTCAAGGAAAATGAGGCGGACGAACTGGCGGCGTAAATCATCTAAATGCTGCGGATGCTGAAAACCGCCCGTAAGGGCGGTTTTTTTGTCGATACACGCACGCCTCGGCCAAACCGTCGCTTTTTTCAACTTCTGACATATAAGCGCTCTCACTTATATAGCGAAAATTAACCACGCTCCATCACTATGGAATGCGAAGCACAAGGATGACATGGTTTCCGATCGGTGGGGTTAACTTCCGGCACCGGCATTCCTCGCCCCCGAACGGCTTCGTTCTAGCGGCCCAAAGCAGCAAAAGCTGTGCATCTCGAAGGGACAGGAATGTTTGGTCTAGCCCCCGATTCGAAATACATTCTTGACGCCATTTCCAAGTCGCAGGCGATCATCGAATTCGACCTCAAGGGCAAAATCCTGACGGCCAACAAAAATTTCTGCGACGCGCTTGGCTACAGCCTGAGCGAAATCCTTGGCAAGCATCACAGCATGTTCTGCGATCCGGCCTATGCGGCCACTGCGGAGTACCGCGAATTCTGGGCGCGGCTCGGACGCGGGGAATATGATGCCGGTGCCTATAAGCGCTTTGCCAAGGGCGACAGGGAGATATGGATCCAGGCGTCCTACAATCCTGTTCTTAATGGCGGAAAACCATTCAAAGTAGTGAAATTCGCGGCCGACATTACCGCCGCGAAGAAGAAGGCGGTCGAAGATTCCGGCAAGCTGGAGGCGATCTCACGCTCGCAGGCAGTGATTGAATTCACCCCGATAGGCGAAATCCTCACCGCCAACGAGAATTTCTGCAACGCCATGGGATATTCGCTGGCCGAGATCGCCGGCAAACACCACGGCATGTTCTGCGATCCCGCCTATACCAGCACCGGGGATTATGCCGACTTCTGGAGGCGGCTGGCGCGGGGCGAATTCATCGCCAACGAATTTGTCCGCTTCGGCAAGGGCGGCCGGCAAATCTGGATCCAGGCAGCCTACAATCCGATCGTCGATGCCAGCGGCAACGTCTACAAGGTCGTGAAATTCGCGACCGACGTCACTCAGCGCATGAGCGCCATTTCCATGCTCGGCGGCGCGTTGCACCAGCTCGCCGAAGGCGATCTGACAAGAACGGTGGATACGGCTTTTGTTCCCTCGATGGAGCAGTTGCGCCACGATTTCAACGCCGCGATCGGTGGCCTTGCCGAAACTATCAAGACGATTGGCGAAAATGCCGCGGCGATCGCCGCGGGCTCGCGCGAGATCGGATCATCGGCGGACTCCTTCTCCAAACGCACAGAACAGCAGGCCGCGTCGATCGAGGAAACGGCAGCGGCGCTGGAGGAAATCACCACGACGGTCAACGATTCCACCCGTCGCGCCAGTGAGGCGGGACGCCTCATCGCCAAGACCAAACAGGGCGCCGAACAGTCCGGCGTCGTTGTTCGCAATGCCGTCGCAGCCATGGACCAGATCGAGCAGTCCTCGCGCGAAATCAACAACATCATCGGCGTCATCGACGAGATCGCCTTTCAGACCAATCTGCTGGCATTGAATGCCGGCGTCGAGGCGGCGCGCGCCGGTGATGCCGGCAAGGGTTTCGCGGTCGTGGCCCAGGAGGTTCGCGAACTCGCCCAGCGTTCTGCCAACGCCGCCAAGGAGATCAAGGCGCTCATCACCACGTCGAGCCAGTTCGTCAAGAACGGTGTCTGTCTCGTCGGCGAGACCGGCAAGGCACTCGAGGAGATCGTCGCCCAAGTCGGCGATATCAACGGCAATGTCGAGGCGATCGTCGAAGCGTCGAGAGAACAGGCAACCGGATTGAGCGAAATCAACCAGGCGGTCAACACGCTGGATCAGGCAACCCAGCAGAATGCCGCCATGGTCGAGGAAAGCACAGCCGCCAGCCACAGCCTTGCGAGGGAGGCCGAAACGCTGCGCGTGCTGCTGATGAAGTTTCGTCTCCCGGGTCAAACCCAGCCCCCCGTGAGGCAGGAGGCCAGACAGACGGGCTCACCGGCGCGGCATCTCGTTTCACGCGTCGTCAGGGCGCACGGCGCTGCCGCGGCAAACGCCGAGAGCTGGGAAGAGTTCTGATCCCAAGCTGCATCACGTTGAACGACCCGCATCCTATAAATCGATTCCGGGAATTACGCCGGAGGACCAAGATGAAGCGCGCCGTCGCATACCGCCGCGGCGCGCTTCGATCGGTTATCCGAACAGCGCGAAGGTCGCCCGCAACGTCACCCAAACACCCCAGAGCAGCGGAACGCCGACGACCGCCCAGGCAAGCGCCGCCTTGGCGTCGAGCCCGCCGGTGCCGATGCCGAAGGAGCCTGTCGGCCCGGCATTGACGGCCGCCGATTTTGCCTGCAGCGCCGCGACCTCGTCATCCCTCATGAACCACTTGTCCGGGAGCGGCCTGACAAACGCATTGGCGATGAGGCCGAGCGCCAACATGCCGGCGAGGATATACATGGTGCCGGTATAGAGGGTCGGACCGGGTGCGACACCGGCGGCGATCTGCGCTTCGCGGATATAGTTCACGACGACAGGACCGACGACGCCGGCCGTTGCCCAGGCCGTCAGCAGCCGGCCGTGGATGGCGCCGACGAACTGCGTGCCGAAGATATCGGCGAGATAGGCCGGGATGGTCGCAAAGCCGCCGCCATACATCGACAGGATGATGCCGAAGGCGAGAACGAACAGCGCCTTGTTGCCCATGCCGGCGAAAGTGGGCGCCAGCGCATAGAGCACGATGCCGATGACGAAGAAGCTATAATAGGTGTTCTTGCGGCCGATCTTGTCGGACAATGACGCCCAGAAGAACCGTCCGCCGATATTGAAGAGCGACAGCAGGCCGGCGAAACCGGCGGCGATCGTGGCGATCGATGCCTTCTGCCCGGCATCGAGCTGCGCGAAGGCAACATCCGGCAAGCCGATCAGCGAACCGGCGAAGATTTCCTGCAGCATCGGCGAGGCCACGCCGAGAACGCCGATACCGGCCGAAACGTTGAGGCAGAGCACGGCCCAGATCAGCCAGAACTGCTTGGTCTTGTGGGCGTCGCGCAGGTGCACGTGTTTGGTGGTGATCATCGTGCTCTTGGCCGCCGGCGGTGTCCAGCCTTGCGGGCGCCAGCCGGCCGGCGGGATGCGGTAACCGAATGCGCCGCCCATCATGAAGACGAAATAGATCGCCGCCATGACGATGAAGGTCTGCCAGACGCCGACCGACGTATCGGTCTTGAAGGCATTCATCAGCAGATTGGCAAGTGGAGCGCCGATCATCGCGCCGCCGCCGAAGCCCATGATCGCCATGCCGGTCGCCATGCCGCGCCGGTCGGGAAACCATTTGATCAGCGTCGAAACCGGAGAGATGTAACCGAGGCCGAGACCGATGCCGCCGATCACGCCGGCGCCGAGCCACATCAACCACAGCTGATGGGTGATGACGCCGACGGCAGCCAGCACAATGCCGCCGCACCAGCAGCAGGCGGAAACGACACCCGCCTTGCGCGGGCCGGCCCGCTCGAGCCAGCCGCCCCACATGGCGGCCGACGAGCCGAGCAGGACGAAGAACAGCGTATAGATCCAACCGAGGTCGGCAACGCGCCAGTCGCAGGTCGTGGTGAACAGCGCCGAGACGAGCGTCAGCTCGGGGCAGGCGGTCGATGCCGTAATCCCAAGCGACTTCGACGGCGGCAGCCAGAACACGCTGAAACCATAGGCCATGCCGATGCAGAGATGGATGGCCAATGCGGCCGGCGGCACCAGCCACCTATTGAAACCGGGCCTGGCCACGATCCTTTCACGATCGAGCAGGCCTGAGCCCGCCACCGCTCCGTCTGTACGTGTTTCCGCTGCAGTCATGAACAACTCCTCCTTGTTTCAGACCTTGCTGTGATTGGAGCGCCATCCGTCTTTTCAGGAGCGCAAAGGACGCTATAGCGGTTTAGATTTCCGCCTGGATTATATTTAAATCGATTTAAATTTTGAGGATAGTGAATGCGAAAGGCGGCGTGTTGCTCCCGCGGCCGGCATGAGCCCGTTACATTACCGGATCTGGTGTGCCTCCGCCGCCGGTTTGCGGATCATCGGAGCGGCCTGCAGCACGAGCGCATCCAGGCCGCTTTCCTCCTTTTCCAGAATTTCGAACAATTGCCGCCGCATACGCGGCTCCCAGAATTTGTTGATATGATTGGCGACCCCCGCAGCGGCCTCGCTGGCCGGCTGGCTCTTGAAGAAGGTGGCGATCTGGTTTGCCATATAGACGAGTTTGGTCTTGGTATCATGCGACATCGGCGATGCTTCCGGGCGAGATTCGGTGCGGGTGGGTGAAAATCTCGAAGTCCTCGCCGCGCACCAGGGCGACGAGCGTCATGCCGGCTTTTTCGGCCGTGCGAATAGCGAGAGCCGTCGGCGCTGAAATGGCGATAAGCACCGGGCTGCCGAGGATTGCCGCCTTCTGCACCATCTCGACCGAAAGCCGGCTGGTGACGACGACGGCGCCATCATCGCCGCTCTCGCCGCAGCCGATGACGGCGCCGCAAAGCTTGTCCAGCGCATTGTGCCGGCCGACATCTTCGCGCACGGCAATCAGACCTCTGTCGGGACGATAGAAGGCGGCGCCATGCACCGCCCGCGTCTCGCGATGCAGCGGCTGCGCCTCGTTCAGAAGCGAAACGGCGCGAACGATATCGGCATGCGAGAGCGACAGCGGTGATGTCGAGACATCCGGCACCGGCCGCACCGCCTGTTCGATCGATTCGATGCCGCAGAGCCCGCAGCCGACCGGCCCCGCCATGCTGCGGCGCCGCGCCCGCAGCCGATCGGCGACGTCGTCGACAAGGCTGACCTGCACGTCGATACCCTGCTCGCCCGCAACGACCTCGATGCCCGATATCTCCGCCTGCTCAGCGATGATCCCTTCGGTCAGGCTGAAGCCGACGGCAAAGTCTTCGAGATCGGCGGGCGTCGCCATCATCACCGCATGCGAGCTGCCCCCATAGGAAAAGGCGATCGGCACTTCCTCCGGCACGATACGAGAGCCGCTGTGCATCAGGCCGTTGCGGCGGGCGGTTTCGGGGGCATGGGCGGTGGTGGGGAAGGTCATGGATTACGCGCCCTCATCCGCCCTTTGGGCGCCGCCCGGGGTCGAGCCGTCGGTCTCGTCCCGTCCTTCGGACCCCTACGGGGAGAAGCCTCGTCGACAACGCCGAACCGTCCCCCCATCGTCACTCCGCAGCCTCGAGCTTGCCGGCGATGCGGCGCGATTGCCGTGCTTGCTCGTCATATTCCATCTGCCAGTCGCTCGGCCCGTTGGAAGGCGAGACCTGCACAGCCGTCACCTTATATTCCGGGCAGTTCGTCGCCCAGTCGGAAAAGTCGGTGGTGATGACGTTCGCCTGCGTATTGGGATGATGGAAGGTCGTATAGACGACGCCGGGCGCCACACGATCGGTGATCAGCGCCCGGAGCGTCGTGTCGCCGGAGCGACTCATGAGCTTCACCCAGTCGCCGTCACGGACGCCGCGCTGTTCGGCATCGTGCGGATGGATTTCCAGCCGGTCTTCCGCATGCCAGACGACATTCTCGGTCCGCCGCGTCTGCGCCCCGACATTGTACTGGCTGAGGATGCGGCCGGTGGTAAGCAGCAGCGGGAAGCGCGGACCGGTGCGTTCGTCAGTCGCCACATATTCGGTGCGGATGAACTTGCCCTTGCCACGCACGAAGCCGTTGACATGCATGATCGGCGAGCCGAGCGGGTTCTTTTCGTTGCAGGGCCACTGCACCGAACCCAGCTTGTCGAGATAGTCGTAGGAGACCAACGCGAAACTCGGTGTCGTCGCCGCGATCTCGTCCATGATTTCCGACGGATGGCTGTAGTTCCAGTCGAGTCCCATCGTCTGGGCAAGCTTCTGCGTCACCTCCCAGTCGCCATAACCGTTGCGCGGCGTTATCACCTTGCGCACGCGATTGATGCGCCGCTCGGCATTGGTGAAGGTGCCGTCCTTCTCGAGGAAGGTCGAGCCTGGCAGAAAGACATGGGCGTAATTGGCGGTCTCGTTGAGGAACAGGTCCTGAACGACGACACATTCCATCGCCGCCAGCCCGGCCGCGACATGTTTGGTATCGGGATCGGACTGGAGAATATCCTCACCCTGGACATAGAGGCCCTTGAAGGAGCCGTCGACCGCCGCATCCAGCATGTTGGGAATGCGCAGGCCCGGCTCGTTGTCGAGCTTCACACCCCAGAGCTTTTCGAAGATGTCGCGTGTCGCATCGTCGGAAATATGCCGGTAGCCCGGCAGCTCGTGCGGGAAGGAGCCCATGTCGCAGGAGCCTTGCACGTTGTTCTGGCCGCGCAGCGGATTCACGCCGACGCCGGGACGGCCGATATTGCCGGTCGCCATCGCCAGATTGGCGATCGCGATGACGGTGGTCGAACCCTGGCTGTGTTCGGTGACGCCGAGACCGTAATAGATCGCGCCGTTGCCGCCCTTGGCATAGAGCCTTGCCGCGCCGCGCAGGTCCGCCGCCGGAACGCCGGTGAAAATCTCGGTCTCTTCGGGGCTGTGCGCCGGTTCGGCGACGAAGGCCGCCCAGTCCTCGAATTCCGACCAGTCGCAGCGCTCGCGGATGAAGGTCTCGTCATAGAGGCCTTCGGTGACGATCACATGTGCAAGCGCCGTCATGACGGCCACATTGGTGCCGGGCTGCAGCGGCAGGTGGTAGGAAGCCTCGATATGCGGCGATCGCACGATATCGGTGCGGCGCGGATCGATGACGATGAGCTTGGCCCCCTGGCGCAGCCGCTTCTTCAGCCGCGAAGCGAACACCGGATGGCCATCGGTCGGGTTGGCGCCGATGATGACGACGACATCGGACTGTTCGACGCTGTCGAAATTCTGCGTGCCGGCCGAGGTGCCGAATGTCTGGCCGAGGCCGTAGCCGGTCGGCGAATGGCAGACGCGGGCGCAGGTATCGACGTTGTTGTTGCCGAAACCGGCGCGGACCAGCTTCTGCACCAGATAGGTTTCCTCATTGGTGCAGCGCGACGAGGTGATGCCGCCGATCGCCTCGCGGCCATACTGGTACTGGATGCGGCGAAACTCCGACGCCACACGCGCGAAGGCCTCGTCCCAACTCACCTCGCGCCAGGGATCGCTGACCTTTTCGCGAATCATCGGGTTGAGGATGCGATCCTTATGGTTGGAATAGCCGTAAGCGAAGCGACCCTTGACGCAGGAATGGCCGCGATTGGCCTGGCCGTCCTTCCAGGGCACCATGCGCACCAGCTCCTCGCCGCGCATTTCCGCCTTGAAGGAACAGCCGACGCCACAATAGGCGCAGGTGGTGATGGCCGAATGCTCGGGCTGGCCGATCGCAATCACCGACTTCTCGGTCAGTGTCGCCGTCGGGCAGGCCTGGACGCAGGCGCCGCAGGAGACGCATTCGGAATCGATGAAGGCTTCATGCGCACCCGATGACACCTTGGAGCCGAAACCGCGCCCCTCGATCGTCAGCGCGAAGGTGCCCTGCACCTCCTCGCAGGCGCGCACGCAGCGCGAACAGACGATGCACTTGGAGGGGTCAAAGGTGAAATAGGGATTGGACTCGTCCTTCGGCGTCCATTTCAGATTGATCTCGCCATTGTTGCGCGCCCTGACATGGTTGTCGCCGTCATAGCCGTAGCGCACGTCGCGCAGGCCGACTGCGCCTGCCATGTCCTGCAATTCGCAATCGCCGTTGGCAGCACAGGTCAGACAGTCAAGCGGGTGGTCGGAAATATAGAGTTCCATCACGCCGCGACGGACATCCTTCAGCCGATCCGTCTGCGTGCGTACCACCATGTTGGCCGCCACCGGCGTCGTGCAGGAGGCGGGCAGGCCGGCGCGGCCCTCGATCTCGACGAGACAGAGCCGGCAGGAGCCGAAGGCATCCATCATGTCGCTGGCGCAGAGCTTCGGCACGGTGGTGCCGGCCTCCATCGAGGCGCGCATGACGGACGTGCCCTCCGGCACGCTGATCTGCTGCCCGTCGATGGTCAGCGTCACCATGGTTTCCGATTTCGAAGCGGGAGTGCCGTAGTCGATTTCATGGATGAGAGACATGGTCGGCCTCCTGTATGGACGTGGAAATGAGCAATTGGGAGGAAGTTAACGAGTGGATAGTCATCACTCAGCCGCCTCCGCGATCGGCGCCGGCGAAAAATCCTCCGGGAAATGCGTCATCGCGCTCATGACGGGATAGGGCGTGAAACCGCCGAGCGCGCAGAGCGAGCCGAATTTCATCGTATTGCAGAGATCGGCCAGCAGCGCCCGGTTCTTCTCCGGCTCGATGCCATGGGCGATCTTATCGGCCGTCTCGACGCCGCGCGTCGAGCCGATGCGGCAAGGCGTGCACTTGCCGCAGCTTTCGACGGCGCAGAATTCCATGGCGAAACGCGCCTGCTTCAGCATATCGGCGGTGTCGTCGAAGACGACGATGCCGGCATGGCCGATCAGCCCGTCCCGGGCGGCGAAGGATTCGTAATCGAACGGCGTGTCGAACAGGGCCCGCGGGAAATAGGCCCCGAGCGGCCCGCCGACCTGCACGGCCTTGACCGGCCGTCCCGTCGCCGTACCGCCGCCGATCCTGTCGACGATATCGCCGAGCGAAAGACCGAAGGCTGTTTCGTAAAGACCGCCATATCTGATATTGCCGGCGATCTGCAGAGGGATGGTGCCGCGCGAGCGGCCCATGCCGAAATCGCGATAGAAGGCGGCTCCCTTCTCCATGATCACGGGCACGGAGGCGAGCGAGATCACGTTGTTGATGACGGTCGGACAGTCGAACAGTCCCTTATGCGCCGGCAGCGGCGGCTTGGCGCGCACGACGCCGCGCTTGCCTTCGAGGCTGTTTAAAAGCGCCGTCTCCTCGCCGCAGACATAGGCGCCGGCGCCGGTGCGCACTTCGATATCGAAGGCGCGGCCCGAGCCGAGCACCGACCGGCCGAGGATCCCGGCCTGCCGCGCGATGCCGACGGCCTCGCTCATCGCAGCGATCGCATGCGGATATTCCGACCGCGTGTAGACGAATCCCTTCGTGGCGCCGGTCGCAAGTCCTGATATCGCCATGCCTTCGATCAGCACGAAGGGATCGCCCTCCATGATCATCCGGTCGGCAAAGGTGCCGCTGTCGCCCTCATCGGCATTGCAGACGATATATTTGCGGTCGCCGGCCGCATCGAGAACGGTCTTCCACTTGATGCCTGTGGGGAAACCCGCGCCGCCGCGTCCACGCAGGCCGGAATCGGTGACTTCCTTGACGATTTCGGCAGGCGCCATCGAAACGGCGCGGCGGAGGCCGGCAAGGCCGCCATGCGCCTCGTAATCCGAAAGCGAGAGCGGATCGATGACGCCGCAGCGGGCGAAGGTCAGGCGGGTCTGTTGCTTCAGGAACGGGAGGTCTTCAACCTCCCCGAGACAGAGCGGGTGATCGCCGCCATTGACGATCCCGGCGTCGAAAAGACCGGACACATCCTTTGCCTTCACCGGTCCGTAGCCGATGCGCTTGCCGGCAAGCTCGACCTCGACCAGCGGCTCCAGCCAGAACATTCCGCGCGAGCCGTTGCGCACGATCTCGGCATCGAGGCCGCGGGCGACGATCTCCTGGGCAATCGCCTTTGCCACCTTTTCGGCCCCGAGCGCCAGCGCAGCGGCATCGCGCGGAACATATATCTTGACTGTCATCGGCGCGCCTCCGCAACGAGTTCCGTCGCCATCTGATCGTCGACCCGACCATACACCTCGCCGTCGAGCATCGCCGACGGGCCGCAGGCGCAGAGCCCGAGGCAGTAGACCGCCTCCAGCGTCACGCTGCCGTCGAGCGTCGTCTGGTGAAAATCGATGCCGAGCAGCGCCTTGATGCGCTCAGCCAGCGCGTCGCCGCCCATCGACTGACAGGCCTCGGCGCGACAGAGCTTCAGCACATGCCGCCCGGCGGGGTGGTCGCGATAATCGTGATAAAAGCTCATCACGCCATGCACCTCGGCGCGCGAAAGGTTCAGTTCCTCCGCGATCACGGGCAGCGCTTGCTGCGGCACATAACCGAATTCCTGCTGAACTTGATGCAGAATGGGAAGCAGCGGCCCTTCAAGGAAACGAAGGTCGGCGACAATGGAACGCGTGCGCGCTGCGATATCGCCTTCGGCGATATGAATGGTCATAAGGCAGCCCTCCCAGCCGCTGGCTCGTTGCGGAATGGCGCCCTCCCCAGCTGAGGCCATCCCACACACAGCATCTCAAGGAAGCCGGCGACGATCAATAAAGCTATCTTGTGGATTGATAGGTTTTTCCTATCAGAGCTCTTCATCCCGCACGAGCACGCGCGCTTCATGCAACAAGGCCGACACGAGCGGCGTGAAGGGCTCGCGATAGGGCGCGACCAGGCCGACCAGATGGTGGGCCTCGGGTTCAACGATCGGAATCATGCGGATTTCTATTGGGAATCCAAATGATTTTGCGACGTTGCGCGGCATGATGCTTGCCCAGCGCCCGGTTCGGACATGCGAGAACAGCACGATCATCGAGTTGGATTCGAGGGTTGGATGCACGGTGGCGCCGGCTTCCGTCAGGTGCCGGTTGATGATGCGTCGGTTCTGCATGTCGGCAGTCAATAGACAAAGCCGAAGATCGCCGACCTCCTTCCAGGTCACGCTGTCGCGATCAGACAGCGGGCTACCCGCAGCCGTGATCAGATGATAGCGCTCGGCATAGAGGGGAACACTGGTGACACGGCCGAGCGGCTCATTTTCAAGATAGGTGATACCGGCGTCGATCTCGAGATTTTCGAGCATGCTCAGCACCTGCAGCGAATTGCGCGAGACGATCGAGAAGGTCACGCCCGGATGTCGTTCCTGAAAGGGCGTGGTGATGCGCGACAGCATGGCGAGCGCCGTCGGAATGGCGGCGAGTCGAATGTGGCCGGAAAGACCGCGCCGCGCCGCGCGCATTTCCTCGCGCATGGTGCGGGCATCGCCGACGATGCGCCGCGCCCATTCGAGCACGCGCTGCCCCTCCGGCGTCAGCCCCTGAAACCGCGACCCGCGCTGCACCAGCATGACGCCCAGCTGATCCTCCAGCTGGCGGATGGCGGCCGAGAGCGTCGGCTGCGAAATCCCGCATTCCTCCGCAGCGCGGCCGAAATGCTTTTCATTGGCAAGGGCGATGAAGAATTCCAGCTTGTCGATCATCCGGTCTCCCGACCCGGCATGATATCATCCGGATCCAGCCCATTTTCTGCGCGGCAGCCGCCGCGCGACCCGACATGCTTTAACCGCTTTCGGCAGCCGGAAAAAGATCGAACAGCGATTCGAGGAAGGCAAGCACGCTAAGATTGCCGATGCTGTAATAGACCAGCCTGCCCTGACGGCGCGTATTGACCAGCCCTTCGAGCCTCAGACGCGCGAGTTGCTGCGAGACCATTGCCTGTTGTATGCCGAGAATACTCTCGATTTCACCCACTGTCCGCTCCTCATTCGCGAGGATGCAGAGGATTAGAAGTCGGCTCTGATGCGACAATGCCTTCAGCAGATCGCTCGCTTCATGGGCTTTTGCAGCGAGTTTGTGCAATTCCTGGCCGGTCATCCCCGGCTCCGGTTTAGGCAACGGCATTCGGCATCTCGGAAGGGAAGCAAAAGGTAGATCAGCACAGTAGCATATTCGCACAAGCGAATTCGTCAAATGTGATGAAATGCCAAAAAAGGTCCAAGTAAATCAGCAGATAAGCTGACCGCCGTTGATCTCGAGGACCTGGCCCGTAATGTATCCGGAGAGCGAAGAAGCCGCCAGGAACAGATAGGCGGGAGCGCAATCCTCAGCCGTGCCGAGCCGTTGCAGGGGAATGGATTTTCGCGTCTGCTCCAGCTTTTCGCGGGAGGAATAGCGCTCATGGAAATCCGTCTCGATCGTTCCCGGCGAGACGCAATTTACCCGGATGCCATCCGGTGCCAGCTCACGGGCAAGCGCCTTGGAATAGGTGGAAACGAAGGCTTTCGAGGCCGAATAGACCGAAGAACCGGGACTGCCGCCGGTCAGCGCTGAAATCGAAACCGTGTTGACGATGGCCGCGCCTTCGGCCGCCTTCAATGCCGGCAACAGCGCCCGGGTCAGCGCCACCACCGACGTCTGGTTCAGCCGTACGATCGCTTCATAATCTGCGTCGGTCAGCGTCGCAGCCGGAAAACGGCCGAGCATGGTGCCGGCATTATTGACGAGCACATGCACCTTGTCGAAGAAGGCGAGAGCGTCCTCTGCAAATTGCGCAGCGCCGCCGACGGCGGTGAAATCGGCGTTCAGCAACAGCGCCCGTCTTTCCGATTCAGCCGTCAGCAGGAAATCCGGCAGATCCCGTCCCGGTTTGCGCCCGGTATGGACGATCACCTTCGCGCCGCAGTCCAGGAACTGCCGGGCCACCTCGAGGCCGATGCCCCGCCCGGCGCCGGTGACGACGACATTGCGATTTTCGAATAGTCTCGGATGGAACACGAAGCCGTCCTCCTCGCGGACGATGCCGCCGGTTGCGTCATTCGCCCTTAACATATGAGCGCGCCTTCCGAAAGAAAGGCACGCATCGATCTTTCCGCCGCAGGCGAGAGCTCCGGGAGGCTCAGCTTTCGTTCCCGCTCTCCAGAAGCCGCGCACCCGGCCCTTCCTCGCCAAGCCGATCGCAGGGATTGCGCAAGGGACAGCTTTCGATCGACAGACAGCCGCAGCCGATGCAGCCGGTCAGACGGTCTCGCAGCAGGCTGAGCCGTCTGATTCGCTCGTCGAGTTCATTCTTCCAGCGCGCCGACAGTGTCTGCCAGTCGGCGACCGTCGGCGTGCGCCCCTGCGGCAGGGAGGCAAAGGCCGTCTGGATTTCCGAAAGCGGAATACCGACACGTTGCGCCACCTTGATGATGCCGAGCCGGCGAAGCACGTCACGTCCGTAACGCCGCTGATTGCCGCGCGTGCGGATGCTGGAGATCAGCCCCTTGGCCTCATAGAAATGCAATGCCGAGACGGCAAGACCGCTGCGTTCCGCCACTTCGCCGACCGTCAAAAGCCTGCCGATCGGCGTAACGGTGATCGTATCCATCGCCTCTTGACCTCAATATTGGTTGAGGTTTTATAACGCCTGCTCCCCCGGGCGTAAAGCCCAGCTGCAGGAAGGAGCAACAGTGAGATCACCCGGTCGATAACCGACTGAAATCATGGCGCCGGCATTTGCCATCCTCGCCACGACCGCGTCCTGCCGATATAGCCGCCTGAGACGAGCTCGGGTTCCGTTCCCGGCAGGTACGGAACCTTGGAAAACACCCGGGCAGGACTCCGCCCGGGTGTTTTTTCGCGTCCGCGGTTCCGTTCCGGCCGGACGGACGGGTGTGTGATTTTGCGGTTGCGGTAACAAAACCCCGATGATAGTTTTCGCTGAAATAACAGGGGAGCTCCGTGTCGCCGGGGCTGAGATGAGAAGCGCAAGCCTCCGGACCCTTCAAAGCTGATCTGGGTAATGCCAGCGGAGCGAGGTTCAGATGTTTTCCGGCGCACAAGTGTCACCCTTTCCGATATCCGGCAGTCTTGCCGGCACCATTCCCGATGTCTTCGACAGGTTTGCGCATCTGCGGCGCCGCGCGGCTTTTCAAGCGTGCAAAGGGGGCCGCGGCACTTTGAATCGCTGCATGATTTTATCGTTGGATCGGTTCCGATCTGAAGAAGCATGCAGCCGGACGAAAGCCTGAAATCGACGCTGATGACATCGCCACCACCATCGGATTCGCGTCTTGCCGCGCTCGGTGCCGCCCTATACCGGGCGATCCCCGCCCTGCTCGCCGGTTTTGCCTTTCTGGCCGCATGGGAACTTTATGTCGATCTCTCCGGCATCAAACCGTCCATCCTGCCGGCGCCTTCGCGCATCCTGACCCAGGGCTGGCTGAACCGCGAAGCGTTGATATCAAACACCTGGCCGACGCTCGGCGCCACACTCGGCGGCTTCGCCCTGTCGCTCGCCTTCGCTTTCGTCTCGTCGATCCTGATGGATTTCATGCCCTTCATGCGCCGGGCATTGCTGCCGATCTTCATTGCCAGCCAGACCCTTCCGCTGGTGGCGATCGCGCCCCTCGTCGTCCTCTGGTTCGGTTTCGGCCTGCTGCCGAAGATATTGCTGGTAGCGCTCGTCACCTTCTTTCCGCTGCTCGTCGCTTTGCTGCAGGGTTATGAGGCGACCGACCGCGACATCGCTGAGCTCTTGAACTCGATGAAGGCAAGCCGCTGGCGCATTTTCCGCCTGGCCCGGCTTCCCTCCTCGCTGCCCTATTTCTTCGCCGGCCTCAGGATCTCGATCACCTATGCCGTCGTCGGCGCGATCTTTGCCGAATATGCGGGAGCGGCGCGCGGCCTCGGCATCTATATCCTCAACGCCAAGAACAATTTCCGGCCGGATCTCGTCCTCGCCGCCGTCGTCGTCAGCGCCGTGCTGACGCTCTGCCTCTTCGGAGTGACGCTGATGATCGAGCGCCTCGTCATGCCCTGGCAACCGTCCGGGGAGCGCCGCCGATGACCGATGAACTGGTCGAACTGCGCAAGATTTCGAAATCCTTCGACGGCATGCAGGTGCTCGGCGACATTTCGCTCGCTGTCGCAAGCGGCGAGTTCGTCTCGATCGTCGGCCCCTCCGGCTCCGGAAAATCGACGGTGCTCCGATTGCTGACCCAGGCGCTTCGACCCGATTCAGGCACCTTGCTCTTCAAGGGCGCCCCGCTGGAACAGGCGCCGCATTCCTTTGCCTTCATGCCGCAACGCGATGCGCTGATGCCCTGGCGCCGGATCATCGACAATGCCGCCCTCGGCCTGGAGGTGGGCGGCATGAGCCGTCGCGCCGCCCGCGCCACCGTGGTGCCGCTGTTCGAGCATTTCGGCCTTGCCGGCTTTGAACACCATTATCCCGCCGAACTCTCCGGTGGCATGCGCCAGCGCGCTGCGCTGTTGCGCACCGTCGTCCAGAGCCAGGACATGCTGCTGCTCGACGAGCCTTTCGGCGCGCTGGACGCGCTGACACGCACGCAAATCCAGGAATGGCTGCAGGGCATGTGGACGCAACATCGCTGGACGGCCTTGTTGATCACCCACGATGTTCGCGAGGCGGTGTTCCTCTCCGACCGGATCTACGTGCTATCGGCCCGCCCGGCGCGTATCATCCGCCAATTCCGCGTTCCCCTGCCCCGCCCGAGAAGCATCGCCGATCTCGGCTCGCCGGCGGCCCAGGCGATCGAGACCGAAATCCTGCAAACCCTGCTTCATCCGCTAGAACAGGATGATTTTAAGCCGGTCGGCCCAAATCAGAATCCTGTTCCAATTTAAAGAGTTAGAGCATGATGTCGCCGAAAGACCGCTCACACTTTTCGGCATCATGCTCTAGAGACCTGAGGAGGTCACCATGCTGCTTCTCACCCGTCGACAGACGATCCTCGCCGCCCTCGCGACAAGCCTCGCCGGCCGCACCGCCCTCGCCCAGTCAGCGCCGGCAAAGGTTCGCATTGCGCTCGACTGGACGCCCAACACCAACCATATCGGCATCTATGTCGCCAAGGCGAAGGGCTTCTATGCCGCCGCCGGCCTCGACGTCGAAATTCTACCCTTTACCGACACCAGCGCCGGCACGCTGGTGTCGAACGGGGTCGCCGATTTCGGCATCAGCAGCGAGATCGAGGCCATGACGCAGCGCGCCGGCGGCGGTGACGTCAAGATGGTCTACGGCGTCGTCCAGACCGAAACCGCGCGTCTGATCTATAAGGCCGGACGCGACGACATCAAGAGCCCTAAAGATCTCGACGGCAAGACCTATGGCGGCTTCGGCGGCACCTGGGAGAGCGCGCTGATCTCCGCGATGATCCGCAATGACGGCGGCACGGGCGACGTCAAGACCGTCACCCTCGGCACCTCCGCCTACGAGGCGCTGGACAATGGCTCGATCGATTTCACGCTGGAGATCTACACCTGGGAAGGCATCGCCGCCGAGCTGGAAAACCGCAAGCTCGGCCGCTTCCACTATTCCGATTATGGCATTCCCGACGAGCAGACGACCGTCATCGTTTCCAGCGACGCCTATCTCGCGGTGAGTCGGGAACACGCCCGCGCCTTCATCCAGGCCACGCGCCAGGGTTATGCCTATTCCGTCGACCATCCTGACGAAGCCTGCGACCTGCTGATTTCCAACAGCAATGGCGCACTGATGAATACGGAACTGGTAAAAGCGTCCCAGAAGGCATTGATCGACGGGCATTTCCTCAAATCCGAGGCCGGCGTGATCGGCACAATCGACCCGGCGAAGGCCGATGCCATCGGCGCCTTCCTGCTCGAGAACGGCATCCTGGTCGATGCGAATGGCGCAGCACTCAAGGAGAAGCCGGACTTTTCCACCTATTATACCAACGAACTCCTCGGCTGAACCCGCCCCGGCCTTGCCCGAGGCGGCGTTCCGCGGCAAGTTTCGGATCGGGACGGTTTGAGCCGGATCGGGCAGGTGGGGAATGAGACATGCGACCACAGGAGAAACTGGCCGGAGCGGACTTTCTGCGCGCGACGGCCTGCCTGCTGGTGCTTGCTCATCATCTCGTGCTCCGGCTGGATATGCGCCGAATTCCCGATGAATTGGCGTCGACGGCGCACATCCTCCGCTTCGGCAATTTCGGCGTCGCCATTTTCTTCGTGCTCAGCGGCTTTCTTCTGGCCCGTCCCTTCTGGCGCGCGCTCGATGCCGGCAGCGACATGCCGAGCCTCGGGAGCTACGCCATCCGCAGGGCAGCGCGCATTGCCCCCGGCTTCTGGGTCGCCGCCACCGTCAGCTTCGTTGTCAGCCTGACGCTGCTTGCCGTGCCGCTGACACCGGAGCTTGCGCTGCGCTACGTTTCCGGACTGCTGTTCATGAGCCAATGGCATTGGCGCACGTTTTTCCCTGTCGAAGCCGACGGACCGCTCTGGTCCATCCCCTTCGAGGTCACCAGCTATGTGCTCCTGCCGGCCTGTTTTCTCCTGCTGTTTCGCCTGCCGCGGCTGCGGCAGCGCCGGTTGCTGGCCCGTTCCGCCTGGCTCTGCGTCATTGCCGTCGTCCTCATTGCCCATCTGGCAATCCTGAGGCTCTTTGCGCTCGACGACATCGGGCGCGGCTGGGCCTATGGCCTGCAGGGCGGGGCGAAGGAATGGATGCCCAACTACAATCCGATCGGCTTCTTCGCGGTCTTCGCGCTCGGCGCGCTTGCCGCCGGCATCGACGTCATGCTGCCTGCAAGGCGTTCCTTCTGGTTCGATGCCGCAGCGCTTCTCGCTTTTTCCATTGCCGGCTACCGCCTCGCCATATCGCCCGGCGGTTCGGCAGAGGCGTACGGGTGGCTCGACATACCCTACGGATTTCCGGTCTTTCCGCTGGCGATCGCAACCGCACTCGTATCGCTCTGCCATTCGCATCGCCTGGGCAGGCTGCTCGACAACGCTCTCGTGCGCTACGTCGCCAAGATTTCGTTCGGCATTTATATCTGGCAGGAGATCATCCTGACATTGATCCAGAGGCTCGACCCCGGTTCGTTCGGCGCCTCCTCGGACAATGTCGTCACCGGTTGGCTGCAATCCTGCGGGCTGACGATGGCGCTCGTCCTTCTGGTGGCAAGTCTGAGCTATCACCTGCTGGAACGACCGGCGATCGACTTGGGAAACCGTCTGACATCGCACTCACCCGATCGGGCTACTCCTTTTAAAGTATAATTTCGTTTCCACTTCAACTACAGGCATTAAGGTTAACAGGGAATACTCCCATTTTTGGTGTCTTTAGGGTTAGCAATTTCTTATTTATCCCGATGACAAACCTTACGTGAGCATGTATTTGTCTCCCTACAGTTCAGTATTGCATCTAAACTTACGGGCCTTGCGTAATGAATGCTTTTACTTCGAAGACGAATTCACGCTTCGATCCGTCTCAGCGTCAGACCAAAATCAGGACCCTGGTCATAGCGAACTCCAACATTCGCCAGCCGGAGAGCTTTTCCAATGGCGAAGGAAAGGCGGCGCTGCGACTGGCCGTGAAACGGCTGATCGACATCGTCATCTCGGTCAACGCCCTCCTCGTGCTGGCGCCGCTTTTTCTGGCCATCGCGCTTTTCATCAAGCTTGACGATGGCGGTCCGGTGTTCTTCCGGCAGATTCGCTGGGGGCTGAACGGACGGAAGATCAACGTCTTCAAATTCCGCTCGATGCGGGCGGAAGCTTGCGATCCCAGCGGCGTCCAGCAGACCGTCAAGGGCGACGCCAGGATGACCCGCATCGGCGCAATGCTCCGCAGGACCAACATCGACGAACTGCCGCAGCTGCTGAACGTCCTCAAGGGCGAGATGTCGCTGGTCGGCCCACGCTGCCATGCCATCAACATGCGCGCAGCCGGCAGGCTCTACGAGGAAGTGGTGCCGAACTACCACCATCGACACATCATGCGCCCCGGCATCACCGGCCTCGCGCAAACACGCGGCTGGCGCGGCCCGACGACAAGGTCGCTGGAAGCCCGGGCCCGCATCGCCTGTGATATCTATTATGTCAGGAATTTCAGCCTGCTGCTCGACCTGAAGATCCTGTTCAAGACACTGATCATCGAGCTGCGAGGCGGCACCGGCTTCTGAGACGCTGCGGCAAAGCTGCGGCCGCATAATCCGTCAGCAGCGCAGGCCGCTCCGAAAGATTGTAGCGCGCTTTTGGAGTTTTCCCTGAGCTGATTGAAGCCGTCTGTTTTCTCAACCGAAACAGCCGGCCGCGTTCGTTTGAAGCCGCACGACAACGCTGTTTTCCGTATCCAAGGAAGAAGCCAGACACAAAAAAAGCGGCCATTGAGGCCGCCTTTCAATGAAGCTGTCGTTACCCGGTCAGTCCTGCTGGACGATGCCGCGCAGATGCGTCAGTTCCATGATGAAATGCTCGAGCTTCGACTTGTGCTCGTGCAGTTCGGCATGTTCGAGCTCCTTGCGGGCAGCCTCGATACGACGGGTCAGCTCGTCCTTATGGAGTTCCTCGACCGGAACGGCGGATTCGGCAAGCAAAGTGCAGCCTGTCGGCAGGATATCGGCAAAACCGCCAAACACCACGTAGTCCTGCTTCTTGCCGGAAGCCGAACGCACGCTCACCACACCGGGCTTGATGGTCGTCATCGTCGGCGCGTGGTGCGCCATGACGGTCATCTCGCCCTCGGTCGCGGGAATGACGACCTCGGTCACCATCTCCGACAAGAGCAGACGCTCCGGCGAAACGAGCTCAAAGTTGAAATTGTCAGCCATCAGTGACTTACCTTCTCGGCTATGGCTTTTGCATCTTGCAATATGGTCCCGCAGAACGGGCAGTGCAGTATCGCCTGGTCGAGATATCCGAGGCCTTCCTCGGTCTGAACCAGCCCGACGACCATCATGACCACGCCGTTATCGGCACGATAGACGGTCGGCGCGGCCGGTTCCGGAAGTTCCGCCACGACCCCTTTCAGCGAGTCGCAGCAGAATATCTCGTCCTGAGCATCGCTCATTAAGCGGCAGCGAGCTTCTTGGCCTTTTCGACAGCTTCGTCCATCGAACCGACCATGTAGAAGGCGGCTTCCGGCAGGTGGTCGTATTCGCCGTTGACGAGACCCTTGAAACCCTTGATCGTGTCTTCGAGGGCGACGAGCTTGCCCGGCGAACCGGTGAAGACTTCGGCGACGAAGAACGGCTGCGACAGGAAGCGCTCGATCTTGCGGGCGCGGGCAACGGCGATCTTGTCCTCTTCGGACAGTTCGTCCATGCCAAGGATGGCGATGATATCCTGCAGGGCCTTGTAGCGCTGCAGCGTCGACTGAACCTTACGGGCAACTTCGTAATGCTCTTCGCCGACGACCATCGGGTCGAGCATGCGCGAGGTGGAGTCGAGCGGATCGACGGCCGGGTAGATGCCCTTTTCCGCGATCGAGCGCGACAGAACCGTCGTCGCGTCAAGGTGAGCGAACGAGGTTGCCGGCGCCGGGTCGGTCAAGTCGTCGGCCGGAACATAGATGGCCTGAACCGAGGTGATCGAGCCGGTCGTCGTCGTGGTGATGCGCTCCTGCATCTGGCCCATGTCGGTTGCGAGCGTGGGCTGATAGCCGACGGCCGAAGGAATACGGCCGAGCAGAGCCGACACTTCAGAACCGGCCTGCGTGAAGCGGAAGATGTTATCGACGAAGAACAGAACGTCCTGGCCCTGGTCGCGGAAGTGTTCGGCGACCGTCAGGCCGGTCAGGGCAACGCGGGCGCGGGCACCCGGCGGCTCGTTCATCTGACCGTAAACGAGCGCAGCCTTCGAGCCTTCGCCACCGCCATGCTTGTTGACGTTCGATTCGATCATTTCATGGTAAAGGTCGTTGCCTTCGCGGGTGCGTTCACCGACGCCGGCGAAAACCGAGTAACCACCATGCGCCTTGGCGACGTTGTTGATCAGTTCCATGATCAGAACGGTCTTGCCGACGCCGGCACCGCCGAAGAGGCCGATCTTGCCACCGCGTGCATACGGGGCGAGAAGGTCGACGACTTTGATGCCGGTAACGAGGATCTGCGCTTCCGTCGACTGGTCGACATAGGCAGGCGCATCCTGGTGGATGGCGCGCTTGTGAGCGGTGACCAGCGGACCTGCTTCGTCGACCGGCTCGCCGATGACGTTCATGATACGGCCGAGCGTCTCGTTGCCGACGGGAACCATGATCGGAGCGCCGGTATCGGTAACCAGCTGGCCGCGAACGAGACCTTCGCTTGAGTCCATGGCGATCGTGCGAACTTCGTTTTCACCCAGATGCTGGGCGACTTCGAGAACCAGACGGTTGCCGTTGTTGTCGGTTTCGAGCGCGTTCAAAATCGCCGGCAGTTCGCCTTCGAAAGCAACGTCGACGACGGCGCCGATAACCTGGGTGACTTTGCCGACAGAGCGGGTAGCTGCCTCAGCCATATTCTTACCCTCTTTCCCTAACTCAGAGCGCTTCCGCGCCCGAAATGATTTCAATCAGTTCCTTGGTGATCTGAGCCTGACGCTGACGGTTGTAGCTCAGTGTCAGTTTGTTGATCATCTCACCAGCATTGCGCGTCGCATTGTCCATGGCGCTCATCTTGGCGCCCATCTCGCCTGCGACGTTCTCGAGGAGCGCGCGGAAGATCTGGACGGAGATGTTGCGCGGGATCAGATCGCCGAGGATCGACGCCGGATCCGGCTCGTATTCGTAGACGGCGCCGGCATGGGCGGCATCTTCGGCAGCGGCTTCCGGAGCCTTGGCCGGGATGAGCTGCTGCGCGGTCGGAACCTGGCTGATCACCGACTTGAACTCGGAGTAGAACAGCGTGCAGACGTCGAACTCACCGGCCGAAAACATCTCGATGATGCGCTTGCCGATCTGGTCGGCATTTTCGAAACCGATCTTCTTGACGTCGCGCAGTTCCTTGCGCTCGACGATCAGAGGCGCGAATTCGCGGCGAAGGATGTCGTAACCCTTCTTGCCGACGGTGAAGATCTTCACCGTCTTGCCCTCGGCAAGCAGCTTGCGGACATGATCGCGCGCAAAGCGGGCGATCTGCGAATTGAAGCCGCCGCAAAGACCGCGCTCGGCCGTGCAGACCACCAGCAGATGGACCTTGTCCTGGCCGGTGCCGGTCATCAGCGCCGGTGCGCCATCCGCATCGGTAACGGCCTTGGCGATATTCGCCAGAACCGCACCCATGCGCTGCGAATAGGGCCGGGCGGCCTCGGCCGCCTCCTGCGCACGCCGAAGCTTCGCCGCGGCGACCATTTTCATCGCCTTGGTGATCTTCTGCGTCGCCTTGACGGAGGCGATCCGGTTTTTCAGATCCTTAAGTGAAGGCATCCGTGATCCGTCCTAACTTAGGGCCTGATTACGAGAAAGACTTTGCGAAGCTATCGAGAGCAGCGGTGAGCTTGCCCTTGGTATCGTCGCTGATTGCCTTTTCCGTGCGGATCGCGTCGAGGATGGCGGAGCCTTCCGAACGCAGATAGGAGAGGAAGCCCTGCTCGAACTTGCCGACCGAAGCGACCGGCAGTTTGTCGAGATAGCCGTTGACACCGGCGAAGATCACGGCGACCTGCTCTTCCGTCTTCAGCGGCGAGAACTGCGGCTGCTTCAGGAGTTCGGTCAGACGTGCGCCGCGGTTCAAGAGGCGCTGCGTCGCAGCGTCGAGGTCGGAACCGAACTGGGCGAAGGCGGCCATTTCGCGATACTGGGCGAGCTCGCCCTTGATCGAGCCGGCAACCTGCTTCATCGCCTTGATCTGCGCCGACGAACCGACGCGGGAAACCGACAGACCGACGTTAACGGCCGGACGGATACCCTGATAGAACAGGTCGGTTTCAAGGAAGATCTGGCCGTCGGTGATCGAGATCACGTTGGTCGGAATGAAGGCCGACACGTCGTTGCCCTGCGTTTCGATGACCGGCAGAGCCGTCAGCGAGCCGGCGCCCTTGTCGTCGTTCATCTTCGCGGCACGCTCGAGCAGGCGCGAATGCAGGTAGAAAACGTCACCCGGATAGGCTTCGCGGCCCGGCGGGCGGCGCAGCAGCAGCGACATCTGGCGGTAGGACACGGCCTGCTTGGACAGGTCGTCATAGCCGATCAGCGCATGCATCCCGTTGTCGCGGAAATATTCGCCCATGGCGCAGCCGGCAAACGGAGCCAGGAACTGCATCGGCGCCGGGTCGGAAGCCGTGGCGGCAACGATGATCGAGTACTTCAGTGCGCCGCGCTCTTCGAGAACCTTGACGAACTGGGCAACGGTGGAGCGCTTCTGGCCGACGGCGACGTAGACGCAGTAAAGCTTCTCGCCTTCCGGACCGATCTCATGAATGGCCTTCTGGTTGAGGAAGGCATCGAGCAGGATGGCGGTCTTGCCGGTCTGGCGGTCGCCGATGACGAGCTCGCGCTGGCCGCGGCCGACCGGGATCAGCGCATCGATGGCCTTGAGGCCGGTCGACATCGGCTCATGAACCGACTTGCGCGGAATGATGCCGGGCGCTTTGACGTCGACGCGCGAACGGCGGGTCGCATTGATCGGGCCCTTGCCGTCGATCGGATTGCCGAGCGCGTCGACGACGCGGCCGAGCAGTTCCGGACCGACCGGAACGTCGACGATGGCGCCGGTCCGCTTGACGGTGTCGCCTTCCTTGATGTCGCGGTCGGAGCCGAAAATAACGACACCGACGTTGTCGGATTCAAGGTTCAGGGCCATGCCGCGGATGCCGCCGGGGAACTCGACCATTTCACCAGCCTGGACATTGTCCAGGCCGTAAACGCGAGCGATACCGTCACCGACGGAGAGAACCTGGCCGACTTCCGAGACCTCTGCCTCTTTGCCGAAATTTTTGATCTGGTCTTTGAGAATTGCGGAAATTTCCGCGGCGCGGATATCCATCAGCCAACCTCTTTCAATGCGAGCTTAAGGGTAGAGAGTTTGGTACGAAGAGACGTATCAATCTGACGGGACCCGACCTTCACGATCAGACCACCAAGAATTGACGGATCAACCGTGACTGATATCGTCACGTCTTTGCCGGTGACGCTCTTGAGTGCCGCCTTCAATTCGGTTTCCTGCGCCTGGGAGAGCGCATGCGCCGAGGTAACCTCGGCGGAGATTTCACCGCGATGATTCGCGGCGATGAGGCGGAAGGCCCTGATCATGCCCGGCAGGGCAAACAGGCGGCGGTTGCGCGCCACGACCTTCAGAAAATTGGCGAAGAAGCCGCTGATGCCGGCCCTTTCGCTGATGGCGGCAATCGCCTTCAGCTGGTCCTCAGCGGAAAAAACCGGGCTTGCGACGAAGCGCTTCAGTTCGGCGCTCTCATCCAGCATCGCCTGAAAACGGTCGAGATCGGCGGTGACGCTATCGACGGCGCCCTGTTCGAGCGCCAGCTCGAAAAGCGACGAGGCATAGCGCTCGGCAACACCAGAAGTAAGCTGGGACGTGTCTGCCACTGGCACAAATTTCCCTGATTTCAATCCAAAATCCGGCTCTCGGCGGGCGCCGAACCTATGATCTTGAATTCGTTTTGATTTCCCCCAGAAATCACAAGAGAAGCCTCTTGCTTCTTCCGAAATTCGGGGTCCGTCTAACATAGGATGTTCGGACTCGCAACACGCGTAATGCCCGAATACGCCTTTCACATGAATTTCTGTTCGCAAAATTGCGCAATGGCCTGAAGGCGGGCCGCGCAAGCCGCCATCGGCGGCGAAAATTATGCCTGGAAGAAGCCGAAAACATACAGCAGCGGCAGTGCCGCGATAATCGCCTGCACAACCAGAAGTAAACAGTTGAGGACAGTACTCCCCTTATCTGATAGGATGGAGACGATGCGGGCAAACGCAGCCATGGCGAATGCCGCGCCGAAGGCGGTATAAATCAGCGGCTGAGCCAGCACGATGGCACCGAGGCCAAGACCGAGATAGAAGCCACCCATCGATCGGATCTCGCTGAAACCTTCACGCCGCTCGCCGCGCGGCGCCAGGCCGAGGACCCTCATCGCAAGACCCGGCGCAAACATGATGACGAGGCCGGCAAAGGCCGTAAAGGCGGCTGCGCCGAAGGCAAGCTGCTCACCAAATTCCGTCGGAAACTCAAATTCCATGCCTCGACCCCAAATCATCCGCTGATTCTGCGTTTATGCCATGATCGGCCACATCCTGAAACGCGGAGCGCGGAACGATCTACAGAAAGCTCTGCGGATCGATGTCGAGCTGCACCTGCACCGATCCGCGCTCCTTCGGCGATTGCGACAGCATCGCCCGCAGGAAGCCCTGCATGTCGGAGTTGCGCCGACCGTGCACCAGAAGCCGGAAGCGGTGGCGGCCGCGCACCAGCGCAAGCGGCGCCTCCGCCGGGCCGAGCACCGAGATTCCGGACACCTGGGGTGCGGCGTTGCGCATGCCGCGCGCATGGTTTTCGGCGTCGTGGCGGGTTTCAGCCGAGACAATGATCGAGGCTAGTCGCCCGAAGGGAGGCAGTGCCGCGCGTTCGCGCTCGGTGATCTCACGCTCGTAAAAGGCATCGGAATCGCCCGATACAATCGCTTGCATCACGGGGTGCTGCGGCTGGTAGGTCTGCAGCAGCCCATGGCTCTTGAGCCCGGTGCGCCCGGCCCGGCCGGTCACCTGCGACAGAAGCTGGAAGGTGCGCTCGGCGGCGCGCGGATCGCCATTGGCGAGGCCGAGATCGGCGTCGATGATGCCGACCAGCGTCATCAGCGGAAAATTATGGCCCTTGGCGACGAGCTGGGTGCCGATGACGATATCGGCCTCGCCCTTGGCGATGGCATCGAGCTCCAGCCGCAGCCGCTTCACCCCGCCCATGATATCCGAGGAAAGAACGATCGTCCGCGCATCGGGGAAATGCCGCTCCACCTCTTCGGCGATCCGTTCGACGCCGGGTCCGCAGGCAACCAGATGGTCGAGCGTGCCGCATTCCGGGCATGCTTCCGGCGTGCGCTCGGCATGGCCGCATTGATGGCACTGCAACTGCTTGCGGAAACGATGCTCGACCAGCCAGCTTGAACATTGCGGGCATTGGAAGCGGTGGCCGCAGACCCGGCAGAGCGTCAGCGGCGCATAACCGCGCCGGTTGAGAAAGAGCAGCGCCTGTTCGCGCCGCTCCACCGTCTTGCCGATCGCCCGGATCAGCACCGGCGAGAGGAATCCGCCCCGCTCCGGCGCGTGCCTGCGCATATCGATGAGATGCAGGTCCGGCAGCGCCGCATCGCCGAAGCGCGTCGGCAGATGCACGGTGCTGTAGCGCCCGTTCTGGCCGTTGACCTGGCTTTCGACCGATGGCGTCGCCGACACCAGGACAACCGGAAAATCGCCGATACGGCCGCGCACCACGGCCATGTCGCGGGCATTGTAGAAGACGCGATCCTCCTGCTTGTAGGCGGGATCGTGCTCCTCGTCGACGATGATGAGGCCGAGATCCTCGAAAGGCAGGAAGAGCGCCGAGCGGGCGCCGGCCACGACGCGCACTTCGCCGGTCACCGCCTGGCGCCAGACCTTTTCGCGCATGCGCGGGGCGAGGTCGGAATGCCATTCGGCGGGCTTTGCCCCGAAGCGATCCTGAAAACGCTCCATGAAACTGGCCGTCAGCGCGATCTCCGGCAGCAGGATCAGCACCTGCCTGCCACGTTTCAGCGTCTCGGCGATCGCCTCGAAATAGACTTCGGTCTTGCCGGAGCCGGTGACGCCGTCGATCAGCGATACGGAAAATTCGCTCTTGCGAACGTCGGAGACGATCTCTGCGGCCGCCTCTTTCTGCGGCCCTTCGAGGCGCGCGGCGGCAAAGTCGGGATCCGGCATCGCCACGACCGGCGGCGGCGGCAGGAATATCGTCTCGAAGAGGCCGAGCGTGATCAGCCCATCGACGACGCTGGTCGAAACACCCGCCGCATGCGCCAGGCCGCTGCGTGTCCAGGACAGGCCGTCAGAAGCGGTCTCGAGCACTCGGGCGCGCGCCGGCGTCAGCCGCTCCGGTTCGCCGCCGACGAACTTCAGCCCCTCGACCATCGGCTCCGGCTCGAAGGCGTTCGGCGCCCTCAGCGCCATGCGCGCGACGAGGCCGGGTGGGGAGAGTGTATAGGCCGCCACCCAGTCGATGAAATCCCGCATCTCCCTGGAAAGCGGCGGGCAGTCGAAGACATGGCTGATCGGACGGAGCTTCTTCGGATCGACGCCATCCTCGCCGCCGTCCCAGACGACGCCGATCACCTGTCGCGGCCCAAGCGGCACCTGCACGACCGAGCCGGGCTCGACCGTCATGCCCTCCGGCACCGAGTAGGAATAAGGTTTCGGCGCCGGCATCGGCACCAGCACCGGAACCGTTCGGTTCAGGGGCGGTGCTTCGAACAGCGCGCCAAAGAGATCGGACGAATCTGTGCTCATCGGGCGAGACCATGCCCGCAAATCAACGGAATTGGAACCGCAAAGACGAGGGCGCTGCATCGGGCGGAAATGCGGATGACGGCGCCTTGCCGAGAGTGGCGGCGCCCTCACGAAATGGTTGCCCGGCAAGCGATTGGCCGCATAGATTGCCTGACGATGTGTTCGACCGCTGAATCGGAGAGTAGGAATGGCCAGACTGACCGCGGATGCCAGGGGCGTCTATGTGATCGCCGTAACGCCCTTTGCCGATGACGGCGCCCTCGATCTCGAAAGCATCGACAGCATGGTCGATTTCTACGAAGGCGCTGGCGTCACCGGCCTGACGGTGCTGGGCCAACTCGGCGAAGCGCCGAAGCTGACCGCCGCGGAATCGCGCGCCGTGGTCGAGCGCGTGTTGCAACGCCTTGACGGGCGCCTGCCGGTGGTCGTTGGCGTGTCGGCGCCCGGACTTGCTCCGATGCGCGAGCTTGCCAAGACCGTCATGGGCGAAGGTGCAGCCGGCGTCATGGTCGCGCCGCCCTGGACCGTCAAGACCGACGACCAGGTTTTCGCCTTCTACCAGTCGGTTGGGGAGACCTTGGAAGACACGCCCTTCGTGCTGCAGGACTACCCGCTCACCACCAATGTGACGATCGCGCCCGCCGTCATCGAGCGCATCGTCAGGGAGGTGCCCAATTGCGTCATGCTCAAGCATGAGGACTGGCCGGGCCCGTCGAAAATCACCGCGCTTCGCGCCGCCAGCGACAAGGGCGGAATGCGGCGCATCTCCATCCTCTGCGGCAATGGCGGGCTTTTCCTGCCGGAGGAAATGGGCCGCGGCGCCGACGGCGCCATGACCGGCTTTTGTTATCCGGAAATGATGGTCGGCGTCGTCGAAGCCTATGCCGCCGGAAATCCCGATCGCGCCCACGAGATCTTCGACGCCTATCTGCCGCTCGCCCGCTATGAACAGCAGCAGGGCATCGGTCTCGCCTGCCGCAAATACGTCCTTGCCAAGCGCGGTGTTATCAGATCCGCCACCCTGCGCAAACCGGGCGCCAGGCTGTCGGCGTTCGACATTGCCGATGTCGACCGGCTTTTGGCCCGCCAGGCCATCCGCCTCAAGGAGATCAGTGCATGACGCCGAACAGACGGAACCTTTCAAGAGTAAGATCGCCGAGGAGATCCTGCCGGGACAATCGCTTCAGGACGAGGCGTCGCTCGTAAAATTCGCCGGCCAGACGGTCAAGACGAACTACCATCTTTCGGCAGCCTGAGGATGGGGCCGGAGACCGATCCCATGTCGGTGGTCGACGGCAGGCTGCGGGTGCGCGGCGTCGACGGGCTGAGGGTGATCGATTGCTCTATCATTCCCTTTATCCCGTCAGGCAACACTAACGCACCGGCGATGGCGATCGGATCGAAGGCGGCGAGCATGATTGCCGAGGACTATCGATAATGCGGCAGCGACTTCGCCCCGCTATCTGACCTTGCCATCTGACCCCAGGCCATTTCGACCGGGTCCATGCAGCTCGAGAATGTGGCTGTAGCCATCCTGGCTGACGGGCTGAAATCCGAGCGACTCCCAGAATTTCGCCGCGCCGTCGTTTCCGGCATGGACGGTCACGAAACTGCAGAAGCGCCTTACGTGCTCCAGCAAAGCCAGCGCCAGCGCACGGCCGATACCACGACCGCGCATTGCCGAATGAACATAGAAGCGCCGCATCCGCAACGCTCCGAGCAGGGCGGCTTCTGCGCTCATACCGCCAACGCCGACGAGCGCCTCGCCGATATAGGCGCCAAGCAGCCTTTCGCCATCGCCCTCGAAGCGGAGCGTGCCGACCGACCATTCGTCGAAAGGCGAGCGATATGCAGATAGCCTTCCCGTCCAGCCTCGGCCTCGAGATTGGCGAGCTCTTGCGGCAATCGATCGTGCAGCACGCGGATATCAATCATAAAGTGTCAGCGGTTTTACGGGAGCGACATGCGTAACAAAGACCTGAAGCCCAGGGAGCGAATCGGAAAGATCGCGACGCGCTTTAGGCTGCCGGAACCGGAATCTCCCGCCGCACCGGCGCTTCCGGCTGCCCAACCGGAATAAACGTCGCGTCGCCGTCGCTGGCCATATCGTGCACGGTGTGTTTCTCCAGCGCCTTCGTCACCTCGTTGAGATCGCCGTCGAGATGTTCTGCCGGAATGAGATTGCCGATCACGAAATCGAAACGGTCGCCGCGCTTGTTCAACAGTTCATGAAAGACCGTCATGTCGCGGAGTTCCGTCGACCATTTCGCCAGCCAGTAGAACAGGCCGGAATTGCGCGCCGTCATGTGGACGGGAAGGATCGGCAGATTGTATTTTCGCGCCAACCCGACCGCCGACGTCTTCCATGGGCGCTCATTCAGCCGGCCGTTCGCCCAATAGGCAATACGGCCTGATGGAAAGAGCACCGTCGCCTTGCCTTCCCGCACCGCGTGGTTCGTCAATTGCAGCGTCTCGCGCGCCTTGAGCTTGCTCTTGTGCTCCTCCCGCCACTCGACCGGGATGACCATCTCGGCGAAACGCGGATTGACGCGGATCGCATCGCGATTGGCAAAGAACATCATGTCGGGCCGGCGCGTTTTCAGGAGGTCGAATACGGCGACACCATCGGCAATGCCGGTCGGATGGTTACTGACGAGGATGAAGCCGCCTGTATCGGGGATGCGCTCGCCATTGGCGATGCCGATATCGAGCTTCAGCACACCGCTCAGATATTCGAACGACTGGAAGCCCGGCATCTTGGCAACCGCGTTGGCGAATTCGATCGCCTTGTTGTAGCGCAGAAGCGTGTAGAGGAACGGCCGCATGACGGGCCAGAGCGGATTTTTGACGATCCTCTGGCCGCGTTCGGCAATCAGCGTATCGACGATATGACCGGGCTTTCCCTGTGAAACAAGAGCGATCGCTTCCGCGAGTTGTCCGAAAGCCGTCATGGAATCGCGCCGTGCCATGAAAGATCCTGTCTATGGGGTATAAAGCTATCGCAGTAGAATATGATCTAGGGATGACAAGGTTTGGCCGGCATTAGCAATTCCATAACCGTTCCTGCTTCAAATTGGCGGACTTGAAGGCAAATTCAAGGCCAGCGACGTGAATGAACTGCTTGTTATCGCCGACCCGCGCCTGATGGCAGAACGCGCCGCGTGGCTGGAAAACCTCGCTCGTGAACGCCGTCTTTCCGAGCATACGCTCGATGCTTATGAGCGCGACACCCGCCAGTTTCTGACCTTCCTGACCGGCCATCTCGCCGGCCCGGTGACGCTTGGCGACATCCGGGAATTGCGCCCTGCCGACTTCCGCGCCTTTCTTGCCGCGCGGCGCAAGCAGGGCTCCGGCGCCCGTTCGCTCGGGCGCAACCTGGCCGGCCTACGCTCACTGTTGCGCCATCTCGAAAAGAAGGGCCTGGTCAATGCCGCGGGTGCTGCTGCGATCCGCTCACCGAAACAGCCGAAGTCGCTACCCAAGCCGCTGTCGGACACGCAGGCGATCACCGTCGTCAGCAACGAAGCACAGCTGCATGACGAGCCTTGGATCGCCGCGCGCGATGCGGCGGTCATGACGCTGCTCTACGGCTGCGGCCTGCGCATCTCCGAGGCCCTGGATCTCGTTCCTGCCGACCTGCCGACGGGGGCGGCGACGCTGCGCATCACCGGCAAGGGCAACAAGACGCGGCTGGTTCCGCTGCTGCCCGTTGTGTTCGACGCGGTCGAGAGATATCGCGCGCTCTGCCCCTATCATCTCGAAAGCGGCGCGCCGCTGTTTCGCGGCGCCCGCGGCGGCAAGCTGCAGGCGGCGATCATCCAGCGCTCCATGCAGAAGCTGCGCAGCGCCTTCGGCCTGCCGGAGACGGCAACACCCCATGCGCTTCGCCACTCATTCGCCACCCACCTGCTTGCCGGCGGCGGCGATCTGCGCACCATCCAGGAACTGCTCGGCCATGCCAGCCTCTCGACGACGCAAGTCTATACCGGCGTCGATGCGTCGCGCCTGCTGGAGGTGTATGATCGGGCCCATCCGCGCGCTTGATGCATGGTTGTGACAGCGGCACGCCGCCTATCGGCAAGCTCAGCGCCCATGAATCTGACCTAATGCGATGCGCTAAGTTTTCGTTAACGCATTCTCTTAAAGGATTATGCGCAAGCCGAGCGTAGAGCATGAAGTATAGGGCATGTGACCGGAACATCATCATGACGACATCAATCGGCCGCCGAACCTCTTTCCTCGCAGCATCCGGCAACCTGCTGCTCTGGGTGATTGCAGCCTTCCACATGCTGCTTCTTGCGGCGCTGTTCGTCGCCTTCCTGGCGGCACGGCCGGCGTCGGCCGAAGACGGTGCCTGCACCGGCCGCAATCTGATGATCGATCTGCAGCAGAGCGACCCCACCCGCTACGCCGAGGCGGTCCAGGAAGCCGAGGCCGTGCCGAACGGCAAGGGCATCTTCTGGAAGATCGAAAAAGCAGGGCTTGCGCCGTCATGGCTGCTCGGCAGCATGCATGTCACCGATCCCCGCGTGCTGGCCCTGCCGCCGCGCGCCAAGGCAGCCCACGACGCCGCCGATACGATCATCATCGAATCCGACGAAATCCTCGATGAACGCAAGGCGACCGCCGCCCTGCTTGCGCGGCCGGAGCTGACGATGTTCACCGACGGCACGACGATCGACAAGCTGCTGTCTGCCGAGGATTACAAGCGGCTGAAAGCCGGCCTCAAGAAGCGCGGCATCCCGCTCAGCGCCGTCTCCCGCATGCGGCCATGGATGATCTCGAGCGCCGTCGCGCTTCCGGCCTGCGAACTCACCCGCAAGGCCAGGGGCGTGCAGTTCCTCGACCAGAAGATCGCCACCGACGCCGTTGTTCATGGCAAGCAGGTCAAGGGACTGGAGACGCTTGCCGAACAGATCCAAGCCATGGCCGACCTGCCGGTCGAATTCCATATGAAGTCGCTGATCGAGACGCTGGAACTCGGCGACAAGATGAGCGACGTCGTCGAAACGATGACCGATCTCTACCTCTCCGGCGATATCGGCCTGACGATGCCGATGCTGAAGACCGTGACGCAGGCTAATGCAGACCAGGCCGGCGACTACGCCGCCTTCGAGCAGCGCGTCATCCTCGATCGCAACAAGGTGATGGCCGAGCGCGCCGCCCCCATTCTCGAAGGCGGCAACGTCTTCATGGCCGTCGGCGCCCTGCACCTGCCCGGCCAGGACGGCCTCATCGAACTGCTGCGCAGGCAGGGTTTTACGGTGACTGCCGTAAACTGAGCCGACTAGGCCAGCCGAGCGTCACCCGCCGCAGCATATTGACCGTCGTCAAATGTTCATCTCTGCGATTCACACAACTGGCCTAAGGGTAATCCGTGGCTAAGTTGTTCCCAAACGGTTTGTTTTGCGCCACTCTTCATATTCTCCGCGGGCATCGTCATGCAGCGGATAGTAGCGCTGCAACGATCCGCCCTCCATAAGCTTCACTCGCGAGAACTCCTCCCAATCGTGATGCTTTTGCGCTTCTTCGATCACCTTCGAGGCGATTGCGACTGGAAGCACCACCACCCCATCATCGTCGGCCACGATGATGTCTCCGGGGATTACCGTGACACCGCCGCAGGCAATCGGAACGTTGACAGCATTGGGATAGATGCCGGTCTGCACGTGATAGTTGGGCGTCCAGCCGCGCAGCCATAGAGGGAGATCTAGCTTCTCGACATTGGGCCGATCGCGCATGCACCCATCGATCACGATGCCAGCGCCGCCTCTGCCCTTGAAATATGTCGACATCATATCGCCGAAGACACCCGAGCTCATGTCACCGCGCGCGTCGACCACAACCACATCGCCTTCCCGCACGTGATAAAGCACATGGCGGTGTAACTGCGTCTCAGGATCTGCATATTCCCCCTCGGTGAAGAGATCCGGCCGCTGCGGCAAGAATTGAAGCGTGAGGGCTGGCCCGACGATCGACTTCCCATGATTCTGCGGCACTGGACCGACCATGTGCGGATTGCGGAAGCCCATGTGGCCAAGCGTGCCGGAAACCGTCGCGGCGCCGATTTCCCTCAGTGCTTCGATCAGCTCTTTGGGCGGTCGCGTAATGTCGGGCGTATGCGTCATTTTGGGCTCCGGTTAATGAACTACCAGTTTGTGACAGAACCGTCGCGGCGTTTCAGGTGAGGCGCTTCCCAGAACCGGAAGCTCTCCGCCCTGATAGCCTCCTCGTTGACCTCGACGCCGAGCCCCGGCAGATCGCTGACCGGATAGTCGGGGCCGTCGAGCCGTGGTTGCACGGGGAAGAAGTCGGAATTATCGAAGCCCAGCTTTGCCTCGGGCGCCCTGGTCTCGAGCCAAGCGAAATTCGGCACCGCGGCGGCGAGATGGATGGTCGCGGCCGTGCAGACTGGGCCGAGAGGGTTGTGCGGCATCAGGTCTACATAGTGCGCCTCGCTCCAACCAGCGACCTTCATCGCTTCGGTGAGCCCGCCAACATTGCAAACATCGAGCCGGTTGAACTGATGGATGCCACGCTCGATGTAGGGCAGGAATTGCCACTTGCTGGCAAATTCCTCGCCGATGGCGAACGGGATGTCGGTCATGGTGCGCAGGGATTCGTAGGCCTCAGGCGTCTCGTCTCGTATCGGCTCCTCGAGGAAATCGAGCACACCGCGGCCGAGCTTGTTGCAGAAGCTCGCCGCCTCTGCCACCGACAGCCGATGATGGTAATCGAGGCCGAGGACGACGTCGTCGCCCAGCGCCTCGCGCGCCTTGTTCAGCATAGTTGCGGTAGCGCCGATCGACTCCCGCGGCTCAAAGATCTCCTTGCTGCTTTGCCCGATGGGGAAGAAGCGGATTGCCTGCCACCCTTGCGCGCGTAGTTCGCGGGCTCGTTCGATGGCAACTTCGCCCTCGGCCTCATCACCGGTCGAGGCGAAGGTAGGAATGCGGTCGCGCTGCTTGCCCCCCAGCAGTTCGTAGGCCGGCACCCCTAGCGCTTTTCCCTTGATGTCGTGAAGGGCAATGTCGATGGCGGAAATCGCCGCCTGCAGAACGCGCCCGCCTTCGAAGTACTGGCTGCGGTAAACTTCTTGCCAGATCCGACCAATCTGCATCGGATCGTGGCCGATGAGAAACTCGCGATAATGCTCGATCGCGCCGGCTACGGCCTTCTCGCGACCGCTCAAACCGCTTTCGCCCCAGCCGAAGATGCCGCTGTCGGTCTCGACCTTGACCAACATCTGGTTGCGCGTTCCGACCCATACTGCATAGGGTTTGATCGCCGTGATTTTGAGCTTCGTAGTCATTCACGCCCTCGTTTTACACGCATCCGCGTGGTCTTAGTTGGCCTTGAGGGCCATTTCCGTTTCGGCGTCGAATAGATGCATCCGCTCCTGATCGAACTCTAGCCAAACCTGTTCATCAGGCGCGACGGCTATGGTCGGCGGCACGCTGACATTGACGATGGCGCCGGACAGGAACGCCTGTACGAAGGTGACGTCTCCGGTCGGCTCCACCGTGTAGGCCTTCGCAGGGATGCTTCCAGGCGTCGCCCTCTTGTGCAGCTTGATCGTCGAGTGACGTGCGCCGAGCACGACTTTCCTGGTTGTTGCCCTCTCGACCTTCCGGGCGTTGGTTGGCGAGAGCTCGAGGTGCCAGCCCTCCGCGCTGGTCAACACCGTGTTGCCGCCTGCCATCGATGCCTCCAGCGGGACAAGGCTCATCGCCGGACTGCCGACGAAGCTGGCGACAAACATGTTCACTGGATGAGCAAAAACCTGCGCCGGTGAATCGTACTGTTGCAGATAGCCGCCGTTCATCACCGCCATCCTGTCGGCCATGGTGACCGCTTCGAGCTGATCGTGCGTCACATAGATGATCGTCGCCTTGAGGTCCTGGTGGAAACGCTTGATTTCCGACCGCATCTGCACGCGCAGCTTTGCGTCGAGATTGGAGAGTGGTTCATCCATCAGGAATACCGCCGGATCGCGAACGAGGGCGCGGCCCAGCGCCACCCGCTGCTGTTGCCCGCCCGAAAGTTCGCGTGGCTTGCGCTCGAGCAGCTGCGTCATGTCGAGCACGCGCGCCGCTTCCTTGACCTTCTTGTCGATCTCGTCTTTTGGCAGTTTGCGCATCTGCAGCGGGAACGCCAGGTTTTTATAGACCGATTTCTGCGGATAGAGCGCGTAGTTCTGGAACACCATTGCGATGTCCCGGTCCTTGGGGTCGAGGTCGTTGACCACCCGGTCGCCGATCACGATGTCGCCAGATGTGATGGGGATGAGCCCCGCCACAAGGTTGAGCGTGGTTGTCTTGCCGCAGCCTGAAGGGCCGACGAGCGCAACGAATTCGCCGTCGTTGACCGTCAGCGAAACATTGTTGACAGCTTTGAAGCTGCCATAGGTCTTGACCAGATCTTTGAGGACCACATGGGCCACCGGCAACTCCCCTAGTGCTTGACTGCGCCCTCCGTAAGGGCGCGTACGAAGTATCGTTGCAGGACGAGGAACAGGACCACGACGGGCACGCTCATCATGAAGCTGGCCGCCATCAGGCCTGGAAAGTCCGTTGTATTTTCCGAGAAGAAGCGCTGGATGCCGACCGGCAGCGTCAACTGCTCGTTCTTGGAGAGGAAGGTGTAGGCGTAGATGTACTCATTCCACGCGCCAATGAAGGAATAGATCGCCGTGGCGATGATTCCTGGCGCCGAGAGCGGCATTACGATCAGGAAAAAGGCCTGGAACCGCGTTGCCCCATCGATGCGCGCCGCCTGCTCGAGTTGCACGGGGATGTTGTCGTAGAACCCCTTGAGGAGCCAGATTGCCAGCGGCAGGCCGAATGTGAGGTAGGTGAGGACGAGCGACCCATGCGTGTTCACCAGCCCGACCGCGCGCATCAGAATAAAGAGCGGCACAAGAAAGATCACTGCCGGGAACATGTTCCGAAGCAAGACGGCGAAGAACAGAAAGTTGCGGCCCGGGAAGGTGAATCGTGAAAATGCGTAGGCCGCAGGAACTGCCACGATCACCGAAAGGATGGTCGTGGCGGTGGAGACGAAAAGGCTGTTCCAGAAGAAGCGCAAGAAGTCCTGGCCGACGCTGTTTTGCGGATCGAGCAGCTTTTGGTAGCTGGCGAGGGTGGGTTGATCCGGCCACCATTGCGGCGGGAATTGCATGGCCGCGAAACCGGACTTGATCGAGGTGATCAGCATCCAGATCATCGGTAATGCGGTGTAAAGCAGCATGAACACCAGGAAGATACGTCCGCCCCATCGCCATCCGTCGATGCGCATACGGCGACGGGCGTGGGCACGATGAGCAGTCTCGGCATTCGTGCTCATTGGCTCCCGTCCTTCCGCTCGTTACCGTTCAGCGCACGGACGTAGAAGTAGCCGAGCGACATCAGGATCAGGAACAGCAGCACCGAATAGGCTGATGCCACCCCCCAGCGCTGGCGGCCGAAGGCGAGTTCATAAATGTGGGTGATCCAGATATGCGATGCGTTCGACGGCCCGCCGCCGGTCATGATCCAGGGGATGATGAAAGAATTGAAGTTGGCCACTGCCAACAGAAGGATCGTCACCGTCGAGACGTTTCTCAAGTGCGGAAAGGTGACGTGCCAGAACCGCTGCCATGCATTGGCTCCGTCGACTTTTGCGGCGCGCAGCAACTGGTCGGGTACCGTCTGCAGGCCGGCCATCATCATGATCATGGCAAACGGGAACTCCCGCCAAATATTGACGACGATCAGCGAGGGCAGCACTGTGCTGACGCTGTCGATGAAATTCGGCGGTCGGTCTGCCCATCCGAGGCCAACCAGCACCGCGCCTATGATCCCAAAGTCGGAATGGTAGATCCACTTCCAGATATAGGACGCTGCGACCGCGCTGATGACCCAGGGAATGATCAAGATGGCGCGCATGATGCCTCGGCCGACAAATTCACGATGAAGAGCCAGGGCGCAGGCAAAGCCAAGGACAAATGCGATCAAAGTGGACGCCAGTGTCCAGATGAGAGTGTTCGAGGTGACCTTCCAGAACACCGGACTTGTGAGAATTGCGGTGTAGTTGTCGAAGCCGACGAAGATCTTGTCCCGGAGCTGCAAGCCAGGCGGTGTATTAAAGAAGGACAGCTCGATCGTGTAGTAGATCGGATAGGCTATGACGATGAGCATCACGGCGAGCGCAGGCAGCACGTACGCGTAGTCAGCGCGATGCTCCCACGTCTTTCGCAGCGCGCCGGACCTATCGGGTTTTAGGCTTCGCCGAGCCTCGGCCCTGCCAGTCAAGATCGTCACTGTGCCGTGCCCTTATTCTTCGGAGAAAACCGGCTGCAATCGAGGCGCAGCCGGTCAGAGCGTCAGGCTTGGACTAGAGTCCGCCGTCCATCAGGTCTTCTACCTTCTTGGCTGCGTCGTCCGCCGCTTGGTCGACGGTCATGGCTCCGGTCAGGGCATTCTGCAGCATATCAGGGATGATGATGTTCATAATCTCGGGGGACTGTGGCAGTGCCGGGAAGGGGATACCGTATGGCAGCATCGAGGTCGTGACATCAAGGAACTTGATGCTGTCCAGACGTTCCTTCATCCATTTGGTCTTGAAGCCGTTAAGGTTTCCCGGATTCGAGCCGGCATAGGCCATCTTCAGCGACCATTCAGGGCTCGTCCACATGCAGATGATAGCCTTTGCAGCGGGCTCGTCTACCTTGCCGCCCTCGACATATTCGGGCTTCAGGATGTGAATATTGGAGCCGCCGAACACGACGGCACGCTTGCCGTCGGGTCCAGTTGGAATCAGGCCGTAGCGCATGTTGTCGATCACGGTCTGCGCCTTGTCCTTGTCGGTAGCCGTCGCCTTTTTCTGCAGGTCGAGCATGACGTTGTAGTCGGACGGATGCGAGATCATCATGCCGAGCTGGCCAGCGAGGAACAGAGGTTGGTTGTCGGCCTGCTGGTTGGTCAGCGCCGAAACCGGAACCGACTTGTCGCGAACATACATATCGTAGGAGGCTTGCAATGCCGCCTTGCTCTGCGGGCTATCGAGCTCGACCTCCTTATAGGTCGGGTTGGCGGTCGCTTCGTCGAAGACGCCGCCGCCATAGGCCCACAGCTGCGGCATGAAGCGGTACGGCGTATTGCCGGCATTCTTGCGAGCCACGAGGCCATAGCCGGCAACACCGAGCTTGTCGTGGATCTGCTTGGAATACTTGACGACGTCGTCCCAGGTTGCCGGAGCCTTGTCCGGATCGAGGCCTGCACGCTTGAAGATGTCTGCGTTCCAGATGAACGCCATCGTCTCGTTGTTAGTTGGAATGCCGAAGGTCTCCCCCTCCCAGCTTACAGCCTTCATTGCGCCGGGCCAGAAATCCTCGGTCGAATATCCTACGTCCTCGGGTTTGAGCGGCTGCAAATAGCCCTTCGCGGCGAACTCGGTACCACCCAGGATTTGCAGGCGAACCGCCATGGGCGCTGCATTGCCAAGGAGCGCGGTCCGGAACTTGTCCAGCAGGTCATTGTAGGTGAGGGCTTGTTCCTCAAGCTGGATGTTTGGATAGGTTTTGCGGAAGGTCTCGAAGAAGTCCTTGTAATACTGGCGCAGGAGGTCGGGGTCACCCTCAAACACCCCCTGATACCAGAAAGTCAGTCGCCCCTTATAGTCAAGCGGGGTGACCTTGCCGCAATCGGCCGCCGTGTCAAAATCCTGTGTGCCAGCAATGGAGCGCACATATTGCGGCGACCACTTGCTCAGGTCGACCGGCGCTCCCAGCGCCGACGCGGACATCAACGATACTATCAAAGCAGTGGAAACAGTGCCGCGCAGGACGGCACTACCGAGTGAAATCCTCGTCATAGGTATCCTCCAGGTTCTCCCCATGCCGCTCTGCTTCGAGGCGAGCGGTCTTTACTCATTGGCTGCGGGACGTTTTCAGCCAATGTATCTCTTTGGACAGATCATACGTTTTCAGATCGTAGATTGCCTGTCAACTAGCGAAATCGTACATTGTTTACGCAAATCTCGCGTGATATCCAGGAAATACATGTACTGATTGGGGACAGCTTTGGCCGAAACAAGCGATTTTAAAGCACAGCCACCCGAAGGGATCGACGCCATCGGGGCCTCCAGCGAGGGCGCGTCGCTCTATCAACTGATCAGGGACGACATCATCGAAGGGCGGCTTGCTGCCAACGAACGGCTTGTGGTCACCGATCTCGCCCGGCGCCACGGCACCTCTACCAACCCCGTACGCGAGGCTCTGCAACTGTTGCGCGGGGAAGGCTTTGTCATCTTCGTTCCCAACCGCGGAGCGCGCGTCCGGCCCATAGATCAGGATTTTGTTCGGGATATCTACGAAATAGGAGTCTTGATCGAGCCGGCACTGACGCGATGGTTCGTGAATATGGCTACCGTCGAGGACATTGCTGAACTCGAACGCATCCAAGGCTTGATTGAAGAAAACGACTTCGCCGACACGTTCAGGCACAGCGAGCTGGACACCGCTTTTCACACCGTAATGTACCAAAGGCACTACAACCGCCATGCCGCCGAGCTTTGGTGGAAGCATCGCGAAGTGCTTCGAGCCGTGAGCCGGCGTTTCAACTTCACGCTCGCCCGGCGTGCCGCGATCCTTAGCGAGCATCGCGAGCTCATCGCGCATGTAAAAGCGGGAA
The DNA here is from genome assembly GCF_019793465.1 of Rhizobium croatiense. GTDB lineage: Bacteria > Pseudomonadota > Alphaproteobacteria > Rhizobiales > Rhizobiaceae > Rhizobium > Rhizobium croatiense. The sequence goes on along the minus strand of NZ_JAILYJ010000016.1, from coordinate 23,464 downwards.
ATGCAAACGAGGCAGGTGAACTCATTGCACGCCATGTCGAGGGCTCCGGCCGGCACATCCTTGAAAACATGCGTGCGCGTAACGCCGCTCGGGCAGGATAGAATACCTGGCCCGGAATATCGCTATGCCGACCACCTCAGATAAGGGCAGTTGAGATGAAAATCACCAGCGTTCGGCCGTGGCTGATCAAGTCCGATGCTTCTTATTGGGGAGAGTTTCTGTTCGTCGAAGTAACGACCGATGAGGAGGTGAGCGGCTGGGGAGAGATCACCACCACGACGAGGCTCGCCAATCGCGCCCTCTGCACGATCCTGAGGCAGATCGGTGCCGCTGTGACAGGCGAGGACCCGGCGCGTATCGAGTATCTGTGGCACAAGATATTCCGCAGCTTCACCTACATGGGCAGTCGCGGGGCCGCGGTCGAATGCGTGAGCGCCATTGACATAGCTCTCTGGGATATCCAAGGCAAAGTCTTGGGTAAGCCGATTTACGAGCTGTTGGGCGGGCCGGTACGCGATGAAATTGCGCTCTACACCCACCCCAACCAGGCTAAATTTACCAGCAACGAGGCTGTTGTCCGCGAAATTCGAGACATCGTCAAGTCCGGCCACACTGCGCTCAAGTTCGATCCTTTCCCCCAACAAGGCCGCACCGCCGACGGACAGCCTCGCGAACAGCGCGACGGCTACCTCGATGGCAGCATGACCCGCAAGGATGAGCGCGAAGCCGCCGAACTCACAGCTCTGATCCGCGAAACGGCGGGCTCCGATGTCGACATCCTCATCGATGCGCATGGCCGCTTCGACGTTCCCACCGCCATTCGCCTTTGTCGGAGCCTCGAGGAAGCCGGTCAGATCGACTGGTTCGAGGAGCCCTGTCCACCGGAGAGCCTCAATGCGCTTAGACAGGTCCGTGAAAAGGTCAGCGCCGCTATCTCGTGGGGCGAGCGCGGCCATACGAAATGGGATTTCGTGGCGGTGCTCGAAAACAGACTAGCTGATTACATCATGCCTGATGTCACATGGACCGGCGGCATTACCGAACTCAAGAAGATTTCTGCCCTATGCGAAGCCTACTACATTCCCGTCTCGCCGCATGACGCCGCAGGGCCGATCAACGTGGTTGCGGGAGCGCAGGTGATGATGACCGTTCCCAATTTCTACAAACTCGAAACGTCGGAGTGGAACCTCGGCAAATACGATCACCTCATCGACAGGCCACTCGATGTCTCGAACGGCAGCCTCAAGCTTACGCCCAAGCCTGGTCTCGGCGTTGAAATGAACCGCGACTACCTTCAAGACCATGAGATAGAGCTGGACTAATAACACTGCATGCCGCCCATCGCGGGCGGCGGCGAGCCCGCCCGCCGAAATGAGGAAAAATCATGCCAGAGGCATATGGAGCCGACCAGGCGCTCAATCGGGTGAACACGCATTCCAAACCGTCCGACCTTCGCATAACCGACATGCGGGTAGCCGAAATTGTCGGCGCGCCGTTCACCTCAGTGCTGCTCAAGATTTACACCAACCAGGGCATTGTCGGGCTTGGCGAGGTCCGCGACGGCGCCAGCGCCACCTATGCCCTCATGCTGAAGAGCCGGCTGCTCGGCGAGAACCCTTGCAACATCGATCGACTGTTTCGCCGGATCAAGCAGTTCGGCGGGCACGGCCGGCAAGGCGGCGGCGTATCGGCGGTTGAAATCGCATTGTGGGATCTTGCCGGCAAGGCCTATGGGGTCCCCATCTACCAGATGCTCGGCGGCCGTTTTCGCGAGAAAGTGCGTATCTACTGCGATACCGACGCAACCGTGCCGAGCGGCACCGAGACCGGTAAGCGTCTCAAGCAGCGCATGGAACTCGGCTTCACTTTCCTCAAGATGGACTTGGGACTGATGCAGATCGCGGACGTTCCCGGTGCGGTCGTGTTTCCTGCGGGCTCACTTGAAGGATACTGCCATCCTCCCGATCGCGGGCCACTCAAGACTATTGAAGAGCGCCTTGTCCGCAACGCTGCCTATGATTTGCATAACGTCCAGCATCCGTTTACCGGCCTTCACTTTTCCGACAAGGGCCTCGATCTGCTCGAACAATACATCGCCGAGGTTCGTGAGGTCATCGGCATGGATGTGCCGCTCGCAATCGACCATATCGGCCATATCTCGATGCAAAACGGCATCCGCCTTGCCAGGCGAATTGAAAAATACGTGCCAGCCTGGCTCGAGGATGTGATCCCGTGGCAGTATACCGATCAATACCGACAACTGCAGGATGCCACCACAGTGCCGATCTGCACTGGCGAGGACATATACCTCAAGGAAGGCTTCGAGCCTCTGCTCAAGAGCGGCGGCGTCTCCGTTATCCACCCGGACCTGCTCACCAGCGGGGGCATCCTCGAGACCAAGAAGATCGGCGACATGGCGCAGGACCATGGTGTCGCCATGGCCATCCACATGGCAGAAAGTCCAATCGCAGCAATGGCCGCGGCACATGTCGCGACCGCGACTGAAAACTTCATGGCGCTCGAATACCACTCTGTCGACGTCGACTGGTGGGACGATATCGTCACCGGCCTTCCCAAGCCACTGGTGAAGGACGGCTTTGTTACTGTTCCCGACAAGCCGGGCCTGGGGATTGACGACGTCGTCGACGAGGTGATCTTGCAGCATCTGCAGCCGGGTGTCACCGGCATCTGGCTGCCTACGGATCACTGGGACGATGAGTATTCCTGGGACCGCACCTGGAGCTGAGGCGAAAAGGAACGAAGATGAAGATCACCGATCTCCGCTGCGCCGTCATCGGCAGACATCCGATCGTCCGCATCGTCACGGACGAGGGCCTCTATGGCTTGGGCGAAGTCGAATTCACCAAGACCTACCTTAAGCCCTGGGTGCTGCATTTCCGCGAGGCGCTGATCGGCGAGGACCCGACCGACGTCGAAAGCGTAATGTTGAAAATCCGTCAACGCGGCTCTTTCAAGCCGTACGGCGCGGCGGTCAGCGCGATCGAGCATGCGCTGTGGGACATTGCTGGCAAGGCCGCGGGCGTGCCCGCTTATAAGCTGCTCGGCGGCAAGGTGCGGGACAAGGTGCGCGTCTACAATGGTTCGATTCGCCGGAAACGTACGGGCGACCGGCCGGAAGATTACGCCGCCGACGTCAAATGGATGATGGAGCAGCCGCAGAACTTCTTCATGGTCAAGCAAGGAATCTCCTTCCACTCCAACATGAAGGACACTTTCGAGGACTTCCACTACGGCGTGACGCAGAAGAAGGCCGGCTATCACGGTGCCATGGATCAGGGCATGATCAGCGAGCGCGGTTTCAATCATATGCTCGACTGCGTGATCGCGATGAAGGAAGTGCTGGGCGACAAAGTCAGCCTGGCGCTCGACTGCGGGCCGGGCTGGATGCTACCCGATGCGATCAAGTTCGCTCGCGCGGTCGAGAAGTACAATCTGATGTGGCTCGAGGACATGCTGACTGGCGACTACGTGCCGTGGGTCAATCCGCAGGCCTATCGGGAACTGACGACCTCCACCTCGACGCCAATCCACACTGGTGAGCAGATCTACCTCAGGCACAACTTCAAGGAACTGATCGAGACGCAGGCGGTCCGCGTCATCGGCCCCGATCCAGCCGACGTTGGCGGTATTGCAGAGCTCAAATGGGTCGCCGAGCACGCCTACATGCACTCGATCCTGATGGCACCGCACGGCACCGCCAACGGCCTGCTCGGCCTCGGCGCATTGATCAATGTCTGCGCCACCTTGCCGGCAAATTTCATCGCCTTCGAATACCCGAGCGCCTCTGATCCGTGGTGGGAGGATCTGATAATCGGATTGCCGCCGCAGATCGTGAAGGACAGCATGGTGGACCTATTGGAAGCGCCGGGGCTGGGCCTCGACATCGACGCTGAAGGGGCAAGGAAGTATCTCAGGGATGAGGATGCGGATTTTTTCGAATGAACCCCTCTCCGCCTGTCGCGGCCAGCCTGTCGGGGGCCAGTTAATAGAACCAAAACAGCCGCCTGCCTCGCGGCAAGCGGCTGTTTGCTTTGTGACGATCAAGATTACATATGGATCGGCTTGAAGAAGGTCGCGAGCGCAGCTTCCTTGACCGCTTCCGACATCGTCGGATGCGCGTGGCAGCTGCGGCCGAGATCTTCGGACGAACCGCCGAACTCCATCAGCACGGCGATCTCGTGGATCATCTCGCCGGCGCCGAAGCCGACGATATGGCCGCCGAGCACGCGGTCGGTGTCCTTGTCGGCGAGGATCTTGACGAAGCCGTCGGTCGCCAGCATCGCGCGGGCGCGGCCGTTCGCCGTGAACGGGAACTTGCCGACCTTGTAGGCGATACCCGCCGCCTTCAGCTCTTCCTCGGTCTTGCCGACCGAGGCGATCTCGGGCTGCGTGTAAACGACGCTCGGAATGACATCGTAGTTCACATGGCCATGCTGCCCGGCGAGGATTTCGGCAAGCGCCACACCCTCGTCTTCCGCCTTGTGCGCCAGCATCGGGCCCTTGACCACGTCACCGATCGCATAGATGCCGGCGACATTGGTCTTGAAGTGACCGTCGATCTCGACGCGGCCGCGATTGTCGAGCGCAACGCCGGCCTCTTCGAGGCCGAGACCTGCCGTATAAGGCTTGCGGCCGGTCGCGATCAGCACGACCTCGGCGTCGAGCGTCACCTTATCGCCGCCCTTGACCGGCTCGAAGGTGACCTTGGCGTCCTTCTCACCCTTTTCGACGCCGGTGACCTTGGCGCCGAGATGGAAATCGATACCCTGCTTGGCAAGCATGCGCTGGAACTGTTTGGAGACCTCGCCGTCCATGCCGCCGAGGATGGTGTCGAGATATTCGACGACCGTGACCTTGGCGCCAAGGCGCGACCAGACCGAGCCCAACTCGAGGCCGATGACGCCGCCGCCGACGACGATCAGCGTTTCCGGCACCTTTTCCAGCGCGATGCCGCCGGTGGAGGAAATGATGGTCTTTTCATCGATCTCGACCGGCACGCCGGGAATGCCGGCGACATCCGAGCCGGTGGCGATGACGATGTTCTTGCCTTCGATCTCCTGCACCTGGCCGTCGTCGGCGGTGACGGCAACCTTGCCGGCCGAGACGATCTTGCCGGTGCCCTGGAAGGCGTCGATCTTGTTCTTCTTGAAGAGGAAGGCGACGCCGTCGACATTCGACTTCACCGTCGCATCCTTGTGCGCCATCATATTGGCGAGGTTCAGCGTCGGCGCCGAAACGTCGATGCCGAGCGCGCTCATACCGTGGCCGGCCTGATGGAACATTTCGGAGGCATGCAGCAAAGCCTTCGACGGGATGCAGCCGACGTTCAGGCAGGTGCCGCCATAGGTCGCGCGCTTTTCGACGACGGCGACCTTGAGGCCGAGTTGGGCTGCCTTGACGGCGCAGACATAGCCGCCCGGGCCGGTTCCGATAACGATCACATCGTAAGACATTGCTTCTTTCCCTTTGGATTTTTCAATTAATCGGCTGCGCGCGACAGCGCGAGGCGGAAGCCGAAGCCGACGAATGCCGCTCCGGTGATGCGGTTGGACCATTTGCCGCTGGCGATGAAGCGGTCACGGATCGTCTTGACCGTGAAGAAATAGGAAACGCCGGCAAACCAGGCGCCTAGCGCCGTCGCCATGCCGAGCCCAGTCATGCTGGCGGAGCGGCGCCCATGCACGATGCTCTGGCGCAGGATGACAGCGAAATCGGCGCCCGGCACGACGATGAAGATCAAGAAGACGGCCATCAGGCCGAGGAATTCGACGATGTAGCTCATGGTGATTTCGCTCTGTCCTTCTAACGGCCGCCGCTCACATTGAGGATCGATCCGGTGACATAGGACGCCGACGGTGAAAGCAGATAGAGGATTGCATCCGCCACCTCCTCCGGCATGCCGGCCCGTTGCATGGGGACCGATGGCGCCATTTCGCGCGCCCGGTCCGGCAACCCACCGGATGCATGGAGATCGGTTTCGATGATGCCGGGCCTGACGGCATTGACGCGAATTCCTTCCGCGGCGACCTCGCGCGCAAGTCCGATGGTGAAGGTGTCGATCGCCGCTTTCGATGCCGCATAATCGACATACTGCGTCGCCGAACCGAGGACTGCCGCCATCGAGGAGACGTTGACGATGGCCCCGCCCTGTCCACTATATCGGCGCGACATGCGGCGCACGGCCTCGGCGGCGCAGAGTATCGAGCCGGTCACATTGACGCGCAGCATGCGCTCGATCCGCTCGACCGACATCTCGTCGACCCGCTGCGGATAGTCGACGATGCCGGCATTGTTGACCAGTCCGTCGAGCCGTCCGAACTGACGATCAACCGCCGAAAACATCGCGGCGATATCGGCAGCATTGCCGACATCACCCGGGATCGCGACGGCTTCGCCACCGCTTTCGGTAATCGCCGCAACAACGGCATCCGCCGCTTGGCGGTTGGCGGCGTAATTCACCCCGACACGCCAGCCCTGGCGCGCGGCAAGGCGGCAGACGGCGGCGCCGATGCCCCGGCTTCCGCCGGTCACGAGAACAACAGGTGTATCGCTCATGTCGCACACTCCTTGAATGTCAGCACGTCCCACGGCGCCACGGAAGCCTTGCCCTCGCCCCAGGCACTGGATTCGCGAATGGCGGGACCAAGGCCGGGGAGCACCAGCTTTTCGGCGGCCCCGGCGCCCTCCGGCTGCAGATTGTCGATCTCGCCCTCGGCATCCATGCCGTAGACGGCGCCCTGCCAGACCGTGCAGGCGTCGAGATCGGCGCCGGTCACATCGCCCTCCGGACAGTTGAACATCAGGATGCCGATGGCGCGCACCGGATCCTCCGACGGCATGACATAGCCTTCCATGACGACGGATGTCTTGAGCGCGCTCACCTTGAACTGGTTGCTGGCGGCAGCCGAGGGAGAATTGAGCGGCGCGAAGCGCAGTTCATAGGCGCCGTCACGGTCGGTGTAGACGGCCTGCTCCTGTTTGCAATCGATAGCGAACGCGGCAACCGGAATGGCGAAAAATGCGGCGGCTGCAATCGCAGCCACGCCCTTCCGTCCTGCCATGATCCCGATCGTCCCGCTCATTGCACCTCCGGCTCTCGCCGTCCGTCGGCATTCTCGATCACACCAAAATCCGTCAACAGCGCCAGCGGGCGGCCATCCTTGTCGAGGCCCCAGAAGACGGGATAGAAACCATCGCCCCAGCCGCTCCAGAACACCGCGACATTGCCCTTCTTGCCGGCAATCGGCCGGTGCAGCGCATAATGCCCCTTGTTGGCATCGAGGTCCGAGGCCAGCACGTCGTCGTAATAATTGATGTCGGCGTCCGGCTTCTGCGCTTGGACCTGCGCTTCGCGCTCTTCGATCAACGCCAGCGTATCGGCATCCGTATAGCAGCCGAGACCGGCGTCGACGGGGTAGCCGAAGAACTCGTCGTCCTTCAGCGTCGCTACGTCTTGTCCGGGCAGGACAGCAAGCTCCCAATGATCCGGCTTACCCTCGGCAAACCGCATGCTGGCGGCGGCGATCCGCCCGAACGCCTGGTAGAGCGTCACCGGATAGTCGCCCGGCGCAACCGTCCTGGCGAGTGCTGGCCGATCGGGCTGGGCGAGCGGGTCGGCGGCGACGATGCGCCCCGAGGTCAGCTCGACATTGCCCATATGGATCACGTTGATCGACCGTCCGGAGAGTTCGCCGTCACCGAGTGTCACCAGCTCGAAATTGCTGCTTGCCTTGCTGACGTCCCAGCCGGCCGCCGATGCGGAAACCGGGACATGCGCGGCGGCAGCGCAAATAACAAGGCGCGCCGCTCGCATGATCCGGTTCCGCATGGAAAAGCTCCTTAGAGATCGAGAACCAGGCGTTCCGGATCTTCCAGGCTTTCCTTGACGCGCACGAGGAAGGTGACCGCTTCCTTGCCGTCGACGATGCGGTGATCGTAGGAAAGCGCCAGATACATCATCGGACGGATGACCACCTGGCCGCCGATTGCAACCGGCCGCTCCTGGATCTTGTGCATGCCGAGAATGCCGGACTGCGGTGCGTTGAGGATCGGCGAGGACATCAGCGAGCCGTAAACCCCACCATTGGTGATGGTGAAGGTGCCGCCCTGCATATCGGCCATGGAGAGCGAACCGTCGCGGGCTGCCTTGGCAAGACGGCCGAGGTCCTTCTCGATTTCGGCGATCGACATCTGGTCGGCATCGCGGATGACGGGAACAACGAGGCCCTTGTCGGTGCCGACGGCCATGCCGACGTGGCAGTAGTTCTTGTAGATGACGTCGGTGCCGTCGATCTCGGCATTGACCGCCGGCAGTTCCTTCAGCGCATGCGTCACCGCCTTGGTGAAGAAGCCCATGAAGCCGAGCTTGACGCCGTGCTTCTTCTCGAAAATGTCCTTGTACTTGTTGCGCAGGTCCATGACCGCCTTCATGTCCACCTCGTTATAGGTGGTCAGCATGGCGGCGGTGTTCTGCGCATCCTTGAGGCGCTTGGCGATCGTCTGGCGCAGGCGCGTCATCTTCACGCGCTCTTCGCGCGAGGCGTCCTCGACCGTCGACGGGCCGCGCGCTGCGGCGGGCGCTGCCGCCGGGGCTGCCGGAGCGGAAATGCCCTTGGCGACGGCGGCAATGACATCACCCTTCAGCACCTGGCCGCGCTTGCCGCTGCCGTCGATCTGATCGGCGGAAAGGTTGCTTTCGGCCAGCATCTTCGCGGCCGCCGGGGCCGGCGGCATGGTGGAGACGGAAGCGCTCGACGATGATGCCGCCGCAGCGGCAACCGGCGCCGGCTGAGCGGGAGCCGCCGGCGCTGGCTGGGCAGGAGCGGCGGCCGGTGCAGCAGCGGCCGGCGCGGCGGCAGCGACGGCACCTTCGGCAATCTGGCCGAGCAGCGCGCCGAGGCCGACCGTCTCGCCGGCGGCGACGACGATTTCCGAAAGCGTGCCGGAGGTTGGTGCCGGAACTTCGATGGTCACCTTGTCGGTTTCAAGCTCGAGAATCGGCTCGTCGGCCTTGATGGCGTCGCCGACCTTCTTGAACCAGGTGCCGACGGTTGCCTCGCTGACGGATTCACCGAGAGTTGGAACGCGGATTTCTGTGGCCATTGTTCAGATCCTGATTTCGTGTGTGTTCGTTTTAAGCGTTTCAGACGGCGGGCGGCCGCAAGATGATCGAGGGCATCGGCAGGATATCGAAACGGAAACCGAATCCGGAAGCGATGATCGGGTCGCCGTCGGCAAGCGCCTGGGCCGCTGCCTGATCCTCGACTTCGACGACCGCCATGCCGAAGGCGCCTGCACCCTCGAACACCGGACCGACGACGACCGCCGATCCCGCAAGGGCGTGCCGATGCCAGTATTCGACATGGCGTTTCATCGCCGCCATTTCCTCCCCGGTTCCGTCATGCGGAAAAGTGGGGCGCGGCGGCAGCAGTCTCAAAAAGAAATAAGCCATTACGCCCCCCTTGATTTAACCGCCCAATGCATCCTCGAGGAATGCGGCGAGCTGTGACAGATGCTTCGACATCAGGCCCGTCGCCGGCGAGGCGGCAGCCGGACGGCCGGTATAGCGGACGCGCTGGTACTTCGCATCGATATGGGCAAGCACCCATTCGAGGAAGGGGTCGATGAACGACCATGCGCCCATGTTCTTCGGCTCTTCCTGGCACCAGACCATTTCGGCGTTGCGGAAGCGCGACAGCTCGTTGATCAGCGCCTTTGCCGGGAACGGATAGAGCTGTTCGACGCGCAGCAGATAGACGTCGTCGATACCGCGCTTTTCACGCTCTTCGAGAAGATCGTAATAGACCTTGCCGGAGCACATGACGACGCGGCGGATCTTGTTGTCCTTCTGCAGCTTGATCGGGCCGTCCTTGATCACTTCGGCATCGTCCCAGAGCAGGCGATGGAAGGCGGATTCACCGGCCATTTCGGCCAGCGTCGAGACCGCCCGCTTGTGGCGCAGCAGCGACTTCGGCGTCATCAGGATCAGCGGCTTGCGGAAGTCGCGCTTCAGCTGCCGGCGCAGGATGTGGAAGTAGTTCGCCGGCGTCGTGACATTGGCGACCTGCATATTGTCTTCCGCGCAAAGCTGCAGGAAACGCTCGAGGCGGGCCGAGGAGTGTTCCGGACCCTGGCCTTCATAGCCGTGCGGCAGCAGGCAGACGAGCCCCGACATGCGCAGCCATTTGCGTTCGCCCGACGAGATGAACTGGTCGAAGACCACCTGCGCGCCGTTGGCGAAATCGCCGAACTGCGCTTCCCAGAGCGTCAACGCATTCGGGCGGGCAAGCGAATAGCCGTATTCGAAGCCGAGCACGGCCTCTTCCGAAAGCATCGAGTTGATGACTTCGTAGCGCGCCTGCGTCGGCGAAAGATTGGCGAGCGGAATGTAACGCTCCTCGGTCTCCTGATCGTAGAGAACCGAGTGGCGCTGCGAGAAGGTGCCGCGCTCGCAATCCTGGCCGGACAGGCGGATCTTGTGGCCTTCGAGGCAGAGTGCGCCGAAGGAGAGCGCTTCGGCCATCGCCCAGTCGATGCCCTCGCCGGTGGCGATCATGTTGGCCCGGTTTTCCATGAAGCGCTGGATCGTGCGGTGGGCATTGAAGCCGGCCGGGATCTCCGACAGTTTGCGGCCGATCTCCTTCAGCGTCTTCATCGGCACCGCGGTCTTGCCGCGCCGCTGCTCGTCGGCATTGTCGGCGGTGCGCAGGCCCGACCACTCGCCATCCAGCCAGTCGGCCTTGTTCGGCTTGTAGCTCTGGCCGGCATCGAACTCCTGCTCGAGATGCGCACGCCAGTCGGCCTTCATCTTTTCAACTTCGCCATCCGTGAGCAGGCCTTCGCGAACGAGACGATCTGCGTAAAGCTGCAGCACCGTCTTGTGGGCACGGATGACCTTGTACATCTTCGGCTGGGTGAAGGACGGCTCATCGCCTTCGTTGTGGCCGTAGCGGCGATAGCAGAACATGTCGAGCACGACAGGCTTGTGGAACTTCATGCGGAATTCGGTCGCGATCTTGGCCGCATAGACCACGGCTTCCGGGTCGTCGCCGTTGACGTGCAGGATCGGCGCCTCGATCATCTTGGCGACGTCCGACGGATATGGCGACGAGCGCGAAAAGGCCGGGTTCGTGGTGAAACCGATCTGGTTGTTGATGATGACGTGCATGGTGCCGGCGACACGGTGGCCGCGCAGACCGGACAGGCCGAGAATTTCGGCGATGACGCCCTGGCCAGCGAAGGCCGCGTCGCCGTGGATCAGTAGCGGCAGCACCTTGGAGCGTTCAGACAGCGGAATTATATCGCCTTCCCATACCGTCGCGCTCATGTCCTGCTTGGCGCGAGCCTTGCCCATGACGACCGGATCGACGATTTCGAGATGCGACGGATTTGCCGTCAGCGAGACGTGCACCTTGTTGCCGTCGAATTCGCGGTCGGAGGACGCGCCCAGATGGTACTTCACGTCGCCGGAACCTTCGACTTCGTCGGGCGCATAGGAACCGCCCTTGAACTCGTGGAAGATGGCGCGATGCGGCTTGCCCATCACCTGGGAGAGCACGTTCAGACGGCCGCGATGGGCCATGCCGAACACCGCTTCCTTGAGGCCGAGATGGCCGCCGCGCTTCAGGATCTGTTCCAGTGCGGGGATCAGCGATTCACCGCCGTCGAGACCGAAGCGCTTGGTGCCCTTGAACTTGACGTCGAGAAACTGCTCGTACCCTTCGGCTTCGATGAGCTTGGCAAGGATCGCCTTCTTGCCTTCGGCCGAGAAGGCGACGCCCTTGTCGGGCCCTTCGATGCGCTCCTGAATCCATGCCTTTTCCTCGGGATTGGAGATATGCATGAATTCGACGCCGAGCGTCGAGCAGTAGGTGCGCTCGAGGATCTCGATCATCTCGCGGATGGTCGCGTATTCCAGGCCGAGCACGTTGTCGATGAAGATCTTGCGATCATAATCGGCTGATGTGAAACCGTAATTTTCCGGCGACAGCTCATGATAATCGTCGACGGTAGCGGCGATGCCGAGTGGATCGAGCTTGGCGTGCAGATGGCCGCGCATGCGATAGGCGCGGATCATCATGATGGCGCGCACCGAATCGCGGGTCGCCTGCAGCACGTCGGTGGTATCAGTGGGCTTGCCGGCGGCTTCGGCCTTCGCCTTCACCTTGGTTTCGATCGCCTTCTCGACGATGCCCCAATTGCCGTCGAGCGCCGACACCAGGTCGCCGCCGGCCGCCAGCGGCCAGTTCTTCTTGCGCCAGGAAGCTCCCTTGGCCGCCTTCTTCACATCGGCAGGATCGTCTTCCAGTGCCTTGAAGAAGGCGCGCCATTGGTCATCGACCGATGCCGGATCCTCTTCGTAGCGCGCATAGAGCTGCTCGATATAGGCCGCGTTGGCGCCATCCAGAAACGAGGTGATCTGAAACTGCTCGTTGGCTTCTTGCCGTGCCATGGTGATATGCGGACGCTTCCGTCCGCCTCCTGACTTTGATGAATTTGCCGGCTTCGTCACCGGCTGCCGCATTCCGATTGCCGCCTGTCCGCGGCGCATCTGCTGGTCTCGTGCTGTCACACCGGGCGGAAACGCAGATGCCGTTCTTCCGCCCGGTCTATATGGCTGGCTTAGCCCTTGAGGACTTCAACCAAGGTCTTGCCGAGGCGGGCCGGAGACGGCGAGACGCGAATGCCTGCCGATTCCATCGCCGCGATCTTCGATTCCGCATCGCCCTTGCCGCCGGATACCACGGCGCCGGCATGGCCCATGGTGCGGCCCTTCGGCGCCGTGCGGCCGGCGATGAAGCCGGCCATCGGCTTCTTGCGGCCCTTCTTGGCTTCGTCCTTGAGGAACTGCGCAGCGTCTTCTTCTGCCGAGCCGCCGATTTCACCGATCATGATGATCGACTGGGTGGCTTCGTCGGCCAGGAACATTTCGAGCACGTCGATGAACTCGGTGCCCTTGACCGGGTCGCCGCCGATGCCGACGGCCGTCGTCTGGCCGAGGCCTTCGTTGGAAGTCTGGAACACCGCTTCATAGGTCAGCGTGCCCGAGCGGGAGACGATGCCGACCGAACCCTTGCGGAAGATCGAACCCGGCATGATGCCGATCTTGCATTCTTCCGGCGTCAGAATACCCGGGCAGTTGGGGCCGAGCAGGCGCGACTTGGAGCGGTCGAGGCGCGCCTTGACGCGCACCATGTCCATGACGGGAATGCCCTCGGTGATGCAGGTGATGAACGGGATTTCGGCGTCGATCGCCTCGATGATGGCGTCGGCCGCACCGGCCGGCGGAACATAGATCACGGTCGCGTCGGCACCGGTCTTTTCCTTGCCTTCGGCAACGGTCGCGAAAATCGGCAGGCTTTCGCCCTTTGCGCCGGTCCAGGTTTCGCCGCCCTTCTTCGGGTGGATGCCGCCAACCATCTGCGTGCCGTAATAGGCAAGCGCCTGTTCGGTGTGGAAGGTTCCGGTCTTGCCGGTCAGACCCTGAACGAGGATCTTGGTGTCTTTATTGACGAGAATAGACATTCTTTCCGATCCTTCAAATTAGCCGTTGATCGCCGCGACGATCTTCTTAGCCGCATCGTCCAAGTCGTCAGCCGCCGTGATCGCGAGACCCGACTCGTTCAGGATCTTCTTGCCGAGCTCGACATTGGTGCCTTCAAGGCGCACGACGAGCGGAACCTTGAGGCCGACTTCCTTGACCGCGGCAATGACGCCCTCGGCGATGACGTCGCACTTCATGATGCCGCCGAAGATGTTGACGAGAATGCCCTCGACCTTGGGATCGGCAGTGATGATCTTGAAGGCCGCCGCGACCTTCTCCTTGCCGGCGCCGCCGCCGACGTCGCAGAAGTTGGCCGGCTCCTTGCCGTAGAGCTTGATGATGTCCATCGTCGCCATGGCAAGGCCCGCGCCGTTGACCATGCAGCCGATATTGCCGTCAAGCGCGACATAGGCGAGGTCCCACTTGGAAGCCTCGATTTCCTTGGCGTCCTCTTCGGTCTCGTCGCGCAGCGTCCTGACGTCGTCGTGGCGGAAGAGTGCGTTGCCGTCGAACGACATCTTGGCGTCGAGAACGCGCAGGTGGCCATCCTTCATGACGATCAGCGGATTGACCTCGAGCAGCGCCATGTCCTTCTCGTTGAAGGCCTTGTAGAGCGCCGGGAAGAGCGACTTGGCGTCTGCTGCAGCGGCACCCTCGAGCGCCAGCGCCTTGGAGATCGCTGCGACGTCGGCAGCCGTCACGCCGGCCTCCGGATCGATGGCGATCGTCTGGATCTTTTCGGGCGTGTCATGGGCGACAGCTTCGATGTCCATGCCGCCTTCGGTGGAAACGACGAAGGCCACGCGGCCGACCGAGCGGTCGACCAGCAGCGAGCAATAGAGCTCGCGAGCGATGTCGGCGCCGTCCTCGATATAGAGGCGGTTGACCTGCTTGCCGGCTTCGCCGGTCTGCGCCGTCACCAGCGTATTGCCGAGCATTTCCTTTGCGTGGGCGACCACTTCGTCGATCGACTTGGCGAGACGCACGCCGCCTTTGGCTTCCGGCGACAGTTCCTTGAACTTGCCCTTGCCGCGGCCACCGGCATGGATCTGGCTCTTGACCACATAGAGCGGGCCGGGAAGCGACTTGGCGGCAGCCTCGGCCTCTTCAACCTTGAGGACAGCCACACCCTCGGCAACCGGTGCGCCATAGCCCTTCAGCAGAGCCTTGGCCTGATATTCATGAATGTTCATGGGTTTATCCCTGTTTCGATGACTTCGGCGCCGACTACTTGAGGGCAGGCGCGATGTTGATGCAGGCTTCGCAAAGACCGGCGACGGCGCCGACGGACTTGTCGAAGGCTTCCTTCTCGGTCTTGTTGAGGTCGATCTCGATGACGCGCTCGACGCCGCCGGCGCCGATGACGGTGGGAACGCCGACATACATGTCCTTGACGCCGTACTGGCCGGTGAGATGGGCAGCGCAGGGCAGAACGCGCTTCTTGTCCTTGAGGTAGGATTCGGCCATCTCGATCGCCGAGGCGGCCGGCGCATAGTAGGCCGAGCCGGTCTTCAGCAGGCCGACGATTTCGGCGCCGCCGTCACGGGTGCGCTGGATGATCTCTTCCAGGCGCTCCTTGGTGACCCAGCCCATGGTGACGAGATCGGTGAGGGGGATGCCGCCGACCGTCGAATAGCGGGCGAGCGGCACCATCGTGTCGCCGTGACCGCCGAGAACGAAGGCCGTCACGTCCTGAACGGAGACGTTGAATTCTTTGGCGAGGAAGAGGCGGAAACGCGAGGAGTCGAGAACGCCGGCCATGCCGACGACCTTGTTGGCCGGAAGGCCGGAAAACTTCTGCAGCGCCCAGACCATGGCGTCGAGCGGGTTGGTGATGCAGATGACGAAGGCGTTCGGCGCATACTTCTTGATGCCGGCGCCGACCTGCTCCATGACCTTGAGGTTGATGCCGAGAAGATCGTCGCGGCTCATGCCCGGCTTGCGCGGAACGCCGGCGGTGACGATGCAGACGTCAGCGCCTTCGATGGCGGAATAGTCGCTGGCGCCGGTCAGATTGGCGTCGAAGCCTTCGACCGGGGAGGACTGTGCGATATCGAGGCCCTTGCCCTGGGGAATGCCGTCGGCAATGTCGAAGAGGACGATATCGCCCAGTTCCTTCAGGCCGGCGAGATGCGCCAGCGTGCCACCAATCATGCCAGAACCAATGAGTGCGATCTTGTTACGCGCCATTTCGCTGTTTCCTTTGCGATCAAATTCGTCGAACGACGCTGAGGCACCGCTCAATGACGCAATCGCATAGACCCAAAGCCCAAAAATGGCAATCCATTAATTTTGATGTAGCGTTTTCAATCGTTTAGATACTAAAATTCTTACGTAAACGTAAGAAAGTTTGTCACTATATTGTTACTCGGCGGCGCGTTTGTCATGGTGCATCGCAAGATATTCAGCGCTGCGCATTTCGAAGAGACGCGACGCCGTGCGGTCGAATTCGAAGCCTTCGGTGCCCCGACGGGCGACGAGCAGGTCCTCCGGCATCGCCGCCGCCGATATATAAAGCCGTACGGCATGATCGTAGAACGTATCGACCAGAATGATGAAGCGCTTGATCTGGTTCCGTTTTTCTGGTCCGAGCAAGGGGACGTGATCGACGAAGACGATATCGAAGCGTTTGGCGATGGCCAGGAAGTCGGCAGCACCGAGCGGCTTCTCGCAAAGATCGGCGAAAGAGAATCGCGCCATGCGGTCGGCGGCGAGCGGCACATGGATGGCGCGCCCCTTCATCGGAATATCGAGTGGCTGCGCCTTGCGCCCATGCAGCGCCTGCGTCCAGGACGCCTCCATCGCCATGTCGTTATGTTCGTTGATCGGCACGAGATAGACCGGCTGGCTGTTCAGCTTCTCCATCCGGTAATCGGTCGGGGAATCCAGGGTGACGACATCGACATGCTGCCTGAGCAGCGCGACGAAGGGCAGGAACAGGCCGCGGTTGAGACCGTCCTTGTAGAGATTGTCCGGCTCGACATTCGACGTCGCGACCAGCACGCATCCCCGCGCGAAGAGTTCGGAGAACAGCCGCGACAGGATCATCGCGTCGGCAATGTCGGTGACGGTGAATTCATCGAAGCAGAGCAGTTCTGCTTCCTCGTAAAGGGCTGCGGCGACCGGCGGCATCGGATCGGCCTGCTTCGTCTCGCCGTTCTTGAGCTTCAGCCGGTGCGCCGCGATACGGTTGTGCACATCCGCCATGAATTCATGGAAATGCGCCCGCCGCTTCTTCCGGCACGGCGCCATCGAGAAGAACATGTCCATCAGCATGGTCTTGCCGCGTCCGACGCTGCCGTGGATATAAAGCCCCTTGATGCCGCCTACGGCTTTCTTCTTCGAGGCGAACAGCCAGCCGAGCGCGCTCGACTTCGCCGCCGGTCGCTGCTGCTTCAGCCCGGCGAGCACCCGATCCAGGCTTTTGGCCACATCCATCTGGGCGGAATCGACCTGCAAAGCACCGGAAATCGTCAGCGATTTAAGCTGTTCGCAGACGCTGAGCGCATAATCTGGCATTGGCTGCATAAGGGCATGTCCGCCTGTCGGTCATCGGCGGGGCGCCGCCGGATCGTTTACCGCGCCGGTTAATTACCGGCTGAGGCTGATCGGCTGACCGGTATTCGTCTGACCCTGGAAGCGGTTGTCGGCCGTCTTGTAGACGCTGCCGATCTGGTTGCCCGAACGGTCCTTGAGCAGCACCTGCTTGCCTGCGACTTCCCAGGAGCCCATCGCCGTCAACTCGCCGACGCAGCCGCGCGTGCCGCCGCGCGACCCGCTGCCGAGATTGGTCAGCGTCAGGAACATGTCGCAGCTGCCGTTGACGCGCCAATTTCCGACCATCGATTCCTTCGTGACATCGAGCGCATTCGCGGCGACCGCGCCCGGCTGGGCACCCGGCATCGGCGATGTCGACGCCGGCGCGGCCGGGAACTGCGAGCTGCCGGTCGGCGGCGGAAGCTGTCCGCCCTGCACAGAGGGAACCGGCTGCGCCGTCAGCGGCGCCGGCGCGGCGCTGGGAGAGTTGGAGCTGTAATCATATGCCGTACGCTGACAACCGGCTAGCGCGAGAGCCACCACCAGACCTGTCATCGCATATCGCAACTGCATCATCATACTCCTGAAATTCGGCTGTCGCCGCAGAGAAACGGGCTTGAGACAAGATCCGATTATCGTAATTCGCTTTGGTTAATCAAGTCGGGCGGCAAAAATCGCCCGTGACAACAACTAACCGAAAAACGATACAGTTCAACTATCCCGCTGCAAAACTTCCTGCACATAGAATTTGTCAGCAAGGTGTTGCGCGCGCTGATCTCTGTCCGGATCCTTGTCGAACTCCCGCAATAACTGCGAATAACGCTCGAACGAACTCTCCAGAAAGGATCGCACCAGCACTGGCGGCTGACCTTCCCCCATTTCGCGCGTCTGTTTCTTGACATGCACGAGATCAAGTATCGCCGTTCGAACATCGGGAGCGATCGAGACCGCCTCCAGGCACTCCAGCATATTCATCGGCGGCAGCGCGCGAAACGAGCGCTGCCGCATCCATTCGAGCGCGACGGCCGGGCGCACGGTGTAAAGCAGCTTCTTCAGCTTGATCGCCCCCTCGCCCTGGCTCTGAAAATGCTGCCGCATGAGCCCGACATAATGGGCAGCGACCTTTTCCGGCACCATGATGAGATCAAGCAGCGCGCCGAGACGCGAGCGAAAACCCGCCTCCTCTTCGTACGCGATCGGCGATTTCAGCCATTCGACCACCACCGCGTTTCCCTTGAGGGCAAGCAGCAGCGCCTTTCGCAGATCCCAGCCACCGGTATCGATATCGCCAACGATCGGAAACTCGATGACATCGCGCACCGAAGCAAGCGCAAGATGATGTTCGACGGGACGAATATAGACGAAACGGCAGTCATAATCGCTGTCGGGAGACGGAAACCCCCAGGCGCGGCTGCCGCTTTCGATTGCAAAACCGATACGGATGCCCTGCTCGCGGACCGAGGCGAGCCGTGACCTGATCTCTCTGACGGCTTCTGGATCGAAGCCGTCTATTCCGCCATCGGCATGCACGGCGATCAGACCCGGCGCTCGACCATCATCTTCTTGATTTCGGCGATGGCCTTGGCCGGATTGAGGCCCTTGGGGCAGGTCTGCGCGCAATTCATGATCGTGTGGCAGCGATAAAGACGGAACGGATCCTCGAGATTGTCGAGGCGTTCGCCGGTCGCCTCGTCTCTGGAATCGATCAGCCAGCGATAGGCCTGCAGCAGGACGGCCGGGCCGAGATAACGGTCGCCGTTCCACCAGTAGCTCGGACAGGAGGTCGAGCAGCAGGCGCAGAGGATGCATTCATAGAGGCCGTCGAGCTTCTGCCGGTCCTCATGGCTCTGCTTCCATTCCTTGGCCGGCGCCGGCGACACCGTCTTCAGCCAGGGCTCGATCGAACGATGCTGGGCGTAGAAGTTGGTGAGATCCGGAACCAGATCCTTGACGACCGGCAAGTGCGGCAGCGGGTAGATTTTCACCGCGCCCTTGATATCGTCGAGACCCTTGGTGCAGGCCAGCGTGTTCGTGCCATCGATATTCATCGCGCAGGAGCCGCAGATGCCCTCGCGACAGGACCGGCGCAGCGTCAGCGTCGGGTCGATCTTGTTCTTGATATAGAGCAGGCCGTCGAGCACCATCGGGCCGCAATCGTCGACATCGATGTAAAAGGTGTCGATCGACGGGTTCTGTCCGTCATCCGGGCTCCAGCGGTAGACCCGGAACTCGCGGGTGTTCGTCGCACCCGCCGGCTTCGGCCAGACCTTGCCTTCGCGCATCTGAGAATTCTTGGGGAGAGCGAGTTCAACCATACCAGGTTCCTCTTGAAATCAGTAGACGCGGGCTTTCGGCTCGATCTTGTGCGGATCGATGCCTTCCGCGATCAGGTCGGTGTGAACCGGTCGGTAATCGAGCTTGACGTCGCCTGCCTCGTTGACCCAGGCAAGCGTATGCTTGCGCCAGTTGACGTCGTCGCGGCCGGCAAATGCGCCCTCGGTATAATCCTCACGGGCATGCGAGCCGCGGCTTTCCTTGCGGGCCTCGGCGCCGTAGATCGTCGTGATGGCGTTGGCCATCAGATTCTGCAGCTCCAGCGTCTCCACCAGATCGGAGTTCCAGACCATCGAGCGGTCGGTGACCTTGATGTCGCGCATTTCCTGCCAGATCGCCGAGATGCGCCGGCAACCGGATTCCAGCGATTCCTGGGTGCGGAAGACGGCGGCGTCTTCCTGCATGGCGCGCTGCATCTTCTCGCGCAGGTCAGCCGTCGGCGTGCCGCCGCCGGCGTAGCGCAGACCGTCGAAGCGGTCCATGATCTTGTCGCAGGCGGCGATATTGAGATGCGGGATCGGCGCTGCGCGGTCGATGACCTCGCCGGCGCGGATCGCAGCGGCGCGGCCGAAGACCACGAGGTCGATCAGCGAGTTGGAGCCGAGACGGTTGGCGCCGTGCACCGAGGCGCAGCCTGCCTCGCCCACCGCCATCAGGCCGGGGATGATCCGCTCCGGATTGGCACCGTCGGCGTTCAGCACCTCGCCCCAATAATTCGTCGGAATGCCGCCCATATTGTAGTGGACGGTCGGCAGGACCGGGATTGGCTCGCGCGTGACGTCGACGCCGGCGAAGATCTTTGCGCTCTCGGAAATGCCCGGCAGCCGCTCGTGCAGCACGGCCGGGTCAAGATGGTCGAGATGCAGGAAGATGTGATCCTTGTTCTTGCCGACGCCGCGGCCTTCGCGGATCTCCAGCGTCATGCAGCGCGAAACCACGTCGCGCGAGGCAAGGTCCTTGGCCGACGGCGCATAACGCTCCATGAAGCGTTCGCCCTCGGAGTTGACGAGGTAGCCGCCTTCGCCGCGTGCGCCCTCGGTGATCAGACAGCCCGAACCGTAGATGCCGGTCGGGTGGAACTGCACGAATTCCATGTCCTGCAGCGGCAGGCCGGCGCGTGCCACCATACCGCCGCCGTCGCCGGTGCAGGTATGGGCAGAGGTCGCCGAGAAATAGGCGCGGCCGTAGCCGCCGGTCGCCAGCACCACCATCTTGGCGGCGAAGCGATGGATCGTGCCGTCATCAAGGCACCAGGCGACGACGCCGGTGCAGCGGCTGCCGTCTTCCGACATGATCAGGTCGAGCGCGAAATATTCGATGAAGAATTCGGCGTTGTGGCGCAGCGACTGGCCGTAGAGCGTGTGCAGGATGGCGTGGCCGGTCCGGTCGGCCACGGCGCAGGTGCGCTGCACCGGCGGGCCTTCGCCGTAATTCTGCATATGGCCGCCGAACGGACGCTGATAGATCTTGCCTTCCTCGTTGCGTGAGAACGGCACGCCGTAATGTTCGAGCTCATAGACCGCCTTCGGCGCTTCCATGGTCAGATATTGCATGGCGTCGACGTCGCCGAGCCAGTCGGAGCCCTTGACGGTGTCGTAGAGGTGCCATTGCCAGCTGTCGGGCGTCATGTTGCGCAGCGAGGCGGCGATGCCGCCCTGCGCCGCAACCGTGTGCGAGCGGGTCGGAAACACCTTGGTGATGCAGGCCGTGCGGAAACCCTGCTCGGCCATGCCGAGCGTGGCGCGCAAGCCGGCGCCGCCGGCGCCGACGACGATCACGTCATAGGAGTGGTCGACATAATTGTAGGCCTTGCCGTTCTGGGCGGGTGAAGTCGGTGCCATATCGAGCTTATCCTACGAATGCTATTTTCAGAATGGCGAAGAGACAGAGGCCGGCAATCACGATCGCGAAAAAGGTGTTCAGCATCAGCAGAGCGATCTTGCCGAACTCGCCTTGCACGTAATCTTCGATGATGACCTGCATGCCGAGCTTCATATGGATGACGCCTGAGATCACCATCAAGCCCATGACGACGGCGACGAAGGGGTTCGACAGGGCGCGAACCACATCCGCATAGGGGGCGCCGGCATAGGCGATCATGAAGATGACGAAGAATAGGATCAGCGGAATATTGGAGACGGCGGTCAGCCGCTGACGCCAGAAATGGCTCGTGCCTTCCTTGGCGGAGCCGAGCCCGCGAACCTTGCCGAGGGGGGTGCGCATATCCATGAGAGGACCTTCAGAAGCGAATGAGGAAGCCGATCACCCAGACCAGCACGGTCAGACAGAGCGACCCGATGATGTTGGCGATGGCAAGCTTGGTCGAGACTTCCTTCTCGAAGCCGTAACCGAGATCCCACATGAGATGGCGCAAACCGCCGAGCATGTGGTGCAGCAATGCCCAGGTGTAGCCGAGCAGCACGAGCTTGCCGAGAAGGCTGCCGAGCACCCAGTTGGCCCAGTCGTAGGAACTCTGGCCGCTTGCCGCCGCGATCAGCCACCAGGCGACGAGCAGCGTGCCGACATAGAGCGCCCCACCGGTAATGCGGTGGACGATGGACATGACCATGGTGGGAATAAGTTTGTAGACTTGCAAATGCGGCGACAAGGGCCGGTTATTTGTCACGTTCGCCATCAGAACCTCGCGGCGGCTTCTCTGCGCTCCCGGATTTCGGAGCATGCTCAGTCAACCACACGAATGACAAAGTTCTCTGTGTGCGTTGCATCAATTGCGACGTTTACTCACCGGAAAGCCCGACGACAAGCACAATCGCTGTCTGCTTTTAATTTAATCGATTCGGGTTACCGCTAAGTTTGCGGGTGAGAGCAGTTTCAGAAAAGCTGAGACGCGGTTTTGCGCCCGGAATTGCGTAAGAACAAAAGGTTAGAGCCTATCTGCGCTTCGACGAAAGCTGAACCGCGCCAACGAAACTGGTCTTTCGGCTCAATATTTACGCCGTGCTTCCCGGGCGCATGGACAAGCAGCGGCTTTTGGCGCAATCTGGCATTAACGATTTGTTAACGATCGAGATTTCCGGAGGCCGGCATCCATGTTTCGCAGTCCGTCTGCAGTCGCCCTGCTTGCACTCGCCGCGCTTGTCGCCTTGCCTGCCGCCGCCGGCGAGCGCCGTCTCGATCATCGCTTCGCCGATCATCGATTCCTTGGCCACCGCCACGCCTTGCACAACGGATTGTTTCTCGGCCAACGCCTCGGCTGGCGCGATCGCGGCATCCGGTTCGATAGCACCCATGTTCGCCGGCACGGCAGGGAGCGGATGCCGTTCCTGAAGCAGTTTTCGTCCCCGGCGACAAATCGCGTCGCCCGCAGCAGCCTAACCATCATCGCGCCGCAGCCGCCCGGCGGCGACAGCGGCGATACCTATGCCGGCTCCTATGCTTATCAGATCGATGGCGGGACTTATGTCGGCGGCAATGGCTACGGGTATTATCCCTCAGCCTGGCCGGTGCCGCTGGCGCCGAAAGCGAAGGTCATCGACGTCGCTGTCCAGGACGATCCCTGCAGCTACGAGGCCAATGTCTGCGTGATCCGGCCTTAAGATATTGAGCCGAAGCGCCAGACCGTCGTCGTCTTGATTTCGCTGTCCTCCAGCGCCCGCGTCACCGGCACCTGATAGGCTGTGCAGAATTCCAGCTGCTCCCGTGGCAGATAGCTTCTCCCGGGATCGCCGACCAGAACCAATATGCCTTCCGCCGTCAGCCTCGTCAGCCAGGGAACGAGCGCATCGGCGAAGGCACGGTCGTAGAAGACGTCGCCGGCAAGCACGATATCGGCGTCAATATCCTGTCCGATGAGGTCGGCGCCGGTAAATTCGAGAAAAACGCCGTTGGCCTTGGCGTTCAGCCGGATCGCCGTCTCCGCCCAGGGATCGATATCGGCGGCCGTCACCTCACGCGCACCGGCCATGACAGCCGCAATGCCGACGAGGCCGGAGCCGCTGGCAAAATCCAGCACGCGCTTGCCGCGCACCATGTGTGGATGATCGAGGATGTAGCGCGCCAGTCCCTGCC
>NZ_JAILYJ010000015.1 GCF_019793465.1 Rhizobium croatiense | reverse complement strand
TGCTCTCGTTGATCGCATAGCTGTAGGCGCCCGATGCGTTGAGCACGAGGCTGCCATAGCTGCCGTTCAGCGCCGAGCCGAGCGTGCCCGACGTCGCACCGAAGACTACCGCCGTGACGGTCTTGGTATCACCGGCATTCGGATCGGTGTCGTTGGTCAGCACGTTGCCGCTCGCAACCACGCCGCCCGAACCATTGGCCACCCCGCCCTTCTCGGTCGCATCACCCGCATCGGCAACCGCCGTCGGCGGCGAATTCGAGGCCGACGTCGTAAACATCACATCGACCCAATAGTTCGTCGACTGGAAGGTGCTGGTGGGGAACAGGCTGTTACTGCCATAGCGGTAGACGCCGTTGCCGCTGGCCGGCGCCGTGAGCGGACCGCTAGTCACATTTGAAGTGAAGTAGTTGGTGGTCGTCGAATAACGGCCGGTATTCGTGTGGTAGGATGCAGTGTAGGTTTGTCCGGCCGTCAGTGACACCGGACTGGTGAAATAGGCAGTCTGCCAGCCGCTGGTGGTCTCGTTCGTGAAGGTGAGGGTCGCAAGCCGCGTGCCGGTGCTCGACCATAATGAACCGGTATGCGTGCCGGTATCCTGGTCGCCCTTGTAGAAGCGAATGCCGGTGACGGTGCCTGCCACGGAGGTCTGGAATTTGACGCCGAGTTCAACGGCTGAGCTATCGTTGGTGTTGACGACCGCCGGTGTACCCGAACCGAAGAGCGACGTGTAATTGGGCCCGCTGACGGTGACCGTTCGCCCCGCCGAGGGTGTTTCCAGATTGACGTTATCGTCGACTGCGCGCGAGCGGATGGTGTAGGTGCCCGCAGTTTGCGGCGACCAACTATAAGTCCAGTTCTCATCGCCCGTCGCCGGATGCCAGCTCGCCCCGTTGTCCGTCGAAACCTCGACCGCTGCGATGACCCCGCCGCCCGTATCGGTCGCGGTGCCGGTAATCGTCACGGTGGATCCGACGCTCGCCGTGGCGGGCACCGTAATGACGGAGCTCGGCGCAACATTATCCGTGGAACCGGTTGAGGTGACGAGCCCGGATTGCAGTGTTCCCGGCTGAATGCCCATATCGGCGAGCAGATTGACCATGGCCTGCTGCACGCGCGGGTCCGTCGGCGTCGCCTGGAGGTCGTGATTGTCGCTCAGGCCCCAGGCCCAGTAGACGGTGCCGGCGCCGAACACCAGCGCGCCGCTCGGCGCCCGATAGAGCGTCAGATTATGGGTCGAGACGCCATTCCCGGTCGTGTTTCCGTAATCGAGCAAATAGGTGCTGACCGGAAGCGTCGTCGATGACAGCTTTACGAGGCCGGCTGGATCGAAGCCATTATCGACCGCTTCGTCCCACTCGTAACCAAGATAGTTCTTGGTGAGCGTCGCCGTCTGGCCGGGCTGAAGGTTGGCGACGGTCGTATTGCGCCAGAAACGCAGATTGGCGTCGTCATAGGGAATAGTGATCGCGGCGAGATTGTTGCCGACATCGTCGACCTTGAACAGCTGCCCGGTCAGCGAGTTTTCCGGGTTTCCGCCGCCGATGGCAGGCGGGCTGAGACGCGGATCGCGGAAGGTGCCCGTCCATTCATTGGAAGGGTCGATACTGGCGCTGGGCGACCATGTCTCCTTATAGGTGATCAGGGTGCGATAAGGCGTGCCGTCGGAACTATAGGCATTGCCCCAGCGGGTCCGCCAATAGACCTCATTGCCGCTCCAGAACATCAGGTTGACGCCGGCATCGCGCGCGGCTTCGACATTGGTTCGCTGCTGTCCGGACCAGTATTCGTCGTGCCCGGCATCGATATATGTCTTGTGATTGAGCAAGAGACTACCATAACGGTCGACGTCGACACCGGACATGTACGAAACATCGTAGCCATTCTGTTCCAGCCAGTAGATGCCCGCATATTCGGCGCCGAACAGATAGTCCTGCGGGCCGGCATAGGTGCCGACCCCGCCGCGGGTCGCAATCGGTCTGTTGTAGCTGACCGCATAGGCGCGACCAGCACCCTGCCCCGTCGCCGGGCCGTTGCCGCCATAGAGGTTTGCGCCACCCCAGCCGTTGTATGCCTGCCAGGTCTGGTCGGCGGTCTGGAAGACGATGTCGCTTTGGCTGCCGTCGTCACGCACTATGAACGGGATATGATTTGAGCCGGAGGTGCCATCCTGACGCACGAGCTTGGCGATATAGACGCCCGAGACGGCATCTTCAGGTACGGTCCACGAAGCCGAGACAGCCCAGTTTCCCGCGTCCACCGTGCCTGTCGTGGCATTGCGCAACGGATTGGGCTGGGTCTGCAAACCGGTGTGCTGCATGGTCGCGACCTTGCGGGCCCCCATGCCGCCATAATAGCCGAGCCGGTAGATATCGATCCGGTAGTTGGTGGAATTGGTGTTGATCTTGAAGCTGATCGTCTTGCCGTTGTCGACGCTGATATCGGTCGCAAATCCTTCGATGTTGGAGCTACCGGCACCGACGATGCCCCACTCGCTTTCCGGATTACCCTGCTTCTGATTTTCCAGGACGATCGCGTTGCTGGCCGCAGCGGCCGCGACTGCCTGATTTTGTGTCGTCAGCGACCGCTGCGTCGTCGGTGGCGTCGTCACCGAGCCGGAAAGGATGCCGACACCCTTCGTGGTGGTGCCCTTTCCGGTCTCACCGCCGCCCGGCAAGGATCCGTTCAAGGCCGTTGTTTCCGTCCAACTTGCCGTTCCGCGCCAGCCCGAGAGGGGCGACAGGTTTCGATCGAGAAGCGGGTCGCTGATCGAGGCGGCAATGGCCCGCTTGGCCGTCGACACAAAGTCCGGCCCTTCGGTCAGCTTGGTCCCCGGCAATTGCCCGTCCTGTTGGAGCATGGCGCCGCCATGCGCCCAATCGAGAATTCGCGTGGGGGACGTAAAGTAGCCGCACCCGCACACACCAAAGGGCATGCCGAACGCCAGCGAATTCGCTCCAGCATGCTGGGCGCTCGCCTGCGCTGACGGGCTCGATTCGAGAATGACGACGTTGCCCGAGTGCGCACGCTCGCCCGCCACCGAAGCAGACTCGTGCCCTGAGCCTGTCGGTGCGGGGCTTTGCGGCAGATACGGAGCCAGAGGATCGTCGCCGATGAGGTTCATTCCAGCGTAGGCGCGATAGGGCGGCGATTGATATCCGAATGCAACCCCGTTCGCCTTCACGTTGAAGCCTGCAAAACCCGGCGCATGGGCGAACAACCGCGACGCAACCGTGTCGCCTTCCCGGTCCCCCGTCTCGCCATTTGCTGCGAAAGCGTTGAACAAGGGCGGCAGTGGCTGAGCGATACTGTCCTGACCGTCCGGATCGGCGATTACGCCCGTCCGACGTTCAGCGTCGTGCTCGTTGAGCGCCGGGTTATTGTTGGGATCGTCGACGAGCGTGCCATCATACTTGTTTCCATCCGCTGTTTGAGAGGATGCCGCAAGTTGCGCACTATCCGCGCGCCTTTCGGCAGGCTTGCGCGGCTTTCCCTTTTCGCCGGCTGCCAACCACCGAGGAATCAACGAATCCACCAGGAGTGAGCGCGACGTCCACCGACGAGCGTTGCGATACATGGCCGGCACCTCTCGCGTGATTAACAGGACCGAATCTAAAAGAATCGTTCGGCATGCGGCCCTGAATTGTAGTCGAAAAACACCAGGGTATGTCCTACGCCTTTCGCTCTACTGGCGGCATCCTTTGGGCAAAAGGCCACGCTGCCCCGCAGAGGCGCTGGATCAGAGGCACCAGGGCGAAGTTCAGCGCGTCCTGTGCAGGCTCGAAGCCGCGGGAGTGGCGACGCCGCCGGTCATCATCCGGCAAAAACGACGATCCGAGCAGAAAGGCGCTGCCGGCAAGGTTGCGGCTCCTCAAAGCGAGCGCGCCTATTCCTGCGTGCAGAACCTGTTGATTTTCCCCGGTCTATAGCTTCGCGTCGCGCCGAGGATATATGTTTCTACCCAATTTAGCCTGAAGCACCTCCCCACCTCATCAATATTGATGCGGCAAAGCAAGTGACCTCCACCTTCCTCAAGGCTTCGCCAGACTGCACACTGGCGATGCAGCGTCGGACTTCGCGTCCGGCGTGTTAACAGCGTTCAGGCATCGTATCAGCGTCCGTATAAGAATGTTTTGCAGGCGAGCCATGTATCTCAATCTATCGTACCGCGCCCCGCGCGTGTTCTTTCGCGCGACGTTCGTCATCAGTGCACTCGTCTTTCTTGCCGGCGCTGTACCGCCAGCTCTCGCCGACAGCTCCCCCTTGACTCCACAAACGAAGATCCGCCTGACGGTCGTGCAATGGATACCGTCCAAGGGCCAGTTTGAACGATGGGATGGGATTGGCGGCGAATATACGGTTTCGGATTCAGGCATAATCTCCCTGCCCTTTCTAGGGTCGCTGGCGGTTGGAAATCTGGACAATGAGGGCCTCACCAGCGAGATCGGCAAGCGCCTTCAGGCGAAGATGGGTCTGGCCCAGGCACCTGCCGTGACGATCGATATCCTCAACTATCCCTCCATTTACGTCGTCGGAGACGTGATGGCGCCGGGAGAATACAAGTTTCACTCCGGCTTGAGCGTCCTGCAATCGCTCGCCATGAGCGGCGGTCCGTTGCGGGCTGCGGCGCAGCAGCAATCGGATACGATCAAGCTTGCCGGCGATCTGCGGGAAATCGACCACGCGCTGCTGCGTAGCGCGGCAAAGCTCGCGCGGCTGCAAGCGGAGATGACCGGCGCGAAGGAGATCGTCTTCGATCAACCGCCCGCTGCCGACCGGCAATATGCCGAGAGTATCTACCAGGAGGAGCGGGTCATTTTTCAGGCCCGTGCAAGCGCGCTGGACAAACAGTCGGTGGCTCTCGTCGAATTGCGCAATCTCTTGAACGCGGAAATCGAGACGCTGGAAGAAAAGCTGAAAGGCTCGGACGACAATATCCAGTCGGTCGAGGAACAGCTGACGAGTGTGAGGACGCTGGTCCAGAAGGGCCTGACGATCACCTCACGCCAGATGGATCTGGAACGATTGCTGACCACCTATCGCTCCGACCGGCTCGACCTCGTCACCGCCATCATGCGGGGTCGCCAGGCGATCAATGAGACGACGCGCAATCTCGAGGGACTTTCCGACAATCGCCGCAGCGACAACGCTTCCGAGGTGCAGGCGGAGAAGGCCAATCTCGATCAGCTCAAACTGAAGCGCGACACCACACAACAACTGCTTCTCGAAGAAGTGTCGAACGGCGCGAGGGTAATGAACCGCAGCGACGAGCTGCCGCTGACGTTCAGCGTCAGCCGGCGGCACAAGGGTGGGGTCAATCAGTTCCCGGCCTCCGAAACGACGGAACTGGCGCCGGGCGACGTGGTCAGGGTCACCCGGGCCCGCTTCGCCGATGCACCATCCAAAGACGACGCTGCGCTGCCTGTTCAGACAGAGGCGCATGTCAGTCAGGCAAGCCGGTGATCAGCAACAAGCATGTGCTGCAATCGAGCCCGCGGCGGGCGTTTGAACGCAAGCCCGGGGTAAACGGCTGGGGCTTTCGATGACGTTGAGGATGATCCCGCCCAGCAGCCCGACCTACACCCAGATCCTCAAATCGACGATGCTGATGGGTGGCTCTTCGCTCGTCAACGTTGCGCTCGGCATTATCAGAAACAAAGCCATGGCTGTCATGCTTGGGCCGGAAGGCGTGGGACTGATGGGCCTTTACGGGTCGATCCTCGATATCGCCCAGGCGATTGCCGGGCTCGGCGTCGGCAGCAGCGGCGTGCGCCAGATTGCCGAAGCTGCAGGCACCGATGACGCGGAAAGGATCGCACGATCGGCAACGGTGCTGAGGCGCATATCGATGGTGCTCGGACTGCTCGGTGCGCTCCTTCTCGCCGCCCTGGCATTTCCCGTCTCGAATTTCACTTTCGGCGACTACCAGCATGCCGGCGGCATTGCATTGCTGTCACTGGCGATCTTCTTTCGGCTGGTCTCTGCAGGGCAGACAGCACTGATCCAGGGCCTGCGGGGCATTGCCGATCTTGCCCGCATCAACGTGCTCGCCGGGTTTTTCGGCACGGCCGTCAGCATCCCGCTGATCTATCTGTTCGGCCTGCAGGCGATCGCCCCGTCCCTCGTGGTGATTGCGGCGGCTTCAATCCTTCCGACCTGGTGGTACAGCCGG
The DNA here is from genome assembly GCF_019793465.1 of Rhizobium croatiense. Classification (GTDB taxonomy): domain Bacteria; phylum Pseudomonadota; class Alphaproteobacteria; order Rhizobiales; family Rhizobiaceae; genus Rhizobium; species Rhizobium croatiense. The sequence goes on along the minus strand of NZ_JAILYJ010000015.1, from coordinate 191,304 downwards.
CGGATCTCACCGCATCCCTCGCCAATGCCCACGCGCCAGTTCGGCCGGGAAGTGTCCGCACTGCTCAGGCTCGGATTCGTCTTCATGGCGAGCGGGCTCCTGACCTTCGGTGCGGCGTATGCCGTCCGCCTCATCGTGCTGAAGGAGGGCGGCGTCATGGCGGCTGGATTGTACCAGGCGGCGTGGGGCCTCGGCGGTCTCTATGCCGGCTTCATCCTGCAGGCGATGGGAACGGATTTTTATCCGCGCCTGACCGCGGCGGCCGACAACAATGCCGAATGCAATCGGCTGGTCAATGAACAGGCGGAAATCAGCATGCTGCTCGCTGGCCCCGGCCTGCTCGGCACGCTGACGCTCGCGCCGCTGATGATGAACCTGTTCTATTCGGCGGATTTTCATGGCGCAGTCGATCTTCTGCGCTGGATCTGCCTTGGCATGATGCTGCGAATTATTTCCTGGCCGATGGGTTTCATCGTCGTTGCCAAGCATACCCAGACGATTTTCTTCTGGACGGAGGTTGCAGCGGCGGTCGTGCATGTCGGGCTTGCCTGGCTCTTGGTATCGCTGCTCGGCACCCAAGGGGCCGGCATGGCGTTTTTCGGCCTTTATGTCTGGCACAGCATCCTGATCTACGTGATCGTGCGGACACTGACCGGTTTTCGCTGGTCCGCCGCCAATCGCAGACACGCGCTGCTTTTCCTGCCCGCATCGGGACTGGTGTTCCTGACCTTCTCGATCGTGCCGCTATGGCCGGCGACGATGATCGGCTTCGTCGCCGTCATTATCTGCGGGCTCTATTCGCTGCGTATGCTGATCGACCTTCTTCCGCCGGAGTCCGTGCCGGCAATCATCCGCGGCTGGATCACGAAATCAGCATAACGAGCAATGCGCGCATCCGGAGATACGCGCATTGTTGGTCATGCAGATTTGTCGTGTCGGGCAAATGCCGGTTCAGGCGACCGCGACATCCATGGCACGTTGATCGCCGGCGGCTCCGACGTTCGCTTCCGCAAGGGCTGCGCGAAGTGCCTCAACAACCCGGTCCATGTCAGACACCGTCATCTGGGCGTAAAGCGGCAGGATAATCGTTTGCTGCTGCGCAGATGTGCTTCGCGTCAGGCTCGTGGCAGCGCGGTGGGTGCGCTCACCGGAATAGGCTCCCTCCAGGTGGATGTTCATCACACCACGCCGGGTCGAGATGCCCTGGTCGAGCAGGCTCTGCATGACGGCCCGCTGGTCGACCGTGTCGGACAACCTCACGCAGAAGCTCTGCCAGTTGCTTCGAGCCCAGCCCGGCTCGGCCGGCGGAGAAAGCCCGGCAATCGTCGACAGACGTTCGCAATATTGCTCAGCAAGCAGCCGGCGCTGGGCAACCAACTCCGGCAGCCGCCGCAGCTGCTCGCGTCCGACGGCGGCCTGAAGGTCGGTCATCCGATAATTGTAGCCCAGCTCGTCATAATCCTCGAAAATCACCTGCTTCGAGCCGTGGCGGACGGCATCGGTGACGCTCATGCCATGCTGGCGCCACAGCCGGAATTTCCGGTCATACTCGGCATTGGCCGTGGTCAACATGCCGCCATCGCCCGTCGTGACGACCTTTCTCGGGTGGAAGGAGAAGCAGGCGATGTCGCCATGCGGCTTGCCGATCTTTTCCCAGCGGCCGTCCCACAGGATTTCGCTTCCCGTCGCGCAGGCCGCATCTTCGATGACCGGGACCCCGTGGCGCTTGCCGATCTCGACGACAGGCCGGAGATCACAAGGCATTCCAAGCTGATGCACACAGAGGATTGCCTTGGTGCGGGGCGTGATGGCCGTTTCGATCAGGCTGGGATCGATGTTGTAGCCATCGGCCTCGATGTCGACAAATACGGGCACCGCATTGCAATATCGAATGGCGTTCGCGGTTGCGATAAACGAATGGCTGACCGTGATGACCTCGTCGCCGGCGCTTACGCCGACCGCCATCAGGGCCAAATGCAGCGCGGTCGTGCAGTTGGATACGGCACAGGCGTGTGCCGCGCCGACAAAGGCTGAGAATTCACGCTCGAAAGCGGCGACTTCCGGCCCCTGGGTCACCCATCCCGATAGAATAACGCGGCGCGCGGCCTCAGCCTCTTCCTCTCCGAGGACGGGTTTGGCGACAGGGATTGTGGATAATAACGGGCTCATGCAGCTTGACCTCCGGCCGCAGCAGTCTTCGACTGCCACCACGCGACAAGGTCACGAAGCCCCTGCTCCATCGAGATTTCTGCCTTGAAACCCAGAAGCCTTTCGGCCTTGCTGATATCAGCAAGACGACGGGTTACGCCATTGACCGCGCGCGCCTCTTTGTGTTGCGGCTCGAGTGAGGATCCCATGATGTCGCTCAGCATCTGCGCGAGTTCCAGCAGGCTTATTTCCCGACCGCTCGCGACGTTGAACACCTCGTCGGTAACGTCACTTTTTGCTGCCAGCACGTTTGCCCGGGCGATGTCACGTGCATCGACGAAGTCCATCGTTTGGCTGCCGTCTCCATAGACAAGCGGCGGCATTCCGGCTGCAAGGCGTTCCATCCAGCGGATCAGCACTTCGGTGTAGGCGCCGTAAACGTCCATTCGTGGCCCGTAGACGTTGAAATAGCGCAGCGCGACGTAGCGTAGGCCATACATGTCCGCGAAGCTGCGCAGCAATCCCTCGTTGAAGGTCTTTGCCGCGCCGTAGATCGTCCGGTTATTGTAGGGATGATGCTCTTCGGTCGTCGGAAAGCTTTCGGCAAGCCCCAGCACGGAGGCGGAAGAGGCCGCGACGACCTTCGAAACACCCGCCTTGACGGCAGCTTCGAGAACATTGAACGTTCCTTCGGCCAGGACTTCGAAAGCCAGTCGTGGCTCTTCGGCGCATTGGGTTATGCGGATGGCTGCCTGATGAAAGACGATATCGACGCCGTCGAAGGCTTTCGCCAGCAGTGCCCTGTCGCGGATATCTCCGTCGATGATGTTAAGGGGCGCGCTGCCTATTGCCGAGCTGAGATTGTCCCGGCGCCCGCGCACGAAATTGTCGAGGATGATGATCTCGCGAGGTTTTTCCAATGCGACAAGATCGGCAATATGCGAACCGATCAGACCTGCACCGCCGGTAATGAGCACCCGTTTATTTCTCATGATCTTTCCTCACGCGACATGTTCGTCATCGGATCATTCTCCGAACGCCAACGAATAAATTTTGCAGGCACTCCTGCGACAACCGAGAAAGGCTCGACGTCGGAGACGACGACTGCTCCCGCTCCAACGATCGCTCCCTTCCCGATCGTCACGCCGGGAAGGATAGTCGCATTCGTTCCGATATCGGCCTCTGCGCCGATGCGGACCGGCCTGATTTCAAGATCCGTTCGAATGATCGGTACATCCACCGGCAGTGCCGTGTGGGTCGAGCCAAGCACCTTGGCGCCAGGTCCCCACCCGACGGAATCCTCGATCACGAGATCGCGCGCGTCGAAATAGGCCATCGGCCCGATCCAGACATTGTCGCCAATTGCGCATCGGCCGTCGAAGCGCCCCTGGATATAGGCCTGAGATCCGATGAACACCCCGTTGCCGATCTCGAACGTCTCCGGGTGTTTGAAGCCGGCGCCGCCCGCAACCTGCAATCCCGTGCCGCAGCTGCGCGTGATCGCCTGCCAGATGGCTTTGCGCATCATGGTGTCGACGACACCATCGCCGGTCGCGAAGCGACCGTAGAGTTCGATCAGGCCGGCGCGTCCATAGGCTTGCCTGAGCTCTTCGACCAGCCCGGCTTGGTAGGCCGGATCTGTCGGTCTTTCCTGACGGCCATGGACCGCATGCACGACCCGGGTCTCGCCCGCACCATTAGCTGACATAGGCGTCTTCCAACGCAGCTGCCACCTGATCGACATGCCGCGCGGGCATCTCAGGATAGATCGGCAGCGATAGAACCTCTTTTGCGGCGGCCTCCGAGACGGGGAAATCTCCGACCCGGTAACCGAGGTCGGCATGGGCCTGCTGCAGATGTACGGGGATCGGATAGTGCAGCCCGGACTGAATGCCCTCCGCGCTCAGCACGCGCTGAAGTTTGTCGCGATCGCGGCTTCTGATGGCATAGACGTGGTAGACGTGGCGCCGGCCGGCTTTCTCGACCGGCGTCGTCAAATGCCCCGATCGCCCAAGCAGCGACGAGTAGCGGCCCGCATGGGCGCGGCGCGCCTCGGTCCAGGCCTCAAGATGCCGCAGCTTGATGCGCAGGATCGCGCCCTGAATGGCGTCCATGCGGTAGTTGAAGCCCTTCAGCAGATGGTGATAGCGCTGCTCCTGGCCCCAGTCGCGCAGCATGCGCATTGTTTTGGCCTGGTCGTCGCGGTTGGTCACGACGATCCCCCCCTCGCCGCAGGCGCCGAGGTTTTTACCCGGGTAGAAGCTGAAGCAGCCGGACGTGCCGAGGCTGCCGGCGCGCGCACCTTTGTATTGCGCTCCATGAGCCTGGCAGGCGTCCTCGATAACCGGTATCCGGTAGTGGTCGGCAATCGCTTGGATCGCATCCATATCGGCCATCTGCCCGTAGAGATGGACGGGAACGATGGCCTTGGTGCGGGGTGTGATCTTTGCCTCGAGCTGAGCCGGATCCATCGTCAGCGTGACGGGCTCGACATCGACGAATACCGGCCGTGCGCCTGTGTAGCAGATCGCCGAAACGGTCGCGACGAAGGTAAATGGCACGGTGATGACTTCATCGCCGGGGCCGACGCCAGCCGCAAGAAGCGACAGATGCAGGGCGCTGGTCCCGGTGTTGACCGCTATCGCATGTTTGACGTTGCAATAGTCCGCGAATTCCTGCTCGAGGCGGGCGACCTCCTCGCCCAGTATGTATTGCCCCGAGGCCAGGACGCCGAGCACGGCGGCGTCGATTTCGCTCTTGATGGAGTTATATTGTGCCTTGAGGTCCAGGAACGGGATCATGCAATAAGCCTCGCCTCTTCGAGCTCGATGATACGACCGCGCTGAGCGAGCGACCGGCTTGCGGCTTCAAGGATGCGAACCACACGCAGGCCTGCCTGGCCATCCGTGATCGGCCGCGAATTCTGCTCGATGCAATCGACGAACTGATCCAGCTCGCGTTTCAACGCCTCTGTCATATCGAGCTTCGGCGCCCACATGTCGCCGCTACGGTATCCCACCAGCATCTGATGGACCTTCTCGCCATATGCATCAGAGTTGGGGCACATGGTGATGCCCTTGTCGTAGACCTTGATCTTCTCGCTGGGCTCCAGATCGTCATAGACGATCATCTTATTGCTGCCGCCGATCAGCGTGCGGCGCACCTTGACCGGCGCCAGCCAATTGACGTGGATGTGGGCGATGAGCTTGCTTTCGAAGAAGAGCGTCAGATAGGCGATGTTCTCCGGTTCGCCGAGGACATGGCTCATTCCCGTCGCGGAAACCGCGACCGGCCTTTCCTGCAGGACATGGTCCAGGATGGACAGGTCGTGCACGGCGAGATCCCAGATGACGCTGACATCATGCTGGAACAGCCCCAGATTAACGCGAACCGAGTCATAGTAATACATGTCGCCCAAGCCGCTTTCGACCAGTTCGCGCATTTTGCGGACGGCGCCGGTGTGGACGAAGGTATGATCGACGGCGAGCACGAGGCGTCGCCGCGCTGCTTCTTCGACCATTCGCGAGGCTTCCTCCGTCGTCGATGCCATCGGCTTTTCGACGAAGACATGCTTTCCGGCCATCATAGCCTGCATTGCCAGCTTGAAATGGGTGGAGACCGGCGTCGCGATGGCGATCGCATCCACTCTCGGATCGCGCAGGACTTCTTCGAACTTGTCGGTGATCGTCACTGCTGGATAGCGGCTCTTCACCGCCGCCAGCCGTTCGACATTGAGATCGCAGACTGAAATGAGCTGCGCGCCGCCCGCCTCCGAAATATTGCGAACCAGGTTCGGGCCCCAATACCCATATCCAACAACAGCAATGCCGATCATCGCATTCCTCCAAACGCTTGCATGTTTACTGACCGGTCATGCACGTGACCGGTGATCCTGGCCGGAACGCCGGCAACTATTGCGCCGTCAGGCACGTCCTTCGTTACAACAGCGCCGGCGCCGACTTGGGCGGCCTCTCCGATGGTCACGCCAGGCAGAATGGTGGCGTTGCTGCCGATTGACGCGTGGCGCTTGACCAGCGTGGGAATGACAACCCAGTCGGCTTCGGTCTGCAGGCTGCCGTCCGCATTGACGGCACGCGGGTAGGTGTCATTGGTGAACATCACGCCGTGGCCGATAAAAACGCCGTCCTCCAGCGTCACGCCTTCGCAGAGGAAGGAATGGCTGGAGATCTTGCAATCTTTTCCGACGGTGACGTTCTTCTGGATTTCAACGAAGGTGCCGATGCGCGTTCCAGCGCCAATCGTGCAGCCGTAGAGATTCACAAGATCTCGATGGTGAATAACGCAGCTGTCATCCAGCTTGACGTTCGATGCGATCATCCCGGCTCGCCCCCACTCAAACAGGCCCTGATCTGGCTGAAACCGGTCACAATCGTATGAATGCGCAAGATTTCATTTCAACAGAGCAAATACTTCTCTGCCTCCAAAGAGAATTGTTTTCGCCCTCTTAGTAAAGAAACAATACGTCGAAGCTTATTCACCAAAAGGCGTATATGCTTACGAAAATCGGATGACGAGGCTCGCGAACGTCTATGGCCATCGCTCGACAGCAGCGGCCATCAGCCAGCGGTCGATCCTGCCCCTCATCAAACACCGGGCATTGATTGCCTATCTTTGGCGAGCGTCACTGAATATATATAGTAATGTCATAAACCGCCATGCAAATTGCTTAGAAATATATTGATCAGTTTCAAAAGTTGATCTATTGATAGCCAATCATGGAACAAAGGTGCAGGCGTAACCACTATTAATTAGTGTAACAACCCCAGAACTGTGGTAATAAATTAACACTTTTGTTAATCAAACTCTCCTTTCTGCGAGGGGAGTTAGATGTTCGACTTTGTGTACCGCGTGGAAAAAGACTAGGAGGATAAGGCGTTGGATTCAATAAACATAAACCACAGGCAGGAAAATATAACACTTCCCCTAGAGATAGAAAATGGTTCGACGGCGCTTGTCCGACCGGGAAGTCCGAAGCACTCCCTTGTCATTCTCGACAGGAGGGAACTTGATCGGCATTGCCTTGCGCAATGCATGGCCGCCCACACGGAAGACTTCCAGATTCTGGCGTTCGGCTCGATTGAGGAGTGGAAGCAGAAGCGCGAAGAATATCCTCCGCTTTCGGCGATCCTCTTGAATGTCGGCGGCAAGATGGTCGACGAGCCTGCCGTTTCGGAGCAGATCAAGAGCCTTTCCTCCGAATTCGTCTCGACGCCGGTCATCATACTGTCTGATAGTGACGATTTCGCCCAGATCGTCAGGGCGATCGACTGCGGAGCCAAAGGCTACATACCGGCCTCCGTCAGCATTAGCGTTTGCATGGAACTGATCGCGCTATCGGTAGCAGGTGGACTTTTTGTGCCCGCAAGCGCGCTGTTCGCCATGCGTCACCTGCTGCAGTCGAGCAGCTCGACAGCCCAGCCGCTGGCTGGGATATTCACAGATCGCCAGGCCGAAGTCGTCGCGGCCCTGCGGCGCGGCAAGGCGAACAAGATCATTGCCTATGAGCTCAATCTGCGAGAAAGCACCGTCAAGGTGCATGTCCGCAACATCATGAAAAAGGTCAAGGCAACCAACAGGACGGAAGTTGTGTTCAAGCTCAACGACTTGTTCCACGATGGTATTTCCGGCATGAGCGCAAAGACGTTATGCTGATACCAGCAGCGGGGAATATCTTCGTAACTTGCAAGCTGTTCCTGCCCAACTCACCCGGTGACGCGCATGCGTCACCGGGTTTTGTGTTACGAGGACCCGTTGATCTCGCTTCCTGCACTCTCGGCGCAGTTGCCCCCGGCCTGCTCATCCTCCAACTCGTCGCCCGATAGAATTCAAGGCGTACCAATACTTCGGCCCGATTGCCCGCTTGCAGACCAACTTGACCCAGGGCAATGAATTTCTGACTTCGGGGCAAACCTCGAGAGCAAAGCGTTGAATAGCCGCGGCTGTGGCAACATCGAAATTGTTGAATGCCAGGCCGGCCTGCCGAAGCGCGTGTTTTCCGAGATCTCTGGCAAGAAAACGTCTTAATTTCTCATCTTGCCTGAGGCTATCGGCGCCTTGGCGAAACAGAATATCAAAAGCCTGTTGTCTTTGCCGGAGATCGGGAAGGATAGTTTGTCCATAGTATTGCAGCGACATGTTTGAAGCATGTCTGCGGTACACTGCTTGATCTTTGTTGATGTAACCCACCCCGGCATGTGATGCGAGCCGCAGCCACATCTCCATGTCACCGGCATGCGGCAGTTCCTTATTATAGCCGCCGACCTGTTTTTGCAGCGTCGTTCTTACGACGGCGGTCGGTGTCGGCACTAGGTTGTTCGCTCCGCTCAACCGCATGAATTGCGGACCGGAAAAGACCTGCGTCGCGGGCACGCCGTGGGAGCCGAGAGGATCGACGCGCTTGGTTATGGCGCCACTCGGCTCGGCAATGAGGGCGTTGCCGAACGTAAACCCGACATCCGGACGATCGCGCATCAGTTCCGAAGCGCGGCCGAGCGCACCCGGCAAGAGATAGTCGTCCGCGGAGAGAAGCAGGAATAAATCGCCGCCTGCCCACTCGATTCCCTCGTTGTAGGTGGCGATGTGGCCCTTATTTGCCGTGTGCCGCCGATAGGCGACCCGGCTGTCCCGGGATGCCAGAGCGATTCCGACTTCCGGCGTATTGTCTGGCGAGCAGTCATCCAGAATAAGTACACGCACATCGACGCCCGCTTGGGTAAGAACAGTTTCAACACATTCCTCTAGGAAATGAGCGTAGTTGTAGCAGGGAATGACGACATCAACGCGTAGCACGCTTGTTCCTCCGCAGGCTGTCTTTCGGCTTCACTTTGCTTTATGCACGGACGTTGAGGCGTGCGTCCGCACAGCCGCTTTCGAGTAGGACCATGCAGCTCTCAACAGGGCGGATCGGGCATGCAGCCGGGAGCCTGCACGTTTCAAACCGCTCTGAAGGCGCCCCCAACGTGTAAGGGCAAAACGGGTCCGGGACCGAAACGTGTCGTAAAAGGCGACGTTCGGGCTCAAACTTCCTGTTTTCCAAGGCTTCACATTGGTCACGAAATGAACGATGGCGGGCTTCTGCTCGAGCGCGATGCCGGCGATGGCCTGCATTGGCTCGAACTGAAAATTCCACGCCCGGTCCAGGATCTTCCACTTTCCGTCGCAGGCAACGTTGAGAGCGTCTTGGTCGGAATATTCCGTCGTCGGAAAGCGCTCAAGATAATCCAGCGATCGTTCCGATATTCGCTCGTTTCGCCATTTTGCAACGTCGATAAGTAGAATGCCGGCGTTGAAATACCGTTTGACCCGAGCGCCCCCTGTTGCACCTGGTCCGTTGCGCGCAGCACTATCCAGCCAGTAGTCGGGTACCGCGCCGATCACTGCGTCGCCGAGGTCGGTATTCCATAACTGTTCGAGCGCAGTCAGCACCAGGATGTCGCCATCCAGATACAGAGCCCGGTCGCAGGTCTGCGGAAGGAACTGCGGCAGAAGGATCCTTGCAAAAGTCATCCTGGAAACGCCGGGGCGAGTGGAAAATCCGCTTGCGAAGGACAATGTGGCGATGGGATGCCACTGAATGACGGCAGAACTTGCCGGTAGAGATTCAAAGATCAGTCGCTTTGTTTCTTCGCCTATGCCCTCATGAATGACATGGATGTCCAGGGGCCATGCGCTCTGGTTATTCTCGGCGACCGATCTAAGAGCGGTCGCCAAAGGGACGGCGTAGGCCGCATCGACCGCAAAGACGATGGGGCCCAACCGCTGTTTTGTGCCCGCAGGGGCGACTCCTGTTGGTACGCTACGCACATTCATGTTTCCGGCACATCCCATCGAAAGAGAGCATCGCCTTATAATGATCGACGTTGCCGTTCATGGCCGGATTGCTGCGGCTTCCTGAACAGGAAGGCCGACGGCTGGGGTAGTCAGATGGGCGTAACCCGTTCGCGAGGCCCGGGCGCCGGCCATGCTCTTGCCTCCGCCTGAAAGCTTCCACTCGAAATATGCAATCGTTTTTTCAAGACCTTCACGCAGATTCACCGTCGGCTGCCAGCCGAGGTCCTGCGTTGCGCGGGAAATGTCGGGCTTGCGCTGCGTCGGATCGTCGATCGGCAATGGATTGTAAACGATGCTTGATTTCGATCCCGTCATCTCGATGACCATTTCGGCCAGTTCCCGGACCTGGAATTCTCCCGGGTTACCGAGATTGATCGGACCGGTAACACCGGCGGGCGCACCCATCAGGCGGATGAAGCCCTCGATCAGATCGTCTACATAGCAGAATGAGCGCGTCTGCGTGCCGTTGCCGAAGATAGTGATCGGCTCGTTTTGAAGTGCCTGAACGATGAAATTGGAGACGACGCGGCCGTCATTGGTCTGCATGCGCGGTCCATAGGTATTGAAGATCCGCGCCACCCTGATTTCGACCCCGTATTGACGATGATAGTCGAAGAACAGCGTCTCGGCGCACCGCTTGCCTTCGTCATAACATGCCCGCGGGCCGATGGGATTGACGCTGCCTCGATACTCCTCGGGCTGGGGGTGGACGGCCGGATCGCCATAAACCTCGCTCGTCGATGCCTGGAAGATCTTCGCCTTGGTGCGTTTGGCCAGGCCGAGCATATTGATGGCCCCGTGCACATTGGTCTTCACCGTCTGCACGGGGTCGTGCTGATAGTGGACCGGAGATGCCGGACAGGCGAGGTTGTAGATCTCGTCGACCTCGACATAAAGCGGGAAGGTAATGTCATGACGGAGCACCTCAAAGCGAGGATCGTCAAGAAGATGCAGCACATTGTCGCGCGAACCGGTGTAGTAGTTGTCCACGCAGAGGACGTCGTTGCCCTCTCGCAAAAGCCTTTCGCACAGGAATGATCCCAGAAATCCGGTGCCGCCGGTAACCAAAACTCGCTTGTGTCCGTGCATTGATGTGCTCCATTGTTGATGATTGCGCGCAGGACGAGAAACAGGTCAGCAGGCTCCCTTGCCCTTCAAGACCGCAGGAATTGTGCTGAGAAGGATGTGCCAGTCGAACCACAAGGACCGGTTATCGATGTAGAACCCGTCGAGTTGCTGCTGCAGCTCGATGTTCGCATCGCTTCGTTCGGATATCTGCCAGAGGCCTGTCAGGCCCGGTATGACCGAACGCCGCTTGTCGCGAAATTCGCTATCCATCGCCGAGAGGTGATACTCCGGAAACGGACGGGGTCCCACGAAGGCCATTTCCCCCGCAATGATATTCACCAGCTGAGGGAGCTCATCGATGCTCGATGCGCGAAGGAGATGTCCGATCACCGGCAAGACGCGCGGATCCTCCCGAAGCTTGAAGTGAGTGGACCATTCGGCTTGTGCGGCTGGATTGTCTCGGAACAACGCTTCGAGGCGTTGTTCCGCATCTCTGTACATCGTCCTGAGCTTCAGGACGTGAACCGGCTTGCCAAACAAACCTTCCCTGGCGTGCCTGAAGAAAACCGGCCCCGGATCGATGACATAGATCGCCGCAGCAGCAATGAGAATGACGGGCATAAGCACCAGCACCGCGGGGATGGCGATCGCCAGGTCGAGGGCGCGACGCACCAGGTTCGAGTTTGCCGCCGCCCCGCTGCTCGCCAAGCGAACACCGATCTCGCCGCCGATCTCCGCCGGTCGCAATCCGGCTACTTTGACGTTTGGCGTGTCGGAGAGGAGGATGACTTCAGCGAACGTCTTACGCAACGTCGCCAACTCGGCGATGTGTGAGCCCGTATCATCGGCGATCAAGGCAATCGATGGGCGGTCATCGGGTGATAGTTCCGAAATGTCGAGGGAGCAGGATTCCGGCCGAATGCCATACTGCCAATGGTCTTTGAAATGCGCGATGAGCGCGGGGATACGGTTGCGGCTCCCGATGATCACCGCCCGCTCTCCCCAGATACCAAGTCTGCGCGACAGACCACGGGCAACCCCATGCATGGCAGGCTGAGCAATCAACCCGAGGCCGAGAAACCCAAAGAGGGGAAGCAGCAGTCGCGTCCCTTCCGGTAAAAGGATCGCCCCGAGCGCTGCGATGACAGCGACCTTGCCCGACGCTGTCGTGCGGCGGCGCAGATGTTCATGATCGTGGATCCGATAGCCGGGATAGAGCGCGCTCGAGGCATAGAGGATGATCGCTGCCAGGGCTGTGAGGGCGAAAGCACGTTCCAGCACCATGTTCTCCGACCCGTTTGGAAGAAACGGCAGAAGAAGAAAATAGGCTATCAGATAACCCGCGATGTCGCCGGCAACCAACAATGACGACGTAGCAAACCGAGGTATCCTGCGCCTGAGTGGAACTGGTATATTTAGCCTTCGCCCCTTGCTGAACGCCGCGCCCGGCGTGGCGTTTGCCATCGGCGGGACAGAATTTGCCGGACCTGTTCGCGTGGCCACATCATTTGGGGTGATTGCCTTCGGCAGGTCGGATATCGACGCTAGTAGGGACATGATGGCTTTACACCTTTACAGCTACTGCTCTTGGCGCGCTCGATCCAAAAACCTCGTCTTCGATGGGAAATTTCCGAAGCCCCAGTCTCTGGAATGCTGTCAGTGAGATGAAGGTCGGCACGACGAGCGCATAGCGCCGCCACAGCCGTCGCGGCTCGCAGAGAAGACGAAACACCCATTCGAAGCCGCTTCTTTGAATGATCCTGGGAGCCTGTCGCTTCAGGCCGGCGTGGAAGTCGAATGCAGCGCCGACACCGATGAGCATCGATGCATCAAGGCGATCGCGCATGCGAGCCATCCAGAGTTCCTGCTTGGGGCTGCTAAGACCGACCCAGATAATATCCGCGCCTGACCGATTGATCCGCTCCGCAATATCCGTCTCTTCCTGCAGCGACAACTGATGAAAAGGCGGTGCGTAGCAGCCGACGATCTGCGCTTCCGGGAATTTTGCGAGAAGGCGCGCCTGCAACTGCTCCAGCGTCTCGGTCGTCGCGCCATAAAGGAAGTGGCGCACGCCTTTGGATCTGCCGGCGTCGAAAACAGATAGCATCAAGTCAGGTCCGTAGACCCGGTCGCTCTCCAAATGGCCGGCGCGTTTCAATGCCCATACCAACGGCATGCCATCGGGGGTCACGAGGAATGCCCGGTTATGGATCGACCGAAGCTCGGCATCGTCCTGGCATCGGACGATGCCGTGCGCGTCGCGAACGCACACATATTCCTTCCTGCCGTCTTCGATTGCGCTTTGAATAAGCCCGGTCGCGCTTGTGAGATTGACTGCCGAAACGCGAACACCAAGGACATTCGTCCACCCCAAGGAGCCCTTCGGATGGAGAACTGAAGTTTGGCTGCCGTCTGCTGATTGCTTTCTCATGACCTGCGCTTTCGCGACCGAAACTGTCATCAGAATATCCTGGTAGACCGATTGCCTCCATACTTGCCGCTCCAGCTATTGGACGTAGAATAGACTTTTCGTTTACGTCTTACGCCGAGATGACGTACAATATTCGAAGTAAGTCTGCGTACCCCATAGCTTGCCACGTTGCTCCTTATGATGAACGCAGTCACGTAATTGCGGTTTGACCCTAGCAGAGCTGCAGAAGATATCGTTTCGTGCGAGCAAAGACGGTTAGGATTAAGCACGAACAAGCCGGGAAGAGGGACATGGTGAACCGATAGGGGAGACGGCCTCCGGCTGGCGAGCCTTCCAGTTCGATCGCCACGCTCCACTCGTCGATGCTCTTGCCTGCAGCCGTTGCCGGCGCCACGCAACTATCCTTGATCGGCAGTACAAGTTGCCATAAGGCCGGCCTTAATCGTCGCAGAACACCGGTGGTGGCGGTGCCTCTTGTTACTCGGGCGCGACTACGCTTCCCGTGTCCGCCCCGGCCTTCTGAAGATCCCCCAGACTGCCAAATTCCCCGGACCGCATGATCCTCGGATTTACTCGGAAGCTCTGATTGCTCAAATTGCCGATGTAGCGGTTACGCGCGAATTGCACATATCCAGGCCCGTGGTCCGGAGCGTGGACGTACGCTGCAAGCCCGTTGCTACTGTCGATCGACACGACATTGCTCTCGATCCGATTGGGGCGTGCCCAGGGCGGGTGCCAGCCCCTGCCGGTACCGTCATCAACGCGAAACGCCGCGCCCGATCCGCCTGTGATGACGTTTCCCGTCACCAAGTTGCTCCAGCCGCCGTTGATGCCGATCCCCGATACGTTGTCCGAGAGCGAATTTCCTTCGATGCGCAGCCCGCTCGCTTTCCCATCCGTGTATATTGCCCAGCTGATCGGAGACGGCCATTCGCTGGTGTTTTCATATCCGGGAGGCCAGAACGTCCCATCGGCCCTGTTCATGAGGTGGCCGGTCCCGGTTACGAGATTGGAGCGGATGATGCTGTTCAAGGGGTCGGCCTGCTCGCCCATCATCTTGATGGCGCCGCCATCTGCGGTCTGCTGGTTGGCATTGCGGATCACATTGTGCTCGATGACGGCGTTATAGACCGCGTCATTGGAACCCCACAGCGAACCGCCGGCGATCCCGAACTGCGCCGTGTTTTCGATCAGGTTGTCGGCGATCCTGACATTGTCGGCCGCCTGGAACCATATTCCGGCGGTCTCAATATAAACCCTTCCAATGTCATGGATGTGGTTTGAAAGGATTCTGGACCCATCCGACTTGCCGAAGGTGCCATAATTCGTGCCGACGTAGATCCCGTTGCCGGCCACATCCGTAATCACGTTGCCGGCGATCAAGGCGTCCTTGCTTTCCGTCACATGGATCCCGACGCCGACATTCTCGATATTGTTGCCCAGGATTTTGACACCATGAGCGTGTTCGATCCGGATGGCGCCAAATCCTCTTGTATCCGTATAAAATTTGCCGCTGCCTTCAGGGGCTCCATCTCTAATCTCGAGCCCGGATACAACCATCCCATTGGCGCCATCCAACTTCAAGAATGTCGCCAAGAGGCCGGCAACGACGACGGAATTTGGGAACGACTGATCGACAGGGATATAATGAAGCTGGCCTGCGGCAAGGTCGTGCCACCACTCTCCAGGCGCGTCGAGCAAGCCTTTGGTGCCAGTAAGGAAGTAGCGACTGCCTTCCGCGGTAAAGAAATAGCTTGTGCCTTTGGTATGGACGATCCGGCCGGAACCATCGATGGATACGACCGGAAGCGTATCATTGCCCCACTGGCTTCCGGGTTGAAATCCTCCAACGATGTTGACGACCAGCCCGCTCGCATCCCCCAGTTCCGGAAGATCGCCGGCATGGAAACAAAAGCGCGTGTTTCCTTCCCACATATCGATTGCAGGTTCGCACTTTGCGGCGAATAACCACCCCTTGCGCGGGTCGCCATCAGCCGGAGCATTGGGAAATCGAGCCCGAGTTTGCCGTATCCGATTGACGAAAAGGTCGCCGACGCCTTGCTCCGGCGGCAATGTCAGCGGCGCCGTCCAGCCGCCATAGGACTGCCGCGCCCAGTTGCCCACGCGTGGCCCTCCATGCAGAACCGGGGCTTCATTGCATCTTGCCGCGAGGATCAAACCGGCATCGCGGGCGTCGAAGACAATCGGCTGGGTAAGGTAATAATCGCCCTTACCGAGCGCAATTATATTGGGACCGCCTATCTCGCGGGCAGCATCACGGGCTCGTTCGATGCTGGCGAAAGGGCCATCGTCCCCCTGCTGATTTGCGGTCGGAAGCAGGCCGCTCCAAGTGTCTTTTCCATCGGGAGAAACGTAGAATATCGTCCGCGCCGCAGTGCTGCTGCTCAATGCGTCGCCTAAAGAAGTCCCATTCAGTTCGGCTGCCGAAGTCGCTGAAGCTTCCGTGCAGGTCGCTTCCCGGATGAGTATCTGCAGGCGCTCGGGCGCATCTCCCTCTGTCCCGGCTGGAGCCGGATTGCCGGGCTGCGCAAAGAGCATGACAGGCAAGATGCTCAGGATCAGTCCGACACGCCGCTTCATAATGTCTGCAACCCGCTCATAAGGCCACGCGAGACGCTTGCCAAGCTGGGGCTTGGCTGGTCGAAACGACGGGCGCGTACAGCGAAAACATGATGGTGGCTGTGGTGAACAGGATGAAGATGGCGTCATTCTGAACGAAAAAAATACTCTCCGTCAGATTCATCACCAGGATCATGATCGTCAGGACATTGAGCCAGAGCCAACCGTACTGCCCGTCATGACAATGAAGCATCGCGCCCTGGCGGATTGCATGGGGAAGCATCAGAGCAAACGGGATCATTCCCGCTATTCCGAAGCTCAACAAGATATCGCGATATCCATTATGCGCGTGGGGCGCGGCCCATCCGATCTTCGACCACATGTGTGTCGCTTCGGGGTTCGCGGTTGTCCAGAAAGCCTGGTAACCGTACCCAAGCATCCAACGATCGGATATTTCGCGATCAACCAGCTCCCACAATGGCACCCGGCCCGTCAAAGTCGCGTCCTTACCGAGCGCTTCAAGGGCCGGAACGAGGAATTCGTGAAGCGAAATCAGAATGCCGACCGCCAGCTGAACGAAAAACAGGACGATGACGACGCGGCCAATGCTGCTGCTTCTTTGAAGGAGGGAATAAAAGCCGATCAGGCAAAACGCGACTGACGTTGCGATGATTGCGGTCATCGATCCGGAGCTCGCAAGGCAGATGATACCCGCGGCCAACAAGATGAACGCTGTTCGCCGCAGGCCGAACGTCCCGTCGATCAGCACGGCGGTCGCCACCAAGATCATCAGCGCCGCGTACCAGCCCAGCACGTTCTTGTGAATGAAGACGCCCCGCATAGCACCATCCGGCATAGTGGCAAGGGCTGGTGACACCACAGAGATAACCACACTGAGGACGATACAGGTTCCCAGGGTTACAAATAGCAGGAACAGCAGCTGCCTCGGCGTGAAACGTATCGCCAGGACGTAGGAAAGAAGCACGCAAAACAAAAGGCCGATTGCGCGCCTCAAGGTCGTCGGCGGCGCTATTGACCACAGGGTAGACAAAAACGGCAAGGCAAGGATCAGGGGAACAATCAGATTTCGCCTGAGCGCCGTTAGAAACTGCGGAAAATTGCGTATCAGGATCACCGCTGTAAATACATATATAGGAATGCAGGGCAGACGCAGTATAGATCTGGCAGATTCGCTGAGCGCTCCGTCCGCATCTGCCAGGATCAGCGGCAGAAGCGCGCCTGCCTGAAATAAAAGGGATATGCCGGCGCCCCAGCATTCTATGATCCGCCAACTGATGGTTGGCCCGCTGGCAGTTCTAAGGCTATCTACTCTCATTATCCGTCCCGACTGATTTGAACAGACAAGCGGCTGTTGATCGCGGCAGATCAAAAACAGGTGTCGCCTTCGTGGCGCGCGCTGCTCTCAAGCAATCATCCAGCCCCATCCGCGGTCAACCTGTCCTAGTGAAGGGTGGGCTACGCCTAATGCACCCTCGCTCCACCAAAAGACGATGTTGGGCTTAATCTTCCAGCCGGTATTTACCCAAAAGACGGGCCTTCATGTCCGCCAATAGCCCTTAAGAGCAGATGTTGCGCTTGTCCGTTCATCGGTACCGTGGCGATGAATGTCTTATGAAGCGTGGTGGGGTAAGCCGCGGTTCCACTACAATGAGGCAACAATTCTGACAGAGACTTTCTCTGCAGTCGAAGCCTGGAAGGTTAGGATTGCTATGTTCCTGCGTCATGATCCTAGTTCTCTATGCAACACGACGGGCGCTCTACTCGTCGTGGCGTTGTCAGCGGCGATCTCAACGGCTCTGCGCGAGATGCGGTTCGGCCGACACCCTATTTTGAATATCACCATTACCGATGCTCCAAACCGCAATGGCTGCGGAAAGGTCGACCTCTTAAGCAACTTTGCGCTGCGCAGCGGTGCATCGTGGCAACCCGCCTGAGAGCGCGTCATGGAGCGGCCGGCCCTCAGTGTCCTCATCAATAATTACAACTACGCTCGCTTTGTCGGGCGAGCGATAGACAGCGTGTTGAGTCAAGACGCACGCAACGTCGAGATAATCGTCGTCGATGACGGCTCGACCGACCAGTCGCGGTCCGTGCTGCAAGCGTATGACAGCCGCGTAAAGGTGATCTTTCAGGAGAACGCAGGACAGGCGGCTGCGATCAATACCGCTGTCGGATCAAGCATGGGCGAGATCCTGTGCTTTCTGGATGCCGACGACTGGTGGGCGCCGGGCAAGCTGTCGGCGACGGCTGCAGCGTTCCGTGCCAATCCTCAAGCATCACTCGTCTATCATCGACTGCAGCCAACGCTTGTCGATGGCACGCCGACGTCCAAGCCGATCCCTCGAACCCTGTGTTCGGGCGCTTTGTCGTCGCTACTCGCCAGATCGGCTGGTTGGTGGCCTTTTCCGATGACGTCAGCCGTCGCGGTACGGCGGAGCGCATGGGATGCTGCGGGCAGCATTCCACACGAGTTCCGGATATCGGCCGATGCCTGGCTCGTGGGGATCTACCCGTTTCTGGGGGACGTGATTGCCATGCCGGATCCCCTTGGATTCTACCGCATCCACAATAACAACTGGTATCGCTCTGTCGAAGATGCCGCCACGCTCAGGAGACGGATGACGCACTGGCAGCATACCGTTGAAGCAACGAACCTGTTTCTCTCAGCCCATGACCTGCCGGCAAGACTGCATCTGAGGGACCACTATCCCTATCGCATCGCGTCGGCCAAGCTGCAGGGCGCCGATGCGCTCCGGCGGTTCAAACTTGCCATCGAAGGCCTCTTCTTTGCCGGCGAACCGAACCTGCTCAGGCGGACGCGCGACAGCCTGCGCTCGGCGCGTGGCCTGTCACGGCTCGGTCTGGACATCGGCTTGTCGGGGGTAGCGAAATGAAGGCGCTGCTGTTGGTTTCCGAACTGGAAGACTATACGATCTCCTTTGCCAGCGGCGTTGCTCAGCACCTCGATGTCGTG
The DNA here is from genome assembly GCF_019793465.1 of Rhizobium croatiense. Lineage (GTDB taxonomy): Bacteria > Pseudomonadota > Alphaproteobacteria > Rhizobiales > Rhizobiaceae > Rhizobium > Rhizobium croatiense. The sequence goes on along the minus strand of NZ_JAILYJ010000015.1, from coordinate 172,231 downwards.
CTTGCCGTGCCGCGCCGGCGCTATGCACATCTCGCCTCCTCTTTCGACCCAGCTGTCGATCTGCACCTTCTGGACTGGCCGAGACACCGTTCTCTCTCCAATCCGTGGTTTCTGTATCAGCTTACGCGTCTGATCCGGCGCGAACAGCCGAACCTTATTCATCTCCTCAGCAATTCTACGCTTTGGCTGAACTTCGCCGTGCCGTTCTGGCGCCCGATCCCGCTTGTGACGACCATCCACGACGTCGAAATCCATCCAGGCGACTCCGATACGCGTACATTGCCCGGCTGGGCCCCGGAACTGATGGTGAAGCAATCCGGACACCTTGTCGTGCATGGCCAGGGACTGAAGCGGATGGTCCTCGATCGATATGCAAAATCGCCGGACTGCGTCCATGTTCTGTCGCATCCCTCCATTCTTCGCTATGCCGAGCTCGCCCGGCGACAGAAGATGGCGCCGCGCGAAGCGGATGGAACGATACGCGTCCTGCTGTTCGGGCGGATATTTGCCTATAAGGGCCTCGAGCATCTGGTCCGGGCCGAAGCAATGCTCAAGGACGCACTTCCCAACCTGCGCGTCACGGTCGCGGGCCGTGGCGACAATCCGGCGATATTCCTGCCGCTTATGGGGGATGTCGACCGCTACGACATTCGCAATCGTTTTATCGAGGATGCCGAGGTCGCCCAGCTTTTCCTGGACACCGACATCGTCGTGCTTCCCTATACGGAAGCATCCCAAAGCGGCGTGCTCAACCTTGCCGCCGCATTTGGCAAACCGGTCATCGTTACGGACGTCGGCGAGTTGCGGGAGACCGTTCAGCCCAACGGGCTGGGGATGGTGGTCCCTCCCGGGGATGCCAAAGAGCTCGCGGCAGCGATCAGGGCATTGGCAGAGGACGGCGAGCTCAGAAACAAGCTCGGCGCCAATGCGCTCGAATGGGCCAAAGGGCCGAATTCGCCTGAACGGGTCGGCGGTCAGGCCGCGGCAGTTTATCGGGAGGTGGTCGGGTCATGCTGATGGAAGCCCTTACAGACAGAAGCGGGCTGGCGGCACGCAGCGCTGCGAGCGTCCGCCACTATCTTCCGGGCGGCTGCGAGAACGGCGGCGGCATCGGCAGGCTCGTCGGCTATATAACAGAGACGGCGACAGAGACCGGCACGAAGCATTTCGTCACCGATACGAGAGGGGTTCGGTGGTCAAAATTGACATCGCCGGCGCGACTGGTCGGCGCCATCCTGACGATGGCAAAGGACCGGATCGTTGCGCCTGACCGCATTCACCATATCCATATCGCTGGCCGCGGCAGCACCTCCCGCAAACTGATCCTGACCGAAGCTGCCCGCCTGTTAGGGTGCTGCCACATATTGCACCTTCACGACTACGATTACGCCGGCGATTTCGCGCATCGCTCACCTGCTCAACAACGGCTCATACGTCGGATGTTTCAGAATGCCGACCGCGTCGTGGCGCTGGGCCAGCGCGATCGCGCAACGCTGATGACCCTTCTAGGTGTTGACGAGCGCCGCGCGGTCGTTGCCCATAATTGCGTCCCCGACCCCGGGACGCACATTATTCGCGGCGGCGGAACACCGTTGATCGTATTCCTCGGCCGGTTGAGCGAACGCAAGGGCGTCACGGAGCTTCTGTCAGCCCTGAGCCACCCGCTTATGAAAGAACTCCGGTGGCGGGCCGTACTGGCCGGCGATGGCCCTGTCGAGCATTATCGCCGTGTGGCTGACGCTATGGCGCTATCCGATCGGGTCGAAATGCCTGGCTGGCTTGACGCCGGTGAGGCGCGAGCCTTGTGTGGGCGTGCAGATATTCTGGTCTTGCCGTCGCACGCCGAAGGGCTGGCAATGGCCGTGCTCGAAGGACTGTCCCATGGGCTCGCCGTCGTCACCACGCGCGTTGGGGCGCATGACGAAGTCATTACCGATGGTGAGACCGGGATCTTCGTGCCGGTAGGAGACCAGAATGCCCTGGCCGCAGCTTTGGCAAAGCTCGTGTCTGATCCAGAATTATGCATCCGCCTCTCCGTCCAGGGACGCGCACATTATCTCAACCATTTCAGCATGATGGCCTATATGCGGTCGCTCGAAAATCTTTACGGAACCGTTTCCGCGAAACCTCAAGCATGGGTTGACGCACGATGACGATTTCCACTGTTCCGCCGGACCGCAACCTTCCGATCTCGTCGATGCGATATGATCCTCGCGCTCAGGTAGAGACCAAGGCGGATAACCTGGACCTCGCATCCGCCTTTCGTCTGCTCCGGCGAAGAATGGTCATGATCATTGCGATAACCGTGCTGCTGGTGGCGCCCGCGGCCATTACGATCTCCGGGATGAAGCCCGCCTATCAGGCCTGGGCCCGGTTGATTATCCACCAGCCTCTCGCAAAGACACTTGGTGAGGAGGATACCAGCAGCGGTGATATGCTTGATGCGAAAGCGGAAACTGAGCGGCTTCTATCCAGAAGTATTGCAGAGCGGGTCGTTCGCGAACTGCGGCTTAACCTGCGGCCGGAATTCAATCCAGCGCTGCGGGAGCCCTCATTCTTTGAGGGCATTCGGACAAAATTGCGCGGCCTGTTCGATCCGCGAAAACCCGCCGAGCCGGTGCGCGACGGCATCGACGCCGTCATCCCGGAATTTTTTAGGGCGCTCGGCGTCTGGCACGAAGATAAGAGTAACGTTATCCAGATCAGCTTCACCACGAATGACCCTCAACTCGCAGCCGCGGTTCCGAACCGTGTCATCAGCATCTACCTCGATGAGCGGAAGGGCGGTGTCCGCAGCCGCCTCGATTCAGCGGAAAAATGGATCCTGCAGCGCATCTCCGAACAGAAGGCTCGAGCGGATATTGCGCGCGAGGCTGCCCGCAACTATCAAGAATCGATGGACGTCGTCTCGAAAGAGGACGCTCAGGATGAACGGCTCAAATCACTTATAGAACTCACCGGCCGCGAAGGGAAAATTGAGGAAAGCCGGGTTGAGGTAAAGGCGGTGATATCGACGCTTGAGGCAGCGGATAACGCTTCGGTCGCTGTGCAGAACATTACCCTCCCGGACGACATTACCACAAAGCAACGTGATCTTCACGCACAGGAGGCAGATCTTGCCCGTCTGCTTGAGCTATACGACGGCAATGCCGAGGCCGTGGTGGATTTGCGCGGGAAGATCCAAAAATCCCGCGCCGATCTCAACCTGGCGACCAAGCAATATCTGCAAACAATGCGCGCCAAGCTCGCCGCACTTGACCATGAGGCTGCCGCAGTACAATCCGTCTTGGATGTCGCTCATGAAAAACGCGCACGCGACGCCCTGGTGCAGACGGAATTGACGCGACTGCAGCGGATAGCCGACAAGGAACAAACGGCGCTCGAAAAGTTTGAGGACCAGCGCCGTGACCTCGCCGGCAAGGCCAAGCTTCCCGCGGCCGAATTGGAAGTCTTATCACCGGCTTCGGTGCCCCTCGGATCGGAGGGACGTGGACGGCTTTTCTATCTGGTGAGCGCCCTTCTGGCTGCAATCTCGGCAGCCGTAACGGCTGCTTTCGTAATTGAAATGTGGGACCGGTCCGTCCGGAGTTTCGATCAAATAGCAGGGATGGCCCGCACGATACCGGCTGGGCTTATCCCGCGGCTGGCGCGGAAGGAAAATCCAAAGACGATTTTCGGACATGTGCAGGTCCCGATGTTTGACGAAGCAATCCGCACCGTGATCCTCACACTCAAACAGTCCAATGGGGGCAAGTTTCCGAACAGTATCGTCGTTACGTCGGCTCACAGCGGAGAAGGCAAGTCGCTTGTCGCAAGATCGCTGGCTATCGAACTCGCCGCCGCGGCAGTTCCGGTGCTGTTGGTCGACGGCGACCTTCGACGGGGAGAACTCGAGTCCTATTTCAAGTCGGGGCTACAGCAGGGATTGAACGAATTCCTGAATGGCCACGCCGATATCCGCGACATCGTCGACCACCATCCAAGCGGTATCGATTTCATTCCATCTGGCAAGTTCAGTCTTCAGCGGCGGGTCCGTTCGAATGGCCTGGCAGAAATCATCGAAATGGCGGGCGCGGCCGGCCGGATTGTCATCTTCGACAGCGCGCCTGTGCTCGCCTCGACAGACACCGTGCTTCTGACTGCGCTGGCGGAAAGAACACTGGCAGTCGTCAGATGGGGAAAGACGAGCCGCCGCGCGGTCGAGTTCAGCCTGCAACAAATGAAAAGCCCGCGAAATTCGGAAATCATTGTCGCGATCAACAGCGTAAATCCTAAACAGCACGCGCTGTATAATTTCAGTGACTCAGAGATGTTTTCGAGATCTTTGATGAAGTACTATAACTTCAAGGTATAAATACACCGCATATAAGATTCAAACTCCCATTTTCTCTGAAGTCGCACAACAATACATCATCACCTGCTTCTGCATTTGTATTCGAGTTGGAGAGCAATCATGGATACGGGAATGAAAAAGAACCGAAAAGTTGCGCTGATTACGGGTATAACAGGTCAGGACGGTGCGTATTTGGCCGAAATGCTGCTGGACAAGGGCTATATCGTCCACGGCCTCAAACGACGTTCGTCGTCGTTCAACACCAGTCGCATCGAGCATCTGTACGAGGACCCCCATGTCGACAACCCTCGCTTCATTTTGCATTTCGGGGACATGACCGATTCAACCAATCTCATCCGCGTCATACAGGAAACGCAGCCGGACGAGATCTATAATCTCGCCGCACAGAGCCACGTTCAAGTTTCGTTCGAGACACCGGAATATACTGCGAACGCGGATGGAACCGGCGCCCTGCGGCTGCTGGAAGCAATTCGCCTCCTTGGGTTGACCAAGAAGACCCGCTTCTATCAAGCGTCCACCTCGGAGCTCTACGGCAAAGTTCAGGAAGTTCCGCAGAGCGAAACGACACCTTTCTACCCTCGATCACCCTACGCGGCGGCCAAGCTCTATGCCTATTGGATTGTCGTCAATTATCGCGAGGCATATGGCATGCATGCCTCGAACGGGATTTTGTTCAATCATGAAAGCCCGCTCCGCGGCGAAACATTCGTGACGCGTAAAATCACCCGGGCGGCGGCTGCGATCCATCTTGGATTGCAGGACCGGCTCTATCTCGGCAATCTGGATGCGAAGCGCGACTGGGGACATGCGCGAGAATATGTCCGCGGCATGTGGCTGATGCTGCAACAGGACGAACCGGGGGACTATGTCCTTGCGACCGGCGAAACGCACTCGGTTCGTTCCTTTGTGGACAAGGCCTTTGCCAAGGTGGGCATGCCAATTGATTGGCGCGGGAGCGGGGTCGAGGAAAAAGGATACGATAAGACATCCGGTCAGTGTGTCGTGGAGATCGATCCAGCCTACTTCCGCCCGACTGAAGTTGATCTTCTGATTGGCGATCCGACGAAGGCGCACACGCAGCTTGGCTGGAAACATGAGACCAGTCTTGATCAGTTGGTTGCGGAGATGGTTCGCGAGGATCTGAAAGTCATGGCACGAAATGTTCCGTCGGTCGGTGCGACTAAAGGTTTTGCCTATGCCTGAGTAATCTACAGGCTTGCCGGAAAACGATTCACGTCGCGGGCCGCCGCGGCTGGCCGAGATGATTTGCCGGCAGATGACGATCGCCGCTGAACAGAGTCTTTATCCCTCGCTTATCGCGCCCGCTCCGTCATCGGCCCGGGCGATTTCTCATCCGGTTCGCCGGAGTGCGTCGCCAGCATGAAGGCCAAGCCCGCCAGACAGGCGACGAGGAAAATCGTGACGACGAATATCATCATCCGCCACGGCGGCTTTTCATTCTCGTAGCCCGCTCCCGAGGCGAAGGGGCCGCCTTTCCTCACCTCGCCACGGCGCGCCCCTTTGCGGCAGATCGACCCGCTCATCAAGCTTGTCCTTGAGATCGTCCAGCCGATCACGCAGAAGCGAAGCTTTCGTGCGTCTGATTTCCTCGGTCAGATCGACTATCCGGCCGCTGTCGTAGGGGATGCCGGGGCAGCTTCCGGTAACGGTCTCATTTCTCGGCCTGTCGTTTATGCCGGTCAATATTTTTGCTCGTCTGTCCATGACATTCTCCAATTCGGTTCGGAAAGCTTTCCTCGAAAGCGGACGCGCGTCTCATGGCCCGAACGACACGGAGGTAGCGAAGTTCCGGATTGATCCGGCACGTTTTGCCTCGAACGAAGGACTGGGAACATTGAACGACTCCATGTGTTGCTTTGCGTAGCAACGCAGGAATCGACGATGACCGCGCGAACAGCCGGACACGGCAGAGACAATGATGTGCTGATCAAAGCGAAGGCGGTTCCGCAACTCATCGATCCGGCCGCCGAGCCGTTCGTTACCGAAGTCGTTCAGGAGCTCGTCAAATCCCGCATCCCTTTCCTCGTCGCCGGTACCTACGCCGTCTGCGCCTATACCGGCATCTCGCGCCAGACGAAGGATTTCGACATATTCTGCAAGGCCGGCGACTATGCTCGCATCCTGGGTCACTTCAAATCGAAGGGTTACAGGGTCGAAGTCGAGGACGAGCGCTGGCTTGGAAAAGTGCTGAAGGGAAATCACTTCTTTGATGTGATCTTTGCTTCCTCGAACGGAACCATGCCAGTCGGCGACGACTGGTTCGACGATGCACGCAGGGTCGAAATGTGCGGTCACACGGTCAGAATCGTCAGCCCCACCGAACTCGTCTGGTCGAAATGTTTTGTCCAGCTGAGACACCGTTATGATGGCGCCGATGTCGCGCATGTCATCTTGAAGGCCCATGATGCCATCGATTGGCGCAAACTGCTCGCTTATCTCGAGGTGCATTGGGAGGTGCTTCTCATCCATGTCCTCAATTTCAGGTGGATCTACCCGACCGAGCGGGACAAGATTCCCCGGTGGCTGCTGGAGGAGCTTTTGGACCGCCTTAAGGCGCAGCAGGAACTGCCCCTGCCGCAAATGAAAATATGCCGAGGCCGGATGTATTCCCGCATCGATTTCGAGATCGACGTCAAGGAATGGGGCTTTGCCGATGTCGGCGGCGAGGGTGAACTGCGAGGCGATTAGGAGAAACGCGATGGATGATCAGCGAAAGAGCGTGACGGTTGCGGCGGTGGCCGACCTCCATGTGACGGAGGATGGGGCAAAATCCTATAAGGATCTGTTTGCCGAAATTTCCTCGGTCGCCGATGTCCTGGTCATTGCCGGTGATCTGACCGATCTCGGCAGGCCCAAGGAGGCCGAATTGCTTGCCAGCGATCTGCGCCATTGCACCGTGCCAACCGTCGCCGTCCTCGGCAATCACGATCACGAAAGCGGTCAGGTTGATGACGTCTGCAAAATTCTGACTGACGCCGGCGTCAAATTGCTGAACGGCCATGCAGCCGAGATCTCCGGTGTCGGTTTCGTTGGCGTCAAGGGATTTGCCGGCGGCTTCGGGCGCCATATGCTGGGTTCATTCGGCGAAGCCGCCATCAAGGCGATGGTCGCCGAAAGCGTCGGGGAATCGATGCGCCTGGAAAACGCCATGCGGCAGGTGCGTTCCGATCGCTCCCTGGTCGTGCTGCACTACGCCCCCATTGCCGAAACCGTGGCAGGCGAACCGTTGGAGATCTATCCCTTTCTCGGTTCTTCACGCCTTGCGGAAACCATCGACCGGTTTCGGGTCAATGCGGTCGTTCACGGCCATGCCCATCGCGGATCCTATGAGGGCCGCACACCGGGCGGCGCACCGGTCTACAACGTCGCCGCCCATGTCGAGAAGCCGACCGGGAGACCGTACGCTCTGCTCGAGCTTTGACCGCTTTCAAGCGAGGGCAGCGGCCAAACGTGCTGGCCGCGCCCGCATCGAAGATGGCGGATCCGGGCTCTTGGCCGCAACTGACAACGGTCCTCAGCAGGAACGCGGCGATCCGATCGCCGCGTCAAGGCGCTCAGTCACGCTCGACGAATTTGTTGAAGCGGCTTGTCTTTCCATCCTTGGTCTCATCCTGGTAGAGAAAGGCAAGCTTGTTTTTGTCGAAGATTCTGAAGAACTCGTCCCAGCCGATCTCGTCGAATTCTTCTTCCTTTTCTCCGAAATCGATGCGCAGGACGCCGCCTTTGCCGCCGGTCCGGATGGCCGCCGGCCTGCCCTTCCTGTCCTCCGCCCATTTGCGAATTTTTCTGTGGTCCGTCGTTGTCTCGGAACTGCTCATCGAAATCTCCATCGGTTGTCTTTTGTGGCGCAAACCGGCCCGCAACAGTCACAGCAGCGGTTGCCTTTGCTTCCACTCGCGATACGGTGCGAGCAGTCGACCGGGATAGCGCCGCTCGATCTCGCTTTCGGCCAAAGCAATGCGGGAGATAATCTCTTCTACCGCGTCGGCTTCCTCGGCAGTGTTGCTCGCTTTTTCCAGATCGTTCATGGTCCCGAACAGTTCGTCATCCGTCATTGTCTCCAGGCGGGAGGCGAGATCTTCGACCGGTTCGTTGACAAGCGAATTGCTGGACATGGGCGCGCCTCTTGCTGATGCCTGTCCAACTTCGCTCTTCACACTAAGTTCCGCTGCTGCACGTCGCAAATTGATCGCAGGATCCCGCTTTCGTTCAGCGCTCCACTTGAATCATCAAATGGTCCGCGATCCGCCGGACAGCGCGGAGACGTTCGATACCGCCTCAGGCGCGTGTCGGAAATCGATGCCGTGCTGACGGGCGCAGCGATGCGGTGCGTAGGAATACCGTGGCGGCTAACGAACCCGGGCCATCGGTGCCGCTGCTTCGGAACAACCACCTGCTTTCGGCTGTTTTCTCCTGGAGCGGAGGTGATCCCATGGATATGAACCGCCTGCGAGACCACATGGTGGAACACCATGTCGTGCGTCGCGGCATTCGCGATCAAAGCGTCATCAGGGCGATGCGCATAGTGCCGCGCGAGAAATTCGTCGATCCGGGCTTCGAGGAATTCGCCTATGAGGATGCGCCCTTGTCGATCGGCGAGGGTCAGACGATCTCGCAGCCTTTCATCGTCGCTCTGATGATCGAGAAGGCCCATCTGGGTGCGGGCGACAAGGTCCTCGAGGTCGGAACCGGTTCCGGCTACGCCTCGGCCCTCATCAGCCGGATCGCCAGGCACGTCTATACCATCGAACGCCATGAACGGCTGGCGCTTCAAGCCAGAGAACGGTTTGAAAAGCTGGGGTACCGCAATCTCGACGTCCGAGTGGGCGACGGCAGCAAGGGCTGGACGAACGCCGCTCCTTTCGACGCGATTATCGTTTCTGCTGGCGCACCCGAGGTGCCGGCCGGCCTGAAGGAGCAGCTGGATCTCGGTGGGCGGCTCATCATCCCGGTCGGCCGCAGCGACGAACAGCGCCTGAAACGCATCACGCGCACGGGGGCATCCACCTTCGAGGAGGAAGATCTGGGCGGCGTCCTTTTCGTCCCGCTGATCGGCGAGGATGCCTGGACTACCACCCATCCGATGTATACGGCGACAGCCCCGTCATCGCGCACAGAGGAAACATACAGCAAACTCATCTCGGCCGCGGCTGAAGAATTTTCCTCGATCGACGACAACAGCTTTGCCGCCCTTTTTGATCGTTTTGCCGACAGCCGCATCGTTTTGCTTGGTGAATCCACCCATGGCACCGCCGAATTTTATGAGACGCGGGCTACCATCAGCCGGCATCTTATCGATCATCACGGATTCAATCTCATTGCAGTCGAAGCGGATTGGCCGGATGCGGCCGCCATTGACCACTGGATAAATGGTCGGGCACCGGGAGACAGACAGCCGTTCGGCCGCTTTCCCAAGTGGATGTGGCGGAACCGGGAGTTTTCGCGGTTCATCGGCTGGATGAAGGAGGAAAACGAACGGCGCAAAGCGTCGCACAAGGATCCGGTGCGGTTTTACGGCCTGGATCTCTATAATATGTCCGGATCGATCCGCTCCGTCCTCGACTATCTCGAAAATGTCAGCCCGGAAACCGCAAAGATTGCCAGGGAACGCTATGGCTGCCTCAGTCCCTGGCAGAGCAATCCCGCGACCTATGGTCGGGCCGTGCTGACCGAAGCCTATCGATCATGCGAGGATGCGGTGCTGAAGCAATGCACGGAGCTTTTGACGCGATCGCTGGATAATGCGGCCTTAGATGACGATGATTTTCTAAACGCCGTCCAGTCCGCAAGACTGCTCGCCGCCGCCGAACGATATTATCGCATTATGTATTACGGCGGTGCCCAGGCCTGGAACCTGCGCGACACCTATATGGCCGACACCGTCGAGCATCTTCTCGACTTTCACGGACCAGCGGCAAAGATCATCATATGGGCTCACAACTCCCACATCGGCGACGCCCGCTACACGGATATGGCAACCGCCCGCGACGAACTGAGCCTCGGTCAGCTATGCCGGCAGCGCTTCAACGAGATGACAAGCCTCGTAGGTCTGGGAACACATTGCGGCGAGGTAATCGCCGCTGACGATTGGGACGGGCAGGCGGAGGCGAAACAGATGAACCCGTCGCTCCCGCAGAGCTGCGAGCGTTTATGTCACGACACGGCAAAGCCGCGATTTCTTCTCGACCTCAGGGCCGATGAGGAATTGCACGCAAGCCTGGTCGAACAGCGGCTTCAGCGCTTCATAGGGGTGATCTACAGGCCGGAAACCGAGCGGCTGAGCCACTACATGTCGGCATCGCTGTCGCGGCAATACGACGCCTTCCTCTGGTTCGATGAAACGCGCGCGCTTTCGCCTCTCATCGCTCGGCAGTCCGGTACGGGCGATCAGGAAACCTTCCCCTTCGGTTTCTAGAGCGAGGGGGAATCGATCGACGCGATAGAGCGGGAACTCTCTGCGCATCCGCAAGTTTGGTGGTTGATCGCCCCAGCAGATCCATGTGAAGCATCTTGTTATCGCCTGACGCGGAGGCGCCGCGAAATCAGGACCGGCGCACTGGTATGAAGCACGAACGAGGAGGCGGCAGACATGCCTGAATATGTCAGCTATTCCGCAGGCCCCGTCCCAGCCGGGTCGCTGATCGTCAAGCTCTATCGATCGGGAAACCAGATCAGGGGATATGTCAGCAAGGTCGCAGACACGGGCCAGGACGATACGATCTTTCCCGGCGAGGAAATGGAACCCGAAGCAGCCTTCAGGCTGGCTGAAACCCATCGCGACACCAACGGTGCCCCGATCTTCGTCGATCTTGTCGAAGACGTCGCGTGGGATCCGTCCTGGGGTCACCTCAGACCATAGCGTACCGAGCGATCATCAGCCCGTCGGCCTACCAAAGCTCTGTGCCGGACCACGACGACCCTGCGTCGCGGCGGCAAGCGACGATCCGCGCCATGCATTGTTCGGCGCAAACCCGCTCCCCATTCCTCTTCAGAAGGACAAGTCGAGCACCCTGCCCTCGAACAGACGGTCCCGGGAGCCTTCGAGATGTGCCTTCATCAGCCTTTGCGCATCGTCGGCCCGGCCATCGGCGATGGCCTTGTAGATGGCGTTATGCTCTTCGTAGACCTGTTCCAGCCCCTGGCGGGGGCCGAGCAAGGAGAGGCCGTGAAGATGCATGCCGACGGCGATATGCGCTTTCAATGCATCGATCGAGGCAGTGTAATAATGGTTGTTGGCAGCCTCGGTCACCGCGCGATGGAAGATGAAATCGGCATCGGTGCGGTGAAGCTGATGGCTGGTCGCCTCGCGCAGGTCCGCAAGGGCGCTGGCGATCTTCTGGATCGCCTGCTCATTGCGGCGCTTGGCGGCGAAATAGGCGGCGGCCGGCTCGATGGTCAGGCGGAATTCGTAGCAGCGCTGAATATCGGCAATGGTCTTAACAGGCGAATAGGCAAGCTGTGTCGTCGGTGAACCATGGGCGCTGACGAAGGTGCCGGCCCCCTGGCGGGCATAGACGATGCCCTGGTCGCGCAGGCGCGCCAGTGCATCGCGGACGATCGGCCGGGAAACACCGAGCATCGAGGCAAGTTCGTGTTCGCCGGGAAGGCGTGAATCCGGCGGATAGTTTCCGCCGCGGATCCGCTCGAGCAGCTGGTCGAAGACGCGATCGACCAGCTTGACGGCCTTGCCGCGTTCGGGCTTGCCCGGTGGGCCGGCTTCCGCGTTCAAAGATTCGCCATTCGCTTCAGTCACGTCATTCTCCCTGACGGTATTTTACTACGCCGCCTGATTCCGAAGAACCAGTCTTAGCAAACTATCGGAATTGCCGAAGCCCCCTGACTTGACGGCGCACCGAAAAGGCCGTCCGTCGGCGGCCGTCACATCGAACCAGGGAATGCCGGCCTCGATTTCGCCCTTCGGCGTGAGCACCTTCACGTCAAGGGCGTGGAGGATTGCCAGCGCCGTATCGCCACCGCCGACCATCAGCATATCGGGCCTCGTATCGTCGATCACCCTTTTGACACCGGCCGCAAAGTCACCGGCAACGAGCGCCGCATCGGCCGCCATGTCGCCGGTGCAGCGTAGCAGCACCGGCAGCGCCAGGCCCTCTCCGCATTCGATCTGCCCCATCGGCGCGTCCACCACCACGCGCAAGGCGCCGGAGGCTTCGAGCCGGTTCATCTGGGCGGCGGTGATCGGATCGCGCGAACCGAAGGCAAACAGCGTGCGCGGCGTCGGCGTAAATTCCGTCACCAGCCGCCGCCCGGTTTCGCCGAGCCGGCGGGCGAATGCCGCACCGAGGCCGCGCGCACCGACGCCAAGCGTCGTCAGCCAGACATGACCGGCGACGATCTGATCGAGATCGGTATCGTCCTCGGCATCGGCTACGACAACATTGTCCGCGCGGCTCTCGAACAGATCGGCAATCGGCAACGGCCTGTTGACGCCGCGGCCGACGACACAGCCCCGGTAGGTCAGGCGCTCCTGATCGGGAATGGCAGGCGCCACGAGGATATTCTTCAGGCCGAGCGCATCCGCAAGCGCCAGGCTTTCGGCCGCGACATTGCCCTTCAGCCGGGAGTCGATCTTCTTCATGACGACGTCAGGCTGCACGTCCTGAAACACCTTCGCCGCCGATCGGACCTTTTCGGCGGCATCGCGCTCGCCAAGGGCGCGCGAGGCGGTATTGACGACGACGACATCGCACCCGGTGGCGATCGCATCCTGCGCCGCTCCGACATCGACGGCGACCGCGACCGAGAGGCCGGCCGCAACGAAGGGGGTGCCGGTATCGAGCGCCCCCGTCAGATCGTCAGCGATGATCGCGGCCTTCAGCGTCATGCGATCTCACCCGTATTGACGGCGTGGCAGGCGACGAGGTGGCCGGGCTTGGCTTCCTTCCAGGCAGGAATGACCTTGCTGCAAACATCCATGGCGATCGGGCAGCGCGTGTGGAAACGGCAGCCGGAAGGCGGGTTCAGCGGGCTCGGCACGTCGCCCTGCAGGATCTGGCGCTGACGGGTGCGCTCATGCTCCGGATCGGTCTCCGGAACGGCCGACAACAGCGCCTTCGTATAGGGATGCAGCGGGTTGTCGAAGAGTTCCTCGCGGGTCGCGAGTTCGGCGAGCCGTCCGAGATACATGACGCCGACGCGAGTGCTGATGTGGCGCACCACGGCAAGGTCATGGGCGATGAAGAGATAGGTCAGGCCGTATTTCTCCTGCAGATCGAGCAGCAGGTTGATGATCTGCGCCTGGATCGACACGTCGAGCGCCGAGATCGCCTCGTCGCAGACGATGAATTTCGGCTGGCAGGCGAGCGCCCGGGCGATGACGACGCGCTGGCGCTGGCCGCCGGAAAGCTCATGCGGGTAGCGCTGGGCAAACCGTGTCGGCAGGCCGACATCGGTGAGCAGCGTCGCCACCCTCTCCTTGAGCTCGGCCTTGGTGCACAGCTTGTGAAAGAGGATCGGCTCGCCTATCGCCTCGCCCACCGTCATGCGCGGATTGAGCGTCGAATAGGGGTCCTGGAAGACGATCTGCAGATCGCGGCGGAACGGCCGCATCTGCTTTTCATCAAGCTTGGCGAGATCCTGGCCCTTGTAGACCACCTTGCCGCTGGTCGCCTTGTAGAGGTTGAGGATGGTGAAGCCGGTCGTCGATTTGCCGCAGCCGGATTCGCCGACGAGACTCAGCGTTTCGCCTTCCATGATGTCGAGATCGACATTGTCGAGCGCATAGACGGTTGCCGAGCGTTGGCCGAAAGCGCCGAGCTTGACGTGGAAATGCTTGACCAGGTTCTCGACCTTGAGCAGCGGTTGCGCAGCCATCACGCGGCCTCCTGCATTCTCTGGACGACGAAACAGGCGGCGCGATGATTGCTGCTGCCGCTCAAGGGTTCGAGTCGCGGCACTTTCTCGTGACAGATCGCCTCGACGAGCGGGCAGCGCGGCGCAAACGGACAGCCCTTCGGCCGGCGGCCGGGTTCCGGCGGCGTGCCGCCGATCGAGCTCAGCCGGCTTGCCGGCGGATCTGACAGTTTCGGGATCGAGGAGAGCAGGCCGCGCGTATAGGGATGGCTCGGCCGCGCATAGAGCTCGTCGACGGGGGCGTCCTCGACGACCGTGCCGGCGTAAAGCACGGCGACGCGATCGACGAGGCCGGCGATCAATGCCAGATCGTGGGTGATCCAGACGACGGACATTCCGAGCTTGGCGCGCAGATCCTTCACCAGATCGACGATCTGGGCCTGGATGGTGACGTCGAGCGCCGTCGTCGGCTCATCGGCGATCAGAAGCTTGGGATTACAGGCAAGGCCGATCGCGATCATCACGCGCTGGCGCATGCCGCCGGAAAGCTCGTGCGGAAAGGCCTGCAGCCGCTCTTCCGGGCCGGGAATACCGACGAGGCGCAGGAGTTCGACGGCGCGGGCGCGGGCCTCCGCCTTCTTCATTTTGCGGTGATAGATCAGCGGCTCACAGATCTGGTCGCCGACGCGCATGACGGGATTGAGCGAGGTCATCGGATCCTGGAAGACGAAGCCGATATCGCCGCCGCGCACCTTGCGCAGCTCGGCATTCGACATCGTCTGCAGGTCGCGGCCGGCGAAGGTGGCCGTTCCCTTGGCGACCTTGATCTTGTTCGGCAGAAGCCGCATCAGGCTCAGCATGGTGAGGCTTTTGCCGCAGCCGGATTCGCCGACGACGCCCAAGGTTTCGCCTTTGTCGACATGGAGATCGATGCCGTCGACGACGACGGCCGGGCCATTGCGGCCATCGATCTCGACGGTAAGCCCCCTGACATCGAGCAGGCGTTCTCTCTTTTGCGTGTCCATCATTTGCTGCCCCGCGGATTGAGCGCGTCGTTGAGGCCGTCGCCGAGGAAGCTGAAGGCAACCGAGGCAAGGCCGAGCACGGCCGCCGGAGCGGCGAGAAGATGCGGATAATGCTGCCAGACGCGAAGGCCGTCCGAGATCATGTTGCCCCAGCTCGGCGTCGGCGGATTGACCCCGACGCCGAGGAAGCTGAAGGCGCTTTCCAGCACCATCGCCGTGCCGAGACCGGCGCTGACCGAGACGATCAGCGGCCCGAGTGCATTCGGCACCACATAACGCTTGATGATGACCCAGTTCGAAAGCCCGAGTGCCTGGGCGGCGGTGATATAGGGCCGGCTGCGGATCGACAGCACCTGGGCGCGCACCAGGCGGGCATAGGGCGGCCAGGATATCAGCGCCATCGACCCGAAGACGAGAATGAAATCCACCCAGATCGTCTGGCGGTAGAAGGGATTGAGGGTCTCGAGGTAGCGCGCCTCCATCCAGCGGGTGATCGGCGATTTCAGCGAGGCGTTGATGACGACGACGAGCAGCAGGTTGGGCACCGACATCGTCACATCGGTCAGCCACATGATGGCGCGGTCGAAGGGATTGCCGAAGAAGCCGGCCACTGCGCCCAGCGTCAGGCCGATCAACACCGCGAAGAAGGTTACGATGACGGCAACGAGGAAAGCGGTCCGCGTGCCGAACACCACGCGGCTGAAGACGTCGCGGCCGAGGTCGTCGGTGCCGAACAGATGGCTCATCGACGGCAGCGCGTTGCGGGCATTGAGATCCTGGCTCAGATAGTCGTAAGGCGTGAGATAAGGTCCGAAGACCGCCGTGAAGGCGAGGATCAGGACGACGATGAGGCCAAAGATCGCGAGCTTGTTGCGACGCAGCCGATGCCACGCATCGCGCCACAGGTTGACCGGCGGTTCCTCGATGGTCTCGGTGGGGGAAAGAGGGATTGCGGACATGGTCAGCGGCTCCTTCTTGAATCATTGGCGCGGGGGTCGAGCAGCGGATAGAGCACGTCAACCAGCAGGTTCGACACCATCACCAGGAACGATCCGATCAGCGTGATCGCCAGGATGACGGGATAGTCGGAATTGATCAGCGCCTGCACCGTCAGGCGTCCGAGCCCCGGCAGACCGAAGACCAGTTCGACGAAGATCGCGCCGTTGACGATGGTGATCATGATCAGGCCGAGCTGCGTCACGACAGGCGTCAGCACCGGCCGCAGGATATGGCGCAGCGCCACGATGATCTCCGGCACGCCCTTGGCCCGGGCCGTGCGGACGAAATCCTCCGACAGCACTTCGATGACGGCGGCCCGGGTCTGGCGCACGATCAAAGCGATCGGCTGGAAGGACAGCACGAACAGCGGCAGCAGGATGCGGACATCGAGGATGCCGCCCCAGCCATAGGGCACGCTGGCACCCGGCAAGAGCACGATCAGGCCGACCATCAGCAGCGGCCCGGCGACATAGGCCGGGATCGCCCAGAGGAAGAGCGCCGAGCCGAGAATGGCGTAGTCCAGGCGGGAATTCTGGTTCAGCGCGGCGATCATGCCGAGCGGGATTGCGACGAGGGCCGTCAGAATGATGGAACAGAGGGCAAGCTGGAAGGAGACGGGTGCGGCGGCCGAGACCATCGCCCAGACCGCGCGGCCCGAAGTCAGCGAATTGCCGAACTGGCCGTGCAGTAGGTTCCAGATGTAAAGTCCGAACTGCTCGATGAAGGGCCTGTTGAGGCCGGCACTTTCACGGATGGCTTCGATGCGCTGCGGATTATAGGCGACGTCGCCCGGCGCGCGCAGGAAAATCAGCTTGATCGGATCGCCGGCGCCATAGAAGGCCAGCGCGTAAACGGCCAGCATCACCACCAGAACGGACGGAATCCAGATGGCAAACCGGGTTAGCACGTAGCGCAGCAAGGCCACCTCCCACCTGTTGTCGATGCGGTCCGTCCTCAAGCCAGGCAGATCGCATCTCTTCGTCTTGAAACTTGCGCGAAGGCCTTGCAGCCTTCGCGCGCTTATTGCCAGGAACGATAATTCCCAATCAGCCGATGGAGATGTTCCAGGGTTCGGCGATCTGCCAGTCGAGGTTCTTCTCGAGTCCCTTGACCTCCTTGGTGGCCCAGCGCGACATCGCCTGAGAATACCATGGAATGAAGGCCCAATCCTCGCGGAATGCCTTCTGGGCTTGCTGGGCGAGAGCAACGCGCTGCGGATCATCCGCAGCCTTGGTCGCCGCTTCGGCAAGGGCGCTGTCGACCTTGTCGTTCTTGTATCCGCCGAGCTTGTTCTGCGCGTTCGACGAGGTCGAGGCGATGCTGCCCGTGAGATAGGAAACGGCGTCCGGGACACGGGTGCCGACGTCGTCGCGGAAGATCTGGACCGAGTTTTGATCCGGACCGGAATAGGAGTCCTGCTGCGGCTTCATGTCGACGGCCGTGATGCCGAGGTTCTGGCGCCACTGCTCGGCGATGAACTGGGCGGCGGCCTGAATGGCCGGCGCCGAAATGCCGACGAACAGGATCTTCGGCAGGCGCTCGGGCCCGCCATAGCTCGATTCGGCAAGCAGCTTTTTGGCGGCTGCCGGATCATAGGGAAAGGGCTCGAAGCCGGAATTGTCGGCGCCGGGAACCGAATTGAGGATCTGGTCGGCCTTCCTGTGCGGCCCATCCGGGTAGGACGCCTTGAACAGACTGTCGCGATCGACCGCCATGATCAGCGCCTGGCGCACCTTCGGATCGTCCATCGGGGCGCGGGAGATGTTGAACCAGAAATGCTGGCTGGTCGGGATCAGCGGGCCGGCCGAGAATTCCGGGCCGAGATCCTGGATGATCGTCGAGGTGACGAGCTCGGTATGGGCGTTGAACTCGCCCGACTTGATCAGCGATGTTGCGGTGACATTGTCCTCGATCGAGGTGATGTCGATGCGGGCAAGCTTCGGCTTCTGCCCAAAGAAGTTCTCATTCGGCTCGAAGGTGATCTTGCCGGCATCGATATCGATGGCCGTCAGCTTGAAGGGGCCGGAGAAGACCGGCTTGTTCTCCGGCTTGTACCAGTCGATGATTTCCTCGCCGTCGCTGCCGCGCGACTGCGATGCCTTGGTGATCGGTGCGATGTGGTTGGCAAGGCGCATGAAGAAGATCGGATCGGCGGCAGCCAGCGTCACCACCACCGTCCCCTCGTCGGGCGTCGCGACGCCGGTCAGCTCGTTGCCGGAGCCGGCGGCGATTTCGGCGTAGCCTTTGACCTTGCTCAGCACCTGGTCGGCGCGCTGGCTCTTGGTGTTCGGCATCGAGGCGACTTCCCACGATCCCTTGACGTCGGCCGAGGTGATCTTGCTGCCGTCGGAGAAGACGGCCTTCGGGTCGATCTTGAAGGTCCAGACGGTGTTGTCGGCCGATTCCCAACTGGTAAAGACGTAGGGCTTGATATTGCCCTGACTGTCGAAATACATCGGCGAAGCCCACCAGATCGAGTTCCAGCGGAACGTTCTGCCGCCGCCGCGCAGCGGCGACCAGTCCTGGTCGAAGGCCGGATGGGCGACCTTCAGGACCTGGCCTTCGTCGGCGAGCACGATGCGGGCATTCATCCCGAATACGGTCAGCCCGACGCTGGCGGCAAGGCCGAGCTTCAGCGCGTTGCGGCGCGATAGATTGGTTTTATCCGATTGATCAAAAGACATGGCATTCCTCCCAGGTGAAATCGGCAGCGCTCTCCCCGCGCTGCCAAGCGCAGCACAATCCGTCGCCTATCGTTCTCTCGTTATTGTAAATATGTCAACAAAAAATCGCGATTTTCATTCGAGCAAAATTTATCTCTAAAAAAATAACAATAATTACAATAAGATAAATTTCCTGTTTCAGATCAAGCCATTTTGTCTTCTTGACAAAAGTGCCGCGATGGAAAAGTTCTTAGCACTCCATCGCAGACAGATGCATGACAATCGGGCGCAGTCGCGCGGTTCGGACACGGATCGCCAAGCCAGGACGCACCGAAGGAGGAGAAATGAGCCATCACAGGATCACCGGCGTCTTCAGCGCGGCCGCAACGCCGCTGACGGCTGACAACACGCCGGATTTCGCGCTTTTCACCGACCATTGCCGGCAGCTGCTGGCCGAGGGATGTCATGGCGTGGCCCTGCTCGGCACGACCGGTGAGGCCAATTCCTTCTCCTGTAGCGAGCGGCGCGCCATTCTGGAAGCGGCTGTGAAGGCCGGCATTCCGGCCGACAGGCTTTTGCCGGGCACCGGCGTCGTCGCCATTCCGGAGACCGTGGAACTGACACGGCACGCGTTGTCGCTCGGTGTCACCAAGGTGGTGATGCTGCCGCCCTTTTATTACAAGGGCGTCTCCGACGACGGCCTCTTCGCTGCCTATTCGCAAGTGCTGGAAAAGGTCGCCGACACCCGCCTGCGGGTCATCCTTTATCATATCCCGCAGGTTTCGGGCATTCCGCTGTCCATTCCGCTGATCGGCCGGCTGATTGCGGCATTCCCGGAAACCGTCGTCGGCATCAAGGAATCGGCCGGCGATTTCAATAACATGCAGGCCATCATCGCCGCTCATCCCGGCTTTTCTGTCCTCGCCGGCGCCGATCCGCTGCTGCTGCCGCTGATGAAGGCCGGCGGCGCCGGCTGCATCACCGCCACCTCCAATCTGGTGGCGGATTCGCTCCGCACCGTTTACGACCATTTTCATGACGAGGCGCGCGCCGCCGATGTCGAGGCGGCGCAGGCGCGCATCAACGCCTATCGCACGCTTTCCAACTCCTACGTCCAGATCCCGACCATCAAGGCAATGGTGGGGCTGAAGACCGGCAATCCCGCCTGGAAGCGCACGCGCGCGCCGCTGATGCCGCTCACCGAGGCGGATCATGCCGCACTCGCCGACAGCTACGCCAAACTGCCTTGAGGAGATTCGCCATGACATTTACCGGCCTGCCTCCGGAAGCCGTGCCCGCTCTGATGACCGGGACCGTCACCCCTCACCCCTCTGTCGCAGGCCGCGCCGATGCCTACCTGCCCTCGCCCTGCATCCAGAACCATGCAGCAAATCTCGCCTTTCTGCCGGACGGGACGCTGACCTGCGTCTGGTTCGGCGGCACGATGGAGGGCATGGGCGACATTTCGATTTACATGTCGCGGCTGGCGCCGGGCTCCGATCGCTGGTCGGCAGCGGAAAAGATGAGCGACGATCCTGAGAAATCCGAGCAGAACCCATTGATATTCAACGCTCCGGACGGAAAGATATGGCTGCTCTACACATCGCAGACCTCCGGCAACCAGGATGGCTCGATTGTCAAATGCCGGATATCCGATGACGGCGGCAAGACATTCGGCCCGGTCCAAATCCTCTGCGACAGCCCCGGTACCTTCGTCCGCCAACCGATCGTCGTCAACGACCGCGGCGACTGGCTGCTGCCGATCTTCCGCTGCGTCGGCCTTGAGGGCCAACGCTGGAGTGGCGACGCCGATACGGCAGCGGTGCTGATCTCGCGCGACGGCGGCGCGAACTGGCAAAGGGTCGATGTTCCAGACAGCATCGGCGCCGTGCACATGAACATCCTGCCGCTCGGCGGCGACGAGATGGTCGCCTTCTACCGCAATCGTTTCGCCGAAACTATACTTTCCAGCCGATCGGCGGACGGCGGCGAAAGCTGGAGCCCGCCCGTGCCGACCGAACTGCCGAACAACAACTCCTCAATCCAGGCCACCGTTCTGGATAATGGAATGATTGCAATGGTTTACAACCATTCGAATGCGACCATGTCGGATGCGCGGCGTCAGTCTCTCTACGACGAAATCGAGGGTGACGCGGCTGGAGAGAGCGCTGCGATCGTTGCCGATGCGGGCCGCAAGGCGGTCTGGGGTGTTCCCCGCGCGCCCCTTAGCCTGGCGATATCGAGGGATGGCGGCAGGGCCTTTCCGCAGCGCATCGATCTCGATACCGGCGACGGCTTCTGCCTCAGCAACAATTCGAAGGATTCGCTGAACCGCGAATTCTCCTACCCCTCGGTCATCCAGGGCAGCGATGGCACGCTCCATGTCGCCTACACCTATTACCGGCGCGCCATCAAATATGTGAGGCTCGCCCCACAAGTGCTGCCGTAAGCAAGCTGCCGGCCTAGAAATTGTAAAATCGGCTTTTCGATTCCGCGTGAGAGGATGCGGGGCACCAGGCGATCGGGCGGCCCGCGCCGGGATTTGACAACAATTTTGGCTCTCCGCCACCGGCACGATGGCGGCTCATCTTTCAACTGCCGCCTCATCATAAATATACCAAGTATTTGTTTTTCAATCCTATATTCACACGACTTGATCGCCTGGAACGGCATGCTCGGCGATAAAATTTTCCCCGGCGAGGAATGCCGGCTTGACATTGATCTTACAACTTTACAATAAATGGGGTGACACTATCGCCGCAAGATCTTGCAGGAGGACTGGTTCATGGCCAGCTTGGATTCGCCAATCACCATCGTTCGGCCGCACCTGATCGAATTCGGCATCGGCACGGCGGCAAAGCTCGGCAAATGGGCTGCCGAAAAGGGTTTCAGGCGCACGCTCATCATCTCCGACGCTTTCAATGCCGCGCGCATCGACCTGCTGCAACTAAAGGGCGAGGTGACGGTCTTTGCCGAAGTGACGCCCGAGCCGGATACGGCCAACCTCGAAAAAGTCCTGGCGGCGGCGAACGGCGCCGACGCCGAGCTGATCGTCGGCTTCGGCGGCGGCAGCGCCATGGATCTGGCAAAGCTTGCCGCCGTTCTTGCCGGCTCGGCGCAGACGCTGCATGACGTCGTCGGCCCGAACAAGGTGCATGGGCCGCGCAAGGCAGCACTCGCCCAGGTGCCGACGACATCGGGCACCGGCAGCGAGGCCGGCATCCGCGCGCTCGTCACCGATCCGAAGACGATGGCGAAGCTTGCCGTCGAAAGCCTGCACATGCTGGCCGACATCGCCGTCATCGATCCGGCCCTGACCTTCAGCGTGCCGGCCCGCACCACGGCCGCCACCGGCATCGACGCCATGGCACATTGCGTCGAGGCCTTCACCAACCGCAAGGCTCATCCGATGGTCGACATCTATGCGATCGAGGGAACGCGGCTGGTCGGCAAATATCTCGCCCGCGCCGTCAGGGACGGCAACGATGCCGAAGCGCGCGCCGGCCTGTCGCTCGCCTCGCTTTACGGCGGCTTCTGCCTCGGTCCGGTCAACACCGCCGGCGGCCATGCGCTCGCCTATCCGCTCGGCACGCGCTGGCATGTGGCGCATGGCGCGGCGAATGCGCTGATCTTCCCGCATGTTCTCGCCTTCAACACGCCGTCTGTGCCTGAGAAGACGAAAGCGGTGATGGCAGCGCTTGGGCGTCAAACCTCGGACAACACGACATCCGTCTTCGATGCGGCCTACGCTTTCTGCGCCGAACTCGGCATCGAGATGAAACTGTCAGGCCTCGGTGTACCGGAAAGCGATCTCGACGCCATGGCCGACGACGCTTTTGCCATCCGGCGCCTGCTCGACAACAATCCGCGCGATCTCACCCGCGCCGACATTCGTTCGATTTACGCAGCCGCCTTTTAGGCGGCACGGTTTTCAGAAGGGACTTGATGATGGACAGGAATGCGAAAGTCGCCGTCACGCTCGGTGATCCCGCCGGCGTCGGCCCCGAGGTGATCGTCAAGGCCCTGGCGGCTCTTCCGAGCGACGAGCGCCGCGATTTCGTCATCGTCGGCAATGTCGAAGCGTTGGAGCGCGCCGACCGCGTCAGCGGCACCGGTCTGAAATTCGAGCCTGCCGATGCCCCCGGCGATGACAGGATTGCCGTTGATGAAGTTCCGCTCGGCGCGGCCCTGCCCGAGATCGGCAAGGTCAGCCCCGTCGCCGGCGATGCGTCGGTGCGCTACATCACCCGCGCCGTCGATCTTGCCATGTCCGGGCGAGCCGATGTCATCGTCACCGCGCCGATCAACAAGGAGGCGATGAACCTTGCCGGCCATCACCATGACGGCCATACCGGGCTGCTCGCCCATCTCACCGGTTCGAAAAGTTCCTTCATGCTGCTCGCCTCAGAGCGGCTGAACACCATCCATGTCTCGACCCATATCTCGCTGAAGGGCGCGATCGAGCGCGCCAAGACCGAGCGGGTGCTGGCGACCATCGAAGCCGGCCACAATCATTTCCTGCGTCTCGGCAAAAAGGCGCGCATCGCGGTTGCCGGCCTCAATCCGCATTGCGGCGAAAATGGCCTGTTCGGCACCGAGGACATGGAATTCCTGGCGCCGGCGGTCGAGCAGGCCCAGGCGAAGGGCATCGACGTCGTCGGCCCGATCTCCGCCGACACGGTCTTCGCTCGCGCCTATAATGGCGCCTTCGATCTCGTCATCGCCCAATATCACGATCAGGGCCACATCCCCATCAAGCTCGTCGCCTTCGAAACCGCTGTCAATGTCTCGCTCGGTCTGCCGATCGACCGCGTCTCGGTCGACCACGGCACCGCTTTCGACATCGCCGGCACCGGCAAGGCCAACCATGTCAACATGCTCTCGGCCATTGCCTATGCCCGGTTGATGGCGCGCTCACCGCGGCGGGAGATGTGATCGGAGCGTCCGAGGAAACAAGAAGGGCGCCCACGCCTCGCGAAAACGGAATCCTCTACTACCGCCTTGTGAATAAGACCGAAGAGACGGCGGTTCGTGCATGCTCACCGACGCATGTTGCCGGACAGGCATGATGTCGCTATCTTGCAAAGGCACGAACAGTAAAGGAGGTTGCCTATGTCACAGCGGGACGCCTGATCCAGCACTATCAAGACTTCTGCCTTTCCAAGGGCATCGATTTCACGCGCATTGATTCCGTACGGCCGCATGACGATACAACGCTCTTCTGCAGCGCTGGAATGCAGCAATACAAACCCCTCTTCTCCGATCCCTTCTATAGTGGAACAGTCGCAAACAGCCAGGCTTGCCTGCGCATGGGCGACCTCGACGAGATCGGCGACGGAACTCATCTTCTCCATTTCACCATGCTCGGCCTTTTCTCCTTCAGGGAAATGACCGTCGGCAACGCCATCGACTTCTGGCTCGAATTTTTAGCAACGCTGGGCCTCGTGCCGGATCATGTGACGATCCATCCCGACCGTCTGACGGAATGGACGCCGCTCTATGGCGGGCGCGTACCCATCGTCCCAGATCCGGAATGCATTTGGAGCGATGGCAGCATCAACGGATACTGCACCGAGTTCTACAAGAATGGCGTCGAAATCGGAAACATCGTCAATCCGCTCGGAACCTGCATCGACGTCGGCTTCGGCACGGAGCGCCTCGACATGATCGTCAACGGCACGCGGCCAGACGAGGCGCTCGGGACATTTGAGCGAGACGGTGCTGACAATCGTGGAAAGCGGCTACCGGCCTGGCAACAAGGAGCAGGGATATGTCCTGCGAAAACTGCTCCGTCGCATCCACAAGATGGGCGGCACGCTCGATCATCCCTTCTTCGCGGAAGAGATCGAACGCCAGATGCGGCTCAGCGCTAAATATCTGCGCCTGCGCCACCGTCATCCGGGGATGAGTCCCGGCTGGTGGTTCGACACCCACGGCATCGATCTCTCCGACATCGGTGAGACGATCGACGAATAGCGTGAACAGGGCCTCCCGAGATAAACGGGAGGCCTTGGAGCCGCTCCGTCGTCGTTACCCTGCGGCGATATCCGAAATCATCCGCGATACGGCATTCTTCCAGCCGATGATCTTGGCCTGACGCTCGCCCTCCTCCATCGACGGGCTGAAGCGGCGGTCGCAGGCCCAGGCTTGTGCAAACTCCCGCCGGCCGGGCCAGATGCCGGCCTTCGAGCCGGCAAGCCAGGCCGCGCCAAGTGCCGTCGTCTCGCGGATCGCCGAACGGTCGACCGGATTTCCGGTCATGTCAGCCAGGCATTGCATCGTCCAGTCCGAAGCCGCCATGCCACCGTCGACTCGCAGCACCGTTTCCAGCTGGTTGACACCCCAGTCCTTCTTCATCGCCACCAGCAGGTCGAGCGTCTGATAGGCGACGGATTCGAGCACGGCGCGGGCAAATTCCGCCGGTCCGCTGTTTCGCGTCAGGCCGAAGATCGCGCCGCGCGCGGCCGGATCCCAGTAGGGGGCGCCAAGCCCGGTAAAGGCCGGAACGATATAGACCTGCTGCCCGGGATCAGCCTTGGCGGCCAGCACCCCCGCCTCTGACGCCTGCTCGATGATGCCGAGGCCGTCACGCAGCCATTGCACAGCCGCGCCGGCGATAAAAATCGAGCCCTCGAGCGCATAGGTCGTCTCGCCATCGAGCCGGCAGGCGATGGTCGTCAGCATCCGGTTGGAGGAGGAAACGCGGTCCCGGCCGGTGTTGAGCAGAGCAAAGCAGCCGGTGCCATAGGTGGATTTCATCATGCCGGGCTCGAAGCAGGCATTGCCTACGGCCGCCGCCTGCTGGTCGCCGGCGACCCCGAGGATCGGAAGCTCGGCGCCGAACAGAGCCTTGTCGACGCGGCCGAAATCATCGGCGCATTCCCTGACCTCCGGCAGCATCGCTGTGGGAATGCCGAGAATGCCGAGAAGCTCCTCGTCCCATACACCGTCTTCGATATTGTAGAGCAGCGTTCGCGACGCGTTGGTCGCATCGGTGGCGTGCACACGGCCGCCGGTCAGATTGTAGATCAGCCAGCTGTCGATCGTGCCGAAGCAGACATCGCCCGCTTCCGCCTTCTCCCGCAGGCCGCCGATATTGTCGAGCAGCCAGCGCAGCTTGGTGCCGGAGAAATAGGGGTCGAGCAGCAGGCCGGTTTTGGCGCTGAACAGCTTCTCATACCCATCGGCTTTCAGGCTCTCGCACATTTCGGCGGTGCGCCGATCCTGCCAGACGATCGCGCGGTGAAGCGCAGCGCCCGACCGTCGATCCCAGACGACCGCCGTCTCGCGCTGATTGGTGATACCGATCGCGGCTATGTCGACAGCCTTAAGACCGGCATCGGCGATCGCCTTGCGCGCTGTGTCGGCGACGGAGCGCCAGATTTCCGCGGCATCGTGCTCCACCCAACCAGGCTGCGGATAGTATTGCGTGATCTCCGCCTGCGCGGACCCTGCCATTTTCATGTCGCCGTCGAAGATGATCGCACGCGAAGACGTCGTGCCCTGATCAATCGAAAGAATATAGCCGCTCATATCCGTCTCCGGCTCGCACGATCGCTCCGCCTGCCGGCGATCGGCAGGACGCGGATGTTTCGTGAGAGATAGATTGTGGGTGCCACCGGCTTGTCGCCGGTGGCAGGAAGGGATGGCCGGAGGCCTCGTTGCCTCCGGCCGGGTCCGCCTTACTTCTTCTGCCAGCTCTTGACGAGTTCGTCGTAGTTGACGGTGAGCGGCTTGTCCTTCTCGTTCTCGATCTTCAGCTGCGGAGCGAGGTTGCCCTTCTTCACCGCATCGGCGTTCCAATAAGCGAGATCATGCTCTTCGGCGAGTTTCGGGCCGATGTCGCCCTGGACCTTGGCGCGTTCCAGACGCTGCAGCACCTTTTCCTGCTCCGAGCAAAGCGAATCCATTGCTTCCTGCGCCGTCTTGGCGCCGGAGGAGGCGTCACCGATCGCCTGCCACCAGAGCTGCGCGAGCTTCGGATAGTCAGGAACGTTCGTACCGGTCGGCGACCACTGCAGGCGGGCCGGCGAACGATAGAACTCGATCAGACCGCCGAGCTTCGGTGCGCGGTCGGTGAAGGACTTGTGATCCAGCGTCGACTGACGGATGAAGGTCAGACCCATATGGCTCTTCTTCACGTCGACAGTCTTCGAGGTGACGAACTGGGCGTAGAGCCAGGCCGCCTTGGCGCGGTCGACGGGTGTGGACTTCATCAGCGTCCAGGAACCCGCATCCTGATAGCCGAGCTTCATGCCGTCCTTCCAGTAGACACCATGCGGGCTCGGAGCGAAACGCCATTTCGGCGTGCCGTCGGCATTGACGACCGGCAGGCCTTCCTTGACGAAATTGGCGGTGAAGGCCGTGTAGGTGAACATCTGCTGGGCAACTTCACCCTGCGAAGGCACCGGACCGGATTCGGAGAAGGTCATGCCCTGAGCGGCAGCCGGTGCGTATGCCTTCATCCAGTCCAGATATTTCTGGATGGAATAGACAGCGGCCGGGCCGTTGGTATCGCCGCCGCGCGCGACGCACGAACCGACGGGACGGGAGTTCTCATCGACCTTGATGCCCCATTCGTCGACCGGCTTGCCGTTCGGAATTCCCTTGTCGCCGTTGCCGGCCATCGACAGCCAGGCATCGGTGAAGCGCCAGCCGAGCGACGGGTCCTTCTTGCCGTAGTCCATGTGGCCATAGACCTTCTTGCCGTCGATCTCGCGGCCGGTGAAGAACTCGGCAATATCCTCATAGGCCGACCAGTTGACCGGCACGCCGAGATCGTAGCCGTACTTCGCCTTGAAGTCGGCCTTGTTCTTCTCGTCGTTGAACCAGTCGTAGCGGAACCAGTAGAGGTTGGCGAACTGCTGGTCCGGCAGCTGATAGAGCTTGCCGTCAGGCGCTGTCGTGAACGACTTGCCGATGAAGTCGTCGACATCGAGGCCTGGATTGGTGACATCCTTGCCTTCATTGGCCATCCAGTCGGTCAGCGAACGGGCCTGCTGGTAGCGCCAATGGGTGCCGATCAGGTCGCTATCGTTGATATAGGCGTCATAGATGTTTTCGCCCGACTGCATCTGCGTCTGCAGCTTCTCAACCACGTCGCCTTCGCCGATCAGGTCATGGGTGATCTTGATGCCGGTTATCGCGGTGAAGGCGGGCGCCAGCACCTTCGATTCATAATCATGCGTGGTGATCGTTTCGGAAACCACCTTGATGTCCATGCCGGCGAAGGGCTTCGCGGCATCGACGAACCATTGCATTTCCTTTTCCTGATCGGCGCGGGAAAGCGTCGAGAGATCGCCGACTTCCTTGTCGAGGAAGGTCTTGGCCTCGTCCATCCCGGCATAGGTCGATGCCGTCATCGCCAGCAGTAGGCCTGCTGTCGTCGTCAATAAGTGCCGTCGCATAATATCCTCCCAGGGTTTGCGATTGCAGTCACATAGTCAGGCGGCCAAGCACCCCCGGCCATCTGTTTTCTCCTTGCCGTCACACGTAGCGGAAGACGCCAATGGCGTAGACCACGGAGAGGGCAAGAGCCCACCACAGGTTGGGCCCAGCGAGCCCAAGCCATGCAAGATGAATGAAAGCGCTGCCCAGCAGCGAAATGAAAAGCCGGTCGCCGCGCGTCGTTTCGAAACGCAGCACGCCCGTGCGCGGCGAGCCGCCCGGAGAAAAATACTCCACGACGCTCATGGCGATCAGAAGCGCCAGGATCGTCAGGAAGAACAGCGCCGTCGGCAGCGTCCAGGCCATCCAGGAAAAGGTCATGTCCGGTCCTCCTCAGACGCGGCCCAGGGCAAAGCCCTTGGCGATGTAGTTGCGGACGAAATAGATGACGAGCGCGCCCGGAATGATGGTCAGCACGCCGGCAGCCGCGAGCACGCCCCAATCCAAGCCGGCTGCCGAAACCGTTCGCGTCATGATCGCCGAGATCGGCTTTGCCGCCGTCGTCGTCAGCGTGCGGGCCAGCAGCAATTCGACCCAGGAAAACATGAAGCAGAAGAAGGCCGCCACGCCGACGCCGCTCGCGATCAATGGAATGAAGATCTTGATGAAGAAGCGCGGGAAGGAATAACCGTCGATATAGGCCGTCTCGTCGATTTCCTTCGGCACGCCGGACATGAAACCTTCCAGGATCCAGACGGCGAGCGGCACGTTGAACAGGCAGTGGGCCAGCGCCACGGCGATATGCGTATCGATCAGGCCGAAGGCCGAATAGAGCTGGAAGAATGGCAGTGCGAAGACCGCCGGCGGCGCCATTCGGTTGGTCAGCAGCCAGAAGAACAGGTGCTTGTCGCCGAGGAAGCGGTAGCGCGAGAAGGCATAGGCCGCCGGCAGCGCCACGGCAACTGAGATCACCGTGTTCATCACCACATAAATGATCGAGTTGATATAGCCGTTATACCAGGACGGGTCGGTGAAGATCACCGTATAGTTGTGCAGCGTCGGGGCCGCCGGCCAGAGCGTGAAGGCGCCCGTGATTTCGGCATTTTCCTTGAAGCTCATGTTGATCAGCCAGTAGATCGGAAGGAGCAGGAAGACGATATAGAGCGTCGGCACGAGCCAGGAGAGGCTGCCTGCGGGTTTGTATTTTCTGGTCATGTCTGCCCTCCCCCTTAGCTCGCGTCGCTGCTGGTCATCACGGTGTAGAACACCCAGGAGAGCAGCAGGATGATGAGGAAATAGATGATCGACATTGCCGCTGCCGGGCCGAGATCGAACTGGCCGACCGCCATCTTCACGAGGTCGATGGAGAGGAAGGTCGTCGAGTTGCCGGGGCCGCCGCCGGTGACGACGAAGGGCTCGGTATAGATCATGAAGCTGTCCATGAAGCGCAGCAGCACGGCGATCAGCAGCACCCGCTTCATCTTCGGCAGCTGGATGTAGCGGAAGACGGACCAGCGCGAGGCGCCGTCGATCTTGGCAGCCTGATAATAGGCGTCCGGAATCGAAACCAGGCCGGCATAGCAGAGCAGCACGACGAGGCTCGTCCAGTGCCAGACGTCCATGACGATGACGGTCACCCAGGCGTCGACGGGATCGCGGACATAATTGTAGTCGAGACCGATCGCGGCGAGCGTATGACCGAGCAGGCCGATATCGACGCGTCCGAAAACCTGCCAGATGGTGCCGACGACGTTCCACGGAATAAGCAACGGCAACGCCATCAGCACCAGGCAGACCGGGACGCCGGGCCCCGACTTCGGCATGTTGAGGGCGATGAAGATGCCGAGCGGAATCTCCAGCGCCAGGATGATGAAGGAGAACAGCAGATTGCGCTGCAGCGCTTCCCAGAAGCGGTCGGAATGCAGCGTCTGGACGAACCAGTCGGTGCCGGCCCAGAAGAACTCGTTATTGCCGAACGTATCCTGCACCGAGTAGTTGACGACGGTCATCAGCGGAATCACCGCTGAAAAGGCCACGAGCAGCAGCACCGGCAGCACCAGAAACCAGGCTTTGTTGTTCCACGTCTTCTGCATGGCTCAGGCCTCCCTGCCGACACGCCAGCTGTCGGCGTAGATGCTGATGGCGGACGGATCGAAGGTGACGCGGGCATCCGCGGGAATGTCGTCGTCTTCGGAGACGACGATCGCGATCGGCTGGCCGGCGAAACGGGCGCGCACGATCTTCTGCCGGCCGATATCCTCGATCTTGTTGATTGTAACCGGCATGCCCTCCCGCCCGAGGCGGATGAATTCGGGTCGAATGCCAAGTTCGGTCTTCACCGCGCCATTGGTATTCGGCGCATAATCCAGCCTCAGCACCTCGTCTCCGACCTTGACGGCGCTGCCGTCGATCTGTGCCGGCATGACGTTCATGCCTGGCGAACCGATGAAATAACCGACGAAGGTGTGGCTCGGCCGCTCGAAAAGCTCGGCCGGCGTGCCGATCTGGACGATCTGGCCGTCATACATGACGACGACCTTCTCGGCGAAAGTCAGTGCCTCGGTCTGGTCGTGGGTGACATAGACCATGGTGAAGCCGAACTGCTTGTGCAGCCGTTTCAGCTGCGAGCGCAGCACCCATTTCATGTGCGGATCGATGACGGTCAGCGGCTCGTCGAACAGGATGGCGTTGACGTCGTTGCGCACCAGCCCGCGGCCGAGCGAGATCTTCTGCTTCTGGTCGGCGGTCAGCCCCTGCGCCTTGCGCTTGGCCCAGCCGGCAAGGTCGATCATCTCGAGAATGTCGCGCACGCGCCGGTCGACATCGGCCTCGGCCACGCCGCGATTGCGCAACGGGAAGGCGAGATTGTCGTAGACGGTCATCGTGTCGTAGATGACAGGGAACTGGAAGACCTGCGCAATGTTGCGGCTCTGCGTCGAAAGGTTCGTCACATCCTTGCCGTCGAATAGAATGCGGCCATGCGACGGCTGCAGCAGGCCGGAGATGATGTTGAGCAGCGTGGTCTTGCCGCAGCCGGAGGGGCCGAGCAGCGCATAGGCGCCGCCGTCGTTCCACTCGTGATCGACTTCCTTGAGCGAATAATCCTTTTCCGTCTTCGGATTGGCGCCGTAGGCGTGGCGGATATGGTCGAGCGTGATGCGTGCCATGGTGCTCTCCTATGCCTTTCCGGCTGCAGCGACAGCGCCGACCGCAGCGATGGCGCGGCCATCGGCGCCGAAGGCCATCAGGTGGCGGGTGTCGAGAAAGGCCTCGATCTCGATGTCCGGATCGATGTCGTGAATGCCATGCGCCAGCATCACCCAGCGCACGCCGTCATATTCCAGATGCACGAAGCTCTCCGAGCCGGTGATCTCGGAGACCAGCGTGCGCGCCTGCAGGCGGGCCGCATTGCCGGTCTGGGCCTGAAGGCCGAGATGATGCGGGTGAAAGGCGATCGTCACAGGCCCGTTCGGCACCGCGGCCAGATGCGAGGGGACGGGAAGCGTGGCCCCGCTCGGGCGCGTGAAGATATCGCCCGATTTCGTGACGTCGAGCGTGTTCAGCGGCGGATCGGCGAAGATGCCGGCGCTGTCGAGATCGACAGGGCGCCGGTAGACGTCGATGGTCGGCCCGAACTGGGTGACCCGACCTTGGTTCAAGGTTGCCGTATTGCCGCCGAGCAGCAGCGCCTCGGACGGTTCGGTGGTGGCGTAAACGAAGATCGCGCCCGACTGGGCAAAGATCTTCGGCAGCTCCTCGCGCAGTTCTTCGCGCAGCTTGTAATCGAGGTTGGCAAGCGGCTCGTCCATCAGCACCAGGCTGGCATTCTTGACGAGCGCACGGGCAAGGGCGGTGCGCTGCTGCTGGCCGCCGGAGAGGTTCAGCGGCGTGCGGTCGAGATAGGGCGTGAGCTTCAGAAGCTCGGCGGCCTTGCGCACGCCGCGGTCGATCGCGGCGGCGTCCTTGCCCGAGATTCGCATCGGCGAGGCGATGTTTTCATAAACGGTCAATGCCGGATAGTTGATGAACTGCTGGTAGACCATGGCAACATTGCGCTTCTGCACCGGCATGCCGGTGACATCAGTGCCGTCGAAATGCACGGAGCCGGCGGTCGGACGGTCGAGCCCGGCCATCAGCCGCATCAGCGAGGTCTTGCCCGACAGCGTCGGCCCGAGCAGGACGTTCAGCGTGCCGCGCTCGAGGACCAGATCGGTCGGATAGATGTGATAGTCCGCGCCCACCATCTTGGCGGCGT
Organism: Rhizobium croatiense; assembly: GCF_019793465.1. Classification (GTDB taxonomy): domain Bacteria; phylum Pseudomonadota; class Alphaproteobacteria; order Rhizobiales; family Rhizobiaceae; genus Rhizobium; species Rhizobium croatiense. The sequence continues at coordinate 139,717 of NZ_JAILYJ010000015.1, read as the reverse complement.
TTCGCAGTTCCAGCATTCCTGTTCCCGTGCCTCCACGCAGCGGGGATCACACGCCGCCTATCCGGCCATCGCCGGCATCGCAGCCATGTACTCCTCCAGTGACTGAGCCTGCTCCTTCGAAAGACGCAGACCATCCTTTGTTCTCCTCCACAGCACGTCTTCGGCGCGCCGGGCCCATTCATGTTCGACGAGATAGGCGACCTCGGCCTCGTAGAGATCGCCGCCGAACAATCGGCCAAGATCGTCGATGCCGCGGGCATCGCCCAGCAGCGTCTCGGCCCTGGTGCCGTAGCGGCGCACCAGCCGGCGCGCGTGCCGATCGGCGAGGAACGGATAGCGCCGCTTGAGCGCGGCGACCTGCCCCTCATAGCCCCGGACCGCGAAGTCGCCGCCGGGCAGATGGCTCTTGGCCGTCCACGGAGCACCCTTGACGCCGATCGCAGCACCGATCTTCTCCAACGCATGCTCGGACAGCCGGCGATAGGTGGTGAGCTTGCCGCCGAAAACATTGAGCAGTGGCGCCGTTTCCCCCTCGCCTTCCAGCTTCAGCACATAGTCGCGCGTCGCCTCCTGCGCCTTCGAGGCGCCGTCGTCGTAAAGCGGGCGGACCGCCGAATAGGTCCAGACGATATCCTCTGGCCGCACCGGCTCCTTGAAATATTCCGACGCCGCATTGCAGAGATAGACCGTCTCCTCCTCGGAGATCCTGATATCCTTGGGGTCGGCGGTATAGTCGCGGTCGGTCGTCCCGATCAGGGTGAAATCGCCCTCGTAGGGAATGGCGAAGATGATCCGATTGTCCGGATTCTGAAAGAAATAGGCGCGCGGATCGTCGAACTTCTTCCTCACGACGATATGGCTGCCCTGGACGAGGCGGACATTGTGGGCTTCGTTCTGACCGAAGGCGGAACGGATGACGTGATCGACCCAGGGGCCGGCGGCATTGACGAGTATACGGGCCCGGTGGCTGTCATTGTGGCCGGTGACGGTATCGACAGTCTCGATATGCCACAGGCCGTTCTCGCGCCTTGCCGACACCACTTTGGTACGCGGCAGGATGGTCGCGCCCTTGTCGGCGGCGTCGCGGGCGTTCAGCACCACCATGCGGGCATCGTCGACCCAGCCGTCGGAATATTCGAAAGCTCTCGTAAACAGCGCCTTCAGCGGCTTGCCGGCCGGATCCTTGCGCATGTCGAGCACCGACGTCGCCGGCAGCAGCTTGCGGCCACCAAGATGGTCGTAGAGGAAGAGTCCGAGCCGGATCAGCCAAGCGGGACGGATACCGCCCTTATGATAAGGCAATACGAAGCGCAGGGGCCAGATGATGTGCGGGGCCATCGCCCAGAGGATCTCGCGCTCCATCAGCGATTCACGCACCAGGCGGAATTCGTAATGCTCGAGATAGCGCAAACCGCCATGGATCAGCTTGGTGGCGCCCGATGAGGTGCCGGAGGCGAAATCGTTCATCTCCGCCAGCGCCACGGAATAGCCGCGCCCGACGGCATCGCGCGCGATGCCGCAGCCGTTGATGCCGCCGCCAATGACGAAAATGTCGTATATCTCCCGGCCCAATTGCCCCTCCGAGCCTACTGCTGATTTCGCATCGCACAAAACTTGCGCGATTGCGAAAGTGACATCAGTTAAAACGAAAGAAATACGAATGTCAAACGAATGTTTGCGTAGGGCGGTCGGCCTAACGTGATCTGCTGCTCGTTTCGATCAGCTTCACATTATTTTCCAGGCAGAGATTTCGGATCGATGGCACCGGACAGTGGTCGGTGATGAAGGTATGAACCTGGGTCAACTGGCCGATTCGAACCGGCGCAGTGCGTTCGAACTTTGTCGAATCGGCAACGAGAATGACGTGGCGGGCATTGGCGATGATCGCCTGGGCGACCTTCACCTCGCGAAAGTCATAGTCGAGAAGCGCGCCGTCTATATCGATCGCCGACGCGCCGATGACGGCATAATCGACCTTGAACTGACGGATGAAATCGACCGCCGCTTCGCCGACGATGCCGCCGTCCGAGCCGCGCACGACCCCGCCGGCGATCACCACCTCGATTGCCGGGAAGAGGCGCAACCTATTGGCGACGTTGATATTATTGGTGATCACCATCAGCTCGTGATGATTGGCGAGCGCCTCGCCCACCGCCTCGGTCGTCGTGCCGATATTGATGAACAGCGAGGCTCCGCTCGGGATCAGTTCGACGGCCGCAATGCCGATCGCCTGTTTCTCCGAAGCGGCGATCTGGCGGCGCGCCTCGTATTTGACGTTTTCCGTTCCGCTCGGAAATGTGGCGCCGCCGTGGATGCGGGTCAGCACCTGGGCATCGCAGAGATCGTTCAGATCCTTGCGGATGGTCTGCGGCGTAACCGAAAATCGCGAGGCGAGCTCTTCGACCAGAACCCTGCCGCTCGATTTCGCGATCGCCACGATCTCAGTTTGTCGGTCGGTCAAGAACATTGGCGCCCCTTTCGATCTGCTTTCGTTTTTAAAGAAAGCGAACGGCGGCGCAATGCCTATTTATCGGCGGCGAGCTTTCGCCGCCGAATTTGGTGGTAGCGGCGCGGCCGTTACCGTTTCCGCATCAGGTTGACCACCAGCACGCCGATGATCGCCATGATGCCACCAATCGCCCCGAGTGCGGTCGGCGTCTCGCCGAGCCAGACGAAACCGATCAGCGTTGCGACCGGCGGAACGCCATAGAGAAAATTCGAGGCGCGCGCCGCCGTCAGCCGCTTCAATGCGATTGCCCAGGTGAGATAGCCGATCGCCGTCGGGAAGATGACGAGATAGGCAACACCCCAGTTGACCTCTGCCGGTGCGGCGGCCAGCGCGCGGACCGTCGCCGGGACGGCCGGAAACAGCGGCACCGAGCCAATCAGCAGGATCCAGGCGGTGACGGCAAGCGCCGGCAGCCGGCCGAGCAGCGGTTTCTGCAGCACGCTTGCTATCGCCGAGCAGAGCGCTGCGCCGAGGATCAGCACAGCGTTCGGATCGAGCTTGAAGCCGTCGTCGGAGGCGACGGCGATCAGCGCCACGCCGCCGAAGGAAACCGCGGTGCCTGCCCAGCCCCAGCGGCCGAAGCGCTCGCCGAGCGCGAAGGTGGCGATGAGGGCGGTGAAGACGGGCATGGTATTGATGATGAAGCTTGCCGGTCCCGCCGCCACGGTCTGCTCGCCAGTGTTCAGCAGAACCGCATAGGCGGCGATGAAGAGCACGGCAGCGACGGAGAGGCGGAAGAAATCGCGCTTTTCCGGCATCGGCCGGTAGATGGCGAGGTAGATGAGGGCGAGGACGCCGGCCGCCACATAACGCGCCGTCGCCAGTTCGATCGGCGTCAGCGGTCCGAGACAGATGCGGATCACCACGAAGGAGGAGGCCCAGAAGAGGATAGTGACGACGATCGCCGCAAAGGCCACCAGATCAAACCTGCCCTGCTCCTTTGCCGAAACCGGTACGCTTGCCGCCATACTCATTGTCGCCTCCATTGGTGCTTTGATCAAGAATTAAGCCGCTGACGCGTGCTTGAAAAGCATCGCAATCGATGATCAAATGTGCTCATGGTTCACAGCTCACCCGTGCTTCCGCCACTTGATACGCTCGAAACCTTTGCCCGTGCCGCCCGGCTCGGATCGTTTTCCGCCGCGGCCGAGGAAAGCGGCATCACCCATGGCGCCGTGTCGCGACAGGTCTCGCGGCTCGAACGCTGGATGGGCGTGCGTCTGTTTGCGCGCGAGGCCCGCGGTGTGCGCCTGACGCCGGAGGGCATGCGGTTTTTCGCGCGCGCCGAGGAAGCGCTTTCTTTGCTCGGCAATAGCGGCGAGCGCTGGCTGCCCCGGCCGAACAAGGCGGTGGTGCGCCTTTCGGTGACGCCGTCGGTGGCATCATTGTGGCTGTTCCAGCGCCTGGCGAAGCTCGAAGGAAACGAGCTGCATGTCGAGCTGACGCTCGAGCACCGGTTGGCGGATTTCGGCGAAGGCACGGATCTTGCCATCCGCTGCGGCAAGGGGCCGTGGGCCGGGGTGCGCGCCCTGCCGCTGTGGCAGGAGAAATCCTTTCCGATCGCCGCCCCGGCGCTGGCAAACCGGCTCGAGCGGCGCTCCGATGCGCCCTCCCTGCTCGAGCTGCCGATCCTTCACGACTCCAATATCGAAGGCTGGCGCCGCTGGCTCTCTCGCGAAGGCGTCGATTATACGCCGCGCGGCCAGGATCGGCGCTTCGAGGATTACAATCTGGTGATCGATGCCTGTGCGCAAGGACTCGGCATCGCGCTCGCCCGCCCTCCCCTATCGGATGCGGCACTCGCCGCCGGACGCGTCGTGGCGGTGTCGGACCGTACGCTCGACTATCACGTCGCCTTTCACCTGATTCGGCCGGACGATGCACTGCGAAGCCCCGCCATCGAATTTGCCAGCCGCTTCCTGCGCGAAGCCGGTCATGACGAGGCGACGATCCGCGCCTTTATCGCACCCGGCAGGGCGAAGACGTAGGACTCGCCGCCGCATCCGGCCTGCACGTCGGCGGCATGTCACGGCTGTCCCAGATTTTCAGATAATCGTCCCTTGCGGCGCCCGCAAACAGGCAGCTTGACGCCCCGGCCGCGTCGCGGCAGGGGCGCGTCAACAACCGGTCAATCCGCCGGAGTGAGTGTCATCGATGCGCTGCCGGCCGCAACGTTCAGGCCGAGTTGGCCGGTCAGGCTTACCGTCTGCAGATGGATTGAACCGGAGGTGCCGCCGACCAGGAGGTTGGCGCCGACACCGGCACCAACCGTCGCCTCCGCGCTCGCGCCGACATAAAGGCCGGCGAGCGACCCCCGGTGATAGCCGGCTGTCGGCGCGAACACCGCCCAGATCAGCCGGCTGCGCGTGGTGAAGCCGAGATCGATGCCAAGCTTTCGCATTTCGCCGGTATAGTGATCCAGAAGCTCATTGCCGACGATCGACTGGAAGACGCAGTCTGCTTCCTTGGAGGAGCCGAGCACATAACCCGTGCCGCCGCCGATATCGCAAGTGAGATAACCGATCTTCACGCCATTGCGCAGGTCCGGCTCTTCATATGTTCTGGTGACGGGGTCGGCGGCATTGACCGCCCCCGCGCCGACAAACGTCAACGATACCGCGGCAAACGCCGTCGCAAGAGTTTTATTCATAAGTCTCTCCTTCTCAAATCGTGACGGGAACACCCGGCTGGCCGGCACCGGCTATCGGAGGAGATCGCAAAGCAATCCCAGAGCGGTGCCGTTTTCGCGTCGCAGTCAAAGCGCGTGGGAGGCGCAAGCGACACGCTTACGGTTTAGCCCCATTGGGACATTTCGAAGGCACCATGCGGGCCGCATGCGCCATTTCACGATCTTGTCAGGAATGGTTGCACGAAAAACACATTCGCCCAGAGCGGGTTCTCGCCGGCGCGGGGCGACCACCAAGAAAAGGAAAACCCGGCGATTGAAGTCACCGGGTTTTATACTTCATTTCTCCTCGCTATACTCTGCGCATGAAGCGCATGACGAGCGAAACGACGAACAACACCAGGAAAATGAAGAACAGAACCTGGGCAATGGAAGCTGAGGCCCCTGCGATGCCGCCAAATCCGAGGACGCCGGCAATCAGGGCCACAACGAGAAACACCAGAGCGTAGTAAAGCATCGCAATCTCCTTTTACGTTGCTGCTGAACATAACGGAGACCGCCCGGTTTAGTTCCCTGCCTATCATGCGCGGCAGGGGGAGCATCGCATCGGCTTTCGTTCAGCCGAAATGAAAGACGCCGCTGTACGTCCGGTCGCCTTCGGTCGGCTCGGGAGGTTCGGCCGCGTCCAGATAGGTCTTGAGCGGCCCGGTCAGCACAAACCAGACGCTTGCCCCCAGCATAAAGCAGGCGCCCACCGGATCGTCGATGCGAGCGATGAACGGAAGGCAGGCCGATGAGAACAGAACAATGATCCGCACCGACCACTCCGCCTCACGTTTGGCCACGGCGCGCGCCCTCAGCGACTTGTACTCCCGGGCGCCATAGGCGCTTCCTCCCGCCTTTACCGCCGAAACCAGCTTTCTGGCCGACGGCAGGGCCAGCATGACCAGCGCGGCGACGCTGAGCGCGAAAGACCTCCCGGCCATCACCTGCCCGCTCGCGACAAGGAGAAAAGAGAGCACGACGAGATTCCACGTCGGCTCCAACAGTTCCGGCGGCTGCCGCGTGCGGATGTGCCAACTCCGCAACAAGCCCGCCGCACCGTGCAGTAGCGGCTGATCGATATAGCGATTGATCCAGTCCATGCAGACGCGCCCGTCCCCGATTGAATGAAGAGGGCTCCGAACACCACGGAAATGGGTCATCATCGTGGCAGAGCGCCGGCAATATCAGCCGAAGCTATGCTTCGTTCACAGAAAACCGCCTATTGCAGTTCCTGCGCAACGTCCCAGACATGACCCGACGGATCGGTGAAGGCCGCCATGCGGCGCACCCCGAAAAATAGCCGTCAGCTCCGCAGGCCAGGTGCCTCGTGACCGGTGCGCGCCACATATTCCGTATAACCGCCGCCATACTGGTGGACACCCTCCGGCGTCAACTCCAGCACGCGGTTGGAGAGCGCAGCCAAGAAGTGGCGGTCGTGCGAGACGAAGAGCATGGTGCCCTCATATTGCGAGAGCGCCTTGATCAGCATCTCCTTGGTGTCGAGGTCGAGATGGTTGGTCGGCTCGTCGAGCACGAGCAGGTTCGGCGGATCGAACAGCATCATCGCCATGACCAGCCGGGCCTTCTCACCGCCGGAGAGCACCCGGCACCGTTTCTCGACATCGTCGCCGGAAAAGCCGAAACATCCGGCAAGCGCCCGCAATGGCCCCTGCCCTGCCTGAGGAAACCGATCTTCCAGCGATTGGAACACCGTCCGCTCGCCATCGAGTATGTCCATCGCGTGCTGGGCGAAGTAACCCATCTTGACGCTGGCGCCGAGAGCGACGCTGCCTACATCCGGTGTGGTGGTGCCGGTCACCAGCTTCAGCAGCGTCGACTTACCGGCGCCGTTGATGCCCATGATGCACCAGCGCTCCTTGCGGCGCACCATGAAGTCGAGACCCTCATAGATGCTTCGGCTGCCGTATTTCTTATGGACATTCTTCAGGTTGACCACGTCCTCGCCGGAGCGCGGCGCGGCCTGGAACTCGAAAGCGACCGACTGGCGGCGCTTGGGTGGCTCCACCCGGTCGATCTTCTCCAGCTTCTTCACCCGGCTCTGCACCTGCGAGGCATGCGATGCCCGCGCCTTGAACCGCTCGATGAATTTGATCTCCTTGGCAAGCATCGCCTGCTGACGCTCGAACTGGGCCTGCTGCTGCTTCTCGTTCTGCGCCCGCTGCTGCTCGTAGAATTCATAGTCGCCGGAATAGGCCGTCAGGCCGCCGCCATCGATCTCGATGATCTTGTTGACGATGCGGTTCATGAACTCGCGGTCGTGCGAGGTCATCAGGAGAGCCCCTTCATAGCCCTTCAGGAACTCTTCGAGCCAGATCAGGCTTTCGAGATCGAGATGGTTGCTCGGTTCGTCGAGCAGCATGACATCGGGGCGCATGAGCAGGATGCGGGCAAGCGCCACGCGCATCTTCCAGCCGCCCGACAGCGCGCCGACATCGCCGTCCATCATCTCCTGGCTGAAGCTCAGACCCGCAAGCACCTCGCGGGCGCGACCCTCGAGCGCATAACCGTCCAATTCCTCGTAACGCGCCTGCACCTCGCCGTAACGCTCGATGATCTCTTCCATGTCGCCGGCCCTTTCCGGGTCGGCCATGGCGGCCTCGAGCTCTCGCAGTTCGCCGGCAACGATGCTGACCGGGCCGGCACCGTTCATCACCTCGGCGACGGCGCTGTGGCCCGCCATCTCGCCGACATCCTGGTTGAAGTAGCCGATCGTCACGCCCTTCTCGCAGGAGACCTGCCCCTCATCGGGCTGCTCTTCGCCATTGATCATCCGGAAGATCGTCGTCTTGCCGGCGCCGTTCGGGCCGACCAGACCGATCTTCTCGCCTCTGTTGAGGGCAGCCGAGGCCTCGATGAAAAGGATCCGGTGGCTGAGCTGTTTGCTGATATTCTCAATACGAATCATGGTGTGCGCGGGTGTCCGGGGAAGTTTCGGCGCCCTTATGCCACGCATGGAAACGACAGGATAGGCCCGTTTCCACCCTCTCGATCTCCGGCTTCCGATTGGATAATATTGCCGCCTACGCTGATAAGGATTTCCAGCCAATGAGCGTTCGCCTACCGCAGTCTTTCAGGCAGTCGCAGCAGGACGCCAATGGCATCAACGTCCTCGAATATGGGCTGATGTCGGAACGCGCCAATTCGCTCGGGCGTCATGGGCTGAAGGTGGAGGCGGCGCTCGCCGCGTTAAAAGCCTGGACCGTCGAGCGCCAGAGCGCGGAGGAACGCGAGAGGCTGCTCAACGAAGCCTCCGATGCCGTCTGGGCATTTTTCGTTCAGCGCGAGAGCTGCGGGTTGCGAAACAATCGCGACGCCATCCAGCGTTACGGCATCCCAAACGAGGTGCTCGCCAGACTAGGCGCCATACGAAAATGACGGGAAGGCCGTGCCCATCTGGGCGAAAGGAAATTGCGATGCCAAGCTCAATACGGATCGGCAATCAGCATCTTGCCATCGACGTCTCCTCCCTCGGCGCCGAGATGCAGGCGCTCACCAGCAACGATGGACGCTCCTGGTTGTGGACGGGCGACGCGGCCTACTGGGCCGGACGGTCGCCGATCCTGTTTCCGATCGTCGGCAAGGCGGCTGATGACAAGCTGGCGATTGGCGGTACGGTGTACCCGATGGCCCAGCATGGCTTTGCCCGGCGGAGCGAGTTTAGCCTCGCCGCGTTCACGCCGACCATGTGCCGGCACGAACTTCCTGCCTCGGCAGCCACGCAGGCGGTCTATCCGTTCGATTTCCTGCTGGCCGTGGAACATGCGGTAGAGGGACGCGCGTTGACGGTAACTGCAGAAGTAAACAATCGCGACGCAAGAGCGCTGCCCTTCGGTCTCGGCTTCCATCCGGCCTTCGTCTGGCCGATGCCTGGCGCTGCCGGGCGCCCGCACGCCATCACGCTCGACAATGAGGGCGAGCCGGCGCTCGTGCGGCTGGAGGGCGGCCTTATCAATCCGACCCCACTGCCCTCCCCATTCGATAAAGGCCGGCTGGTGTTGGATCACGCCATGTTCGAGAAGGACGCGATGATTTTCCCGAAGGGTGCGGGCGATGGGCTGCGTTACGGCGCCGAAGGCGGGCCGAGCCTGCGGTTCCAATTCGAAAACCTCCCCAACCTTGCCCTGTGGACCAAACCAGGCGCGCCCTTCCTCTGCGTCGAACCGTGGCACGGAATGGCGGCGGAAGCCGGAGGTTCGGCCGAGCTGTCGCAACGACCCTACACCACCATCCTGTCGCCGGGGGCGACGGCGCGTTTCGCCTTTACGGTCGAGATCTTGCAATAGAAACTGGCGCGCCCGACCTTTTGCGGCACGGTTGTTTCCGCAGCGATCGCCGAGGCCGACAAATCGCGCGCATCTATTTTATTCATGCGACGCGCTTCGGTCCTTTGTTTTGTGCGTGCCGTCGTCCCGCAACCGCTGCACACTTTCCGGGCAACATGCGCAGGCGCTGGCCCGGACGCCTTCAGGTCGGCGGGGCGCCCAACGCATGCAGGATGCCACGCAATTCGGCAAGGCCGCGCATGCGGCCGATCGCCGGATAGCCGGGGGTGACGACCTTATCGAGATCGTCGAGCATGCGGTGGCCGTGGTCCGAGCGGAAGACGATGGTGTTTTCGGCACCCCGGCGCTTGTCTTCCGCCACCAGTTCCCGGAGCACCGCGACCATGTCGACGTCTCCCTCCAGGTGCGCGCTTTCATGGAAGGTCCGGCCGTCGCCCTCGCGCGTCGTGGCGCGCAGATGGGCGAAGTGGATGCGTGAGGCGAAGCGCCGGGCGATGGCCGGCAGGTCGTTGTCGGCGCGCACGCCGAGGCTGCCGGTGCAGTAACACATGCCGTTCGCCGCCGACGGGACCGCATCGAAGAGCGCGGCATAATCATCGGCCGTCGAGGCGATGCGGGGAAGACCGAACAGCGAACGCGGCGGATCATCGGGATGCAGCGTCAGCTTGACACCGCGGGCTTCGGCGGCCGGGGTCACCGCCTCCAGGAATTCGATCAGATGGCGGCGCAGCCTTGCTGCATCGATGCCGCTATAGGCGACCAGCTTTTCCCGGAAGGCTGGAATGGTCAGGGGCTCGGTGGTCGAGCCCGGCAGAGCCGAAGTGATGATGCGGGTGATCTCGGCAATCTCCTCCTCCGACATCGCCTCGAAGACGACACGCGCCCGTTCACGGTCCTCCGCCGAATATTGCTGGCCCGCATCCGGCCGTTCCAGAACGAAGAGGTCGAAGGCTGCGAAGCGCTCGTGATCGAAGCGCATGGCTGTGGCGCCGGTCGGCGTCACGAAATCGAGTTCGGTGCGGGTCCAGTCGACGACCGGCATGAAATTATAGCAGACGATCGGGATGCCACAGGCGGCGACCGCTTCGAGGCTGGCAATCCACGCCTCGATTTCGGCCTTTGCCGCCCCGCCCTTGCGCTTGACAGCGTCGGGAATCGGGATGCTCTCGACGACCGACCAGACGAGCGGCGACCGGTCGGCAGGCGTGGTCTCGATCAGCGATTGGCGTTCGCGCACTTCCTTTTCCGTCCAAGCCCTGCCGATCGGCACCTGATGTAGCGACGAGACGATATTGGTCGCGCCCGTCTGACGGACCTCATCCAGCGTCACCGGCGCTTCCGGCCCGAACCATCTCCAACCCTGCCGCATCTTTCTTCCTTCCCTTGCTTTTCGTTTCGTGGTGATCCTGCCGTCAGCAGAAATAATCGGGGTAACGCGAGCGCAGCTCGTCGACATCGGGAATGACGGCGCTCAAGTGATGGATCATGGCACTACGCGCAGCCGCTGCATCACGGGCGGCGAGGGCGTCGCGGATAATCATATGTTCGGACACCACGTTGCCCATACGCCCAAGGGCCGGCAGCGCCAGCCGCCTCGCCCGGTCGATCTGCACCTTGACCGTCTTCAGAATCCCCCAGATGCCGGGATAACCTGATATCTGCGCGATCGCCTCATGAAAGGCCTCGTCCTCCTCGTGGAAGCTTGACGCGTTGCCCACGGCGGCATGCGCGCGCTGTCGGGCGATAATGGCATCGAGGCGGGCGACATCGGCGACGGTGGAGGTCTGAGCCGCCATCTCAGCGGTCGTGCCTTCGAGCGCTTTGCGCACGATGACCGCCTCCGGAATAGCCGAAACCGGCACCCGCGACACGACGGTGCCCGACTGCGGGAAGATATCGACCAGTCCGCCTTCGGAGAGCCTCAACAACGCCTCACGCACCGGCGTGCGGCTGACGCCAAAGTCCTCGGCAATCCGCTTTTCCTGCAAAAACAGACCGGGCGGCATCCGGAGAGAGACGATATCGGCATAGAGACGCTCATAGATGACGCTGGCGGTGGTGACGCGGCGTAGCCTACGGCCGACTTCCTGCGAGGTCGGGACGACAAGCGCGTGGGTTTCTGAAGCTTGCCTCATAAAAGGTACCGGGACATTGATTTTGGCATACTAGTATATCAGCCGCGGCACCCTGCCAAGGCACCTGGCTACTTTGGCGTTCAAAATGCAGCCAATGGGAACTTCGATCAGCGGAATTGGTTGAGTTCCCATTAAGGAGGCGCCGATGAAAAATCCGTTACGACGCAAAAGAAACGAAATCGCGACCGACGACACGCGGCTGAAGGATTCACCCCCGGCCGGCGCAGGCAAAGGGAAGACGGCGCGGCAAGCCATTCAGGAGCCCGCAGAGCAGAGCATCGGTTCTCAGGCAACCATACGCGAGGACGAGATCCGGAAAAGGGCATACTCGCTGTGGGAGAAGGAAGGAAGGCCCGAAGGCAAGCATCGGGATCACTGGACCCGCGCCGAGCACGAGCCCGACCCACGGGATGAGACGGACAATTTTCCCAGGCTCGAGGCGCTGCGAGAGGCGTCGCGCGAGCATCGCGACGCCTTCCTCGTCAAGACGGATCTCGAAGACGCGGATCAACGTGAAGCCTCACCCGGCACACGCGAGCAGGATTGAAATTGCAGCCCGAGCAAAATCTAGGACGAGCAAATTCAGGAAAGGTTCCGACATGGCTGACAAACAGGATTTGAACGCCGGCTTCACCGGCACACCCGTCGAACAGCCGGAAGGATTGGCCAAGGCCGCCCAATCGGCGGCGAGCCGAGTGAAACGCGAGGCCTATGCAGTCACCGCCGGCGCTAGAGACCACCCGCACACCGCAAGCGCATTGTTGCTTGGCATTGGTATTGCGGCGTTCGGGTTCGGCTATCTCCTTGGTCGATCATCGGCGGAAAGCTCGGCCTCATATTGGCGTTAGCTGTAGACACCAACGAAGCACCGCGCGAGCGGAAATAACGATAAAGCCGGATCGTGTGCTCGAGCGCCGTCCCATACGCGGGAATGACACCCCCCACGGCAAGGCCGCACCTCAAATGTCTTTCGTCATCGCATCAGCTTTGCCGTTCAGGGCGCTGCGACGCATCGCCTGTAGAGCAAGAAGCATCCGGGTTTGCTGTTGCCGGAATACAATAGTGGGAAAAGCGCGAGTTGTACCCGCGCCCACAGCTTGACAGCGGTGACATCGGTCCTTAGCGAGGCGGGATCAATGACACCTCAGGATCAGCAAAGTGAATTATTTCAGGCAACTCGTGATTGCGGTACTTCATCCCGGGAGCGGGTCTGGAAGCGCGCTTGATCGAACCAATGGCATTGCGGTTTTTCTCTTCGCGATCCTGCCCGGACTTTCACCTAATTTCAACGGGTTCATTCTCCTCGGGTCGATGCTGTCGGGCATCTACTTGCTGGCGACGGCCCGCTTTCCTCTGAACTTTTCGAAATCGGACCGGGCAGTCGCCATCTGCATGACGATCTACCCGCTGGTGATGATCGCCAGCATCTTCATCAACCCGCCCTATTCCGAAGTGGCAGACTGGATATTCCGGCTCCTGCCCTTCTTTTCGATCTGGCTGATATTGCCGCGAATGCGCCAATCTCCCGATGGCCGCCTCGTGCCGCTGTTTATCCTCGGTGCCGGGATCGGCATGATCGTTACCTTTCTCGTCAGCCTGCTGCAGATCATGTTTCTGATGGAGAGAGCAGAGGCCGGGACGTCGAATGCCGCACTCCTCGGAATCATAGGCCTTCTTTTCGGCGGCGTTGCGCTTCTTAACGTTCAATCTCCCAGAAGCGTCGAGCAAAGAATTGCGATCTTGGGATATGCCGCTGGCCTCGGCTGTGTGCTGCTTTCGGGAACGCGTTCGGCGTGGCTGGCCATTCCCGTCCATCTCGTCATCCTTCTCTGGTATTTTCGCAAACACAGCTTCCATCGGAGTTTGCGCAGTCTCGCCATCACCGGCTCTTTGCTGTTTGCGGGACTTATCGCGCTGGGCAGCGGCCAGATCATCCATCGCATCCACGCGCTGCAGGAGAATATGGCAGCGCTTGAACGCAGTGAAGGTGAGATTACCTCACTCAGCGCACGGGTCGCTTTATACAAGGGCGCACTGTCGGCAATCAGCAAGGACCCATTGACCGGTTATGGCCCGCAAAACAGGATGGCCTCGGTCTTGGCGGAACTGCCAGACAGCATGCGGCCATACTTGACCTTCTCGCATGTCCATAACGGCTTTCTGACAGCGGGAATCGACGCCGGCGTTGTCGGCATCGCGGCGCTTTCGCTGCTGCTCCTGGCGCCCTTGATAGCCGCGTGGAAAAAGGAACCCGGTCCTGGCAGGGACCTGTCCATAGCGCTCGCTCTTCTGCTCACCAGCAGCTACATTGTTACCGGCAGCGTCGGCATCATGTTCAACCAAAAGGCACTGGATCCGATCTTCGCCTATATGGTCGCCCTGATTTGCTTGGATCGGGGCAGCACAGTCTTCGCGCCCGTCGTGCGAAGCTGAATTCCCGTGCTCGACGCTTGCGCGTTGTCGTCTTCAGGCCGCCGGAACGGTTTCGGCGCTGGTGAAGGCAAGATCCGAAACCTCACCGGTTGAGGAATAGCCGGAGACGAGTTCTGCCAAGGTCGCGCGTGCCGCGACCATATCGTTTCGATCCAATGCCGCATTGAGCAAGCTGAGCTTCTTCGAAAGCTCCGGCCAGAACAGGAAATCCTCGCGCGCCTTCATAATCCGGGGATGTTCGGTTGTCTCAGGGTTATCCCCGATCAACAGTTCTTCATAAAGCTTCTCGCCGGGCCTCAGGCCGGTAACGGAAAGCTCGATGTCCCCTTCGGGATTATCCTCGTCGCGGACGGTCAATCCCGAAAGCTCGACCATCTTGCGGGCGAGGTCTGCGATGCGGACGGGCTCGCCCATGTCGAGCAGGAAAACATCCCCGCCCTCGGCCATGGCGCCCGCCTGAATGACCAGTTGCGAGGCCTCCGAAATGGTCATGAAGTAGCGGGTTATTTTCGGGTGCGTCAGGGTAACCGGCCCGCCGTCCTTGATCTGCTGCCGGAACAGCGGCACGACGGATCCGGAGGAACCGAGTACGTTTCCGAACCGGACCATGGAGAAATTCGTGCGCATTCTGTCAACGGCCGATTCCGCGGCGAGCGCCTGCAGAACCATCTCCGCCAGCCTCTTGCTGGCGCCCATCACATTTGTCGGACGCACGGCCTTATCCGTGCTGATCAGCACGAAATTCGAGACGCCGCATTTGTTCGCCGCGCGTGCGGTGATCAGCGTCCCCATGACGTTGTTCTTGATGCCCTCCACAGCATTGTGTTCGACCAGCGGCACATGCTTGTAGGCGGCGGCATGATAGAGCGTCTGAGGCCGCCAGCTCTGCATGATATGCTCGATGCGGTCCTGATCGCGGACGGAACAGAGGATCGGGACGATCTGCAGATTTTCATGATTGTACAGTTCGGCCAGCTTCCGCAATTCGGCATGGATATTATAAAGCGCGAACTCGTTCTGATCGAGGAGGATCAGGCTGGAAGGCTCGTTGCGCAGAATCTGGCGGCATAACTCGCCGCCGATCGAGCCGCCGGCGCCGGTGACCATCACCACCTTGTTGCGCATCGCCTTGTCGAGCAACTCCTGCCGCGGCGCGACCGCTTCTCTGCCGAGCAGATCTTCGATCTCCAGCTCTCGAATGTCGGAGACGGCGACACGTCCCTGAGCGAGTGCCGTCAGATCCGGCAAGGTGCGGACATTCACCCTGGCCTTGCGGATATGCTCCAGGATTTCGTTGCGACGCTGCCGCGATGCGGACGGGAGAGCAAGAAGCACATTGTGCACGCCGAGCGCTTCGGCAAGCACCGGAAGATCCGAAGGGTCATAGATCGGCAAGCCCCCCATGACGCCGCCCTTGAGGCGTGGATCATCATCCAGGTAGCCGACGACATTAAGCTCGGCACTGTTCGTCAGGGCAGCCGCCAGTTGCCGCCCGGCCTTGCCTGCGCCGTAGATCAGCACCTTGGCAAGCATATTCTGGTGAAGGATCCGCTGGTAGGCATCCCCGAGCCAATAGCGGATACCCAACCTCGACAGCCCGATCGCAATCAACAGCAGGAACGGCTGGAGAATGCCGACGGTTCTCGGAACACCCGGAACGCTGAGAGCGGTAAATATCGTCATGAAGGCGAAGCCGTAGATGGCAATCGCCTTCAAAACGGTAATGAACGCCGCCAGATTGGCATAACGGAAAATCGCCCGATACATACCCATGACGATGAAGATGGGAAGAGCCATGCACAGCGAAACGAAGACCGGCAGCCACTGCACGCCGGTCAGCACCGTCCATTCGTTCAGCCGGAAGCAATAGGCCAGCCAGATCGTCAGAACACAAAAGCTGGAATCCACCAGCAAAGCCAGAGCGCGTTTGGCAACCCGCGGCATCGCCAGCAAAGGCGCGACGAGCGCTTGCATCGGCACTAAGAACCATCTTGAGCGCGGCGTCTCAGTGGGGGTATTTTCAGGCATTGCTAACCAGCGTCTCGTGGATCAATAGACAACCACCTTCTTGTCGCTTTCTGCAACGAGCGCAACTGAAATAATCGGAAATCAAGGCCTTCCGCACCGCTTATCTATCAGAAGTAGGTGCGTTAATGCCGTATGCCCTTACGGCGGATGACCTTCTCTGCGGTCAGAAACAGGATGCGCATGTCGAAGCCGATTGACCGCCGCTTGAGATATTCGACGTCGAATTTCACCTTCTCCGGAATCGGCAACTCGTCGCGGCCGTTGATCTGCGCCCATCCCGTCAAGCCGGGCAGGAGCGTGTCGACGCCGTTAGCCGTCCGCAACTCGATCAGATCATACTGATTGTAGAGCGCCGGCCGAGGCCCGACGAAGCTCATCCTGCCGCCTAGAATGCACCAGATCTGCGGCAGTTCGTCGAGGCTCGATTTGCGCAGAAACGAACCGATGGGTGTCAGAAACCGATCGGGATTCTCGAGCAGATGTGTGGCAACCGTCGGCGTGTCGACGCGCATGCTGCGAAATTTCGGCATCAGGAAGATCTGATTGAAGCGGCCGACACGTTTTGACCAGTAGAGGATTGGCCCCGTCGAAGTCAGCCGGACACATAGAGCGACGACAAGGATCGGAACCAGCAGGATGACCGACGCGATCACAGCCAGAAGAAAATCGGCCGCCCGTTTCAAACCCATGCTCCGCACTTGTTCCATCGCCTCATGGGGATTTCGCCATACGCCCCACCGCGCTGTATCGTCAAAAAGGCGTTTCGCGTCAACTCCAGTGGGCGTCGTTTCCTTCATGGAACGCCCCGCCGATCAGCGACCCAGCTCCCTCCCTCGCACTGCCAGCAGGAAATATCTAACCTCATGATAGCAAAGAGAGAAGGCGCCAATGAGAAGCTATCTTACTCTTTAGTTCCGTCACACTTCGTTAACCATAAATTCGCGCGGCAAAGGCTGCTCGGAATCTCATCCCGTCTTGCCCCGGTACATTGGTGCGGGCAAGGGCCATCAACATCGGGCCAATGGCAAACTCTCCTCTTTCGGCACGGCGCGTCAAGTCGCGGAGATAGCCGCCGGCGGAGTTGATGTGCCCTGCCCTTTCAAGGACGCAAGCCATGACGGTGGCCGCATTTTCCGGCCCCATGATCTCACAGGCCTGTTCGTAGGCCGACGGGCTGACACCGAGCATCGAACGAACGACCACAGCCGCGGTCATCAGATCGCGCCAGGAGCCGATCGAGCCCTGCGGTCCGTAGGCCGCGATCTCGGGGCAGGCCTGCAACACCAGTCCCAGAGGGAAGGATTTGAGCGCGCCGCTGCCAACGGAGGCAGGTCTGGCCGCCTGGACATGGCCGTTCGTCCCTTTCCCTTCCTGCATTCGGGCTGACGGTTCGGCCCGACCTGCCGATCGGTCGTCCGCCGTTGCCCCCTGCTTCGTTTCGAAGCTTGGTTCAAGTTCAGTAATGGAGTGTGGGTTTGAATTCTGTATGTGCCGCTCATAATGTGGGGCATTGCCGCTTTGATTTTGTGTTTCTTCCTGCATTTCCAACTGATTGGTGATTTCCTCGCGCAGCAGTTCCAGTTCGTCGAGCGCCGCGGTGATCTGTGCAGCGGATGGCGAGCGTGGCAGTCGCTCGACGACATCGCGGAAATGCAGGTGGATCCGGCCCCAGTCGCCGGCGACCCCCTCTTCCAGCGCCATCTCGATGAGCTTGGCAATGTCGCGACGGCATAGCGTCAGGCGCTCTCTGAGCCGCTGCAGATGCAGCCGTTCGGCCGCCACCTCCGCCGCCAGCCGCTCGATCTCGTCGGCGCGCGCGAGCAGCGGCGCCAACGAGAAACCGAATGCCTCGCGGATGTCCCCGCCCTGCTCCTTGCGGGCATAGCGCTTGCCGTTCGGGCTATCCTTGCGGATCAGCAGTCCGGCCTCGATCAGGCTCGCCAGGTGGCGGCGGATCGTCTGCTCCGCCATGCCATGCGCGCGCAGGGAGAGCTGGGCGTTGGACGGGAATACGACAAGCCCATTTTCCTCGGAGAGCTCTCCTTTGGGATAAAAGCTCAGCAGGGCGTTGAGGATGGCAAGCGCCCGGTCGGTGATGCCGAGCAGCGGCTTGGCCTCGCACAGGGCGCGGTAGAGTCTCCATTTGTCGATCGATTGACCGGGCTCGATTTTTCGAGCCGCCGCCTGGCTTGCCAACATGCCAAACGTCATCGGCCGCCGCCCGAAGGGCGTCGTCACATTTCCGGTTTCCATTTTCTTCGCCTTCTTCAAGGCAAAAGATCGCGGCTCACCAAATTCGGTGCCAAAGACTCTTGACTATGATTCGCGGAAATGTGATTCTCTGGGTGTCTAGATCAGAGAGGGCTTCCGCGACGGCAACGTTCGGGGGCCTTTTCTTTTGCTTATTGATCTCCGTTCTTCGTCGAATCCTGTGTCTTCTCGAACGCCTCGTAGAGGCGATCCAGATTGCTGGCGATGTAGGCTCCAAAGGCAGATGCCTTTTCCGCCTTCAGCGCG
This sequence comes from Rhizobium croatiense, assembly GCF_019793465.1. Classification (GTDB taxonomy): domain Bacteria; phylum Pseudomonadota; class Alphaproteobacteria; order Rhizobiales; family Rhizobiaceae; genus Rhizobium; species Rhizobium croatiense. The sequence continues at coordinate 121,120 of NZ_JAILYJ010000015.1, read as the reverse complement.
ATGGTGAACTGCCTTCCATCATCCTTGATCTTCGCCTTGACGGCTCCGTCCTTGCGCTGCCAGGCGTGGGCCACGGGCTGAAGCGCGGCGGTGGACGAGGCTTGATGTTTCCTGGTGATGAAGGCAACGAGCATGTCGAAGCGGGCGTCCGGCTCCGCCGTCTCGAACTCCACCGACCTGGTAAACTCGATCGCCCGGGCGGCGATGTTTTCAGTCTCGAACTTCACCGACAGATCATGCCAGCGGTCGCGGCCGGTGGTCTTGGCCGCGCCGATCGCAACCAGGACTTCGGCTGGAATCCGTTTGGTGACGGACAGCATCTTGGAAACCGTGGTCTTGTCGGCGCTGAGGGCCGACATGATCGTTTCCCGGTCGAAGCCCAGCGTATCGAGCCTGTCGGCAAACATCGTCCTCTCGATGAAGGACAAATCGGCGCGCGCCGAATTCTCCTGTCCCTGAGCAATGACGTGGTCGCGATCGTCGAGCTTCTTGACCACCGCGCGGACGGGTCGGCCGAGCTCTTTTGCAGCGCGGGCGCGGCGATGCCCGAAGGCGATCTGATATCGGCCGTCTTTCTCGGGATGCGGGCGAACGAGGATCGGCGAATCCTGGCCGCGCAGGCGAATCGCCTCGACCAGTTCGCGGAACTGCTCGTCGGTATGGACCAACCGATCCGTCACGAAGGAATCTTCGATCAGCGCGGGATCGAGATCGACCACAGTCTCGCCGCTCGCCAATTGCTCCTCGATCACCTTGGCTGCATCAGCCTTCGCAGCCAGCGCATCAATGCTGCGGGTGACGGCCCCGAGAGCGCCGATCCCTTTATAGGTGATGTGCTGTCTCTCATCGCGATGGGTCGGCTCATCCTCATTGTTTACCGCAGTAAACTTCTTGGAGTCGTCCATCAGGCCGGAGAGGAGATTTTTACGCGCCATCAGCCATCTCCCCGCCCCGGTTTACCGCAGTAAACTTCCTGGTCATTTCCGCCCCCACGCCTTGTGGATCAGATCGACAATTTCGGTGTTGACCGCATCCATTGCCTCCATGGCGCGGTCATAGGTCGCCCGGGTAAACTGACTTCGCTCGACCTCGTAAAGTGTCTGGTTGGTCATCGCCGCATCTGAAATCGCCACGCTGCGCAACATCGGATTGGTGAGCACGTGGTTTTTGAACATCGACCGCATGAAGGCGACCATCTGTGTCTGCGGCCCATCCTGCGGATCGTAGCGGGTCACGAGATAACGCAGCCAGTCGAGGTTCATGTTGCCGCCGGCGCCCTTCAGCGTGTTCAGCACTTCACCAAGCATCTGCAGGAACTGGCACATCGACATGACATCGAGCATCTGCGGATGAACGGTGATCAGGACCGCCGTCGCGCCGCAAATGGCGCTCATGGTCAAAAAGCCGAGCTGGGGAGGGCAGTCGATGATGACGACGTCGTATTCGTCGGCGACCGAAGAAAGCGCTTCGTCCAGCCGGGCGAAGAACACGCGTCCATAGTCGCCTGCCTTGCCCTGAGCGAGGACCCGCGGCGTGTCATGCTCGAATTCCATCAGCTCGAGGTTGCCCGGCACCAAATGAAGGTTCGGGAAATTGGTCGGGCGGATCACCTCCCGCAGCGGCCTCCGCCGATCGTCGTAGCGAATGGCGGCGTAGAGCGTCTCGTTCTCGTTGACGTCGAACTCCGGCTGAAAGCCGTGGATGGCCGAGAGGGACGCCTGCGGGTCGAGATCGACGGCGAGGACGCGGTGACCCGTCAGGGCAAGGTGCTGGGCAAGATGCGCCGCACTCGTCGTCTTGCCGCTGCCGCCCTTGAAGTTGACAACCGCGACGACCTGCAGATGTTCGTGGCCGCGGCGATGGCGCACATAATGTGTTCCGGCGCGTGCATTGTGCTCGAGGAAGCCGCGCATCTCTTCCATCTGTTCCGCCGTGTAGGAGCGACGGCCCGACGGCGTAACCTGGGGGAGGGCGCCCTTGCCTTCCAGCGACAGATTGCGAAGATAGCCGCTGGTCACGCCGAGAAACCGCGCCACTTCGGCAAGCTGAAATTCCCGGAGCCCCTTCAGCGCGCGCGGCGGAAACATTTCGAGCCGATGCTGCTTCAGCTTATCGGATAGTTCCTGCGCCTGACCGATGATCAGCTGGTCGACATCGGAAATTGCTTTTTCTATCTGCGGTGCCACATTCATGGAAATCTCGAAAATGCGATTTAAAAGCTCTACGTGCTTTGAAACCGCATTTAGCGCCGATTCTGGAGGAGTGGCAAGGCAAATAGGGTTAACAAGACCCTATCAAGAGGTTGTCCAATCTTTTTCAAGCACTTGCCCAGGCGCGCGTGTCGCCGGCGGGTGCGGCAATCGCGCATTCAGAGGCCGAATCGGACGAGACCAAGCTGCAACAACGGCATTGTAGCGGAATCGCATATCGAGCATACGAACCCTTTGACACAAGCCCGCAGCCGCAAGCCCGGCCCCTCGGCGACGATTGAGCGCCGCGTGCCGGCAGCAAGGCGCCCCGAGTCTGGTCGGTCAGCCGCAGCGCGGCAAATGACTCAGATCTGAACTCACACGAGAATTGCCGGTCTGTCCGGTTACTCTCCGAGCGGATGGGAGCTATCTGCGACGGAGGCCGCCACGGTCAGACCACGGCTTTCCGCCTGCCCCATCGCCGTGACCAGTGCGATGATCGATTTACGGATTTCGGGATCGGCGATCTTCAGAAAGGCGCGATTGAGCACCAGTCCCTCTTTGGTTCGCAGGAATTCGGCAACCGGATCGGTATGGTCCGGTCCATCCAGCCCCCGCACCGCCAATGGCTGGGAGTCGCCCTGCTCGAAAAAGAAGCTCGGTGAGGTATGAAGCACCTCAGCGATCCGCTGCAAACGACTCGCGCCGATGCGATTGATGCCCTTTTCGTATTTCTGAACCTGCTGAAAGGTTACGCCGATCTGCTCGGCAAGCCGCTCCTGGCTCATTCCGAGCAGCTGCCGGCGCGTTCTGATGCGCGCTCCGACATAGCTGTCTATGGCATTCGGTGTCTTGACATTCATTGCGTATTGTCAGCCTCGATCGCATTTCAATCGGCGCAGCTGTAGTGCCCCTCTGAGCGGTTTTCCATGGTTGTTTTCATATAGCATACCACATATGCGATGATCCCGGCTGACTGTGATATGAAAACCCCCATCGAAAAGACCGGCGAGCGCATGAACCTGCTCGACAGAAGGCAAATCGAACAAAAGCCGTACCAATCCCGGAGAAACCGGGCTGGCGATTGCTGCCAGGCGTGGGTTAAATGCTTCTCAGCGACCGTCGCTCGACAGTCTTGCCAGCCCCGATCGCCGCAAATCCATCGAAAACGACGCAGCACGGCACTGATCGTGCCCGTTCAGGAGAATATTGATGGCAACCGTTGCCGAAGGCGCGCCCCGTTTCGAAAAAACGACGATGTCTATTCTGATGGCAGTCAGCTTCTGCCATATGCTGAACGACATCATGCAGTCGCTGCTCGCCTCGCTCTACCCGCTGTTCAAGGCGAATTACGATCTGGACTTCGTGCAGATCGGCCTTCTTACCATGACATTTCAGGTCACCGCCTCTCTGCTGCAGCCGGCGGTCGGCATCGTCACCGATCGCTGGCCGATGCCCTATTCTCTGCCAGTCGGCATGGCGAGCACCTTTTGTGGCCTTATTCTGCTCGGCAACGCCGGCAGTTTCGCACTGCTGCTGGTAGCAGCAAGCCTGATCGGCTTCGGTTCGGCGGTCTTCCACCCGGAATCCTCGCGTGTTGCCCGTCTTGCCTCCGGCGGTCGCCACGGTTTTGCGCAGTCCTTTTTCCAGGTCGGTGGCAATGCCGGCCAAGCGATCGGTCCGCTGCTCGTCGCCTTCATCGTGCTGCCCCTCGGCCAGCACAGCGTCTCTTGGTTTGCCGCCATCGCCATGGTCGGCATGATCGTGCTGAGCTGGGTGGGCAATTGGTACATGAGCCATAGGCGCCAGAACGCCAGCAGAGCTGCCGTCAATCGAACCCTGCCGCTGCCGCAGAACAGGGTCGTCTGGGCACTGCTGATCCTCGTGCTGCTGACGGCAACGAAGAATGTCTACATGGCGAGCGTCTCCAGCTACTTCACCTTCTATGTCATCGACAAATTCGAACTCAGCGTGCAGCAGGCGCAGCTGATGCTCTTCCTGTTCCTCGGCTCGGTTGCCGTCGGCACTTTCCTCGGCGGACCGATCGGCGATCGCTTCGGTGCCCGTTTCGTCATCTGGTTTTCGATCCTCGGCGTCATCCCCTTCGCATTGCTGCTGCCCTATGCGAATCTTCTCTGGACGGGTGTGCTCAGCGTCGTCATCGGCCTGATCTTCGCTTCAGCGTTTTCGGCGATCGTCGTTTTTGCTCAGGAGCTGGTGCCCGGCCGCGTCGGGCTGATTGCCGGCGTCTTCTTCGGCTTCGCGTTCGGGGCAGGGGGGCTTGGTGCGGCGCTGCTCGGTGATTTTGCCGATACACACGGCATCGACTTCGTCTACCGCATCTGCTCCTACCTGCCGTTGCTCGGCCTGCTGACGATCTTCCTGCCGCGCATCCCGAAGCAGAAACCGGCCTGAGGCTATATAGTCCGCAACCAATGCGAAGATTTCCTCCGCATCTGGATGGGGAGGATTGGCATGGCTTTACCCTGATGTCACCCCACGCTTGGATAGGCGCTGCGCCATCACGATCTCGGCGAGCGCGCCCCTCAAGCGCCGCCTTCATTCTTTAGGACATGCTTAAGGGCCGCAATTAATCCATAAATTTGATGGAAAATTTATCCTGCCGATATTGAAGGCAGGGCAAGAGTTTTTCAGGCTCTTCCTTCACATCAGACTTTCGTGCTTCGCCCCTGATCCGCACATTTGCCATGCTCAGCCTGCTCGGGGCGTTCGGCCTCATTCAGTCAGACGGGATGTAATAATGACCAACAACAAAAAACTTCACGGACTACAGCTTGCGCGCCGGACGGTTCTTGCCGCCGCCGCCGTTTCCGCTGCCGCGCTTTTTACCTTTGCAGCACCCGCTCCCTCCTTCGCCGAGGACAAGTCGATCAAGGTCGGCATCATGTCCGGCGAAGAGGAGGACATCTGGCGTGTCGTCACGAGCGAGGCGGCCAAGAAAGGCCTCAAAATCGAGACCGTCGTCTTCAACGACTACACGCAGCCGAACGAAGCTCTGGAGCAGGGCGAGATCGACGCCAACGCCTTCCAGCATCAGCCCTATCTCGATAACCAGATCCAGCAGCACGGCTATCATATCGTCCGCGCCGGCTATACCGGGGTCTGGCCGATCGGCCTCTACAGCAAGAAATACAAGTCCGTCGCCGAAATCCCGGAAGGGGCGGTCATCGGCGTCCCGAACGATCCATCGAACGAAGGGCGGGCATTGCGCGTTCTTCAGAGCGAAGGCCTGATCAAGCTGAAGGACGGCACCGGCATTCTCGCCACCGTCGCCGACGTCAGCGACAATCCGAAGAAGATCGAGATCAAGGAGCTCGATGCCGGCATCGTCGGCCGTTCGATCGATGATCTCGATGCCGGTGTCGTCAACACCGATTGGGCTTTGAAGAGCGGCCTTTCTCCGGCCGAACGTATCGCGCAGGAGCCGGTCGCCGATAATCCATACCGCAATTTCATCGCCGTCAAGGACGAGAACAAGGATGCGGACTGGGTCAAGACGCTTGTGTCGTCTTATCAGAACGACACCGTCAAGGCCGAATTCGACAAGGTCTATAAGGGGACGGGTCTCAGCGCCTACTGATCAGCAACTCGGTCGGGGTTAAGGCCTGCCGATAGGCGGTCCGGGCGTTTCTTGCCAGGACCGCCTTTGGCGTTTTTAAGGAAAAAGCAGATGAATTCCTTTGTTTCAGCCACGACAATCGCGCCGCAGCCGCAAGCAGCAACGGCCGAAGAAGTGGTAAGGCTTGTCGACGTGAAGCGGCGGTTCGGAGCCACGGCGGCACTCGACGGTATTTCGCTGAGCGTGAAGAAGGGCGAGATCGTCGGCATCATCGGCCGCAGCGGCGCCGGCAAGTCGACGCTGATCCGCTGCCTGAACGGCCTGGAGCGCGCCGACAGCGGCGAGATCCGTATTGAAGGCCGCGATATCACCGGGCTTCAAGAACAGGAACTGCAGCCGCTGCGCCGCCGCATCGGCATGATCTTCCAGCACTTCAACCTGCTTTCCGCCAAGACCGTCGAAGACAATGTCGCGCTGCCGCTGAAGATTGAAGGCGTTGCCAAGGCCGAGCGCCTGCGGCGGGCGCGTGAGCTGCTCGAGCTCGTCGGGCTTGCCGACAAGGCGAAGGCCTATCCCGCCTCGCTCTCCGGCGGCCAGAAACAACGCGTCGGCATCGCTCGCGCGCTCGCGGCACGCCCGGCGCTGCTGCTGTCCGACGAGGCGACCTCGGCGCTCGATCCCGAGACGACCCGGTCGATCCTGTCCTTGCTCAAAGATATCAACCGCAAACTCGGCCTGACCATTCTGCTGATCACGCACGAGATGGAAGTGGTGCGCGGCATTGCCGATCGCGTCGCCGTCATCGATGCCGGGCGGATCGTCGAGGAGGGCCAAGTCTGGTCGGTCTTTGCCAATCCGCAGCAAGCGATCACCCGCAGCCTGCTCGGCGGCATCCGCCCGCAGCTTCCCGATCATATTGCCGGCCGGCTGTCTGCGACATCTGGCAGCGAGGCGATCCTCAGTGTCGATCTGGCCGGGCCTGAAGCACAAGGCGCGCTGTTTGCCGAGCTGTCGGCGGCGCTGCCGCATTCCTTCCGCCTCGTCCATGGCGGCATCGACCATATCCAGAACCAGCCGGTGGCGCGGTTCTTCATCGCCGTTCCCACGCGCGACCCTGCGCTTGCCGGCAAGGTCGAACAATTTCTGACGGCCCGGTCCGCCCGGGTGGAGGTGCTTGGTTATGACGCCGATCATGTTTGAACTGCTGATCCGCTCGCTTTGGGAGACGGTCCTGATGACCGTCGCCTCCGGCGTGATCTCGCTCGTCGCCGGTCTGCCGCTCGGCCTTGCCCTCGTCGTCACGGCACGCGGCGGCATTGCTGAAAATCTCTGGATCAATCGTGTGCTCGGCGCTGTGATCAACGGCTTCCGTTCGGTGCCCTTCATCATCCTGCTGGTGGCGCTGATCCCACTGACGCGGCTGATCGTCGGCACGGCGCTTGGCACATGGGCGGCCATCGTGCCACTCGCCATCGCTGCGACGCCCTATTACGCCCGCATCGCCGAAGTGTCGCTGCGCGAGGTCGACCGCGGGCTGATCGATGCGGTGCGCGCCATGGGCGGCAATCGCTGGACCATCGTGCGCGAAGTACTGGTGCCCGAAGCGCTGCCCGGCATCGTCGCCGGCTTCACCGTCACTCTGGTGACGCTGATCGGCGCCTCGGCCATGGCGGGCGCAATCGGCGCCGGCGGCCTCGGCGACCTCGCCATTCGCTATGGCTACCAGCGCTTCGAAACCAATGTGATGATCGCGGTGGTGGCCGTGCTTGTCATCCTCGTCTGCGGCATTCAGTGGCTCGGCGACCGGCTGGTCGCCAAGCTGGACCACAAATAGGTCGGCCCCGCAAACTCGCGGCGGATGAGCGGCAGGCGATCGATGCTTTGCTGCGTTCAACGTCCTAAGGCTTTATCGCATTGTGCGCCTATGAAATGATAAGGTGCAATGAAAGAGCCGGAGGAAGGCATGACGAAGAAGACGCTGTCGGATTGGGCGGAGCTTGCGCAGAAGGAGCTGCGTGCTTCGCCGGAAACGCTGACCTGGCAGACGCCGGAAGGCATTGCCGTCAAGCCGCTCTATACGGCCGAGGATCTCGAAGGCGCCGCCCACCTCGGCTCGCTTCCCGGCTTTTCGCCGTTTACCCGCGGCCCGCGCGCCACGATGTATGCCGGCCGGCCATGGACGATCCGTCAATATGCCGGCTTCTCGACGGCAGAGGAATCGAACGCCTTCTACCGCCGCAATCTGGCCGCCGGCCAGAAGGGCCTGTCGGTTGCCTTCGATCTCGCCACCCATCGCGGTTATGACAGCGATCATCCCCGCGTCGAAGGGGATGTCGGAAAGGCGGGTGTGGCAATCGACAGCGTCGAGGACATGAAGATCCTGTTCGACGGCATTCCGCTCGGAGAAATGTCTGTGTCGATGACGATGAACGGCGCCGTCATCCCGATCCTCGCCTCCTTTATCGTCGCCGGCGAGGAGCAGGGGGTGCCGAGAGCCGACCTTTCAGGCACCATCCAGAATGATATCCTCAAGGAGTTCATGGTCCGCAACACCTATATCTATCCGCCTAAGCCTTCGATGCGGATCGTTGCCGACATCATCGAATATACGGCAAGGGAGATGCCGAAATTCAACTCGATCTCGATCTCCGGCTATCACATGCACGAGGCCGGCGCGACGCTGGTGCAGGAGCTCGCCTTCACGCTGGCCGACGGTCGCGAATATGTCAGGGCGGCGATCGCTAAGGGCCTCAACGTCGATGATTTTGCCGGACGGCTCTCCTTCTTCTTCGCGATCGGCATGAACTTCTTCATGGAGGCGGCGAAGCTGCGCGCCGCCCGGCTGCTCTGGAGCCGGATCATGGAGGAGTTCGAGCCGAAGAAGGCGTCCTCGCTGATGCTGCGCACCCATTGCCAGACCTCCGGCGTCTCGCTGCAGGAGCAGGATCCCTATAACAACATCATCCGCACCGCCTTCGAGGCTATGTCGGCCGTGCTCGGCGGCACGCAATCGCTGCACACGAATTCCTTCGACGAGGCGATCGCGCTGCCGACGGAATTTTCCGCCCGCATCGCTCGCAACACCCAGCTCATCCTAAGCCACGAAACCGGCGTCACCAAGGTGGTCGACCCGCTTGCCGGCTCCTATTACGTCGAGAGCCTGACGAAGGAGCTTGCCGATAAGGCCTGGGCGCTGATCGAGGAGGTGGAAGCACTCGGCGGCATGACGAAAGCCGTCAATGACGGCCTGCCGAAGCGGCTGATCGAGGAAGCGGCCGCGCGCCGTCAGGCCGCCGTCGACAAGGGCGAGGAGGTCATCGTCGGCGTCAACCGCTACAGGCTCGACAACGAGCAGCAGATCGACATTCTGAAGATCGACAACAGCGCCGTCCGCGACGCCCAGATCAGACGGATCGAGGAGACCAGGCGGCGGCGCGACGGCAATGCCGTGCGCGAGACGTTGGCCACCCTTTCGGAAGTGGCGCGCAGCGGCAGGGGCAACCTGCTCGAAGCCGCGATCGAGGCGGCGCGAGCCCGTGCCACCGTCGGCGAAATCTCCGATGCCATGCGCGATGCCTTCGGCGACCATGCCGCCACACCTGCCGTCATCAAAGGCGTCTATGGCGAGGCCTATGACAACGAGCCGGAACTCGTGGTGCTGAAGACCCGCATGGCAGAGGTCACGGAAGCGATGGGCCAGCGGCCGAAGATCATGGTCGCCAAGCTCGGCCAGGACGGGCATGACCGTGGCGCCAAGGTGATCGCCTCGGCCTTCGGCGATATCGGCTTCGATGTGCTTGCCGGCCCGCTTTTCCAGACGCCGGACGAGGCAGTCGACATGGCGCTTGACGAGAAGGTCAATGTCGTCGGCGTGTCGTCGCTGGCGGCGGGCCACAGGACGCTGCTGCCGCAATTGATCGACAGGCTGAAGGAGAAGGGTGGCGGCGACATCATCGTCGTCTGCGGCGGCGTCATTCCGCGGCAGGACTATGAATTCCTGCACGAACACGGCGTTGCGGCCGTATTCGGTCCGGGCACCAACGTCCTCGAGGCGGCAAACTCCGTCCTCGACCTGCTGCAGGGCAGGCGGCGGAACCAGTAGCTTACAGCAATCCGCGCTTCGCCAGGTTGCTCATCAGCGCCGAAATGCCGAAGGTCCAGGGCGGGCATTCGGTGGAGAGGCGAACGGTGTTGACGAGCGCGCCGAGCTCGGCCGAGGAGATCTCGACGACATCGCCGATCTTGTGCGTGAAACCCTGCTTCGGTGCGTCGCGATCCTGCGTCGGCGCAAACAGCGTGCCGAGAAAGAGCATGAAACCATCGGGATATTGATGATGGGGGCCGAGCGTCTGTTTGACGAGATCGGTCGGATCGCGGCTGATCTGCGACATCGAACTTTTGCCGTTGAGCACGAAGCCATCGCGACCGGTGACCTTGAGGTCGAGTTCCGCCTTGCGCACGTCATCCAGCCTGTAACCGGCATCGAACAGGCGGATGAAGGGACCAATCGCGCAGGAAGCGTTGTTGTCCTTGGCCTTGCCGAGCAAGAGCGCCGAACGGCCCTCGACGTCGCGCAGATTGACGTCGTTACCGAGCGTCGCTCCCTTGATCTCGCCGCGGCTGTTGACCGCGAGCACGATTTCCGGCTCGGGATTGTTCCAGGTCGAGATCGGATGCAGGCCGACATCAGCACCCCAGCCGACCGAGGACAGCACCGGCGCCTTGGTGAAGACCTCGGCGTCGGGACCTATGCCGACCTCGAGATATTGCGACCACATGCCTTCGTCGATCAGGGCCTGCTTGACCTTGGCGGCCTCCGGCGAACCGGCCTTGAGATTGGTGAGACTGCCGCCGATCAACGTGCTGACGCGCTCGCGGATCGAGGCGGCGCGATCGGGATTGCCGGCCGCCTTCTCCTCGATGACGCGCTCGATCATCGACTGGGCGAAGGTGACGCCGCAGGCCTTGACCGCCTGCAGGTCGGCGGGGGCCAGCAGATAGGGACGCGCCTTATCCGGCGTTCCCATACTGTTGCCGGCGACTTCCTCCAAGGAACCGACCGCCTTGCCCTTTGCGGCGCGGACGAAGCCGGCGGCATCCTGTTTTTCAAGCAGGGCGCTCAGCGTCGGCGCTTCGCGCGAGGTAATGTCGACCAGCATCCCCTCGCGAAGCGTGACGATGCTCGGGCCGGCAGTCTCGGGGCTCCAGACGCGGCCGACAAAAAGCCCAGCCGAAGCAGCAGCATCGAGAAGGGGATGAGACATGGTGATCCTCCGTCACAGGTAAGCGGGAGCACTCTTTGAATATCTTCGAGGTCGTTGCCGCCCTCCGAGCCGGCGGTGGCGGAAATCGATCACATTCACGCAGACGGGGCAAGACATCCTGGAGAAAAAGACTTTCGTCCAATCGGATCGAATGAGCGACTTGTCGGCAACACGGTGTCGGAAGTCAGTAAATAACTATTTAGATACAAAATATCTATTTAATTTCAGATATTTACATATATCGATACGCACTTTCAGCCTCGATCTCGCCTTGACAGGAGGCAAGTTTCGATATCTGTTTTGCCCGACATGGAGGTGCCGGCCTCAGCCGGCGCTCAGAAAATCCCGGGAGGATATTGCAGCGATGTTGAGATTTGCCGTCGTCGGAATCGACCATGGGCATACATTCGATCATGTGAAGGGATTGCTTGCCGCTGGCGGCGAGTTCGTCGGCTATTGCCCGCAGACCTCGGTGCCGGCATTGCGCGAAGCCTTCGAGAAGACCTATCCCGATGCGCCGCAGATCGATCGGGAGAAGCTGTTCGACGATCCGTCGATCGACGTCATCTGCATTGCCGCGATCCCGCGCGACCGCGCCGGGCTTGCCATCCGGGCGATGAAAGCGGGCAAGGACGTGATGACCGATAAGCCTGGTGTGACGACCTTCGCCCAGCTCGAGGAGGTTAAGCGCACCGTTGCCGAAACCGGCAAGATTTTCTCGATCTGCTTTTCCGAGCGCCACTGCGTGCGCTCCGCCGTCAAGGCCGGCAAGCTCGTCGCCGACGGCGCGATCGGCAAGGTGATCCAGACGCTCGGCGTCGGCCCGCATCGGCTGCAGCTGCCGACCCGGCCGGACTGGTTCTTCGATCCGGAAGCCTTCGGCGGTATCATCGTCGACATCGCCTCGCATCAAGTCGACCAGTTCCTGTTCTATACCGGCTCGACCTCAGGCGAGGTCATCGCAAGCTCGATCGGCAATTTCGGCATGCCCGACAAGCCGGCCTTCCAGGATTTCGGCGAAGTGCTGCTGCGCTCCGACAGAGCGGCAGGTTATGTCCGCGTCGACTGGTTCACCCCGGAGGCGCTGCCGACCTGGGGCGACGGACGCCTCACCATCCTCGGCACCGAGGGTTATATCGAACTGCGCAAATATATCGATATTGCCGGCCGGCCGGGCAAGGATCATCTCTTCCTCGTCAACGGCAAGGAGATGACCCATATCGATTGCAGCGGCGAGAAACTCGATTATTTCGATGCTTTCACCGCCGATGTAGCCAACCGCACGCAGACGGCGATGACGCAGGACCACGTGTTCGAAGTCTGCCGCCTTTCGCTCGAAGCCCAGACGAGAGCCGCGCGTATCGGCGCTCGCTGAGGAGGAAAACATGACCAGGAAATTGCGAGTCGGCGTCATCGGCGCAGGGATTGCCGCGCGGCATCTGACCGGCTTCGGCTGGAACAAGGAACTTTTCGACGTTCCCGTACTCTGCTCGCTCGACGAGGACCGCGGCAAAGCGCTGTGCGAGGAGTTCGGCATCGATGAATATACGCAGGATGCGGATTCGCTGTTTGCCCGCGACGATCTCGACATCATCGATATTTCGACGCCGCCGAGCTCGCATTTCGAGCTTTGCCGCAAGGGCATCGAATCCGGCAAGCACGTAATCTGCGAGAAGCCGCTCTTCGGCTCGATTGCCGAGGTCGACGAGATGGAGCGCATCCTCGCCCGTTTCCCCGGCAGGAAGCTGATGCCGATCTTTCAGTATCGCTACGGCTCCGGCTTGCAGAAGCTGAAGCTGCTGATCGAACGCGGCCTGGCCGGCAAACCGTTCCTGACGACGATCGAGACCCATTGGTGGCGCGGCCCGGATTATTACGCCGTGCCGTGGCGCGGCAAATGGGCGACCGAGCTCGGCGGCGGCCTCCTCGGCCACGCGATCCACGCCCATGACATGCTGAATTACGTGCATGGCCCCTGTGCCGAGGTGTTTTCCTATGGCGCCACCCTGGTCAACCCGATCGAGGTCGAGGATACGGCAGCGCTTTCGGTGAAGATGCAGAACGGTTCTCTGGCGACGCTGTCGATGACGCTCGGCTCGCGCAAGGAGATCTCGCGGCTGCGTTTCTGCTTCAGCGATCTTGTCGCTGAAAGCATTCTCGAACCCTATACGATGGGCCGCGATCCCTGGGTCTTTACCGCCGGAACGGAGGAACATCAGGCGCGGATCGACGCGGCGCTGGCCGCCTACGTGCCCGGCGAGGACGGCTATACCCGCCAGTTCGAGCTGTTCCACCGGGCGATCGTCGAGGACACGGATCCGCCGGTCACATTGCAGGATGCCCGCAATTCGCTGGAACTGGTGACGGCCGCCTATTTCTCGCAGCGCACCGGCAAGCCGACGCCGATGCCGATCGCCGCCGATCACCCGCTCTACCGCTCCTGGCTTCCGGAGGAACAGCGCGCGGCTGCTGGCCTGTGAGCAAAGCAGGGGAGCGGCGTTAAAAAAGGGCTAGGGACGTGGGGCCTTCCGATGGGGCCTTCGAACGGTCAAACGGGGGATGCCGGACTGGGCTTGGCATCCACCTTGAAACGCTTCTTGACCCGATCGACGGGCGTCCCGTCCAACAGTGGAACCTGGATAAGCCTGTCATAGGGCTCGAAGCCCATCTTTGCGTAGTAAGCAAGACCGCCGACATTGTCGGCACGAATGGTCGCATTGATGAATTCGAGCCCGAGCTCTTCGGCTGCAGCCCGCGTCGCTGGAAAAAGGGCGCTGCCGGCGCCGGAAATCCTCGGGCTCATGCGGGCAAATGTTGCGATATCGGCATAACCCTTCGGCGGATCGCCGTACACGCTCAACGACTGAAAGCCAACAAGCGACCGATCATGCTCGGCTACATGGCAGACAAGGGGAAACTCGCCGTCGATGAACCAGTCTGCGAATTCCGCGGCCGTAAGCGGCGTCTCGAGCGCGGTTGTTCCGCCGGCCAGGATGATCTCGTTCAGGAGACCGCACAGTTCCTCCGCGTCGGCAGGTACCGCTCTTCGAATATGCATTGCTTTCGGTCTCTCCATCTCTGGATCGGCAGCGTAGCCGATGGCCGCGATGGAGCACAAGCCACCCGTCTGTCGCCTCGAGCAATCTTCGCTCACCCTTGAAATTCCAAGCCGTCGATGTAATTTCTCGCAATCGAAACAGAAAGAAGCACCCATGCTAAAATCCTTCGAGCATGTCGGCATGACGGTCAGCGATATGGACCGCACGGTCGAGTTCTATTGCGGCCTGCTCGGCCTGCGCCTGCATCTGCGCAAGATGATGGCCGATGGCTCTGAGGTCGCCTTTCTCGACGCTGGTGGCGGCATGCTTGAAATTGTTGCGCCGGCGGGTGGTGCGGCGAGGGCGGTGGATGTGCCGGATGATACGGCCGGCCTGCGCCACCTGACCTTCCTGTTCGAAAATGTCGCGGAGACCTTCGCTCGCCTCGAAAGAACCGGCGTCGAGATCAAAGAACGGCCGCGTCTGGCTGTTAACGTCGAAGTGCTGCACAAGGTCGCTTTTCTGCGCGATCCCGATGGAATTCAGATAGAACTCGCTGAAAAAAGATAACGCGGCGCTTGCAAGCTAGCCGAGGCGGACATGATTTAATTGCGGAAGGCGCCGGCGGGCATCGTCGTCACCAGCCTGATATCGCGCCGGAAATCGGACGGCGACATGCCTGCGATATGGCGGAAGGATTTGTTGAAGGCGCTGATCGAGCCGAAACCGCTGTCCATCGCCACCTGCAGAACATTGGCGCCCTCGCTCATCAGCATCGCCTGAGCGCGCGACAGCCTGAGCAGCGTCACATATTTGCTGAGCGTCATGCCGGTCGATCGCTTGAACAGGTTCATCGCATATTTCGGATGCAGGTCGGCGGCGCGGGCGATGTCGACCGAATCGATGTCCTGCAGGAAATTGGCAGCGATGAAATCGCACATGCGCGCGACGCTGCGCGAGGAATGCGGATGCGGCTGGTCGCCTTCAAGGCTGGTGGTCGTCTTCGACGTCGCCATCGAGTAGGGTTCGAGCGCAATGCGCTCGATGCGCAGCAGCAGTTCGTCGACGGCGTGCTGGGCCTTGGCGGAATCGCCTGAATTGGCGTAGCGGACCCAGCGGGCGAAGTTTTCTCTGTCGGCGGCATCGGTCGCCGACGTCAGCAGCGTCTCGCCCTTCATCAGCCGGCTGGAAATGCTGATCGGCAGACGCAGCCGGAAGAAATAGACCAGCGGCAGATGGGCCCCGGCATAGAGCGAATCATCCGAGGATTCATCCATCTGATGCGGCTGGCCACCCCAGAAAAGGCACATCTGGCCGGCGTTCAGCCGGAATTCGTGATCGTTCATGCGGTAGTGCACGGTGCCGCGAATCACATAATTGACCTCGACCTGCGCGTGCCAGTGCGGCATGGCCATGACGGGCGGGTGGGCATGAAACATCTGCAGCGCCGTCGGCGAACCCTCGATGCTGCTTGCGCCGGGCTGATAGATTGCACGCGTACCGACCTTACTTTCCGCCAAATCCATGTTCCCTTTTTAGGAGACAGCCGCTCCCTTGCGGATAGTCTAACCGCGTTCGTGAAAGATCGGCAATTGAAAAGGGAGGATTTTCAATGCGCTTCAAACTTCTCGCTGCGACAGCAGCTGTCGCACTGCTTGCTTCCGGCTCTGCCTTTGCAGAACCGGCCAATCTCACCATCTGGAGCTGGAATGTCGCCGCATCGGCATTGAAGTCCACGCTGCCGGGCTTCAACAAAGAGTTTCCCGATATCAAGGTCACGGTCGAGGACCTCGGCAACAGCCAGGTTTTCGACAAGACGCTGGCTGCCTGCGCTGCCGGCGGCGAAGGCTTGCCCGACATCGTCAGCATCGAGAATTTCGAAGCTGAAATCTTCTGGAGCCGCTTCCCGGATTGCTTCGCCAATCTGAAGGAGCTCGGTTACACCGCCGATATTCAGGCGAAGTTCCCCGACTTCAAGCGCACCGAGCTCGAGGTCGGCGATGTTGCCTATGCCATGCCCTGGGATTCCGGTCCCGTCGCCGTCTTCTACCGCCGCGATCTCTATGAAAAGGCCGGCGTCGATCCGAGCACCATCAGCACCTGGGACGATTTCATCGCCGCCGGCAAGAAGATCTCGGCCGCCAATCCCGGTGTCGTTATGGCGCAGGCCGATTTCAACGGGGACAGCGAATGGTTCCGCATGATCGCCAACGAGCAGGGCTGCGGCTACTTCTCGACCGACGGCCAGAATATCACCATCAACCAGCCGGCCTGCGTCGCTTCGCTGCAAAAGGTGAAGGAGATGAAGGATGCCGGCACGCTGACGGCCGCCAACTGGGACGAGAAGATCCAGGCCAATACCGCCGGCAAGGCGGCAAGCCAGCTCTATGGCGGCTGGTATGAAGGCACCGTGCGTTCGACCTCTCCCGATCTCAAGGGCAAGTGGGGCGTCTACAGGATGCCGAGCCTGACGGCCGACGGCCCGCACGCGGCTAATCTCGGCGGTTCGTCGCTCGCCATTTCGGCAGCGTCCGCAAATAAGGAAGCGGCCTGGAAGTTTGTCAACTATGCCCTCGGCACCAACGAGGGGCAGGTGACCATGCTGAAGGAATTCGGCCTGGTGCCGTCGCTGCTTTCGGCCGAGAAGGATCCTTTCGTCAACGAGGCGCAGCCCTATTGGGGCGGGCAGAAGGTCTGGGCAGATATCCTGGCGACGCTGCCGAAGATCGTGCCGAGCCGCGGCACCGCCTTCCAGAGCGATGCCGAAGGCATCTTCAGGGCAACGCAGGCGAAGTTCTTCGCCGGCGGCTACCCCGATGCAAAGGCGGCTCTCGACGACGCCGCCAACCAGATCGCTTCGGCGACCGGTCTTCCGATCGCGCAATGAGTGACGAGTGCCGGGCGTTTCAAGCGCCCGGCCTCCGGCTTGCTACGGCCGGTCATTCGTTCGTTCGTAAGGAGGAGGCTTGATGCCGTTCAGAACCCGGAGCGCTTATGCGTTCCTCGCCCCTTATCTGCTTGTTTTCGCCACCTTCTGGGTCTGGCCGATCATCAATTCGTTCCTGATTTCCTTTCAGAACACGCGCATCAATCCGTGGAAATACAGTTTCCAGGCCAATTGGGGCCGGCTCTTTTATGATCCGGCCTTCTATAACGCTCTTTACAACACGCTGATCATCCTGGTGATCCAGGTGCCGGTCATGATCGCGCTGGCGACGGTCATGGCCGTCATGCTCAATTCGCCGCTGTTGAAAGCGCGCCCGCTTTTCCGCTTCGCCTTCTTTGCGCCGGTTGTCGTCGGAGAGGTCGCTTACGCAGCCGTGTTCCGACTGATGTTCAGCCTCGATTTCGGCGTCATCAACAAGATGATTTCGGCCATCGGTTTCAGCCCGATATCCTGGTTCGACAATGCCAATGCGGCGATGGCCGTGATCATCCTCGCCGTCACATGGCGCTGGGCCGGCTATAATGCCATCATCATCCTCGCCGGCCTGCAGGCCATTCCCGACGATGTCTACGAGGCAGCGACGCTCGACCGAGTGAGCAAGGTACAGCAGTTCTTTCATATCACCCTGCCGCTGTTGAAACCGATCATCCTCTTCTGTGTGGTGCTTTCGGTGATCGGCACCATGCAGCTTTTCACCGAGCCCTTCCTCATCACCAATCGCGGCGGCCCGGGCGGCGGCACGGAGACGCTCGGCCTCTTCCTTTATCGCCAGGGTTTCACCGCGCTGAACTTCGGTTATGCCTCGGCGATCGCCTATACTATGGCTGCCCTTGCCGTGGCGATCTCGCTTCTCAATCTCTGGGTCGGGAGGGATCCGAAATGAAATCCAAATCGCAATCCCTTCTGCTGCGCCAGATCGCGTTGCATGCCGCACTGGCGCCGCTTGCGATAATCTGGCTGTTTCCGCTCTGGATGATGTTCGTCTTCTCCACGATGCCCGACAACGGCATCTTCAGCCCTGACATCGTGCTGTGGCCATCGACCAACTTCGTCGAGAATTTCAAGAACCTGCAGGCCGATACTGATTTCATCGGGGCCATGGTGATCTCCATCGGCGTGGCACTCATCTATACGGTGCTTTCGGTGCTGCTGACTTCGATGGCCGGCTGGGCACTGGCACGTTACCGTTTCGTCGGCCGCACCGTCGTCATCGCTATCATCCTCGGTACGATCACGCTGCCCTTCTCCGTGGTCGTCATCCCGCAATTCATCATGGTGGCGCGCGAGTTCAAGCTGGCAAACACCTGGGTGGCGCTGATCGTGCCGCCGCTGTTCAATTCGCTCGGCGTGCTGTTCATGCGGCAATCCTTCTCGATGATGCCGGGCGAGCTTTTCGATGCGGCCCGGGTCGAAGGCGTCAAGGAATGGCAGATTTTCCTGCGCATCGCCTTGCCGCTGGCGCGCCCGACCATGGCGGCATTGGCGATCATTCTCTTCCTGCACTCGTGGAACAATTACCTCTGGCCGCTGCTGATCAATTCCAGGCCAGGCATGATGACGGCGCCGGTGGCATTGGGAACGCTGATCGGCCTCACCAAGGTCTCCTGGGGCGGCATCATGGCCGGCGCGGTGCTGCTGACGGCGCCGATCCTCGTCATCTTCGTGGCTCTTCAGCGCCATTTCATCGCCGGCATCGCGGCCGGCGCAATTAAATAGTCGGGAGGCCGCATGGCAGAGCTTTCACTCAGCAACATAGTCAAACGCTTCGGCGGCTTTGAGATCATCCACGGCGCCAATCTGGAGGTGAAGGATGGCGAATTCGTCGTCTTCGTCGGCCCGTCCGGCTGCGGCAAGTCCACGCTGCTCAGGATGATCGCCGGTCTTGAGGATATCACCTCGGGCGAACTTCAGATCGGCGGCAGGGTCGTCAACGACGTCGAGCCGGCCGATCGCGGCATCGCCATGGTCTTCCAGTCCTATGCGCTGTATCCGCACCTGACCGTCGAGGAAAATCTGAGCTTCGGCCTGCGGATGAACGGCAATCCGAAGGCCGATACCGAGCGGCGCGTGCGCCATGTCGCCGAAATCCTGCAGATCACCGAGCTGATGAAGCGGCGGCCGAAGCAGCTTTCCGGCGGCCAGCGCCAGCGCGTCGCAATCGGCCGCGCCATCGTCCGCGAGCCGGAGGTCTTCCTGTTCGACGAGCCGCTGTCGAACCTCGACGCGGAACTGCGCGTGCAGATGCGCGTCGAAATCTCGAGGCTGCACAAACAGCTCGGCACGACGATGATCTACGTCACCCACGACCAGACGGAAGCGATGACGCTCGCCGACAGGATCGTCGTGCTGCGCGCCGGCAATATCGAGCAGATCGGCGCCCCGCTCGATCTCTACGACGATCCCGCCAACCAGTTCGTCGCCGGCTTCGTCGGCTCGCCGAAGATGAATTTCCTGAAAGCGATGGTGGTCGAAACGCAGCCGGGCAGGGCGGTCATCGCGCTGGAAACCGACGCCAATATGCGCTTGCCGCTGCCCGTCACCGAACCCATCGAAGCCGGCACGAAGGTGACGCTCGGCATCCGGCCCGAACATTTCGTCGATGCCGGCGCGGGCGATGCCGATCTCACCGTCGCGGTCGACGTCGCCGAACATCTCGGCAATACCAGCTACATCTATGCCGCCATCGGCAGCGAGCAGCTGATCATCGAGCGGCCGGAATCGCGCGTCGCCGGCAACCGCGAGACGCTGACCGTCGGCCTTCCCGCAAGCCACACATTCCTTTTCGACGGCGCCGGCAAACGGCTTCGTTAAACCCCTCCCAAGGCAGAAAGACGAAAGAGGTTTCCATGACGTCCGATCAACCGATCCGCTGGGGCATCATCGGCCCCGGCACCATCGCCCGCACCTTTGCCGATGGCGTCGCCCATTCGCGTACCGGCAAATTGGTGGCAATCGCCACCCGTAATCCTTCCAAGCCGGGACTTGCCGAAAACTTCCCCGGCGCCCGCATCGTCAACGGTTATGAGGCGCTGCTTTCCGACCCCGAGGTTGATGCGGTCTATATTTCCGTGCCCCATACCGGCCATGCAGAATGGGCGATCAAGGCCGCCCGCGCCGGCAAGCACATCCTGGTGGAAAAGCCGATCGCACTTTCGGCCTATGACGCCGAAGCCGTCTACTACGAAGCCAGGAAGGCCGGCGTCTTTGCCGGCGAGGCCTTCATGTACCGCGTGCATCCGCAGACGGAGAAGCTGGTCGAGCTCATCAAGAACGGCGTCATCGGCACGCTGCGCATCATCCGCTCGAGCTTCGGCTTCAATATGGGCAGCTACAGGCCGGAACACCGGCTGTTCGCCAATGACACCGCCGGCGGCGGCATTCTCGACGTCGGCGGTTATCCGGTCTCGATGGCGAGGCTGATTGCGGGTGCAGCGGAAGGCAAAGCCTTCCTCGAACCGGAGAAGGTTGCGGGCGTCGCCCATCTCGGAGAGAGCGGCGTCGATGAGTGGGCGTCGGCGGTGCTCAAATTCCCGAACGAGATCATCGCCGAGGTCTCCTGCTCGATCATGGCGCAGCAGGACAATGTCCTGCGCATCATCGGCTCCGAGGGCCGGATCGAGGTCGCCGACTTCTGGTTCGCCTCCGGTCACAAGGGCGGCGTCGGCAAGATCGAGATCTTCAAGGGCGGCAAACAGGAGACGATCGAAGTCAGGGAGGATCGCTGGCTCTATTCCTTCGAGGCGGACGCAGCGGGCGATGCTATCCGTGCCGGCCGAACCGAATTCAGCGCCCCCGGCATGAGCTGGGCGGATTCGATCGCAAACCTGCGCGTGCTCGACCAGTGGCGAGCCTCGGTCGGCCTCGAATATGGCGTCGAGAAAGCGGCAAAGCGCACGGCCAACATTGCCGGCGGCGTGGTCACGCGCGGTAGCAGCATCCCGCAGCGTGAGATACCAGGCATTTCCAAGCCGGCCTCGGTGGTGACGCTCGGCTTCGAATTCTTCCCGAACTTCGCCGCCGCCTCGCTGACGCTCGACGCCTTCTATGAAGCCGGCGGCAACGCCTTCGATACCGCCTATGTCTATGGCGCCGGCAAGACGGAGGCGATCTTCGGCGACTGGCACACGAGCCGCCAGGTGCCGCGCGAGGAGATCGTGCTGATCGGCAAGGGCGCCCATTCGCCGCTCTGCTATCCCGATATGATCGCCAAGCAGCTCGACCAGTCTCTCGCCCGGCTGAAGACCGACTATGTCGACATCTATTTCATGCATCGCGACAATACCGACGTGCCGGTCGGCGAGTTCGTCGATGCCATGGATGCAGAAGTCAAACGCGGCCGCATCCGCGGCATCTTCGGCGGCTCGAACTGGACAAGGGCGCGTTTCGACGAGGCAATCGCCTATGCCGAAAAGACCGGCAAGGCGGCGCCGGCAGCACTCTCCAACAACTTCTCGCTTGCCGAGATGCTCGATCCGATCTGGGCCGGCTGCGTCGCCGCTTCCGATGACGATTGGAAGAAATGGCTGAACGAGAAGCAGATCCCGAACTTTGCCTGGTCGAGCCAGGGCCGCGGCTTCTTTACCGACCGCGCCGGCCGCGACAAGCGCGACGACGAGGAAATCGTGCGCGTCTGGTATTCCGAGCGCAATTTCGGACGCCGCGACCGCGCCATCGAGCTTGCCGACAAGCTCGGCCGCAATCCGATCCACATCGCGCTCGCCTATGTCATCGCCCAGCCCTTCCCTGTCATTCCGCTGATCGGGCCGCGCACCGTCGCCGAACTGGAAGACAGTCTCTCGGCGCTCGACATCAAGCTGACGCCCGAACAGATGAAATGGCTGGAAGGCTGATAATAGAAGAAAGGGCGCGGTTCGAAGCCGCGCCCTTTCCATAACTACTTGCGCGTTTCGGACGCCTTCTTTCTGGCGGCGTCATCCATCAGCTCATACCACATGGCGTTGAGGACGGCGAAGGCGGCGGCCAGCGGCAGGCCGAGGATCCATGCGAAATACCACATCGTTTCGTCTCCCTCAGTAGGCGTGGCTGTTTTTGTCGGTGACGGATTTCTCTTCGACCTTGCCCCACAAAACCTTGTAGACCCAGGCCGTGTAGGCACAGATGATCGGCAGGAAGATCGCCGACACCACGAGCATGATGAACAACGTCATATGGCTGGAGGATGCATCCCAGACCGTCAGGCCCGATCGTGGATCGAGCGAGGAGGGCAGGATGAACGGGAACATCGAGAGACCGACCGTCGAGATGATGCCCAGGATCGCGACCGTGCTGAAGAGCAGCGTCGTCACCTCGCGCCTTGCCCGCATGGCGATGAAGGCCAGTGCCGCACCGGCAAAGCCGAGGACGGGCGCGGCGATCATCCACGAATGTGCGGTGTAATTGGCAAGCCACGCGCCTTTCTCCAGCGCCACCGTCTTCAGCAGCGGATTGGAAGGCCCGATCGGGCTGATGTCGCTGGTGATGCGATAGCCGCCGACGCCGATCCACAGGAAGACGCCGCCGAAGGCAAACAGCACGATGGCGGCGAGAGCGGCGATGCTGCCATAGCTTCTGGCCCGCTCTGCAACCGGACCGCTCGCCTTCAAGACCAGCCAGGCGGCACCGTGCATCGTCAGCATGGCGACGGACAACAGCCCGCACAGCAGCGCAAAGGGGTTGAGCAAAGCGAAGAACGAGCCTTCGTAGAAGATCCGCATGTCGTCGGCAAAGCGGAAGGGCACGCCCTGCAGGACGTTGCCGACCGCAACACCGAAGATCAGCGCCGGCACGAAGCCGCCGATGAAAAGCGCCCAGTCCCAGCCGTTTCGCCAACGGACGCTTTCCCGTTTCGACCGGTATTTGAAGCCGACCGGGCGCAGGATGAGCGCGAAAAGGATCGCGAACATGGCGAGATAGAAGCCCGAGAAGGAAACCGCGTAAAGCGGCGGCCAGGCGGCGAAGATGGCGCCGCCTCCGAGGATCAGCCAGACCTGGTTGCCTTCCCAGGTGGCGCCGATCGTGTTGATCGCCACGCGCCGCTCCGCATCGGTCCTGGCGACAAAGGGCAGAAGCGTGCCGACGCCGAGATCGAAGCCGCCTGTCGTTGCAAAAGCGATCAATATCACGCCGAGCAGCAGCCACCAGATGAGGCGCAGGGTTTCGTAATCGATGAGTTCGTGAAGGATCATGGCAGTCACTCCGCGGCCGGGACGAGGGTTTCTGATATCAGGACGGCTTCCGGCTCGTCGTCCGGTTCCGGCCCCTGCCTGATCGCTTTGATCATCAGGCTCATCTCGATGACGATCAGCACTGTGTAGAGGGCGGCAAAACCGATGATCGTCAGAAGCACGGTGCCGGCGCCGAGGCTGGAGACGGCCGCCGCCGTCGGCAGGACGCCTTCGATCACCCAGGGCTGGCGGCCGAACTCGGCGACGACCCAACCGAGCTCGATGGCGACCCAGGGCAGGGGGATCGCCAGCACGGCAACCCTCAGAAGCAGCGGGTATTTGTCGAGGTGGCGGCGCGCCGACAGCCAGAAGAAGGTGGCGGTCAGCAGGATGAAGAAGATGCCGAGGCCGACCATGATGCGGAAGGACCAGAAGAGCATCGGCACATGCGGGATCGTGTCGCGCGCAGCCTGAGCGATCTGCGCGTGGGTCGCCTGGCGCGGATCGTCGACATAGCGCTTCAGCAAAAGGGCATAGCCGAGATCATGGCCGAGATCCTCGAAGGAGGTGCGAACCTCCTGCGCCACCTGATCCTGCGCGGGCGCCGCACGGATCTGCATCAGCGCGTCATAGGCCTTGATGCCGTCGCGGATGCGCACCTCGGCCTGCTTTTCGAGCTGATCGATGCCGGGTATTTCGGTCGTCAGCGACCGTGTGCCGATCAGGCCCATGACCCAGGGAATATGCACGGCAAAATGCGTCTCGCGCGCCTCCTGATCGGGAAAGCCGAAGGCGGTGAAGGCGGCCGGCGCCGGCTCGGTCTTCCACATGCCTTCGATCGCGGCAAGCTTCATCTTCTGGTTCTCGGTCGCGAGATAACCGCTCTCGTCGCCGAGCACGACCACCGAGAGCGCCGAAGCGAGACCGAAGGAGGCGGCCACAGTCATCGAACGTTTAGCAAGCTCGATATGCCGGCCCTTCAGCACATACCAGGCCGAGACGCCGAGCACGAAGATCGAGGCGCAGACGTAACCGGCCGATACCGTATGGACGAATTTCGCCTGGGCGACCGGATTGAAGACGACGTCGAAGAAGCTGGTGATCTCCATGCGCATCGTCTGCGGATTGAGAGCAGATCCGACCGGGTTTTGCATCCAGCCGTTCGCAATAAGGATCCAGAGCGCGGAGAAGTTCGAACCGAGCGCCACCGCCCAGGTGGCAACGAGATGGCCGACCTTCGACAGCTTGTCCCAGCCGAAGAAGAATAGGCCGACGAAGGTCGCCTCCAGGAAGAAGGCCATCAGGCCTTCGATCGCCAGCGGCGCGCCGAAGATGTCGCCGACATAATAGCTGTAATAGCTCCAGTTCATGCCGAACTGGAATTCCATGACGATGCCGGTGGCGACGCCGAGCACGAAATTGATGCCGAACAGCGTGCCCCAGAATTTCGTCATCTGCCGCCAGATCTGGCGGCCGGTCATGACATAAACGGTTTCCATGATCGCCAAGAGCACGGACAGGCCGAGCGTCAGCGGTACGAACAGGAAGTGGTAAAGCGCCGTCAGCGCGAATTGGAAGCGCGATAACGCGACGATGTCTAGTTCCATTGTCTTTCTCCCACGGTCCCACGGGGTATGGAGCATTCCCAAGCGCCGGCCGGCGCTTGAGGGCATGCGATCTCACTCAATCCGGCCGAAGCCGGTCGAGCGCCTTTTCGAACGCCACTTCTCCACGGCGCGAAACGTCTAAGATGCGGCCGCCTTCGATGACGGCGATGCGATCGGCGATAACAGCCTCGCGGCGGATGTGAGTCGCGATAACAAGCGAGCGGCCTGCCGCCATCGCCGACAGACGACCGAGCACGTCGCGGGCGGTGGCGCCGTCGAGGCCCTCGGTCGGTTCGTCGAGCAGCCAGAGCGGCGTAGCGCGCAGGAAGAGCCGGGCAAGCGCCAGCCGGCGCGACTGGCCGCCCGAAAGGCCAAGCCCGCCTTCGCCGAGCCGTGTATCGATCCCTTGCGGCATCGCCTCGACATCGGCAAGCAGACCGGCGGCGGCAAGCACATCATGGAGACGGGCCTCGCTCGCTTTCGGGTCGGCAAGGGTAAGGTTACCCCGCAGGCTATCCTCAAAGAGTTCCGTCCGTTGTGTCAGCAGCGTCGCCGGCGTCGCGGCAATGCTTCCCGTCCTGGCAGGCAACTCGCCGGAAAGCAAAGCAAGCAGGCTCGACTTGCCGGCGCCGCTGCTGCCGATTACGGCGAGGCGTTCGCCCTGCCGGAGCGCAAGATCGATGTCCTTGAGCACCGCTGCGTTGGAGCCTTCATGGAAGGCGGACACGTCAGCCAGCGACACGGCGTATCCCGGGAGGGGCGGTGCCACTGGCTCGGATGCGACGGCGACGGCAAGCCGCGGCGCGATGCGCCTTGCCGCAAGCAGCGTCCTGCCGAGGTCAAGGGCGCCGCGACGCAGCGCCGCAAAGGGTTCGACGGCCGCAAAGGCGACAAGCACCACGAGGGCCGCAACGGGAGCGGTGATCAGCCGGGCTTCCGCAAGAGCCGCAACGGCAAGCAGAGATGCCGTCAGCAGCAGCGCCGAAACAAGGCTGAAACCGAAGGTCAGGCCGGTCTCCACGCGGTTCAGGCGGCCGTCGGCGCTGGCGGCGTACCGATCGGCAGCGGCGATCGCCTCTTTCTGCGCGAAAAGCCGGCCGGCCATCAACAGGTCGGTCTGGCCGGCGACGAGATCGATCGTCAGCGACCGCAGCGCCTCGATGCCATGGGCGCGCCGGCGAGCGTGTTTGCGGGCAGCGCGGCCGGCAATCAGCGGCAGGCCGAGGCCGGCGCCGGCGAGAAGCAAGCCAAAACACAGACCGAACAAGGGATGCATCAGCCCCAGCGCGAGGCTCGCGACCAGAGCTGCGCCGACGGCCACCGCGGCCGGCACGAGAATACGGAGATAAAGGGAGTCGAGCGCATCGACATCGGCTGTCAGCCGGAACAGCAGCCGTGCGGGACGATAGAGCAGGGCGCGCGCCGCACCCGGTTCGGCAAAACCGCGAAACAATTTCTCGCGCAGGCCAGCAAGCACGCCGAGCGTGGCGTCATGGGTCGCAAGCCTTTCGCCATAACGCGCCGCGGTTCGGACGATGGCCAGCAGGCGAATGCCGGCCGAGGGCGCAAAGACGTCGAAAGTGACGGCGGCCGCAGCCGAAAGGCCGGCAACCGAGGTGGCGGTGATGAACCAGCCGGACAGGCCGAGAAGGGCAATGCCCGCAGTCACCGTCGCTGCCGAAAGCACCGCGCCGAGCAGCAGTGCTCGCCGGCGCTCGGCGAGGAACAGGCGCAGGATCGGCTTGAGATCTGCAGCCACTCCACTCATTAGGCCGCCTCCCGGATCATGCTGTGGGAATCGATGCGCACGCTGCGATGCATGCGTGCGGCAAGCAGCGGATCGTGGGTCGCAACAACAAGGGTGCGTCCCTTGGCGAGCGAAAGCAGGCTCTCGGTAACCTCCGCCGCGGTGGCAGCATCGAGATGCGCGGTCGGCTCGTCGGCCAGGATCAGCCGCAGATGCGGATTGCAGGCCGCCCGCGCGATCGCAAGCCGCAGCGCCTCGCCGCCGGAAAGCCCGGTCCCGCCTTCTCCGAGCGGACGGCTGCCGTAGGCGGCAACTGCATGTCCGAGCCTCGCGGCGTCCAGCGCCTTCGCCACGCCGGCGCGCGGGATGTCGGTTCTGCCGAGCGCGGTATTTCCCACAATGGTGCCGGCAAAGATATGCGGCCTCTGGCCGATCCAGGCCATGCCGCCGCGCAAGCCACCGGCGGTGTCGCCCATAAGCTCGACGCCGCCGATGACGATGCGACCGCCGGTGCAGGGCGCCAGCCCCGCCATCAGCGAAAGAAGTGTCGACTTGCCGGAACCGCTGGCGCCGAGAAGCGCCAGATGTTCGCCGGCGGCGATATTGAGATTGAAGTCGCTGAGGATCAAGGCTTCATCGGCACCGTAGCGAAAGACAAGATTTTCAAGCTCGATGGCCGGCGCACCGGCGGATATCAACGGCGCAACTTCGGCCGATCCCTGAATCGGCATGCCGCCAGCGGCAAGAGCGTCCAGGGCCTTCAGCGCCGCATCACCCGCTGCCCGGTCGTGCCAAACGGCCGAGAGCTCGCGCAGCGGCTCGAAAAAGGCCGGCGCCAGCAGCAGGATGAACAGTCCCTCCGTCAGGTCGAGCCGGCCTGCCCAAGTGCCGAAGCGGATCTCGCCGAGCAGGCTGAAGCCGACATAGACGGCGATCATCGCCACACCGAGGGCGGCGAAAAGCTCGAGCACCGCCGAAGAGAGAAAGGCGATCTTCAGCACCGCCATGGTGCGCTTACGCAGCGATTCCGCCTCCTGGCGCAGCCGCAATGCGGTTGCATCGACCGCGCCGAGCGCGCGGATCGTCGCCAGGCCGCGTAGGCGGTCGAGCAGGAAGCCGTTGAGACCGCCGGTGGCAACGAGTTGTCTTTCGCTGGCCGCCTGGGCGCGCCAGCCGATCAGTGCCATGAAGATCGGGATCAGCGGCGCGGCGAACAGCAGAACCAGCGCCGCGATCCAGGAGACCGGCAGGACGCAGGCAAGAATGACAAGCGGCACGAGGCTCGCCTTGATGCGCGCCGGCTGAAAACGGGAGAGGTAGGGCATGATGAGTTCGGCTTGCTCGCCAAGCACGCTTGCCGCTTTGCCGGAGACCGGCCGACCGCGATCGATCGGCGACGAGCTCGAGATGGCCGCGGCCGCGATCCGCCGCCTGCGGCTGAGCTCGGCGCGCGCGACATGAAAGGCCAGGCGGCCGCCGGCCGCGTCGAGACAGCTTCTTGCAAGTCCGAGGACAAGAATGCCGAGGGCTGGCCAGAGTACCTCACGCAACCCGCCGCCATCGACGATGCGCCCCACCGCGAAGGCCAGCAACCCGGCCTGAGGAACCCAGAACGCGGCGGCCAGCGCTTGCAGCACCGCCGCCCGGCGCATTCCGCTCTTTGTCGCATCGCGGCCGGCCGGCACGGCTTCGCCCTCTGGGAGTGGCCGAGCCTCTGGTCTGTCTCTCGCGTCGAAGAAAGCAGTGCCCATGGCGCTAACTCTTGTTCGCAGGATTCGGCCGGCGGCTGCGGCCGAGCGAGATGACTCGGTCCTTGGCCTCCAGAAGCTTTGTCACTTTCGCGCCGAGCGAGAGTAGCGTTGCAAGCCTCTCCGTCTCAAGTTGTTTTACGTCTTCGTACCAATGGGTCAGCTGTTCGATCAGCGTGTGCATCTCGCCCATGCGCTGTTGCGCATGCCGTTCGGCCTCGCTGGCGGGGCGCTGCATCAGGATTTCGCGCAGAACCGACAGCGTCGGATCGACTTCACGCTTCTTTCGTTCCTCGGCCAGCGTCCGCAAGATGAGCCAGACGTCATCCGGCGTGGTGAAGAAATCGCGCCGATCGTCCGGCTTGTGTTTGAGAAGGACGAGGTTCCAGGCCTGCAATTCGCGCAGGCTCATCGACACATTGGAGCGCGAGATGCCGAGCGACTCGGCGATCTCCTCGGCGCAGAGCGGTCCGGGCGAGACGAAGAGCAGGGCATAGATCTGGCCGACCGTGCGGTTGATCCCCCAGCGCGATCCCATCTCGCCGAAATGGAGAACGAAGGATTGGACGAGAGGCGGAAGGTTCATGGCAATTTCCGTTGCATCTGTGATTTCAGAAATTTCTGAAATTACTATACAGAGTTTTACACCTCGCCGGCAATCGGCAAGAGGTGCCTGCGTCAATTTGGATATTGTCAATTCACCCGTCAGATTTGGCGGCGGCCCGAATTACGTAGGGCAAGTCCATGGCTCGTTACCGAACGATGCAAAAAACGCCGGCAATATATCGCCGGGCGTTCTTGGCTGAATGGGTGCTTTCTGGCAGCAGCAATACGGCCGATCAGATCAAGCCGGCCAGGATGCCGAGGCCCGATATGGCGGCAACGCCGCCGGCGGCCCGCGTCACGAAAATGCTTCGACTTTCGCCGGCGCGACCGATGACGTAGCCGAGAGCGAGGCCGGCGCCATGCAGCAGCACGGTCGCGATCATGAAGCCGGCAGCATAGGCAGCGCCGGTCGCATTTTCCGGCATTTCGGCGCCGTGCGCATGACCATGGAAGATGGCGAAGAGGCCGGCGATGCCGAGTGCTGCGGCCAGCGGCGCCTTGACGTTGAGTGCAACGACGGCCCCCAGAATGACGACGGAAAGCGCAATCCCGGTTTCAACGAAGGGAAGATTGACGCCGGCAACGCCGAGAGCGCCGCCACCCGCCATCACCAGGACGAAGGTCGTCGGCAGGAGCCAGATGGCGCGGCCGCCGAGCTGGAAAGCAAAAACCCCGACCATCACCATGGCGAGAACATGATCGAGCCCGGACATCGGATGAGCAAAGCCATGGCTGAAGCCGGCACCCTCACCAACGGCAGGATGGGCGGAAGCAACGGCCGGAAGCGCGACGGCAGCCAAGGCAAGCAAGCCGCTCTTAAATACTGAATTCATTGTTCGTTCCTTTGCAGTTCTTCGACATCCTGCGGCCGCCGGCACGGCGCCTACTTGCGCGCATCAAGCTAAATCAAGCAATCGGCCCCGTCAACACGATAGCCGCAAAACAACAAGAGAATTCAATTGCTTATCTGATAGGCAAATGCCGCTTTCGATTGCTCTGGCAGATCAAGATCAGCGCCGATGAGGGGTTCGCTCTCCAATTCCTTTGCCGTCAGCTGGAAACGACCAAGGCCAGAGAGTATCAATTCTCCGGCCGGGGCAACGCAAGCCGCCGGCGACAGAGGAGATACCCATGACGAATGCCGAACGGCCGCTGGTAATCAGCGCGCCCGAGCCGCGCACGCTCGATCTGATCTTCAGCGACAAGAGCCGTGCCCGATTGCATGCGAAATATGAGGTCGTCGAAGCCGATGCGGATACTGTCGCCGGGCTTGGCGACGATATCCTCGGCAAGGCGCGCTACATCATCGGCCAGCCGCCGTTGTCGGCGGAAACGCTGGCCAGAATGCCGGCCTTGCGCTCGATCCTCAATGTCGAAAGCAATCTCTTGAACAACATGCCCTATGAGGTGCTCTTTGAGCGCGGCATTCATGTCGTGACCACAGGCCAGGTCTTTGCCGAGCCGGTCGCCGAAATCGGTCTCGGCTTCGCCCTGGCCTTGGCGCGCGGCATCGTCGATGCGGATGTCGACTTCCGTCAGGGCAGCGAGCTGTGGGGCGGAGAGGGCAATGCGAGTGCGCGGCTCGTCGCCGGTTCCGAGATCGGCATCGTCGGCTTCGGCGATCTCGGCAAGGCGCTGCGCCGGGTGCTGTCCGGCTTCAGGGCGCGCATCAGGGTGTTCGATCCCTGGCTGCCCCAATCGATCCTCGAGGAAAACGGCGTCGAACCGGCAAGCCTGGAGGATGTCCTGACGAAGAGCGATTTCGTCTTCGTCGTCGCCGCCGTCACCAGCGAAAACAAGGGATTTCTCGGCGCCGAGGCCTTCGCCGGCATGCGCAAGGGTGCAGCCTTCATCCTGCTCAGCCGCGCCGATGTCGTCGATTTCGATGCGCTGATGGCGGCCGTCTCGTCAGGCCATATCGTCGCGGCGAGCGACGTCTATCCGCAAGAGCCGCTGCCGCCCGATCATCCGGTGCGCAGCCTGAAAGGCTTCATCCGCTCGGCGCATCGGGCCGGCGCCCTCGACAGCGCCTTCAAGAAGATGGGCGATATGGTGCTGGAAGATATGGACCTGATGGATCGTGGCTTGCCGCCGATGCGCTGCAAGCGGGCGGAGCGCGAGACGGTCTCCCGCATGCGCTCCAAACCGGTCGCGGTGAATTAAGCCAGGGTAAGCGCGCGCCTCAGGCGGCGCGCTGTTCGGTGCCCTGGATCGCGGCGAGCTTCCAGTCAGCGCCCGATTTGCGCACGAAGGTCCACACCTCGGTACTTTCACTCGGGTGACGGTCGTCACCGGAAACGACACGGCCGCTGTCGCGTTCGACCATGGCGTCGATCGACGAGTAACGCATGGCGAGCGTCGCATATTCCTGGCCGTCTTCGCGCCAGGCCTCGGCAATATCGCCCTGCAGCAGCTTGACGTCGGAGACGCGGTTGCGCACGCCGTTGGTGGCGTTTTCGCCGAGTTCCTCGGCAAGATAGGACATGGCCTCGGGCGTCGTCAGCCGGCGCAGCGTGCCATAATCCTCAGCGCCGTAAGCGGTCTGAATGCTGGTCAGCAATTCCTCGAACTGATCGAGATCGGCCTGTGCCAGCCCGATCTCGTCGCTCGGGCGGTTGCCGCGCGACGATTGGCCGAAAGAAGCGCCCGAACCGATCGTCGGGGTCTGGAAGGACGAATTGTTGGTAGGCGACATATTATAGGAGCGGCTCTGGCCGCTCACCCCGTAGGAGGGCTGGCGGCGATTGGCGAAATAACGCATCGCCAGCATCACGGCGCCGCCGATCAACGCGATCTGCAGCAGCATGCCGAGAAAGCCGAAGCCGCCGCCGAAACCGTGGCCGAGCAGCATGCCGAGAAGGCCGCCGGCGATCAGGCCGCCGATCATCGACCGGCCGAAACCGCCGAAGAGGCCCGGGCGCTGGGCGCCGAAGGGCTGTTGCGCGGCAGCGGGTGCCGTCGTCTGCGGGCGCGGCGTCATCGACCGTTCGATCGGCGCGGCCGGAGCAGGCGCAGTTTGGGTGACAGGCGGAGCCTGGAAGGTGCGCGTGCCGCGGCTTCCGAAACCGCCGCCGGCGCGGCGCGCCTCGGCATCCCCGAGCGAAGCAAAAACGGTAGCGCTCGTCAGTACGGCAATGGCCGCGACCTTGGCAAAACGCGAAACGGCACTCATTCCTGATCTCCTGTCATGCACATCGCGGCATGTCGAGATGTCATATAGGTATTCTTTCCCGCGTGTGAAGCTCTTCGACGCCATTACTGGCAGACATCGACCCAGCTGGCGCCGGTCAACTCCGCCAGCCGCCCTGTGGCGATGCGCACGGCCGAATTGGTCGAGCCGGCCGCCGGGACGACTTCGTCGAAGCGTTGTAGCGAAATATCGCAATAGATCGGCAGCGGCGAGGGCAGGCCGAAGGGGCAGACACCGCCCACCGGATGGCTGGTGACCGCCGCGACCTCTTCGGCATCGAGCATGCGCCCCTTGGCCCCGAACGTGTCCTTGAACTTGCGATTGTCGAGGCGGGCCGTCCCGCCGGCGACAACCAACATCATCTGCTCGCCGACGCGCAGGCAGATCGTCTTGGCGATCTGGGCGGGCTCGACACCATGGGCCTCGGCGGCAAGGGCAACCGTCGAGGAACTCTCGGCGGTTTCGATGATGTCGATATCAGGGGCATGCGCACGGAGGAAGGCGCGGACGGATTCAAGGCTCATGACGTGATGCTAGCGCAGCATAAGCGCAATTTGAAGCGCAAAACATGCCCGCCGAAAACCGTCGCTTGCAAGTCTTTCGGACATCGTCATAATAATTTTGCACACGTGCTCAATTTTGTCATTCGGCCGTTACGTTGAGCCCATAGAGCGGGACATGTCACGTTTTCGTGGGGTTTCGGAACGGCCGTCAAGCGACAGTGCTGGCCCGTCAAGAGGCTTCACACTGCTCTTCCAGGGAGACGAAGAAAATGACCATTTTGCCGACGTTGAAATCCCTTACGATCGCGGCCGCCATCCTGGCCTCGACCTCCGCATTTGCGCTTGCCAAGGACGTTACCATCAGCGTCTGGGCCGGCGGCACCGGCCCGAACGACACCTATCGCCTCGACGCCATCGAGATCGCAGCCCAGCAGCTCCAGCGCGAAGCCGCGCTCAAGGGTGAAGACCTGAAGATCACCATCGAGAAGAAGCCCTATTCCGGCTGGGACGATTTCAAGCAGGCGCTGACGCTTGCCGCGGAAGCCAAGACCGCCCCGAACATCGTCGCCAGCGGTCATGAAGATATCGCCCCCTGGTCACAGGCCGGCCTTATCGTTCCGATCGAGGATCACGTTGATCTCGACGCATGGCCGCTCAACGGCATCTACGAAAACCTGATGCAGATCGCCTCGTACAACGGCACCGTATACGGCATTCCGCAGGATGCCGAATCCCGCCCGATGTTCTTCTGGAAGCCTTACATGAAGGCGATCGGCTATAGCGACGCCGATCTCGATGCACTGCCGCAGAACGTTCAGGACGGCAAGTACACCATGAAGAACCTGCTAGAAGACGCCAAGAAGATGCAGGACAAGGGTCTCGTCCAGCCAGGCTACGGCTTCTATCCGCGCCCCAGCAACGGCCCTGACTACTGGCAGTTCTACACGAGCTTCGGCGGTACGATGGAAGAAAACGGCAAGCTCGTTTTCGACAAGGCGGCCATGACCCGGACCTATCAGTTCATCTCCGATGCCGTGAAAACGGGCGTCACCAAGAAGAACCATATCGGCATGCCGGGTGATCAGTGGTGGAAGGAAGTCGCCACCGGCAAGGCCGGCATCTGGGACGCCGGCACCTGGCATTATGCCCGCCTCGTCAACCAGGAAGGCCTGAAGGATTTCTTCGACAACATCGTCTTCACGCTGATCCCGGCCGGCGAGGGCGGCAAGGCCAACACGCTGACGCATCCGCTCGTCTACATGCTGACCGCAGGACACAGCGATGAAGATACGCAGATCGCCGCTCAGCTGATCACGATCGCCTCCGAACCGCGCATCAACGCGCTGCATGCGATCAAATCCGCCCATCTCGGCATCTCCAAAGCCGAAGCCGAAGTGGACTTCTATGCGGACGACCGCTGGGCTCGCGAAGCCACCGAGCGCCTGCTGCCGCATGCCAATGCGATGCCGAACAATTCCGATTTCGGCAAATATTGGAACATCATGTGGAAGAACCTCGAGGCATCCTGGACCGGCGCCAAGACCGTCGACGCCGCTATCGGCGATGCCGAGAGCGAGCTGAAGAGCACGCTCGGCGACAAGATCGTCATCCGCTAAAGTCGAAGCACTCTTCCGGGCAGCGGCGACCCCGCTGCCCGGTCGGTCCCCGCGAGGAGGCTTCCATGAAATCGTCCAGAAGGCTTGGACTGGTGATGATCGCGCCTGCGGCGATCATGATCGTCCTGTTCTTCCTGATGCCGGTCGTTTTGACCGCGGTCTTCTCGATGACCAATATGACGACCGCAACCGGCATTTCCGGCGGCGTCTATCAGATCGCACCCAATTCCCTGATCGCACTGAAGTCGGCCATGCCCGACATTGCCGCCGAGATGGCCGAACCGCGCTACGCGATCGACGAGGGGGGCCTCAAGGCCGTCGAGGGCCTCGGCCTTGAGCCTGGTATCGCCGCGGAGCTGCGCGCCAAACATGCCGGCGAGGTCTTCCCGACGCGCCGCGAAGCCGAGCGTATGATCAAGGATCTCGCCGATCGCCCTTCGACGCGCGAGGTCAAACAGATCTCCGAACAGTTCAACCGCTCCGTCGTCAACACCCGCTTCAACAGCAAGGAAGAGCTGTTTTCGGCGCTGGACACCCTCGGCCTCAAGCTGACGCAGGAACAGAAGGAAACGGTGGCCGAGGCCACCTATACCGGCTGGACCTGGACACCAGACAATTTCTCCCGCATCGCCACCTCGCCTGATATGGCGCGGGTGCTATTCAACACCGCGCTCTACGTCGCGCTGGTGCTGACGCTCTTCAATGTCGGCTATGCGCTGCTGCTCGCCATCTGGACGCATTATATGCCGCCGACGCCGGCCTCGATCTTTCGCGGCATCTGGCTTCTGCCGCGCATCACCCCCGTCGTCATCTATGTCATGCTGTGGAAATGGCTCGCCTGGGATACGGGTTTCATCTCGATCCTGATGGGCAAGTTCGGCTATCCCCCGAAGAACTACCTGCTCGACAACGCTTATAATGCCTGGTTCTTCGTCGTGCTTATCAACGGCTTCATCGGCGCCTCGATGGGCATGCTGGTGTTCTCCTCGGCAATGAAGGCCATTCCGAAGAGCCAGTTCTATGCGAGCGAGGTCGACGGCGCGTCGCGCTGGCAGCAGATCCGCTACATCATCCTGCCGCAGATGCGCTGGCCGATCCTCTTCGTCACCTGCTACCAGACGCTGTCGCTGCTCGCCTCCTTCAATGAAATCCTGCTCGCGACCAATGGCGGACCGGGCAACACGACCGAGGTTTGGGCGCTCTCCGCCTATCACACCGCGCTCAGGAATTATGCCGGCAATCTCGAATACGGGCTGGGCGCGGCCATGGCGCTGGTGCTCGTCGTCATCGGCGTGCTGCTGTCGCTCCTTTATCTGCGCGTCTTCAACTACGGCACGCTTGTCGCCAAGCCCCTGATCGAGGACTGACCATGGCCGAACAATCGCAGCCTTCGGCAAATTATCGCAGCTGGCCCGTCATAACGGCGCTGACCATCGTCAGCCTGCCGCTGCTCCTGATGTATGTCTATCTCTTCCTCGACACCGTGACCGTGAAACAGCCGGATGCCTTGCTGCCTTCCGGCCTGACGCTCAATCACTGGCGTTTCCTGTGGCAGACGACGGCGGGCAAGGCGAATATCTGGCAGGTGACGGTGAATACGCTGCTGTTTTCGGCCTGCACCACCAGCCTCGTGCTCATCGTCTCGTCGATGGCCGGTTATGTGCTGTCGCGGCTGAACGTGCCGGCGCGCGGTTTCTTCCTTGCCGGCGTCATGGTGCTGCATGCCTTCCCGTCGGTCACGCTGATTATCGCCATCTTCATCGTGCTGCAGATGATCGGTCTCTACAATTCGCTGATCGGTGTCATCCTGGTGAAGGCGGCGATCGACCTGCCGCTCGGCATCTGGCTGATGAAGGGCTTCTACGACACCGTGCCGTGGGAAATCGAAATGGCCGGCGTCGTCGACGGTGCCTCGCGCTTCCGGGTCTGGCGCAGCCTCGTGCTGCCGCAGGTCAAGCCCGGCATCATGGCGCTCGGCCTGTTCTCCTTCCTCTCCGGCTGGGGCGAATTCATCCTGCCGCAGGTGCTGGCACCGGGCAATGACGTGCAGGTGTTGTCGGTCTATCTCGCCGGCTTCCTCGCCGACGACAACAACTACGATTTCAACATGTTCAAAGCGGTCGGCCTCTTCTACCTCATTCCGGTGCTGATCGCTTACGCGCTCTTCAACAAATATCTGATGAACATCTACGGCGGCGGGAGCAAAGGCTGATGCGCATCCTCCTCGACAATTTTTCGAAGAGCTTCGGCTCCACCAAGGTCATCGAGAACATGCAGCTCGAAGTCCGCGACGGCGAGATGCTGGCGCTGCTCGGGCCTTCCGGCTGCGGCAAATCGACAACGCTTTTCGCGGTTTGCGGCATCCACCGGCCGACCAGCGGACGCATCCTCTTCGGCGACCGCGATGTCACCGACCTGCCGAGCCAGGCCCGCAATGTCGGCGTTGTCTTCCAGTCCTATGCGCTCTATCCGCACATGACGGTTGCCGAAAACATCAGTTTTCCCCTCAAGGTGAAGGGCGTCAACGCCGCCGAGATCCGCAAGGCGGTCGATCGTATTTCAGGGCTTGTCCATATCGACAATCTCATGGAACGCCGACCGGCGCAGCTTTCCGGCGGCCAGCAGCAGCGCGTGGCGCTGGCCCGCGCCCTGATCCGCAAGCCTGATGTGCTGCTGCTCGACGAACCGCTCGCCAATCTCGACGCCAAGCTGCGCCTCGAAATGCGCTCGGAAATCCGCCGGCTGCAGCGCGAGACCGGCATCACCGCCATTCTCGTCACCCATGACCAGGTGGAGGCGATGAGCATGTGCGACCGCATCGCCATCATGAAGGAGGGCGAGATCGTCCAGATCGCTACGCCGGCCGAAATGTACAATGACCCGAAAACCGCTTTCGTCGCCGGCTTCCTCGGCAATCCGCCGATTACTTTCCTGCGCGGCGTCATGGACAAAGGTGCCTTCATCATCCCCGAGAGCGAGATCCGCGTGCCGCTGCCAGGCACTGTCGGCGCCGCCGAGGGCAGCAAGCTGATGCTTGGCGTCAGGCCCGAGCATTTCACACCGGCGGGTGATACTCCCGTCACCGGCAAGATTACCTTCGCCGAGACACAGGGCCGCGAAAACCTCTACGACGTGGCCCTTGCGGGTGGCCCGCTGCTGCGTTCGATTCAGCCGGTGCGCAACGATATCCATGTTGGCGACCATGTCACCTGGGCGATCGACAGCCGTGGCGTGTTCGTGTTCGACGAAAATGGCAGGAGGATTTGATGACCCGCGATTTTTCGGCTTTTTTCGAGCGCTACGGCTGGCCAGCAGCCAAGGACCGGCTTCCCTTCTGCATCGGCCATCGCGGCGCCAGCGGCCATGAACGCGAGAACACGCTCGCCGCCTTCCGCCGCGCTGCCGAACTCGGCGCCGAGATGTGGGAGCTCGACGCGCAGCTGACCGGCGACGGCGTGGTCGTCGTCTCGCATGACGACCATCTCGAGCGCGTCTTCGGCATCGACCGCCGCATTTCCGACATGACGGCCGCCGAGCTCGCCGCCCTTGACGGCGTCGACGTGCCGCGTTTTTCGGAGGTCGCCGCTCTCGCCCGGGAGACCGGAACCGGTCTCTATGTCGAACTGAAGGCGTCCGGGACCGGCCCGCGCTGTTGGCGCCATCTTGCCGAGATGAACCAGCGTTTTGCCTGCCTCGGCTCCTTCGATACGGCGCAGGTGCGCGAACTCAGGGACGCGGGCTGCGATTTCCCGCTTTCGGTGCTGATCCGCGTCGGCCACGATCCGCATGCCCTCGGCGACGAGACCGGCGCCGATATTTTGCATCTCTGCTGGGAGAGGTCAGGCGAGCGTCCGCAGGACCTGGTAACCGACGCGCTGATGCACCGCGCCTTCGAGGCGGGCCGCGAGATCGTGCTCTGGCACGAGGAGCGGCCGGCGGTTCTCGACGACATCATGAAACTTCCGGTTCTCGGCATCTGCACGGATCTGCCCGATCTGATGCGGCCGTCGGCAGAGAGGGAAAAAGCAGTTGGCAGACAGGGATAAGGGACCGCGCAAGGTAACCTCCTTCGACGTGGCGCGGGTGGCCGGCGTCTCGCGCGCCGCCGTCTCACGCGCCTTCACGCCGGATGCCAGCGTCTCACCGAAGACCCGGGAAAAGGTCTATCAGGCCGCCAAGGAGCTCGGCTACCGGGTGAACTATCTTGCCCGAAGCCTCACCAACAAACGCTCCGATCTCGTCGGCGTCGTCGCCGCCGGCCTCGACAATCCGTTCCGCACATTGCAGATCGAGCATCTGGCGAGAGTGCTGCTTGCCCGCAATTTCCGCCCGATCCTGCTGCCG
Organism: Rhizobium croatiense; assembly: GCF_019793465.1. GTDB lineage: Bacteria > Pseudomonadota > Alphaproteobacteria > Rhizobiales > Rhizobiaceae > Rhizobium > Rhizobium croatiense. The sequence goes on along the minus strand of NZ_JAILYJ010000015.1, from coordinate 82,577 downwards.
ACCTCGCAGGAGGCGGATACGTCGACAGTCATCGGTCAGCTGCTGCATTACGCCGTCTCCGGCGTCATCGTCACCTCGGACGCACCGCCGACCACGATCTGCGAGCAATGTGCGGCCGAAGGCGTGCCGATCGTGCTGATCAACAAGGGCAATGACATTCCCTTTGTCGATCGCATCATCTCGGACGACCGCATGGCCGGCCATCTCGCCGCCACGCACTTGATCGAAAGCGGCGTGCGAAAGCCCGCGGTGATGGCCGCACCCGCGATATCCTATACGGCGCGGCGGCGCAGCGAGGCCTTCATTGCCCGCTGCAAGCAGCTCGGCGCCGAGCCGCAGTTTCTGCAGATCAGGATCAACGATTACCGGAGCGGCTATGATGCGGCCGGCGAACTTGCCGCATCCGGCATTGACGGCTTGTTCTGCGCCAACGACTACATGGCCTGCGGCGTCCTCGACCGCATCATGCAGGGCCGCGGCCGCGCCGACGCGCCGCCGCTCTCCATCATCGGCCATGACGATATTCCGCAGGCGAGCTGGACCGCCTATGAGCTAACGACGATCCGCCAACCTTGCGATATCCAGGCCGAACAGACCGTCGATCTGCTGATGGGCCGGATAGCCGAGCCGGACCTGACTGCGCGCGTCGAATTTACGCCGGTGACACTGATAAGAAGAAGGACTGCTTGATGAATTCCGCATTCGATGCCGCTGCCATCCGGGCCCGGGCGGAGGTCGCGATCGCCGTTGCCCTCGAGACCGGACGGGAAGCGGCCCGGTTTCGCCGCGACTCTGACCCCGGCATCCTCGCCGTCGAAAACAAGGGATTGCAGGATTTCGTCACTGTCGCCGACAAGAGGGCCGAACAGGCGATCCGCGACGGGCTCCTCTCGCGCTTTCCAGACGATACGTTCATGGGAGAGGAAAGCGGCGGACTGTCGGACGGGGTCGGCGCCTGGGTCGTCGATCCAATCGACGGCACGACCAATTACATCAGGGGCTTCCGGCATTGGGGCGTCTCGATCGCTTTCGTCGCTGGCGGCAGGATCGAGATCGGCGTGGTCTACGACGCCGCCGAAGACAAGGTCTTCCATGCCGTGCGCGGCGGCGGTGCCTTCAAGGACGGGCTTGCCATTCATGCCGCCGCAACCGACGATCCAGCCAATGCGCTGGTCATCCTCGGGCATTCCCGCAAAACGAGTTTCGACGACTATCTCGCACTCTCCCGGCGGCTGCACGAACGCGGCATCGACTATCGCCGCATGGGCGCGGCTGCCATCGACCTGGTTCGCGTCGCCGAGGGTGCTGCCGACCTCTATTACGAACGCCATCTCAATGCCTGGGACATGCTTGCCGGCGCGCTGATCGCCGAAGAGGCCGGCGCTGTGGTGGCGATGCCGCCGATCGACAAGCTGCTTGCGGATGGCGGGCCGGTCATCGCCCATGCGCCGGGGCTTGCCGGCGAGTTCGCCTTCATCCTTGAGAGCGAGGGGCTGTCAGTCGGCGGCTAAAAGCCCGTTGCTTAAGGCATGCCATCGTCCGGAACGGCTGCACATTTCCGGACGGGTCAACATGCCATGCGGCGGCTCCACGCGCGGTCGGTCGCCGGCGCCTCGTCGGTGGTGATCTGATCCGGCTTCAGCGCCATCAGCGCCTGGAAGTTCCGCCATTCCGGTTCGCTGAAACCGACCTCGGGATGCTTCAGGGTAAAGGTCCAGGCATCGACGCGTTTGCCTTCGTCCTGGCAGAGCGCGATCATGTCGAGACCCTCATTGGCGGCATCAAGGATCAGCGGCCAGTGGAGATAGACCGTGTCCGGTTCGGTCGGGCCGCGGAGGTCGGCGCGCAATTCGATCTCGACAGCCTTCCAGCCGCCGGCCTTCCTGATCCCGTAGAGCTTGTCCGTGGGATCGATGCCGCGCAAGAGATGCGGAAGCTTCTCCTTGACCGCGACGATAAGATCGAGACTGCCGGCGCTGACGATCACCGACGCGGCGATTTCCTGGAAATGCGCGGCGAGATGCGCGATGCCCTGCGCGCCGATCGCCTCGTAATCGTCCTTCATGTCGAACTGCAGCAGTGCGGCCGGGTGGGCCGCTTGCAGCATGGCGGCGAGGTCCTCGCTGAGGATCAGCGGCCGGTCGCCCCCCTGCATCCTGATATCGCGGAGGTCGCTGAGGCGCTTTTCGGCGATCGGTCCATGACCAGTCGTTTCCCCTTCGAGGTCCTCGTCGTGCAGCACGACGAAACCGCCGTCGGCGCGCACGCGCAGATCGAGTTCCATCGAGGCGCCTGCGGCAAATCCCTCCGCCATCACTTCGGCGGAGAACAGCGGATCGGCAAAACGTTTGCGCAGCCGGTGCCATTTCAGACGGGTGCGATGCCCCTCGTGCAAAATCTCCAGGCCCTGCGCATCCAGCAATTTCGTCATCTGCATCCGGTCTCCGCGATGCCACACTCCTGCCTTGCCGAGCCGCGATTATCAAGAGCCGAACATAACATTCAGCGACCGTAGGCTGCGGCTATCGCCTCTGCAGCGGCGGCGATATCGGCGGGACGGCCGGTCTGCCTAAGGGCTGCGCCGTAGCCCACGACATTCGAGAGCACTGTCTGGAATGCGGCGCGCGGGCCTGTGTGGTTCAGCCGCACGAGCCGGGCGGGCGCGGTTCCCACGGCTTCCGTCAGCTCGACCCCCAGCCGCCCCGCGGCCGCGATCACCGAAGCCGGTTCCAGTACCTCAGGCAACGGCACCGCCGTCACCAGGTTCGACGCTGTTGCCGCCGGCACCCAGGCCGGGGCGCCGAGTGCGGCGAGCCCGGCCCACGTCGCCGATGCCGCCAGCGCATGGCGGGCAATGACATTCTCCAGGCCCTCGGCCTCGATGCGGTCGAGGGCCGCCTCCAGCGCAAAGAATTCCAGCGGCGCCGGGGTTCCGGGCAGGATGCGCCGACCGTCGTCGATCCAGCGCTTCAGATCGGCCAGCGACAGGATCGAGTCGCGCGGCGCGCCACCCTTGAGAACGAGATCCCAGGCACGCTGACTGACGGAGAGCGCAGAGACACCCGCCGGACCGCCGAGCGCCTTTTGCGGGCCGATCACCGCGATGTCGATGCCGAGATCGTCGACCTCGAGCCGATGTCCGCCGACCGAGGCGACCGCATCGACGACGGTGGCGATGCCGCGGGCGTGCGCAACCGCGAGTATCTCCGGCAGCGGGTTGAGAATGCCGCTCGCAGATTCCGCATGAACCACGGCGAGCACATCGATATGAGGGCCGGCATCGAGGGCTTTGGCGACGGCGTCGATCTCGATCGGCAAGCCCGATTCGGCGACGAGATTCCGAACGGTTGCGCCGCCTCGCCGCAGCCACTGCCCGAACCAGCCACCATAGGGACTGGTGACGAGGTTGAGGGCTGAAAGGCCGGGACGCGCGAGACTGACCGCCACCGCTTCCAGCGCCACCACCGCCTCTGCCTGCACCAGCACGACGTCACCCCGGCAGCGCAGAATGCGGCCGATCCGGTCAGCGAGCATGGCGTAGCGCTCCGCGGGGTACAAAGGCGCGCCGAGCAGGGGATTCCAACCGAGATCGAACATTGACGCCTCCTTCACAACGGTTCGGTCACAAGACGAGGAACGGCTGCCACGAGCGCGCGGCCGGCAGCCGATTGCGGTGCGGCGACAACTGCCGCGGCCGGACCGGTCTCGACGATCCGGCCGCCGTCCATGACGGCGATGCGGTGGGAAACGGCACGCACCACGGCAAGATCGTGCGAAATGAACAGACAGGCAATGCCGTGCTCCTTCTGCAGCTCGACTAAAAGTTCGAGGATCCTGCCGCGCACGGTGACGTCAAGCGCCGAGACTGCCTCGTCGAGCACCAGCAGCGACGGCCGTGTGGCGATCGCCCGGGCAATCGCCACACGCTGGCGCTGGCCGCCGGAGAGCGCGCGGACCGGCCGGCGGGCATAGTCGGCAGGCAGGCCGACACGTTCGAGGAGCATGGCGATCTCGCCGGCACGCCGGTTTTTCGACACGACGCCGTGGATGCGCAAGGGGTCGTCAAGCACCGAACCGACCGTCGCCAGCGGGTTGAAGGCGGCCAGCGGATCCTGGAACACCATCTGCATGCGCGCCCGCCTGCGGCGCAAGGCAGCACCTCTCAGCGTCAGCCAATCCTCTCCCTCAAAACGGATCGCACCGGCATCACAGGAGAGGAGCCGCAGCAGGATACGCGACAGCGTCGATTTTCCGCTGCCGGAGGCGCCGACCAGACCGAGCGTTTCCCCGCCTGCGATCGTCAGCGAAACATTGTCGAGCGCGGCGACCCGGCGGCCCGCGGAAGAAAAATCCTTCGAGATGTTTTCTATGGACAGCAGAGGGTTCATGGCGCCAGCTCTTCGATCAGGGGTGGCGTCGCGAGGTCGCGATGGCTGGCAATGAGAGCGGCGGTATAGTTGCTCGCGGTCGCTGAAAGCACCGAACGCACGGGACCTGCCTCGACGAGGCGCGCATCGCGGAACACGGCGATCCGGTCGACGAAGCCGGAGGCGAGCGCGATGTCGTGGGTGATGAAGAGCAGCGTCATGCCGTCCTCGCGCACCAGCCCGTCAAGCAGGCGGACGATCTCGGCCTGGACCACGACATCGAGGGCGCTCGTCGCCTCGTCGGCCATCAGCAACGCGGGCCTTGCAGCGATCGCCGCTGCGATCGCCACGCGCTGGCGCTGGCCGCCGGAAAGCTGGTGCGGAAAGGCCCGCATCGCCTTGTCCGGCTGCGGCATCCGCACCCGCCCGAGCAGTTCCTCGGCTCGGGTAGAGGCCTGCTTCCAGCTGAGCCCGAGATGGCGCCTGGCGCCCTCGGCGATCTGCTCGCCGACCGTCAGGACGGGATTGAGGCTCGTACCGGGATCCTGGAAGACGAAGCCGAAATCGCGGCCCGGGCGGGGCGGATGGCCGAGCGCAGGCCAGAACATCTCGCCCGTGACTTTCGTTCCCTCGGGCAGCAGACCGGCGAGCGCCCGGGCGAGCGTGCTCTTGCCGGAGCCGCTTTCGCCGATGATCGCCAGCCTCTCGCCGGTGGCGATATCGAGATCGATATGATCGAGCGCGGTCGCATTGTTCCTGCCGCGCCCATACGTGACCGAAAGCTGCCGGAGGCTGCAGAAGATGTCGCTCATGCCGCCCTCCCGCCGTCATCGCCGAGCGCCCTGCCGAGACCCTCGCTGAAGAGATGCACGCCGAGCACGGTCACGGCAAGTGCCGCGCCCGGCAGGACGGAGAGATAGGCGGCCGAGCGCAGGACGCTGCGGCCTTCGGCGATCATCGAACCCCAGGTGGCGATATTCGGATTGCCGAGGCCAAGAAAGGAAAGCGCCGCCTCGGTGAGGATCGCGCCGGCGACGATGGTCGCGGAAAGCGCCAGCACCGGCGGCAGCGCGTTCGGCAGGATCTCGCGAAAGGCGATTTCCGCGGGATGCATGCCGATCACCCTTGCCGAGGCGACGTAATCCTGCTCGCGGATCGCCAGCACCTGGGCTCGCGTCAGCCGCGCCGGATCGGCCCAGGCGCCAAGCGCGATGGCAAGCACGACGATCGGGGTCGACACCCCGATGGTGCTGACGAAGGCGAGGGCAAGCAGGAAGCCCGGCACGATCTGGAAGGCGTCGACCACGCGCATCAACGCCTCGTCGACGAACCCGCCGGAAAATCCGGCCGCCATGCCGACGCAGACGCCGAGGACCATGGCCGAAAAGGCTGCCGCGAGGCCGACGGCAAGCGAGGTTCGCGCGCCATAGAGCAGGCCGGCGAGCACATCACGTCCGAGGCGATCCGTGCCAAGGGGAAAGGCCGGGTCGGTGAAGGGCGCAAGTAGCGCCCGCCCGGCGATCCTCAGCGGATCGCCGGGCGAAATGATGGGGGCAAGCAGCCCGAACAGAAGCAGGATGACCAGGATTGCAAATCCGGCCATGCCTTCCCACGTGCCGAGCAGACGCTGGAGACCACTCATGCGCCGCCCTCCGAAGCGCCGATGCGCGGGTCGAGCGCGGCATAGATAAGATCGACGAGGAAATTGACCGAAATGACAAGAACAGCGCTGGTGACGACGATGCCCATCAACAGCGGCGCGTCGCGGCCGTTGACTGCCTCCTGTGCCAAGCGCCCGAAACCGGGGATCGCAAAAACACTCTCGATGACCACGCTGCCGCCGAGCATGGCCGCCGATTGCAGCCCAAGCATGGTGACAAGCGGCAGCAGCGCATTGCGCGCCACATGGCGCAGCACGATGCGGCTGCGCGACAGGCCCTTGGCGCGGGCGAAAAGGACGAATTCCAATTTCCAGGCCTCAGCCATACCGGCCCGCATCACCCGCAGGAACAAGGCGAGATAGATCAGGGCAAGGGCGCCGACCGGCAGGACCAGATGCTCTGATATGTCGAGGGCACGGGAAAACCCGGTCTTGCCCGAAGCGATCGTCTCGATGCCGGCGATGGGAAACCAGCGCAGCTTCACCGAAAGGACAATGCTCAGGACCAGGCCGAGCCAGAAGCTCGGAATGGCATAGACGATCAGCGAGCCGATCGACAGCAGCCGGTCGCGCAAGCTTCCCGGCCGCGCCCCGGCGAGGATGCCGAGCGCGGAACCAAGGCCGAAAGAAAGCGCCGTCGCGCTGCCCATCAACAGCAGCGTGTTGGGCAGGCGCTCGGCGATGAGTGCGCCGACCGGCCGGTCGAAGGCGACCGACCAGCCGAGATCGAGCCGTGCCAGCGAGGAAAGATAGAGCCAGAGCCGTGCCAGCACGGACCGGTCGAGGCCGTAGCTCTCGCGCAGCGCCTGCCTGAGTGCCGCATCGCCGCCGCCGATCGCGCCCAGATAGGCATCGACGGCATCACCCGAGGCGGATTCGAGCAGGAAAAAGGTGAAGATCACCACGATCAGCAGCACTGGAAGGCTGCTGATCGCCCTACGCCGCAGGAGGAGGATTGCGCGTTTCACGCCGGCTAAGGCCTCCGGAAGAGAATTGCCGCCGATCCTATCACGATTGCAGCGCGGTATCGCCCCAGTTCGAGACGGCCCAGCGCGGATTGTCCGCGACATTGAGCACGGTGTCGCGGGCGACGGTGATGAAGCCCCATTCCGCGACGTTGATCAGCGGCAGATCGGCGACGACGAGCTCCTGGAACTTGCGGTAGAGATCGGTGCGTGCCGCCGTGTCGACGGTCTCGGAGGCCTGCTTGATGATCTTGTCGAGCTCGGGATTGGCATAACCGCCCTGGTTGGAAAAAGGCACACCACCAGGCGTACCGGACTGAACGAGAATGGTGGTGGAGATCGCTGGATCGCCGCGGAACACCGGCGGGGCGACGGCGAGGTCGAAATCGTGGTCGGTGTAGACAGCCTTTTGGTGCGCGGCCGCATCGGCATTGACGATCTCGGCATCGATGCCGATCGCGGCAAGCGCCTGGCGAAGGTAATCGCCGAACTGGCGGGTCTCGTTGAAATAGGGCGCGGGGCGGAGCTTCAGCTTGAAGCGGTTGCCGTCCGCCCCCTGGGCATAACCCGCCTTGTCGAGAATATCGTTGGCGGCCGCCGGATTGAAATCATAGGTCGCGACATCGGAGCTATAGAATTCCGGCGCATTCTGCGGCACCGGGCCTGTGGCGGCGGCGGCATAACCGAGGAAGATCGTGTCGACCACGAATTTCTTGTCGATAGCGTGCGCGATCGCCTGGCGGACCCTGAGGTCGGCGAGCTCCTTGCGGCGGTGATTGATCTCGACGACGAGCTGGTAGGTCAAGGCCTCGTAACCCTTCGAGATCACCTTGATGCCGTCGACCTTGGAGATGCGGTCAAGATCGGCTAGCGGCACCGCCGAGAAGGCTGCCAGTTGGATTTCGCCGGCTTCGAGCGCCGCACCGGCCGACGCCCGGTCGGGCAGCACGCGGAAGATGACCTCGTCGAGTTTCGGCTGGTCCTTGTCCCAATAAGTCTCATTGCGCGTCAGCCGGTAGTATTCGCCGGGTTTGTGTTCGGCGAATTTGAACGGCCCGGTGCCGACAAGCTTGTTGTTGGCAGGATTGACGGCGATATCGCTGCCGTCGAAGATGTGTTTGGCGACGACGCTGGTGACGACGGGCAGGGCATTGCGAATGAGCTGGAACGGCGTCGGCTTGGAGAAGCGGAAGATGGCGGTGTAGTCGTCGGGCGTATCGACGGCCTCGAGATTGGCGAAGACAAGGCGGCCGAGATTCTGCAGCGGCTTCCAGATATTCAGGGCGGAGAAGGCGACATCGACCGAGGTGAACGGCTTGCCGTCGTGCCAGGTGACGCCGTCGCGTAGCTTGAAGGTGACGGAAAGGCCGTCGGCCGAGCCTTCCCAGGAGGTGGCAAGCCGCGGCGCAAGCCCGTCCTTGCCGTCAAAGGAGGCTTCGGCCAGTGGTTCGATCACCTTGCTGGCGATGAAAAAGACACCGTTCGAAGCGACGATGGCAGGGTTGAGGTTCTTGGGCTCGGAATCGGCCGCAACGACCAGTCTCCCGCCGCCAGGCGCGGTCTGCGCCAGCGCCTGGCGGGCGAGCGCCGTCGAGGCAAGCAGCAGAGCAGCGCCCTTCATCAGCGTGCGCCGCGAGATAGATGACACCGTCATGACCCCTCCTGATCGATCGAAACCGGCTACCATATTCGGCCCGAAATACCGGTTGGCATAGAGATTAAATTCGAATGATCGGGCTCCGCGAGACATTTTTTGTCACCCAGCCATTATATCCTCTGCGGTGCTCGCAGGGGAGGCCGAAGCCGGCAACCTTCAGGCCTCCGTCAGCTGAAATACGTCGCTTTCTCCTGCCACCAGTTCCAGTGGCCAGATCATGTTGCCACCGGCATCGGAATAGAAGTCTCGATAGGCCGGCATGCGGGCGAGCAGCATTTGGCCGAGCGCGACGCCGAGATCGTAGAGCGACATGCGGAAGCAGTTGAGCGAAGGCTGCAGAAATCGGGCGCGCGGGGCATCGCGGAAGCCGATCACCGCAAGATCGCGGCCGGGCAGGACGCCCGATTGCATCAGGCGGCGGTAAAGGCCGATCGCCATCAGTTCGTAGATCAGGATCACCGCCGTCGGCCGGTCCTCAAGCAGCAGCAGTTCATGGGCCGCCTGGTAGCCGCCCTGTTCGCTCGATTTGACGCGGATGACGAGCGACGGGTCGAAGGGAAGACCGTGCTGCTCGAGCGCACGGCGATAGCTCTAGACAAAGACGTAGCCGAGGTTGACCTCGCTCGACGGCGCCGTGATCGCGATCCGGCGGTGGCCGCGCGCGACCAGCCGTTCGACGGCGCGCTCGGCGACGCCTTCGAAGTCGAGGTCGATCCATGGGAAGCTGTTCGCCGAAAGGCTGCGACCGACCGTAACGAACGGAATCTTTGCCCGCGACAGAAGATCGATGCGGCGGTCGATGCGCTGTGTGTTCGAGATGATCATCGCATCGACCATGCGCCGCGCCACCATGCGCTTCAAATATTCGTGCGGATCCTCGTCGCTCGGGCAGGGCAGCATGACGAGGTCGAGCTTGTGGTGGGCGAAGACGCTCTGCAGGCCGCTGGTGACGCCGAGGAAGAAGTTATCGGCATTTTCGACCGCCTCCGTGCTCGATTCGATCATCAGCCCGATGACCTTCGTCTCTCCCTGCCTCAGGCTCCGCCCCGATTGGTTGGCAACATAGCCAAGCGCCTCAGCCGCCGCCAACACGCGAAGACGGGTTTCCTTATTGACATCCGGCCTGCCGTTCAGCGCGCGGGAGACCGTTCCGATCGAGATATCCAGGGATTCGGCAAGCTGGCGAATCCCTTTCATCTGTTGTGTTTTTCCTCCCGCCCGTAATTTCACAATTGGCCTCTATTGACACCGCAAAATGTTTTCGCCTACAGTCGTAAACGTTTACGGAGTGCGTGTCACGAGGAGAGTTGGCGCCATTCCCCGGAGGAAATCGTGAAATTCAGTGCCATTCTGTGCGGGTGCGGAGCTATGTCCAAAGGTTGGTTGCGTGCCATCGCGTCCAACCCTGATCTCGCTGGCTCCATCGCCATCGTCGGCCTTGTCGACATCAATCGCGAGACGGCGGAACAGCTCGCTGCCGAGTTCGGCCTCGACAGCGCCGTCATCGGTTCAGATCTCTCCGACGTCATCGCTGCCACGAAGGCAGATCTGGTCTTCGACATCGTCATTCCGTCCGCCCGTTACGATGTCGTTTCGACGGCACTCAAGGCCGGCTGCCATGTGCTGAGCGAAAAGCCGATGGCTGCCACGCTTGCCGAGGGCGCCGCGCTGATCGATCTCGCCGCCGAAACTGGCCGCATCCACGCCGTCATCCAGAACCGCCGCTTCATCTCCGGCATCCGGCGCCTGCGCCGTTTCGTCGACAGTGGCGCGATCGGTGATCTCACCGGCATTCATTGCGACTTCTTCCTTGCGCCGCATTTCGGCGGTTTCCGCGAGGAGATGGACAACGTGCTGCTTCTCGACATGGCGATCCACACCTTCGATGCCGCGCGTTACGTCGCCGACAGGAAGCCGCTGGCCGTCTATTGCGTCGAGCGCAATCCGAAGGGCTCGTGGTACCGGCACGGCGCCTCGGCCAATGCAATCTTCGAATTTTCCGACGATATCGTCTTCACCTATCGCGGCTCCTGGTGCGCCGAGGGCGAGCGCACCAGCTGGGAAAGTCAGTGGCGCCTGGTCGGCTCGAAGGGGATGCTGACCTGGGATGGCGAGGAGAGTTTCAAGGCGACTGTTGTCGGCGAGGAGCCAGGCCTTCTGCGCGGCTCTGCTGCCGTAAACGTTCCCGGTCCGGAACACGATGCCGAAACGCACGGCCACGCCAGCGTCATCGCCGATTTCATCGCGGCGATCCGCAGCGGCAAACAGCCCGAAACGGTCAATTCCGACAATATCAGAAGCCTCGCCATGGTCTTCGGTGCGATCGAAAGCGCCAAGACCGGCCGGCGCATCGAAATTTCAGCATAGGAAGACGTGACGTGAGCAACCCTGCAAAATCCATTCGCATCGGCACCATGGTCAGCGGCAACAAGGGCGATGCCGCCCAGCGCATCGGCCAGATTGCCGATCTGGGCTTCGAGAGCTTCGAGCCCTTCTTCTGGCAGACGACCAAGGGCCAGGATCTCGCCGAGCTCGGCAAACGCTGCCTCGATGCGATCGGCGATCGCGACATCACCATCTCGACGCTCGGCATGTTCGGCAATCCGCTGGAAGAGAGCGCAATCGACCTCGAGACCCTGCAGGGCTGGAAAGACTGCATCGACAATGCCCATCATTTCGGCGCGACCTGCGTTGCCGGCTTCACCGGCCGCATCCGCGGCAAGCCGCTGACCGACAGCCTGCCGCGCTACAAGCAGATCTGGAGCGAGCTTGCCAAGCGTGCCGCCGACAAAGGCATCAGGATCGCCTTCGAGAATTGCGCGATGGACGGCAACTGGGAAAGCGGCGACTGGAACATCGCCCATAATCCGGATGCCTGGGAGCTGATCTTCAACGAGACGCCGGACGACCATATCGGGCTGGAATGGGAACCATGCCATCAGATGGTCTATCTGATCGACCCCATGCCGCAGATCCGCAAATGGGCGCATAAAATCTTCCACGTCCATGGCAAGGACGCGACCATCCGCTGGGAGGTCATCAAGGAACACGGCATCTTCGGCAAGGAGAAATTCGTCTTCATGCGCACGCCGGGCTTTGGCGACAGCAACTGGACCGACATCATTTCCGAGCTGCGGCTTGCCGGCTGGTCAGGCTCGATCGACATCGAAGGCTGGCACGACCCGGTCTACCGCGACGAACTGGAAATGACCGGCCAGGTCTATGCGCTCAACCACCTCAAGCATGCCCGGGGCGGCGAATTCGTCGTCGATCCAGCCTGATGACATCGTTGCCGGCAAGGAGGAATTGCCGGCAACGGGGATAACCACAAAGGAGGAGAACCATGGCTATCCGCAAATATGCAATTCTCGGCGCTCTGGCGCTGGCAGGCGTTTCACTGTTCGGCCTCTCGGCCAAGGCCGAGGACGTCACGCTGACGCTCTGGTCGCTCGATAAGGACACCCAGCCCGCGCCCAACCTCGTCAAGGAGTTCAACGCCCAGAACAACGGCATCAAGATCGAATACCGGCTGATCCAGTTCGACGACGTCGTCACCGAGGCGATGCGCGCCTATGCGACCGGCCAGGCGCCCGACATCATCGCCGTCGACAATCCGGAACATGCGATGTTCTCGTCGCGCGGCGCCTTCCTCGATCTCACCGACATGATCGCCAAGTCGACCGTCATCAAGCCGGATAATTATTTCCCCGGCCCGCTGAAATCGGTCGAATGGGACGGCAAATATTACGGCGTGCCGAAAGCGACGAACACGATCGCGCTCTACTACAACAAGGATATGTTCAAAGCGAAGGGCCTCGATCCGGCGAAGCCGCCGCAGACCTGGGACGAGCTGGTCGAGGATGCGCGCAAGCTGACCGACCCCGCCAAGAACATCTACGGTCTCGCTTTCTCGGCCAAGGCCAATGAGGAGGGCACCTTCCAATTTCTCCCCTGGGCTCAGATGGGTGGCGGCAGCTATGAGCATATCAACGCCGACGGCGCGGTGAAGGCGCTCGGGATCTGGAAGACGATCATGGACGAGAAGCTCGCTTCTCCCGACACGCTGACGCGCGGCCAGTGGGATTCGACCGGCACGTTCAACTCCGGCAACGCGGCCATGGCGATCTCCGGTCCCTGGGAACTCGACCGCATGACGCAGGAAGCGAAATTCGACTGGGGCGTCACCCTGCTTCCGGTTCCCAAGGAAGGGGCTGAACGCTCGTCGGCCATGGGCGACTTCAACTGGGCGATCTTCGCCAGCAGCAAACATCCGGCCGAAGCCTTCAAGGCGCTCGAATTTTTCGCCTCGCAGGACGACAAGATGTTCAAGAATTTCGGCCAGCTTCCGGCCCGTTCCGACATCTCCATCCCCGAAAGCGGTCAGCCGCTGAAGGACGCCGCCCTCAAGGTCTTCCTCGAACAGCTGAAATACGCCAAGCCGCGCGGCCCCCATCCGCAATGGCCGAAGATCTCCAAGGCGATCCAGGACGCCATCCAGGCGGCGCTGACCGGCCAGATGAGCCCGAAGGACGCGCTCGACCAGGCCGCGGATAAGATCAAGGCTGTGTTAGGCTGAGCCTTGCTCCCCTTCTCCCGGCGGGGGTCCGAAGGACGGGTCGAGACACGCGGCTCGACCCAGGTACGGATGCCCGAAGGCAGATGAGGGGGTGAGGAGCAAAGCGACGAACGTCCTGAGCGTAAACGCGAAGGACAACTGCCGTCGAGCCTGCCGCCCCCTCATCCGCCCTATCGGGCACCTTCTCCCCGCTGGGGAGAAGGGATAACTCAACCATTTCCTCCCGGCAGGGGCCGCCTTCCGCATTTTGCGCCAGGCGGCCCCGATCGGAGCATCGGAGGACGCATGAAAAGGATCCTGATGAGCGTCAGGGACGGCCGCGGTTTCGATATCGTGCTCGTCGCTTTCCCGCTCGGCTTTCTGTTCCTGATGGCGGGGTTGCCGCTCATCTACAATGTGGTGATGAGTTTCCAGGAGGTCGACATGTTCAGCCTCGGGACCTTCTCGCGTCCTTTCGTCGGCTTCAAGAATTATACCGATCTCTTCGCACAGCCGGAAACGCTGCCGATCCTCGCGAACACCGTCATCTTCGTCACCGGCTCCATCGCCGGCCAGTTCCTGATCGGCTTCGGCCTGGCGCTGTTCTTCTGGGTCAGTTTCCCCGGCGCCTCGTGGATGCGCGGCCTGTTCCTCGTCTCCTGGGTAATGCCCGGCCTCGTTGTCGGCGCCATCTGGAACTGGATTCTTTCAGGCGATTTCGGCGTGCTGAATTTCATTCTCAGGGAAAGCGGCATCATCTCCGGCAATATCTTCTGGCGCTCGGACCCGCATTATTCGCTCTATGCCGTCATTATCGCCAATATCTGGCTCGGTACCTCGTTCAACATGATCCTGCTGTCCGTCGGTCTTGCCGGCATTCCCGCCGATCTCTACGAAGCGGCCGAACTCGACGGCGCCAATGTCTGGCAGCGTTTCTGGACGATCACGCTGCCGATGATGCGCTCGACGATCGGCGCGATCATCGCGCTCGGGCTGATTTTCACGCTGCAGCAGTTCGATCTTTTCGCCGCGATCACTTCGGGCGGACCGAACAATTCGTCGAACGTCACGCAATATTGGGCCTGGGACCTTTCCTTCCGCCAATATGATTTCGCCAAGGGCGCGACGATCTCCGTCATCATGATCGTCTTCGTCATGTTCGCCTCCGTCGTCTATGTCCGCTCCACACGTCATGAGGTGCGCGGATGAGCACGACCACGAACCGCGACCGGCTGATGCTGGCAATATCGATCGTCATGGCGGCGATCTATCTCTTCCCGCTCTATTGGATGTACATCACCGCGCTGAAAAGCGGCTCGGAGATGTTCGCCACGCCGCCGAGTTTCTGGCCGGCAGCACCGCAATGGGGCACCTACACCTATGTGTGGGAAAGCCGCGGCATGGGCCGCTATCTCTGGAATTCGCTGGTCATCGCGCTGGGCTCGGTAGTGCTGATCACGCTGCTCGGCGTCGGCTGCGCCTATGTGCTCGCCAGATACCGTAATGTCTGGGTGGATATCGGCCTGTTCCTGATCCTGATGCTGCAGGTCCTGCCAGCCTCGCTGATGATCACGCCGATCTTCGTCGGATTCTCGCAGATCGGCATGCTTTCTTATCCGCGGCTTGCTGTCATCATCGCGGTCGCGGCCAAGAGCATGCCGTTCTTCGTCATCCTGGTGCGCGCCACCTTCATGAGCGTTCCCCAGGAACTGGAAGAGGCAGCCCTCGTCGACGGCAATTCGCGGGTCGGCGCCTTCTTCAGCATCGTCCTGCCGCTCGCCCGCAACGGCATCCTCGTCAGCGCCATCCTGATCTTCATGCAGGCCTTCGGCGAATTCGTCTATTCGAAGTCGATGATCCAGGCGGTCGACCTTCAGCCGGCAAGCGTCGGTCTCAACTCCTTTATGGGGCCGAACACCAACGAGTGGAACAACATCATGGCCTACGCGACGATGTATGTGACGCCGATCCTTGCCATCTTCGTTCTCTTGCAGCGCCGCATCGTATCCGGCCTCACCTCTGGAGCCCTCAAATGACCACACAGATCGAGCTCAGAGGCGTCAACAAATATTACGGCGCCTTCCACGCCCTGAAGAACATCGACCTGTCGATCGCCAAGGGTACTTTCGTCGCGCTCGTCGGCCCTTCGGGCTGCGGCAAATCCACATTGCTGCGCTCGCTTGCCGGTCTTGAAAGCATTTCGACCGGCGACCTCCGGATCGCCGGCGAGCTGATGAACGGCGTGCCGCCGCGCAAGCGCGACGTCGCCATGGTGTTCCAGTCTTATGCGCTCTATCCGCACATGACGGTCGAGGAGAACCTGACCTACAGCCTGCGCATTCGCGGCATCGCCAAGGCGGAAGCCAAAAAGGCGGCAGAGGAGGTGGCGGCGACAACCGGTCTTTCGCATCTCCTCAAGCGTTATCCGCGCGAACTTTCCGGCGGCCAGCGCCAGCGCGTCGCCATGAGCCGCGCCATCATCCGCCATCCCAAAGCCTTCCTGTTCGACGAGCCGCTGTCCAACCTCGATGCGGCACTGCGTGTCCATATGCGCAAGGAAATCCGGTCGCTGCACGACCGGCTGAACGCAACCTTCGTTTACGTCACCCATGACCAGGTCGAAGCGATGACCATGGCCGATCATGTGGTGGTGATGCGCGACGGCATCATCGAGCAGCAGGGCGCACCGCTCGATCTCTACGACCGGCCGGCGAACCGGTTCGTGGCAGGCTTCATCGGTTCACCGGCGATGAATTTCATTCCGGCGATCGTCGCGGAAGACGGCAAGAGCCTGATGCTGGATTTCGGCGCCGTGAAGCAGAGACTTGCCATCGACCGCGCCATCGAGCCCGGACGCAAGCTCATCGCAGGTGTCCGGCCTGAACATATCGAGGTTGTCGCTCCCGGGCAGGGCAGTTTCGACGTGCCGATTGCCTTCGTCGAATCGACCGGCTCCTCGACCTTCATCGTCGCGGCGACCGAGCCGGAACTGACGATCGTCGAGACGCGCCGCGACAGGGTCAAAACAGGAGACATGATCGGCCTTTCGGTCGACCCGGCTCAGATCCATCTCTTCGATGCATCGACGGATCGCCTGATATAACAACAGGTGGACAGGGGCGAGAGTCAGCTTCATAAAACCATCATCGGCCTCTGCGAAGGGAGTGCTTTCGCACGAGTCACTTGCGTTTCATCTGCAGCATCCGGATCTTCTCATGGCATCCTCCCCGATATCAGCGCGTCTTTCGCCGACCGCGTCATCCCGCCTCATCGTGCTTGCCGAAACGGTCCTGAAGGCAGGCGAAACGGCCCGAGCCTCGCTGCGGCGGCGGACATCGGCAGAAATCCTGGCCAAGGCGCCGCGCGATTACCAGACCGAAATCGATGTCGCCGTCGAGCGGATCATTGTCGAGGAAATCACGAAGGCCTTTCCGGATTATGCCATCCAGGGCGAAGAGGCCGTCGGCAACCGCACAGGCGGGCCGGACACGCCGATCATCTACATCGACCCGATCGACGGCACCACCAATTACGCCTGGGGCGTTCCGCATTTCGGCATGACGATCGCCATCGCCGAAGGCGGCAGGCTGGTCGCTGGCGTCGTTTATGACGCCATGCAGGACGAATTGTTCAGCGCCGAGACCGGCGGCGGCGCCTATCTCAACGGCGAGCCTATCCGCTGCGCCGATATCGCCGACATCGAGAACGTGCTTATCGGCGCCGGCCTGCCGATCCCCGGGCAGGTCAAGGCGGTCGCCGAGGAAACCTATTTCGACGCCATCAAGCGTCTGATGGCAAATACGGCCGGCGTGCGCCGCCTCGGCTCGGCGGCACTGTCGATCGCCTATGTCGCCTGCGGCCGGCTGGACGGCTTTTTCGAGGACGGGCTTTCGATCCATGACTTTGGTGCCTCGGCGCTGATGGTCGAAGAGGCGGGCGGCATCGTCACCCGTTTTTCCGGGGCCGAGGTCGACGGGAAGGGCGATATCCTCGCCGCCAGCAAGGCATTGCATCCCTGGCTCAAGGATGGCTTTCTGGCAAAAGCATAGCCGTTTTAGACCGGCAGAAGTTGCCCGGCCTCCGCACCGCCCTTTGCCGGCGCCGACTGGTAGATGAGCGCGTTGTCGCGGAAAACGAAGAAGCTCATGAAGCTCGGCTCGACCTTCATCCCCGCCTGCAAGCGATCGTCCGGCGCCACCATCGCCTTCAGGCGACTGCCGTCGGCAAGATCGATATCGACCATTTTATGAGTGCCGAAATCGACGGTGCGATGGACTGTGGCGGCATCCGGCCGGTCCGCGAGCCGGATCGTCAGCGCTTCCGGGCGGGCGGCAAGGGTCACCGGCCCGTCTTCGACCGGGACGGCCAGCGGAAAGAGCGGATGGTCGCAGACGCCGTTCCTTGTGTGGCTGTGGACGAAATTCATCGAACCGATGAAACCGGCGACGAAGGCCGTCTGCGGCTGACGATAGATGGTGCTCGGCGGCGCGATCTGCTCGGTGCATCCGTCGCGCATGACGACGATGCGGTCGGCAAGCGCCAGGGCCTCGTCCTGGCCGTGGGTGACGAAGAGCGTGGTGATGCCGAGGCGCTGCTGGATATCGCGCACTTCCTCCCGCAGCCTTTCGCGCAGGTGCTGATCGAGGCTGGCGAAGGGCTCGTCGAGCAGTAGGATCTTCGGCTCGAGCACCAGCGAGCGGGCAAGCGCCACGCGCTGCTGCTGCCCGCCCGACAATTGCGTCGTCATCCGGCGCCCATAATCGCCAAGGCCGACCAGCGTCAAAGCGTTCTCCACGCGCTCACGGATTTCGGACTTCGGCAGCCGGCGGAGCTTCAAGCCGAAGGCGATGTTGTTGAAGACATCCATATGCGTCCAGAGCGCATGGCTCTGGAACACCATGCCGGTCGGCCGCCGCTCGGGCGGCAGGTTCGTTACGTCCCCGGCATCGATGCGGATCGTTCCGCCGCTCGGCCGCTCGAAGCCACCGATCATCCTCAGAAGCGTAGACTTGCCGGAGCCGGATGGGCCGAGCAGGCAGACGAGCTCGCCGTCGCCGACTTCAAGGGAGAAGTCGCGAACGGCAAAGGTGCTCCCGAACAGCTTCGAAACGCCTTCGATCGCCAGATGTGCCATGCTCAGATCCTTCCCTGTTTTGACGCGCGGCGCCTCACGCACCAAAACCTCTCGCAAAGGCGCCGGTGCCGACCACGCGGCGCGCAAACGTCAGCGCGATGAAGGACGGCACCCACAGCATCACCGAGAGCACGGCGCCGTATTGCACGACGATCTGATTGTTGATGAAGCTGATCATCAGCACCGGCATGGTGCGGATCTGAGGCGCGCCGATCAACCAGGCGCCTTCGGTTTCGTAGAAGGTGCCGACGAAGGTCAGGAGCAGTGCGGCTGATATCGTCGGGGCGGCCTGCGGCAGCGTGATCGACCAGAAGACGCGCAGCGGCGTGGCACCGGCGTCGCGCGCCGCCTCCTCCATGCGCCGGTCGACATTCTGAAAGGCCGCGACCGGAATCCAGATCATCAGCATCAGCGTGCCGACGAGCTGGATCAACACGACGCCCCAGAAGGTGCTGATCAGGCCGAGCTGCAGGAAAATGCCGGCAATGGCGACGAGCAGGCCGAATTTCGGAAAGGCATGCGATGCGAGGAACGAGAGGAACAGGATGTCCCTGCCGGGAAAGCGCATGCGCGCGAAGGCGTAAGCCGCAGGAAGGCAGATGATGGCGGAAAGAACGGTTACCGTCGTCGTCAGGCGCAGGCTGAGGAGCAGCGCGTCCCAGACATCCGGACGCGCCAGCGTTTGACCCCAGAAACGCAGGCCGAACCGCTGCGGGATGACCGAGGGGTAACGCCAGACCTCGGTGAAGGCCCATGTGCCGACGACGATGAGCGGCAGCGCGATGAACAGGGTCAGCAGGCATGCGAAGACGAGGCCGATCCAATCGAAGCGGAGCGCGATGCCTGGTTTGGCCGTCCTCATGCGCGTGCCTCGCGGTTCTTTGCGATCGACCGGACATAGAAAATGCCGAAAAGCAGGCAGAAGCCGAACGTGATGACGGCTTGGGTCATCGCGTTCAGCGGGTCGTTCATGTCGGCGAAAGTGCGCTGCATGAACGGCCCCATCATTTCAGGCGATGCCGGGCCGAGCACGTAGGGAAGGGTGAAGGCGGAGAAGATGCCGAGCACGGCGAAGGAGGCGGTCACCAGCAGGGAATTGCCCATGCGCGGCAGGATGATCGAGACGAAGACCCGAAGCGGCCTTGCGCCGACGTCGCGGGCGGCCTCGATGGCGCTGTTCGAGACGGAGGAAAGCCCGGCCGTCAGCATCAGCACCGTGAGCGGAAGATTGTCCCAGACGAGTCCGATGACCGGACCCCAGGGCGTCAGATAGGGCGTGCGCAGTTTGGGCAGGCCGACGGCGTTCAGCAGCAGGTCGACCGTGCCGTTCGGCCCGATCGTCCTGATCAGCGCATAGGCAAGGATGATCGACGGCACGAACATCGGAAAGATCGCCAGGGCCTGCACATAGGCGGCGAGCCGCCCTTGTGAAAACCTGAGGTAAAGCGCGATCGGAAGGCCGATCGCCAGCAGCAGGACACCGCAGACGGCGGTGGTCCAGAGCGTCAGCCACAGATTGCCGAGGCTGTAGCCGTCGGTGAAGAAGAAACGATAGGAGGCGAGCGAGACCTCGGTCGCACCGTCAGGACCCCGAACGAGGATCGTGCCGACGACCGCCGAGAAGATCGGGAAGATGATCAGCCATGCGAGCAGGAACACCGGCAGGGCAACGAGGAGGAGCCCGATCGAGCTCCCCCTGTTGATGAACCGGTGACGGCTGAGGGCCGCCGGCGCAGCATCGGCGGCGGACATCAGGTGCGGCTGATGCTCGGAGCGACGTTGCGGTACCAGCCGTCATTGATCGCCTTTTCCCAATCGCCGCTCGGGAAGGTCGGGATGGTCGACGGAATGACATCGGCATATTTCTTGCGCAGGTCGTCGGAGATGTGGTCCCAGGAGACGGCGGGGAAGCCGCCGATCTGAGTGATGATCGCTTCCTGCATTTCCTTCGTCAGCATGAATGCGGCAAGTTGCAGGGCCGCGTCCTTGTTGGCGCCGTTCGAGAAGACCGTGATGCTGGAGAAACCGCCGCAAAGGGCGAGATCGCCGAGCTGCACGAGGCCGGTCGTGTCCGGCAGCACGCCCTGCGCAATCGCCTGCAGCACCTGATCCGACCAGACCGGCACCATGGTGACGACGCCCTGGGCGAGCAGCTGGATCGACTGGGTATTGCCTGCTGTATACGCACCCTTGTCGTAGAGCGAGGGAGCGAGATCGCTGAGGATCTTCCAGGCCGGCGTCAGCGCCTCGGTGGCGAGGTCTGCGGTGAAATTGTCGACCTTGAACTTCTTCGGATCGCGGCCGTTCACTTCATGGATCGCGCGGCGGACGAAGTTGCCGCCCGAGCCGCCCTTGTCGGGCCTGTTGTAGATGAACTGGCCCGGGTTGGCCTTGATCCACGCGGTCAGCTGATCCCAGCTCTTCGGCGCATTCTTCGGGTCGAGTTTGGTCGTGTCGTAGGCGAGAAGCACCTGCGAACCGCGATAGGGAAGCGAATAAGGCGTGTCGAGGGCGAGCGGGTTGATGCGATCGTAGCCTTCGATATTCTCGGCGGAGAATTTGACCCAGAGGCCGGCATCGATGCCGCCGGACGGCAGACGCGGATCGAACTGCTCGAAGAGGTCGGCCTGCGGATCGGTCTTCGTCTTCAGCGCCGCGAGCGCGCGGTCGGCGATGGCGCGCAGGCCGTTATTGTCGCCGGCATCGGTCACCTTCAGGGCGACGTCAGGATGCGCCTTTTGAAAGGCGGGGCGGATGATGTTGTTCCAGAGGTCGACGATATTGGCATCCGAGCCGCTATAGAGGTCGATCGTGCCGGCCGCGGCCGATGCGAAACGCGGAAGAGCCAGAAGACCGGCCGCAGCCGAGGATGTGATCAGAAATTCACGTCTATTCATAACCCATCTCCATCAGGTGTCGAGGCTCTGCCTCCGCGGGATTGTCCAAGGCTTTGCTAACGCCGGCGGGTAACATCGACATGACAGGAGCGGGCCTGTTTGCAGAGAAATTGCACAGCTGTGCTTGTTTCCGCCTTATGGAAATCGGCGCCGCGAGACACTATCTCTGGGCAAACAAGGAGACACCCAATGACCGAAGAACGTGCAGTGCTCGCCGGCGGCTGCTTCTGGGGCATGCAGGACCTCATCCGCCGCTATAAGGGCGTGATTTCGACCCGCGTCGGCTATACCGGTGGCGACGTGCCGAATGCCACCTACCGCAACCACGGAACCCATGCCGAGGCGATCGAAATCATCTTCGATCCCGCCAGAATCAGCTATCGGGACATCCTCGAATTCTTCTTCCAGATCCACGATCCGAGCACGCGCAACCGCCAGGGCAACGACGTCGGCACCAGCTATCGTTCGGCAATCTTCTATGTCAGCCCCGAGCAGGAGCAAGTCGCCAGAGATACGATCGCCGATGTCGACGCATCCGGCCTCTGGCCCGGCAAGGTCGTCACCGACGTCCTGCCGGCCGGCGACTTTTGGGAGGCCGAACCCGAGCATCAGGACTATCTGGAGCGCATCCCGAACGGCTATACCTGCCATTTCGTCCGGCCCGGCTGGAAGCTGCCGGCCCGCCAGAAGATCGCCTGATGCAATTCAGGCATGCCGGAAGCGACGCCGGCACGCATGGCTCCAGCCGTTTAGCGATTGGGTGATGGCCTGGTATGATCGGCAATAATGCGCACCATCTCGTCAATGTCGCGATCGTGAATCTCGTGCCCTCCGCCGGCAATCCGGTGCAGATCCGCCTTCGGCACGACACGGGTGAAGGCCTCTCCGTGCTCGATCGGAAACAGCGGATCCGCTGTGCCGTGGATCGCGAGAACCGGCGCCTTGATGTTGGACGCATGCACGGTGGCGGCCTTGTCCCCGCTTAACAGCATGAAATGATTGGTCGCACTGACAAAGGACGTGGCGCGGCCCATGTCGCGCGCGATCAGCGCACTCGCCGCCTCGGCATCGTGCGGATGCCTGGTGCCGGCCAACATGGCTGAATCGCGACGCATGAAATCGGCAATGGCTTCAAGGTCCGACCAGTCGATATGCTCGGCAGCGGCGGAGTGTTCATTGTAAGCCCCGGTGGAGGAGGGCAGGCCGTCGATCCCGATCGGGGAGGTGCTGATCAGGGTGAGGGTCAGCACACGCCGGGGGTGGCGCAAAGCGGCTTCTTGCGCGACGAAACCGCCCATCGACATGCCGACCAGATGCGCGGCTTCAATGCCATAGCCATCGAGAACGGCGATGGCGTCTTCGGACAGATCGTCAAACGAATAGCCGGGCTCACCCGGCGCATAATGCGTGGAAAGGCCGGTGTCACGCTGGTCGTAGCGGATGACGTAGCGTCCCCGTGCGGCAAGTTCCTCACAGAACCGTTCCGGCCACCACAGCATCGAGGACATCACTCCCATGATCAACAGGATCGGTGCGCCGGCCGGGTCGCCGAAGGCTTGGGTCTGGAGTTTGACACCCGTGAGTTCAACCATCTTTTCGGTGACGAGCATTGATCCGGTCGTTTGCATGCTTCAATCCTTCCGATTGCATATCGCAACTAGTTCATCACCTTGCACAACTGATCCTAATATGCAATCTGTTTTCGCGTAAGCTGACACGCGTGACAGCGACTTGAATTGCCCATCCAACAAAGCAGAGGGAAGCGTTATGGCGTTGGATCGTGCCGACTTTTACGATGCGGAATTGGCAAGACACAATCAGCACCTCAGGATTGCCGCCGGCGTCGGCCCGGGCGATCGAGTGCTCGATATCGGCTGCGGTGCAGGACAAACGACGCGCGAGGCCGCCCGCGCCGCAAGGCAGGGAGAAGCGGTCGGTGTGGACGTTTCGGCTGAAATGCTCGAGATCGCAAGGCGACGGAGTGCCGCGGAGGGTTTGCGAAATGTGGTTTTCGAGCAGGCGAACGCGCCGTTCCACGCCTTCCTGCCAGCCAGGTTCGACCTCTGTATCAGCCGGTTCGGCGTGATGTTTTTTGCCGATCCGGCGGCGGCATTTGCCAATATCGGCCGAGCGATGCGGCCGGGCGGGCGTATCGTTTGGATGGTGTGGCAGAGCCGGGAGCGCAACGTCTGGTCCGGCGCCATCCGTCAGGCTCTGGCGCCTGAACCTGCCGTTTCCCCAGGTGCTCCCAATCCGTTTTCGCTGGGCGATCCAACCGTCGCAACGGAGCTTCTCAGCGCAGCAGGCTTTGTCTCGATCGACTTTGCCGAGGTGCGGGAGCCGGTCTTCTACGGATCGAACGTCGAAGCGGCGCTTGAGTCGTTCATCGGCCTCTATCTTGTGAAGGACGCGCTCGCACAAACCGCTGAACCGCCAGACCAACCGCTGCAGCGGCTGCGCGATCTACTGGAGGCGCATACGACTCCGGAGGGTGTGTTGTTCGACTCGCAGGCGTGGATCATCACCGCTCGCCGAGCGGCGGGATAGGCAGAGGAGCCGGGTAGGCTTCGCGCCACCGACGGTCAGCGCCGTCACTTCTCAATAGCGAGGTATGTAGTCCAGACCGCCGTCGATCCGGGCCGGACGCCCGTTCAGAAAAAGCTCGCCGATACGCGGCGCCGTGCGGGCGACGACCTTGCCGCGGCGGATCACCGCCAGCCGGTTCGGCCTCAGCCGCAGCGCCTCCAGCGTATCGTTTGCCTGGAGGATGATGAGGTCCGCATTGCAACCTTTCTCCAGCCCGTAGCCTGCAAGCCCCATCGTCTTCGCCGAATTGACGGTCAGTGCGTCGAAGATCCTTTTCTTGTCGTCGATGCCGGCCATCTGCGCGACATGGATCGCCATGTGGCCAACCTCCAGCATGTCGCCGGACCCCATCGAATACCACGGATCCATGACGCAATCGTGCCCGAAGGAGACATTCAGCCCGGCATCCATCAGCTCGCGGACGCGGGTCATGCCGCGGCGTTTCGGATAGGTGTCGTGCCGGCCCTGCAGCATGATGTTGATCAGCGGATTGGGGATCACGTTGATCTCCGCCTCTGCCATCAGCGGGATGAGCTTGGAAACATAATAATTGTCCATCGAATGCATCGAGGTCAGATGCGAGCCGGCGACACGTCCCTGCAGGCCGAAGCGGATGGTTTGCGCGGCCAGCGTCTCGATATGGCGCGAGAGCGGATCGTCGGTTTCGTCGCAATGCATGTCGACCGGCAGGCCGCGATCGGCGGCGATGCGGCAGAGCGCCTCGACCGACGCCGTGCCTTCGCCCATCGTCCGTTCGAAGTGAGGAATGCCACCGACGATATCGACGCCCATAGCGAGCGCCCGGTTGAGCGCGTCGATCGCGCCCGGCGAGCGGTAATAACCGTCCTGGGGAAAAGCGACCAGTTGCAGATCGATATAGGGCGCGACCCTTTCGCGGACTTCGATCATCGCCTCGACGGTCACCAGTCTGGGATCACTCGTATCGACATGGCTGCGGATGAACAGCAGGCCTTGCGTGACCGCGAGATCGCAATAGCGCAGCGCGCGGTCGACCAATTCCTCCTTCGTCACGATCGGGCGCAGCTCTCCCCAGAGCGCGATACCTTCGAGCAGCGTACCCGATACGTTCATTCGCGGCAGGCCGAGCGATAGCGTGGCGTCCATGTGAAAATGCGGATCGACGAAAGGCGGGCTGACCAGCCTGCCGGTTGCGTCGATTTCCTCCGGCGCGTGCGCCTGCAGATTGCGCTCGACGGCAATGATCCTGTCGCCCTCAATGCCGATGTCGATGCCGGTTCGGCCATCGGGGAGATTTGCGTTTCTGACGATTAGATCGAACATCGGAACCTCGTTGGAAAAGGCGGCTTCACCGCTCACCGCGACGATAGGGCTGCATCAGCGCCTGCGGGACGCGGGCACGGCGGGCCATGATGGCGAGAGCCGCAATGGAAAGGATATAGGGCGTCATCAGGAAGAGCTGATAGGGTACAAGTCCGCTTAACGCCGTTTGCAGCCGAAGCTGAAAGGCATCGAAGAAGGCGAAGAGCAAGGCCCCGAACAGCGCGCGTCCCGGCCGCCAGGAGGCGAACACGACAAGTGCGATGCAGATCCAGCCGCGCCCCTGCACCATGGTCGGGAAGAAGCTGTTGAACGCCGACAATGTCAGGAAAGCGCCGCCCATTCCCATCAGCGCGCTGCCGATGATGACTGCACCGTATCGCACCTTCATCGGATTGACGCCCTGGGCTTCCGCCGCATGCGGATTTTCACCGGTCATGCGGATTGCGAGCCCCACGGGCGTTCGGAAGATGATGTAGGCCATCAAGAGGGCGATAAGGATCGCAAGATAGGTCGGCGCCGTCTGCGTAAAGAGAGCCGGGCCGATGAATGGCAGCGTCGAGAGGCCGGGAATGGCGATCGGCTGGAACGGCATGATAGTGGGTGGCGTATTGGCGAGCGGCACGATCAGCCTGAAGACATAATAGCTGAAACTGGAGGCAAAGAGCGTGACGCCGAGACCGGAGACGTGCTGGGACAGGCCGAGCGTCACCGTCAGCGACGCGTGCAGCAGGCCGAAGAAGCCGCCGGCGACCGCCGCGATCAGCAGGCCGGTCCACAGATCGGCGCCGTGATAGACGGAAAGCCAGCCGATCATCGCGCCGAAGGTCATGATGCCTTCGATGCCGAGATTAAGCACGCCGGCCCGTTCGCAGAGCAAAGCGCCGAGCGTGCCGAAAATCAGCGGCGTGGCGATCCGCAGGACTGCCGCCCATAGCCCGGCAGAGGCGATGATATCGAACAGTTGCGTCATCGCCTTATCCTGTATTGGGTGAAGAACAATGCGATCAGCATCGTCAGCAGCGACAGCGCCACCGTAACGTCGGCAATATAGGTCGGGATGCCGAGACCCCGGCTCATGCCGTCCGCGCCGACGAACATCGTCGCCGTAAATATGGCGGCGAAGACGACGCCGAGCGGATTGAGATTGGCAAGCATCGCCACCACGATGCCGGCGTAGCCGAAACCGGGCGACAGGTCGGTCGTCACGTAACCCTTAACGCCCATCACTTCGATTGCTCCCGCAAGCCCTGCAAGCCCACCGGAGAGACAGGCAACCTTCACCAGTGTTCTTCCGAGCGGCACACCAGCAAAAACCGCACCGGCAGGATTGAGGCCCGCGGCGCGCGACTGCATGCCAAATACGGTGCGGGACTGGACGAAGTGAATGATGATCGCCAGCACGATCGCGATCGCAAATCCGATATGCAGGCGCGAGCGGGCGATCAGCTTCGCCAGCATGGCATGATCGCTAACGGATTGCGACTGCGGCCAGCCAAAGGCGAGCGGATCCTTGAGGACGCCGTCTATGAGCATCGAGACGAAAAGTACGGCGATGAAATTCATCAGCAGGCTTGTGACGACCTCATCGACGGAAAAGCGCAACCTCAGCCACAGCGGGATCAAAATCAGCACCATGCCGGCAATGGCACCAACCAGCAGCAGTAGTGGAATGAGAATGGTTGCCGGAAGATTGCCGAGCAGTTTCGAGCTTGCCGCAGCAACGGCGATGGCGCCGAGATAGAACTGGCCCTCGGCGCCGATATTCCAGAGTCGCGCGCGGAAAGCGACGGCGGCGGCAAGTCCGGTCAGCATCAGTGGCGTTGCCCGCGTCAGCGTTTCGGTCGCCGAAAGCCGCGAGCCGAAGGCCCCGGTCAGGATGCGCCAATAGGCGTCCAGGACAGGTGCGCCGGCGATCGAGATCAAGATGCCCGCCAGCCCCAGCGCCGCGATGATGGCGATGACGGGTGTGGCGACCAGCAGGTAAAGCGGGCGGTGCTCGCGGCGCTCAAATCGCATGATCGGCCTCGCGGGTCTCTTGCCATTCGCCGGCCATCATCAGCCCCAGCCTGCGGGCGTCGGCGCCATCGGCGTCGACGGGCGGCGACAGCCGGCCGCCGACGATCGCCTGTATGCGGTCTGCGAGCGCAATCACCTCGTCAAGATCCTCTGATATCAGCAGCACCGCAGTCCCCTGCCGGCGGGCTTCCAGCAGGCGCGCATGCACAGCGGCCACAGCCCCTTCATCAAGGCCGCGGGCAGGCTGGGCAGCAAGCAGAATGCGCGGCCGCCGATAGAGGCTGCGCCCAAGAATGAGCTTTTGCATATTGCCGCCGGACAGCAGCCGTGTGCGGATCGCCGGGCCGCCGCCGCGAACGTCGAAGCCGTCGATGATCGCGCGCGCGAAGGCTATGCCGGCCTTGCGGTTGACGAGGCCGTGGCGCGAGAAGGCCGGCGAGGCGATCCGCTCCAGCACGGCGTTTTCCCAGATCGCCATTTCCCCGATCACGCCCTCATGGTTGCGGTCCTCGGGAATGCGGCCGATGCCGGCTTCGACGACATCGGCGACGTCAAGATTGCCGACCACTTCGCCGAACAGCCGGAGGTCGCCGCTGCTGCGCGCCAGCGTGCCGGAAAGAAGATGCGCCAATGCCGCCTGGCCATTGCCGGAAACGCCAATAATGCCGAGGATCTCTCCCTGATGTAGCCGGAAGCTGATCGATTTCAGACGATCGATGCCGCCGCTTCGCACGGTCACGCCCGAAGCCTCGAGTGCAATGTCACCGGGTGTCGACGGTTGGCGAACGGGCCGCGTTACGCGGTGCCCGACCATCAGCTCGGCGAGTTCCGCCTTGCTCGTTTCCGACGCCCTGCGCTCGGCGACCATCCTGCCTGTGCGCAGCACGACGATGCGGTCTGCCGCCGCCATTACCTCGTCGAGCTTGTGCGAAATGAAGATCAGCGACAGGCCCTGGCGGGCCATTTCCTTCAGGGTCGTGAACAGCCGCTCGGCTTCGATGTTGGTCAGCACCGCCGTCGGCTCATCGAGGATCAAGATGCGGGCATCGTTGTAGAGCGCCTTGAGGATTTCCACTCTTTGCTGCTCGCCGACCGAAAGGTCGCCAAGACGGGCGTTCGGATCGACCTGGAGACCAAAGCGCTCCGAAATCGCCAGGAGCTTCTTGCGCGCCGCCGATGTTGCCGATCGCCAGGACCAAAGCCCTTCCGTGCCGGTCATGACGTTTTCGAGAACGGTCAGATTGGGTGCGAGCGAGAAATGCTGATGCACCATGCCGACGCCGGCGCGGATTGCCGCGCGCGGCTTGCCCTGCGGCAACTCGGCGCCGTCGATCAGAATTCGGCCGGCATCAGGCACGTAGTGGCCGAAAAGGATGCTCATCAGCGTGGTCTTGCCCGCGCCGTTCTCGCCGAGCAGGGCGACGACCTCGCCTTTGGCCAGCGTCATGGAAATATCGTCATTGGCAAGGTTGGCGCCGAAGCTTTTGCTGACGCCGACAATTTCCAGAACAGGCCCGGTCATGACGGCAACCCCGCCACCGGAAAACGGTGCTGCCATCGCCCCTCGGCCTCCAGGCGTGCCGCAAGCGACAGAAGCCTCGGCTCGTGACCCATCGGCATCATGAGCTGCACCGGTAGCGGCATGGCGTGTTCATCCTGTCCGAAAGGCAGCGTCAAAGCAGGAAAACCCGAAACATTGGCAAGGCAGGCAAGCGGCGCAAACGCAGTCATTCGCTCCAGATGCAGATCGGTGTCGGCATGATCGGTCGGAAACGAGCCGATCGCAAGGGGCGCGGAGGCGAGCATCGGCATCAGGATGCAATCGACCGTATCGAGCAGCCCCCAGACCGCATGGCTCACCAGAACTGCATCGTTTAACGTATGCCAAAGCCTGGCGGCTGAAAGCGCCCGCCCGCGCATCGCAAAAGCCTGCGTGAGAGGCTCGGCCTTGCTTTCTTCAAGCGCTGCCGCCTCGATGAGGGCGGCGAGATTGACGGAAACGATATCGGCGAAGGCACGGCTGCTGGCGGCAACACTCCATTCGAAGTCGGCCCAGGCCAAGGGAACGATGGCATGTCCGTCCTTCGCGAGCACACGCGCGGCGTCCGCGACGGCTGCAAGGCGGCGATCCTCGGTGGGGTAGGCCGGCCCGGTGTCGGTCAACAGGCCGATCCGCAAACGGCCGGTGTCGACATCGGCGGGAGAGGGATCCGGAACGGGTCCGCGTGCATTGCCGCTTAGCCGGTCGAAGATCAATGCCGCATCCCGCACCGAGCGGCAGACCGCCAGTTCGCTCGCAATGCCGGCAAGATGATTGCCGAAAGATGGTCCGCCGGGGATGGCGCCGCGGGTCGGCTTCATTCCGACAAGGCCCAACAGGCGGCGGGCACGCGGATCGAGCCGCCGGCGTCGGTGGCATGGGCAATCGCCACGATCCCGGCGGCAACGGCTGCCGCCGCACCGCCCGACGAGCCGCCGGCGGTGCGGGCCGGATCGAGCGGGTTGCGACAGACAGGCCCGATTGCCGGTTCGCTGGCGAGCGAGAGGCCGAATTCCGGGCTCGTCGTCAGGCCGAACAGACAGAAGCCGGCCTCGCGGAACCGCGAAGCGAGATCGGAGTCGGCTCCGCCGCCTTTTCTCTCAAAGAGGCGGGAGCCGGCCGTTACCGGCAGTCCGCGGAAGGGACCGCCAAGATCCTTCGCCAAGGTCGGCACGCCGGCAAAGGGCCGCGCCGAGAAACGCTCCGGCGCGCGCTGCCGTTCCTCGTCGCAGGCCTGCGCCGCGGCGAGACCCATGGCGCCGTCGAGATAGGCTATTGTGCCGAGCGGCTCAAGCCGCGCGGCTGCCTCGATGGAGATCTGCATCGCTTCTACGGCGCTCAGGCTGCCATGCCTGAGCGCCGCCGCCAGTTCCGTCGCGTCGCCCTGCATCAGTCGAACTACTTCGGCTCTTCCATCATCTTCGGAACTTCGAAGGTGCCAGCTTTGATCTCGGCTCGCTTGGCTTCCATAGCAGCCTCAGCCTCGGCAGGCGCAACACCCTTGACGAAGACGATATCGCTGCCGCCTTCCTTCATCAGACCGTAGGACGTGTAGTTCCTCCCGACTGGTTTGCCGGCAGCGACATCGGCGATCGCGGCATTGAGGATCGGGCGGAAATACCACATGGCGTTGGCAAACACCGTGTCCGGATAACGCGGCGTGTAATCGACCAGCGAGCCGACCGACTTGATGCCGCGTTCCTTGGCAGCATCGGCCGTGCCGATGCGCTCGCCGAACAGGATATCGGCGCCGGCGTCGATCTGGGCGAGGCCGGCCTCGCGGGCCTTCGGCGGGTCGAAGAAGGTACCGATGAACGACACCAGGTGCTTTGCGTCGGGATTGACAGCCTTGACGCCCGCGGCAAAGGCATTGATCAGCATGTTGACTTCGGGAATCGGGATGGCGCCGACCGAACCGACGACGTTCGACTTGGTCATCTTGCCCGCAAGCATGCCGGCCAGATAGGCGCCGTCATGATTCCACGTGCCGAAGACACCGAAATTGTCGCCGGCCTGCTCGCCGCTCGAACCCAGCACGAAAGCGGTCTCCGGATAGTCGGCCGCGACCTGCCGGGCTTCCTTCTCCACCGCATAGGCCTCGCCGATGATCAGCTTGTTGCCCTGTTCGGCATATTCGCGCATGGCGCGCGGATAATCGGTGCCGGAGACACCTTCGGAAAAGACATATTCGATGACGCCTTCCTTGGCGGCGTCCTGGAGGGCCTTGTGAAGACAGGAATTCCAGGCATTTTCAACCGGCGACGCATGAATGCCGGCAACTTTCAGCGGGGCGGCAGCCCTTGCGAGCGGGGCGAAGCTGCTCACTCCGAGCGCAATGCCCGATGCGATCACTGCCCGGCGTGAAATCAGGATGTCTTTGGTCATCGATTGCTCCCCTTTTTTTACCATCTGGTTCAAAAATCATAGTATCGCCTAAAAAGGTGTCAAGGAGAGAACAGGCTTAAAAATCAGGCTGATCGCCCCTTTAGGCTCTTTCTTCGGCCGCCGAATTTATGCGTGCCCACATGGCGTCGCGACTTGGCGGAAAGACCGCGGCGTGGCAGGCTGCACCCCGATGCCGTCGCGCTTCCCGGTTGAGAATTTCTCTTCCAACGCGCGCCTCCATCGCTTCGACGCGAGGAAAGCTCGGACCGGATCTACAGGGCTTGGCGCGACGATATTTGCAGGATATGCAGAGAACTGTTGGGGTGGGGAAACAAGTAAATGGGTGATGAAGAACACGCCTCGCGGCGACCGATCGCGAGCCGGTCGTCGTCCTGGGCGATCGCCCTGAGCGCGTGGCTGGCGCGCACCGGCGTCACGCTGAACAGCATTTCGCTTCTCTCGATCCTGTTTGCCGGCATCGGCGCGGCGCTCATCCTGTTCACCTCACATCCGATCGCCGCCTCCATCATCATCGCGGCCGGCAGCCTCGTCACCTACATCACCCGTACGATAACGGTTTCCCATTCGCTGGAGAGACTATGACCGCGCTTGTCCGTCGCCTCCTCGTGTTGTTCGTCCGTATCATGGTCGGCGCCCGAAGCGAGTGGCGGGGCTGCAAGCCCGACACGCGCCGCCGTATCTATTTCGCCAATCACAACAGTCATGTCGATACCGTCGCCGTCATGGCCGCCCTGCCGTATCAGGTGCGGCGGCTGACCCATCCGGTGGCGGCGCGCGACTATTGGGGAACCAGCGCCCTTCGCCGTTTCATTGCGGAGAAGGGCCTGCGCGCCGTTCTGATCGACCGCAAGCCTCTGCCGGACAGCAACCCGCTGGAGCCGCTCGAGCGCCTGCTCGAGGAAGGGCGTTCGATCCTGATTTTTCCCGAGGGGACGAGAAGCGCCACCGAGGAGATCGCTCCGTTCCGCAGCGGCATCTATCGCCTTGCCTGCCGCTTCCCCGATGTCGATCTCATACCGATCCATCTCGACAATCTGCAGCGCATCCTGCCGAAGGGAAGCATACTGATCGTGCCGATCACCTGCACGGCACGCTTCGGCAAGCCGCTGCGCGTCGAACCCGGCGAAGGCAAGGACGCATTCCTGGCGCGGGCCCGCGCCGCGGTCATCGAGCTGGCAGATGGAGGGCGCACCGCATGACCAGCCTTTTCTCCATCGTCCTTGCCGCAATCCTCGGCCTGCTCGCCGTCGCCTCCGCCATCGGCTTCATCCTGCAGCGACGGGCGACCGAGCCTGGCTCCGTCGCCACCGTCCAGAACCTCAACGCCCGCATCCGTTCCTGGTGGGTCATGGTCGCGGTGTTCGGCGGCGCGATCCTGCTCGGCGA
Organism: Rhizobium croatiense; assembly: GCF_019793465.1. Classification (GTDB taxonomy): domain Bacteria; phylum Pseudomonadota; class Alphaproteobacteria; order Rhizobiales; family Rhizobiaceae; genus Rhizobium; species Rhizobium croatiense. The sequence goes on along the minus strand of NZ_JAILYJ010000015.1, from coordinate 50,106 downwards.
TACGGCGGTGGTTATCCTGTTCGCGTTCCTGTCCTTCATGGCGCTGCGCGAATTCTGGACGCTGACGCCGTCACGGCGCGGCGATCACCTGGCGCTGTTCCTGTCCTTCTTCGTCGTCCTGCCGCTGCACTATGTGCTGCTCGGAACGTTATGGTACGGCCTCTTTGCGATCTTCATTCCGGTCTATGCCTTCCTGATCCTGCCGGCGGTGGCGACGCTCACCGGCGACGTCAAGGAATTCCTGGCGCGGACCGCCAGGGTGCAATGGGGCTTGATGCTGACGGTCTATTCGATCAGCCATGCGCCCGCGCTGCTGATGCTTGAGACAGGCACACCGCCGGCGCTTCTTCTCGTCTATCTCGTTATCGTCGTGCAGCTCAGCGACGTCTTCCAGTATGTCTGGGGCAAGCTTCTGGGAAAACATCGTTTCTCGCCGAACATCAGCCCGTCGAAGACGCTCGAGGGCCTGATCGGCGGCGGTGCCTCGGCGATCCTGGTCGGAACGATGCTCTACCGGCTGACGCCGTTCTCACCCCTGCAGGCGGCAGCCGTCAGCACGGTCATCGTCGTTGCCGGCTTCTTCGGCGGCTTCGTGCTCTCGGCGATCAAGCGCGATCTCAACGCCAAGGACTGGGGTTATGTGATCGAAGGCCATGGCGGCGTGCTCGACCGGCTGGATTCTATCACCTTTGCCGCACCGCTATTCTTCCACATCATCCGCTACTGGTTCACCATGTGAGGATATCCGCCGCATGCGGCCGGTTCCTCAAAAGCGGTCGATATCCTCGAGGCTCTCGATGAGCCGCTGCTGAACCTGCCGCTCTTGCCGGCCGATGGCCGTCACCAGCTTGCCCATCGTTCCCCTGACTCCGTGAAGCTGGTCGACCAGATCCATGACGACATCGACGCCCGCTTCGTTGACGCCCATGTTGCCCATGAGATCGAGGATGAGCCGGCCGCGGGCGACATCGGCCTCGCGAAACTGCCGCCCTTCGCCTGATATCTCCGGGATCAGCCAACCCCGTTCGACCCAGAAGTCGAGCTGGACGACATCGATTTTCAGGCAAAGACGGAACTCATGATCATCCATGATCAGGCCTCCATATTCTTCCTCGGATCGTATGGATTTGCCGCCGCCCATTCCTTCACCAGGGAGGTCAGCCGTTCGTCTGAATTATCGGGCAGCACGATCTTCAAGGAGACATAGACGTCGCCGTGTCCGCCGCCGCGTTTTGGAACGCCCTTGCCCCTGAGACGCAGGACCTTGCCGGTATTCGAGTGCGGGGGCAGCGTCACGTTGACAGGTCCCGATGGTGTCGGCACGCGGACCTTGCCGCCGAGCACCGCCTCGTCAAGCGAGATCGGCAGTTCCAGGCGGATGTCGTCGCCGTCGCGCGTGAAAAAGCGGTGGGGGGCCACACGGATTTCGATAAGGGCATCGCCCGGCGGCCCGCCTCCAAGGCCCGGCTCACCCTTGCCACGCAGCCGCAAGGTCTGGCCGTCGCGGGTTCCGGGCGGAATCTGCACATCGAGCTGCGGCCCATCCGGCAGCTTGATCTCGGTCCTGGTGCCGTTGACGGCCTCGAGAAAATCGACCTCCATGGAGAAACGCCGATCCTGGCCTTGGCTGCGCGTCCTGCCGCCGCCACCGCGACGCGAAAAGAAATTGGCAAAGCTATTGTCGATGTCGGCGAAATCGGCAAAGCCGGAATTGTTGCGGTAGGGATCATTGGCACCGCTCGCCGAGGCATAGTCGCGGTAATAGCTGCGCTGCGCCCGCTCGGCGCCCGTCATATCGATCTCGCCGCGGTCAAAACGTCTCCGCTTCTGTTCGTCGCTCAAAATCTCGTAAGCGGTCGAAATATCCTTGAATCGGTCCTCCGCCTTTTTGTCGCCGGGGTTAAGGTCGGGGTGAAGTTTCTTGGCGAGCTTGCGGAAGGCACTCTGAATATCCTTCTGCGTCGCATCCCGCTTCACGCCCAGAAGCTCATAGGGATCCTGGCTCATGCATATCTCCGGTCGGGCAGTCCATGCTGCTGGTTGGCTTGGCACTGATATAGGTTGCCGGGCCGCCGCCGGGGAGGGGCAAGCTTCAAGCCGGTGGTCCTGTGATCGGCGGGAACTTGCCAGAGCTCAAAGCAGAGCGGCCGCTCTCCCTTGCGGCCGACACCAGCAGGGCAGCGGCAACGCCGATGCGAACCTCGATGATCGCCGGGATTCCCAACTCCTTGCAGAGCGACACAAGCTTCTTTTCGGCGTCGACGACGCCTGCTCTGACCAAAATCAAGTCCGTCAGTGAAACGGCGGCGTGCACGGAAAAACCGTCGCCCCGCTTCGACACGAGCATCCTGCCGCCTTGTCGCATTTGACGTCGGTCCGATCGGCGATAGCTCTGATGCGATGTCGTCGTCACACCACAGAGGTTTCATATGCCGAATTTCGCAATCATCGGAGCGGACGCAATGGGAAGCGCTGTGGCCAGAGGCTGATCGACCATGGCGCCACGGTGCTGACCCATCTCGACGGTAGAAGCGATCAGACGATTGCGCGCGCCAAGTCAGCCGGCATGGTGCCGGTCGAACACCGGGCGCTGGCGGAGGCCGAGCTGATCCTGTCGATCGTTCCGCCGGCGGAAGCGATCGGTGTCGCGACGGGGAACACGGCGAAGAACGTCGCCCTCGAACCGACGGGCGCGGAGACGCAGGTCGTCGCGCGGGCCTGAGAAGAAAACGTCAATATGCTCTTTCGCGAGCGCATTGCGATAAGGCGTGGCGACACGATCCGCTTCACTTTGCAAGCGGCCGGCGAGCATCTGTTTTCAGCCGCGACAGGCAGGCGCCTTCCTGAAGCGAACGCCTGAAACCAGCGTCTTCTTGAGCTTTGCCAAGATTCTGACGATTGCGTGAAACAGCTTGGAGACCTGTGACAAACCCTCATCGCCTCTGCTATGTCAGGAAAAATGCTGGCGGCCCATCCGGGCGCCGTGCTCTATCCGACCAATGCCAGGAGTTTGAAAGATGAGCGGTTCTTCCGATTATGTCCCCCCGAAGGTCTGGACCTGGAACAAGGCGAATGGCGGCCAGTTCGCCAGCATCAATCGCCCGATAGCAGGACCGACACATGAGAAGGAGCTTCCGATCGGCCGTCATCCGCTGCAGCTCTATTCGCTGGGCACGCCGAACGGCCAGAAGGTCACCATCATGCTCGAGGAACTGCTGGCCCTCGGCCATAGCGGTGCCGAATATGACGCCTGGCTGATCCGGATCGGCGATGGCGACCAGTTCGGCAGCGATTTCGTCAAGATCAATCCCAACTCGAAGATTCCGGCGCTGATGGACCGCAGCGGCGAAAAGCCGATCCGCGTCTTCGAGTCCGGCGCCATTCTCACCTATCTCGCCGAGAAGTTCGGCGCTTTCCTGTCGACCGAACCGGGCGAACGCGCCGAATGCCTGTCATGGCTGTTCTGGCAGATGGGCAGCGCCCCCTATCTCGGCGGTGGCTTCGGCCATTTCTATGCCTATGCGCCGACCAAGATCGAATATGCGATCGACCGCTTTGCCATGGAAGTGAAGCGCCAGCTCGACGTGCTCGATCGCCGCCTCGCCGAAAGCGAGTATCTGGCAGGCGGCGAATATACGATCGCCGATATTGCCGTCTGGCCGTGGTATGGCGGCTTGGTGAAGGGCTGGACCTACGGCGCCGCCGAATTCCTGCAGGTAGAGGACTATAAGAACGTCCAGCGCTGGGCCGACACCATTCACGGCCGGCCGGCCGTACAACGTGGCCGGATGGTCAACCGCCTCTCCGGCGAGCCGTCGAGCCAGTTGCACGAGCGCCACGACGCCAGCGACTTCGACACCAGAACGCAGGACAAGCTCGCGGCCGCCGAGTAAGCAAGCGGCGGCCCCAGCCGTGTGTCGCAGCAATAAATGATGCTCCGCCGCCTTTACGGCGACGGAGCATTTGCGAGCTGCCCGAACTCAGTTCTTGACCGTATCCTCCAGGAAGAAGCGGCCGAGCGGGTTCTGGTAGAAGTTCTCGATATTCTTGCGCGAGACGTTGATATAGGGGCTGTAGTAAAGGTCGATCCAGTTGACGTCGTCCTTTGCCATCTTCTGCAGATCGACATACATCTCTTCGCGCTTCTTTGGGTCGAGCTCGAGACGGGCCTTCGCCACCAATTCTTTGACCGCCTCGTTTTTGTAATTGGTCAGATAGTTGTTATTGGAATCGTGGCCGAGAACGAAAGTCGTCTTCTGGTCCGGATCGAGAATGTCGTTCGTCCAGTAGTTGACCGAGATGTCGTAATCACCGGCAACCGTCATATCCCATTCCTGGCTTGGATCGACCTTCTGCAGGTTCGCCGTGATGCCGGCCTTGGCAAGCTGTTGCTGCACAAGCACGGCCGTCTGCTCGTCCACTTCGTCGCCGGCGCGGATGAGATAGTTCAGCGTCAAGTTGGAGACACCGGCATCCGCCAGCATCTTCTTGGCCTTTTCAGGATCGTAGGGGCGCTGCAGGTTATCGGCGTAATGATAGAGCGCACCCTTCGGAATATAAGAGTTAGCGACCGTGCCCTGGCCAAAGGTGACGGCCTCGACGATCGCCTTCTTGTCGATCGCCATATCGAGCGCCTGGCGCACTTCCTTCTTGCCGAGATCGCCATGCGCATGGTTGATCAGAAGATGATCCTCGCGCGTCGAGGCGTCGATGTCGACATTGAGGTTCGGATCCTTCTTCAGCTCCTCGACGCGGGAGAAGGGCACGAAGATCGCCGTATCCAGCTCGCCGGCCTGGACGTTCAGCATGCGGGTGTTGTCGTCAGGCACCGAGATCCACTCGACGCCGTCGAGCTTGACGCGGTCGGCCTGCCAGAAATTCGGGTTCTTCTTCAGGATGACGCGGTCGCCACGCCGCCATTCCTCGACCACGAAGGCGCCGGATGCGATCGGCTTTTCGCCATAGGCATCGGGACCCAGTGATTCCATGCCCTTCTTGGAGATGAGGGAGGCATTCGGAAGTGCCAGCGTCGAAAGGAATGGTGCGGACGGGTTCTTGAGCTTGATCGTCAACGTGTGTGCGTCGGTGGCCACCGCCGTGTCGATCACCTTGTAGGAATCGCTCCAGAGCGAAGCGGGGTCGTCGCGAATGCGCAGCAGGCTGTAGGCCGCATCCTCTGCCGTCAGCGGCGAACCGTCCGAGAATTTCGTGTCGCGAATCTTGAACGTGTAGGTCAGGCCATCATCCGAGGCCGTCCAGCTTTCGGCAAGCCCCGGCTCCAGTTTCGTGCCCGTCTTGTCGACGCGGATCAGCACGTCGTAGACGTTGGAGAATACCCAGTTGTCGATGTTCTGCGCGGTCTTGATCGGATCGAATGTCGTCGAATCCTCGCGGCGGCCAATGGTGAGCACGCCGGCGGCTTCGGCATAGCTTGCGCTGAGCGTCAGACCAGCGAGCAAGGCTGCTGGCCCGATTGATTTCCACCTGTTTGTCATGAGTTCGTTCCCTTCGTTGTTATGGCATGCGTTTGATGGGTTGGATCGGTATCGATTGAAGATCCTCCCTACCGCCGGCGCCTTGCAGCAGCGGCTTGTCGGGATCGATGTCGGGAATGGCGGCAATCAGCGCCGCCGTATAGGCATGCTTCGGCCGCGCGAAGACCTCTTCGCAGCGGCCTTCCTCGACGATCTCACCGCGATACATGACGACCACGCGTTGGCAGAGATTGCGAACGATTGCGAGATCATGGGCTATGAAGATCAGCGTCAGGTTCATCTTCGCCGTCAGCTCGCGGAAGAGTTCGATGATCTGCGCCTGAATGGTGACGTCGAGGGCGGCGACGCATTCATCGGCAATGATCATCTTCGGGTCGACGGCGATGGCCCGGGCGATGCCGGCCCGCTGGCACTGGCCGCCGCTCATGCTGCGCGGTTTGCGGCCGGCGAATTCGCGTTCGAGGCCGACGTGATCGAGCAAAGCGTCGATCCGCGCCGGGATATCGGCCTTGGCCACTTTGCCCTGCACCTTCAGCACCTCGGCAAGCATCTGACCGATCGTCAATCGCGGATTGAGCGCGTTATAGGGGTCCTGGAAAACCATCGCCGTTTCGCGCCGGAGCTTTGCCAGGCCCGCGCCCTTCTGTAGCGCCAGATCGACGCCGTCGAAAGTGACATGACCGGAGGAGAGGGGCGTAAGGCCAAGCACGGCGCGGGCAAGCGTGCTCTTGCCACTGCCGGATTCACCGACGATGCCGACCGTCTCCCCGGCCATGATCTGCAGGCTGACGCCGGAAACCGCGCTGACCGTCTTGACGCCACCCTTCAGCAGGCCGCCGCCGGCTCTGAACCGCACATGGAGATCGTCGATTTCAAGCAATGGTCCTGCCGGCCGACCGGCGTCCGCCACTTCGGGCGACGACGGGGAAGTCTCGCCTGATATCGAAGGGTGGCTGTCGATCAGGCTGACCGTATAGGGATGCTTCGGCCGCGCCAGGATCGCCCGCTTCGGCCCCTCTTCCACCAACTTGCCGCCGCGCATCACGGCGATGCGGTCGCAGGTTTGCGCGACGATGCCGAGATCATGGGTGATGAGAATGATCGACAGGCCGCGCCGGTCGCGAATGTCGATCAACAGCCGCAGGATCTGCGCCTGGATGGTCACATCGAGCGCCGTCGTCGGCTCGTCGGCAATCAGGATCTTCGGATTGCAGGACAGCGCCACCCCGATCATCGCCCGCTGCCGCATGCCGCCGGAAAATTCGTGCGGATAGCTGTCGTACTGACGCTTCGGATCGGGAAAACCGACCTGCGCCAGGATTTCCGTCGCAGCGGTGCGGGCCTCGCGGGCGCCGACGCCCTCGTGATAGCGGATGCCCTCGGCGATCTGTTCGCCGACCCGCATCACCGGGTCGAGATGGCTGGTCGGGTTCTGGAAGATCATGCCGATCTCACCGCCGCGCACCTTCAGCATCTCGCCGTCGTCGACCCGCATGAGATCGCGCCCTTCGAGCAACACCGATCCGCTTTCGATCTTCAAGAGCGAGGAGGGCAGCAGCCGCACCAGCGAACGGCAGAACAGGCTCTTGCCCGAGCCGCTCTCGCCGACGAGACCGAGGATCTCGCCCTTGCCGAGGTCGAGCGATACCGCATCGAGCAGCGTGCGCGGGCCGGAATCGACGTGTGCCCTGAGGGTGAGATCACGGACGGACAGCAAGGAGCCGCTCATTCATGCACCCCCAGCAATTCGCCGAGCGCGTCGCCCAGCATGCTGAAACCGAAGGCGAGGCAGACGATGGAGAGGCCGGGAAACAGGGTGATCCACCAGGCCGTGGTGATGAAGCTCTGTCCTTCCGCGACCATGACGCCCCATTCGGCGATCGGCGGCTGGATGCCGAGACCGAGATAGCTGACGGCGGCGCCGCTGAGCAGCACCAGAGTCGCATCCGACATCGAAAAGACGATCGATCCGGCGATCGCGTTCGGCAGCAGGTGGCGGAACATGATGCGCGGGCGGCTGAAGCCGAGGCTGACGGCGGCAACGGCGTAGTCACTGCCCTTCAGAACCAGCATCTGCGCCCGGATCAGCCGCGCATAGGAGACCCAGCCGACCAGCGCCATGGCGATATAGAAGCTGCCGAGGCCGGGACCGAGAATCGCGATGATCGACAGCATCAGCACCAGGAAGGGGAAGGCGAGGATGATATCCACAAGGCGCATGAACAGCGCATCGACGATCCCGCCGAAGAAGCCGGCGATCGTGCCGACCGTCGTGCCGATCAGGAAGGGGAAGATGACGCCGATCAGCGCCATCTGCAGATCGAGGCGCGCGCCCCAGATGACGCGGGAGAGGATATCGCGGCCGAAATTATCGGTGCCGAATGGGTGAAGCAACGACGGCGCCTGCAGCCGCACTTCGGCATTCTGCATGATAGGATCGTAGGGCGCGATAACGGGAGCGCCGACCGCCAGCAGTACGAAGAACAGCAGCAGGCCGGCACTGAGCACAAGCATCGGCCGCCGGCCGAAGAACCGGCGCCAGCCGGGCGATGCAGGGACGATCGCCTCGGCGCTCATAACTTCACCCTCGGATCGACGGCGACGGTGACGATGTCGGCGATGAAGTTGATGAGCACGGTGGCGCAGGCAAAGACCATGGCGACGCCCTGGACCACCATGTAGTCGCGCGAAAAGATCGCCCTGACGAGCAGCTGCCCCATGCCGGGCAGTGCAAAAACGCTCTCGACCACCACCGTGCCGCCGATCAGCCAGCCGATGTTGACGGCAAGCAGGTTGATCGTAGACACCAGCGAATTCGGCAGCACGTGGCGCCAGAAGACGATGCCTTCAGGCATGCCGCGGGCGCGCGCCGCCGTCGCGACATCCGATTTCAGCTGCTCGATCATCGCCGCCCGCAGGCTGCGCGTCAGCACGGTCGAGAGCGACAGCGCCACCGTCAGGCTCGGCAGCACGAGATGCGACAGCTTGTCGCCGATCGACGCCCCGTAACCGGAAACCGGCAGCATGCCGAGTTCGACGCTGAAGAGGATGATCAGCATCAGCCCCAGCCAGAACGGCGGAAAGCCGATGCCGAAGGTCGAGACGATGCGCACCGCATGATCGGGCGCCCGGCCGGCATTGCGCGCGGCGATCGCCGCCATCGGCACTGCAATCAGCACCGACAGCACGACGCTGGAGGCGACGAGCGCAAGTGTCGGCTCGATGCGGGTGACGATCAGCTTCAGCACGTCGATCTTGTAGAGGATCGACTTGCCCATCTCGCCATTGGCGAGGTTCTTGAGGAAGTAGAGATATTGCAGCCATATCGGCTGATCGAGGCCGTATTGGGCGCGGATGCTGGCAAGGGCTGCAGGCGTTGCGCGCGTGCCGAGGATGTTGCGGGCGGGATCGCCTGGGATCAGGCGGACCAAAATGAAAGTGATGACGCTGATACCGAAAATGACGGGCAGGAATTGCAGCGGTCGCGTCAGAACGAATTTATAGCGATGCATGACGCCGATCGCCCCTTTGACTTCGTCGGCTTCGGTCCGCTTCCTCTTGCATCAGCCTGCCTCGTGCCGGGCGAGAAAATCGAGAAGCGCCGGATAGTAATCCTGCGGGTTCTCATAGAAGGGCATATGGCTGGCATTGGCAAATACCTTGAGCTCGGCGTTCGGCAGCGCCAGCTTCATCCTCAGCGCGCAGGCCGGTGTCAGCTCGTCATGTTCTCCCGCGGTGATCAGCACCGGCAGCGTCAACCGCGGCAGATCAGGAATGCGGTTCCAGTCCTTGAGGTTGCCGATGTAGAGAAACTCGTTCGGGCCCTGCATGGTCGCGTAGGGCGCCATGTTCCAGTCGTCGAGCGAGCGGCGAACTGGCGCCGGCCATTCGGCCAGGCGGCAGACGTGGCGGTAGTTGAGGATGGTGACGGCGGCGAGATATTCCGGATGATCGTAGGTGCCCTCGGCCTCATGCTTCTGCATCATCGACACCGTCTCGGGACCGAGTGCCGCCCGCAGCCGTTCCAGTTCCGAGATCAGATGCGGCATGTCGGCGACGGTATCTTCGAGGATCAGTGTCTTGAGGTTCTCGGGGTAGGTCAGCGCATAATCGATCGCCAGCCACCCGCCCCAGGAATGGCCGAGCAGGTGAACCTCGCCGAGCCCAAGTGCCTTGCGCACCGTCTCGGTCTCCTCGACATAACGGCCGATCGTCCAGAGCGAGAGATCGTCCGGCCGATCGGAGGCGCCCGTGCCGAGCTGGTCGAAGGCGACCACACGGTAGCCCTTGTCGATCAGGCAGGAATGCGCCTCGCGCAGGTAATCGCAGGGCAGCCCGGGACCGCCGTTCAAGCAGAAAACCGTCTCGTCGCCGGTCCCGAAGCTATAGGCGACGACGCGGTAGCCATCGACATCGATTTCGAAACGGGCGTCCGGCTGTATTTCACGCCACATTGATTGCTCCGGCAGAAGATTTCGCTTGCTCAATATTTGGGCATGGTTAAATTTTTACCGGAAATCGCGTCCCGTGCCAGCTATAAGAAGTGATAGGGTAGGGCGCATGCGAACCAGGGAACTGCCCATGCTTGATGATATCGGAACGATCAGACGGCAGTTTACAGCGCATGAAACGCTGGACGGCCGGATCGACCAGGCCTTCGAGGCGATGAAGCGGTTGGGCTTCGAGGCGCTGATCTATGACTATACGCCGGTGCCCTACGATCTCGACGGCGCGATCATGATACCCTCGCTGCTGAAACTCCGGAACATCGCCGACGACATGCACGATTATTGGTTCGGCCGCGGTTATTTCCGCATCGACCCGGTCCAGCAGGTGGCGCTGCGCAGCAGCGCGCCCTTCTTCTGGAACTACGATACGAATGCCGACACGCTGATCAACCGCTTCATGAGCGACGACACCGCGCCCGTGACGCGCTATCTCCGCGAACGCGACATGTCGACCGGCGTCACCGTGCCGGTCCATATGCCGGGCGGCGACTATGCGACCGTCACCGGCATCCGCTTCGGCGAAGACAGCGACTTCGAACGGCATGCGCTGCGTTATATTGCCGACTTCAACCTGCTCGCCCATGTCTTCCACGAGACGGCCTATTCGCTTTTCGACAGGAAGGCGCGCAGCGTCGGTACCGTCCATCTGACCGAGCGGGAACGCGAATGCCTGCGCCATTCGGCGGAGGGCTATTCTGCCAAGGAAATCTCGCGCATCATCGGCCGCTCCGTGCCCACCGTGGTGATGCATCTCAATGCCGCGGCCAAGAAACTCGGCGCCCGCAACCGCACCCAGGCCGTCGTGCGCGCCACCCACTACCGCCTGCTCGAAGAGCGCGACCGAAACTAAAGCGGTTCCTGGCCACCCTATAAGTTGTGATAGCTGCCTTCGGCGCTGCCGCCGCTTTATGGTCTCCAAACGCCCAAGAGATGGAGACGCCGGTGGCCGAAATCGCAACGAGTGAAGCCTATCTGCCCTTTCGCGACTATCGCACCTGGTATCGCGTGACCAGTTCGGTGGAAAGCGGCAAACTGCCGCTCGTCGTCGCCCATGGAGGGCCCGGCTGCACACATGATTACGTCGATTCCTTCAAGGACATTACCGAGCTCGACGGCCGCCCTGTCATTCATTACGACCAGCTCGGCAACGGCAATTCCACCCGTCTACCCGAGAAAGGCCCGGATTTCTGGACGGTCGGCCTCTTCCTTGAAGAGCTGGATGCGCTGCTTGCCCATCTCGGCATACAGGATCGTTATGCCTTTCTCGGCCAGTCCTGGGGCGGCATGCTGGGCGCCGAGCATGCGGTGCGCCGGCCACCAGGCCTGAAGGCGCTTGTCATCGCCAACTCGCCGGCCAACATGCACACCTGGGTTTCGGAAGCAAACCGGCTGAGGCAGGAACTGCCGAAAGAGGTACAGGACACTCTGCTGAAACATGAGCAGGCGGGAAGCCTCACCGATCCGGACTACATCGCCGCCTCCCGCGTCTTCTATGATCGCCATGTCTGCCGCGTGTTGCCGTGGCCGCCGGAAGTGGCGCGGACCTTTGCGATCATGGACGAGGACAACACCGTCTACCGCAACATGAACGGCCCAACCGAGTTTCACGTCATCGGCACGATGAAGGACTGGACGATCGAAGACCGGCTCGACCGCATCGAGGCGCCGACGCTGCTGATTTCGGGGAAATATGACGAGGCGACGCCCCTGGTGGTAAAGCCCTACCTCGAACGTGTTCCCGGCTGCGAATGGGTGCTCTTCGAAAATTCCAGTCACATGCCGCATGTCGAGGAAAAGCAGCTTTGCCTGGCGACCGTTTCCGGCTTTCTGTCGCGCTACGACTGAAGCAGGTGCCAGCTCGTCACGATCGGCGGACCAGCCATTTCTTGGCGACACGGCAGGCCATCGTATAGGCCGGATCGAAGACGTTGCCAACATCGTAACGCACCACCTGGCCCAGCAGATGGCTGGCCGCCCTCCTGTCGAGGCCGTAATCCGATGCCAGCCAGTTCATCATTTCGCTGGTGGCATGCTGAAGCGCCTGATCGAGGGGGCGGGCATTGCCGATGGTGAAGATGTCCTCGGCGGTTTCGCCGCGTGGCCAGACCAAGCCGGCCTTCTTTTCCACCGTCAGCCGCACCGTGACTTCGAACGTCGTCTCGACGCCGGTGCCGACGATCTCGCCATCCCCCTGCACGCCATGGCAATCGCCGAGAAAGAACAGCGCGCCGGGAGCCGATACCGGGAAACGAACGGTCGTGCCGGGGCCGAACAGGCGATAATCCATATTGCCGCCATATTCGCCGCTGGTCGCCGTCGAGATCACCTGGCCGAGGCTGGGCGCCACGCCGAAACAGCCGATCATCGGGGCGAGCGGCAGAACGAAATTTTCCAGGCCGGCGACCGGCTCGAATAGCCGGACGGTCAGCTCTTCACGGTCGATGGCCCAGATCGCCATGCCCCGCGGCGGCAGGTCGCGAACCGTTTCGGGATCGATGACATTGGCCGCGACGATGCTTCGGGTAAAGCCGGTGCCCCTGGTCGGAACCATGCTGATGATCTCGACCTTCAACGCATCTCCGGGCTCGGCGCCCTCCACGAAGATCGGGCCATTCATCGGGTTCGGACCGGATGTCCGCCGGATGCCGTCCTTGTCATAGCCGATGGCATCGAGGGTCTCGGTGACGACAGTATCGCCGTCGGCGATATGCAGGGCCGGCGGCAGCGAGCCGATGACATTGTGAAAGCGCGTCGGAATGAAGCGGTGAGTGGTCATGAGTATACAGCCCTCGCTCGTTTCGAATGCCATGAACCCGCGGCCGGTCTGCCCGGCAGAGAGTCCAGACTAGATCAGAGATTACCTGGGAAGCCAACACGCCCAGGAGCATGCTATCTGATCTTGCCTTGCATCCTCCGAATAGTATATGTAGGTAAGTACCTACATGGAGATGCGTTATATGAATGTGACAAGTCTTTCCAGCCGCGAACTCAATCACGACGTGAGCAGGGCAAAAAAGGCGGCGCAAAATGGCCCGGTCATCATTACGGATCGTGGCAAACCATCCCACGTGTTGATGACCTATGACGAATTCGAGCGTCTAACCGGCAAGCGCCGCAGTCTGGTCGATGCGCTCTCCATGCCTGGTTTGTCAGATATCGACTTCGACCCGCCTCGTGTTGAGATCGCACCGCGCCGGGTCGATCTATCTTGAAATATCTGCTGGATACCAACGTTGTTTCCGAATTGCGCAAGGTCGGAGACGGCAAGGCAGATGCCAATGTGGTCGCATGGGCCGGGGCGCAAGACACCGTGAGCTTATGCATCTCCGCCATCACGATCCTGGAATTGGAGCGTGGAATACTCGGCGTGCAGCGCCGCGATGCGGCGCAAGGGGCTCGTCTGCGTGCATGGCTGGAAAATCAGGTGCGGCCGGCATTTGCCGGCCGTATCCTTTCGGTCGATGACGTGATCGCGACACGCTGCGCGCACCTGCATATTCCGGATCGGCGCAATGAAGCCGATGCTCTGATTGCCGCAACCGCCCTGGTTCTCGGCCTGACCGTGGTTACGCGCAATGTCAGGGATTTCGAAGGCGCAGGCGTTGTCGTGCTGGATCCGTGGCAAGATTGATGTCTTTGCGCCCGGTCATGGCAGCTGGTGAATGGTGACATCAGGAACAACGTGTCGCGCGATCTCGCAGAGATGCCAGTGATGCGTGAGGTAGATGACCTGTCCGACCTTCGCCATTGCGCCGAGCAGTCGGAAAACCTCTTCGGAGCGAGGATTGTCAAAGCTTTCCATAATATCGTCGGCGATGAAGGGCACGGGCGGGCGAAGCGCTGCGAATTCCTCATAGCCCGCCAGCCGAAGCGCGAGATAGAGCTGGAACTGCGTGCCCGTCGACATCGCGTCCGCCAGCTTCGAGCCGCCGTCGCGTGACACGCCGATCAGTATTTCCTTGTCCCGGTCGGGTTGGGTCGTCAGGCCGGAATAGTTGCCGCCGGTGATCAGGTGAAAAGCTTGCGATGCGCGGTTCATCATCGAGCTGCGATGTTTTTCGCGATAGATGTGCAGCGCCTGTTCGGCCGCGAGCGTGCCGGCGCGCAGCGTCAGATGCCGCACCGCCAGTTCCTCGATCTCGAGGAAGATGGTTCGGCGTTTGGCCTCGATTCGGGCCACCGCGTCGTCCCCGCCGACGGCCTCGAGCTTCTGCCGCGCCAGCGACACGTCGGAATAGAGAAGTTTCGCCCGCTCGGTGAGATCCTCGATCCGGGCGCCGAGCTCGATCGCATCGCGCTCGGCCGCAGCGGCGTCGATATCGGCAAGGCGGCGTTCGGCTTCGGAAAAACTCGCCGCGCGCAATGCCTCGGTGATCTGGCCGCGTAAGGTGGCGGCCCGCGCCTCCAGCCGGTCCCGCTCCCGGGCTTGGTTCAGGAATGCTTCGACCGAGGCAAGCGAGTCCGTGCCGAAATAGCTCGTCAGTTCGTTCTTGCGGGCATTGTGAACGGCCAGTTCTTCCTCCAGCGCCCGTCGCTTCTCCAAATGTTTTTCGAGATCCGCCTGCCGGTCTGCCCGAAGTTGCGCCGCATGCCGCGCTGCCTCATGGCGTTCCACCAGCGCATTGGCGGAGGCGAGCGTATCGGATGCCAACCGGCTGAGGCCGCAGCCCGCGAGAAGCCCGGCAATATCCCCACGGAATTGCTCCTGATCGCGCTCCATCGCGGCAACGCGGCTTGCGAAGTCATCCCGCTCCTTCAGGATGGCGGGCAGTGTGGCGAGCGCATCCAGCACGGCGCGGACGGCGGCCATCGAGCCGGCCTTGTCGGCAAACCAGGTTCGCGACAGCGCCTCCGCCCATTCCCGGTTCCAGGCCACGACCGCGGCTTCCGCCTCCTGTTGGTCGCGCTCGCGTTCCCTGACGTCGCGGTCGAGATCGCCGATCGCCTTCTCGTGCGCCTGCCGCACCGCCTGTTCGGCTTTGCTGGCGGCAAGCATATCGCTCGCCGCCTGCATCAGCGCGGCGAGCGGCAGGTCGTCGGCGCCACCATGGCCGGCATCCGCAAGGCTCGCTGCAAGCGTTGCGGCATGCCTGTCCAGTTCGGCGCTAAGCGCTTCCACCGCGTCTTCGGCCCGCTGCAGTTCGTCCCAGGCGGCCAGCGCCGCGGCTCGCTTGGTGCTCCATCCCTCGAGTGCTGCAATGCGCGCCGCAGCTTCGGTGTCATATTCGATTGCCTCGGGCAGCAGACCACGGATGCGTTCCGCAAGCCCATCATGTTCGGCGCGCGCCTCGGCGAGCAATTCCCTTTGCCGTTCGATCGCTGCCGCGGTTGCCGCTTCGGACAGGCGGAGCTGGCGCAGCTCGGCAAGTTCCTGCGCGCGTGACAGCCGGCCGGCGGACACGACATCGTCCTGGCGCATCCGCTCCTCGAACGTCCGGGCGGTGGCGGCATTCAAGCTGGCAAGATGCGCCTGCCATGCGGCATCGCGTTCATCGCGCAGCCTCGCGGCCTCGGCATCGTCGATCGAACCACCGGCGACGAAAGCCGCGATCCGGGCTTTGGTCAGCGCCTGTTCGGTGCCGAGATCGCGCAGCCGTGCCTCGTGATCCGCGATCCGCTTGTCGATGGAGATCGCCTGGCCACGCCAGGCCTCGGTCTGCCGAGGCTCGGCCGCGCTCGTCCGCTGCAGGGCGACGGCATCACCTGTCCAGGGCGCAAGCTGTGCGAACTGCCTCTCCTGTATTCGCTTCGCCTGCACGAGGGTCCGCTCTTCCATGGTGAGCCGCACTGCGAGATCGGACCCGGCCAGCCGGCTCAGGGCGGCCTCGATGCGGCTGAGATGCGCGGGATCGAGCACGACGGCTCCGTTTTGCGAGCGGCCTTCCTTGTTCAGCCTTTCGAGATTCTCGCGCGCCCGCACGAGTTCGCGGCCCGCGGCAACCAGGTTGGCCTCGACGCCGGAACGTCGCTCGATGAGATCGCGGACGATGCCGATCAGCGAGGCGGGCAGCAGCAGCGCCTCGGGCATCGCATAGCCAGGCTGTTCGAGATCGGCCAGCAGCCGCACCAGCACGCCTTCGTGTTCGGCCAGCGCCAGCCGGCGCTTCGGCAGGTCGCTTTCAGCCGCGAGATAGCGCGCCCGCCCCTGATCCAGCATGTCCATATGCGCGGCGACCGCCAGCGCCTTGTCGTCGATCGTGATCGCCTCAATCTCGTCGGCAAGCTGGCGCAGCGTGCGGTCGGC
Source organism: Rhizobium croatiense (assembly GCF_019793465.1). Lineage (GTDB taxonomy): Bacteria > Pseudomonadota > Alphaproteobacteria > Rhizobiales > Rhizobiaceae > Rhizobium > Rhizobium croatiense. Next base: position 33,859 of record NZ_JAILYJ010000015.1, on the reverse strand, counting down.
GGTTTCGACAAGCGCCTGCAGCCGCGTCTCGTCGTGGAAAAGCTGCGGCAGCAGTGTGAACCATTCCGACGGCGGCCGCGGCAGATCACCCATGCCGGCTGCATCGGTGTCCAGCCGCCGGAGTTCCAGCGCCGCGGGCAGGGCGCTGAGAAGGCGCGTCAGCTCCTGATGCCGGGCCTTGGCCCCGGCCAGTTCCCGCGTCGTCGCGGCATAGGCGGCGTCGGCCTGCTCGTGGGTTGATTTCAGGCCCGAATAGGTCGAGGCAAGCGTGTCGATGGCATTGCGCTCGGCCTTCAGCGCTTCGAGCGCGCGTTTGAGTTCCGCAAGCTTCGTGCTCGACGACCGCTTCTTGTAGATCCCATTGGCTTCGTCGGTTGCCGTTACCAGCGAACGGCTGAGGCCGGCGAGGCCCGAGCTTGCCGAGAACAGCAACTCGCCGAGCTCGCCCTTGCTTTGTATGATGGCGTTGCCGCCTTCCTTGAGCGACTGGTCGTCGAGCGAGAACATGGTGCGATAGGCGTCGCGGCCGACGCCGCCGAGCGCGCCGGCCAAAAGCGCCTCGTTCACAGCCTGTCCCCGATCATCGACGAGGCTGCCGGTCCGCAATTTGAGCCGCGCCAATTCATGGTCCGCGCCACCGAATTCCAGCCGCGCACCAACCTTCATCGTGTTGTAGGAATGCAGGAAATTGTAGGTGCTGCGCTCGCCTATGCCGTAGAGCAGGTCGAGATAGGCGGCGAAGGTGGTCGACTTGCCCGCTTCGTTGAGGCCATAGACGATGTGCAGATCCGGCGAACCCGGTCGGGCCGCGCCGAAATCGATCGAGTGGTCGGTGAACTTGCCATAACGGATGAGGTCGAGACGACGCAGGCGCATCAGCTGTCTCCCCGCTCCGCGGCCTTCATCCGGGCGGCGATGTCCTCGGCGCCGTCAGCGAGAAGGCTGTCGATGAAGCGTTCGAAACCCGTCTCGTCATGCCCGGCAAATGCCCGGCTCTCGGGCGGCAGGTCTGCGAGCAGGTCGCGGACCATTTCCCTCACGTCGTCGCGAAACCCGCTGCGGGCGATGACGTCGTTCCGCATCAGCGCGCCGAGCTCGACGACGGGATCAGCGACGGATGCGTCGGCGAGGGACACCGGCGCTTCGAAGGTGAGTTCCAGCTTCTCGATCCAGGTCCGGCCGACCCGGTCACCGCGCTGCTCGGCTTCCGTCTGCATGAGGTCGATATCGCGGCGAAGCTGCCAAGAGAGCGGCGTGCGGCCGGAAAGCCTGAGGCGCGCGACGAGATGTGGCGAGGCCGTATGGTCGCGCTGCGCCGTCAGTGCCGCTTCGATCGCCATGGCCGCATCACGCCAATCATCGACACCCGTCAGGTCGACATCGACGCGCTCGAACTGCGCGATGCTGGTGCGCCGTTCCTCGACCGTCACCGCCCGGTCGTCCGCCACGGTCACCAGCGACACCGTCTTGACGCCCGACTCGTTGATGTCGCGGCCTTGCGGCATGCCGGGCATGATGACCGTCGCCGTGCCGGGATACTGGCTGCGCTGATGAAGATGGCCGAGCGCCCAGTAGTCGAATCCCGAGGCGTGAAGATCGAGCACATTGCAGGGTGCATAGACATCATGTCCGGCCGATCCGGCAAGGCTCGTATGCATGATGCCGATATTGACCGCACCTGCGACCGGCGGCTTGAATTTCGGCAGAAGCGGGTCCGGCGCTTGCGGCTTGGCGAAGCTCAGGCCGTGGATCGCGATCGACAGGCTGCCCTTCGTCGCCTCCACGGTCTCGGCGTGGCCGCCGAAGACCTTCACCGTATCGGGCATCACCAGCTCCCTGGCGATCTTCGACATCGCATCGTGATTGCCGCGGATCTTGAAGACGCAGATCCCCGCCCGGTGCAGCCGTTCCAGCTGGCTTGCCAGGAAGCGCGCCGTCTTCATCGACGTCTGCTCGCCGTCATAGAGATCGCCGGCGATGACCAGCGCATCGACCTGCTCCTCGAGGCAAAGGTCGACGATCGCGATCAGCGCCTGCCGGCTGGCGTCACTCACGAGATCGGCCAGCTCGGCGTTGCGAAGCGCCAGCGACCGCAGCGGAGAGTCGAGATGGAGATCGGCAGTGTGGACGAAACGATAAGCCATGAATGCAGAAATCGCGTTGCGACAGGATGATGAGCCGGTGCCGTCGGACAGATGAACGCGCGGTCGCTGTCACGTGGCCGTCAGGATGAGAATATGGAGCACCCGTCCAAGGGGCGCGAGCGAAATGGGCCGGCAAACCGGCCCATCCACAATCAATGTTGCTCGACCGGGGCCGGTCCGGCCGCCGGCACACTCTACGATCCCAGCCGATCGGCGACCAGCATCGACAGCCACTGCCTTGGAACGCAAAAGGGCTTCTTGACACAAAGGCCGCTGCAGTCTTTGATGGCGAACATTCACCAGGGGTGTCCCGGCAAGGGGCTGAGATTCTGCTAGACTATACGGCCTTGCCGATTGTGGCGCAGTGACCCGTTGAACCTGATCCAGTTCATACTGGCGTAGGGACGGTGCGGACGCTGCGGCTGTTGGGCGGATTTTCGCTTTGTCGCGCAAGGCGTCTTTACATCATTCCAACACTGGAACTGGGTCTCCAAACGTCAAACCTTGGAGCCTCATCCATGAATATTGTTGCACCCCAGCTTACTCCCGTCGTCACTACCGGCTCGCTTCCGGCCTCGACCAAGATCGTCAAACCCGGAACGCTCTATCCGGATCTGCGCGTGCCGATGCGCGAAATCAGCCTTCACCCGACCTCCGGTGAGCCGCCGGTTACGGTCTATGATTCCTCCGGCCCCTATACCGATCCGGCCCATGTGGTTTCCATCGACGCCGGGCTGCCGCGTTTGCGCGAAGCCTGGGTCAGGGCGCGTGGCGACGTCGAAGCCTATGAAGGCCGGGTGGTGAAGCCTGAAGACAATGGTTTTGCCACGGGCGAGCGGCTGACGCCGGAATTTCCCATTCGCAACACGCCGCTAAAGGCAAAGGCCGGACGTGCCGTGACCCAGCTCGCCTATGCGCGTGCCGGCATTATCACCCCGGAAATGGAGTTTATCGCGATTCGCGAAAACCTCGGCCGGCAGGCCGCCAAGGAGGCGCTCGCGCGCGACGGCGAGAGCTTCGGCGCGCATGTTCCGGATTTCGTGACGCCCGAATTCGTGCGGCGGGAAGTCGCCGAGGGCAGGGCGATCATCCCCGCCAATATCAACCACCCCGAATCCGAACCGATGATCATCGGCCGCAATTTTCTGGTGAAGATCAACGCCAATATCGGCAATTCGGCGGTCACGTCATCGATGGCGGAAGAGGTGGAGAAGATGGTCTGGGCGATCCGCTGGGGCGCCGACACGGTCATGGACCTTTCCACCGGCCGCAACATTCACAACATCCGCGAATGGATCATCCGCAATTCGCCGGTTCCGATCGGCACGGTGCCGCTTTACCAGGCGCTCGAGAAGGTGAACGGCATTGCCGAAGATCTGACCTGGGAAGTCTATCGGGATACGCTGATCGAACAGGCCGAGCAGGGCGTCGATTACTTCACCATCCATGCCGGCGTGCGGCTGGCCTATATCCCGCTCACCGTCAATCGCGTCACCGGCATCGTCTCACGCGGCGGCTCGATCATGGCCAAGTGGTGTCTGCATCACCATAAGGAGAGTTTCCTCTACGAGCATTTTGAGGAAATCTGCGACATCTGCCGTGCCTATGACGTCTCCTTCTCGCTCGGCGACGGTTTGCGTCCGGGGTCGATCGCGGACGCCAATGACGCAGCGCAATTTGCCGAACTCGAAACCCTCGGCGAACTCACAAGGATTGCCTGGGCGAAGGACTGCCAGGTGATGATCGAAGGCCCCGGCCATGTGCCGATGCACAAGATCAAAGAGAATATGGACAAGCAGCTCAAGGTCTGCGGCGAAGCCCCCTTCTATACGCTCGGACCGCTGACGACCGACATCGCGCCGGGCTATGATCACATCACCTCCGGTATCGGCGCCGCCATGATCGGCTGGTTCGGCACGGCCATGCTCTGCTACGTCACGCCGAAGGAGCATCTGGGGCTGCCCGACCGCAGCGACGTCAAGACCGGCGTCATCACCTACAAGATCGCCGCCCATGCCGCCGATCTTGCCAAGGGACATCCGGCCGCCCGCATCCGCGACGATGCACTGTCGCGGGCGCGCTTCGAATTCCGCTGGGAGGATCAGTTCAACCTCTCCCTCGACCCGGATACGGCCCGTTCCTTCCACGACGAGACCCTGCCGAAGGAGGCGCACAAGGTGGCGCACTTCTGTTCGATGTGCGGCCCGAAATTCTGCTCCATGCGAATTTCCCACGACATTCGCTCCGAAGCCCAGAAGGAAGGATTTGAAGCCATGGCGGCCAAGTACCGCGATGGCGGCGATCTCTACATGCCGGTCGCAGAGGTCGCGAAAACTCCCGCCGGAGAATGACCATGCGCGTTCTCGTCAAAGGGGCCGGCGTTGCCGGCCTCACCGTGGCCTGGCAGCTCTATCGCCACGGCTTCCGCGTCACCCTTGCGGAGCAGGCCGACAAGGCCGGCGCCGGCGCATCCGGCTTTGCCGGCGGCATGCTGGCGCCGTGGTGCGAACGGGAAAGTGCGGAGGAGCCGGTGCTGACGCTCGGTCGCCTGGCCGCCGATTGGTGGGAGGCGGCATTGCCCGGCCATGTCAATCGCCGGGGAACGCTTGTCGTGGCGGGCGGGCGCGATGCCGGCGAGCTCGACCGTTTTTCCCGCCGGACAAGCGGATGGGAATGGCTGGACGAGGCGGCGATCGCCGCCCTGGAGCCTGATCTCGCCGGCCGCTTCCGCAGGGCGCTGTTCTTCCGGCAGGAAGCGCATCTCGATCCGAGACAGGCACTCGCGGCCCTGGCCGCAGGGCTTGAGGACGCCCGCATGCGTCTCATGCTCAGCGTCACGGGCGAAGCTGATCTTGCCCAATATGACCGGGTAATCGACTGCACCGGTGCCGCCCAGATCGGCCGGCTGCCCGGATTGCGCGGTGTTCGAGGCGAGATGCTCTGCATCGAAACAGGCGAGGTCAGTCTCTCCCGCCCCGTTCGCCTGCTGCATCCGCGCCACCCGATCTATATCGTGCCGCGCGAAAAAAACCGCTTCATGGTCGGAGCGACGATGATCGAAAGCGACGATGCCGGCCCGATTACCGCGCGTTCGCTTATGGAATTGCTTAACGCCTCCTACGCCTTGCATCCTGCCTTCGGCGAGGCACGGGTTACGGAAACCGGCGCAGGCGTTCGCCCCGCTTATCCCGACAATCTGCCGCGTGTGACACAGGAGGGACGCACCCTCCATGTCAACGGCCTCTACCGCCACGGCTTTCTGCTGGCGCCGGCCACGGCCGCAGAGGTCGCGCGGCGTCTTCTCACAGAACAAGGACAACCGGAAAGGAGGGCGTCATGACCTTCATCATCAATGGCGAGGAACAGGAGGTCGCGGCCGCGACGCTCGCAGATCTGCTTCTCGCTCTGGACTACGAAGGCGGGTGGCTCGCAACCGCGGTCAACGGCGAACTGGTGCACCGCGAGGATCGCGCCGATTTCGTGCTCGGCGAGCACGACCGCATTGAAATTCTCTCACCGATGCAGGGAGGCTGACATGCTGAAACTCTACGACGTCGAGGTCCATTCCCGGCTGCTGCTCGGCACCGCCCGCTATCCGTCGCCAGCCGTCCTGGCAGAAGCCGTGAGACGCTCGAAGGCGGAAATTGTCACCGTCTCGCTGCGGCGCGAGGCCGCCGGCGGCAAGGCGGGCGGCGCCTTCTTCGAGCTGATCCGCGAGCTCGGCGTGCGGGTGCTGCCAAATACGGCCGGATGCCACAGCGTGCAGGAGGCTGTGCTGACGGCGAAGATGGCGCGCGATGTTTTCCGCACCGACTGGATCAAGCTCGAAGTGATCGGCCATCACGATACGCTGCAGCCCGATGTCTTCGGCCTTGTCGAAGCGGCACGCATCCTGACCGGGGAGGGCTTTCAGGTCTTCCCCTATACCACCGACGACCTTGTCGTCGCCGAAAAGCTGCTGGAGGCCGGCTGCCGCATCCTGATGCCCTGGTGCGCGCCGATCGGCTCCGCCATGGGACCGGTGAACCCGATGGCACTGCGGTCATTCCGAGCGCATTTTCCTGAAGTGCCGCTCGTCGTCGATGCCGGCATCGGCCGCCCGTCGCATGCCGCCGCCGTCATGGAGTACGGTTACGACGCCGTTCTTCTCAACACTGCCGTTGCCGGCGCGAGCGACCCTGCCGCCATGGCCGAGGCCTTCGCACTTGCCATCGATGCCGGCGGCATCGCGCATGGCGCCGTGCCGCTGGAGCCGCGCGACATGGCCGTTCCTTCCACTCCCGTCATCGGAAAGGCGGTCTTCTCATGAAGCTCGACCCCTTCTATCTCATCGTCGACAGCGCCGAATGGATCGAGCGTCTCGTGCCGCTCGGCGTCAAACTCGTCCAGCTGCGCATCAAGGACCGGCCGGCGCCGGTGCTTCGCGAAGAGATCCGGTGTGCGAAAGCCGCCTGCGCGGCAGCGGCCTGCCAATTGATCATCAACGATTACTGGAGGCTGGCGATCGACGAGGGATGCGATTTCATTCATCTCGGGCAGGAAGACCTGATGGCTGCCGATCTGGCTGCCATTCGCCGCGCCGGCCTGAGGCTCGGCCTTTCCACGCACGATCCATCAGAACTAGAAACCGCGCTGGCCGCCGCGCCGGACTATGTTGCCCTTGGGCCGGTCTGGCCCACGATCCTCAAAGAAATGAAATGGGCGCCTCAAGGCATCGAACGCCTTGCGGACTGGCGGCGGCGTGTCGGACCAATGCCGCTCGTTGCCATTGGCGGGATCACCGCCGAACGCGCGCCGCTGGTATTGGAAAACGGCGCCGATAGCGCCGCCGTGGTCACCGATATCACTCGCAATCCGGATCCCGAGGCCCGCACACGACAGTGGCTGGCCGCGACCGCGCCTTGGCGATCTGTCGGTTGAGATGCCGCACCTGGTCTTGCTGAAATATATTTCACGTCGTGAATTATATTGACAGCCCTCGAGCTTTACGCTTAGCTGCCTCATACCGGACGTCGAGGAGGAAGTCCGGACTTCAACACGATCAGCGGCGCTTTTCGGCGCCCTCGAGCTTTTGGGAGAGGCTTCGGCCTCAAGGAGGACTCTTGCGCACTTTACTCACCACGACCGCAATGGCGGTTTTTGCTGCAACGTTTATCGCCGGCGCCGCAAGCGCGGGAACGGAAAACCCGTTCCGCTGCAAGCCGGGCGAAAAATACGTCATGAATGTTATGGTTTCGGGTGTCGAATACTGGTTCCCGGTTTACGAGATGTTCAAGCAGGCGGGGCAACAACTCGGCTGCGAAACGGAATATACCGGCACACCGGAATATGACGTCAACAAGCAGATCGCCACTTTCGACCAGGCGCTGGCGCAAAATCCGGCCGGCATTCTCGTTCATCCGATGAACTCCGACCCGTTCATCGAGCCGATCAATCGCGCCATCGGCCAGGGTACGGCGGTCGTCACCTTTGCAGCCGATTCGCCGCTCTCCAAGCGCGTCTCCTTCATCACCTCGGACAACACCCGCGAAGGCACCTATGCCGCTGATGCGATCGCCGAGAAGATGGGCGGCAAGGGCGAATACGCCGTTCTCGAAAATCCCGGCCAGGACAACCACGACAAGCGCATCGCCGCCTTCATCGCCCGCATGGGAGAGAAGTGGCCTGATATGAAGCTCGTCGGCCGCGCCGCATCCAACCAGGATCCGACCAAGGCCTATCAGGGGCTTTCCAGCCTCATCCAGGCCAACCCCAACCTTGGGGCGGTTTTCATGCCGGAAGCGAACTCCGCGATCGGCGCCGCGCAGGCCAACAAGGAAACCGGCGGCAAGGTTCTCGTCATGTGCGCCGACGTCAATGCCAACATCCTCGATATGATCAAGGCCGGCGAAGTCTTCGGCTCGATCAACCCCAATCAGGGCATGCAGGGTTATATGGGCTTCATGCTGCTATGGCTCGCCAAGCACCCGGAACTGATCGATCCGATGAACGACGCCAAGCGCTCGGGCTTCAACCCGATGAGCATCCCGGTCGTCGACAACGGCCTCTCCATCGTGACCGCCGCAAATGCCGACGACTTCTATTGGGACAAGTATCTCAAGCATCGCGGCACCAAGGGCATCGAGGAATAAGACCCCGACAGGCCATCCGCACTTTCGGTGCGGATGGCCGAGATGGAGAGGGAGGAAGATGATGACGGAGCCCGTACTCACCATTCATGGTGTCACCAAGCATTTCGGGGCGGTGAAGGCGTTGACGGATGTCGACTTCACGCTCGAGCGCGGCGAAGTCCATGCGCTTTGCGGCGAAAACGGCGCCGGCAAGTCGACGCTGATGAACATCATCGCCGGCGTACTGCAGCCGACCGAAGGCGAAATCCGCTTCGACGGCAAGGCTGTACGCATTTCCTCTCCCGCCGCCGCCCAGTCTCTCGGCATCGGCCTGGTGCACCAGGAAATCGCGCTCTGCCCGGATGCGACGGTCGCTGAAAACATGTTCATGGCGGCGACCAATCGCCGCCGGGCGCCGCTCATGAACTACCGCGGGCTGGAGCGCGATGCGCAGGCGGTGATGAACCGGCTTGCCGCGATCGATGTCCGCCGCAAGGTCGCCGACCTGCCGATATCAAGCCAGCAGCTGGTCGAGATCGCCAAGGCGCTGACACTCGACTGCCGCGTGCTGATCCTCGACGAACCGACGGCTGCCCTGACCGAGACCGAGGCGCAACAGCTCTTCTCGATCATTCGCGACCTCAAGGCGAACGGCATTTCGATCATCTATATCAGCCACCGCATGGCGGAAATCTTCAGCCTCTGTGACCGGGTCACCGTGTTCCGCGACGGCCGCTACGTCTGCACCGACCGCATTGCCGACGTGACGCCGGATGACGTGGTGCGCCGCATGGTCGGCCGCGAGATTACGCAGCTCTATCCCGACAAGCTCGGCGCCGGCGAAACCTCAGACGAGACCATTCTCGAGGTCGACGGCATCAGTGACGGCGTGCGTTTTCACGGTGTCAGCTTCGGCCTGCGCAAGGGCGAGATCCTGGGCATCGGCGGCCTCATCGGCTCCGGCCGCACGGAAATCGCCGAAGGCATCTGCGGGCTGCGGTCGCGCACGGCAGGAACCGTCCGCCTGCACGGCACGGCGCAACCGATCCGCGCCTATTCGGATGCGGTGAAAGCCGGCATCGTCTACCTGTCCGAGGACCGCAAGGGATCGGGCATCTTTCTCGAAATGTCCATCGCGCAGAACATATCGGTGCTGGACCTGAAGGCGCTTACCAATTCGGTCGGCCTCCTGAACGGCCGCGCGGAGGCCGCGCTAGCAGATGATTTCGCCCGAAGGCTTGCCGTGCGCATGAGTGGCATCGAGGCGCCGGTAAAATCGCTTTCCGGCGGCAATCAGCAGAAAGTGGCGATTGCCAAGCAGCTCGCGGTAAAGCCGAAGGTCATTCTGATGGACGAGCCCACGCGCGGCATCGATGTCGGCGCGAAAGCGGAGATCCACCGGCTGCTGCGCGAGCTGGCAAGCTCGGGCATCGGCATCATTGTCATCTCCTCGGAAATGCCGGAGCTTCTCGGCCTTTCCGACCGTCTGCTGGTCGTCCGTGAGGGACGCATCGCAGGCGAACTCGGGGCCGACGAGATGTCGGAAGAGACTGTGATCCGCCTTGCTTCCGGCATGGGCAGCGCAAGGGCGGCAGACCATGCCGCGTGAAGAGAACATGGGAGAGAGGGAAATGGCAATCGACACGATGGCGGCAGGCATGCCCAGGACGTCGTCCTTCAAACGCATCGGCACAATGCGCGAGGCAGGGCTGATCGCGATCATCCTGGCGCTCGGCATCATCATGAGCTTTGCGTCGCCACACTTCCTGACGCTCGGCAATTTCCGCGCCATGCTGATGAGCTTTTCCGTGGAGGGCATCGTCGTTGTCGGCATGACGATTCTGCTCATCGTTGGCGGCATCGACCTTGCGGTCGGCTCCGTCGTCTGCTTCGCGATGGTGCTCTCGGGCTCGCTCTTTCTCGCCGGACTCGATCCGTGGACGGCCTCGCTTGTCGGCATTCTTGCCAGCAGCACTATCGGCGCCATCATGGGCTTCTTCGTGACGGTCGTCGGTCTCAACCACTTCATCACGTCGCTGGCGGGCATGGTGATCGTGCGTGGCCTCTGTCTCATCATCACCAAGGGCACGCCGCTCTCGCTCTTCACGCTGCCGGCCGGCTTCAAGGCGGTGGGGCAGGGCACGTTCTACGGCATTCCCTATGTCATCCTGATCTTCGTCGCCGTCGTCATGCTGTTCGATTTCCTGCTGCGCCGGGCGACCGCCTTCCGCAAGGTGTTCTACACGGGCAGCAATGAGAAGGCGGCGCTCTATTCCGGCATCAAGACGAACCAGGTGAAATTCTGGGTGACGGTGCTCTGCTCGACGCTCGCCGGCGTCGCCGGTGTCATCTACATGTCCCGCTTCGGCGCGGCGACACCCACTTTCGGCGTCGGCATGGAGCTGAACATCATCGCCGCCGCGGTGATCGGCGGAGCCTCGCTGAACGGCGGCTCGGGAACCATCCTCGGGGCCATCCTCGGCATCGCGCTTCTTTCCCTCGTCACCTCGTCGCTGATCCTGCTAAATGTTTCCGTCTATTGGCAGGACATGATCAAAGGATGCATCCTGCTTGCCGCCGTATCCATCGACCATTTCCTGCACAAGCGGAAGGCCGCCTGACATGCCGATCGCCAAACTGAAACCCAGGACGACAGCCCCGCGCGAGGAAATCGTCATCGCCCGCCAGATGCACCAGGCGCTCGTCCTGCATTTTCTGGAGGGTCTGACGCAGGCGCAGATCGCCGATCAGCTCGGGATCTCGCACGCCACCGTCAACCGCCTCATCAAGCGGGGCCGGCAGCTCGGCCTAGTCGAGATCAAGATCAAATCGCCGATCGAACCGCTTGTTAATATGGAGGAACGGCTTCTGGCGCTTGGCGGCATCAGCCGCGCGGTCGTGGTACCGACAGTCTCGGACAATCCGCAGACCGCGCTGCAGGCGGTCGGCGAGGCGGCGGCACGCCTGCTGCTCGAAGAAATCGCCGATGGCGATACGATCTGCATCACCGGCGGCAAGGGCGTCAGCGCCGTCGTCGCCGGCCTGCAGGCGCCGCGCCGCTTCGATGTCGAGGTCATCCCGGCCACCGGATGCGTGCAGGGCAAACACTATACCGACGTCAACCACGTCTCGACCCTGATGGCCGACCGGCTCGGCGGGCGCTCCTATCAGATCCACGCGCCGCTCTTTGCCGATGACGCCGAGCAGCGGTCGATGCTGATCAACATGCGCTCCGTCGCCGACGTCTTCCGGCGGGCGCGGGAGGCAAAAGTCGCTGTGGTCGGCATCGGCTCGATCCTGACTGACGATTCGAGCTATTACGACCTGCACCCTTCCTCCAGCACCGATCGTGCGGCAATCGAGCGTTCGGGCGCCAGCTGTGAACTGCTCGCCCATTTGCTCGACGATCACGGCCGCGTCTGCGACTACAGCCTGAACCGGTCGCTGGTTTCGCTGACGCTGCCGGAATTCGCCTCGATCCCGACGAAGATCGGTGTCGCCAGCGGCCCGAACAAGGCCGGGCCGATCCTCAGCATCCTGCGCGGCAACCACCTCGATACGCTCGTCACCGACGAGGCGACGGGCGCGCGCATTCTTGAACTCGCATCCGAGGAAGGATTTTCCGCATGAGCGGCGAACAGTTGACCCGCGAAATCGGCCGCTCCGGCGTCAAGGCTTCGGCCGTCGGCCTCGGCACCTGGGCAATCGGCGGCTGGATGTGGGGCGGCACGGATGAGGCGCAATCCATCGCCGCGATCCAGGCCTCGCTCGATGCCGGCGTCACGCTCATCGACACGGCGCCGGCCTACGGCCTGGGCCGATCCGAAGAGATCGTCGGCAAGGCGCTCGCCGGACGCCGAGACAAGGCGGTAATCGCCACCAAATGCGGGCTGGTGTGGCATACGCAGAAGGGCAACCATTTCTTCGACCAGGACGGCAGGCCGGTGCATCGCTATCTCGGGCGAGACTCGATCATTCACGAGGTTGAGGAAAGCCTGCGCCGCCTCGGCACAGATCATATCGACCTCTACATCACCCACTGGCAGGACCCGACGACGCCGATCGAGGAGACTGTCGCGGCGCTGGAAGAGCTGAAACAGGCCGGAAAGATCCGCGCCGTCGGCGCCAGCAACGTCAGCCGGTCGGAACTCGAACAATATATCGCGACCGCTTCGCTCGATGCGATCCAGGAGCGGTTCAGCATGATCGATCGCCAGATCGAGGCGGACCTGTTGCCGCTCACCATCGCCAACAGCGTATCGACGCTCAGCTATTCCTCACTGGCGCTCGGCCTGCTTTCCGGCGCCATCGGGCCCGAGCGCGTGTTTTCCGGCGACGACCAGCGCAAGGACAATCCGCGCTTTTCCGTCGCCAACCGCCGCAATGCCAAGGATTTTGCCGAGGCGATCCGGCCTGTCGCGGAGCGCCACGGCGCCAGCATCGCGCAGACGGTGATCGCCTGGACACTGGCACAGCCGGGCGTAACCTTCGCGCTTTGCGGCGCAAGAAACCCGGCGCAGGCGCTCGACAATGCGCAGGCCGGAACGCTTCGCCTTTCAACCGCCGATCTCGCGGCCATCGACACCGCCATATCGGCGCAGCTCGCCACCATGGACGGATAACGGACGCCATCATGAACCGACTGGAAACAATGGACGGGCTTCGCCAAAGCCGGAAGGTGGACGTTTGCGTCCTCGGCGGCGGCATCAACGGGCTCAGCGTCTTCCGCGAGCTTGCGCTGCAGGGCGTGAACGTGCTGCTCGTCGAGCAAGGTGACTATTGCTCCGGTGCGAGCGCCGCCCTCTCGCGCATGGTCCATGGCGGGCTGCGCTATCTGGAGAATGGCGAATTCAACCTCGTGCAGGAGTCTCTGGTCGAGCGAGACCGGCTGCTGCGCAACGCCCCCCATTATGTGGCGCCCTTGCGGACGACGGTTCCTGTTTTCGACGTCTTCTCCGGCCTCGCCAACGGCATCGTGCGCTTCCTCGGTCTCACCCGTCGTCCGAGCCGCCGCGGCGCCGTCGCCATCAAGACCGGCCTCGCAATCTACGATTTCCTGACGCGCAAACGCGCGCTGATGCCCCGCCACCAGTTCCGCGGACGCCGGGCGACACTGGCAAAATGGCCGGCGCTCAATCCTGGGATCCGCAGTTCCGCGACCTATTACGACGCCTGGGTGAGCCATCCGGAGCGGATCGGCATCGAGTTGCTGCGCGACGGCCTGTCTGCCGGCCCGAATGCCCGGGCATTGAACTATGCGACGATCGAACAGACCGGGGCGGGGGACTTTCTGCTGCGCGACGGCATCGCCGGGGAGACGTTTCGCATCCAACCGACGCTGGTCGTCAACGCGACCGGGGGCTGGATCGACATCGCGAATGGATCGCTCTTTCCCGAGCGCGCGCGGCCTGCCGCGCTGATGGGCGGCACCAAGGGGTCGCATCTCATCATCGACAATCCCGCGCTCCGCGACATGCTCGGCGGGCACATGATCTACTACGAGAACGAGGACGGACGCATCTGCATCCTTTTTCCCTATCTCGGCAAGGTGCTGGTCGGCTCGACGGATATTCGCGTCGATGACCCCGGCATTGTGCGCTGCGAGACCGACGAGCGCGACTATATCCTGCAATCGCTTGCCTTCGTGCTGCCGGGCATTCGCATCCGGCCGGAAGAGATCGTTTTCCAGTTTGCCGGCGTGCGCCCGCTGCCGGCCAGCAAGGACAGTTTTACCGGACGCATCCCGCGGGACCATTTCTGCACCGTGATCGAAGGCCATGATAGCGGCCCGCCGGTGCTCTGCATGATCGGCGGCAAGTGGACGACGTTCCGCTCCTTCGGTGAGCTGGCGGCCGACATGGTCCTGGAACGGCTCGGCCGGCACCGGCGCGTCGATACGGCGGAAAGGGCATTTGGCGGCGGAAGGGCCTTTCCTAAAGATGGCGGAGGCTGGGTTCGTGATCTTGCGGCCTCGACGGGTATCTCCATCGATCGCGCTGCGATCCTCTTCGAACGCTACGGCACCGATGCGGAGGATGTCGCCGGCTTCATCGCGGCAGGCCCTGACCATCCTTTGCCGCATGCCGGCTATAGCCTCCGCGAAGTCCAATATCTGATCGGCGCTGAAGCCGTCGAGCATCTCGACGACCTGCTGCTGCGCCGCACGACGATGGCAATTTCCGGCGAGCTCTCGCTCGACATGGCTGACGCCGTGCTCGACCTGCTGGCCGTCGAAAGAGGCTGGTCGGCTGAGCGCGCCGCCGAAGAGCGCATCCGCTTTCTCACTATCATGCGCGAGCGCCACGGCGTCGCGGAGGCAAGCCTTTCCGCAAGGAACGAACGAAGGAGTGAATTATGCGAGACAACCGCAAGGTCCGGATGAACCGGCTGTTTGGCAACGGCCGTTGCCTTGATGTGGCGATCGATCACGGCGTCTGCAACGAGCCGTCCTTTCTCGACGGACTGGAGAACATGCCGGCCGTCGTCAAGGCGCTGGTCGATGCGAAGCCGGATGCGATCCAGATGAATTATGGCCAGGCCGACCTTCTGCAGGATCTGCCCGGCAAGGACAAGCCGGCGCTCGTCATGCGCATCGACATGGGCAATCCCTATAACCGTATCCGCCACCGCGACATGTGGGCGGTGCTGCAAAATGAAGCGGAGCCGCTGGTCGGGGCCTTGCAGATGGATGCCGCCTGCGTGGTGGTCAACCTGTTCATGCTGCCGGATGAGCCCGATCTCTTCCGCCAGTGCGTGCAGAATATTTCGCGAGTCCGGGCGGACTGCGAGAAATACGGCATGCCGCTCATGATCGAACCGCTCGTGATGCAGCCGGTGACCGAGCGCGGCGGCTACATGGTGGACGGCGATGCCGACAAGATCGTCACCTTGACGCGGCTTGCCCGCGAAATGGGCGCCGATATCGTCAAGGCCGATCCGACGACGAATGCGGAGGATTTCCACCGCGTGGTCGAAGCGGCGCGATGCCCGGTGCTCGTGCGCGGCGGCGGCAAGGAGGATCTCGCCGCCGTCTTCGCCAAATCGGCCGCCTTGATGGGGCAGGGCGCGATGGGCATGGTCTATGGCCGCAACATCTACCAGCATGCCAATCCAAGCGCTGTCGTGCGCGGGCTGATGGCGATCATCCACCAGGATGCGAGCGGCGAAGAAGCCGTTGCAATCTATCGGCAAGGCTGAGGTGGCGAAGCAATTCCCGAAAAAGCGTGAAGCGGTTTATCTTTGGAATTGGACAAGCAATGACAGAACCTTGGGAGGGGTTCGGAATGGGAGAATATTTGTTGGGGCTCGACGCCGGCAACACCGTCATCAAGGCGGTGATCTTCGACCGTACCGGTCGGGAAGTGGCTTATGCGGGAGAGGAGGGGCATAGCCGGATGCCATGTCCCGGCCATGTCGAGCGGGATCTCGGCGAGCTTTGGGCCAACGCCAAGCGCGTCATTCGCACCTGCCTCGACCGGGCAGGCATTGCTGCGGTTGATATCGCCGCAATCGGCTGCGCCGGTCACGGCAACGGGCTGTATGCGTTGGATCGAAATGGCGAACCCTTCCTCGGCATCCAGTCGCTCGATACGCGGGCGACCGGGCTCGTCGAGGAATGGGCGGCTGAGGCTGTCGGCGATCGCACCTATCCGATCGCCCGCCAACGGCCCTGGCCCTCGCAGACACCGACGCTGCTCGCCTGGCTGAAACGTCATCGACCGGAGATTTTCCAGCGCATCGGCACGGTGTTCTACTCCAAGGATTTCGTCGTCAACCGGCTGACCGGCGAGCGTGTCAGCGAGATGTCGGATATGTCAGGGGCAGGGCTGCTCGATCTCGCCGCCCGCCGTTATGACCGCACGCTGATGGCGGCTTACGGCCTTGGCGACTGCATGGACCTGCTGCCGCGGCTGATCGAAAGCGCCGACATGGCCGGCAGGGTGACGGAAGAGGTCGCGGCGGAAACCGGTCTTGCCGCCGGCACGCCGGTGGTCGCAGGGCTCTTCGACGTCGTCGCCTCGGCCCTCGGCTCGGGCGTCTCGCGCACCGGCAGCGCCTCGATCATCGCCGGCACCTGGAGCATCAACCAGGTCATCATCGACGGGCCTGATCTCGGCGGACCCGTCTTCATGTCCTCGACCTTCGATCGCAGGCGCTACATGGCGATGGAAAACAGCGCCACTTCGGCTGCCAATCTCGAATGGCTGGTGCGGGAGTTTTTCGATGGCGACCATGCGGAGGGCGTCTCGCCCTTCGACGCCTGCTGTGCGCTGGCGGCGGAAATTCAGCCGGCTGCCGACGATCCGCTCTATCATCCCTATCTCTACGGCGCCCAGCAGGACGGCCATGCACGGGCCGGCTTTTACGGCATTGCCGGCTGGCACACCAAGGGACACCTGATCCGCGCCCTGCTCGAAGGTGTTGCCTTCGGCCACCGCCAACACGTCGAGACGCTCCGCGGAGCGGGGGCGACCTTCGACCAGGCGGTGCTGTCGGGCGGCGGATCGCGCAGTCGCCTCTGGCCGCAGATCTTTGCCGATGTGCTCGGCGTGCCGGTTTCGGTCGCCATCTCCAGGGAAACCGGGGCTCTCGGTGCGGCGATTGCGGCGGGAACCGGAGTGGGGTTGTTCGCCGATTTTACGGAAGGTGCGGATGCCATGGTACGTATCGACCGGCACTATCGGCCGAATGCCGCGCTCGCTGCGCATTACGACCGGCGCTACGCGCTTTACAATGACATAGCGGAAGCCATGGCGCCGCTCTGGCGGCGGCTTTCGGCAGCCGAACCTACGGCGACGGGAGCTGCAGCGTGACGATGCAAGGCAATGAAACGCCGATTGACGAGGGAAGCTACGACTTCATCATCGTCGGCGCAGGCTCCGCCGGCTGTGTTCTGGCAAACAGGCTCTCGGCCGATCCGAAAACCCGGGTGCTGCTGCTCGAGGCCGGAGGCACGGACCGCTATCACTGGGTCCATGTGCCGATCGGCTATCTCTACTGTATGGGCAATCCGCGCACCGACTGGATGATGAAGACGGCCGCCGAGGCCGGGCTCAATGGCCGCGCACTGAACTATCCGCGCGGAAAACTTCTCGGTGGCTGTTCGTCGATCAACGGCATGATCTACATGCGCGGCCAGGCGGCCGATTATGACGGATGGCGGCAGGCCGGAAACGCCGGCTGGGGCTGGGACGATGTGCTTCCTTATTTCCTGAAGTCGGAAGATAATTACCGCGGCAAATCCGCCATGCATGGCGCTGGCGGTGAATGGCGCGTCGAGCGCCAGCGCCTCTCTTGGCCGATCCTCGACGCCTTCCGCGATGCAGCGGAAGAACTCGGCATTCCGAAGACTGATGATTTCAACGATGGCGACAATGAAGGCTCCGGCTATTTCGAAGTCAATCAGAAGGGCGGCCTGCGTTGGAACACGACGAAAGCCTTCCTGCGGCCGGCGATGAAGCGGGGGAATCTTCGCGTCCTGACGGGCGCGGAGACGGAACGGCTGGAGTTCGACGGCAAGGCGGTTTCCGGGGTGCGCTTCCGGCTTGGCGGCCGGCTCTGTATCGCCCGCGCCTTCCGCGAGGTCGTATTGTCGGCGGGTGCCATCAACTCACCCAAAATCCTAGAACTCTCCGGCATCGGTCGGCCGGAGGTTCTTTCGGCCCTTGATATTCAGGTTCGTCACCCCCTGAAGGGCGTTGGCGAAAATCTCCAGGATCACCTGCAGATCCGCACGGTCTTCAAGATCGAAGGCGCGCGCACGCTCAATCAGCTTTACCACAACCTCTTCAGCCGCGCCGGAATGGGCCTTCAATATGCCATCAACCGGTCGGGCCCTCTTTCCATGGCGCCGAGCCAGCTCGGAATCTTCGCCAAAAGCGATCCCGCCGTCGCCACGGCGGACCTCGAGTATCATGTCCAGCCGCTCAGCACGGACCGGCTCGGCGAACCGTTGCACCGCTATCCCGCAGTAACGGTTTCCGTCTGCAGCCTCCGGCCAGAAAGCCGCGGCACTGTACATGTCACGACAGGCGACGCCAGCCAGCCGCCGGAAATCCGCCCGAACTATCTTTCGACCGCCGGCGACCGGCTGCTTGCGGCAAAATCCATCCGCCACGCGCGTAGACTGATGGGGACAAGGGCTATAGCCCGCTTCAATCCGCAGGAAATGCTGCCGGGCCAAGAATATGAGAGCGACGACGATCTGATCCGCCGCGCCGGCGACATCGCCACGACGATCTTCCATCCCGTCGGCACCTGTAAGATGGGCAGCGATCCCATGGCGGTGGTCGACACGCGGCTGCGCGTGCACGGCGTGGCGAAGCTCCGGGTCGTCGATGCCTCGATCATGCCTGCGATCGTCTCCGGCAACACGAACTCGCCGGTGATCATGGTTGCTGAGAAGGCGGCGGAAGCCATCATCAAAGGCGATTAGGGAGGACCATGCCCCGCGCAACCAACCGGCCGTCGCGTCGCTCGATGCCCGCCAGAGCGTCTCTACATTGATATCTCGGTGGCGTTGGTTTTGGCGCGACGAGCACTGTTCCAGCCGCTTCGCGTTCGCCCCTATAATCGAGTTCCATAATAGAACTTACGCCAGATTCGCATGTAGCCGGGGTACATTCCATTTCCACGCGCGAGAGCCTCACCTACCAGCGCCGGCCGCGGCAAACTGCTTCGTCAAATCCATTTCATGACGATCAATACGCCGCCGCACTCTTGCCGTGGCCGTCAGCGGAACCGGCTGACTTCCGTGGCCGACTTGCGGCGGCGGATGAATTCGCGCAGCAACGGCAGGAAGAAGGCTTTGCTGAAGCAGCCTGTCGGCGGCTCGGGCTCGAGATAGAATGAATTGCCGACGGTGTCGGTGTTGAACTCATCGAAGATGATCCAAAGCCTGCGATCGGCATCAAGGCCGGCGCGGCGCTTTTCGATCGCAGGCACCTCTACGGCAAAGCGCGATGCCTCCGGCTGTTTGGTGGTGATGGGAAAGAACATGACCAGATCACCGTCCGGCCGTGGCATTCTCACGCCCACGGCGACCGGTCGCTCCTTGCGTCCTTCCGTCTCTCCACGCGCAGCCTCCCGCGCCCACAGGTAAGGATAGCGTATGACGCTTGCGGTCTGGATCAGGTCGTAACTCACTACCGACCTGCCTCATCCTCGCCGGCATAGGTCTCGACGGCGTTCTCGAATTCAGCGAAGAGTTCATCCGACATGGTCCCGATGGTGCCGGCGGATCGGCGGTCGGATTGCTTCATCAGCCGCTCGTAGTCTTCGATGTTGAGGAGGACGAGGCGCGGCTTGTTGCGCTGGGTGATGGTGACCGGATGACGAAGCGCCTCGGCGATGATGTCGCCGGATTTCCGGGAGAGATCACTGGTAGAATAGGAACCGCTTGACCTGGGCATCGGCGTCCTCCTTTGCTGTATTTGCTGTTATATACAGCATTTCCAATAATGCTGTATATATTGAAGCTGCCTTTATTCCCACGATTGAACGGCGGGGGCCTCTCTCTGGGCCAACGTAGTCGGGAAACTAGGCCTGCCCGGTCTGCGGTGGTTTCGACCTCCGCGATGGACCAGTCCCACCGCGCCATCATTCCCTGGCGAGATCGAAGGTCGGTTCGGGTCGAGCAGGTCGCACTCCGATAGCTCTGGCGTTGCAACGATGCGATCCCCAGTGAACGCTGTCGGCTTCATCAAGATCGACGTTGAAGGCCACGAGCTAAAAGTACTCAAAGGTGCGGAGGCCATATTGAGCCGGGACCATCCCAACCTGCTCATCGAGGCGGAAGACCGACATCGACCCAACGCTGTCGCCAGTGTGATCGACTATCTCACACCGTTTGGCTATTCGGTATATTGCCTGAAAGATCGAAGATTGCGGTCCCTGTCGTCCGAGGAGGTTCGGAAGAGCTCTTCAGGAAGGCCTTATAACTACGTTTTTTCTATCCGTAAGGACTTGTAAAGCGTCGTTCGTGGCGCCCTTCTCAGCGGTCGTAGCAACTCCCGCAGGTTACCCTCCTACGCCGTCAATTTGCACAATTGGCTGACGTGGACGTGCCCGAGCGGTCCGTGAGGATCACGTTCCCCGAAATGGGGCGGCGATCGGTTCCGGTTAGCCAGCGCTCTGGCGAAAAATACGTCTTGGTCCTCACCTGCGAAGCTGAAGTCGCCTTAAGACCAAGAACAAAATCAAAATTACTTCCGCCATCGGCTTCGCGCATGAAACTGAGATAGGCGCCGAATCGCTCTTCTTCGACATTTCGAAGGTTTTGGATCGACGTAAGACTATCCTCGAAATCGCGCCAGCACGCCTGCTTCACAATGATCTCGAACATGCGCAGAATAGCCGGGGCGAGACGCCCCTCATCGTCTGTCGTCGGCCCGATGATCCTGGCGCGGATCTCAACAATATCACCCATTTCATTTCCACGAACCTTGAGGAAGGTGGAACTGAGGGGACGCGCCTCGTCGCGTTCATAGATGCGCTGAAAATAACATTCATAATTGCGATTGCGCATCGATGCCGCTTTCCATTCGCTCATCTCGATACCGGCCTCTCGAAGAGCAGCGCAAATGTTCGACCCCGAGACGCGCCATATCCGTAGAAACTGACCTGCCAGCGCCGGCTTCGGGACCTCGATCAGCTGCGGCGATATCGACATCGGCCGGAGAGGAGAAGCAGCCTCATCATCACGACGGGCGGCGATTTCCGATGATGGGGCAGCCTTATTGAGAGCTCGATCTTCAATGGGCCCAGCCGGACCTTCGAGGCGGTCGCTTCCACCGAAAAAAACGACGACCCCGGCTGCAAGCAACATGCAGATCAAAAGCACTGGCCAAAGCAGCCAGCGGGGGACGTTCCGCCATGGGAAATTCCAGTGTGAACGTGGGCCGCCGCCAGGAGGATCGACGTCTGATAACACCTTATCCACGGCGCGGCCTCACAAACAAAATAGGAGCCGGTGCGAGTTCGAAGTCGAGCGACCTCGATTCTCTTTGCGACCAACCGGGCTTGGATCGATCAGCCCCGGCTCGCGGCTCCTGGGGAGGTGAGCAACGCATCTGAAAAACCGTACAGTCTGTTCGACTCACCTTCGACACAGCGAGTGTGAGGTTAGGCGCGTATAGCGTCAAGCGGCGACCGACTTCACGAACATGCAGGCCGCCAAACCGCAGACGATGAGAGGCGATATCTGCCTCAAAGCTCACTCGGAACTGTGTTTTCAGCCAACCGATCCGTCAGCCTATGGTTCACGTATTGCGTTATCGAGTCCGCGCAGCAAGGGATACAGGAAGTAGGACATCACCGTGCGGTTGCCGACCTTGATTTCCGTCGACACGGTCATGCCGGGAAGCAGCCGCACCGGCACATCCGCGGCATTCAGCCGGGTATCGGCAAGCAGGATCCGCGCCTTGAAGAAGGGGGCGGCCGGCTGGCCGGGGGTGGCTGACTGCTCCTGTTGGCCGGTTAGAAAGGTGTCCTGGCTGATGGTTCTCACTTCGCCGGAGGCGGTGCCATATTTCTGGAAGGGATAGGCGTCGAGTTTGATGCGTGCCTCCTTGCCGACGGCCACGCGGCCGATGTCGCGCGTGTTGATCGACACTTCGGCTTCGAGCGGTACGTTGATCGGCACCAGCGTGACGACCGGTTCGGCCTCCCGCACCACTGAACCGACCGAACGTTGCGCCAGATCGAGCACGACGGCATCGGCGGGTGCCGTCAGCGCCACCATGTTGCGGCGCAGCTCCAGTTTCTTCAGCTCTTCGCCCGCCATGTCGCGCTGGCTGCGCAGGTCCGCCAGCTGCTCCATCGCGGCACGGCGGAAATCCTCGATAAAGGCCTGACGGTCGGCAACCAGCTTGGCATGGGTGTGAGCCGCCTCGTCGGCCTTGCCGCGCACGGCAGTGATATCGGCCTCGACATCAAGGCGGGCGTCGCGCGAGCCGAGCATGGTGAGCAGCGAGCCGCTTTCCGTGTCATAGAGCTTCTTTCGTGTCGCCTCGATCTGCGAGAGATTGTCGCGCCGGTCGTTCAGCACGGCCTCCTGGTTGCGGTTTGCCTTAAGGACGGAGGACTGGCCGGCGATCTGCTGCTCGAAATTCTGCAGCTGCGCCGTGTAGAAGGCACGCCGCTGGCCGAACAGCTGCACCTGCAACTGCTCGTCCGGCGTATTGCCGGCGATCTTCGAATAGTCCTCGCCGGTCAGCTCGGTCTCAAGCCGCTTCACCTGGGCGTCGAGGGCGGAAAACTTCGTCTTCAGCTGCCCGACATCGGCCTGGCTGAAGGTGGCGTCGAGCGTCGCCAGCGTCTGGCCGGCACGCACCACCTCGCCGGCCTTCACGTCGATCGTGCGGATGATCGAGGTTTCGAGCGGCTGGACGACGATGGTCGGCTGAGTGGTGACGAGCTTGCCGGGCGCAATCACCACCTCGTCGATGGACGAGACCGAGGCCCAGGTGATCGCTGCGGCAAGCAGCGCCGTGACGCAGTAGAGCGTCATGCGGGCAACGCGCGGCGGCGCGCGCTCTTCCAGCTCGACGGCGTCGGACTGAAATTCCGCAATTGCCGGCGGCAGCGGTGGGCGGGCGGTGAGCTCCCTGCCCTTGTCCGGCCCCGTGGCCGACGGGGCTTTGTTCGAGCGTACGGGCAGGTTCTCGCTGGATTTTCTGATATGCGCGTTCATGCGACCTGCCTCATCTGCTGTGCCCAGAGGTGACGGTAGGTCATGCAGCGCGACACGAGCTGATCGTGCCGGCCGATATCGGCGACCTTGCCGCGATCGATAACGAGAATGGCATCGGCATCGACGAGCGTCGAAAGCCGGTGCGAGACGATGATGACGGTGCGGCCGGCGGCGATGCGGCTCAGATTCTCGCGGATGATCGCCTCGCTGTCGGGGTCGAGCGCGCTCGTCGCCTCGTCGAAGATCAGCAGCTTCGGATCGGTGATCAGCGCGCGGGCAATCGCCAGGCGCTGCTTCTGGCCGCCGGAGAGGTTGGCGGCATTTTCCTCCAGCATCGTGTCGAAGCCGCGCGGCAGCCGTTCGATGAACTCTTCGGCGCCGGCGATGCGGGCGACCTCCATGATCTCCTCGATGCTGGCATCGGGCTTGGCCGCGGCGATATTGTCGCGCACCGAGCCGCGGAACAGGAAATTGTCCTGCAGCACGACGCCGATGCTGGTTCTCAGATGCACGAGGTCGATCTCGCGGCTGTCGTAACCATCCATGCGCACCAGCCCTTCCTGGCTTTGATAGAGTCCCTGGATGAGCCGGGTGATCGTCGTCTTGCCCGAGCCGCTCTTGCCGACCACGCCGAAGACGCAGCCTGCCGGAATGGCGAAGGAGACATTGTCGAGCGCCGGCGCGGTGTCGGGAGCGTAGCGGAAGGTGACCCTGTCGAATGCGATGTGGCCCCGCAGATGCGGCCGAACACCGCGCCCGCGGCCCGCCTGCTCCGGCCGCTGGTTCATGATCTCGCCGAGCATGCGCACGGAGAGCGCCACTTCCTGATATTCATGCACCATGGTGACGATCTGGACGAGCGGTCCGGAGACCCGGCCGGCGAGCATGTTGAAGGCAACCAGCGCGCCGATGGTCATCGCGCCATTGAAGACATCGAGCGCGCCGAGGCCGATAATCGCGACACTCATCAGCTTCTCCAGCAGTCCGGTCATCGCCTGAGCGATGGTCGAGATCTTCTCGACCCGGAAACGCACCGAGATCGACTGGGCCGAATAATCGTCCCATACCTTGCGCTGGCGCGGTTCCAGGGCCAGCGATTTGACGGTGCGCATGCCGTGCACGGTTTCCACCAGCAGTGCCTGCCGGTCGCCTTCCGCCTGGTAGAGTGCCTGCAGGCGGCGCTGGAACGGCCCGACGAGCAGCATCACCACCAGACCGACAAGCGCTGCGAAGCCGAGCACCACGAGCGTCAGCTTGACGCTGTAGAGAAGCAGGATCGGCACGAAGACGAAGAGGGACACGCCGTCGAGAAGCGTCAGGAACAGCCGGCCCGTCAGGAATTCGCGGATGCGCCCCGTCTGCTGCATGTGCTTGACGAGAACGCCGGCGGAAGCCTGTTCGAAGAGCGCGATCGGCAGGTTCAGCAGGTGGCCGAAGGTGCGGGTCGCGACCCGGATGTCGATCCTGTTGGTGGCGTAGAGCAGCAGATAGCGCCGCAGGAAGGTGAACGTCGCGTCGAAGACGAGCGCAATCGCAATGCCGGCCGTCAGAACCGTCAGTGTCGCATAGCTCTGATGCACGAGCACCTTGTCGATGACGAGCTGGAAGAAGATCGGCGTCATCAACCCAAGGCCGTAAAGCACGAAGGCCGCGAGCGCGACATCGCGGAAGAAGCTGCGCTGCTTGATGATTTCGGGAACGAACCAGCGGAAGCCGAAGGGCCGGTCCTCATCGGACATGCGATAATTGCGCTTCAGCAGGATCACCGATCCGAGCCAGGCCTTGGCGAATTGCTCTTCGCTGAGCATCATCGCTTCGGCGCGTGAGGCGAGCGGATCGAGAACGCGAATTCTCTCCTCCTCACCGCTCCCGACAGCATCGGCGATAACCACCCAATTGCCGTTCGTCAGTTCCGCGAGCACCGGAAAGGCCTCGCCGAGCTGAAACAGCGATCGCCAGTCGAGCGTCAGATGCCGGGCCCTGAGGCCGGCATCCTTGGCCATGCGCAGCAGCTGCCGCACGGCAACGGGATCGTTGCCGATGGCATAATCGTGCTGCAGGCGCTCAGGAGCAAGATCGACGCCGTGATGCCGCGCGACGAGCGCCAGACAATGCAGGTTGGTATGCAGAAAACCACTCATGGCCCACCCGAAACCCAATACGAAACCGAGGCGATATCTGTTTTATCAGTTGAAGTTCGGCGAAGCGTTCGAAGCGCCGGCCGGCCCCGATTGAATATCGGCAGCCGCCGCAGCTGACATATCGCCAACGCGACGAACCGCCCCCGCTTCGACCAACCCGCCGAGCGCCTTCTGCATCAGATCGACCGCATTGGCGAAGGCATCGACAGGCATGATGATGCGCTGGCGGAAGACCGGTTTCGGGTTGTTGTTGGCATCACGATCGGTAGCCGAAAGCGACATCAGGTCGATGCGCACGATCGTTCCGGTAATGGTGATTTCGCCGATGCCGTCTGCGTAGAGTTCGTTGCTCATTGTTCTCTCCTCTGGTTCATAATCAAAACGTCTTCACCTTAGGGCGCCTTACGTCCATGAGGACGCTCTAACTGTTTGATGTGCATGCACATGCCCGTGCGGCCAGGCTGGAAACGGGTCCCGGAGCCCGACAGCAGTCTGCGGGTCGAAGCCTGTCTCCTCACCGGTCAGGCAGTCGTCGAGTGCCGCCCTGATTGCTCCTTCGTCGAAGCCGGCGCCGATGAAGACGAGTTCCTGGCGGCGGTCGCCCCAGACCTCGTCCCAATACCGGTCGATGAGCTGGCGGAACTGCGGAAAGCGTGGCCACTGCACCTTCGGCACCGAGGCCCACCAGAAACCCCTGGTATCGATGCGGCACTGCGTGCCAGCAATCGACAGAAGGCCGATCTCATCCGGCCTCGTCGCCAGCCAGAAATGCCCCTTCGCACGGATGAGGCCAGACCATTTCCTGCCGAGGAAACCCTGCAGCTTTGAGGGATCAAACGGCCGGCGGCTGCGATAGACGAAGCTTCTGATGCCGTATTCCTCGGTCTCCGGCACATGGTCGCCCCAACCGAAGAGTTCCTTGTGCCACAGCGGATGGCGGGCGGCCTTCGCCTCGCTGAAGAGACCGGTATTCAGGATCGTGCCGAGCGGCACCTGGCCGAAGACTGCTTCGATCACCCCAGCATCCGGATTGAGGGCCGCGACGACCCGGCGCACCTCGGCAAGGTCGGCGCACGGCACGTCGCCTGCCTTGTTGATGATGACGACATCGGAAAATTCGATCTGCTCGACGAGCAGTTCCACGAGCTTGCGCTCATCGTCCCCGTCACGCCGTTCGCCGCGATCGGCAAGGAACTCGGCACTCTGGTAATCGGCAAGCAGATTGACCGCATCGACGACGCAGACCATCGTGTCCAGTCGGGCGACGTCGCAAAGGGCTGCCCCGCTTTCGTCGCGGAAGGAGAACGTGGCTGCGACCGGCAGCGGCTCGGCAATGCCGGTGCCCTCGATCAGCAGATAATCGAAACGGCCGGCGGCTGCCAATCGCCGCACCTCGCTCAGGAGATCGTCGCGCAGGGTGCAGCAGATGCACCCGTTGGTGAGCTCTACCAGCGTCTCGTCCGTGCGCGACAGATCCGCGCCGCCCTCGCGCACGAGATCCGCATCGATGTTGACCTCGCTCATATCGTTGACGATGACAGCAACCCGACGACCCTCCCGATTGCTCAGGACATGATTGAGGACAGTCGTCTTTCCGGCGCCGAGAAACCCGGCGAGAACCGTAACCGGCAATCTGATATCTGTACGCATCATCGATACTCTCACTCTTTACGGCATGCTTGGTCTTACATCCGCGTGGGCATTACGCCGCGAGTTGCGGTTTGAATGCCACGTCCACGTAGTAGTTCGTGCTGTTGTAGCTGGCGGTCGGGAACAGCCCACCCGATCCATAGGCATAGACGCCGTTATTGCCGCCGGGCGCCTTCAGGTCCCCATTCGTCACATCGCTGGCAAAATAATTGCCGGTCGCCGAGTAATTGCCGTTGCTCGAGTAGGAAACGACGTAGGTCGTATCGGCCTGGATCGCGATCTGCTGGGTGAGCTGCGCAGTCTGCCAGCCGCTCGCCGTCTCGTTGCTGAAGGTGACGCTGCCGAGCAGCGTGCCGGAGGCCGTCCACAGATAGCCGTTATGCGGGCCGGTATTATCGGCACCCTTGTAGAAGCGGATGCCGGTGATCCAGCCCGCGGTATCGGCCTGGAATTTCATACCGAGATTGATCTGCTGGTTGTCGTTGGCGTTGACGATCGCAGGCGTCGCATCGGCGGCAAAGAGGTTCTGCTCCGGCCCAGCCGACTGGCTGCCGTTGACGGTGAGCGCAACCTGGGCCGAGGCCGTGCCGCCCTTGCCGTCCGAAATCGCGTAGCTGAAGCTTGCCGGCCCCGAATAGCCTGCCGTCGGCGTAAATGTCACCGTCTGGGCCTGGGCATCGTAGGAAACAGTGCCGTTGACCGCGCCGCTGACACCGGTAACGACAAGCGGATCGCCATTGCCGTCGCTATCGTTTGCCAGGAGTGCCGAGGCCTGAATGGTGATCGGCGTGCCGGTGTTGGTCGAGAAGCCGCTGTCATTGGCGGCGACCGGAACCGCATTCTGCCCGCTGCCCTGCTGATAGAGCACGTCGATCCAGTAGTTGCTCGCATTGTAGGAAGCGGTCGGAAACAGGCTGCTCGTGCCATAGGCATAAAGGCCGTTGCCGCCGCTCGTCGCACTCGACGGCGCCGTCAGCGCACCGTTCGAATAATCCGTCGTGAAGTAATTCGCTGTTGCCGAATAGAAGCCGTTCGAATGGTAGCTTGCCACATAGGTGGTGCCGGCCGAAACATTCATCGGCTGGGTGAAGGAAACTGTCTGCCAGCCGCTTGCCGTCTCGTTGATGAAGGTCGCCTGGGCCAGAAGCTGGCCGTTCACCGTCCACAGCGAGCCGACATGCGTGCCGGTATCCTGGGCGCTTCTGTAATAGGTGAGCCCGGTGATCTGGCCGTTGGCAGAAGCGATGAACTTGACGCCGAGTTCGACCGAGTTGGCGTCGTTGGCGGCGGCAATCCCCGACGTATCGGCGCCGGTGAACAGGCTCGACGTCGCGCCCCCGGCCGGCGGCGTGTCGACAGTGAGGCTGACAGTGGCGGCCGCCGTGCCGCCAAACCCGTCCGAAACCGTATAGGAGAAGCTTGCCGCGCCGGTATAACCCGCCGTCGGCGTGAAAATGACTGACTTGGTCTGGCTGTTGAAGCTCACCGTTCCGTGGACCGCACCATTGACACCGGTGATGCTGAGCGCGTCGCCATCGCCATCGGTGTCGTTTGCAAGCAGGCTGGCTGCGGCAATCGACAGCGCCGTGCTGGAATAGGTCGTGTAGCCATTGTCATTGGCGGCGACCGGCAGCACGTTGCTCGTCTGGTTATAGACGACATCCACCCAGTAGTTCGACGACTGGTAGCTGGAGGTCGGGAAACCGGAGCCGTCGGCAAAGACGCCGTTACTGCCGGCAAGCGCCGTCAGCGAGCCATTGCTATGGGTGGTCGTGAAATAATTTGCCGTTGCCACATAAGAGCCCGTCGTGTGGTAGGAGGCGACATAGGTCGTGCCGGCCAGGATATGCACCGGGTTCGAGAACGTCGCGGTCTGCCAGCCGCTCACCGCTCCGCTGTCGGCGAAGGTGACGGTCGCGACCAGCGTGCCGTCGGCCGTCCACAGCGAGCCGGTATGCGGGCCGGTATCGCCGGACGCCTTGTAGAAGCGGATGCCGGTCACCATGCCGCTCGACGAAGCGGAGAACCGCATGCCGAGTTCCAGCGACTGGCCCTCGCTGAAGCCTGCGCCCGTCGGCCCCTCGCTCGACTTGAACAGCGTCTCCCCTGAAGGGCCTGGCTCCACGGTGAGGCTGACATTGCCCTGATCCGTGCCGCCGCGCCCGTCCGACAGCGTATAGGTGAAGCTTGCCGGCCCCGAATAATTGCTGGTTGGCGTGAAGGTGATGGTGCCGTTCTGCTTGTTGAGCATCACCGTGCCGTTGACGGCATTGCCGACGGCCGAAATCGTCATCGCATCGCCGTTGGGATCCGTATCGTTTCCGACGAGCGAGGCGATCGAGATGACGACGCTGTCGTTGCGGGTCAGCGTCAGCCCGGTATTGTCGGTCGCAACCGGCGCGCTGTTGGGGCCGGCGTCGAAGACCACGTCGACCCAGTAGTTGGTGCCGGTTCCGAGGTTCTGTCCGGGGAAGGTGCCGGCATTATCGCCATAGGCATAGACGCCGCCGCCATCGACGACCTTCAGCGCGCCGCTGGCATAGGTGCCGCCGAAGTAATTATCGGTGGCGGAGTAGAAGCCATTGGTGTGATAGGAGGCCACATAGGTCGTGCCGGCCGCAATCTGGATCGGGCTGGAGAACATCACCGTCTGCCAGCCGGAGAGCGATTCACCGACCGAGACCCCCGTTGCCAGCAGCGTTCCGTTGGCGCTCCAGAGGCTGACGGCATGGTCGCCGGTATTGTAGAAGCCCTTGTAGAAGCGGATGCCCTCGACATAGCCTGCCGTCGTCGCCTGGAAGCGCAGGCCGAGTTCGACGGAATCACGATCGATCGCCGTTTCGACGGCGGGCTTGTCCGCCAGCGTCCACAGGCCCTGCGTGTCCGGCAGGGTGACGGTGACCTGCTTGCCGGCCGCTGGCGCCTCCATGTTGACGCTGTCGTCGACGGCGCGCGACAGGATCGTATAGGTCCCGCTCGCCTGGACGACCCAGTTATAGCTCCAGGTCTCGCGGCCCGTCGCCTTGAACCAGTGCTGGCCGCCATCGGTCGAGATTTCGACGCCGGCGATGATGCCGCCGCCGAAATCCTGGGCCGTGCCGGTGATCGTCACGCGCTGCCCCTCGACGAAGCTTGCGCCTGATATCGACGAGCTGATCGACGAGGTGGGCTTCAGCGTATCGGTCGATTGTGTCGCCAGGATCAGGCTCGCATCCAGCGTCATCGGCTGGATGCCCATGTCGGCGAACATGTTGACCATCGCCTGCTGCACGTTGCGATCGGTCGATGTCGTCGGGCCCTGATGGTTGTCGCTCAGGCCCCAGGACCAGAAGACGGTGCCGGCGCCGAAGACCAACGCGCCGCTTGCCGCCCGGTACATGGTCAGGCTGTGGGTTGCCACCGCATCGCCGACCGTCGTGCCGTAGTCGCGCAGATAGGTGCTCACCGAGACCGAGGATAGCGACAGATTGATCAGTCCATCCGGACGGAATCCGTTCTCGACATCGGAATCCCATTCATAGCCGAGCAGGTTCTGCACGAGATTATAGCTATCGCCCTCCTGCAGCTCCGAAACCTCGGTGTTGCGCCAGAAGCGCAGGTTCGAATAGTCGTAGGGGATGGAGATCGTATCCTGGCGGTAGCTGTCCACCTGGAACATCGTGCCCGTCAGCGAATTCTCCGGCTCCTGCCCCGGATCGGCATAACGCGGATCGCGCCAGGTGCCGGTGCCGACATTGCTCGGATCCGTGCTCGTGCCCCAGGTCTCCTTGTAGCAGACCATGGTGCGGTAGGCCTGGCCGCTGCCGTCGATGCTGCTTTCCCAGCGCACCTTCCAATAGCATTCGTTGCCGCTCCAGAAGGCGAGGTTGACGCCGGCATCGCGGGCGGCCTCGACATTGGCGCGCTGTTCGGCAGACCAGTATTCGTCATGTCCGACGGAGAGATAGGCATCATGGTTGAGCAGCAGGCCGCCGCTGCGCGCCGTATCGACGCCTGATATATAGGACACGTCGTAGCCGTTCTGCTCCAGCCACGAGATGGCGGAGGATTCGACGCCGAAGATGTAATCATGCGAGCCGCCGATAGGACTCGTATTGGTGATGATCGGCCTGTTGTAGCTGACCGCCGAAGCGCGGCCGATCGCGGTCACGCCGCAGCTGCAGTTCGGCGGCAGGTAGCCGATCATGTCTGCCGGATCGACGGGCACTTCACCATAATAGAGGCTGGCGCCGCCCCACGCATTATAGGCCTGCCAGGTCGTGTCCGATGTCTGGAAGACGATATCGCTGGTCGAGGCGTCGTCGCGCACGACGAAGGGGATGATGCTGGCATCCTCGGTGCCATCCTCGCGCACCAGCTTGGCGAAATAGACGCCGGAGACCGCGTCCGATGGAATCTGCCAGCTTGCTGAGACCGACCAGTTGCCGCAATCGATGAGACCGAGCGACATGTCGACGATTGGATGCGGCTGGATCTGCGCCGTGGTCAGCTGCTGCTCGATCGAGTCGACCTTGCGCGCGCCAGCCCCGCCATAATAGCCCATGCGATAGATATCGATGCGGTAATGGGTGGAATCGGTGGCGATCTTGAAATTGACCGTCTGGCCTATATTCGTGCTGATTTCGGTGGCAAAGCCCTGGATGGTGCCGCCGCCGTCGCCCTCCAGCCCCCACTCGCTGATCGGGTTGCCCTGCTTCAGGTTTTCCAGCGCGATCTTGTTGGGCGTCGCCGCAGGCGCAGCCGTCGCTGGGGCCACCAGTGCTGTCGGGGCCGCTGTCGTCTCCGCAGATGTGTCCTGGCTCTGCTCGACCGAAATGGATGCAATCGAGGCCTGTAGGCGCAACGAAGCCGTGGCGACACTGCCGGAAGAAGGAACAGGCGCCGCCGTTTCGCCGCTGCCCGTATCGGCATTGCTGGTAACACCGGTCAGCTCGGGAGCGGCAGGCAGTGTCGCAGCCTCCTCGAGCGGATCCGGGCCAAGCACGGTGCGCTCGGATGTCGAGGAAGGCGTCTCGAAGACCGTCGCAGCCGACGCCGTCTTCGTGGACGTGTCCTGCGTGCCGCCATCGGCCGCAGGCGTCGGCATGGCCGTCGGCGATGCCGAGGGCGCCTGCATGTCGACCGATGATGTCAGGGACGATGTGACCGTGCCGGTGAAGGAGGATTGGACTGTTGCGCTGCCCTGATTGGCAAAGCCCGGGGAACCATCGCTATTCGTCGAAGACACGACCGTCGTGGATCCAAGGCCTGCGCTCCAGGCAGAGGATGAACGACAGATAATCAACGCTCCACCAAATATACTCAGGTACTCACGATTACTGACATGAATTCTCCGCATCAGCGGCGTCCCCAATCCGTCGATCGACATTGCAGACATTCATCCTGCCAGCTTTCGTGAAGGAACGGACGACAGCAATCTGGGGTATATGGGTGGTACCCCCATACGTCGATATGATGACCCTCAGCGCCTACTGGCCGAGAAGGTCCCAAAGCCGCCTACAGCTGCTGCCAGGTGGCCGCGCTGGGTGACCGCGCCGGTTAACTCGAGCGTTGTCGTTCGCCGCCCGTGTTACCAGGCCGGAAACGGATCTTCGAGGGCGGCCCAGTCGCGCGGATCGGCGCTGGCGAGGCATCCGTCCAGCGCAGTCCGTACAGTTGTCTCGTCCATGCCCACGCCGATGAAAACCAGTTCCTGCCGGCGGTCGCCCCAGGCGCTGTCCCATCGGCTCTGCAGCTGTCGATGAAACTGCTGGTGGTTGGGCCAGTCCTGCCGGGGCACGGCTGCCCACCAGAGCCCCATGGGCTCGCAGCGCCGCTGGATCCCGGCAGCCGACATCAGGCCTACATGACGCGGGCGCGTGGCAAGCCAGAAATGGCCCTTGGCGCGCAGCACTCCCGGCCAGGGCTCGTCGAGGAATGCCCGAAACCGCATCGGATCGAAGGGACGCCGGGTGCGATAGACAAAGCTTGAGACCCCGTATTCCTCCGTCTCCGGAACATGCTCATCCGGGCTGTACAATTCCTTGTGCCACAGGGGATGCGCCGCGGCCTTTGCTTCATCGAAGAGGCCTGTATCGAGGACGGTTGAAAGAGAAATCTTGCCGAAATCCGTCTCCACCTGAAGCGCATCCGGGTTGAGAGAGGTAACGATCTTGCTCACCTCCGCGCGGACCTCTTCGGTCGCATCCGAGATCTTGTTGATCACGACGACATCGGCAAACTCGATCTGATCCACCAGCAGGTCGATCAGGGTGCGCCGGTCCTCACCGTCACGCTGCAGGCCACGGTCGGCAAGCAGGTCGGCACTGCTGTAGTCGGCTAACAGATTTGCAGCGTCGACCACGGTGACCATCGTATCGAGCCTGGCAAAATCAGCGAGCGAAACACCGGTCTCGTCGCGGAAGGAAAAGGTTGCGGCAATGGGACGTGGCTCGGCAATGCCGGTGCCCTCGATCAACAGATAGTCGTATCGCCGCTCCTCTGCCAGCCGTCGTACTTCCGTCAGGAGGTCGTTGCGCAGGGTACAGCATATGCAGCCGTTGCTGAGCTCGACCAATGTCTCCGTCGTATGCGACAGGTTGCAGTCGCCGTCGCGAATGAGACTGGCGTCTATGTTCACTTCGCTCATGTCATTGACGATGACGGCGACCCGCAGGCCCTGACGGTTATTCAGAACGTGGCTGAGGAGCGTCGTCTTGCCGGCGCCGAGAAAGCCGGCCAGCACGGTTACCGGAAGCCGTTCGATCCTGCTCATCGGCCTTCCTTGAATGTGGGCGTTCCGGGCGACCGGAGCCGCGGCGAGTACTTGCGACGTATCAGCCTCATTCGAAACCCGTTCGTAATCCCCTCACATGCCTCACGCGACGAGCTGCGGCCGGAAGACCACGTCGGCATAGTAATTCGCTGAATTGTAGGTGTTGGTGGGGAAAAGACCTGCAGTGGCGGATCCTCCATAGGCATAGACACCGTTGCCGCCGGCGACGGCACTTGACGGGGCCGTCAGCGGACCATTAGTGACGGCGGTCGTAAAGAAATTGTTGGTCGCCACATAGGCTCCTGTCGTGTGGTAGGAGGCGACATAAGTGGTGTTGGCGGCGATGGTGACCGGTGTTGCAAAATTCA
>NZ_JAILYJ010000014.1 GCF_019793465.1 Rhizobium croatiense | reverse complement strand
GCTCGTCGGCGACGTCGCCTTTGCCGAGGTCTCTGCTGTCGCCAGCACCATCACCCCGGTTCCCGGCGGGGTCGGGCCGATGACCATCGCCATGCTGATGGCCAACACCGTCATCGCAGCCCACCGCACCGCCGGGCAGGTGCCGCCGAAGTTTTGAGTGGAATGCCGCCTGGCGGGCTTGTCATGGCGCGAAAGATTTATATAGTCAGGAAACAAATATTCCGTAGAGGAAATAAGAGGAAACGGAAATGACTCTATCATGGCGTTTCTCCGCCTTGGCGGATCGGCATCGCGCTCTGGGATCGAAGCTCGAAGACTGGAGCGGCATGGGAACCGCCTGGACCTACGAGAAGGACATGTCGGAAGAGCATGTCGCCGTCCGCACCAAAGCCGGCATCATGGATGTCTCAGGGCTGAAGAAGCTGCATCTGGTCGGCCCGCACGCCATCGCCGTACTCGACTACATCACCACCCGCGACCTGACGAAGATCTATCCCGGCCGCTCGGTCTACGCGACCATGCTGAACGACCGCGGCCACTTCACCGACGATTGCATCGTCTATCGCACCGGCCCGAATTCCTGGATGCTGGTGCATGGCTCCGGCTCCGGCCACGAGGAAGTCGTCAAACAAGCGGCGGGCCGCAATTGCGCGGTGCTTTTCGACGACGACCTGCATGACCTGTCGCTTCAGGGGCCGCTTGCGGTCGATTACCTCGCCAAATATGTGCCTGGCATCCGCGACCTCAAATATTTCCACCACATGCAGACGACGCTGTTTGGCGCGCCCGTGATGATCTCGCGCACCGGCTATACCGGCGAACGCGGCTATGAGATTTTTGTGCGCGGCCAGGACGCCGTCATGGTTTGGGACCGGATTGTCGATGACGGCAAGGAGTTGGGCATCATCCCCTGCTGCTTCTCGGTCCTCGACATGCTGCGCGTCGAAAGTTACCTGCTCTTCTATCCCTACGACAATTCGCAAATGTATCCCTTCGCCGACCAGCCGCCCGGCGACAGCCTCTGGGAACTCGGCCTCGACTTCACCGTCAGCCCCGGCAAGACGGGCTTCCGCGGTGCCGAGGAACATGCCCGCCTCAAGGGCAAGGAGCGCTTTAAGATCTTCGGCATGCTGATCGACGCCGACGGACCGGCCGATCTCGGCGACGAGGTCTTTGCCGACGGGAAAAAGGTCGGAGTCATCACCTGCCCGAGCTATTCCTCACTGACGAAGAAATCCATGGCGATCGCCCGCCTCGACGTTGACAAGGCGGTGCACGGGACGAAACTCGAAGTCCGCGGCAAGATCGTCAAGGCAGCCGCCACCGCCCATACGCTTCCCTTCGACGATCCGGAAAAGAAGAAGAGGACAGCCGTAGGTTAAGGAGCACGCCAATGCTCGTTGCAGGCATCAAGAGCCGACCAGTCTACAAGGGCCTGACCATCGAGCCGCGCGCCCAGCGGCACATTTTCGCACTCGAGGGGGAGGGCGCCAAGGCTCTCCTCGATCAGCAGCCAGCGCTTGACGAAACGGCTCTTTCCCGCAGCGAGATCCTCTATGTCGCCCGCGGTTCTCAAGGGTCCGGCCTCGATGAGTCCCTGCGCCGGCTCGGCGCCGACATGTTCTTCACGGCGCCGACGATCGCAACGCTACTGTTCCGGTTGAAGGGATCGCTCGCCACGGCCCATATGGGCACTCGGCTTTATATCTCCGGCACGGAGGGCTTCATCGGCCAGGCGATGCTCATGGCGCTTGACTACGGCATGGACCACGCCTCCATCATCACCGAGCATCGCGGCTCGCTGGCCAGGCGGGTGCAATGCGTCCATTGCAAGGGCATTACAGACGACGTCACCATCAGTCCCTTCGCCTGCAGCCATTGCGGGCTGACGCTTCTCGTCCGCGATCACTATTCGCGGCGGCTCGCCGCCTTCCAGGGCGTCAACATCGACGCGGAAGAACCCGGCAGCGCGCCTGAGCCAGAGGAGTTGTTCCTTTGAGCGGCGGCACCGAAATTCCCGTGCGCGTAGTGCGGATCACTCCGATCGCCGAGCGCGTCAAGCGTTTCCGCTTCGAGCGCCTCGATGGCGAGCCGATGCCCTATTTTTCCGGCGGCGCCCATATCATCGTCTCGATGAACGATGGCGGCCATATGCGCCGCAACGCCTATTCGCTGATGTCTCCCCCGCACGACTGCGCGGCCTACGAAATCAGCGTGCTGCATGTAGAGGATTCACGCGGCGGCTCCACCTTCATGCATCAGAAGGTCAACGAAGGTGACGAACTGAAGGTCAGCTATCCCGTCAACCTCTTCCAGCCCGACTGGCGCGGGCGCAAACATCTTCTGATCGCCGGCGGCATCGGCATTACCCCTTTCATTGCGATGATGGAGCAGTTTTCCCGCGAAGGCGCCGCCTTCGAGCTGCATTACGCTATCCGAACGCGCGACCGCGGCGCCTACTGGCGGGAACTCCTGGAGCGCTATGGTCCGCATCGCATCAAGATCCATTGCGACGCCGAAGGCAGTGCCATCCCGCTGACGCGCCTACTCGACTGCCAGCGGCTCGGGACGCATCTTTATGTCTGCGGTCCCTCCGGCATGATCGACGGCGTGATCAAGGCGGGGCTCGATGCCGGCTGGCCGGAGCAGAACCTGCATTCGGAACGATTTCTTTCCTCTTTGCCCGGAAAGCCCTTCACGATCGAGCTTCTACGTTCCGCCAAGACGGTGAAGGTCGGCCATCACGAAAGCATGCTGGAGGCGATCGAGGCGGCCGGCGTCGACGCCCCCTTCCTCTGTCGCGGCGGCGCCTGCGGTCAATGCGAAACGGCGGTCGCCGTCTGCGAGGGCAAACTGCTGCACAACGACGTCTATCTGACAAGCGAAGAAAAGGCATCCGGCAGCAAGGTGATGATCTGTGTTTCCCGCTTCGAGGGAAACACGCTGCATCTTGATCTCTGACGGCATCGAAAAAGGAGACCGGACATGGCAATCGCCTTCAAGCAAGAAACATTCCGGGACGATTTCAGCTACCGGAACAGCCCGGGGAATATCCGTCGTTTCCCGTTTCCCTTCGACCGCGACGAATACATGTATTCCGTCAATATGGAGCCGCATGTGCACGGCCGGGCGGGAACCGTCTACGAAAGCCTGATCGACGTCGACGAGCATTATGTCGCCGAGATGCACGACCGGGCGCTGGTGCTGAAGGAAGATCCGCTGCGCTACCAGGCGCTGCCGCATATGATGAGCGCGCAGTGGGACACGCTCGAACTGTTGATGGAACAGCAGGCGGCAGGGTACCCCGATCATTTCACGCTGATCCGCAACGGCGACCAATGGCGCTGGATCAACCGCCCGCTCGGCATCGACGACAGCTTCACCTTTGGCGATGCCTCGACGCTGCCCTATGAGCCCTTCGAATATATCACCCGCCAGGCCCAGGGCGACTTCTGCATCGTCGATCAACGCGACGGCAATCTCTGGATGGATGCCGGCATGGTGACGACGCAGGCCGACTGGTCGCTCGATTTCGATATCGGCATGAACTTCATGGAATGGCACGGGCCGGTGCCGCTCGCCCACCAGATCGGCGTCTTCGACAGGGCGCTGAAATTCCTGCTGAACCTGCAGCAAGGCAAGCCGACACGGCGCTTCAACTGGACGATGACGATCAATCCGCGGCTCGACACCAGCCCGGAGAACTATCACAAATGGGGTCCGGATCGCACGACGGTGACGCCTGACAATGTCGGCCAGAAGGTGCATCTGCGCGTCGAGCTGCAAAGCCTCTGGCGCCTGCCGCGCTCCAACGCCATCCTCTTCGTCATCCGCTGCTACCTGATGAACATGGAAGAGCTCGTCACCGTGCCGAAATGGGCGCGCCGCTTTCCGCGCGTGCTGAAAACGCTGCCGCCGGAGCTCATCGACTACAAAGGCCTCACCCGCTTCCGCGAGACGACGATCGACTGGCTTTCCAAATATGACGACGGGGCGCCGACCAGCCCCGGCATCTATCCGGACTGAGGTGCAGCGATGCACCCGATGAAACGATATAATCAAGAGGGGAATGCTTCATGACAAGAGTAGCCGTCATCGGCGCCGGTCCTTCCGGGCTGGCGCAGCTGCGCGCCTTTCAATCGGCCGCCCAGAAGGGCGCCGAAATCCCCGAAATTGTCTGCTTCGAAAAGCAGTCGGACTGGGGCGGGCTCTGGAACTATACCTGGCGCACCGGGCTCGACGAATATGGCGAGCCGGTCCACGGCAGCATGTATCGTTACCTCTGGTCGAACGGCCCGAAGGAATGCCTCGAATTCGCCGATTATTCTTTCGAGGAGCATTTCGGCAAGCCGATCGCTTCCTATCCGCCGCGCGCCGTGCTCTGGGATTATATCAAGGGCCGCGTCGAGAAGGCGAACGTCCGCCACTGGGTGCGCTTCAGCACGCCGGTGCGCATGGTTCGCTTCGACGATCAAACGAAGAAATTCACGGTGACGGCGCATAACCGCATCGAGGACCGCATGTATGACGAGGAATTCGATTATGTCGTCGTCGCCACCGGTCACTTCTCGACGCCTAATGTGCCCTATTTCGAGGGTGTGAAGACCTTCAACGGCCGCGTGCTGCACGCTCATGATTTCCGCGATGCGCTCGAGTTCAAGGGCAAGGACATTCTGATCGTCGGCCGCAGCTATTCGGCCGAAGATATCGGTTCGCAATGCTGGAAATACGGCGCGAAATCAGTGACGACGAGCTATCGCTCGAAGCCGATGGGCTTCAAATGGCCGGAGAATTTTGAAGAGCGGCCGCTGCTGACCAAGCTCGAAAACCGCACGGCGCATTTCCTCGACGGCTCGACCAAGGCGGTCGACGCCCTGATCCTGTGCACCGGATACCAGCACCATTTCCCCTTCCTGCCCGACGATCTCCGGCTGAAGACGGCCAACCGCCTGTGGGCCGACAGCCTCTACAAGGGGGTGATCTTCGACAAGAACCCGCAGCTTTTCTATATCGGCATGCAGGACCAGTTCTATACCTTCAACATGTTCGACGTTCAGGCCTGGTGGGCGCGCGACGTGATGATGGGCCGCATCACCCTGCCGCCGGAAGCGGAACTGAAGGCGAATTTCGACATGTGGAGGGCGCGCGAGGAGACGCTCGAAGATGCCGAGCAGATGATCTGGTATCAGGGCGATTACGTGAAGGAACTGCTCGCCGAGACCGATTATCCCTCCTTCGACATCGAAGGCACCAACCAGACCTTCATGGAATGGGAACATCACAAGGCCCACAACATCATGGGCTTTCGCGATCATGCCTACCGGTCGCTCATGACCGGCAACATGTCGCCGAAGCATCATACGCCGTGGGTCGAGGCGCTCGACGATTCCATGGAGGAATATCTGCGCAACTGATGGCGGGATGCCGCATAATTTATGAGATCCGAATCGATTTCTGGATAAATCATGCGGCAATTCAAAGTGCTACGGCCCCGCATGGCAGGAAGAGAGCCGTTCGTTGCGGCTCCTTCCAACCTTTAAAGTGAAGTGAGTAATCCAATTCGCAACTCCTCCTTTCGGCCTCACCGATTTTCAAACAAGCATTCTCGGGCGCATGAGCGGTTTTCTTTACCGCTGCCGCGCCGACGAAAACTACACGATGCTTGAGATGACCAACGGCATCGAGCGGATCTTCGGTTACCCCGCCGACGAAATCATCGGCAACAGGACACGGACTTTCACCTCGATCAGGTACGAGGAAGACGTGCCTTTGATGGACGATGTGGTGGGGCGGGCGCTCGAGGGGCGGACGGACTGGACGATGGAATACCGCATCCGCCACGCCAGGGACCATCTCATTTGGGCGACCGAGACCGGTGGCGGAATCTGGGACGAGAAGGGTGAACTTCTCTATCTCGAGGGCAGCATCATCAATATCGAATCGCTCTATCAGCGAATCGACGAACAGACCGCCGACATGCGCGTCACCGCCTCGAAGACCAACGAGATCCTGCAATCGCTGCGCTACCAGAAGCTGCTCGCCGTCAATGCCGGCATCGAGGCGGCCCGTGCCGGCACGGCTGGGTCAGGCTTTGCCGTGCTTGCCGCCGAGATGCGCACGCTCGCCAACTCCTCGGAAGAGGCCGCACGCGCCATTTCCGACGCCCAACGCAAGGCGCAAGGCTGAACGTTACCCAAGCGACGGTTGAATTTGCGGCTCGCGATGAAAGCTGTCCGGTTAACTGTGCCGAACATCTTATAATTGCGCTGCAATTCCAATCGCTTGCCATAATCCCGTCCACGAAAAACCTCCTGCCGTTGCTTGTAATATTCAGGCCGCGTTAACCTTTTGTTAACCATACCGGCGGTAGACATGGTCAACGATTTCTTCACATAGATGACCAAAGTGCTAACAGACGCTCGCTCTATCCGCATCAAGGGCCGCTCTTTCCTGGCGGTCATGCTGTCCCCAGATCTGCCGATTGATGATTGGCTGACCAGACTGGACGATCTGGCTGCCCGTTCGGCCGGCTTCTTCCTCGGACGGCCTGTCGTGCTCGATCTGACGGACCTGCAAATCGACCGGCCGCAGCTGAAGGACCTCATCGCCGAACTTGCCAAGCGCAATGTCAGCATTATGGGGATCGAGGGCGCCCGGCCGTCGATTCTGGGCGCGGGCATGCCTCCGGCGCTGAAAGGCGGCCGCTCCGCCTCCGACATCGAGGTTCAGCCGAATGAACCTGCCGATCCGGTCGGCAAGCCGGCAGCGACCGAGACCCGCCCAGCAACGACAACGCAATCGATCGTCATCAGGGAACCGGTGCGCTCGGGGCAGTCGGTGATCTTCCCGGAAGGCGACGTCACCATAGTTGGCTCGGTCGCCTCGGGCGCCGAGGTGATCGCCGGCGGCTCCGTCCATATCTACGGCGCGTTGCGCGGCCGGGCCATGGCGGGCTCCATCGGAAACGCATCGGCGCGGATCTTTTGCCGCAAGCTCGAGGCTGAGCTCGTCGCAATCGACGGCATCTACAAAATGGCGGAAGACATGGCCCCCAATCTTCGTGGACAGGCTGTTCAGCTCTGGCTCGAAGAGGACGCGATCATGGCGGAAAAACTGATCTGACCCGGCTGCGGCCACGGCAAAGGAGAGAGAAATGGGGAAAGTGATCGTCGTCACGTCAGGCAAGGGCGGGGTCGGAAAGACGACCTCGACCGCCGCTTTGGGAGCGGCGCTGGCGCAACGCAATGAAAAGGTCGTCGTCGTCGATTTCGACGTTGGCTTGCGCAATCTCGACCTCGTGATGGGCGCAGAGCGGAGGGTCGTCTACGACCTGATCAACGTCATCCAGGGCGACGCGAAGCTTACCCAGGCGCTGATCCGCGACAAGCGGCTGGAGACGCTGTTCCTGTTGCCGGCCTCCCAAACTCGCGACAAGGACAACCTGACGGCCGAGGGCGTCGAGCGCGTCATCAACGACCTGAAGCGCTATTTCGACTGGATCATCTGCGACAGCCCTGCCGGGATCGAGCGCGGCGCGACACTTGCCATGCGCCATGCCGACGTTGCCGTCGTCGTCACCAACCCGGAAGTCTCGTCGGTGCGCGATTCCGACCGCATCATCGGCCTGCTCGACGCCAAGACCGCCAAGGCCGAACGCGGCGAGCGGATGGAAAAGCATCTGCTTCTCACCCGCTACGACGCCAACCGCGCCGAACGCGGCGACATGCTCAAGGTCGACGACGTCCTGGAGATCCTTTCGATCCCGCTCCTCGGCATTGTGCCGGAAAGCATGGACGTGCTGCGCGCATCCAATATCGGTGCGCCGGTAACGCTGGCCGAGAGCCGCAGCCCGGCTGCTATGGCTTATTTCGATGCCGCCCGCCGGCTCGCCGGCGAGACACTGCCGATGGCGATCCCTGAGGAAAAGCGGAATATCTTCGGCAAACTCTTCGGACGGAGGGCAGCATGAATATTTTCCGTCTCTTCAACAAGCAAAGAACCGCCCCTGCCGCGCGCGAACGCCTGCAGGTACTTCTCGCCCATGAGCGCTCTTCGACGGGCTCGGACCTGGTCTCTCTGCTGCGCGAGGAAATCCTTGCAGTGATCGCCAAGCACGTGCAACTCGACCACGACAAGGTGCAGGTGACGATCGACCGCAACGAATTCGTCTCGACCCTGGAAATCGACGTGGAAATCCCGCTGAATGCAGCCGTACAGGCTGCTTGAAAGACGGCGCTGCCTGTTGTGACGGGCAGCGCCGGCAATTACGACTTTCTGGCTTTTCGATTGGCGTAACGCAGGTCTCGCGCGGCCTTTCGGGCGGCTTCATCCGCAATCACGCGAGCGATCCGGTCTTTGTCCGCCGCTTCGCGCGCGTCGACATCGGCTCGGGCCGCGGCCTCGGCAACAGCCTGGCGTTCTGCTTCCGCGGCTTGAGCCCGCGCCTGCTCCTCAAGCTTTACCCGTTCCCGCTCCGCGCGCCGTTCTTCCCTGGCAGCCGCTATGGCCTGACGCTCTGCCTGCTTTGCGAGCCGAGTGGGTTCGGCCGATTCCTTGGCGCTGCGATAGGCACTGAGAAGAGCCGCCTTGGCTTCGGCAGCTGCGCTGCGACGATCGGAAAGCTCGTTGTTTCTGCTGTTTTTCAAATCTGATTCCTGATTGTTTGACATCAAACCTGGACGATTTCAGGCCAATCCACGCGTAAAATCATCCGGATCCAGCGTCAGATATTCTTTTTTCGCTTCTCGGCAGGATCAGTGGCTGCCGCCAAGCGATCCTGCAACTCCTTGGCCTCAGGCGCTTGGCGTAACCTCGAGGTCTATTCCTCGCGCCGCCTGCTTGCGTGCCTTGCTGAGTGTCTCTGTCTATCCGTTCCAGGTTCCATGTGCTGCTTAGAGCATGACGCCGAAAAGCGTAAGCGCTTTTCGAACGACATTATCCTGTTCCAACTCTTCAATTCAGAACTGGTTTCCGGATGTTGTGCCGATCCGGCGGAAATCATCCCGTTTTAAAGCCTGTCGCGAAAAGCTGTGCAGCGATTTACGATCACGACATTCATAATAACAAAAACATAGGCGTGGCAAACGAATCTAAAAGCTTGCGATGCGCTTTAAGAGCGCGGCCGCGTCTTCTGCGGGTCGTAATGCGAAAGCGGCACGACCGTCGCCGGCAGGCGTTTCTGGTGGCCGTCGAGCTTGCCGATTTCGACCTCGGTGCCGGGACTTGCATGCGTCACGTCGATACGGGCGAGCGCGATCGTCTTGCCGAGAATAGGCGAGCGCATGGCGCTGGTCACGACGCCGACCTGGGCCCGGCCGATATGGATGCAATCGCCATGGCCGACGGCCTCGTTGGCCTGGATATCGAGGCCGACGAGCAGATGGCGCGGATGCTCCTTGCGCCGGATCAGCGCGTCGCGGCCGATGAAATCGTCCTGCTTGGATTTCAGCGGCACGGTGAAGCCGATACCGGCCTCGAACGGATCCGTCTGGTCGGTGAAGTCGTGATGGGCGAAAATCAGGCCCGCCTCGATGCGGACCATGTCGAGCGCTTCCAGCCCCATCGGCTTCAGCCCGTGCGGTTGGCCTGCCTGCCAGACGGCGTCGAACACCGTCAGCGCATCCTTCGGATGACAGAAGATCTCGTAGCCGAGCTCGCCGGTATAGCCCGTGCGCGAGATGACGACCGGGGCGCCCTCGAATCCGCCGATGCGGCCGACGCTGAAGCGGAACCACTCGAGCTCGCCGATCGCGGGCTGGCGCGGCGCCGTCCAGATGATCTCCTTCAGGATATCGCGGCTCCTGGGGCCTTGGAGGGCGATATTGTGCAGCTGATCGGTCGATGAGCGGACCCAGGCCTTGAAACCCTTCTT
Source organism: Rhizobium croatiense (assembly GCF_019793465.1). Classification (GTDB taxonomy): domain Bacteria; phylum Pseudomonadota; class Alphaproteobacteria; order Rhizobiales; family Rhizobiaceae; genus Rhizobium; species Rhizobium croatiense. Next base: position 195,445 of record NZ_JAILYJ010000014.1, on the reverse strand, counting down.
CTCGGCTTGCTGACGCAGCCATATGCCGCTGAAATCATCGCCGCCGATCCAGCGGAAGTTCTTGTCGCCGAGCCTGAAGAGCGTGCCGTCGTCGATCATGCCGCCATTTTCGTAGCACATGGCGGAATAGACGACCTGGCCGGTCGAGAGTTTTCGTACGTCGCGCGTCAGGCAGTATTGCAGCAGTTCCTCGGCGTCCGGGCCTGTCACCTCGAATTTTCGCAGGGGTGAAAGATCGATGACGGCGGCGCGCTCGCGGCAGGCCCAGTATTCCTCAACCGGACCCTCCGACGAGAAGCGGTTCGGCAGCCAATAGCCGCGATATTCCGTATAATCTCGCGTTAACGCCGAAAGGCGTGGATGGAAGGCTGTTTCGTGCGTCAGTTCTGCGTCGGCGTCTGGGGTCATGCGATAGGCTACCGCTCGTGAGAATTTCTCTTTTCCGGAAAAGGTGCGGACGTGAATATCCGTCGGATCCCAGCCGTTCGCCGCATCGATATCGTCAGGGCAGGACGAGGAGACGCAGACGAGATCGGTCAGCGCGCGCATCAGCACGTAATCGCCGGGGCGCGACCAGGGTTCGTCGAGATAGAGCTGGTTGTTGTGGTCGATATTGGTGTTGTAGAAATAGTTCAGCGCTTCCCAGCCTTTGCGCCCGGCAATGCCGTAAGGCGCCAGCGCTGCGTTGAAATTGTCCGTGCAGTTGACGTGGCCGGGATAACCCATGTCGTCGTAATAGCGCGAATTGCAGGCGGTCGCGAAAGCGTCGTGGCGGCCGACCGTATCCTGGACGATCTCGACCAGCGGCTCGAAGTCGCGGTCGAAAGCCTTGGAAGGCAGGCCGGGCGTAGGATAGCTGCGACCGAGCAGCGTGCGGGTGACGGTCGAATCGAGCGCGAGATCGAGGCCCTTATCGACCTTGCGGGCGGCAAAGGCCTGGAAATCGGTACACTGGCGCCCATAGACGTCGATGATCTGGATGAATTCGCCGGCGCGCACGAAATAGGCGGCGGCGCTCGCCGCCCGGATGCGGATATCCTCGATCGGATCGGCTGCCGGTTCGGGCAGGGCTGAGGCATAGTCGCGGATCAGCAGGCTGCGCTTGATCCGGATCTCGATCGGCGTAGCCGTGTCCTGTGCTTCCGGCGACATGGCGCCGGCGGGTGCCGTAACGATCAGCAGACCCTTCATGGCAATCGTGAACTCCGCCCGGCTGCCCGGGCTCGATCCCGCCCCGAAGACGCGGAGCGCTCCGGCCGCTGCGAGATCGGCGCCGCGCCGCTGAAGTGCCGCGCGCGTGCGGGCAGCACCCTCATCCTCGGCCTGAAGAATGGTCTTCAAACCATCCGCTGAATTGCTGAATGCCGTTCCGAGACCGGCTGCCTGGAAGCGACCTTTTTCGTCAAGGAAGGAGAGTTCGCAGATCTGCCCGCCTTCGCTGTCGATGACGCTCACGCGGTCACCCGCCTCGACGCGCACGACGACCGATCCGCCACCCTTTGCCCGGTAGCGTTCAGTGCCCTCTGGCAGAGCTGGAATACCGGGATAGTGGACGAGGCTCGGAACGACCGTTCGCAGGCCAGGCATGACAGGATGAAGTTCTCGCATTCTACCCTCATGGAGGATCGGCATGCCCTTGGGCACACACCCAGACAGGTTACAAAATGCCTGTCGAAAGTAAAGGGATGTTGACTAAAAAGAAAATATCTTCACTATGCATCAAGAGTTCAGACTCGGAGAATCCGTCGGGAGCGCGGATCGCCAAAATCATTCGAGCGGGCTTGAGACTGTCAGGGAGACACGTTCAGGGAGACGTACAGAGATACGTCCGGAACAATCGAATGGGGAATTCACCGATGACAGATGTTGTGGAGGCCGGAATTGCATCCGGCACCGAAGGTAAGCTTATACGCGCGCTCGACTGGAAGGGCGCATTCTGGGTGGCCGCGGGCGTGCCGCCGCTCGTTCTATTCTCCATCGGCGGCATCGCAGGCACGACGGGCAAACTCGCCTTCGTCGTCTGGATCATCTCGATGGTGATGGGTTTCCTGCAATCATTCACCTATGCCGAGATTGCCGGCATGTTCGCCAACAAATCCGGCGGCGCCTCGGTGTACGGCGCGACCGCCTGGCTGCGCTATTCGAAGTTCATCGCGCCCCTGTCGGTCTGGTGCAACTGGTTTGCCTGGTCGCCCGTGCTGTCGCTCGGCTGCGCCATCGCCGCCGGTTATATCCTCAATGCATTCTTCCCGATTCCGGCGGCGGATTCGCAGATCGTCCTCGACTGGATCGCCGCGCATGCCGCTTCCGTTACGGCCGACAGCCCCCGCGTCGCCGAATATATCGCAGCCCATGCCGGCACGACGCCTGATGATGCCGTCAAGGCCTTGCTCGGCACCGACGGTGTGGCCGCTTTGACGCCGGCGATCCGCAACTGGTCGCTCGCAAGTTTCAGCATCCCCTTTCTTGCTACCGCCAATATCAATGCCACCTTCTTTATCGGCGGCATCCTGATGCTGATCATCTTCGCGATCCAGCATCGCGGCATCTCCGAGACGGCAAGCGTGCAGAAGTGGCTGGCTATCATCGTGCTGGTGCCGCTACTCATCATCGGCCTCTATCCGATCGTCAGCGGCCAGATCGTTTCCGCAAACGTCACCGGCCTCGTGCCGCCAACGGCGGCCTATGCCGCCAGCGACGGCAGCTGGAGCAATGGCGGCTGGACGCTGTTTCTCGGCGGTCTCTACATCGCCGCCTGGTCGACCTACGGTTTCGAGACGGCGGTCTGCTACACTCGCGAACTGAAGAACCCGAAAACCGACACCTTCAAGGCGATCTTCTATTCCGGCCTGGCCTGCTGCCTGTTCTTCTTCCTGGTGCCCTTCGCATTCCAGGGCGTTCTAGGCCATGCCGGCATGCTGGCCCCCGGCATCGTCGACGGCACGGGCGTTGCCGAAGCGCTTGGCGGCCTGATCGGCGCCGGCCGGGTCATCACCCAGCTGCTCGTCATATTGATGATCCTGGCGCTCTTCCTCGCCATCATGACGGCGATGGCCGGTTCCTCACGCACGCTCTACCAGGGTTCGAGGGACGGCTGGCTGCCGAAATATCTCGACCACGTCAACGAGCATGGCGCCCCGACACGGGCGATGTGGACCGATTTCGCCTTCAATCTCTTCCTTCTGGCGATCGCATCGGACGTCGGCGGCTATTTCTTCGTGCTCGCCGTCTCGAATGTCGGCTACATCATCTTCAACTTCCTGAACCTCAATTCCGGCTGGATCCACCGGGTGGATTCCGGCCATATCGAACGCCCCTGGAAGGCGCCGAGCTGGCTGATCGGCCTCAACACCGTGCTCGCCTTCGTCAACGCGCTCTTCCTCGGCGCCGGCGCCAAGGTCTGGGGTTACTCCAACGCGCTCTGGGTCGGTTTCATCTTCGCCGCTCTGATCCTGCCGGTCTTCGCCTATCGCCACTATGTACGCGACGGCGGCAAGTTCCCGGCCGGCGCGATGGAGGATCTCGGCCTCATCGGCCAGGATCTCGGGGTCAGAAAAGCCGGCATGCTGCCCTATCTCGCACTCGCAGGGGGCCTCGCGATCGTCCTGATTGCCAACTGGTTCTTCCAGCTCCCGGCCTGAATAGCCTCCCAAGGCCGAAGAGTCGCCATGGAAACATGGCGGCTTTTTGCATTGATGAGGCCCTGACATCGGCGAATGATCCGTCCGCTTCGGCAGGAAGCGGACGGTGTCGCTGCAAAAACGAGGCCGAAAGGCTCAGCGGCCGCCCTCGATCTTGCGATGGCGCTGATTGATGCCGCCCTTGCCATAGGGATAGTCCTGAGGCTGGGGAGCGCTGACCTCGTTCAGCATGGCCATCTCTTCCTTGGAAAGCTCGAGCTTCATGGCGCTGAGATTGTCGGCGAGCTGCTCGGGCGTGCGAGCGCCGAGAATGACCGAGGTGACGGCCGGCTGCGCCGCCGTCCAGGCGAGCGCCACCTGCGCCATGCTGACGCCGCGCGCCCGGGCGATCTCCTCGACAGCGCCGATGATCGCCCAGGTGCGTTCCTGGGCATTGCGCGGCGCATAGGATTCGCTGCCGCGGTTGGGGTTCTCGCCGAGGCGAGTGGCGCCGGTCGGCATCTCGTCGCGCTTGTACTTGCCGGTCAGCCAGCCGCCGCCGAGCGGCGACCACGGCAAGAGGCCCATGCCGGCATCCTGGCAGGCGGCGACGATTTCGAGCTCGATGTCGCGGGCGAGCAGGCTGTATTGCGGCTGCAGCGTCACCGGCCGCGTATAACCGCGCGCCTTGGCGATCTCCGACGCCTTGGCGATGTGCCAGCCGACATAGTTGGAGAAGCCGTAATAGCCGATCTTGCCTGATGAAACCGCATCGTCGAGGAAGCGCAGCGTCTCTTCGATCGGCGTCAGCGCGTCCCAGGCATGCATCTGGTAGAGATCGATCTGTTCGAGGCCGAGGCGGCGCAGCGAATCGTCGAGCGCCTGGCCGAGATGCCGGCGCGACAGGCCGATATCATTGGGTCCGTTGCCCATCGGAAACCGGCCCTTGGTGGCGACGATCGCCTGGCGGGCCTCGGTCGGGCGCGCCTTCAGCCAGCGGCCGATGATCTCTTCCGACTTGCCGGCGCTGTAGACATCCGCCGTATCGATGAAATTGCCGCCCCAGGCGAAATAATCGTCGAGCAGCTTGTGCGAGGCCGTCTCGTCGGCCTCCGCGCCGAAGGTCATGGTACCCAGGCAATAGGCGGTGACGACGGCCCCGCTGGGACCGAGCTTGCGATAATCCATTTATTCCTCCTCATGCGGATACCCGCAGCCGACGCGCAAAATCGCCGGGGTAGAAGCCGGGGCTTCCGCAATCCAATGACAATATCGAGCTTGAGGCGGCCTCTGCCGCCGGATGACGTCTGGCGCCCTGGGCTCATCCAGCGCAGGGGCGAGGGCAGCATAACCAATCCCGCCCGTGCCACAAGTGGGAAAACATATTCCCGCCTGCCGCGCAGCCGGCGACGGTTACGCTTTACTCGAAAACGAGCCGGCGATCAGATCGGCTGCGGCGATACCGGTCTCGTAGGCACCGTGCGCCGTCGAATAACGCGAATGCGAGCAGGCTTCGCCGGCAAAGAAGATTCGCCCATCATGCGGTGCGGCGAGGACGCCGCGCAGATCCGAGGCGCCGGGCTCGGCATAGGAATAGGAGCCGCCAATATGGGGTGCAGCGGCCCAGGCCGAGATCGCCGCCACCGACAATTCCCGGCGGATATCCGCGCCGAATTCCGCCGCCAGCTCATCAGAGGCGAAGGAGAAGGCGGCGTCTCTGCCCTCCCGTTCCAGATCATGGGCGAGGTCGCCGGCAAAATAGGCTTCGACGACGCCAGCCCCCAACGGCCGGAGCTGATAGGTGCCGGTGGCGCCGCGGCTGATGGAACCGAGCATATGCGTATCGGCCGGCAGCGCCTGCGGATGCGCGAGCCCGAGGAAGAGTTTGTCGGCAAGCCCGAGCGGCAAACGGGCGGCCGCCTCGGTTTTGTCAGGCAAGGGCGGATCGAAGGCGATCTTTTCAGCGGCAAGCATATTCGTCGAAACGGTCACGAGCACGGCGCGGGCGCTCAGCACGCCTTGGTTCGTCTCGATGCCGATGCGGCCGGCATGGCGATGATCGATACGCCTGACCTCGACGCCGAGCCTTGCCGGAACCGGCCTGCCATAGAGCGAGATCAAGGTTCCATAGCCCTGGCGCACCCGCCAGTCGGGGCCAAGGCCCGGGTCATATCTGTTGTAGTCGACGACCGAAGACCGTTCCAGTTCGGCGCCGGTGATGTAGGTGCCGATTGCCCGGATCTGGCCGTTCCAGGCATTGCCGGGTTCGAGCATCGCGGCCAGATCGGTATCATCGCCTTCATGGCTGTCGAGGCGCTCGAAATAGCCGCCGATCGCCTCCTGCGCAGCATGGATGTCGACGCCATCCCGCTGAAGCCGCCGCCCGCCGTTCCAAGGCGCCGGCGTGCGGTCGACCGTCAGTCCCACCTCCTCGGCAATCGCCGTCCAGGCATTGGTCCGCGCCCCGTGCAGCCAGCCGCAGCCGAGATCGAGCGCGATGTCGGACGCTCCCGGCAGCCCGACCGTCCAGGCCCGGCCGCCAAGACGGTCGCCGGCTTCCAACAGAAGGATCGAAAGATCCGGACGGATTGCCTGCAGGCGGCGGGCAGCAGCAATGCCGGCAGCACCGGCGCCGATGATGACGACGTCCTCGTCGGCCCCCTTGCCGTTGTCACCAGACATGTCTTCTCCTTTGGCTGCGCATGCCCAGCTAAACTTTGATGTCCACAAAAGGCAAGGGCTGGGGATAGCGCCTCGCGCGGTGGATTAAACCGCGTTTGCGTGACATACAGGTCCGATGAGCGTGCAGAGAGATTCGCAACTCGACATGTTTGCCAAGGCATCGCCGGCGGTCGCCAAGGCGCGGGCTCCATCGCGCCGGCCGCCGTTGGAGCCGGCCGGCCGTTCCGACGAAGATATGGCGCGCACGCTCGAGGAGAGCGGCAACTATCGCATCCTGAGGAAATTGACGGCCCGGCCGATTGCCTCGGTCAGACGGCCGCAATTTTCGCGGCTCGGCGTCGTTCTCGACACGGAGACGACGGGCCTCAACCATCGCAGCGACGAGATCATCGAGATCGGCGCCGTCGCCTTTACCTTCGCCGACGACGGCACGGTCGGCGATATCGTCGGCATCTATGGCGGCCTGCAGCAGCCGTCGCGGCCGATCCCGCCCGAGGTCACCCGGCTGACGGGGATCACCGATTCGATGGTCGAGGGACAGGTGATCGACATCAGGTCGCTCAGCGATCTGATCGAACCGGCCGATCTGATCATCGCCCACAATGCCGGTTTCGACCGGCCGTTCTGCGAGGCCTTCTCGCCGCTCTTCACCGGCAAGGCCTGGGCATGTTCGGTGTCGGAAATCGACTGGAGCGCGCGCGGCTTCGAGGGCACCAAGCTCGGTTATCTCGTCGGCCAGGCCGGTTATTTCCATGAGGGCCATCGCGCGGTGGACGACTGTCACGCGCTCCTGGAAATCCTCGACCGGCAGCCAGGTGAAGGTGAAAGCCCGTTTGCCGAGCTCTACCGGGCCAGCCAGCGCTCGCGCATCCGCATCTTCGCCGAACACAGCCCGTTCGAAATGAAGGATCATCTGAAGGCGAGGGGCTATCGCTGGTCTGACGGAAGCGACGGCCGCCTGAAATCCTGGTGGATCGAAGTCGGCGAAAATGACCTCGGTGACGAACTCTCCTATCTGCGCTCGGAAATCTACCGATGGAGAGAGGCGGATCCGCCGACCGTGCGGCTGACGGCCTTCGATCGTTTCAAACTCTGACCGCGAAAGCGGTTCGGATCCTGAGCAAACCCTTCCTGGCACGACCCATGCAAAGACCGCATAGGTGCAGTGATGCATTGGCGCTGCAACAATCGCGCGTCTCATATTATATACGGCTCATCGAAGCGAACGAAGCGCCAAGGACTGGCAGCTAGGCTTCGAAAGCCCACGGAAAGGGGATCATCATGAACGTAGCACGCTCTTTCAACAATTGGCGCAAGTACCGTCAGACGGTCGCTGAACTGGGCCGTATGACCACGCGCGAACTGGACGACCTCGGCATCGGCCGCGGCGAAATCCGCAACATCGCCCGTGCAGCCATCGGCCGCTAACGGCCTGACAGACGACCATCTTCGAGCCTTGCCCAGCGCCTGCTTCTCCCGAGCGGGCGCTTTGCTTTTGCGGTGCCTGCCAGCCATGAGCATTTCGCATAATGCATGGCTGCCTTGCAAAGAAATGCCTATCAACTGGGCACAAAATAAGTATGATTATTTCTATCGAAGCGATGCATCTCCTCCCGCATCCCTTCGATATGCAGGCGCCTATCCTCCTCCCAAGGTCGCCTGCGGGAACGGCAGCACTCCTCCTCCCAGCTGTCGTTCGGTTCTTTTCGAAAAGCCTGCCGCACCTCCTCCCGCGGCAGGCTTTTTCGTTTTGGCCACCGGACCGCGCCGAGAGCGGCCGCTTGCGATGGGGATGTCGTCGTCAATCCCAGGCAATTTCTCCTGTCTGTTCTCAACTCTCTCGAATGCTCTTGCCGCCTCCCTCTCCTCGGGCAAGGCGCCGACAAAGCTGTTGACACCGAACTTGTCGTACAACTATGTAACCAGACGGATACCACCGCAGCGGAAAACCGTCTGATATGACCAGCTTTCCGCAATAGCGGTACCGCCTGACGACAATGAAGCTGAAGGAAAATTGACATGCAGATCGACGTGAGGCACGCCTCCCATCCCGAGGCCGTGCGCGGTTACGACACCGAAACGCTGCGGCGTCACTTTCTGGTGGAAACCATCTTCGAAGGCGGCGAGATCCGGCTGACCTATTCCCATTACGACCGCATGGTCATCGGCGGCGCCACTCCGCTCGGCACCGGGCTGACGCTGACGGCGCCGACGGCGATCGGACAGGAAACCTTCCTTGCCGAGCGTGAACTCGGCGCGCTGAACATCGGCGGCGCCGGCCGCATCATCGTCGACGGCACCAGCTACGATCTTGCCAAATATGATTGCCTCTATGCCGGCAAGGGTGCCAGGGACGTCAGGTTCGAGAGCGCGGATGCCGCCAATCCGGCCAAGTTCTATCTGGTCTCGACGCCGGCCCATCAGACGCATCCGACCGTGCTGCTCACCCGCGAAAAGGCCCGCCACCTGACGCCGGGCGAAGGCGCGACGGCCAACAAGCGGTCGATCTACCAGTTCATCCACCCGGAGGTCTGCCATTCCTGCCAGCTCACTTTGGGCTTCACCATGATCGAGCCGGGCAGCGTCTGGAACACCATGCCGGCCCACACGCATGACCGGCGCATGGAAGCCTATCTCTATTTCGATCTCGAAGCCGAGCAGCGCGTTTTCCACTTCATGGGCGAGCCGCAGCAGACCCGGCATATGCTCGTCGCCAACGAGCAGGCGGTCATCTCGCCGCCCTGGTCGATCCATTCGGGCGCCGGCACCAAGAATTACAGCTTCATCTGGGCGATGGCCGGCGACAACAAGAGCTTCATCGACATGGATCACATCGCCATTGCGGATCTGAGGTGAGCGCCGTGGCCAATCCCTTCGATCTTTCCGGCAAGACGGCCGTCGTCACCGGCGCCAATACCGGCATCGGCCAGGCCATCGCGGCCGCGCTAGCTGCGGCCGGCGCTTCGATCGTCGCCGTCGGGCGCTCCTCGATGGACGAAACCGAAGCATTGGTGAAGGAAGCGGGCAGCCGCTTCCATGTCATCAAGGCCGATCTCGGCACGATCGAACCGGTCAAGGGGATCGTCGCCGAGGCCATCCAGACCTTCGGCGGCCTCGACATCCTCGTCAACAATGCCGGCATCATCCGCCGTGCCGATGCGCTCGACTTTACCGAGGAAGACTGGGACGCAGTGATCGACGTCAACCTGAAGACGGCATTCTTCCTGTCGCAGGCGGCCGGCCGTCACATGGTCGACAAGGGCAGGGGCAAGATCATCAACATCGCCTCGCTGCTGTCCTTCCAGGGCGGCATCCGCATCCCCTCCTATACCGCCTCGAAAAGCGGGCTTGCCGGCCTGACCAAGCTGCTTGCCTGCGAATGGGCCGGCAAGGGCGTCAACGTCAATGCCATCGCGCCGGGTTACTTCGTCACCAACAATACGACGGCGCTGCGCGAGGATCCGGATCGCAATGCCGCTATCCTCGCCCGCATTCCGGCCGGGCGCTGGGGGAAGCCTGATGAACTCGGCGGTGCGGCCGTCTTCCTGGCATCGTCGGCATCCGACTATGTGCATGGGACGGTGCTGCCGGTCGATGGCGGCTGGCTGGCGCGGTGATCCTCGCGGGTCGTTTTTGCCTTTCCCGCCGGCATGCGTTAGCAAAGGGACAGCGGTCGGCGCAGCCGCGCCGACAGGCAGGATTTCGATCGGGATGATGGACAAGGACAACGCGCTCTTCAACACCATTCGCCAGCCGCCGAACCTGCGCAGCGGCCTTGCCGATACGCTGATGGCGCAGATCGAATCCGGCGACCTGAAGCCCGGCCAGCGCCTGCCGACCGAACAGGCGATCATGGCGGCGACCGGCGTCAGCCGGACGATCGTGCGCGAGGCGCTCGCCACCCTGCGCGCCAAAGGCCTGATCACCACGCATCAGGGCCTGGGGGCTTTCGTTTCGAACGATCCCAACCCGCGATCCTTCTCGATCATCCCCAACGACCTGCAGTCGATCGACGAGGTCCTGCGTGTGCTGGAGCTGCGCATCGGGGTCGAATACGAAGCCGCCGGTCTTGCCGCGCTGCGGCGCACGCCGGAGGACGTCGAGCGCATGCAGGACCGCCTCGATGCCCTCGACAAGGCGCTGGAGAAGGGCGGATACGGCGCGCAGGAGGATTACGCCTTCCACAGGTCGATCCTGGTCGCGACGCAGAATTCCTATTACAGCCGCCTCTTCGACACGTTCGGCGACATTATGGTGCCGCGCCAATGGGCGCGCCTCGACAAGATGACGAGCTTCGAGCGCAAGCGCCATGCTGCCCGCATGCGCAGGGAACACCACGCCATCTTCGCGGCGATCCGCGATGGCAACGAAGCGGCCGCGCGCCGCGCGATCCGCAGCCACCTGTCGAAGAGTGCGGCGCGTTTCGAAGAGCTGCGCGACGCGACCAACTTATCCTGAATTCATATTTGCGGCTTCGGCTTCATCAACCGCCACCAGGCTGCGTGATCCGTCCTCAGATCGACAGCGGCGTGCGCCGCCGGCAGAAGCGGTTTGCGGCTGCGCCGGCCGAAGCGTCGTTTGAAGCCCAGGATATTTTCCACGAAACTCCTGGTGTAGAGGCCGGGGCCGCTTGAATAGATGCGCCATCCGCCGTCGACGGCGATCTTGCCCGCCTTGACGCGCGCCCAATCATCCGCCGCCTGATAGCGGTCATGGAAGGCCGCGTCGCTGCTGCTGAAATAGGTATTGCGCTGGCGCAGCGATGCCTGCGGCAAGGCCGTCGTGACGGCGATCGGATTGACGACGGCGATCGCCTCCCAGAGCGCGTCCGCGGCAGCGTCCAGGGCAAGCGTTTCGCAATAACGCAGATGTGCATGCACATACATCAGCCCGATCTCGCGGCCAAAGAAGGAGGAGGATTCGGCCCGGCGGAACAGCGTTTCAGGCCCGCCGGCGTAGGTCGCGGGCTTTTCCATCAGCCGTACGCCGTCGGGGAAAAGCAGATGCTCCTCGATCAGCCGCATATGATCGCGCCGCTGCGCCGGCGTGAACAGCTTGCCGAGCATCGCCTGCGTCATCGCGATCAGCGAGAAGGAGAGGCCGGTGCGCGTGTCGCTCGGATGCAGCAGCAATTCGACGCCCTCATGGGCCGGATCGAAAATGCCATAGCCGGCGACGACGCCGTCCCGCACGAGATGGCGGTTGAAATCCCGGCGCATCGCCATGGCGATCTTCCTCAGGGCCTTGGCTCTCTCGCCAAGGCCGAGACGGCGCAGGATGGCGGAATAGCGGACGATCTGCTCGTAGAGCAGGGCGACGGTCCAGCTGCTGACCATCCAGTCGCGCAGATGCGGATCGGCCGGCTGCAGGGAATCGTTCCAGTCGCCCTCGCCATAACGGATCAGATGGGTTCCCGGGATGAAGCGTTCGCGGACGGAATCGAGCAGTTTCTCGACATGGACGGTGATGGTGTCGGCTTCCGGCGCCTTCTGCATGGTCTTTTCATCGCGCCAGGACACCTTCTCGTCGAGAATGGCGAGATCGCCGGTCGCTTCGATATAGTCGCACAGCGCCTTCAACGGCCAGACGATGATATCGCCATGGCAGTCACCCGCCCGGATGTTGGCATAGGGCTCCAGCATGAACCATTGCGGCCAGTCGCTTTTTTCCAGGTACTGTTCGCTGAAGACGGTTTTCAGCACTTGCCTGGCCTCGCGGTCATGTTCATAGGCGAGCAGGAATTCGATCGGCCCCTGGCAGGCGTCGCGCGTGCCCCAGGCCGCACCCGTATATTGCTCCAGCCCATGCGGCACGCTCAGATGCACGATGGCGTCATGTGCAAGCCAGGGCAGCAGGGTTGCCTGGGCGGCAAGATCGGGCGAAGCGCTGTCGATCCGCATGCCGCGCACGGCGTTGCGCCAGAATGCCGATGCCGGCGCGAGCATGGCCTCATCGCTGACCCCGGCCTCATAACGTTGCGCCAGCCGCTCGGCGTCTTCGGCATCGGTCATCGAGCCGACGACGGCGAAGGAGAGCGCCTGCGTCGGCTGCGAGCGCAGCGCCACGAAAGCGCCGTTGCGCGCGAGGCCATCGGTATAGAGCAGCTCGTCGCCGCCGATCTCGTCGATGGCATCAGGCGTCGAACTCACCAGCCAATAGACGGCATCGGGGTAACGCCCGCCCCAGAGCCAGGCGGGGTCGGGCCGGAAGGAGACGCGTTTGCGCGAGGGGTCGAAGTCGATCTGCCCGCCGGCGTCATATTCGCGCTCGCCGAGCACGACATGACCGAAGACCAGGAAGCGGCACGGCTTGCCCTCGACGGAGAGGCTCCATTGCATCGCCGCATCCTCGCCGGAGGCGACGGCCGTGACGATGATCGTCTGCTCCGGGCATTGATAGATCCAGCGGCAGTCGCTCAAACCCATCTCGAAAGCCGACGGCACCGCCAGAAGCTGCCAGCCCGCGCCGACATCCGCCATGATGCGCAGTCCGCTGGCGCGCGTCAGATTGTAGGGATCGCGCGAGACGGAAAAGAGCTTGTGGAAGGACGTGTTGCCGATCGTCAGCTGCGCGGCAAAAATGCCCTGCATCCAGCAGGTGGCGGCAAGCGTGGCATCATCCAGCAGCATGTTCTGGCCGCTTCGGACAATCGCGCCGTGGCGCCGCGCGACGACGAGCTCCTTGTCGCGCAGCACGACATGGCGGTTGAGAGCACCGTCCGGCACGAAAAAAGAAAGTAGTTTTCCGTGGCCGCGCTCTTCCAGGCTCCGCTCGGGATAGAGCCGGCCGATCGCCTTTTTATCCAGCGTCTCGACTTCCAGCAGAGGAGCGTCCTGGAGCAGGCTGCGAACCGGTGCTGCCGCCTCCTGACGAGCGGCCGCATCGTCCGGCTGCTTGATGCCGTCGAGCCGCGAAAGATCGGCATCGCTCGACGCCTCGGGATGATCGGCGGCGAACAGGGCAAAGAAAGTCGCCGTCGCGCCATCTGGTGTGACCGAGAGCGATCTCGATTGAACGGCCGGGCAGGCGGTCTCCTGCTGCCGCCGTTGGCTCGGCAGCGGCGTGCCGAAGGCGCCGACCAGCAGGTCGTCGAGCCGGCCCTTTGCCTGCACCAGCTGGATCGCATCGGTGGCATAGGCGACAGCCCCGTCGAGGCAGCCTTGCGCCAGCCAGGGATTGCGGCCGCCCGACTGCTTGAGATTTTGCCGGTTTATCACGACGCAACCATAGGTCTTGTGGTCGGCAATGTGGTGATCGACATATTGCGAGGCATAGGCCTCGCTGTTCATCAGAAAGCCGCGATCGCCGAGGCCGACATCCTGGATCAGCACCAGATCCGCCGGCAGCGTTCCCTCTCTCAGATGCCGGATCGAGGCATGCCAGAACCATGCCGTCTCGGAGGGATGAAGCGCGAGGCGGACGTCGTAGGCGATATCGCCTGTCTTGCCGCTCCAGCAGAAGCTCGTCGCATCATAGGCGAAACTGCCTTTGGCACGCGGCCCGACGATCTCGACGACATCGGGGCGGGCGCCGCCGGCGCGCAGATAAAGGCGGCCAATGCCACCGATGAGCGGCGAGCCCTGGATCTGGTTGATCTGCACGGATCCCTTGTCGTCGGCATAGTCGATGGCAAACAGCGTCCCGTTCGGCAGCGCCGATATCGACAGGCCGGAACCGTTGCTGATCGCAAAGAGCCCAAGCTCTTCGCGTCGTGGCATTTGCAAGCTGCGCGTCCGGTTGGGGGCCATGGAGATCTCGTCGATGAGTGCCAGAGGGGAATCAGAGGATGGCGCAAAAAGAGTGAGAGAAATCTTACCGGTGATCGGCAGATCGACAAGGTCTCGTGACGCTCGTCACCCCGGCGCCGGCCGCCTGGCGATGGGCACGCACAGCAGGGCGCAGCCGGTCAGGATGGCGACGACCATCCAGGCTTCGTTGATGGCCTGGACGCTTGCCGCCGTCTGGATCAGCGGATCGAGCAGCGCCGTGGTATCGGCATCGAAGCTGCCGGTATGTCCCGATATCGCCTGAAGTGGCGCGCCGACGAAGGCTGCCGCCTCGATGTCGCCGGCCTGAAGGCGCGCCACAGACCTTGGCCCAGCGGCTCCGAGCGGGTGTAGATGATGGTGTCGATCAGCGCGATGCCGATGGCACCGCCGAGATTGCGCATCAGATTGAAAAGCCCGCTGGCATCGGGAATGCGATCGGCCGGCAGCGTGCCGAGCGCCAGCCGCGTCGGCGGCAACAGGCAAAACATGATGGCGACGCCGCGGACGATCTGCGGCCAAAACATCGCATCGTAGTCCGAACGCGGATCCTGAAAGGCGCTCATGCCGACACCGATCGCAAACAGGGCAAAACCGGTAGCCGACAGCAGCCGCGCATCCATGCGCTTCTCCAGCGCGACCGCAACCGGCGCGGAGATCAGCTGGGCGATGCCGGTGACCAGCATGGTCACGCCGATTTCGAGGGCATCGTGGCCCCTGACGAAAGCGAGAAAAACCGGCATGAGATAGACCGAGCCGAAGAGGCCGATGCCAAGCACGAAGCTCAGGACCGAGCCGACGAGAAAGTTGCGATCGGCGAAATTGCCGAGATCGACGATCGGCCGGCGCCGACGCAGCGTCCGGCTGATGAACGCGCCTCCCGACACAAGACAGACCGCCAGCAGGCTCAGCACATAGGCCGAAGTCCAGCCGCTGGTCGGCGCCTCTTTCAGGCTGAGTTCCAGCGTCGTCAGCGCCGTCGCCATCAACAGCAGCGACAGGCCGTCGAGATGCCTGAGTTCGGACGGATCGGCCGCCTGCCTGGGCAGGAAGCGGGCCGCCAGGATCGCCGAGGCAATGCCCGGAAGGATGTTGATCAGGAACAGCCAGTGCCAGGAATAGGTTTCGGTCAGCCATCCGCCGACGATCGGCCCGACGGTCGGCGCCAGCACGGCCAGCACGCCGGCGATCGTCGTCGCAAGCGCCTGCCGCTCGTTCGGGAACAGGATGAAGACGGCCGAAAACACCGAGGGGATCAGGGTCCCGCCGGAAAAGCCCTGAAGCACCCGCCAGGCAACCAGCGTGCCGAAACTGCCGCTGGCGGCACAGCCGGCCGACGCGATCACGAACAGGGTGATGGCGGCAACGAACAGCCATCGCATCGTCAAGAGCCGCGTCAAGAGGCCGGTGAGCGGGATCGCGATCACCTCGGCGATGAGGTAGGCCGTCTGTATCCAGCTCATCTGATCCGGATCGATATCGAGCGCCGACTGGATGGTCGGCAGCGAAGTCGCCACCACCTGGACGTCGAGGATGGCCATGAACATGCCAACGCACATGGCCAGGAAGCCGAGCCAGACGATGGCGGGCGTTCCGTCAGGACGAGCAGCTTCAAGTCCTTCCGACATGCGATGATCCCGCCAGCACGGCATTTCTGCGGTGAGAATATCCAAGGCCGTCATGTTTGCGATCGAAACGATCGGCATGTCAATCGGCAAGCTTGAGCAGCGGCGGCACATGCCGAGGGGGAGACGGCCGAAAGGGCCTTGTTGTCGGAGCGCGTCGTGGTGGCGATCGACCAGTAGGCAGCATTGTCGGATGCGGTGTCGACGCGATAACCGGTGGAAACGCTGTTCTGCGTCGATTCGAGGTTGGAGTTGATGCTGCGCAGCGTCTGAAGGGCAGCCATTGCGGAATTGTTCGTATTGATGCTCGTCATTGGAAATTCGCCTGGTTCGGAAGTTGGATGGGTTGCATCCCGGGAACATCCGGGCCGTGGCGAGCAGCCTCATGCTTATCGACCCGTATCGAGCGGTCGGCGGCCGGCCGAAATTTTTTCCCGAAATGCGACACCTCGACCATGGGGAGCTTATCCGCCGATCGGCGGCCGGCATTGGCCCTGGAGGTCGGCCGCAGAAATTCCGCATCGCCGATTGACGCCGCGGCGAAAAACCGACTATCAATATTAAATCAATTTGATTGACTTCAACCGCCATGCCGATCCCGGCGCCTGCGGCGGAACGCTCAAAGACCTGTTTTCCCTCAAGGAAGAGTGATGATGTCGACACCGCGACCGAACGCCCTGCGGCTTGAAACCCTCTGGAACCCGCCCGCCGACGGCAAGGAATTCTCCTACGCCCTGCGCCTCAAGAACCTCGGCAGCGAACCGCTTTCGAATTTTTCTCTCTGCGTCAGCGGCCCAGGCCGTGTCGACCCCGCCGGCCGCGTCGAAGGCGCGACCGTTTCGCAACGGCTTTCGAATTTCACCGAGTTCCGGCCACCGGCCGATTTCGTGCTCGGCGCCGGCGAGACCTGGACAATCTCCGTCTATGCGCTGAGCTGGCAGTTCCGCCACTGGACGGACGGTGCGACGAGCGCCTATCTCGCGCTTTCCGATGGCAGCACCATCGTGCTCGGCATCGAGCCGACGCGCTCTTCGGTCAGCAACGCGGCCCTGAAGCGCGGCGCCGAGATCTATCCGGTTCCCGCCAACGCGCCCGTCCAGATTTCGGTCATCCCCTGGCCGAACCATGTCGCGGTCGCCTCGCGCCGTCCGCTGCCGGCCGGTTTTGCGCCGCAGGCGCAGAGCACCGAAGGGGAGGCGGCGGCGAAAGGCTTCGCGGCGCTGGTCGACCATCTCTTCGCCGTCGAAGGCATCGGGCGCACCGAGGCGGAAGGCGCAGTTCCCGTCATCCTGAGGGATGCCGCCGGCTTCGGCCCCGAAGCCTATCGGCTGAGCTTCGACGAGGAAAACCTGACGGTCGAGGCGAGCAGCCGAACCGGCTTTCTCTACGGCCTCGTCACGCTCGGCCAGATCTGGCGTGGCGCCAGGCTGCATCCCGGGGTCTTCCAGTTTCCTGGAGCCGGCGAGATCGTCGACGAACCGGCAATGGGCTGGCGCGGCCTGCATCTCGATGTCGCCCGCCAGTTTTACGGCGCCGCCGAGGTCAAGAAGCTGCTGGCAGTGCTGGCCTGGAACAAGCTCAACCGCTTCCACTGGCACCTTTCCGACGACGAGGCCTGGCGCGTCGAGATCGACGCCTATCCCGCCCTGACCGAGATCGGCGCCTGGCGCGGCCACGGCCTTGCCGTGCCGCCGCTGCTCGGATCAAGCCCGGCGCGGACGGGCGGCTACTATAGCAAAGCCGTCATCCGCGAGATCGTCGCCCAGGCAAAGAGCTTCGGCATCGAAATCGTGCCTGAAATTGACATGCCCGGCCACTGCTACGCCATGCAGCAGGCGATACCGGAGCTGCGCGATCCGGCCGAGAAGGGCAGCTATTACTCCGTCCAAGGCTTTCCCGACAATTGCATCAACCCGGTCCGCGAGCAGACCTACGAGATCGTCGAGACCATTCTTTCCGAACTGATCGAGCTCTTCCCGTTCAAGGTCATCCATCTCGGCGCCGACGAGGTGCCGCTCGGCGCATGGTCCGGCTCGCCGGCAGCGCTCGATCGCCTGCGCACTGTCGCCGGCGACGCGGTTGCCGATGCGCATGCCCAGCGGCTGAATGTCGTCACCAATACGCATGGCGCCGACGACATTCACGGCTCGGGCGCGGCGATCCTGCAGGCGGAGTTCCTGGAGCGCGTGCAGCGTTTCCTGGCGAGCAAGGGCTGCATCACCGGCGGCTGGGAAGAGGCGGCGCATGGCGACGTCATCGACAAGGAGAAGAGTTATCTCTGCAGCTGGCGCAATGTCGAGGTCTCGGCCGAACTCGCCGAACGCGGCTATCAAATGGTCGTCTGCCCCGGCCAGGTCTATTACCTCGACATGGCGCTGAGGCCGGATTGGGACGAGCCGGGCGCCAGCTGGGCGGGGAATTCGGACGCGGAAAAGCTCTACAACTTCGATCCGGTCGGCGGCTGGACGGCGGCGCAGAAACAGAAACTGCTCGGCATCCAGGCCTGCATCTGGTCGGAACCTATGACGGACCGCGCCGTTTTCGACCGTCTCGTCTTCCCGCGCATCTCAGGGCTTGCCGAAACCGGCTGGACGAAGCCGTCGGCCAAGTCCTGGGAGCGCTTCAAGGCGCTCGCAGGGCTGATGCCGCTGCTTTACGGGCTGCAACAGTCGTAAGGCCGGCCTTCACCTGCCGGTAGGCGGAGGGTGTGACGCCGGTGCCCAACTTGAAGGCCCGGGTCAGGTGGCTCTGGCTGCTGAAGCCGCATGCCGATGCGATCTGCGCGATCGGCTCCATGCCTGATAGCATCGATTTGGCGCGCTCGACACGCCGGTGCGCCACCCAGCCATGCGGCGACACACCGAAGCATGCCCGGAACATCCGCTGAAAATGAAAAGCGCTGAGCTGCCCGATATCAGCCAGATCCTGCAAGCGGATCGTCTCACCGAGATGGGCCTCGATATAATCCAGAGTTCGGCGCCGCACATGCGGCGCAAGCCCGCCGCTGATCGCGCAGGCGCGCATGCCTCCATAACACGGATCAACGAAGAGATCGTTGATCGCCTGCGTCATCGCTTCTTCGGCCAGCAGATGGCCGCCCGCCAACATCGCTTCCGTCATCTGCCGAAGCCTCAGCGCCAGGGCGGGCGCATCGGCGAAGGTCACCTCGGGAAGAGCCATCAGCCGCGCATCGCGGTCAAACGTCTCGGCAAACATCCGACGCATCTGATCGTCGGGAACATATAGATGGACGAATTCGAAGAAGTCGGTGATTTCCCATTCGGACGAATGCCCCTGCGGCATGATGCACAGCACCCCAGGACGGCCGCGCGCGTCGGGGCCGCCATCCAGCCGACGCGTTCCGGCGCCGCCGCTGAGATAAAGACTGAACGTATGACCGTCCGGCCGCTCATAGCTCATCCGGTCATGCGCATTGCTCCAGATGGCCGCCGATCGCCCGAAACCGAGATCGATCGACTGTGACATCCGCGCCTTGGGAGATGCGGACAAAAACCTGAATACCGAGAGGCGGCTATCTTTCACCAGTTCTTTCCCACAGCTGGCCACGCGTTCAGAATAATACGGAGAGACGCCTGACATGGCGAGGGGGAAGTCCGGGCACATCGATTTCATAGCAAGAATCTGCAAGAGACCTGCTGACCGTTTGCCTATTCGTGGAGAAAACGAGGATTACTCCATGGCAAATGCCGTTCTTTTCATCGCGACCGTCCTCATATGGGGGACGACCTGGATCGCCATTGCAATGCAGGTGGGTCCCGTGCCGGTCCTGGTCTCGGTCTTTTACCGATTTGCGCTGGCAGCGGTGATCCTCGTCGCCATCCTTGCTGTCATGGGCCGACTCAAGGTCCCTGCCTTGCGCGATCAACCTTTCATCCTTGCGCAAGCGCTCTGCCTGTTCAGCCTCAATTTCATCTGTTTCTACAACGCCGCCGCCTCGATTCCTTCAGGGCTGATCTCGGTGATCTTCTCGCTTGCGACGATCTACAATGCCGTCAATGCACGCCTCTTCTTCGGCGACCGCATAACAGGCCGCACGCTGCTCGCAGCGGCGCTCGGCGCCACCGGCCTTCTCCTGCTGTTCGGAGAGGAGGTTGTCGTCGATTTCGATATGGACACGTTGAAAGGGATCGGGCTCGCAGCGCTCGGCACGCTGTTCTTCTCGCTCGGCAATATGGCGTCGCGCCGCAACAGCGCCGCCGGAATCTCACCGCTGACCGCCAATGCCTGGGGCATGACCTATGGCACGATCATCCTCCTCGTCCTGATTGCCGTGACGCAGACGCCGATCGTGGCACCATCAGGCATCACCTATCTTGCCGCACTGCTCTATCTCTCGGCCATCGGATCGGTGATCGGCTTCACCACCTACCTGATGCTGGTGTCCCGCATCGGCTCCTCACGCGCAGCCTACGCCACCGTGCTGTTCCCGATCGTCGCCCTGTCGCTGTCGGCGGTCTTCGAGGGCTATCACTGGACCGGTCTCGGCCTGATCGGCCTGGCGCTGACGCTTCTCGGGAACGTGGTCATCTTTGCGCGACCTCTCGCCCGCCGCCCGCCGCAACCAGATGCCGGCCTGCCGGCACGCGGCTGAAGGACGCCCGACATGCGCTAGCCGACCGGCTTCTGCAGCACGTCGAAGCGCGGATTGGTTTCGGAGAAGATCGGCAGGGCGGCGGCGCCGAGGATGGCGGTATCCTTGCCGGTCATGCCAATCATCACACGCGGCACCGTCCGCTGCCGGCCGGGGTCGATCGGATCGTGCAGCGGCTCCAGCCGCTCGGCAAGCCGGCGCATCAGCGATGGCGGCAGGCTGCCGCCAAGCACGATGGTCTCAGGATCGAAGGCGAGCTCGAGGAAATCGACGGTCTGCCGCAGCGGCTGGACGGCCTGGTCGAGCCAGGCGTCCAGACCGTCGTTTCCCCTTTCGATCAGCGCGTCGAGCGCGCCGGGCGAAAGCGCGCCTGTATTGGCGATGCCCATGAATTCATAGGCGACCGACGCCGAGATGTAGCGATCGAGGCAGCCGCGCTTGCCGCAGCTGCAGAGCCTGCCATGCGGCTCGACGATGATATGGCCGATCTCGCCGGCATTGTTGCGGCTGCCCTTGTAGAGATGGCCGTCGAGGAACATGCCGGCGCCGATGCCGCCACCGCCGGCCAGAAACAGGTAGACGAAGCTGGCCAGACCGCGGGCGACACCATGAAGCCGCTCGCCGATCGCGGCTGCCGTCGCATCGTTCTCGACCAGCACCGGCACGTTGAGCCGCTGTTCCAGCTCGTGACCGACGGGAAAACCTTGCCAGCCGGGCAGGCTCTGGGGGCTGAGAGAGGTGGTGCCGCCCTCGGCATAGCGGCCGGGCAGGGCGAGGCCGACGCCGAGCAGCCGCTCCTGATCGAATGCGAAGGCCTGTTTGAGATGCTCGACGATCGACTGTAGGACCGGCATCGCCCCCTGCGGATCGGGATGTTCGACCTGGCGTTCGACGCGCGCGCAGACGGCGCCGGAGAGATCGGTCAGCACGCCGCTCGCCCGCTTGCGGCCAAGCTCGAGGCCGATCGAATAGGCGCCGGCCGGATTGATCGAATAGGGGATGATCGGCTGGCCGCGCGCCAGCTTCTGCGCCTCGGCGGCGACGAGCAGATGCGACTTCTCCAGCTCCTCGACAATGTTCGACACCGTCTGCGGCGTCAGCGCCGTCATCCGGGCGATAGCCGCCCGCGACAGGGAACCGTGCGTGCGGATCAACTCGATCACCACCCGCCGATTGTGAGACTTGGCCTGCTCGAGATTCGTGCCGGAGATCGCCTTCATGTCGCCTTCAGAGGAAATGCAGTCTCACCCTTGTCACAAGACGGGTAGCGATGAAAGCCAGATTTTTCGTCCGGCTTACTGAACCTCGGCGTCCGCAAGGGCAACGGCATTGCGCCGCTGCAGCAGCCCGAGGAGGGTGATGCCCGACAGGCCGGTGACGGCGCTCAGAATGGCGGTTCCGGAATAATTGCTCAGCCACGTGCCGGCGGCGAAGACCAGCGCACCGATCCCCGCACTTGCAAAGACATTGACGGAAATGAGCGCGCTGCCGAGCCCCGGCCGGTCGGCGATGAGATCCTGCAGATAGGTGATCGGAATGCTGATGATCGCCGCAGCACCTATGCCGGCGATCAGGGTCAGTGCATAAAGGTGCCACGGCGCGGAGGCAAAGCCGAGAAGGCCGAGGAACAGCGCATAGATGAAGGTGCCGGCGGCCAGCGCCGTCATCTACCCGGTCTTCCGCGCGATCCGCGACCAGACGATGATGAAGACGACCTCCAGCAAGGCGACGATGCCGACAAGAATGCCGACGTCGCTGAGCCGGCCATGCGCCGCGCCGGTGGCGATCAGCGGCAGCAGCGCGTCGTTCAGATGCAGCGTGCTGGTGATCAGCGCCACGCCTGCGATATGCGCGGAAATCCGCGGCGAAACCACCTGCCTGAGCGCGCCGAGATAGGTGAGATGATGAGCCGCCCCCATTTCCGTTCCGACCCGCTTCGGCAGGGCGAAGAGGATGATGCCCTGGCACAGCACGCAGGAGAGGCCGGCGAAGAGATAGGCCGGCAGCATGCTCGATGCACCCGAGAGCACAAGGCCTGTGATGCCGGGGATCAGCACCCAGGAGAGCGAGATCATCGCCCGCACGCCCGAGTTGGCCGTCACCATGTCATTCCGGCTCATGCCCTGCATTGCCGCGCGCGCATTGGCAAACAGCAGCGAATTCAGCGCCCCGTAGATCGGCATCGGCAGCAGCGCGCTGACGGCGAAGATCGCCGCGCTCGGAAAGGCATAGATCATGCCGTAGCCGACGATGCCGAAGAGGCAGGCGCCGATCATCGCCGAACGGTATTCGCCAAGCCGGTCGGCAAGATTGCCGAGCAGGACGCTGATCACCACGTTCACCGCCGCCGAGGCGAAGGCGAGGAAGGAATAGAGCCCGTCGCTCAAGCCCAATTCGCGAATGCCGACGATCGAACGATAGGGCGCGGTCATCGCCCCCGCCATGCCGAAGGTGAAAATGGCGATCATGCTGGCGCGGATCGCCGGATTGCGGAAGACATCAGGGAAGAGGCGGCTCATCGGGTCGTCAATCGTCAGGGAAATCGGCAGGCGCGGCCACGCCTGATAATCAATAATGCTCCGATTGGGAGAAGGTCCGCGCCAGCTCGGCCTGGCCTGCCGTCAGGCCGCAATCGACGGGCAGGCAGACGCCCGTAATGGCGGCGGCGAGCGGGCCGGCAAGGAAGGCCACGGCATTGGCGACATCGCTGGGATCGACGACGCGCTGCAGCGGATACCACCGGCGCGCTTCCTCGAAAACATTGGGATTGGCGGCGGCGCGCGCCTCCCAGGCCTGCGTCTTCACCGTGCCGGGCGCGACGGCATTGGAGCGGATGCCGAACTTGCCGTATTCCACGGCTACCAGCCGGGTGAAGTGCAGAAGGCCGGCCTTGGCGGCGCTATAGGCCGGGTGCCCGAAGACATGCATGCCGTTGACCGAGGCGATGTTGACGACTGACCCTTTGGACGCCTTCAGCATCGGCTCGAAGGCGCGGAAGCATAAGAAGGCGGCTTCAAGATTGAGCGCATTGTCCGCCCGCCAGATCTCCGGCGTCGTGTCGTGCAGGCTGGTCGCCCGCGCCGCGCCGGCATTGTTGACGAGGGTTCGAACCAGCCCGGCCTCGGCGGCGCGTCTTGCCAATTCTGATATGCTCGTCTCGCTGGTCACATCGCAGCCGACGGCCACGAAACGGCCGGCCGGCCCGAGCTTCGACGCGACGGCGGCCGCAGCCGCGGCATCGATATCGGCGAGCAGCACGATGTCGTGATCATCGGCAAGGCGTGCGGCGATTGCCGCGCCGATATCGCCCGCCGCACCCGTGACGATGGCTGCCGATTGGGTCATTTTCCCGCACTCCCGCTCACAAGTTTCAATCTCCAAGCAATTGCCGGTCGTCGCCGTCGCGGTGGATGACGAGTTGCTGCTTGATGCGCCGCAGCGTGGTCGTCGCCTTCGGCTGAACCGCATAGGCGACCAGGCTCGAGAGAATATCGACCGTGGCGATATAGGCGATGCGCGTCGAGGTCGGACGGTAGATATTGTTGCCTTCGGGAAGGTCGATCGGCACGACGATTTCGGCCGCCCTGGCAACCGGGCTGTCCGTCTGGGTCAGCGCGATCGTCTTCACCTTGGCCTGGCGGGCAAGCTCGAAGGCCCGCACCAGCTCCATATTCCGCCCCGAGAAGGACGAGCCGATCAGCACATCGCCCGGCCTGGCCGCCGCCGCCATCATCAGCTGCATGCTGTGATCGGAACTGGCGGTGATGCGAAGCCCGAGACGGAAGAGGCGGTTCTGCAGCTCGTCGGCGATCATCGACGAATTGCCGCCCGAGCCGAAGGCGTAGATCATGTCGGCCTTGGCGATATGGGAAACGGCCGCTTCGATCGCCGCCAGATCGAGCGAGCGGTGCAGGAGAAACAGCGCGTTCTGAGCCTTGGTGATGATATCCTGGGCGACATCGGCCGGATCGGTGCTTTTCGATTCCGGCTTCAGATAGCGCACGCCGATATGGGCGGTGCGGGCGAGCTGCACCTTGAAATCGGAAAAGCTCTCGCAGCCCAGCCGCCGGCAGAAGCGGGTGACGGTCGGCGGCGAAACCTCGGCCCGCTCGGCGAGCTCGATGATCGAAGCATTCACGGCAAACTCGAAATCGTTGACGATGATTTCCGCGATGCGGTTTTCCGAAGGAGAAAGCCGGCTCTTATCTTCCTGCAATGTCGAAAAGATATCCAAACCGACTCCCACCGATTTTTCCCTATGCGTCCTTCTTCTTATAGGCCACGCAGTCGATCTCAACCTTGCAATCGACCATCATCGACGATTGCACACAGGCGCGTGCCGGCGGATGCTCGCCGAAATACTCCTGGTAGATCTTGTTGAAGGTCCAGAAGTCGCGCGGATCGTCGAGCCAGACACCGACGCGCACGACATCTTCGACGCCGTAGCCGGCCTCCTCGAGAATCTCCAGCACATTGGCGATCGTCTTGTGGGTCTGGGCGATGATATTGCCGTCGATGATTTCGCCGTCTTCCATCGCAACCTGGCCGGAAACATAGAGCCATCCGTCGGCCTCGACCGCACGCGCGAATGGCAGCGTCTTGCCGCCGGCGCCCGTTTGAACCGTGCCATAGCGCTTGATGGGCATGCTGAAGTCCTTGCAAATTATTTTCTTGATACGTTGACAAATGACCATAGAAAGCAGAATTTGACCAGTGAAAAACGCGATTTATGAAAAGAATTTCAATCCTGGGCAGACATGCGCGATCCTTTTCAAAACCCTTTCCCCTCCGACCGCGCCCGGCACGCCATCTGGGAAATGCTCGTTTCCCGCGATATCGATGCTTTTCTCGCCGCCGACTGGTCGCTGGTCGAGCATGACTTCGTCGAAGAGGGCTTCATCGGCATCGACGGCCGCAAGGAGGTCAACCCCGACAATTGGCGGCTCGCCTTTCCCTCGCTGTCGGCCTATCGCGAGGAGTGGCTGAGGCAGGCAAGAGATTTTGCCGGGCAGAGCTTCGCCGAAGATCCGCGCACGGCGATCTTCACCACGACGACGCTCGAAGATATCGAGATCGAAGGCGACACGGCGCTGGTCCGCAAGAAATTCGACGGCGGCATTACCAAGGCCGACGGCACCCGCGATGTCCTGCAATGGCAGACGCTCTATTATTGCAGACTGCACGAGGGACGCTGGAAAATCTCAGGTTTCACCGGCTACCTGCCGAACCCGATGGGGTGAAGCGGGGGCCTGCAACACGAAGGCCACTTTCTTGCGCATATTCACGGCAGCACTGGCGACCGAGACCAACACCTTCTCCCCGATCTGCGTCGATCGTCGCGCATTCGAAGCCTCGCTTTACGCCCCGCCCGGCCAGCATCCCGAGACGCCGACGCTCTGCACCGCGCCGATCACCGTCGGCCGGCGCGTCACGAGGGAAAAGGGCTGGGAGCTGATCGAGGGAACCGCCACCTGGGCCGATCCGGCAGGCCTCGTCAACCGGACGACCTATGAGGACCTGCGCGACGAAATCCTCGACCAACTCAAGGCGGCCATGCCCGTTGATGCCGTCGTCATGGGCCTGCACGGCGCCATGGTCGCGGCCGGCTACGAGGACACGGAAGGCGATCTGCTCCAGCGCATGCGCGAGATCGTCGGGCCTGATGTCCTGATCTGCGCCGAGCTCGATCCGCACAGCCATCTCACCGCAAAACGCGTCGCGGCGCTTAATTTCGCCGTCTATTTCAAGGAATTTCCGCACACGGATTTCGTGGACCGCGCCGAGGATCTCTGGCGCATCGCCGTCGACACGCTCGAAGGCCGGGCCAAGCCCGTCATGTCGGTGTTCGACTGCCGCATGATCGACGTCTTCCCGACCTCGCGCGACCCGATGCGCTCCTTCGTCGACAAGATCATACGGATCGAAAAGGACGACCCCGAGATCCTGTCGATCTCGGTGATCCACGGCTTCATGGTGGGCGACGTTCCCGAGATGGGAACGAAGCTGCTCGTCGTCACCGACAACAAGCCGGAGAAGGGTGCGGCTCTAGCGCGCGACCTCGGCCTCGAGCTCTTTTCCAAGCGCGGCACCTTCATGGTCCCGCAGATCGACGAGAGGCAAGCCGTCTCGCGCGCGATTGCCGCCACCGCCTGGCCCGTGGTCATCGCCGATGTCTGGGACAATCCGGGCGGCGGCACGGCCGGCGATGCGACCGTCATCCTCGCCGAGCTGATGGCCCGCGGCGTTAGCAGTGCGGCGATCGGCACCATCTGGGATCCGATGGCGGTGCAGATCTGTTTTGCGGCAGGCGAGGGGGCGGAAATCCCGCTGCGCTTCGGCGCTAAGTCGGCGCCCGGCACCGGCAATCCGATCGACGGCATGGTGAAAGTCGTCAGGCTGGTCAGGAATGCCGAGATGCAGTTCGGCGAGAGCCTGGCCCCCTTCGGCGACGCCGCCCATATCGTGCTCGATGGCATCGACATCATCCTCAATTCGACGCGCGCCCAGAGCTTCGATCCGAGCCTGTTTTCGGTGATGGGCATCGATCCGACGAAGCAGAAGATCCTGGTCATCAAATCCACCAATCATTTCTTCGCCTCCTTTTCGAAGATCGCCGCGGAAATCCTTTACTGCTCCGCCGGAACGCCCTATCCCAATAATCCGGCGACGACGCCGTATCGGCGGGCGCCGAAGACGATTTGGCCGATCGTGGCCGATCCACATGGGTTAAAACGCGGAGCCGCCTGAATGCCTGATCGCAGCTTTGCCGTCGTCGCCAGGGCAGGAGACCGGATCGCCGATCTCTCGACGCCGCGCCCCGTGATCGACGAAGACCGACTGGCCGCCAATATCGCCCGCGTTCAATCCTATATGGATGAGCACGGGCTGAACTTCCGCCCGCATATCAAGACCCACAAGATCCCGGCGCTCGCTGTCGCCCAGGTCGCCGCCGGCGCCAAGGGCATCAATTGCCAGAAGGTCACGGAAGCCGAGGTTTTCGCCGCAGCCGGCTTCAACGACATCCTCATCACCTTCAACATCCTCGGACAGCAGAAGCTCGAGCGCCTCGCCAGGCTGAACGCGCGCATTTCGGCCCTCAAGGTCGTCGCCGACAGCGAAGTGACGGTCGACGGGCTCGCAGCGCATTTTTCCGGCCACAAGCCGCTGACCGTGCTGGTGGAATGCGACACCGGCGGCGGCCGCTGCGGCGTGCAGACACCTGATGAGGCGGCCTCGCTCGCCAGGCGCATCGCCGCCGCCGACGGCCTCACCTTCGGCGGCATCGTCACCTATCCGAAGCCGCAATCGGCCGCCGCCGTCGAAGCCTTCGCCGCCGAGACGCTGGACCGCCTGCAATCCGACGGCATTGCCTGCCCGATCGTCAGCAATGGCGGAACGCCGAGCCTGTTCGAGGCGCATCTCGTCCCCTCCGCCACCGAACACCGCGCCGGCACCTATATCTACAACGACCGCCAGATGGTGCGCATGGGCCATTGCACCGAGGATGATTGCGCCATGCACGTGCTCGCCACCGTCGTCTCCCGCCCGACCGCCGACCGCGCCGTCATCGATGCAGGCTCGAAGGCGCTGACCTCGGATCTCCAGGGCTTCAGCGATTACGGCCTGATCGTCGGTTATCCCCAGGCTCGGATCACCAGCCTCTCGGAAGAACACGGGGTGATCGATCTCTCAAATTGCACCGGCCCGCGGCCGCAGATCGGCGAAAAACTCTTCATCATCCCGAACCACACCTGCGTGGTGTCCAACCTGTTCGACACGATGGTGTTCCACCGTGGCGGCATCGTCACCCGCGTCGAGGACGTCGCCGCCCGCGGCCTCGTCTGGTAGGGGGCGGTTCCGGTTGAGGGCGAATGGCCTGCCGGCCAGTTGTGCGGCGCTGAGACCAGCCATTTGGACGTCGCTTGCAAGCCGTGCGACCGGCGTGGAGGCCCTCTCTTTATCGCGCGGCAATAAGCCTTGGCGCGCGACGAACGCTCCACGCCTCCCTCGCGCAGCCGGGGCAGCGGTTTACAGCATCTGGCCACCCGAAATATCGAAGCAAGTGCCGTTCGCCCAACCCATGTCGTCGGAGAGGATCGCGGCGACCGCGCTGCCGATATCGTCCGGCAGGCCGACGCGGCCGAGCGCGATGCCCTGCGCGACGAAGGCGTTAACGGCCTCGTTATCGCGTACCGCGCCGCCGCCAAAATCAGTCGCGATCGCGCCGGGGGCGATGGCATTCACCCGGATCCTGCGCTCACCCAGTTCGAGAGCCATGAAACGCGTCAATACCTCGGTCGCCGCCTTCATTGCCGCGTAGACGCTATAGCCGGGCAGAGTGAAACGGACGAAACCGGAAGAGACATTGAGGATACGGCCGCAGTCCTCGATCAGCGGCAATAGCTTTTGGGTGAGAAAGATCGGACCGCGCAGATGTGTCGCCACCAGGGCGTCGAACTGTTCTTCCGTCGTTTCCGCGAAATTGGCGAAGACGCGGATGCCGGCATTATTGACGAGATAGTCGAACTGCTGACAGCCAAAGGTGTCGTCCAGCGTCGTGGCCACTGCTTCGACAAAGAGCGGAAAGCCCGACGTGTCAGTCACCTCGAGCGGGATCATGGCGGCCTTGCCGCCCTTCGCTTCGATTTCGTGCTTCAGCGTATCGGCTTCGGTCGCGCCGGTGCGGTAGGTGCCGATGATGCCGACGCCACGGTCGGCGAGGTGAAGCGCCATGGCGCGACCGAGACCACGGCTGGCGCCGGTGATGAGAGCGATTCTGTCAGTCATGTTCTGCCTTTCAGAGAGAATATTGGCGAGCGGCAAATCGCGTGCGATGAGCGCCGCCTGCCTCTGCAAGGTAGCGACAAGCCTTCACCTAAACGCGCCTGATCGGATCAACATCTTGCCCAATTGTCTCAACTGGCTTGCCCGGCGCCAGAGGTGCTGACATAGTCCCGGAATGACCGAAGTCTTCGAACAGCATCTTGAAATCGCCTTACGCCACGCCAAGCCTGATACGCTGCTCACGCCGATCCCGCGCGTCGAGCTGCTGGTCGGAGATCGCCCGACCGGTGAGACGCCTTGCCTTTATCGGTCGATGGTCTGCTTCATCCTTCAGGGCTCCAAACGCGTCGCCTTCAACGACAGCGTTCTGAGCTACGACAGCTCGCAATATTTGATCAGTGCCCTCGATCTGCCGCTGATGGGCCAAGTTTTGGACGCCGGCCAGCATCGCCCTTATGTCGCCGTCTCATTGACACTCGATCCCGCCTTGCTGGCAGAACTGGCGGCTGCCATGCCGCCCAAGCGGGAAACCGATGGCGAGCAGATCGGGCTGTCGATCAACCCGATGACGGTCCAGCTTCGTGACGCGCTTCTCCGATTGCTTTCGCTGCTGGACAAGCCCGCCGAGATCCCAGTTCTCGCGCCCATGGTTGAGCGGGAATTGCTTTATCGTCTCCTGCAGGGCCCGCAGGGGCGCCTTCTCCGCCAGATCGCGCAGCCGGAGGGGCCGCTGGCCCGCATCCGCCGCGCCATCGCATGGATCAGGGACAATCACGACCAACAATTGCGGATCGATGCCCTGTGCGAGGCGAGCGGCATGAGCCGAGCGAGCCTGCACCGGCACTTTTCGGCGATCACGGGCTTCAGCCCGCTGCAATACCAGAAGCAACTTCGTCTGCAGGAGGCACGCCGGCTGCTGCTGGGAGGCGAGTATAGCGCATCGGGCGTCGCCTTCGCGGTCGGCTATGAGAGCGCATCCCAGTTCAGCCGCGAATACCTCCGGCAATTCGGCGCGCCGCCCGCCCGCGACATCCGCCAGATGCGGAAACATATCGACGCCGCATCGGCCAACTGATCGCCCCCTAAATGCCGCCGCCGTCGAAGCCTTCACAGCCTAAAGTTGGGGTGGCGGACGGCGTTTCCTGGATAATGCCAACTCGGCACTCTCAGCATGATCGCTTGCGGCTGCCAAATCCTTGTATTTCCAAGGCTCAAACTGTCCGTTCTCGTCCTTCTTCCGGATCGGTAGATCGAGCCACGCTGTTTCCTAGTAGGACCAATCTTTGGTCCAGTAGTCGTTCGCGCCCCATTACTCTTTCCGCAGCCGCGGCGGCGTAAATTGCTCGACCGGTAGGTTCCCATATGCTCGGCTGGACTACGTCTAGGTATGGGCCGTGGTGCGCGCTTCAAGCCGCCGTCGGGTTGATCACGTTCATATCGATTTCCGTCAGCTCCACACGCCGCTCGAAGGCGATGCCGGCCTCGTCGAAGAGATGGCAGTCGGCAGCATTGATGCCGGTTGACACAGGCGCGTCGGGGCGGATGCCGACGCTGCCGGGCAGCATGGCGCAGAAATTCTCGGCCTCGCCGTTGAGCGAGGCATAGGCGACCGTATTGGCGCCGAGGCGCTCGATGACGGTCGGGGTGACGGTGAAGACGATATCGCCGCCGTTCAGCTGGATATGCTCCGTCCGGATGCCGAGCGTTAGCGTCTTGCCGGTCATCCGTCGCGCGCGGAGGCGGTTACTGGTTACTACCTCGCGACCGCCGGAGCGGACGTCAGTTCTGCAAGGCCCAGTCCGCGATCTGCCAGCGCATCTGCCCACGGTCGGCAACGACACGGCCGAGCCCTGGGAAAGGCATGTGCGTGGCGGCGATGAGGGCGCCCTCCAAAGCGGCGCGAGGGAAAAACCGGTCGCGCATCGCTTTGGCCGCGGCAGGATCCTGCTCGAACAGGAAGAACACATCGGTCGCCCCGGGATGCACGACGGGAAAGATCATATCCGAAACCATGATGAGGCTCTGTCCGCCATCTTCGACCCGCACGCCGATATGGCCGGGTGTATGGCCGGTCAGATCGACGATCGAGACGCCCGGCACGATTTCCCGCTCTCCGTCGATCGCTTGAATTCTCGGGTAAAGGCGCACGACCTCCTCGGCCATCTTGAAGCTGGTCTGCAGATAATCGGGCGCACCATTGCGCTTGGCCGGATCGGTCCAATGGGCGACGTCGCGGCGATCTATGTAGAGTTCCGCCTTGGGATAGTTGTTCTTGCCTCCGAGAATCAGACCGCCCATGTGGTCCTGATGCATATGGGTCACGATCACCGCGTCGATCTGGTCGGGCCGCACGCCGAGCGTTGCGAGCGCCTGCGGCAATTGGCCGGTTTGCCCGATCGAGCCTGCCGCACCGGCGTCGATCAGGATGCGCCGTTCGCCATCCTCGACGAGATACTGGTTGAAGAGGAACCGCACGCCGCTCGGGCGGGCTGTGAACTGCGCGACTGCCGCCTGTTCAACCTCCGCAGCGGTGCGCCCGGGAAAATACTCATAGGGCATATCCGCATACCCATCCGTCAGCGCTGTCACCGTGAAACGGCCGATGCGGATCTGCGCGAGCGGCGTAACACTGACCGGCGCTTCTGCGGTATCCTGTGTCGCGGCAAGCGCAGACGCGCCTTCAATCATTCCTCCGCCGAGGAAGCTTCCCCCGAGGAGGCCGAGAGGGAGAGCGCTTGCAAAGGCACGACGCGAAAATTTGGGCATGATGTCCTTCCTGATCATTTGGCAAATACGGGGAACCGGGCAGCGCCCTTGAACGAAGGTGAAGCTATGACATCCACAAACAGTGGGGTATCCTGCCATTCTGGGAACTTTCCTCTCATATTGCGGAAGGATTTGGATGGACCGTTTTGACGCGATGTCGGTACTGCTGGCGGTGGTCGACGCCGGCAGCCTTTCTGCCGGGGCGCGGCGACTGCATGCACCTCTTGCCACGGTTAGCCGCAAGGTCGCGGATCTTGAAAAGCACCTCGGCGTGCCCTTGGTGCTGCGCACTCGCCGGGGCCTCTCGCTGACCGAGGAGGGGCGCGCCTTCGTCGCCGCCTCACGGCGTATCCTTGAGGAGCTGGACGCGGCGGAGCGGCAGGCGAGCGGCGAACATGGGGCGCTGCGTGGCGGGCTTCATGTGACCGCACCCGTTGCTTTCGGCGAGCGTCATCTGCTGCCAATCGCGCTGGAATTCTTGAAGGAGCAGCCCAATATCAATCTGCGCCTGACGCTGGTTGATCGGCAGATCAATCTGGCGGACGAGCAGGTTGACGTGGCTCTTAGAATTGGCCACCTGACGGACAGTGCACTGATCGCAACGCGCGTCGGCAGTGCCCGACGGGTGATCTGCGCTAGCCCCGACTACCTCGCCCGCCGAGGCGTCCCGCGTCGGCCGGAAGATCTTGTACGGCATGACGGCATCAGCTTCCAGGGCTTTGCGACCGCGCCGGAATGGCGCTATCGCCGGGACGGTCCAGCCTTCACCATCGAGCCGCGCCCCAAACTCGCTGTCAACACGACGGAGGCGGCCGTCCAGGCTGCACTCGCAGGAATCGGCATCATCCGCGTGCTGTCTTACCAGATTTCCGAGCAGCTGCGCTCCGGTGCTCTGCAGGAACTGCTGACGGAGTTCGCGCCGGAACCGCTGCCGGTGAACGTTATGCATGGACCGGCCGATCCCCTGTCGCAGAAGGTGCGGTGCTTCCTCGACTGGATCGTGCCCCGCCTCCGCGCGCAGATGGCGTACTAAAGCACCCATCGCCTCGGCTCGATTAATGACAGACAGGCGCCCCGGTCCGAATGATTCGGGGCGCGGCTGGCCTTACCAAGCTCGTAACATCTCGCTCTCCTGGAAAGAGCTGAACGAGCGGCGCACTGCAGCCATACTCCCGAAGCCCGAACCGCTGAAACAGAGCCAGTCGCCTCAAGCCGCCGTCGGGTTGATCACATTCATATCGATTTCGGTCAGCTCCACCCGCCGCTCGAAGGCAATGCCGGCCTCGTCGAAGAGATGGCAATCGGCGGCATTGATGCCGGTTGCTACAGGTGCATCGGGGCGGATGCCGACGCTGCCGGGGAGCATGGCGCAGAAATTTTCGGCCTCGCCATTGAGCGAGGCATAGGCGACCGTATTGGCGCCGAGGCGCTCGATGACCGTGGGCGTCACGGTAAAGACGATATCGCCGCCGTTGAGCTGGATATGCTCGGGGCGGATGCCGAGCGTCAGGGTCTTGCCGGCCATGCCGTCGCGCGGCGTCACCGGCAGAACGGCGGTCTGGCCGAGATAATCCACTTCGACGCCGGCGGCGCTGACGCCCGTGCAGGTCACGGGCAGAAAATTCATTTTCGGGTTGCCGATGAAGCCGGCGACGAACTGGTTGGCAGGCTTGTGATACAGCTCCAGCGGCGCGCCGGTCTGCGAGATATTGCCGGCGTCGAGCACGACGATGCGGTCGGCCATCGTCATGGCTTCGACCTGGTCATGCGTCACATAGATCATCGTCGCCTTCAGCTGCCGGTGCAGCTTGGCAAGTTCGATGCGCATGTCGGCGCGCAGCGCCGCGTCGAGGTTGGAGAGCGGCTCGTCGAACAGGAAGATCTTCGGTTCGCGCACGATGGCGCGGCCGATCGCGACGCGCTGGCGCTGGCCGCCGGAGAGCATGCCGGGTTTTTGCTGCAGCCGCTGGTCGAGGTGCAGGATGCGCGCGGCGTTTTCCACCTTGGCCTTGAGCTTTTGCTCTTCCATCTTCTCGACGCGCAGCGGGAAGGCGATGTTCTCGAATACCGTCATGTGCGGATAGAGCGCGTAGGACTGGAACACCATGGCGATGCCGCGCTTGACCGGCGGCAGGTCGTTGACCCTGACGCCATTGATGATGATGTCGCCCGCCGTCGTCGCGTCGAGGCCCGCGATCATCCGCAAGAGCGTGGACTTGCCGCAGCCCGACGGCCCGACGAAGACGACGAATTCGCCGTTCCGCACCTCGAGCTGCACGCCCTTCAGAACTTCGTAGTCGCCGTAGAATTTCTGAACATTGTTGAGAAGGAGCTGTCCCAAAAATCTGTCTCCGCCGGCGGCCTTCGTCGCACATTCGATAGAGGGGAGGGTCGCGGCATATGCCGCGACCCCAGGAAGAGAGTTTACTTGAAGGCTTCGATTTCGCCGGCAGCCTTCTTCAGCGCGGCTTCCGGTTCGGCCTTGCCCGTCACCACGGACTGGATCATCTCGATCATCGAGTTCTGGAAGCCCTTATAGTCGGTGAAGAGCGGCTCGGGACCACCATAGCTGATGCCCTCGATGAGCGGCTTCCAGTAAGGATCCTTGGCGACGAATTCGTCGACCTTTGCCGAGGGGCGCAGCGGGGTGAGGCCGGCGCCGCCCTGCAATTCGTATTCCGACTGAACATCCGGCGAGGTGATGAACTTGGCGAATTCGGTCGCCTTGTCCTCGACGCCCGAACCCTTGAAGATCGCCAGGCTGTCGGTGATCAGAAGCGTGCCCGGGCCCTTGGCGTTGGGACCGAGCGGCAGCGTGGTGATGCCCCAGTTGATCTTTGTCTCCTTCAGGCGGGAGGCCGCACCCGATCCGGCCTGGATCATAGCGACCTTGCCGTCGAGGAAGATGGCGCGGACTTCGTTCTGCTCATAGGCCGTCGGGCCTTCTTCGGAGTAGGGGACGATATCCTTATAGGCCTTCAGCGCGGCGAGGATCTCGGGGCTGTCGAGCGTGACCTTGCCGTCGGCGTCGATCACCTTACCGTTGTTGGTGTAAACCCAATGCATGAACTGGTGCATGGTGTTGTCGAAGGTCTTGGCGGAGAGACCGAAGCCCGGAATGCCGGTCTTTTCCTTGATGGTCTTTGCCATCTCGATTTCTTCGGCCCAGGTCTTCGGCGGCTTCTCGGGATCGAGGCCCGCCTGCTTGAACAGGTCCTTGTTCCAGTAGAGCGCCTTGGTGGAGAAGGCGATCGGAACGCCCCACTGGTTGCCCTCGAAGGTCACGGTGTCGACGATATTGGGATAATAGGACTTCTTCTCATCATCGGTCATCGGCACGGGGACGATGAGGTCGTTCTGGGCGAACTCCTTCAGGGTGCGCGAGCCGACATAGGCCATGGCAACCGGCGTGCCGGCGGCGGCCAACGTCGTCGCCTTGTCTTGGCACTGCGCCCAGCCGACGACCTCAGGCGTGACCTTCCAGCCGGCGTTCTTTTCTTCCCAGTGCTTGATGTATTTGGTGTGGACCGGGTCGATCGTGTCGCCGCAATAGATCCAGCTGATTTCCTTGTCGGCGGCTTGAGCAGTGACCGCGGTCAGTGCCGTCGAGCCGAGCAGGGCGAGCGCCATAAGGCCTGTCTTGATTGTTATGCTCACGTCGTGACTCCCATTCTTGGTTAGCTGTTCACTCGTTTTTGCTTTTATTGTTTCACCGCACCGGCGGTTAGGCCGCCGACAAGGTAACGCTGAAGGAAGAAGATGACGACCATCGCCGGCGCGATACCGACGAAGGAAGCCGCCATCAGTTCGTTCCAGATGACCTCCTGCTTGCCGAAGTAAGCAAAGAGCCCCACCGGCAAGGGCATGTATTCGGTCTTCGAGTTGAAGGTCAGCGCGAAGATGAATTGCTGGGCGTAAGCGCCGATGAAGGTGGTGATGGCGACGACGATGATTCCCGGCATCGCGATGGGCAGGATGACGCGACGAAGCGTGTAGAAGTGGCTGGCGCCATCCATATAGGCGGCTTCGTTGAGTTCCTGGGGAATGCGGATCATATAGGTGCGCAGCAGCCAGATCGCCGACGGGATGAGGAAGGCGACTCCCGGCACGATCATGGCGAGATAGGTGTTGAGCACGCCCATGCTGCGCATCAGCCGGAAGAGCGGGATCAAGAGCACCGCGCCGGAGAACATGTTCACCGTCAGGAAGGCGCCGAGCAGGATGCCCATGCCCCTGAATTCGAACTTGGCGAAGGCATAGGCGGCCGGAATGACGAGGCAGAGCACGATCAGCGTGACGATGATCGAGATGAAGAAGGAGTTGAAGATATAGCGCCCGAAACCCGGCACGCTGATCCACATCGTCCGGTAGGCTTCGAACGAGCCGTTCTCCGGCCAGAAGCGGTAGGGCGAGGAGAAAAGTTGGGCGAGCGGCTTCAGCGACACCAGGAAGCCCTCGACGAAGGGCGCCAGCACGAAGAACAGGAACAGCGCGATGCCGCAATAGATCAGGATGATCTCCCACCAGCGGTAACGGTCGATCATGGCAGCATTGCTCATGCGCGCTTCTCCGGGTTGAGGCGGCGGGTGACGCGGAAATAGGCGAAGCAGAAGAGCGACAGGAAGATGCAGATCAAGACGGCGCGCGCCGCCCCTTCCCCGTATTTCTTCGAGCCGATCGCGGTCTGGTAGGTATCGATGATCATCGTCGTCGTCTCGCCGCTCGGGCCGCCCTGCGTCAGGATCCAGATAATGTCGAAGGAGTTGAAGGTGGCGATCAAAGACAGCATCGACATGGTGATGATCGCTGGCACCATCAGCGGCAGGGTGATGCGGCGGAAGCGGTACCAGCGGCCGGCGCCGTCGGTCCAGGCGGCCTCGTAGAGATCCTTCGGGATCGACTGGATTGCGGCCAGAAAGTAGATCGTCACCAGCGGCACGCCGATCCAGACGTCGGTGATGATCGTTCCCCAGAAGGCGGTGCTGCCATAGGCGAGGAAGGCGACCGGCCCGTCGACGAGACCGAAGCGCTGCAGCAGGCCCGAAATCATCCCGAACTGGCCATTATACATCCAGCCCCACATGAAGATGCCGATCGCCATCGGCACGATCCATGGCGGCATGGTCAAAAGCCGAAACAGCGAGCGGCCGGGCACGGCGGCATTCAGCATGCAGGCGCCGAAGGTGCCGATCACCATTTTCAGGGCGACCGAGAAGAAGGTCCAGACGAAGGTGCGGAAGATGACCTCGGCAAAGGTGGCGTTGAAGATCTTCTCGTAGTTGACCCAGCCGACCCAATTGGTGGTCTTCTTCAACGACGCATCGGTGAAGGAGAGAATGAAGGTGTCGACCAGCGGATAGGCGACGATGGCGAGAACATAGAGAACGGCCGGAAGGAGAAGGATCCAGGCAAAGATGAAGGCGCTTCTTTGGACACTCATCTTGCCGCCGTCCTCAAGCCGCTCTTGCGTGAAGGGCTTCGTCGAAGCGGTCCCAAATGGGACGCAGGTCGACGACGGTTTTCTTCATCCTCGCTTCGTCCATCGCCAGCGCCAGGATGCCGGCTTCGAGCGCGTTCAGCGTGGACACCGGCAGCTCGAGCCCGGTGCGCACGCTTTCCAAGAGGTCGCTCGCCATCTGTTCATCGGCGCCGTAATGCTGCGAGAGTTCGGTGGCGGCATATTTGTTTTCGACGATCTTGTTGCCGGTCAGCTGCTCGTGCACGTCGAGATAGCCGCGCACGAAATCGCCTTCGGCCATGCCGCGCGAGCCCATGATGGCGAAGCGGCGGAACTGGTCGGGCACGTTCAGATTGGTGTGGAAGTTCATGCCGACGCCATTTTCATATTCGACGATCGCCACCTGGTAGTCGATGATATCGGCGTCGCTGTCGAAAACCTTGTCGGAGCCCATCCAGCCGCTCGGCTTGCGGTGGAAAAGCTCCAGGTCATTGATGCCCTCGCGGGCCGGGTCGTTGGCCGGAATGAAGCTCTTGCGGCCGCCGAAACTGGCCACCCGCTCCGGCCTTGCGCCGACGACGCCATTATAAAGGTCGAGGTCGTGGCAGCATTTCTCCAGCATGAAGCTGCCGGAATAGCGCTCGTAGCGGCGCCAGTCGCGCATGAAGAAGGCGCCGTGATAGGGCTCGATATGTTCGGAAGCCTCGATCGAGACGATCTGGCCGAGCTTGCCCTCGGCCTGGATGGCGCGCAGATCCTTGTAAAGCGGGGAATAGCGCAGCACGAGGCCGACCATCAGCCGCTCATGCCCGAACTTCGCCATCAGATGGGCAAGCTCAATGCTTTCGGCGATCGTCGTGACGATCGGCTTTTCGCAGAAGACCTTGAGGCCGGCTTGCAGCCCGAGCCTGATGTGATCGAGATGCATGTGATTGGGGGAGCCGATCATCAGCAGATCGAGCTTCTCGGAGGCGATGAGCTCTTCCGGCGAAGCATAGGCCTTGCCGGCGGAAATGCCCTTTTCCTTCAAACCGGGAAGGCCGGCGGGATCGGGATCCACATAGCCGACGATCTCGAAGCTGCTATCGATCGCTTTGAAGACATAGCCGAGATAGCCGAGCCGGAATCCGAGCCCGATGATTCCCACTTTCATGCCGATCAAGTTCCCAATTTAAGTAATTTATTTTCTTTAAGTTGGGACAAAAATCGGAAGGCGTCAATAGAAAACGGGCCGCAAGACGCGAGCATGAAATTAATTTTCATAAGTCGGTAGGCGGCTGCCGTTCAGGCGCTTCAATCGGCTCGGATGCGGAGGCGCCGGATACAGCAGACGTATTTTTGAAGCCCCGAAGCTCGAGGCCAGGCTTCATTGCAACTGACGGCAATCGCGCCGGCAAGCTCACGCGAATCTCGCGAAATGTTGAAAAGAGCCACGCGCTTACCTGTGTAGGATGCTGCGAGAAGCCGAGGCCAGGAGGAGCCATCATGACCCGCATGACAGCCAAGGATTTCCCACAGGAACTGCTCGAACTCTACGATTATTACGCGCATGGGAGGATCACCAAGCGCGAGTTTCTCGACCGCGCCGGCAAATTCGCCGTCGGCGGCGTGACCGCAGCCGCCATTCTGGCGTCGCTGAGCCCGAATTATGCGCTGGCGACCCAGGTCGAGGCCACCGATCCGGATATCTCCGCCGAATACATCACCTATCCCTCGCCGAAGGGAAACGGCGATGTCCGCGGCTATCTCGTCCGCCCCAAAAACGCCACCGGCAAGGTCGCCGCCGTCGTGGTCGTGCATGAGAACAGAGGCCTCAACCCCTATATCGAGGATGTCGCGCGGCGGGTGGCGAAAGCCGGCTTCATCGCGCTTGCGCCCGACGGCCTCACCTCGGTCGGCGGCTACCCCGGCAATGACGAAAAGGGGCGCGAGCTTCAGCAGAAGGTCGACCCGGAAAAGCTGATGAACGACTTCTTCGCGGCGGTCGAGTTTCTGATGAAGAGCGACCTCACCACCGGCAAGGTCGGCATCGTCGGCTTCTGCTACGGCGGCGGGGTCGCCAACGCCGCGGCGGTCGCCTATCCCGAGCTTGCCGCCGCCGTGCCGTTCTACGGCCGGCAGCCGCGCGCCGAGGACGTGCCGAAGATCAAGGCGCCGCTGCTGATCCACTATGCCGGGCTGGACAAGGGCATCAACGAAGGCTGGCCGGCCTACGAAGCGGCGCTGAAATCGGCCGGCAAAACCTATGAGGCCCATATCTATCCCGACGTCAATCACGGCTTCCACAATGATACCACGCCGCGCTACGACGAAGCGGCCGCCAAGCTCGCCTGGCAGCGGACGGTCGATTGGTTTACCAAATACCTTGTTTGAATATGCAGCGCCCTGACGCGGCGGGGAACGATCCCCGCCGACTGGCATACGTCGTGTCCGGCTATTGCGAACGGTCGACCTTGCCCCGTCCCCGGCTGACCATCATTCCGCCGACGATGAGGAGAATTCCGCCGGCGTTCGCCCAGAAGGAGGCCGGCACGGCACTGATATAATCAAACGCCACTCCCGTGACCATCTGCCCGCCGATGATCAGGAGAGCCGAATTGACCGCGCCGATCCGCGCAATCGCCCAGCTGCCGGCCGCCACGAAGACAACGCCGAGCGGACCGCCGAGATATGCATACCAGGGCGCCTCGGCGGCACCCGCAGGAAGCAGGCCGCCGACGAAGAGGCCGAGGCAGGTCAGTGCGGCAAAGCCGACGGCGTGATTCCAGAAGGATGCGATCAGCGGTGTCGTCGAGATGCTCAACCGCCCATTCAGCTGACGACTGAGGCCGACGAGCACGCCGCCGAGGCAAGCGAGGAGAACGAAGAACGTCACGCCGCACCTCGCCCGAACAATATGATCAGTGCCGCTCCCGTAACGACCAGGCCGAGCGCCGCGATATCACGTCTATCGGGATGGCGCTTTTGCAGGCCGAACAGCCCCCAGCTGTCGGCCGCGAGGCTGAAGACGACCTGGCCTGCCAGCCCCAAAGCCAGGGTTCCGGAGAGCCCGAGCGGGGAGTTGACCGTCGTCGAGGTCAGCATGACCGTTGCCGCGCCGGAGAGCCCGCCGAGGTAGGCCCATAGAGGCGCGCGCAGGCTTTGTTCCGGCGTCGGCCTGCGCCGCCGGGGAACCAGCAAGAGAAGAATGACGGCGGCGATGATGCCGGTGCC
The DNA here is from genome assembly GCF_019793465.1 of Rhizobium croatiense. Taxonomy (GTDB): domain Bacteria; phylum Pseudomonadota; class Alphaproteobacteria; order Rhizobiales; family Rhizobiaceae; genus Rhizobium; species Rhizobium croatiense. Next base: position 154,919 of record NZ_JAILYJ010000014.1, on the reverse strand, counting down.
GTGCGCGGTCCAGGACGAAAACAGCGGATTCCCATAGCGTGCCAGCTCGCCGTTCAGGTGCACCATGAAAGTCAGGAGGCCACCCGTGGCAAAAGCGCCGGCAAAGTAGATCGGATGCGGATTTCGTGCGGCGTCGATGGTCATTGGAGCTCCCGTCAGCGAATCGTTGCGGCGGATGTTTTCAGATTGCCACTAAGGCCATTCATCGGCATCGTCAGCAAGACGATTACCGCCGTCTGCCTGTTGCCCCCCGGCGCAGATGTTCGATTGATGGCAGCAGGCGTTCTCACGCATCTTTCGGCGGAGAGTTGGGGTCGTCACAGCCTGGCAGGCATGGAGGACGCGATGCTGCTCAAGGGCGAACGAACATTCGTGGTGCGGGATGCGGGAGGCTTCGTCGCGCACGTCAACATGCCGGGATGGCTGAAGCCGAAACCGCGCGATCACGGCTACGGCCCTCTCGCCATGGTCGTCGAATCCCTCCTGGTCCCCGGCCGCCTGATCGCGATGCACGAGCACAGGGACGACGAGATCGTCTCCTGGGTGCCGGAAGGCGTGATGCGCCACGACGACAAGGCCACCGGCCGGCTGGTCGTCGACCGCAACCATCTGATGGTGATGAATGCCGGAACAGGCTTCTGGCATTCCGAGGAGACGCTGGCCTCCGATCCGCCGCTGCGCATGCTGCAGATCCTCATCCGTCCGCGAGCGGCCGGTCTCGATCCGAACATTCAATACGGCCCGATCCCCGCGGCCACAGCGAACGTCTGGCGACATCTGGTCGGCCCGCAAGGGGAGGGCGCGCCGTTTTATGTCCGCAGCGCCGTCGACATCTTCGATATCCGGCTGGACGCGGGCGCACGAGCGGAATTCCCGCACAGGCAAGGCAGGGATCTCTATTTCTACGTCTTCAGCGGCGCCGTCGTCGCCGACGGGCAGAGCTTTGCCGAAGGCGAGCAGGGACTGCATTTATCTGATGCCAGGCTCGAAGCGGAGGCGAAGAACTCAAGCCTCCTGGTCGCCTTTCTGCTCGACCCGAACGCGACGTTCGCCAGGCAGGGAACGGTCGGCGACCACAGGAAGATCCCGCCGGCCATCATCATTCGCGCCTTTCTGAAATGGAGGAAATTTCGCCAGATGGTGCGGCGCGCGTCATAGCGGCGACCTTTGTTCGATGATTACCGCAAGTCGCTTCCGCTTTCGGCAATTGTGCGGTAGCCTGTGCGTTCGTTCATCGCGCGAAGGTTTCGCTGCGACCCCAGAGACGCCGAGGACGGGCGAGTTGCGACCGTCCAGAGTTCGGAACAGTTTTCGTCAGCCGTGATAAGGCTGAAAATGCGATTGTGAACGGAACAAGCATGCCTGCAATTGGGTTTCGAACCTTAGTGTTCAAAAGGAGGAGCATTATGCCGACGGTTGCTGCGACACCCATCACTCCGCCCGACCAGCACGTTGTCACCGCCCGCGAAGCCATCGAGCCGCTTTATGAAAAGCTCGAGCTTCAAACGGAATCGCTCGTTCTCTCCGCAGCGCTGGAAGCAGGATGGTCTCCTGATGAGGCAACGGAAGCGCTGGCGGCGCTCAGACTGCAGGACGCACTCTCCATCCTCGACGAACGAACCGGTCAGTAAGTTCGAGACAAAATCGACGAGATCGGGTGGTCGATATCTTAGGATCGCGGCCGCTGCTTGGTCGATCTCATCTTTGCGGACGATCAATCCCGCTCGTGTACGATCCGACCGTCGCTATCCATCTCCGGCGCGGCGATTGATGTAATGGATATCGCGCGCCGCGCCTGACAGTGCTGCCGTCTCATTGAGACAGCTGCGATCACGATCATCTTTCTAAAGCGCGTCGCGTCAAATATGATTCATGCGACGCGCTTTAGCCCTTTATTTTGATGCATGTCGTTATCCCGGCTCTGCACACTTCCGGGCGGGATGCATTAATTCGGTCGAAGCTTTTTGGTCGCGATCAGCATGACGAGATCTTCGGAGGCATCTGCGAGCGCCAATGCCAATTCCGCAGCCGACCATCCATGTTTTTGCAAACTGACGAGCATCTCAACCATTGCGACTTCGACCTCTCGTCTGCAGCTCGAAAGCGGCTTCAATTCGATATGTTCCTCATCACATGCGGTAGTCATCTTAGCCTCCATTCTGCCACATGGGCAGCGTCGCAAAAATTCGCCAGTGGGTGGATATGGTAAGGGTTGCGTGCAAGCCTCGGGCTCATTACGCATCGACACAGACAGCCTCGGCCGCGCGCAACCCTTCGCGCGCCATCAATTGCCGATGTCCGGCCTCAGGAGCGTCTCGCATGAATGTGAGCAGGGGAAACCCGCACGATCGGCGATAGGAATTTTTCCTGGTGCCTGATGGTTGTGCGGATAAGAACTGCTGTCGTAAGGGTACGCTCGCGCAAAGCGCGCACGAATATTGCCCAGATAGCTCACGACCTATCCTCCTGTTCTCGCATTTTTTGTTTTGAATAAGTGTCGTTTCACGTTGAGGGTGCTTTGAAACTGCATTGCACCGGCAAGTGAGCTTTTTGGAATTTCCGAACGTTTTCGGAATTAACCATTGCTTAATTAGATACAGCAACAGGACGCAATTGTCGTTATCGCCGCATCCTGAAAATTATCGGTGCGTCCATTTCTGCTCGCATAGGAATATGATAATTAGCTTATGCACGTAGAGCTTCAGTCGATTCGGTTCCATCGGACGGGTTGCGCGGACGTTTCAGCCGCGAAAACGATTGCTTGCTTCAGTTTCAACAGCCCCGGATCGGCTATGCGCTGGAGGAATTGGATGGTTACGGAGTCTGGAGATGACCCCGCTGCTGGACGGGAGTGGCCGGCCCATTTGGAGCGGCGGCGCTGGCCGCGCGAACCGTCCCCGCAGAAAGAACATCGGGCGGACGTTCCGCCGGCACTGGTGCCGTTGCGATTTTCGACGCAAGACCTGCCGCCGAAAGAACAGTTCCAGTCCTGGCGATCCCACATGGCGCCGCTTGTGGATGTTCATCTGCCGGACGGAAAATCAGAGGACGACGGTTTTCTTGCGGAACAGACCGGCTGGCATCTCGGCGATATCCTCATCGTCCAGCAGCGCGTGCAGGCATGCAGCTATATTCGCGATCAGGCCATGCTGCGATCGAGCCCAATCGATCACTGGAATGTCGGCGTACTGCGCAGCGGCCGGGCCTGGACCGAGGCCAATCGCCATGTAACGGAGACCGGCCCGGGTGAGATATTTTTCAGGTCGCTTGGTTATCCGTACCGCGGGCGGATGACCGATTCGGTCGCTGTGCTCGTTTTCCTGCCCTATGAATTGTTGACCCATGATGCGAGCCTGCTGCAGAACGCCAACAACACCGTCCTCTCCGGCAGCCTGGCTGAATTGCTCGTCAGCTATATCAACGGCCTGGAAGCGAACCTCAGCAATTTGACGGTGGAGGAGGCGCCGCGGATCATACGGACGATCGGCGATATGGTCGTTGCATGCGCTGCATCGTCCACAAGTTTGGATCGCGCTCAGGATCAGGCCAATATGGGGCTGATGGAGCGGGCGCATCGCTATATTCACCTCAATCTTCATTCAGATAGCTTGACGCCTGAGGTCATGTGCCGTGCGCTGGGCATCTCGCGGACGCGGCTCTACCAATTGTTCGAAACGAGCGGGGGCGTCTTCAATTACATTCGCAAACGTCGATTGCTGCAGGCATATGCGGATCTTACCAACCCGACCGACAACAGGCCGATCTCGGAGATTGCCGAGGCCGCCGGCTTCGACGTTGCAGCCAATTTCACACGCGCCTTCAGCCATGAATTCGGGCTCAGCCCGCGTGAAGTCCGAAAGACCAACGCCACCGAGCGCCCGGCCATTCCCGCAACACGTTCCATGCGACATTTTGGGACAACGATCGGCGATTGGCTGACGCTCGCACGTTGACGCGGTGTATGGCGAAGCTTTCCTCGACTCAGTCCGAGACGCCGGACGAGCTTGGCCCGTTGCCTATGCAGTAGCCTCTCGTCGTTCTATTCCATTTTATGACTGGTTTCCGGCAGGTTCAGCGCATAACGCGTATACCGACGGTCGCCCGTACGCCTGAACGCGCCCTTCTCCACCAAATCATGGAGATCGCGCGTGGTCGTCGCTCGCGAGGTTCGCGTGATCGAAATATAATTTTCAGCGCTCAACCCGCCCTTGAAGCCTCCAGGGCCTTCGCGGAACATCCGCGCGATGGCCTTCTCCTGGCGCTCGTTGAATTGGCCGCGGAACTGACCGTAAAAACGCGCCTTGCTGATGTAAAAGGCCACACGGTTCAGAGTCGTCTGCTGCGCTTCAAGAATGGTTTCGGCGAAATAAACCATCCACTCCGTAATATCGAGCGTGCGTTGATGCCGCTCGAGCTGATCGTAATAGGTTCTGCGGCCATGTTCGATCGTGTAGGCAAGCGCAATCAGGCTGGGCTGCCCGATGTTCTGTGCGAGCGACTTTTCCGCAAGTGCGCGGCCAATTCGGCCATTCCCATCCTCAAATGGATGAATGCTTTCGAAATACAAATGACCTATGCCTGCTCGAGTGAGAGCGGGCAGGGGGACTTCCCCCTTGGGTGACGATCGATTGAACCAGCCTACATAAGCCGCCATTTCCGCCGGCACCTGCTTTGATGGCGGAGCTTCGTAATGAATCGTTGGACGATCGAGGCGACCGGATACGATCTGCATTGCATCCTCATGCGTCCTATACCCGCCGACCGTTCCAATATGGCGGTTTCCCGTCATCAACATGCCATGCCAACGAAACAGCGTTTCATGATCGAGCGGGGTTGACCAGGAGTCATAGACGTCGACCATCATCTCGGCGATTCCACGTTCTTGCGGCCTTATCGGCCGGTTGTCGGTGTCGAGGCCGAACTGCCGGCGCAATGAGGATTGCACGATCAAGCGATCGAGCATTTCGCCCTCGATCTCGGAGGTCTTCACCGCCTCGTCGCTTAGAAGCTCGATGCGCAACAATTTGCGGTCGTCATCACCGACATGCCGGATAGCGCCGATCACTTCCCCTGACGCCAGAAGAAATCGGTTTTCGAATTGCTCGAGCAGAGCAGCGTCATATTGGAATTGGGGCCAATCTCCGTGTGTCCAGTTCCATTTCATGAGCAATAGACATCCTTTCTATAACTCATATAGGCTGCTTCTGTGAGCGATACCAGCATATTCTATGGCTCATGGGTGCCGAGATTCTGTCTGTCATCGTGAGTTCCATAAGACAGATTACGCCACATTTACACGTCCCAGTTGTCCAAACTTCTCCTTAAGTTGCAGAGCCTGCCCTTCTCCGCATTCGATGACGCGGGCGCCGAGTCCGTTGTTTCCTATCGCACCTCGAATTCCGGATCGGGCGGAACCTGCATGGCGAGAGCGAGATGATTTGTCTGCGCGGCGAGCCCGATGATCGTCAGGAGTTCGCCATGCTGGGCATCGGTCATCCCCCGCGCTCGGGCGGCTGCGGTGTGGGATTGAATGCAGTACTGGCAGGCATTGGCAGTCGACACCGCTATGTAGATCATCTCGCGCGTCAGCGGATCGATGGCGCCTTCGACCGTCATGACCGACTTGAGCGTCTGCCACACCCGCTTGAGATTTGCGGGGTCGTTTGCAAGAGCACGCCAGAAATTGTTGATGAAGTCGGTCTTGCGTGTCGCCCTGATGTCATCGAACACGGCTTGCACGGCCAGAATGGCTGCGGCCTCTTGATCCGACAGAAGTTTCACTGTTGCCATCGAAAGTTCCTTCCGGGCGCCGATCTACGGCCTCAAGCATGATGTTGCTCGGCGATCCCACGCCGCTGGCGGAAGATACGGAGAAACGGCAGCGGCCGCCAGCCTCCCGCTGACGAGGAAATCGAAGCGGCTGTTTCACGAAAACAGGCAAATTTAGAAATTATTGTCTACAGATTTTGTAGATTATGCCGTTCCATAGCCCTGTCGACTTCAGCGTTGAATTTCGAACGCCCAATGGATGCATCCTTGGGTGCATGTGACCTGCCGACTTCTTCCAAATCAACAGGAGATTTCCATGAGCAATCCGGTTCTCGTCAATCAGATCATTCCCAAGTCCGATGTCGTCCCGCTGACCGGCCGTGTCGGAGCCGAAATCAAGGGTATCCGCCTCGGCGGAGAGCTTTCGGATGCAACGGTGGCAGCCATCAACCAGCTTCTCCTGAAGCACAAGGTCATCTTCTTCCGCGATCAGGGACATCTTGACGATCCCGAACAGGAAGCCTTCGCGCGCCGCCTCGGCGATCTCGTGCCGCATCCAACCCAGGGACCGGTCGCCGGCACGGCTTCCATCCTCAATCTCGATTCCAGCCGCGGCGGCGGCAGGGCGGACCAGTGGCACACCGACGTCACCTTCGTCGACGCCTATCCCAAATTCTCCGTCCTTCGCGGCGTCATCATCCCGGCGGCCGGCGGCGACACGATCTGGTCCAACACCCATGCCGCCTATGAAAGCCTGCCGGCGCCGCTGAAACTGCTGGCGGACAATTTATGGGCCATTCACAGCAATGCCTACGACTATGCTGCCGTGCGCCCTCGCGCCAGTGCCGAAGAGAAGAAGCATTTCGAGGAGGTTTTCACCTCGACCATCTACGAGACCGAGCATCCGGTCGTGCGTGTCCATCCGGAAACCGGCGAAAGATCGCTGCTGCTCGGCAACTTCGTTCAGCGCCTAGTCGGCCTGTCGAAGAGCGACTCCGTAAAACTCTACGAGGTGTTCCAGTCCTACGTCACCGCCCCGGAAAATACCGTGCGCTGGCGCTGGAGCGCCGGCGATGTCGCGATCTGGGACAACCGCGCCACCCAGCACTATGCCGTCAACGATTATGGCGACCAGCACCGGGTCGTTCGCCGGGCCACGGTTGATGGCGATGTTCCCGTCAGCATCGACGGCCGCCGCAGCATAACCCACGTCAAGGCCGCCAAGCCGCAAGCAAAGGCGGCCTGATCAGCTCCAGATGAATGTCGCCCGGAAACAAAATGGGCCGCAGGCCTTACGAGAAGGAAAGCTTCTCGCTCGGCCGGGTCAGCGTTTCCGGGCGCAGCACCGCATCGAGATGCTCCTTCTGCATCAGGCCGCGTTCGAGAAGGATTTCGTAGACCCCTCGTCCCGAATGATGCGCTTCCAGCGCAACCTCGGTGGCGTTGCGATAGCCGATATAAGGGTTGAGCGCCGTCACGATGCCGATCGATTGCTCGACCATCTGCCGCAGCCTTTCGCGGTTGGCGGTAATGCCTCGAATGCAATTCGCCTCGAGCGTCAGGCAGGCATTGGTCAGATGGCTCAGGCTGCGATAGAGGCTGTAGAAGATCACCGGCTCGAAGGCGTTCAGCTGCAGCTGGCCGGCCTCGGCGGCCATGGTGATCGTCACGTCATTGCCGATCACTTCGAAGGCGACCTGGTTGACGACCTCCGGGATAACAGGATTGACCTTGCCGGGCATGATCGAGGAGCCGGCTTGGCGCGCCGGCAAATTGATCTCGTTGAAGCCGGCGCGCGGCCCCGAGGACAGAAGCCGCAGATCGTTGCAGGTCTTGGAAAGCTTGACCGCCACACGCTTGAGAACGCCCGAAAGCTGGACGAAGGAGCCGCAATCCTGCGTCGCCTCCACCAGGTCAGGTGACGTCACCAGATCGACGCCGACGATATCGGACAGGCGCTCGCGCACCAGCGCCGCATAGCGAGGATGGGCGGTGATGCCGGTGCCGATCGCCGTCGCGCCGAGATTGATCTCGCGGATCAACGAGACCGCTTCGGAAAGGCGCGCCTCATCCTCCGCCAGCATCAGCGCGTAGGTTCCGAATTCCTGGCCGAGCGTCATCGGCACGGCGTCCTGCAATTGGGTGCGGCCCATCTTGAGGACGTCGGCGAACTCGACCGCCTTGGCCTCGAAGGCCCGGCGCAGGATCACCATGGCGTCGACGAGACGATGAACGCCGATCCATGCTGCAAGCTTCAACGCCGTCGGATAGACGTCGTTGGTGGATTGCGAGAGATTGACGTGCTCGTTCGGATGCAGGTGCTGGTACTCGCCGCGGCGATGGCCCAGGATTTCCAGCGCCCTGTTGGCAATCACCTCATTGGCGTTCATGTTGGTCGAGGTTCCCGCCCCGCCCTGGATCAGATCGACGACAAACTGGTCGTGCAGCGCGCCGTCGCGGATTTCGATGCAGGCCGCAATGATGGCGGCGGCCCGCTCCTGATCCAGAAGGCCGAGGCTCAGATTGGCCTGAGCCGCCGCTTGCTTGATCGCCGCCAGGGATGCGATCAGATCGGCCGATTCCTTCAGGGTCTGACCGGTTATCGGAAAATTCTCGACCGCGCGCAGCGTATGCACGCCGTAATAGGCCGAGGCCGGCACGTCGCGATCGCCGATCAGGTCGTGTTCGACGCGGATAGCAGTCATATCGGATGTCGTCATGGCGGGAACTTTCGAGAGGGGCGCACGCATTGCGGCGACAGGCTGAAGACAAGAATGGCTGGTGACGCGGCAGAATAGCCGTGTCCGCAGGCGTCATCGGGTCAGGCGGCAGGATGAGGATCGTCCCCGTCCGGCTTCGATCCGCGCAGCTTGAATGGGAAAAATACGCCGCCTGTTGTGACACCCATCGTGTTCACGCGCTGGGGATGATGGAACGGCGCGAGCTGGCTGCGGATATCAGGCGAGCCGATGCCGAGCCGCTCGAGGAGCTCCGTCACGACGGCGTACAGGATTTCAAGGTTGCCGTCCTCGATCTTGACGGAGATGCCAAGCGCACCGTCCGTCCCTAATCGCCGGGTTGCATCCGAGGCCCGCACGCCGATCGCGTAGCTCGCGTCGGCCCCGAGCTTGCCGATGAGGGCGCCGTCGAATGCGCACATCAGCAGCGTGCAGTAGCGCCCCTCGCCCGCGACCATGTCAGGGTGGCCGGCCATTGCATGGAAGATGCGGGCCAGTGCCGGCCCCCGCGTCGACGGCCTATCGCCCGCATCGTCGCCATCCGCGGCCGCGGCAAGCTTGGCATAGATGCGGGCCAGGCGGTCCAGCGGAAAAGCGGGAGTTGGGAGATTGCATCCGTCGATCCCCCATTCGACCTCCCGGGCGTCCAGATCGCAGAGTTCGGCGACGGTGCGTTTGACCGTCTCCTGCATCGGATGATCCGGCAGGTGGTAACCTTCCATGCCTGCCCCGATCGCCCGGGCGCCGGCAAGCATGCCGACGTGTTTGCCCGAGCAATTGCTGCAGACCGCCGTTGGGATAAAATCCTGCCTGATCCAGGAGCGGTTGACCGTTTCCGACAGGGAAGGATGGCCGCCGCAGCGAAGGTCGGCCTCCTCGGCCTTGACCTTCGACAGCATGGTTCGCGTGCGCGCGATATGCCGCTCTTCGCTGCTGTGGGACGCGCACATCAGCGCAATATCCGCATCATCGAAGCCGTAACCCGCGAAACCCTCCGTCTCCAGGATGGCAAGCGCCTGAGCCGGCTTGGCGGCGGAGCGGGCAAGCGTCAGGCGCGCCGGATTTCCGAGCGTGTAGAGCAGCCTGCCCTTGGCATCGACGACAGCCGCGTGGACGCGGTGACTGTTCTCGACGATGCCGCCACGATCGGTGACGACGAAATCCTCACTCGGGGTCATGTCTCTCTCCATTCATGCCGCACTCCGGCGGCGACTGCACCGCCGGAGCAAGCTCGGATTGTCGATCGATGTCAGGCGAGATCGAAACCGCCGCGATCCTCGCCCTGTTCGGCGGCGAGCATGTGGATGCGCTCCCGCATCAAGAGCCAGCCGACCACCAGCGCCGGAATGATCAGAGCCAGTGAGGCGACCGTGTAGGTTCCGACAGGATAGTCGAGGGCCATCAGGATCACGACGACGGCGAGGAAGCCCAGCGTCAGCACGCCGGTATAGGGCGCGCCGAACATCCGGAATTCAGGCCGCGCCAGCTTACCCTGCCGCGACAACTGCCACAGCTTGAGCTGGCAGAGCACGATCACGCCCCATGCGGCGATGATGCCGAGGGCGGCGACATTCAGGCCGATCTCGAAGGCTTCTGCCGGAACGACGGCATTCAGCACGACGCCGAAGGCGGTCACGACAGCCGTCACCGCAATGCCGACATAGGGCACGCCGGATCGGTTCATCTTCGCCAGTGCCGCCGGCGCCGAACCTGATATCGCCATGGAATGCAGGATGCGGCCGGTCGAATAGAGGCCGGCATTGAGCGACGACAGGACGGCGGTCAGCACCACGAGGTTCATGACGACATCGGCGCCCTGGATGCCGATCTTGCCGAAGAAGGTCACGAACGGGCTCTCGCCGCCCTTATAGGCGGTATAAGGCAGCAGCAGCGACAGCAGCAGGACCGAGCCGACATAGAAGACCACCAGGCGCAGCACGACCGTGCGGATCGCCCGCGGCATCACCTTGCGGGCATTTTCGGTTTCGCCGGCGGCGGTACCGATCAGCTCGATCGAGGCATAGGCGAAGACCACGCCCTGAATCACCACCAGCGCCGGCAGGACGCTGTTCGGGAACATGCCGCCGAAATCGGTGATCGTGTTCAGGCCCGGAACATGGCCGTCGATCGGCGTGCCGGTGACGACGAAGTAGACGGCGACGATCAGGAAGACGACGAGGGCGAGGACCTTGACGAGGCTGAACCAGAATTCCAGTTCACCGAAGACCTTCACCGACAGGAGGTTCATGGCGAGGACGAGGACCAGCGCCGCCAGCGCAAACACCCACTGATCGATCATCGCGATCCACGGGACATAGGCCTTGAAGAAATTCATGTAGAGGGCGACCGCGGTGACGTCGGCGACCGCCGTCATCGCCCAAGTCAGCCAATACATCCAGCCGACCGCGAAGGCGAGCTTTTCGCCGTAAAATTCGCGGGCATAGGAGACGAACGAGCCCGAGGTCGGGCGATGGACGATCAGCTCGCCGAGGGCTCTCAGAACTAGGAAAGCGAAAAAGCCGCACAGGGCGTAGACCAGCACAAGTGCCGGACCGGCAGCGGCAAGCCGGCCGCCGGCGCCGAGAAACAGCCCCGTGCCGATGGCGCCGCCGATGGCGATCATCTGGATCTGCCGCGGCTTCAGCGCCTTGTGGTAACCGAGGTCCTCCTCGGCAAAGACCTGGCCATCGGCCTCGCTTCTGTTGGATTGCATCACTGTCATTTCTCCTCCCTATCCATGGGTTCGGCAACCTCCCGGCCGCCCCTCCGCGCAGATGTCATAAAGATGTTAATCTGCTATGCGGTCTGACAGGTTTGGCGATTAAAGGAAAAACTACCCTGCAGTCAAGGATTTTCCCTTTGCTTTTTGTGGATGCGTAACCGACGGCCTGTGGAAAGGCGGTCTTTGGCGGCCGGATTACATCGATTCCCGAAGGCTTTTGTTGAAAGCGCCTCAGGCCTTAGCGCGGCTCGGCGCCGATGATACGGCTGACAGCCGCCTCGACTTTTTTGAGATGAATTTCCATCGCCGCCTGGGCCTCGGCCTCCGCCCCTTTGCGGATGGCTTCGACGATGCCGCGATGCTCTTCATTCGATTCCTGACGCCTCGGCCCCAAGGCGGTCAGCAGCCCGGATTGCTGCGCCATCGCCTCGCGGACGTCATCGACGATGTCGCGGAAGACGGCATTCTTCGATGCCGCGGCGATCAGCCCGTGAAAATCCGAATCCAGCCGCACCCAGGCCTCGGCATCTTCTTCCTGCTCCATCCGGTCGCAAAGATGAAGCAGCCGGGACAGCTCATCCTCGCTCCGGCGCAGCGCCGCCCAGCCGGCCGCGGAAACCTCGACGAAGGGGCGCGCCTCCATCAGATCGCGCGCCGAATAATTGCCGTAGCGGATATCTCCGTCGCCTCCGGCGGTAAGCACATAGGTCCCGCTCCCGGTCCGCGTCTCCGTCAGTCCCAAAATCTGCAGCGAGCGCAGCGCTTCCCGCACGATCGGACGGCTGACACCGTATTTTGCCGCGAGTTTCGCCTCCGACGGCAGCTTCGAACCGGCGGCAAAGCGGCCGGACAGAATGAGATTGCGCAACTCCTCGAACACCAGTTCCGAGGCGCTTTTTCGACTGAGGACCGCGGAGTCGGAAAGCCAGCTTTCTAGATCGTTCATCGCTTTGCATTCGATCGGCAACGACCCGGATATCCGGGCGCGACATTGGAAATCATATCTTCAGCGGCGCGCGCTCTTCACCGGCAATGCCGATGATGGACCGCTTGACCTCGAGCAGGTGCTCCGCCATGGCGGCGTGCGCATCCCGTTGGCTGCCTGCGGCGATGGCCTGCAGAATGCGGCGGTGCTCGGCGTTAGAGGCTTTGCGCCGGCCGCGAACATGCTCAACCAGTTCCGATTGCGTCGAAAGAGCGCCGCGGACATCGGCGACGACCTTCCGGAAGATCGCATTGCCCGAGGCTCCAGCGATCTCTCCATGGAACTCGGCGTCCATCCGCACCCATGTTTGAACGTCCTCCTCCTCGTCCATCCGGTCGCACAAGGATGAGAGCGACGCCAGCTGCGCGTTCGAGCGCCGCAATGCCGCCCAGCCCGCAGCCGGGATCTCGATGCAGGGGCGCGCCTCCATGAGATCGCGGGCGGAATAGGCGCCGCCGCCAAGCTGCCGCGCCGGGCTCTCCGAGACGACGAACGTGCCCCGCCCCGTCCTGGTTTGCGTGAACCCCAGCGTCTGCAGCGAGCGGAGCGCCTCACGCACGATCGCCCGGCTGATGCCGTAACGTTCGGCGAGCTGCACCTCCGCGGGAAGACGAGTACCGAGCGCCAGTTTCCGACTGACAATGGCCGTGCGGATATCTTCGAAGACCGCTTCGGCAGCGTTTCTCCGGCCTATCTCTTTCTTCTCCGACAGCCATGAATCCATATCCTGCATCAATGGACGATGCGGGCATTCGAAAGAGCTGTCAAGCAACCGGACAGGTGCGCGGAGACGCGCCGGCGGCATGCCGACGCGGGGCCTACCAGAGCTTCATGTGACGGTTGACGTCCTTGTAGAGCAGGTAGCGGAAGCGGCCGGGGCCGCCGGCGTAGCAGGCCTGCGGGCAGAAGGCGCGCAGCCACATGAAATCGCCGGCCTCGACCTCGACCCAATCCTGGTTGAGGCGATAGACCGCCTTGCCCTCCAGCACATAGAGCCCGTGCTCCATGACATGGGTTTCCATGAAGGGGATCACTGCGCCCGGCTCCAGCGTGACGATATTGACGTGCATGTCGTAGCGCACATCCGCAGGGTCGATGAAGCGGGTCGTGCCCCAGCGGCCGTCGGTGTCGGGCATGGCGCGGATCGGATGGTCGTCCTCATGGGTGACGATTGCCGGCGGCGGCTCCAGCCCCTCGACTTCCTGAAAGGCCTTTCGGACCCAGTGGAAGATCGCAGCAGCCGAACCATCGTTTTTCAGCCGCCAGGCCGAACCGGCGGGAATATAGACGAAGGAGCCAGCGCGCAACGCGTGGCTGACGCCCTCAAGCTCCACCGTCATGCCGCCTTCGACGACGAAGAGCACCGCTTCGGCCCGCTTGTCGGGCTCCGGCCGATCGCTTCCGCCGCCCGGCTGAACCTCCATCACATATTGCGAGAAGGTCTCGGAGAAGCCGGAGAGCGGACGGGAGAGAACCCATGCCCGCGTTCCCTCCCAATGCGGAAGCAGGCTGGTGACGATATCGCTCATGACGCCGCGCGGGATGACCGCGTAAGCCGTGGTGAAAACCGCCCTGCCGGAAAGCAGCTGGGTCTGCGGCGGCAAACCACCGAGCTTCGAAAAATAATCTGTCTTGTTCATCGGTCCGGGCTTCCAAGCATTTGTTTCTGCATCTGCTTTATGCGCCGCGGGCCGGTTAGGCAACTGCCAATGGTCAGCGTCCGTCCATGACCCGATGCCCCGGCCCGACCTCGCGATAGGTGGCGATTGGAGGATTATAGTCGACGGCCCGCATCGGGCTCTTGATCTCGTCATTCGCCACCATGCGTTTTTCGTGGCGCCGGTCGGGATCCGGCACCGGCACGGCGGCGATGAGTTTCTTCGTATAGGGGTGCTGCGGATTTTCGAAGACGGCGGCGCGCGGGCCGATTTCGACGATCTCGCCGAGATACATCACCGCCACGCGGTGACTGACGCGCTCGACCACCGCCATGTCGTGCGAGATGAACAGGAAGGCGAGGTTGAGGCTCTGCTGCAGGTCGAGCATCAGGTTGATCACCTGCGCCTTGATCGAAACATCGAGCGCCGACACGCTTTCGTCGGCGACGATGACCTTCGGCTGCAAGGCGAGCGCCCGGGCGATGCAGATGCGCTGGCGCTGGCCGCCGGAAAATTCATGCGGGTAGCGCGAAGCCATGTCCGGGGAGAGGCCGACCTTGACCAGGAGGTCCGCCACGACATCCCTCGCCTGCTGCGAATTGCCCATACTGTGTTCCAGATAGGGCTCGGCGATCGCCGCACCGACCGTCATGCGTGGATTGAGGCTGGCAAACGGATCCTGGAAGATCATCTGCACGGATTTGCGCATCTCGCGCAGATCCTTCCTGCCGAGGCCGAGCACTTCCCTGCCCTCGACGAGAACGGAACCCGCCTGCGGCTCGATGAGGCGCATGATGGCGCGGCCCGTCGTCGATTTGCCGCAGCCGGATTCACCGACGAGCGACAGGGTTTCGCCGGCATGCAGATCGAAGGAGACTTTTTCGACCGCGTGCACGCGGCTGGTCAGTCGGCCGAACAGGCCGGAATGAATGTCGAAACGCTTGGTAAGGTTCTTCACCTCAAGGACCGGCGTCGCGGCGACGGTATCGGGGGCCTCGGCCGGTATGTCCGATTCGCCTGTCGCCGTATTGACCACAGGAAAACGCAGCGGCCGCTGACGGCCCTGCATCGAGCCGAGCACCGGCACGGCCGACAGCAGCGCCCTGGTGTAAGGATGTTTGCCGCGGTGAAAAATATCGGCGGTGGGGCCGCTCTCGACCTGTTCGCCGCGATACATCACCACCGTCCTGTCGGCGATCTCGGCGACGACGCCCATGTCGTGGGTGATGAAGAGAACGGAGGTCCCCTCCTCTTCCTGCAGCATCTTGATGAGATCGAGGATCTGGCCCTGGATCGTCACGTCGAGCGCCGTCGTCGGCTCGTCGGCGATCAGGAGTTTCGGCCGGCTGGCGAGCGCCATGGCGATCATCACCCGCTGCCGCATGCCGCCGGAGAAACGATGCGGATATTCGTCGAAGCGCGAGGCCGCCGACGGGATGCGAACTTTCTCCAGCAGCCTGATCGTCTCGGCCCGGGCATCGGCCTTGCTGATATCGGAATGGCAGAGCAGCGCTTCGGAAATCTGATCGCCGATCGTGAAGAGCGGATTGAGCGATGTCATCGGCTCCTGGAAGATCATCGCCACCTCATTGCCCCGCACCTGCCGCATGGCCTGTTCCGGCAAGGCCAGCAGATCGCGGCCGCCGAGCATGACGCGGCCCTCGATGCGGCTCACCTCCGCCTGCAGCAGCCGCATGATCGACAGCGAGGTGACGCTCTTGCCCGAGCCGGATTCACCGACGATCGCCACGGTTTCGCCGGGCGCCACGGTGAAGGAAACGTCACGCACGACAGGCTTCCAGGCGCCGTCGACCAGAAAGGACGTCGTCAGCCCCTCGACGGAAAGAACGGGGATGGCGGTCTCGATCGATTGTGCTTGGACGCTGCCCATGTCGGCTCCTCTTGCGGCGGATGAGAACGGCGGATCAGTCCGGCCAACGCAGCAACCCGTCGAAGCGATGCCTGCTGCGGTTTTCGATCGGGGTTGCGATGATTTCGTTGGAAGCGCGCGCCTTGTCGAGTTCCTCGGCCAACCGGTTTGCGACGACGACCTCCTGGCCCGGATGCAGGTTGCACGGGTCGAGATAGAAGTAGCGGTGCTCCACTTCATGGTCGCGCACGATGATCGGCGGGTTGCCCCTTGCCAGCGCATCGGCGAGATCCCAGGCAGTGATATGCGCCTGTTCGGGATCGACGATCAGGCGCAGCCGGTCGAGCGGATTGTTGGTCGGGTCGGGTTCGATCAGCGCGGTGATGCCGGGGCGACCATCGAGCGTGCGTTTCCACAGGTTGAGATAGCCGGTCTCGCGTTCCCGGATGCCGGCATGGTCGCGGCGTTCCCAGGCTTCGAGTGCGGCCATCACGCCGAAGATGCTCTCCTTGCCGACCTTCATGCCGCGGCCGATGCCCATATTCTGCAGGAAGGCATGGCGCACCAATTCCTTCCGGCCGGCGACGATGCCCGAGGTCGGGCCGCCGAGGAACTTGTGGCCGGAATAGAGCGCGATATCGGCCCCCTGCTCCAGGAAAATCCCCAGATCATATTCCGACGCCGCATCGACGATAACAGGCACGCCCCTGGCATGGGCGATCTCGACGAATTCCTTGAGGTTCAGCAGGCCGTAATCGACGACATGATGGGAGACGACATAGACGGCGGCGGCGGTCTTGTCGGTGATCGCCTTCTCCATGTGGAAACGGTGGGTCGAGGTTGCCTGCCCCACCAGCACGACCTTGCCGCCGGCCAGCCGGATCGCCTGATCGACCGGGGCGCCATAGCTCACCACATGGCCCATCTGCACCAGCACCTCATTCTTCTCGGGCACCGCATCCGGCAGCTTCTCGATCGCCAGCAGATTGTCGCCGGTGATGGCGCCGGCGACGGCGAGCGAAATGCCGGCCGAGCAGGAGGCAGTGACGAAGCCGGCCTCGCCGCCGGTCAGCCGGGCGATGACGCTGCTTGCTTTGCGCTGCAGGTCGTTGATCTCGACGAAGTGCGGCAGGATGGATGCCATCGCTTCGATCGCCTCCGGCACGACGATCGAGGCGCCGAGGCTGGTCATCGTGCCGGATACGTTGATGACGGGGCGAAGGCCGAGCGAAGGTCTGATGTCATTGGGCATGAAGGTCTCCGGAAGTCTGGGGCGAGGAACGGGCCGTGGGTGGACGCTGCTCCAAATATGCAAGCTCTCGTCAGCCATTCAAGGCGACGATCGCCTCGATCTCGACGGTGATGTTGCCGGGCAGCGAGCCGAAGCCGACGGCCGAGCGGGCATGTTCGCCGGCCGCGCCGAAGACCGCGATCAACAGATCCGAGCAGCCGTTGATGACACTCGGATGATCCTCGAACTCAGGCACGGCATTGACCATGCCGAGCAGCTTGACCACCCGCTTGACGCGGGAGAGATCGCCGAGCGCCTCCTGCATGACGGCAAGCAGGTTGATGCCCGTCAGCCGCGCATGCCGGTAGGCCTCCTCGACGCCGACGCCGCCGCCGACCTTGCCCGCATGCAGGAAGCCATCGGCCTCGCGCGGCCCCTGGCCGGAGAGGTAGAGCATATTGCCCTCCACCACATGCGTCACGAAATTGGCGATCGGCGGCGGCGGCGGCGGCAGCTTGATGCCGAGGGCGGCTAACCGTTGGTAAGGCGAGTTCTCGACCTTGCCGGCGGCGTTGGGAAATTGATTCACGCAAACTCCTGTCATGCGAATTTTGGATTGGCGAATTTGGTTTTGGATTGGCCGATTTAGGTCGGCGGATTAAAGGTCCTTGCGAAGTCTTGGATCAAGCATGTCCCTCAGGCCATCGCCGACCATCTGCAGCGACAGCACCGAGAGGATGATGGCGACACCGGGAAACAGCGTCATCCAGTCGGCCTGGCCGATATATTGCCGGCCGGCGGCGATCATCGTTCCCCAGGTCGGGATTTCCGGACTGACGCCGAGGCCGAGGAAGGAGAGGCCGGCTTCGGCGAGCATGGCGCTGGCGAAAAGGAAGGTGGCCTGCACCAGGATCGGCGACAGCAGATTGCGCAGTACATGCCGCGTCATGATGTGGAAGGTCGATATGCCGAGCGCCTTGGCCGCCTCGACATAGGGCAGCTCGCGAATGACCAGTGTCGAGGCGCGGACGATGCGGGCAAGGCGCGGGGAATAGACGATCGACAGCGCGATGATGACTGTTGTCAAGGAGGGTCCGAGGGCAGCGACGAGGGCGATCGCCAGCAAAATATCCGGAAAGGCCATCATCGCGTCGATCAGCCGGGCGATCGGCGTATCGAGCTTCTGGAAGAAGCCGGCCAGCAGGCCGAGGGTGACGCCGATCACCGCCGACAGGCTGACGACCGTAGCCCCGACCAGCAGCGACAGCCGGCCGGCAAAGATCGTACGCGAGAAGACGTCGCGACCGAACTCGTCGGTGCCGAAGAAGAAGGTACCGCCTGGCGGCTTCAGCCGGTTGACGATCGAAAGCTTGGACGGCGAATAGGGCGCGACAACGGGCGCGAAGACCGCCAACAGCACGAAGATCGCCAAGATCAGCAGGCCGAAGGCCACCGTCCTGCGCTTCAGCAGGCGGCGGAGGAATTTGCTGCCCTCGCGCTCGGCGGGCTTGATTGCGATATCGGCCATCAGTAGCGCACCCTCGGATCGACCAGCAGATAGAGCATGTCGATGGCAAAATTGATCAGCACGTAGAGCGCGGCGATGACGAGCAGCGCGCCCTGGATGACGGGGTAGTCGCGGCGCAGCACTGCCGAGACGACAAGATTGCCGACGCCCGGCAGGCCGAAGACCGTCTCGGTGACGACGGCGCCCGAAATCAGCACCGCCGCCGTCAGGCCGAGCACGGTCAGGATCGGGATCAGCGCATTCTTCAGCGCGTGCTTGAGGATCACCTTGCGCTCGATCAGCCCCTTGGCGCGGGCCGTGCGGATATAATCGTCGCCGAGCACATCGAGCATCGAGGCCCGGGTGAAGCGCAGGATCAGCGCCGAGGAGACGATGCCGAGCGCAAAGGCCGGCAGCGTCAGATGATACATGCGGTCGAGGAAAGTCGAGCCCGGCCCGGCATAGCCCGAGACCGGGAAGAGATTGAGCCTGACGGCGAAGAACTGCATCAGGATGAGGCCGAGCCAGAAGCTCGGGATGCTGGCGGCAAACATGGCGAGCGTCGTTGCCGCCTGGTCGACGAAGGAGCCGCGCCGATAGGCGGCATAGATGCCGATCGGCAAGGCGATGACGCTGGCGATGGCAAGCGAAAACAGCGTCAGGAAAAAGGTCGGCTCGGCGCGATCGATCAGCGCCGACGTCACCGGCATGTTGAGGAAGATCGACTGGCCGAGATCGCCCTTCAGCAGCTGGCCGATATAATAGACATATTGCAGGCCGAGCGACTGATCGAGACCGAGCCGGGCTCTCAGATCGGCGACATCCTGCGGCGTCGCATCCGGCCCGAGCATGACGGCGGCCGGATCGCCTGGCGTCACGCGCACAATGACGAAGACGATCGTGACGACAAGAAACATCACGACGATCATGCCGAATAGGCGCTGGAGGATGTAGCGAATCATCCGAACTGCTCCCACCGTTGGTGCATGAAGCACCGTAGCGAATGCCGCCTCTCTCCCTCATTCCTGTGCTCGTCACAGGAATCCAGCGCGCCCAAGTCCTTGGGCGCAGAAGACTCTTCGACTGGATAAGGGTCAATCACGGCGCAGAAGCGCCGTGGCTGGATTCCTGTAACGAGCACAGGAATGAGGGAGCTAGTAGGGGGCACCGGAATCACTCCATCACTTCTTGATCGACGCGTTCCAGAAATACGGCCACGGAGCCGGATCGACGCCTTCGAGCTTGACCGATTTCGCCGAGACGGCGTTGAAATCGCCGATCTTCATGAAGGGCGCATCGGCATAGACGGCTTTCTGGACATCGGCCCAGAGTGCGACACGCTTCTTCGGATCGACTTCGGAGGTGAAGGCATCGACGGCGGCCTTGCGGGCCGGCGTGTCCCACCAGCCAGGCGAGCTGGTCGAGAGCGAGCCGATCAGCGCCGGCTCCGGCAGGAACGGGCTGTGGGTGATGTAGATATCCCAGAGCTTCGGATCGGTGCGGCGCTGCGTCAGCGTCGCCCAGTCCACCACCTGCATATCGACGGTGAAGCCGGCGAGCTTCAGATATTCGGCGGCGACCTGCGCCATCTTGTAGTGGAATTCGTACTGGCGGCTGGTCAGGATGCGGATCGGTTCGCCATTGTAGCCAGCCTTCTTGGCGGCAGCCGCCGCCCCTTCCGGATCGGCGACATTATAGGCGCCTTCGGCGCCGGCATCGGTCGACCAGGAGAAGGTCTTCGGATAGATGGCGCCGTCGAGCGCATAGAAATCCGTGCTGCCGAAGGCGGCGGCCAGCATGTCTTCCATGCTGAGCGCCTGGCGGATCGCCTTGCGAACCTCGACATTCCCGGCAACACCTTCCTTCGTGTTGAAGACGAAAACAGGATAACCGAAGGGCTTCAGCATGACCGGCTGCGAGGCGGTGGAGGCCTTCAGCTTGTCGTAGGACTCGACCGGGATCGAATCGACATAATCATACTGGCCGGAAACGGCGGCCTCGACGCGGGTGTTCGGATCCGGCACCGGCACGAAGCGGATTTCGTCGAGATATTGATGGCGGGCGCCGCCATAACCATTGCTGTCGCCTTCGCGCGACTTGTATCCGTCGAAGCGGACGAGCTGGATATACTGGTCGGCCTTGCGCTCCTTCAGCATATAGGGGCCGGTGCCGATGAACTCCTTCATCGGCTCGTCCTGCTTTTCCGACGGGATGATGATCGCCGCCGAATTGTTGAAGGCGAGCAGCGAGGTCAGCGGCGCATAGGGCTGCTTCAGCGTGATCGTCACGGTCGCGGGATCGGCAGCAGCGATCTTGTCGATGAAGCTCGCCACCTGCTTGCCGCGCGAGGCGATCTTCATCCAGCGGTTCAGCGAGGCGACGACATCGTCCGAGGTCATGTCGCTATTGTCGTGGAACTTGATGCCGGTCCTGAGCTTGATCGTATAGGTTTTGCCGTCGGGGCTGATCTCGGGCAGGCTTTCGGCCAGAAGCGGCGTGACGTTCCAGCTCTTGTCGAACGTATAGAGCGTTTCGAAAATATGCTGGGTGACGATGCCGACGAGATCGGCCGTCGACGACATCGGATCGAGCGTCGGCGGCTCGCCGATCGTCGCGACATTGATGACGCCGCCCTTCTCCTCAGCAAGCAGGGTCGAAGGCAGGGCGACGAGCGCAGTGCCGAGCAGGAATGCGACAAGCGGTTTCATATGAGAGTTCCCGGTTAAGTTCCACAATTATGTAATTCATGTTTTTGTAACAGAATAAGAGATGAAATGATCGTGTCAAGCGGAAGCCGTGGATTATGGCGTGAGACTAGGGTCGCAACGGCAAACAGCGCCGAACCGCGTGTGCGGCTAGCCGCCTGCCCGAAGCTCGCGCATTATGCGGGCGTGAAGAATCGGCAGCGCCACGGCTTCAATAGAGCGAGGATGGAATGAGCATCGATTTCAACGACGGAAAATGGCTGAACGAACCGGAAAGCTGGCAGGTCGACGCAACCGGCCTGACGCTGACAACAGGCGAGAAGACCGATTTCTGGCGGGAAACCTACTACGGCTTCACCCGCGACAGCGGCCACTTCCTCGCCTTCCCCACCGCCGATAGCTTCACCGCGCAGATCCGCGTACAGGGCGAATTCCGCACCCTCTACGACCAGGCCGGCCTGATGGTGCGCCTCGACGAAAACCGCTGGGTCAAGACGGGCGTCGAATTCACCGACGGCGAAGCCCTCCTCAGCACCGTCGTCACCGACGGGAAGTCCGACTGGTCGGTCTCGCAACCCTTCAAGGAATTGGAGGATTTCCGCATCCGTGTGACCGTCGCGAACGGCGCCCTGCGCATCCAGGCCTCGCGCGACGGGAGCTTCTGGCCGCTCTTGCGGCTAGCGCCCTTCCCGATCGCCGACAGATACCAGGTCGGGCCGACCGCCTGTACGCCGGAGCGGAATGGATTAACGGTACGCTTTTCGGAATTTTCGGTCGGGCCGGCGATTACGACGGATCTGCATGATTTGAGTTAGGGGAATTAGATAAGGCAATTTCCAATAGCGGGGCGGGCGCCTCTCCGTCCAGATTATGACTGTCAAGAATTGGCGCGCTTGAGGAAATCCCAATCACCCCTGTAAATTGATTTCTTTCGCCAGCTCCGCCATGACTTACAGAAAAAGAGTTTCATTTGTTGAACTTACATGCGCTAAGTCAAAATTTCTACGCCAATCAACCTACCATCCTACCCACAATCAAGAACAATGTCAGCCTCTCCGAACAACTGAAGTAACCAGCTCGATCGAGCTCGACAAGCAGTTCTCTCAGCCTTGGAGCATGAAGGTAGAGCTTTCCGGCTTCGTTCAGGGAGGCGAGCTGATTGCGCCTCTCTGTCGCGAACGACTTGTCCTTCCCGATAGGTTGGACCAAAACCACCCCGTTGCCGCCTCTGCGGAACCGCCAATCATCGCAGCCCTCTGCGCTGTCGTACCGGAGCGCAGAGGGTTGACTGCAGCTTTCGGAGTTTCGATTGGACGCGGCGATCGCGACGGAGCTGCACGGTTGCACCAGAAGCCCTGGCAACAACGTTATCACCAAACCACAGCAATTAAGCAGATATCGGCTCATCCTTAACGAGAAAGAAATCGCCAGGAAACAGCTTCTTGAGTTCGGCCCTCTGTTTCGAAAAACGGGGGTAGTTATCGGCCACGTCGTTGATATTGTCCGTTATTCTAACCAGATATCCGTCACCCACCGTTTCAACGGCGAATCCTGCTTCCGCAATCTGCCCTGCGGGGACGCCCTTGGCGAATTCCCCCCCTAAGAATGTGGCCCAGCCAATGTTAGGTATACGATCAGGCATGTCTTTGCTTGGGATTATACCTCCGCTAAAATAGCCCTCACCTGTTCCGGGCCTTCCCGTATCCTCGACAGGCGTGAAGTAATGCAGGAGGCCAAATGTGGATGTCATGGCATTGCACGCGCGCCGAAAAACGGGCAGCCAGTCGAGGGTCTTGTGTGGTGCAGCATAAACAGATAGGCCTCCACCAAGCCAACGCCCATGTACGGTAGTTTGGCTATGTCTGATTTCAGCCTGGTATCTGACTGCTTTTTTTCTTCTCCAACCTAGCCCGATCGGGAACTCAAGCAGTGATCCATTAATGCGCGAGCGCGCAATCCCTGCCCAATGGGGCTCACACTCCTCGATAGAATGAAACTCGCCAATGCGCGTCTCCCATTGATATATATTCTCGGGCACTAGGCGGGTGTCCGCTTCGCAGAAGGCCGACAACACCTCCTCGCCAATAGACCAATCAGTGGTCACGGCCTGGGTATTGACGAACATGCGTATCATGTGGTGTTGCATAAATGCCTCTAATAATCGGACATCATTCCAGTTGCAGGATCAAAACGGTAAATGCCCCCACCAAAGCGGCCGGCCACCTGTTTGATTGCTGCCTCAAGTGGCTTGGAAAGCTTAGTACCCGGAGCGATGACTAGGTTATACGGCTGCTCCAGTTTCTCAGCCATCTCAATTTGTGCACGCAGCTGGCTGGAATTAGTTAAGTATTTAACGTTCTTTGCCTCTACTATTCCCCCGACCGCTTTATCCCACAAATCGACGATAGTAGTAACCTCCTTCCCATTGGGAAGAGTTACCGTGTAGGATTCTCCATTCTTGACGGCGCCGACGTGAGCGAACGCCTCAACAAGCTGTCCCTCGAAAGAAGCGCCATTTTTGCTGTTAAAGCTGATCTGAGCTGACAAGGTCTGCTCAAGAGCTTCCATCTCATCGCCGGCGAGCTGAACAGTCCTTCCTGTCGTCTCATCAACGATGCCAATGATTTCATCGCCTTTGCGTAGAACCAACATTCCTGCAGCCACGCTGACGGTCGGTGCAAGCGTAGTGCCTGCGAGCGCATCGCCCGCACTTAACTCTGCCAAACCAATAAGGAGTTCATTACAGGCAGCTGGATTTAGGAGACATGCGGTGTAAGCCTCAGGCGCCACGGCGACGCCCACAACAGCAAGCAGCGCTAGCGCCACACCAGCATTCACATTCTGATTTGTTATCAGCGCCTGCTTGTATTGGTTAGCAATCTGATCAGAGGCCACCCGCCCAGCCACCACATCGTTGAGTACGCCTAGCAGCAAAGCATCGGAAGTGTTGACCGCGCTGATGCCCAGGACATGAGCCTGCAGTCCGTACTCCTCATCAACCGCGTTCTGGAGATCATTACGGCCATTGATACAGTCATAGCTGGTAAACGATGCGGCGCACGCTTGCACGAGCGCAGCATTGTTCGCATCTGAGAGCTGTCGGTAATGGGCCACGCTCAGCTGCAAGTCGTTTTCCAGATGAACTAACGTCTGTGCGGTGCAACCATTCTCGAGAGAGGCTTTGCAAGCGGCTATCTTTTCTTCAAGTTCGGCCTGCTCTTTGTTCGCCTTTTCCAGCTCCTTATGCGTTAGGTAATTGTACTTGAACGCATTCCCAGCATAGGCGGCGCCCTCACCACCCCCGACGCTTGCCGCGAGGCCCTGCACCAGGCTCGCGCTAATCATATCAATCAGTTGCTCCCCCTGCGCAGTGCCGGCAAGCGAGGTGCGGTTGACGATCTCGGCGACGAGGTCGCGGATATGCGGGCCGAGCAGTGACGACGTGGCTCCTCCAAGCGCGCCCCGGACAATCCCGGAGACATCCGTGACGCCGCCGAGCAGGCCGCCGGCCAGAGCATGAAGCGCCGCGCGGCCTGGACCGCCTTCGGCCCAGAAAGCTCGTTCCTCGTCAGTGGTTGCCGCCTGCTCCCGCCTAAGCGCGAAGTCGCCGATGAACTTGGCGGCCTTGGCGGCGGCGTCCTGGTAAAGTTCCTGAGTCTTCAGCTGCTCCCGCAGGATATCCTGTAGTTCGGGAATACCTGGCAGCGACGTGTTGGTGTTGCTCGTGTCGCGGCGCAGGCCATCGAGGTTCTGCGTCTGGTGGGCAGGATCGGTGATGATGATCTGGCCCGGAGAAACGGCGGACAGCGCCTGACCGGTCGCACTTTCGCCGTCATGCATGGGCGGCGCAAACAACGGCCCGGTCAGCGTCAGCCCGCCGCTATAGCTGTCGGCCTTCCACTTCGAATGAGTGTCGAGGTCGTTGAACACCAGCGTGCCGGTCTCGAGCGAATTCTGCGTTGCTGGCGCCTGAGAGGTGATCAGCCCGCCCGTCAACGCGGTCGTGTTGTCGACAGTGATATCGAAGCCGCCGGACCCGGCATGGATGCCGGACTGCTCGGAGACGATCGCCGCACTACCTGTGGCCTTCTGCAAGGAGCCGTTCATACCTGGAGTGGAGCTGCCGCCAAAGCTGCCGCTGATGCCGAACTGATTGGCCTTTTGTGATGTCGTATCGAGCTGGCTTTCGATGATCAGATCGTGACCGACATCCGCCGTGACGCTCTCGCCGCTGACGACAGCGCCCTGCAATTTGGTGTCATTGCCGGACTGGATGAAAATATCGCCTGAGCCGATGACATGGCTGTTGACCTGGGTAATTGAAGAACCGTTTGAAGAGCCCTTGCCATAGTTGAAGCTGAAGCCGGGATTGACGAGATCGACTTGAACGCCGCCGGAGCTGTTCTTCGTGGAGTTGTTGCTAGTCGCTTGAGCACTCTGCAGAACAACGTCTTGGCCCGCGATAAGCGCGATGTCGCCTGCCTTACCGTTCAGCGCACCGTCGGCATCATAACCGGAAACAATCTGGACGCCGTGGCCGAACAGATCCCCCGATGTCGCTTCGACCGTGACGGAATTGCCCCCACGGATCGCGGTGGAAACCGGGTCCGAGCTGGAGCCTTTCTCGCTGCCCTTGCTGTATTGGAAGCCGGCAGTAAGTGAGGCCGAAGCGAACACGCTCGACTGACCGTTCTGGAAATTGCTGAACTCTTTGGCAGCGTCCTGGTTGGTCAGGGCATCGAGGACCGAATAGGCCTCGATCCCGGCAATCGCCACATGAGCGATGGATCTGCTGGTGCTGCCATCGCCGACCTTGGAGGCGGCTGCCACCGCGTTGCTGGCCGCAGAAACTAGGCCTGAGGACACCGACAGCGTCACACCGGCAAAGAACTGCTCATGCACGCTCTCGTAATTCGACTTGTCCTCGGCGCTCAGCAGATTGACATCGCGATCGGCAGTGATCGCCACGTCGCGGTCGGCCGAGACGTCGGCGGCCTGGAGGTTGGCGTCGCGGCCGGCCTTGATGGTCAGGTCGTTACCGGCCGAAAGGGTGGCCATTGCGTTGGTCTGCGAGCCTTGCTTCGTCGTGTCGGCTACCGACGACACACCGATGCCGACCGAGAAGCCGCCGCTGCTCGTGCCAAAGGAAATGCCGAAGCCGGAACGTTTTTCCTTCTCTTCGGACGAGGCGCTTTCGGCGCCCGGGGTGATATTGACGTCGCGGGCGGCGTCGAGCGTGATGTTGTTGTCGGCGTAGATCTGCGAGCCGAGAATGTTGACATCGGTCTCGCGGGACTTCAGTGCCACGTCGGTTCCGGCCGACAGCACCGATGCCACGTTGAGCTCGGAAGCGTGCTTGCCGCTCTTCTGCTCCTTGCCCCAGAGCGATATGAAGCCGTCGCCGGAGCCGACGAAGAGGCCGGATTCCTTGCGGCTGATCTCAAGCTCATGTCGCTCGGCCGCACCGATCACCGAGACACTGTCACCTACCACATTGATCGAGCCATCCGCATTGGCCTTGGAGCCCGCGATCACCGCCGCACCGCCGGCGTTTAGGCTGATGTTGCCGGATGCGCCGAGTTCGGAGGCGACGGTCGTTTCGTCGTAGCTTTTGTGGCTGGACGAACCTTTGGACAGGAAGCCGCTGCGCGAGCCCTTGTCGTCCTTGGCGCTGGTGTCCTTGCCGGAGGCGATGACGAGGTCGCCGCCGGTGGTGATGTTCAGGTTCGCCGTGCTGTTCTCATTACCGGCGTCGATCTTCGAGGCGAGATGACCGTGTCCTTGCCGGATTCAATGTCGACGCCGCCGGCGCCTGAGATGGCGGAGCCGACGGCGGTCGTCGTTTCCAGATGCGTGGTCGTCTTCTCGCTGCTACCGAGGAAACCGCCCTTGAGGTTGAGCTTGGTGTCGAGGGTTGCGGTGTCGGTTGCTTCAGCGATCGTCACGTCGCCGGAGGCCTTGAGGCCGACCTTGCCGTCGGCGGCGAGCTGGCTGCCGACGATGTTGAGGTCGTGATCGCTGCTGCTGTTGCCCGCCGTCACCGAGAGGTCGCCGCCGGCCGATATTTCGGAGCCAACATGGGTGATCGACGAGGCGGACTTCTTGCCGAAGGTGGATGCCGATTGCTCCTGGGCGGCCGTGATGTTGATGTCGTCGCTGGCGCTCAGCGCGACATTGCCCCCGGCCTTGGCGGAGGAGCCGGAGAGCAGGATGTCGTCGCCGGCCTTGATGGTCGCATTCGTGCCGGCGGAAAGCTGCGATTGCTGCTGGTCGGTGGAGAGGGTCCTGGTGTAGCCGGATTGGTTGTTGCGGGCGACATCGGTCGAGACGACGGCCACAGAGCCGTTGTCGGCGGTCACGTCAAGCGTCGTTCCCGCCTTGGCGGAGCTGCCGATTACGTTGACATTGTCGGTGGCCTCGACAGGCTGCCGCCGCTGGCGATCTGGGTACCGGTGGCATTCTGCTGGCCTGCATTGTCGACCTTGGCTGCATCTAGCGTTACGTTTTTGCCAGTGAGCTCGGCGGAGCCGCCGGCATTGACCTTGACGCCCTCGAGGGCGAGATCGCCGCTGCCGCCGGCAAGCTGCAGATTGACGCCTGCCGTCACGCCTGCATTGGTATTGACGACGTCCTGGCCGCCGATCATCATCGTCTGGGCGGCGAGCGTGATGCCGTTGGTGGCGTTGAGTACCGTGTCGCCGCGCGACAGGAACGTGCCGCTGCCCTGGATGGAGCTGCCGGAGACGGTAAGGCCGCCAGCGGATGCGATCAGACCGGAATTGTCGAGATTGCCGACATTGCCGAGGTTCATATCGACCGAGCCGCCCCATGACGGGCCGGCGAACGGCAGGCCACAGCTCGGCATCGCCGGTTTTGGGCCCGCGAGGCTTTGCTTTGCCCTTTAGAAGTTCAGTGAGATTGGAGCGCGACACTCCTGAGCCAACGATAGAGAAGGTTTGGCGCAACTCCATGCCGCCGAGCCACAGAGGAAACGGTCTCCCCGGGGGCATAGCCCTCCTCGATGACCTGCAGTTTGCGTTCCGTTGTCCAGCGTCGCCGCCGGACGTCACCTGTCATCAAGTCAACCTGTCGAAACTCGTTAGACATAAGCTTATCCCCAAGCCTGTGCTTGAGTCTTCCTGCTTATGCTGAGTGTCCGGTCGAAAGTGGGGGCAGTTCACCTTCTTTCCCATAAAAAATAATGGTTCCGCGATGTCCTTTTAGAAGAGCCAACCGAAATAGCAAAAAACCGTATATTCGCATTCTGATCCACGAACCCTCAAATCGACTGTTAAGCGACCAAGCCAAAATTCTCAGCGAAATTTTTCAGAAATTCTTTTTTTTCTTTGTTTTTTTCCGCATCTGCAATCTGTTTTACTATAGCGAGAAGATCCGAGGCGGATTTTTCATCGATGTCCTGCAATTCAGCCCCAACAAACTCCATTAACTTCACCGAAAAATCGCTATTTATCATTTCCTCATCGGCTTTCTCTATTTGAAAGAGAAGCTCCGCGAAACAAGATGTTAGGGTTCTAATAAGCCTATCTGTCATTCTGGCACCACCTTTACAGTTAGGTTTTTCACGCCTAAATCTTTAAACATTTTAGTTGCCCGATCCGCTTGCGACTGGTTAGGAACCTCCCACCGCCCGGATAGACCATTTTGTTGAAGCGCTTCGGACTGCCGCAAGACTTGATCCCTAACTTTCTGCGTTGTAACGACAGATATTTTCCTGTCTATTAGCACATCCCCCTCTACACCATCAAATCGAACACTTGCCTTCTGTCCATCAGGAGACATTCGTGTCAAAGTTGGTGCTTGGCCTTTCTGCGTTTCAACATTCGAACGAGACCCGATTGCACCGTCATCATAGAGTCTAGCTCTGGGGCTCATGCTCGCCCCCTCATCGACCCAGGTGATCTTCGCGGAAGCTTGGCTACCTACGTTTACCTCTTTAGGAACGCTTGTCTCACCTCCCTCTGATCCCGCTTTGCCCCCCGGCTTCAACCCGCTCTGATACGCGCCGACCAAGGCGAACACAGCTGCGTTCACGGAATCGGACATATAGTGCAGTGCTTGCCCCTTGAGGAAGCAGCCTTCTGCTCCGCCGTGGTCCTGGCAATAGCCAACGCCGGCGGCGACATCCAGCAGACGCTGTTCGAAGACCGTCGCCTCGCTGGTGAGGTATCGCTCCATCACCTGATTGGCAAGCAGCCGCTGGGCCACCGCATCGTCGAGGCCGAGGGTCTGCAGTTCCAGCACCGTCATGTAGGCAATGCGCGGATCCTGGCTAAGGTCGCCCAGAGTATCCTGCATGCATTGCACTGTCCGGCAAGCGTCGAGCTTCTTTTCTTGCTCGAAATCGAGGTCGCTATAGCGTTTCGAAACCTCCGCCCTGCAGGCCGCGAGATCGCCCTGCTTTTCGCAACCGACCAGTGCTTCCTTAAGTTCATCCAGCTGTTTGTGCGTCAGGAAGTTATTTTGATACGCGTTCGTGGCATAAGCCGCACCGGTTGATCCGGCGATGCCGCCGATGCCAGCGAGGATGGAGCTGGTGACGGTGTTGACCATGAACTCGGCGGCCGAGCCGGTTAGCCCAGACTGCTTGACGAAGTCCTCGACCAGTTCCCGCACCTTCGGCGCAAGCAGCGAGGAGGTTGCTCCGCCAAGTGCGCCAGCCAGCACGCCCTGCCAGTCGGTGACGCCGCCGAGAAGGCCACCGGCGATGGCATGCAACGCCGCACGCCCGGAACCGCCCTCCTTCCAGAACTGGTACTCCGCCTTGCCCGCCTCGCCCTGTTCCAATGCCGCCCGCGCCAGCTCGCCGGCCTTGTCGCCAATCAGCTTGGCGGCGCGTGCTGCCGCGGCGTCGTAAAGCTGCTGCGTCTTCAGCTGTTCGGAAAGCTTCTTCTGCAGGTCGGGAATGCCCGGCAGCGAGGTGTTGGTGTCCGTCGTGTCGCGGCGCAGCTCGTCGAGGTTCTGCTGCTGGCGGCCGGGGTCGGTGATGACGATCCCGCCGGGCGAGACGGCGGAGAGCGCCTTTCCGGTCTCGCTCTCGCCTTCGCTCAGATGCGGCGAGACTGAAATGCCCGCGCCGGAGATGCCGCCGCCATACGTATCCGCCTTCCATTTCGAATGCGTGTCGACGTCGGAGAATTCCAGGGTGCCGGTTTCGAGGCGGTTGTTTCCGGATCCCGCTTTGCTGGTTATCAGGCCGCCTTCGAGCTTCGTCTTGCCCTCGACATCAATGTCGAAGCCGCCCTGGCCGGCATGGATGCCGGACTGCTCGGAAACGATTGCCGCATCGCCCTTGGCATTCTGGTATGAGCCGGAGATACCGCCCGCAACGCCGCCGGATGGGACCGCGCCGATGCTGCCGCCGTCGTTGAACTGCCGGGCCTTCTGCGAGGCGGTGTCCAGCTGGCTTTCGATGTTGAGATCGCCACCGACATCGGCAATCACCGTCTCTCCGGTGACCGTCGCACCCCGAAGGTTCGTGTCGCCGCCCGATTGGAGATAGACACCGCCGGTGCCGTCCACATGGGTGTTTAGGTTAGTCAGCGTCGAGCCATTGGCCTTGCCCTGACCGAAGTTGAAGCTGAGACCCGGATCAAGTAGCTCGATACCGACGCCGCCCGAAACATTCTTGCTGGAGTTCTGCGTCGCCGCCTGCGCACTCGTCAGATTGATCTCGTCACCGGCGGTTAGCGTAATATCGCCGCGCCCGCCCGACAGCGTGCCGTCGGCTTTAGACCCCGCACCGATCTGCGCGCCGACGGCGTTGATATCGCCCGTAACAGCCTCTATCACCGCCCTATCGCCGGCATTGATCGTGGTTGGAACCGGCGTCGAGGCCGCCCCTTGGGAACTGCTCTTCCGGTACTCGAACCCTACCGAGAGTGACGTGGAGAGAAGCGCGCCGTTCTTCAGTAGGTCTTCCGGGTTGGCTTTACTCAGCGCGTCATAGGCATAATAACCGTTGATGGCGGCGATTGCCCCCATTGCGATCGATTGGCTCGAACTCCCGTCGCCAATGTTCTTTGCCGCGTCAACCACGTCCTGCACGGCACCCACCACGCCCGACGACACCGTCGCCTTTACGCCTGCGAACAGTTCTTCGTGCATGGTGGCATAGTTGGTCTTGTTCTGCGCCGACAGAAGATTGACGTCGCGCTCCGCCAGAATGTCGACCGTCGAACCGGCCTCGACCCGCGCCGCCTGGAAATTGGCGTCGCGCCCGGCGGTGACGATGACGTCGCGGCCGCCCGACAATGTGGAAGTCGCGTTGGTCTCGGCTGACTGCGCGGTCTTGTCGACCGATTTGCCATACCCGATGCCGATCGACGCGCTGCCATTGCCCGCTGAGAAGGCGAGGCCGAAGCCGGAGCGCTTGTCCTCCTTCGACTGCGAGAAGCTTTCGGCCCCCGGCGTGACGTTGACGTCGCGGGCGGCGTCGAGCGTGATATTGTTGTCGGCGTAGATCTGCGAGCCGAGAATGTTGACATCGGTCTCGCGGGACTTCAGCGCCACGTCCGTTCCCGCGGAGAGTACTGATGCCACATTCAGCTCGGAAGCCTGCTTGCCGCTCTTCTGCTCCGCACCCCAGAGCGATATGAAGCCGTCGCCGGAACCGACGAAGAGGCCGGATTTCTTGCGGGTGATCTCAAGCTGATGCTGTTCGGCAGCACCGATGACCGAGACGCTGTCGCCCACCACGTTGATCGCGCCGTCGGCATCCACGTTGGAGCCAGCAATCACCGCCGCGCCGCCGGCGCTGAGGCTGATATTGCCGGATGCGCCGAGTTCGGAGGCGACGGTCGTTTCGTCGTAGCTCTTGTGGCTGGACGAACCTTTGGACAGGAAGCCGCTGCGCGAGCCCTTGTCGTCCTTGGCGCTGGTGTCCTTGCCGGAGGCGATGACGAGGTCGCCGCCGGTGGTGATGTTCAGGTTCGCCGTGCTGTTCTCATTACCGGCGTCGATCTTCGAGGCGGAGATGACCGTATCCTTGCCGGATTCAATGTCGACGCCGCCACCGCCTGTGATGGCGGAACCGACGGCCGTCGTCGTTTCCAGATGCGTGGTCGTCTTCTCGCTGCTACCGAGGAAACCGCCCTTGGTGCTGAGCTTGGTGTCGAGGGTTGCGGTGTCGGTGGCTTCGGCGATTGTCACGTCGCCGTCCGCCTTGAGAGCGACCTTGCCGTCGGCGGCGAGCTTGCTGCCGACGATATTGAGGTCATGATCGCCAGTGCTGTTGCCCGCCGCCACCGAGAGGTCGCCGCCGGCTGATATTTCCGAGCCGGCATGGGTGATCGACGAGGCGGACTTCTTGCCGAAGGTGGATGCCGATTGCTCCTGCGCGGCAGTGATGTTGATATCGTCACCGGCGCTCAGCGCGACATTACCCTTCGCCTTGACGGAGGAGCCGGAGAGCAGGATGTCGTCACCGGCCTTGATCGTCGCGTTCGTGCCGGCAGAAAGCTGCGATTGCTGCTGGTCGGTGGAGAGGGTCCTCGTGTAGCCGGACTGGTTGTCGCGGGCGACATCGGTCGAGACTACGGCCACCGAGCCGTTGTCGGCGGTCACGTCAAGCGCCGTGCCCGCCTTGGCAGAACTGCCGATGACGTTGACATTGTCGGTGGCCTTGATCGACAGGCTGCCGCCGCTGGCGACCTGGCTGCCGGTGGCATTTTGTTGACCTGAGTTGTCGACCTTGGCGGCATCGAGCGTCACATTCTTGCCGGTGAGCGAAGCGTTGCCTGTGGCATTGACGGCAGCACCCTTCAGCGTCAGGTCGGTCGCAGCAGCAAGCGTGGCGTTGCCGCCGGCGGTGACGGCGGCGTTCGGGTTGACCATCGCCTGGCCGCCGAGATCCATGGATTGCGCGCTCAGCGTCAGCGCGCCGGAAGAGGAGAGCGACACGTCCTTGCCTGATTTGAAGCTGCCGCCGTTCGACGCAATCGAGGAACCGGAAACGGAGAGGTCGTTGGCCGCGACCATGGCGCCGGAATTGTTGATCGCGCCGCCGCCAACGGTGACCGATGAGCCGGACATCAGCGCGCCGGAGGCGGTCAGTTGCGCCGTTGCCGTGCTCGGGAGATAGACTACCGGCGCCCACACCTCTATGCCATTGACCACCTGCTTCTGATAGAGGACGACCGGCTCCGTCAGCTTGGCGACCGCTTCGGGAGTAAGCGTCTGGCCAACCTGCAGATGATTGTCGTTGGCGTACTTGATGCCATTGTCGAGCAGCTTCTTGACCTGCTCGGTGGCATCGCTGCCGGGAATGAAGGAGCCCGGCCCCAGGCCCTGGCCGGCAAGCTGCTGGATCTGCTTGGCGATCAGCTGGTTCTCGAAATAGGCGTCGCCCAAGAAAGGAACCGCGGTATCCGGCTGATAGCCGATGCGGTCCATGAAATAGTTGGAGCCGTAGAATTTGCTGACATCGAGGAAGTCGGCGCGGGTTTCGAACAGGAAGGTCTGTCCCGGGATCCGCTTACCGAAACCGCCCGACTGCGGATTGGTCGAGGCGACAAGGGTGGTGCCGAGGCCCGAATTGACGTTGAAGAGGGCGCCGCCGGCCGTCAGGCCGCTGAGAGCCGACAACGGATCGCCGGGATTGCTTGCGGCCGCGACGCTGGCGCCGCCGGCCACCGAGCCGGCTGCCGACGTATTGTTGACGCTGCCGAAATTGACGGAGAGCGCGCCACCGGCTTTGATATTGGCCGATACGCCGCCGATCGCCTGGACGGAGCTGACGATCGTCGTGCCGTTGGCAATGTTCTTCGAAGGATTGGTGTTGCCGTTGGCATCATAGGCGGTGCAGGCGCCCTGGGCGCTGCAGGTCGTCGTCGTCGTGCGGAACAGGGTTACGCCGGTGTTGGTCAGCGTCGAGCCCTTCAGCGTCGCGTCGCCGCCGGCCTCGATCGAGCTGTAGGCATTGGTGAGATTGGTGGCGTCGATGGTGAGATTGCGGCTCGCCCGGATCGTCGCTTCGGGGCTCAGCGCGCCGTTCAGCCGGTCCTCATAGACCGACTGGCTGAGATGGGACGACCAATCCCATGTATAGGTGGTGCTTTCGTCCGAGCCACTGAAATTGACCTCGTCGACGATGAAATAGCGCGACGGATTGTTGGCATCGGCAACCGGATTGCCGTTGGCGTCCCGCGGCACCCGGGCCCTGATCCAGTCGATGATCGGCGTGACCTTCTCCGGTCCGTCGGCCGAAATCCAGGTCCAGGCACGATAAGTCGTGCCGTCGGCGAGCGTCGCCTTCGACCAGAGCAGTGGCTGATAATCCTGCCACAGCCCCGGATCGACGCCGGCATAGAGCTGGTACATGTTCTGATCGGCGGTCTCGAGGTAGCCGAAAGGCAGCCCGGCGGCGACGGGGTTCAGCGTGAAGCCGCTGACGACGCCCGAGGAAACCAGCGTCCCGGCCGTCCATTGCGGTGTGACGGCCCGCCGGTTGGTCAGATTGGCCGTCAGGATGGACATGTCGTTTCCAGCCTGGATCAGGCCGGAAATATTGGTGACTTCAGTGTTTCTTAGTCCCGATGTCGTCCCGGCAATCTCAAGATCGTTGCCGGCGAGGATGGCGCCTTGATTGTTGGTGAGCACCCCGCCGATGAACAGGCCCGCGTCGTGGCCGGCATAGGCAAGGCCCGTGGCGCTGTTGGTGAAATTGCCGGATATGTTGAGCGTCAGATCGTCGCCGGCGGCCAATTGGCCGGCATTGGTGAGAGACGGCAGCGTCAGGGTCAGGTCGTGGGCGGCGAGCAGCGCCGTGCCGGCCGAGGTGGAGAGGCCGCCGGCGTTGATGGCGATGTCGCCCGAACCGCCGGCATTGGTGACGGCATTGATCCTGGTGCCGCTGAGATCGGCAGCATCTGATAGATTGAGGGTGAGCCCTCCGAGAGTGAGGCTGTTATTGCTGAGATTGGCGCTATCGGCGTTGAGCATCAGCGTGCCGCCGGCGGCGATGTTGCCTGCGCCGCCATTGGAGAGATCGATAGTGGTGGTGGTGAGCGTCAGGTTTCCCTTGGCGCTGGTGGGATTGCCGTAGCTGATCTGGCCGGAAGCGGAGAGATCGGCGCTGCCGAGGCTCTGCAGCTTGCTATAGGCGAGATTCTGGCTCGCGGCGGCCGAAAGATTGCCGCTGCTCAGCATCGCGTCGCCGACGACGATCGAACCGTTTGCGGCGGCAAGGCTCATGTCGCCCGCCTGCTGCAGCACCAATGTGCCGTTGGCGGATTGGGCGGTGGCGGCGAAATCGACGCCGGAGGCGACGGTCGCCGCCGCAATCGAGCGGCCGGTTGCCGTGACGTTGCCCTGCGCCAGGACATCGCCCGATATGCCGATGTCGGCGCCGGCGGAAAGGGTGAGATCACTGCCGCTGACAAGCGACGCTGCGGAGATCGAGCCTGACGTCGCAGCGATCGTCAGCGTATCGCCGCTCTTGACCGCCCCTGCAATCTGGATGCCGCCGGATGTGGCGGAGAGATCGAGCGCATTGCCGGCGACGACGCTGCCGGCGGCAATGCCAGCCGCGGAGGAGATCTCGACGTTGGTGGCGCTGTTGACCTCGCCGCCGACGCTCAACAGGCCGCTGCCGCTCGACAGCACGATGTCGCCATCCGCAGCGATCGTATCGAGGGTGATGCCATTGTCGGCCTCGATGGCGGCTTTCGCTTTCGAGGTGACCTTGGCGGCCGTCACTTTCGCCTTCGAGGAGATCGAAACGCCCTGCTCACCGGAGACGTTGCCGAGCGAGATTTTGCCGTCGGCCGACAAGGACAACTCGTTGGTGTTGGCGGCAAGATTGCCGCTCATGCGCACGCCGGCGCCCTGTTCGGTGACGACGATCTTGATGCGGTCTGCCTGCATGGCGCCAAGTGCGGTGCCGTCGATCGCATATTCCGGCGTGCCGGAGATCGGCGCGAGCGCCTGGGAATCGCCCGTCGCATAGTCGAAATTGGACGCACCCGCCGTCACGCGCAGCGACTTGCCGTAGACCGGGCCGTTGACATGGACGGTGCGCGAGACGATGTCGAAGAGGTCGACCGCGCCGGGGCCGGTGGCGAAGTTGCCACCGTTCGGTCCGATGGTGACGTCGCCGCCATTGACGGTAAAGCCGGTGAGCCTGCCATCGGCACCGATATCGGGAACGCCCGTCGTCAGCGTCGCATGCGGCGTGTTGATGAAGCCGCAGCCATCGCAGGTGATGCCGTTCGGGTTGGCGATGATGACATCGGCCCGCCCGCCGAACACCTCGGTCGGCCCGTTCAAGGCCGAGCGGTTGCCGCTGGTGACTTCGTTGAGGATGACCGTTGCCGGCCCTGATGTATTGAGATTGGCATTGCCCGGCGTGAGGCCGCCGAGATTGGAATTGCCGATCTCACCCTGGAAATTGTTGAGGATGAGGCCCGGCGTGCCGACGTTGAAGTTGTCGTATTTGTTGTGCGACAGGCCCTGGCTGTTCGGCGTGACGATGTCGATGAGCGGCACACCGTTCGGGGCCGTGCCGACGCCCGGCTGATTGGCGGCGGGCGCTGTAGTGCTTGCCGAGACCGACTGGGCGTTGGCCAGCATCGGCTGAAAGACCAGCAGCGCGCTGAGCACGATCGCAAGCGAGCGATGGGCAAGCCTGCCGAGCCGGCAGCCAAGACCCTTGCCATTCGAACCAAGGCCGGTTTTTTCACGCATCGTTTCGTCTTTCCAAACGCACAACTGGTTTTTGTCTCGACATCAATCACGGCCCGGCGCTGCCTTGTCGGCAGCGCCTCGCCTCGTCTCGTTATTTCTGGGTGAGCCAGGTCTTCACATTGCGGGTGAAGGACTTGGACAGGCGCTGTGCCATGACATCAGGCGCGCCGGACGTTGTCGCCGCATTGACCGCGACTGCGATGATTACGCCGTAACCGCTTCCGCGCATGGAGAGGTCTTCGCCATGGATGTTTTGCGCTTGGGCAATCAGTTGCCCGGTCTTGGCATCCTCCAGCCGAACGGTCCCGTCGATCATGCTGTCGTGACCACCGATAATGCGGGCCTGCTTTGTGGTAACGTCGAACACATGCAGCGTCACGACCAACCTGCCCCTGTTCGGGCCGCCCGGCACGCCGATCAGTTCCTTGGACATCGTGGCTTGGAGGGTACGAACCGCGTCGGAGACCTGCTGGTCGGGCTTATCGCCAAAACCGAATGTCTTGACGTCGGGAGCCAGCTCGATCCGGATCTCGCGCACAGACGTGCGCTGCAGGGCCGCAATCAGCCGAGGATCTGTCCTGGTGGTGACGCAGGACGCCAGTGTCGCCGCCAGCAGGAGAAGGGTTAGAAAACGCACGATACGCATACGGAACTCCGAATTCATGGATAAGATTCAAGGACCTGCTGAACTCAGTCCCGGTTGTCCGACGACGAGGCAGGCTTTGGCTTACTGTCCAGATGCTTGTAGAGCTCGGTCAGCTGGGACTTCGGCGCCGGGCACCCCTTCGATTTGGCGATGCTGGTCAGGACATTGTTCCTGTTGCGCAAGGCATCGATCTCGACCTTCTCAGGTGATTTCGGGTCCATGAAAAACAGCGCCGGCAGAAACAGAAGCACACCGGTCGCCCCAAGCACGATGTTCTTGCCCTGCGCATCGGTGCGCTCCTTCACCGTCGAGGTGATCTGCCGTTCGTTCGCCTCGAATTCGCGGGTGATGCCGGCGCAGTCGAAGGCGCTGTCGGTCGGATTGGTCGAAGCGACCGGACGGGCCTCGCGTCCGGCGCAGCCGGCAAGAGCGATGGAAAGGGAAAGGATCAGCGCCGTCGGCCGCGAAAGGCTTTTGCCGCGCTTGATCGTCGAAGTGTCGTGGGTGGTCATTGTCTTGCTTTCGTTACCAATGCGCCGATGCGCTGAAATAAAAGAGCCCGCCGTCGACATGGTCGACGCTGCTGGCAAGGATGTCGGAATAGCCGAGGTCGGCGCTGATCGTGCCGCCGACGGCGCGGATACCGGCCGTCCAGCCAGCAAGATCGCCACCTGTCATGTCGAAGCGCTTTTGCGCGTAGACGTGGCCGTAATCGAAGCCGAGATAGGGGCGCAGTTCGCCGAACGCCTTGGCGGCGGCGCCGCCGCTTTCGTTGGATTTCGTTCGCCAGACGATCTCGTTGTGGCTGAACACGCCGTTATTGCCGAAGAGCACGCTTTCGCGGGTGCCGCGGACATTGCTGTAGCTGCCGAGGGACATCTGCTCGGCGCCGAGAAGATTATCCGGGGAATATTGGCCGCTGACGAGCGACGTCAGCTCGAACTGGCGGCCGATGGCCTGGAAGGGCTGGGTGACTGTGATGGTGGCGTTGAATTTCGAAAATCGCGGATCGGCATTTCCCGCGCCGGGCTCTCCTGCCTTGACGGCATCGAAAAGACCGAGCCCCCGGTCGTAGCTGGCATCAAAGACCCAGATACCGCCGAACATCCGCCGGGAATGGGAAATGCCGATCTCGCCGACCGTATAGCGGCGGCTGCCGACCTCGATCAGGTTGCCGAGCAGGAAGTTGTTCGTCTGCTTGTAGGTGAGGTTGCTGCGGACTGTCGTGATCGAATCCTTGTCGCGCATGACGACGCGATCAATGCCGAGGCCGGCCTGCCCCGAATTGCCGGAGGTTTCGAGCGTGCTGAAGTTGCCTTCGACGGCGCTTTCATATTGGTACCAGGAGCCGTTCAGCGAAACGGTGGAATAACCGTAAGGGACGCTGACGCTGCCGGAATAGCTGTTGCCATAGCCGTTTCCGTCATTCTCCCACTGATAGTCCGGACCGCTGTGCTCGTATGAGAAATTCCACTGGTCGTTGATGCCGAGCAGATCGTCGTAGCCGAGCGATGCCGAGCTGCGGGAAAGGCCGGTGCTCTCCTGCCCCATATTGTTGTTGCCGAGCGAGACATGCCATGGCCGGCCCGGACGGTTTTCGATATTGAGGATGGAGGTTCCGTCCTTGGGGCCGGGCAGCATGGCCGACTTGGCGTCGTTGGCCTGCAGCCGGTTCATCTGATCGAGCCCCTGCTCGATGTCGCGGATATTGACGACCCGGCCGATCAGGCCGGGAAAGGCGCTCGCCAGCGACCCGTTGCCGGCCGCTTTCTTGCCGTTGAGATAGATGTCGGACAGCGTGCCTTCGACGAGGAGCAGGCGCAGGATCCTGGTCTTGCGGATATCCTGCTGCGGCACATAGGCCCGCGAGGTCACATAGCCGTGGTCGATATAGAGATGGGTGACATCCCTGAGCACCGCATTGATCTCGGCAAGCCCGACGCAGCGGTTGCCGTAAGGCGCCGTCACCTTGCCGATCTCTGCCGCCGAGAGCAGGTTCGCCCCGTCGATTTCGACCCTGGTGATGTCGAAACAGGCACCATTCCCCTGGCCGGCGGGCAAAGTCCGGTCTTCCGCGTCCGCGCCGCCGCCCGGTGTCGCGCGCCGCAGGGCGTCCAGCCGCTGCGTCTGCGACTGCTGCTCCTGACGGCGGTTGAAGTCGTCGGCCGGCGATTGCGCATAGGTAGGTGCGACAGCCGTCACGAGGACGGCGCCGGCGAGCAGGCAGTATCGAATTTCTGTGGTCATGGGTGAAATTCGGCTACTTCGCGGCAGTGGATTGGAGTTCGTCGAGGGCCGGGCTCAGCCCTTTGAGCGAAAAGCGGATATTGACGTCCTGGCCGTTCATCAGCCGCACCAGCCCTTCGGCCGTCGAGCCCTTGCGCAGCGCTGCCGTCGTCTTCGCATCCAGGGCCTGCTGCGCCCAGCATCCGGCCTCGTTGCAATTGCGATAATCGAGTTTTGCGAGGGGCTTGCCGTCCGCCTTGATCGACAGGCCGGAGGGCAGGAAGACGTTGAGCGGCAGAAGCGCGGTCAGCATCAGCCGCGGCTTGCCCTTGCTCTTGCCTTGAGACGCGGCCGGCGCTGTGGCGATCGCCAGCGTCAGGACATTGACGTTCTTGCCGTCCTTGGCGACTTGCGCCACCTGCGCGACTTCGCAGGCTGCCGTGTCGCCGGAGCCCGTGCAGCGATAGTACCAGTCGTCGAATTTCTGCGATTTGATGGCCGGCGCCTGGCCTTGAACCACCGCATCAGGAGATTGCGAAAGGGACGGGCTGGAACAACCGAGGAATATCAGGAGGGAGGCGACGGTCCGGAGACCTCCCTTCATGCGGCTTATCGAAAACTTGCTCATCAAAAATGCAACTTCAGGAGGATTTTATTTGCGTGCAATGCCATGTCGCTACAATCGCTCTCGCCGTCAACCTGAACGTGTCAGAACGGTAAAGTTTCGGTTAGATATTTACGTCGCGTTTCCAGCAGATAAATCCCTGTATTCGCCGGGATCTTGACAGAAACTTACCGGCAAATCCGAGACTCAACAGTACTGAAATAACGAAAACGATAAGACAACACGCAACTTACGCGGAGCTGTCCAAATGCTCGTCTGCATTGAAAATGTGAGCAGACAAACGCGAGGGATGAATAGAATAATACAATCTGAAATTAAGAGAAGCCGCGATCAGAAGAGTGTCCGTTCTCCGAAGAAGATTGCTGACCGCTCGCCAAACCCTTCCCCGAATAAACACTGCAACTGCGGCAGATCACGCAGGTATTGCGTCACCATCAAATATAAAAGTGTATTCACATGAATTGCACCCATGGTTGCCGCCGTTATTCCTGACCAAAGGGAGGCAAAGGCCGGGCCCGGGAGCGCCTTCGCGCAATGCTCTGGTCGCAACCCGAATCATTGGGGCTCTCCGGCTGGCAAGATCCGCTGATCATCCGACTATATAAGTGGCTCAGCCGCCCTCGATCGCGGAATGTCATTTTCGGGATGACAGCCGCGTCCTTCTCTGCGAAAAAGAGCGCGATGAGAGACAGGGGCGTTCGTCGACAGACGGGCTGAGAAGAACCCTTCGAACCTGAACCGGATAATGCCGGCGGAGGGAGTCGCTCGGGGCATCGCCGTAGACGCCGCCCCGCGCCTGCCCCGCCTGAAAGGGGCGCCATGCAGAGCAAGACCACTTCGGGAGCCATGCTGGAGGCGATGCGCGAAAAGCCGCCGCTCGTCCACTGCATCACCAATTACGTCGCCATGAACATCGCCGCCAACGTCCTGCTTGCATCCGGCGCTTCGCCCGCCATGGTGCATGCGGCTGAGGAAGCCGGCGAATTCGCCGGTATCGCGAGCGCGCTGACCGTCAATATCGGCACGCTGTCGACGCAATGGCTCGACGGCATGCAGGCGGCGGCCAAGGCCGCGACCTCAGCTGGAAAACCCTGGGTGCTCGATCCGGTGGCGCATTACGCGACGGGCTTTCGCCGCCAAGCGGTCGCCGATCTGCTGGCGCTCAGGCCCACGATCATCCGCGGCAATGCTTCCGAGATCATCGCGCTTGCCGGCGGAGAGAGCCGCGGTCAGGGCGTCGACAGCCGCGATCCGGTCGAGCAGGCGGAAGAATCGGCCCGCCGCCTCGCTGAGCGGCAGCAGGCTATCGTCGCCGTCACCGGCGCCGTCGATTTCGTGACCGATGGCGCCAGGTCGGTGCGCATCAAGGGCGGATCGGTGCTGATGCCGCAGGTGACCGCGCTCGGCTGCTCGCTCACCTGCCTCGTTGGCGCCTTTGCCGCCACAGTGCCCGAGGATCTGTTCGGCGCGACGGTCGCGGCGCTCGCAACCTTTGCCGTCGCCGGCGAAGATGCCGCACTCGGGGCGGCCGGTCCCGGCTCGTTCGCCTGGCGCTTCCTCGATGCGCTGGCGGCGCTCGACGGCGAAGCGCTGGATGCGAGGGCCAGGGTATCGATCGCATGAAGGCCTTCGACCTTTCGCTCTATCTCGTGCTCGATCCGGATCTCTGCGCCCCGATCGGCATGGTCGAGACCGCCCGGCTTGCCGTTGCCGGCGGCGCGACGATCGTGCAGCTGCGCGACAAACGGGCCGGCACGCTGGAGATGATCGAGACCGGCCGCGCCATGAAACAGGCGCTCGATGGCACCGGCGCCCGCCTCATCGTCAATGACGACGTCGAGGCGGCGATCGCCATCGGCGCCGACGGGTTGCATATCGGCCAGGAAGACATGGACGCGCGCACCGCGCGGGAGATGATCGGTCCCGAGATGATCCTCGGCCTCTCGGTCGAAACCGAGGCGCTCGCCGCCGCCGTCGATCCCGGTCTCGTCGATTATACCGGCGTCGGCCCGGTGTTTGCGACGCCGACCAAGGCCGACCACAAGCAGCCGATCGGCTTTGACGGTCTTGCCAGGCTGGTGCAGCTCTCGCCGCTGCCGTCCGTCGCCATCGGGGGGCTGAAGGCGGAGCATGTCGCCGAAGTCTTTGCCGCCGGCGCCAAGGGGCTTGCCGTCGTCTCCGCCATCTGCGGCACGCCGGATCCGGAAGCCGCCACACGCCGTATCGCCGCAGAAATCCGAAAGGTCCCGGCATGATCCGCAACGTTCTCTCCATCGCCGGCTCCGATCCGTCCGGCGGCGCCGGCATCCAGGCCGACCTCAAGGCCTTTTCCGCCCGCGGCGTCTACGGCATGGCGGTGCTGACCGCGCTGACGGCGCAGAACACGCAAGGCGTCACCGGCGTGCATCTGGTGCCGCCTCCATTCGTCGCCGACCAGGTCGAAGCCGTCTTTGCCGATGTGCGCGTCGATGCCGTCAAGATCGGCATGATCGCCAATGCCGCCATCGCCGACGCCGTCGCCGCCGCACTTTCTGCAGTATTGGCCGCAGCAACCGCCAACGGACACAGCATTCCCGTCGTCCTAGATCCCGTCATGATCGCCAAAGGCGGTGCCGCCCTGCTCGCACCCGAAGCGGTCGACGTGCTGACCCTCCGGCTACTACCGCTTGCCACGCTGCTGACCCCGAACCTGCCGGAGGCCGCCGCGCTGCTGCACCAGCCGGTCGCGACGAGCCGGGCTAAGATGGCGGCGCAGGCCGAACAGCTGCGCGCGCTCGGCCCGGCCGCGGTGCTGGTCAAGGGCGGCCATCTCGACAGCGACGAGAGCCCCGACGTGCTGGCCGCCGCCGACGGGCTGCACTGGTTCGAAGCCCGGCGGGTGCCGACCAAGAACACGCACGGCACTGGCTGCACACTGTCGAGCGCGCTGGCGGCCGAGCTTGCCAAGGGCGCCTCGGCGCGAGAAGCGGTCGCCATCGCCAAGGATTACCTTGCCGGCGCGGTCGCGGCGGCCGGACACCTTACCGTCGGCTCAGGCCACGGGCCGGTGCAGCATTTTCATGCGCTTTGGAAAGACGCCGAATAGGTCCCTTCACAGAGACGGAGACATCGCGACCACGATGGAAAACGGCCCCGCCTCCCGGGCCGTTTTTGCATTGCGCCACCTTGCATTGAAACCGCGGCCGCGGGTCGACGGCCGCGAGGCGCGATTTGAAATAGCCTGTTGACAAGACGGGTGAGATGGCCAAGTCTATGACATTAAAAGGGGATATGTTCCGCAATAACGGAATAAGGGGAGGAATGACAGGTGCCAGACCTGCTTGTGAGCCTATATTCCGCGCGGCTCGCCGACCTGAAACAGAAAGCCGATCATGTCGGCGCCTCCATCCGCCCGGCCCTCCCCCCGGAGCTGCATCTCGTCGTCAACTGGGTTCGCGAACACTTCAGCGAGAACTGGGCAAGCGAGGTCTCGGTCGCCTTCTCCCGCCAGCCCGTCGCCTGCCTGATCGCCGTCGAAGATCGAGGACTGCTCGGCTTTGCCTGCTACGACACGACGGCACGCGGCTTCTTCGGCCCGACCGGCGTTGACCCGCAAGCCCGCGGCAAGGGCATCGGGCTCGCGCTGTTTTCCGCCTGTCTTGAGACGATGAAGACGCTCGGCCATGCCTATGCCTTCATCGGCGATGCCGGTCCGGTCGATTTTTACGCCAGGA
The DNA here is from genome assembly GCF_019793465.1 of Rhizobium croatiense. Lineage (GTDB taxonomy): Bacteria > Pseudomonadota > Alphaproteobacteria > Rhizobiales > Rhizobiaceae > Rhizobium > Rhizobium croatiense. Next base: position 110,822 of record NZ_JAILYJ010000014.1, on the reverse strand, counting down.
CCGCAGGCGCCATCACCATCCAGGCCCCCGACAAGGGCATTTACGAAGGCATGCTGAGAAGCATGCCGAAATGACCATCTGATACCGGAGCACTAGACTTGTCCTCGATCCCACTCGCCCTTTTCGTCGGCCTTCCCAATCCGGTTCTTTCGGATGAGGAATTCGCGCTGTTTCGCGAGACCAATCCGCTCGGCCTCTTCGTCGGCCGGCGCAATCAGCGCGAGCCGGAGCAGACGAAGCGGCTGATCGAACGCTTTCGCGAAGCCGTCGGCCGCGACGACGCCCCCGTCTTCACCGACCAGGAGGGCGGCCGTGTCCAGCATCTCGATGCCGGCCCCTGGCCGCTCTTCCGCAGCTTCGGCCAGTTTGCCGAACTGGCGCGCCGCGATTTCGAGCTCGGCAAACGAGCCCTGCGCCTTTCCTCCCAGGCCATGGGGGCGATGATGACGGAACTCGGCCTTTCCAGCGGCTGCTCGCCCGTTCTCGACCTCGTCTTCGAGACGACGAGCGTGGTCATCGGCGCCCGCTCCTTCGGCCCGAATCCCGATGTCATCGCCGCCCTCGGCCGCGAAGTGGTGGACGGCCTGCTCGAGACCGGCAACATGCCTGTGATGAAGCATATTCCCGGCCATGGCCGGGCGACGCTCGACTCCCACAAGGAGCGGCCGGTCGTCGACGCCAGCCGAGAAACGCTGACCACGACGGATTTCAAACCCTTCGTCGCATTGAAGGACACACCCTGGGCCATGGTCGCCCATGTCGTCTACTCCGCCTACGACAGGGAATTGCCGGCCTCCGTCTCACCGATCATGCACGACGTCATCCGCAAGGACTTGGGTTACGGGGGCGTGCTGATCTCCGACTGCATCTTCATGGGATCGCTCTCCGGTACCCTGCCGGAACGCGTCAAACAGGTGCTCGACGCCGGCTTCGACATCGCGCTCCACAGCCATGGCGATATCAGGGAAAGCGAAGCAGCCGCCAAGGCGGCGCGCCCGTTGACCGACGCCGCACTGCAGCGGATCGCCGCCGGCAAGGCCCGCCTCGGCAATCTCAAGATCGACTATCGGGCCGCCCATGCCGAGGTCGAAGACATATTTGCAAGCGCGCTGGTCTCCTGACTGGCGCGCCAACTCTCACCGTATAAAAGAAGGGGAATAAAACATGAAAAAATATCTTCTCGCAGCAGCTGCCCTGACACTGCTTTCGGGCTCTGCCATGGCGCAGACGATCCTGACGGCCAATATCGAACCGGCGACGACCTGGGTGCGCAACTTCAATCCGTTCAACCAGACCTCGGCGCGCCAGTCGACTCTCGATTTCATCTATGAGCCGCTTGTTATTTTCAATCGCTTCGACAGCAACAAGCCGGTCTACCGTCTGGCCGAAAGCTTCAAGCTTTCCGACGACCTGAAGAGCATCGATTTCAAGCTGCGCCCAAACCTGAAATGGTCGGATGGTAAGCCGCTAACCTCAGCCGACGTCACCTTCACCTATGCCTATCTGAAGAAATTCCCGGCGCTCGATTTCGTCAGCATCTGGACCTTCGTTACCGACGTCCAGGCCGTGGACGGCGAGACGGTGCGCTTCACGCTCGCCAATCCGAGTTCGCTCGCCGCCGAGCAGATCTCGCAGCTGCCGATCGTCCCCGAACATGTCTGGAAGGATGTCGCCGACCCGGTCACGTTCGCCAACGAAAACCCGGTCGGCAGCGGCCCGCTGACCGAGGTTCCGCGCTTCACCGGCCAGACTTACGATCAGTGCCGCAACCCGAACTATTGGGACAACGCCCACCTGAAGGTCGATTGCATCCGTTTCCCGCAGCTTGCCGACAACAACCAGATCCTGACGGCAACGGCCGACGGCACGCTCGACTGGGGCGTCTCCTTCATTCCCGATATCGACAATGTCTATGTCTCCAAGGACCCGGCGCATTTCCACTACTGGTATTCGCCGAGCAGCATGGTCGCCTTCCTGTTCAACCTGGAAACAGCGAACGAGAACAACAAGAAGGCCTTCAACGACCTGAAATTCCGCCGTGCCGTGTCGATGGCGCTCGACCGCAAGACGATGATCGACGTCGCCGGCTATGGCTACCCGACGCTGAACGAAGATCCCGGCCTGATGGGCGAGCTTTACAAGAGCTGGGCGGATCCGTCGGTCAAGGCCGATTTCGGCAAGTTCGCCAGCTATGACGCCGACGCCGCCAAGGCGCTGCTCGACGGGGCCGGCTACAAGGACAAGGACGGCGACGGCTTCCGCGACAATCCCGACGGCAGCAAGATCTCCTTCTCGATCATTGTCCCGAACTCCTGGACCGACTGGGTCGATACCGTCAACATCGCCGTCGAAGGCATGCAGGCGGTCGGCATCGATGCCAAGATCGAAACGCCCGAAGAAGCGGTCTGGACCGGCAACCTCATCAACGGCAGCTTCGATGCGGCGATCAACAGCCTGCCGGCTTCGGCCTCGCCCTACTACCCCTACAAGCGCGCCTTCAGCGCTTCGGACAAGGGCAAGACGCGCTTTACCGCGCAGCGCTGGTTCAATCCTGAGGTCGAGAAACTCGTCACCGAGTTCACCCATACCGCGGATCTCCCCAAGCAGAAGGAAACGATGAACAAGGCGCAGCGCATCGTCGCCGAAAACATGCCGATGATTCCGGTGTTCAACAATCCGAATTGGTATCAGTACAACACCAAGCGCTTCACCGGCTGGTCGACCAAGGAAAATCCCTTCGTCAATCCGTCGATCTCGCGGACGAACCCGGCACGCCTCCTGAACCTGCTCGCGCTCGAGCCGGCCAAGTAAAGGCCTTGATCCCGGGAGCGGTGGCGTTCAACGCCGCTCCCGCCACGACGGAGTTCCCATGGCTTTCCTGCTTCGCCGCCTCGTCTTCTACATGGCAGCCTTCATCGCGGCAGCGACGATCAATTTCTTCCTGCCGCGGCTGATGCCGGGCGATCCGGTGCAGATCATGTTTTCGAGCGCCGGCACCGAATTGCCGCCGGAAAGCCTGCAGGCGCTGAAGCTCACCTTCGGCTTCGTCGACGGGCCGCTCTGGCAGCAATATCTCACCTATCTCGGCAGCATCTTCACCGGCGACCTCGGCCGCTCGATCAAGTATTTCCCGCTGCCGGTCACCTCGGTGCTCGGCCACGCCCTCGTCTGGACCGTCGCCCTGATGGGGACGGCGACGATCGTCAGCTTTGCGCTCGGCACCTTCCTCGGCATCCTCGCCGCCTGGCGTCGCGGCAGCAGGTTCGACGTCATCGTCTCCGTCGGCGCGATTTTCGCGACCTCGGTGCCCGCCGTCGTCACCTCGCTGATCGTGCTCTTCATCTTCGGTTTCACGCTCGGCTGGTTCCCGAACGGCTATGCCGCCGATCCCTCGCTCGATCCGGCCTTCAGCCTGCAATATCTCGGCAGCGTCGCCTATCACGGCATCCTACCGATGGTGACGCTCTGCACCGTGCTGATCGGCGGCTTCACCGTCACCATGCGCAACAACATGATCAACCTGCTCGGCGAGGACTATATCGTCATGGCCCGCGCCAAGGGCCTGTCCGACCGGCATGTGATGATCTGGTATGCGGCGCGCAACGCCCTGCTGCCGACCGTCTCCAGCCTTGCCATCGCCATCGGTACCATTCTCGGCGGCTCGCTGGTGACCGAGGTCGTCTATAATTATCCCGGCCTCGGCAACATTCTCTACCAGGCGATCCTCGCCCGCGATTATCCGGTCATCCAGGGCCAGCTGCTGATCATGACCGCGACCATGCTGATCGCCAATTTCATCGTCGACGTCAGCTACGTCATGCTCGACCCGCGGCTGAAGGGAGCGTGAAATGAAGACCCTGCTTCGGAACCGCAAGGCGCTCACCGGCCTCGTCATCATCGCCTTCATCGTCATCGTCGCGATCGCAGCGCCGCTGCTGACCCAATACGACCCCGCCGCCCGCACCGGGCGGCCGCACCAGCCGCCGTCGCTCGACCACATCCTCGGCACGACCCGCATCGGCCAGGATGTCTTTGCCCGGCTGATCTATGGCGCCCGCACCTCGCTGGCCGTCGGCTTCGGCGCCGGCCTGCTGATCACGCTGGTCGGTACTGCGCTCGGCATCATCTCCGGCTATCGCGGCGGCAAGACCGACGAGGTCATCAGCTTCTTCACCAATATGGTGCTGGTCGTTCCCAATCTGCCTTTGCTGCTCGTGCTCGCCGCCTTCATCGGCCAGGCAAGCCCGCTCGTCATCGCCCTCATCCTCGGCGCCACCTCCTGGGCCTGGGGCGCCCGCGTCACCCGTGCCGAGACGCTTTCCGTCAAGCAGAAGGATTTCGTCAAATCCGCCGAGATGATGGGAGAGCCGCAATGGCGGATCATGACATTCGAGATCTTCCCCAATGTGATCTCCATCGTCGGCATCAATTTCATCGGCAGCGTCATCTTCGCGATCATCACCGAGGCGACGCTGGAATTCCTCGGCCTCGGCGATCCCCGGGCGATCTCCTGGGGCACCATGCTCTACAATGCCCAGAAGGCCTCGGCGCTTTCGGTCGGCGCGTGGTGGGATATTCTCACCCCCTGCTTCGCGCTCGCCTTCCTCGGCATCGGCATGTCGCTCCTGAATTTCGCCGTCGACGAGATCGCCAATCCGCGGCTGCGCACCGGCAATCATCTGAAGCGCTGGTCGCTGCTCGTTCGAACAGGGGAGGGCCGCCTGTGACGCAACCGCTGCTTTCGGTGAGGAACCTCACCATCGATTATATCGGAGAAGAGAAGGATTTCCGCGCCGTCGACGATGTCAATTTCGATGTGGCGCCCGGCGAGGTCTTCGGCCTTGCCGGCGAATCCGGCTGCGGCAAGAGCACCATCGCCTTCGCCATCAGCCGCCTGCACAAGCCGCCGGCGCTGATCCGCAAGGAGAGCCGCATCCTGCTCGACGGCCGCGACGTACTCGATCTCGACCAGCGGGCGCTTGGCGCCTTCCGCTGGCGCGAGGTCGCCATGGTCTTCCAGAGCGCCATGAATTCGTTGAACCCCGTGCTGCGCATCGAGGCGCAATTCTACGACCTGCTGCGCACCCATAAAGGCATGAGCCGTGCGCAAGCCCGGGAGCGCACCGCCGAAATGCTGACGCTCGTCGACATCGCGCCGGACCGCATGCGCGATTATCCGCATCAGTTTTCCGGCGGCATGCGCCAGCGCATCGTCATCGCCATCTGCATGGCGCTCGACCCGAAGCTCGTCGTCATGGACGAGCCGACGACCGCGCTCGACGTCGTCGTCCAGCGCGAAATCCTGCAGCGGATCAACGAGCTGCGCCGCAGCTTCGGCTTCTCCGTGCTGTTCATCACCCACGATCTCGGGCTGATGGTGCAGTTCTGCGACCGCATCGGCATCATGCTGTCCGGCAGGCTGGTGGAGCAGAACAGCGCCGAGGCGATCTACAGGACGCCGGCGCACGCCTATACGAAGAAGCTCTGGGCCTCCTTCCCCTCACTTCATGGAGGCGTACTGCTATGAGCGAGGCCATCCTTGCGCTCGACACGGTGACAAAGACCTTCGGCCACGGCGCGTCCGCCGTTCATGCCGCCCGCTCAATCGCCTTTTCGCTGCACGCCGGCCGGGCGCTGGCGCTCGTCGGCGAATCCGGCAGCGGCAAGACCACCTGCGCCCGCATGGCGATGCGCGAATATCTGCCGACATCGGGCCGCATCCTCTACAAAGGCCGGCCGGTCGAGACGGCGAATTCCGCTGAAATCGCCCGCTACCGCCGATCCGTGCAGATGATCTTCCAGGATCCGTTCGCCTCGCTGAACCCCGCCCACGCCATCGCTCACCATCTGCGTCGGCCGCTGAAGCTGCATCGCCCCGATATCAAGGGGACTGAAATCAACGCGACGATCCGCGAACTGCTGGAGCGCGTCAGGCTCGATCCCGATCTCGTCGCGCCGAAATATCCGCATGAACTCTCCGGCGGCCAGCGCCAGCGCGTCAACATCGCCCGCGCCCTTGCCGTCAGGCCGGAGGTGATCGTCGCGGACGAACCGACCTCGATGCTCGATGTCTCCGTTCGCCTGGGCGTGCTCAACCTGTTGAACGAGATGAAGCGGGAGATGAATCTCGGCCTGCTCTACATCACCCATGACATCGCCACCGCGCGTTACGTCGCCGAAGACATCGCCGTCATGTATGCCGGCCAGATCGTCGAATGGGGCAGTACTGCCCGAGTGATCGACAATCCACTGCATCCCTATACCAGGTTGCTGCTCTCGGCCGTGCCCGATCCCGACGTCCGTTTCGAAGATCCGAAGGCGCGGCTGAGGCCCGACGAGGTCGAGGATATCCGCCGCCGTTCGGCCGCGCCGCAGGACGATGTCGTCGAAGTGGAGCCGGGTCATTTCATGCGGGTGATCTGACGCCGGTTTGCTGGTTTCGCTCATCTCCCTATGCTAGGGGACGGTTCTTTCAAGTGAGGCGAAACCGTCATGCTGCCCTGGATTCAACTCGATTCCGCGACCATTCCCGGCGAAGGCGGTGAACTCAGGCTGAAGCAGCGCGGCAGCGAGTTCTCGATCATGCTGGGCGCCAACGAGCTGATGAACAGCCGCCTCAGCGGCTCAGAAGAGGCGCTGGCGACCCTCTCCTGGGAGCGGATCAAAACGCATCCGAAGCCGAGGGTGCTGATCGGCGGGCTCGGCATGGGTTTCACCCTGCGCGCCGCGCTTGCCGTCCTTCCAGATGATGCCGGCGTCACCGTCGCCGAACTGGTGCCGGCCGTCGTCGCCTGGGCGCGCGGGCCGATGGCCGAGGTCTTCAAGGGCTGCCTCGACGATCCCCGCGTCGGCATCCATCAGGGCGATGTCGGCGAGGCGATCCGCGCCGGCAAGAACGCCTATGATGCGATCCTGCTCGACGTCGACAACGGACCGGATGGGCTGACCCGCAAATCCAACGACCGGCTCTACGATTTCGCCGGCCTGCGCGCCGCCCGCGCCGCGCTTCGCCCCGGCGGCGTGCTCGCCGTCTGGTCATCCGGGCCGGATCCTGATTTCACCCGCCGTCTCAGGGACAGCGGCTTTTCCGTCGAAGCGGTCAATACCCGCGCCAACGGCAAACGCGGCGGCGCCCGCCACGTCATCTGGCTGGCGATCAAGCCGGCCCGCTGACGAAGATCAGCTGCCCGAAGCGATCCGACGGGCGGCATTGATGGCGCGGCGGGCGCCGGCGCGCAGCTGTATGGTCTCGGCGCCGGCGATGACCAGATCAAAGCCGAACTTCAGCAGCTCGCCGGCCCGCTCGCCATCGCCGGCATAGGCACAGGCGAATTTGCCGTGGGCGCGGCAGCGCGCAACCGCGTGCTGCATGGCGCTGTCGATCTCTGCCGCATTCGGCGCCACCTGATCGCCGTTCGATAGGGCGATCGAAAGGTCGGCGGGGCCGACGAAAATACCGTCGATGCCGGTCACGCCAAGAATGCCGTCGATCGCATCGAGCGCGGCGCGGGTCTCGATCATGGCGACGGCGACGGTGAGCTCGTTGGCAGTCTTCAGATAGACGTCCGGCGACAGGCCGCTATGGTTCAGCGCCAGGGACGGTCCCCAGCTGCGCTCACCGAGAGGCGGATATTTCGTCGTCCTGACCAGGGCTCGCGCATCATCGGCCGAATTGATCATCGGCGCGATGATGCCGGAGGCCCCGGCATCGAGCAGCCGCGAGGCGGAGGCGAAATCGCCGATCGGAATGCGCGCGATGGCCGGCTTGCCGGCAAGACGTGCCTGAGCAACGGCATTTGCCGCCGACTGCATATCCCACATGCCATGCTGCATATCGAGCACGACGGCGTCGAACGCCTCCTGTGCCAGATGGTTGACGAGCATGGCGTCGGGAATACCGACCCAGGCGGAGATCATACCGCCCCGGTGTTTCCTGATACGGTCGGCAAAACCGTCGATTTCAGCTGCGCTCATGCCATTCTCCTCATTTCGACAGGCCGCCAGCGGCCGGATTGCCACCAAACGGCAGCAGCCATTCATCCTCTGCGGCGAAGCCGCGATATGACGACCATCACGACGATGCCCGCCGTCGCCAGAATGGCGCCCCAGAGCATCCAGATCTTTTGGGCAATCATGAAACTCGACGCCGGATAGGGAAAATAGCCGCTTCCCTGCCCGATCCAGATCAGGCCGAACACGACCATGAGCAGTCCGATGCCATATCCGATGGTTCGCATGCTTCAGCCGCCTTCGCTATCGATTCGCCCCACAATGTCGATCACTATCGCTGATGACAAGGCTTCTCCTGGGCACAAACGTCGGCGTTGAGGCGTGGTGAGCCGCAAGACTGCTGCTAGCCACCCAGATCGGCGGGCATCCATATGGCGCTTCTGAAATCCCGATATAGACCAGGAGAACGAAATACACCCGCCCACTTACCGAATGCCCTCTCTATTACTCATGTTGCATAGATCGCTAGCAAGCCACGATCCAGTACGGGAGGAAGAACTCCATCGAATCTCGCAAATCCGAAGGAATCACAACTCGCTGAAATCACGCAATTCTTTTCGAGGCAGCCTCTCATGCGCTTCAGCAACCAGCCATGGTCATAGTGATTATTGCTGTACGCCCAATGAATGACTTTAGATTCGTGAAAATATCTATCACTATGAGCCGCGTACAATCCCAACTAACGAGTCCAAGGGCGAATCATATTGCTTTGCTTTTCTTTGGTGTCTGATGATGTTGCACGCGAATTCTGCTGGGTAGAGCACGCCGGACATTGCCGTGCTGGAGTTTCGATGAAAAAGGTGGCGCCATGACCCATATTGCACTTCGCTCCCTAGCCAAGGGACTGGGTTCCTTTGTCGTTCCGCAACTGCGAAATACGCACGTAGAAGGGGGCACTGCTTCTGCGCGCCACTGTTATGACCTTTTCTTTCGCCACTACGGTCACCTAGCGCCTTGGCTGAACGGCAAAAGACCTGAAGTATTGGTCGAGGTCGGCCCCGGAAGTTCGCTTGGCGTTGGGCTTGCCGCACTGCTTGCGGGCGTCGACACGTACATCGGGCTGGATTTGCAAGACCACCGGAGCATCGAGCACGATCTTGAAGTCCTGAGCGGTTTGATTGAACTCTTCGGCGAGCGGGCCGCATTTTGGGATAACACCGTATCGGGCGACATCTTTTTTCCGCCTTCACCGACAAACTTCGCCTGGAATCGGATAGATGGGATCGTGCAACAGCGCCTCAGTGCGGAGGCAATCGACGCGCTGAAGGCGGACCTCGTGAATGGCAGCGAACGATTAAAGTTCGTCGCACCATGGACCGATTTCAACGTACTGCAGGCGGGTGTGGCTGACTGGCTGATGACGCATTCAGTCATGGAGCACGTGGACAACCTCGTTGATACCTATATCGCTATTGCCCGGTGGCTGAAGCCAGGAGGGTTTGCGACGCACCTGATCGACTTCCAATCTCACGGTCTGTCAAGCGACTGGAATGGGCACTGGGTTTTGAGCGCGCCCACGTGGACGATGATGCGTGGACGACGACCCTACCTGATAAATCGGAAGTGGCGCAGCCATCACATCAATCTGATGCAGGAGAGCGGCTTCGAAATCCTTGCGGAACTCCAGTACACCCGTACGGACGGACTAGGACGGAAGGAACTTCGAGCGCCGTTCACGTCAATGCCAGATGGTGACGAAAAAGTTGCGATGAGTTTCTTTGTGACGAGAAAAATCGGCTAAGAGTCGGACTCGAAAAGGCTTCAACTATATCCATATCTTGCGAGGCGTCTGGTGAGCATGCGGATGAGGCGATGGTTATCCGGGACAACCATCGCCTCATCCGCATGCGGCGCGGCTCGAGCTAGCCGACCTTCCCCGCCTCATCCGACAGCCAGGTGCTGAGCCTCTCGCTGTGGACGTTTGGAGATCGCGGAGGCACCAGCCAGTAACCGCGGTCTCGCGCCTCCAGCGACGGGCCGGCTTCCAGCAGCATGCCCGCCGAAAGGAGCGTGTCGACGAGCCCCATCCAGCCGAGCGCCACGCCCTGCTCGCTCAGCGCCGCCTGAACGACCAACGAATAGGTATTGAAGCTGATATCACCGCGGTCGGCGCGGGCGCCGCGCAGGACGGAGAATTCGCCAAAATATGTGCGCCAATCGAACCAGGGCGATGGCAGCGGCGCGTCGAGATGGATCAGCCTCGCTCCGGCCAATTGTCCTGGATCGTCGAAGGGTCCGTTGCGATCGAGGAACCCCCGCGTGCAGACGGGCACGACCCTCTCCGGCAGCAGAAGCGTGCCGACGGCACCGAATTCCGCCCGCGTTCCGAACACGACCGCGACGTCGGCCTCGTCGCGAAACCCGACCGCAAGCCTCTGCGTCGCGACGATCTGTATGTCCGTTTCCGGGTGCAGCAGGCGAAACCCATCCATGCGCGGGATCAGCCAAAGCGCCGAGAAAGCATAGTCGGTCCTGAGCCTGACGACCGGCCTCTGGGCTTCGAGGCGGAAACTGCGGGCGAGCGCATCGATATCGCCGACCGCCTTGGCGGCAATGTCCAGAAGCCGCTCCCCTTCGGCGGTCAATTCGACGCCACGATGCTGGCGGCGCAGCAGGCTGACACCGAACTGCTGTTCCAGCCGGCGGATCTGGTAGCTGACGGCCGGCTGGGTCAGCCCGAGAAGCGCTGCCGCCGCCGAAAAGCTCCCGAGCCGCGCGACCTCGACGAAGAGGCGCATCCAACCAAGTTCGGGTGGGCGGTCTAACATAAAGATTCCTTTAGGCAGCCATCGAAAAAAGCTGGCTTTACAGGCGTAATAATAGGCGTTTCAATAAAATCTTCAAATGGCAAAAGGTATTCACATGGCACGCCCGAACATTCTCATCCTGATGGTGGACCAGTTGAACGGAACCTTCTTTCCCGATGGCCCCGCCGATTTTCTTCACGCGCCGCATCTGAAATCACTGGCAGGCCGCTCCGTGCGTTTTGCCAATAGCTATACGGCAAGCCCGCTCTGCGCGCCGGCACGGGCGTCTTTCATGTCGGGCCAATTGCCGAGCCGGACGCGCGTCTATGACAACGCGGCTGAATTTGCCTCCGACATTCCGACCTATGCGCACCATCTGCGCGCCGCCGGATACCAGACGGCGCTGTCGGGAAAGATGCACTTCGTCGGCCCCGACCAGCTTCACGGTTTCGAGGAACGGCTGACGACGGACATCTATCCGGCCGATTTCGGCTGGACACCTGATTATACCAAGCCCGGCGAGCGCATCGACTGGTGGTACCACAATCTCGGTTCGGTCACCGGCGCCGGCATTGCCGAGATCACCAATCAGATGGAATATGACGACGAGGTCGCCTATCACGCCACCCGCAAGCTCTTCGACCTCTCGCGTGGTCACGATGAACGCCCCTGGTGCCTGACTGTCAGCTTCACCCATCCACACGACCCCTATGTCGCGCGCGGCAAATTCTGGGATCTCTATGAGGACTGTGCGGCCCTCGACCCGGCCGTAGCTCCGATCCCTTTCGAGCGGCAGGATCCTCATTCTCAGCGCCTGATGAAAGCCTGCGACCACGATGCTTTCGACATCAGCCAAGAGCAGATCAGGCGGGCAAGACGCGGCTATTTCGCCAATATCTCCTATGTTGACGAGAAGATCGGCGCGATTCTCGGTGTGCTGGAACGCAGCCGCATGGCGGAGAACACCATCATCCTCTTCGTGTCCGACCACGGCGACATGCTTGGCGATCGCGGCCTCTGGTTCAAGATGAACTTCTTCGAAGGATCGTCCCGCGTGCCGCTGATGATCGCAGTCCCCGGCTGGACGCCGAAGCGCATCGACCAGCCCGTCTCCACCCTTGATGTAACGCCGACGCTTGCCGGTCTTGCCGGAATCGATATCGCGTCATTGAAGCCGTGGACCGAAGGCCAAGATCTTGCAGCCCTCGCGAAGGGCACCGGCAGCCGTGGCCCGGTACCGATGGAATATGCCGCGGAAGGCTCGGAAGCGCCGCTCGTCTGCCTCAGGGACGGGCGCTACAAGCTCTCGCTCTGCGAGAAGGACCCGCCGATGCTGTTCGATCTCGAGGCCGATCCGCAAGAGCTCGACGATCTCGCGGGAAATCCGGCGCATGCCGAGACGCTGGCGCGGCTCGTCGAACAGGCGGGCCGGCGCTGGAACCTCTCCGCTTTCGACGCGGCCGTGCGCGAAAGCCAGGCCCGCCGCTGGGTGGTCTATGCGGCGCTGCGCAACGGCGCCTATTATCCCTGGGATTATCAGCCGCTGCAGAAAGCCTCGGAGCGCTACATGCGCAACCACATGGATTTGAACGTGCTGGAAGAAAGCCAGAGGTTTCCGCGCCAGGAATAACAGACCGTTCTAGGCGGTCCTGCTGACCGGCGCCGCGCGCAGAAAATCCTCGATGAAGGTCTTTTGCAGCAGGATGCCGTCCCATTCGTCGGCGAAGAAGGGCGAATCATAGATCAGCGTGAAGGGACCGGCGTAACCTGCCCTTTCGCACATCGCCAGGCACCTGCGGTAATCCTCCGCATCGAGGCCGGCAGCATTGTAATCGGCCTTGGCGTGGCAGATTTCCGCCCGCCGCATGATATCGGCCAGACCGTCATATTTCGCGGGGGCTGACCAGTTGCCGAGGTCGCCGTTGAGCCCGACCTTGCCATCCAGCTGGTCGAGCAGCCAATTCATCTCGACCGGCGACGGTAAGAGGTCGAACCAGTTCTCGACGACGATGCGCACGCCGCTGCCTTCCGCCTTCTCGGCCAGGCAGTTGAGCTGGCGGGCCGCACGGTCAAGGTTTTCCTCGCTCGGCTTCTGCTTGCCGGCGATGACGCGCATTCTCTGCGCCCCAAGGGCCGCCGCGATGCCGATCCACTCGGCCATCCAACCGATGTCGCGCTCGGCCGTCCCGGCATGGCTGGGATCGCCGTCCTCGACGAGCAGGGTCTGGAGCAGCACGTTCGACGCCGCCATCGCATCGCTGAGTTCGCCGATATAGGCGGCATCGAGGCTCGGCAGATGGAAAGAGCAGATCTCCAACCGATTGACGCCCCGCGCCGCCAGCATCGCCGGCACGTCGATCAGCGCCGCGCCGCCGGGGCCGTAGGGCTCCCTCGGCGCAGCGCTCTTGTCGGGGTCGGGGCTATAGGCGTGAACCGCGCCGAGCAACCGATGCAGCGACCATGTCGAAACCGCGAAGCGCCCGTTTTGCAAAAGCTGCATGTTCCCTCCTCCAATTCCTCTCGCGCCAGTCAGTGGCGACAAAATCGAAATCAATCGCGAACTCAGTCAAAATCCCCGCGGATGACTGCCTCCGCGGCAAGGGCCGTTCCCAGCAATACCTCGTCGCGACGGGCGGTGGCCGAAAGCAGCAGGCCGACGGGCATGCCCGCCTCGCCCGTGCCGCAAGGCACCGAGACACCGCACCAGTCGAGAAAATTGCCGAACATCGTGTTGCGCAGCGTCTTGTTGTTCGTGGCGAAGAAGAGCTCGTCATCCTGTTCCAGCGGCGCGATCGGCGCCGCCACATGGGCGACGGTCGGAAAGGCGATGAGGCGGTCGCCGACGATGCGGTCGACATCGGCAATGAGGCGGCGGCGGGCCTCGAGAAGCGCCATGTAATGCGGCGCCGTCGTCCTCGCTCCCAAGCGGGTGCGCATGACGACACGATGATCCATGCGGTCCGCTTCCGGCCCCGCCAACCGTTCCTGATGAAGGGCATAGGCTTGGGCAGTCACCAGCGGGCCGTACGTCGTCAGCAGATCGATGATCCCATTGAAAGCGGGGATGGTGATGCGCAAAACCCGAACACCGGCCCGTTGAAGGCGCTTCAGGGCTGCCTCGAAGGCGACGATGACACCCGGTTCGGCCCCATCGAAGACGATGTTTTCAGGCACGAGCAATTCCAGTCCCTGCAAGGAACGCTCGGCGACATCGGGTGCCGTCAGGCCGCACATCGCCGCATCGATCCAGACCGCGTCCTTGACGGTGCGGCAGAGCGGCCCCAATGAATCCAGGCTTTTCGCCAGCGGATAGACACCGTCCATGGCATGGCGGCCGCGTGTCGCCTTGTAGCCGACGATGCCGTTGAGGGCGGCGGGAATACGCACCGACCCGCCGGTATCCGTGCCCATCGCGACCGGCACCAGTCCAGCGGCGACGGCCACACCGGCGCCGGAGGAGGAGCCGCCGGGGATGCGCGGGCGGTCGGCGCTTCGCGGATTTGCCGGCGTGCCGTAATGCGGATTGATGCCGAGGCCGGAAAAGGCGAACTCGCTCATATTGGTACAGCCGATGGCAACCATGCCGGCATTCCTCAGCAAAGCGACGACGGCCGCATCCCGTTCGGCCGGCGCATCCCCTGCCAGGACGCGCGAACCTGCCGTCGTCGTCCGGCCTTCGATGTCGAAAAGATCTTTCCAGGCGATCGGAATACCGTCCAGCAGTCCGAGCGAGCGCCCTTGCCGCAGCCGTTTGGAAGACGCGCGCGCTTCTTCCATCGCCCGGTCTTCAAGCAGCGTGGTGAAGACGGCCTTGTCGGCGTAATTCGCGATGGCGTCGAAGACGGCCCCTGCCACATCGACTGGATCGGCTGCGCCGCCCTGAATGAGGACGGAAAGCTGGGCGACCGACATGGCGCCGAAGGATTTGCTCATGGGACCATCCAGACGAAATATCCCTCCGGATTACCGCGGATCATTTCGATGAGCCAGAGCTTCACGATATTTTGCATGCATTAGTTCGATTTTTTGAACACTGCGTTTGCAGATCGCCCCTTCAATTGCCGCGATTGAAGACACACATGATGCTCGCATTTGGAGTAGGATTCGGCGCGAGGGTGAGGGTTTACCCTCGGGACGCGACTCTGCATGTGTTGCAGGAGTAATTAGAATGACTGATAGTGAAACTTTAAGCCGTCACCAGGATATGGTGACCGTCCATGTGAAAGAGGACGAGACCGCCGGCGCCGGCGAGCGCGATTATGCGGAACATGTCAGTGCCCAGAAACTGTCGGGCTTTGAGCGCGTTGTCATTGTCGGCGCATTGCTTGTCTTGAGCTTTGCGGGTTTTGCCGCATATTCTTCCGGCAATACCGATCCGATGACGACATCGGCTATTGCCGCCCCCGCTGGCGATAATCCGCCGCATCATCCGGCTTACGGCCATTGCCGCGACAGCAGCCCCTACGCTGAAAGGGTCTGCTGACAGCTCGGCCCCTTCGCCGGACAGAAAAGTTTCGCCGGGCATGGAGCCCCTTGGCCCAGGCTGCAAAGACAGCAGGAAAAGGGAAAGAACCATGGCCGGTGATATCGACTTTAACCTAGACCGCTTCGTCGAAGCCCAGAACGGCATCTATCAACAGGCGCTCTCCGAGCTGCAAGCCGGGCGCAAGACCTCCCACTGGATGTGGTTCATCTTCCCGCAGATATCAGGGCTCGGCACGTCGGCGATGGCGGAAAAATATGCGATCCGTTCGGCCGAGGAAGCCGCCGCCTATCTCGCCCACCCCGTTCTTTCAAGCCGGCTGCTGCGCTGCGTCGAGGCGATTTTATCGGTCAAGGGCCGATCGGCGCATGATATCCTCGGCTCGCCCGATGACTTCAAGCTGCGCTCATCGATGACGCTGTTTGCCGCGATCACCGATCACGGCTCGCCCTTCCACCGGGTGATCGAGCGTTTTTATGAGGGACAGTTCGACGAGCGGACGATGGAGATCCTCAGCGCCAGGGAGTAGCCGCTTTGTTCTCCAAGGCGGCGATCTCGTCGGAGACCTCGCTCAAGCGCTGACGCAGATCGCTGTCGGTGCCGTCATCGACCTCTTCCTCGCCGAAACAATAGCGCGCATCGTGAAGCTCCAGCTTGGCTTCAAGCTCGGCGCGTTTGGCATATAGGCGTTTGAGATAGACGTGGTTCATCTCTGCCTCCACATCGCCTTCCGGTGATGGAAAAACGGCATGGAGGCGGTAAGGTTCCCCGGAAGGTCAGGTGAAAGAGGCGATCGCCGCCCTGCAGGCCTTGGCGAAATGGCCGCAGCAGTTGGCGGCACCCATCGCCTGGCGGCTGACGCGCGCGCCTTCGAGCAGCAGCGTCAGCGTATCGGCAAGAAGTTGAGGTTCGCGCGCACCGGCTTGCGAACAGAGCGCAGCCAGACGATCGCGCTGTCCGGCCTTGTGCCGCTCGATCATCTCGTGGGCAGGATGGCCCTCGCCCTTGAGTTCGATGGCGGCATTGGCGAGATCGCAGCCGGCGGGCTCGCCGTTCAGACACTGCGCCCGCATCTCGACCCAGGCATCCAGCTGCGCGCCGGGATCGCCGGGATGGGCCGCCTCGAGATCCCGCCAGATGGCATCCGCCTTTTCGGAGGCGCGGCGCAGCGTCTCGCAGACGAGCTCGTCCTTCGAGCCGAAATGCCGGTAAAGCGTCATCTTGTTGGTCGACGCCGCATCGGCGATGGCATCGACGCCGATGCCGCGAATGCCGTGTTCGCGGAAAAGCTCCGAGGCGGTCGAGACGATGCGCTCCCGCGGAGGGATGCGATCTTCTGGAACGGCGGCGGAGATTTCACTCGAAGTTTCTGATTTTTTTGCGGACGAAGTCCTTGACATCAATGTGACCGATCGGTAACAACTGTATTGTTACTTACCGGTAACACCACAGACCGCCAAAGTCAATGCCGAGGGCTTGGCGGCGCAAAGTGGAACACGGGCGACCGCCCACGAAAGGAGGACAAGCCATGAGAAAGACCAGAGACGACCTGACGATATCCGAAGCCCTCCGCGACCCCCTGATCGCCATGGTATTGCGCGCCGACGGCGTGAAGCTTGAAGATTTCAAGCAACTCCTGGAGACGGCCGCCGGCAACCGCGAACCGCGCCCGACGCCGGTCGGCAAAATGATCGGAGCTCTCGCAAGCCGCGCCAACCTGCCGGCGATGCCCTGCTTCGGCTGAAACAACTTTCTGAATACCGGGGGATCTCTCCCTGCCCGCGACAAGGGCTGTCGTCATAACGAGGCGGCGGCCCTTGCTGCTTGGTCGTAGTGGCCGGAAAGCGCCCTGAGCGTCGCCGCCACTGCCGATGTCACTGCCGGATCGAGCCCAAGCCCTCTGACCGAATCCACCAGCAGCGCTTCGCGCACGGCGCGATATTTTAGGCAGGTTTCAAGACCCTTGTCGGTGGCGGCGATCAACTTCTCCTTGCCCGCCCGCGTGCTTTTCACCAGACAGCGCTTTTCCAGTTTCTTGATTGCATAAATCACCAGATGCGTATCCTCGACGCCGAGCACGCTGCAAAGGTCGCCGAGCCGCTTCGGCCGCTGCCGGTGGGCCACCGAATGCAGCACCAGCACGTCGATTGCGGCGCAGCCCGGCTCGCCCGCCGCCGTCATGCAGCGCACCATCCAGCGGTCGAAGGCATTGCTGGCGAGGATGAGGCCGAATTCCAGTTCCGACAGAACAGGAAGCGCGCCATCGGCCAAATGTGCGGAGGAGACGATCGGCCCGATCTCCTGTCGTCCACGCCCTTCCGCCATTAGCAACACCTCCACGATCCAAGAGGAGAAACGTTGACATTTTATCGATAAATCGTCAATAAATTTTCAGTTCAACAGGAGGCCGGACGATGGGCGGACAGTGGGATTTCTGGATCGATCGCGGCGGCACGTTCACCGATATCGTCGCACGGCGCCCTGACGGCTCACTCATCGCCCATAAGCTGCTCTCGGAAAATCCCGAAGCCTATCGCGACCCGGCGGTGCACGGCATTCGCGACTTGCTCGGCCTCAAAGCCGATGATCCGGTCCCTTCCGACCGCATCGGCGCGGTGAAGATGGGAACGACGGTCGCCACCAATGCGCTGTTGGAGCGCAAGGGCGACCCGACCCTCCTGGTGACGACGAAGGGTTTTCGCGACGCTCTGGAGATCGGCTACCAGGCCCGCGCCGATATCTTCGCCAAGAAGATCGTCAAGCCGGAACTGCTCTATGCCGATGTCATCGAGGCCGACGAGCGTGTGCTGGCCGACGGCAGCGTGGAACGCCCGCTCGACGAGGATGGCTTGCGGCAAGCCCTGGAAGCTGCCTATGCCCAAGGGCTGCGCGCCGTCGCCATCGTCTTCATGCACGCCTATCGCTACCCCCAAAATGAGCAGCGGGCCGCCGCCATCGCGCGCGCGATCGGCTTCACCCAGGTCTCGCCCTCGCATGTGGTTTCACCGCTGATCAAGCTCGTCGGCCGCGGCGATACCGCCGTCGTCGATGCCTATCTGTCTCCGGTTCTGAGGCGCTATGTCGATCAGGTCGCAGCCGAGCTCGGCGCTGTCGAGGGACAAGGTCCGAAATTGATGTTCATGCAGTCCTCCGGCGGGCTGACCGACGCGCATCTCTTCCAGGGCAAGGACGCGATCCTCTCAGGCCCTGCAGGCGGGGTCGTCGGCGCGGTCGAGGTCTCACGCATTGCCGGTTTCAACAGAATGATCGGCTTCGATATGGGCGGCACCTCGACCGACGTTTCGCATTACGACGGTGAATTGGAACGCGCCTTCGAGACCGAAGTGGCCGGCGTGCGCATGCGCGCGCCGATGATGAAGATCCATACCGTCGCCGCCGGCGGCGGCTCGATCCTCAGCTATGACGGCTCGCGTTTCCGCGTCGGCCCGGAATCGGCCGGCGCCACACCCGGCCCGAAATCCTATCGCCGCGGCGGCCCGCTTGCCGTCACCGACGCCAACATCATGACCGGCAAGCTGCTGCCGGAATTCTTCCCTGTTATCTTCGGGCCCGAGCAGGACCAGTCGCTCGATGCCGAGGCCGTGCGCGCAGCCTTTGCCGAGATGGCAGAGACGATCGGCGGCGGGCGGACGGCGGAAGACGTCGCCGACGGCTTCCTCGCCATCGCCGTCGAGAATATGGCCAACGCCATCAAGAAGATCTCCGTCCAGCGCGGCTATGACGTTTCGGGCTATGCGCTCACCTGCTTCGGCGGTGCCGGCGGCCAGCATGCCTGCCTCGTCGCCGACAGTCTCGGCATGAAAACCGTGCTGATCCACCCGTTTTCCGGCATCCTCTCCGCCTATGGCATGGGGCTTGCCGACATCCGCGCCACACGCCAGCGCGCGGTTCTGACGGAGATTGCCGAGGCACTGACGACGATCGGCGGCATCAGGGCTGAACTGGAGAAAGATGTCCGCGAGGAGCTGACGCTGCAGGGCGTCAAGGGCGTCGATATGGAGATCGTCACCCGCCTGCACCTGCAATACAAGGGCACCGACACGGCCCTGCCGGTCGCCTTCGGGCCACAGGAGGAGATGGTGCAAGCCTTCGCCATTGCCCACAAGAAGCAGTTCGGCTTTATCTTCGAAGACCGCCCTGTCGTCGTCGACTCCATCGAAGTCGAGGGCATTGGCGGCGGCGCCGACATCGAGGAAGCGGCGACGCAGGCAGAAGCCTTCGCACCGCAAGCGCTGCGCACGACCCGCTTCTTTTCCGGCGGCGCATGGCATGAGGCCGGCATCTTCGAGCGCGGTGCGCTGAAGCCTGGCGCCGTCCTCAAGGGTCCTGCCCTCGTCATCGAACCACATCAGACGATCGTCGTCGAACCCGGCTGGCAGGCAAGGCTCACGAGCCTCGATCATATCGTCCTCGCCCGCGAAATTGCGCTTGCCCGCAATGCCGCGATCGGCACGAATGCCGACCCCGTCATGCTCGAAGTCTTCAACAACCTCTTCATGGCGATCGCCGAACAGATGGGCGTAACGCTGCAGAACACGGCGCATTCGGTCAACATCAAGGAGCGGCTCGATTTCTCCTGCGCCGTCTTCGACCGCACCGGCGCGCTTGTCGCCAATGCGCCGCACATGCCGGTGCATCTCGGCTCCATGGATCGGTCGGTCGAAACCATCATCCGCCTGAACGAGGGCCGCATCCGCCCGGGCGACGTCTTCGCGCTCAACGCTCCCTATAATGGCGGCACGCATCTACCCGATATCACCGTCGTCACACCTGTTTTCGACGACGCGGGAAAAACCATCCTGTTTTACGTCGCCTCGCGCGGCCATCACGCCGATATCGGCGGCAAGGCGCCGGGCTCGATGACGCCGCGGGCAACCAAGGTCGACGAGGAAGGCGTGCTGATCGACAATTTCCTGCTGGTCGATGAAGGCCGTTTTCGCGAAGCCGAATTCGCGGCGATGCTGACAGATCATCCCTATCCCGCCCGCAACCCCGCCCAGAACCTCGCCGACGTGAAGGCGCAGATCGCCGCCAATGAAAAGGGTGTTTGGGAATTGCGCAAGATGGTCGCACATTTCGGGCTCGACGTCGTCGAAGCCTATATGGGCCATGTGCAGGACAATGCCGAGGAGAGCGTTCGCCGGGTGATCGCCCGCTTGAGCGACAGCGAATTCACCTATCCCACCGATCAGGGTGCCGTCATCAACGTGAAGATCACCGTCGACCGGCAGGCGCGTGAGGCAACCGTCGATTTCACCGGCACGAGCGCGCAGCAGCCGACCAATTTCAATGCGCCGGAACCGGTGACGCGCGCCGCCGTGCTCTATGTCTTCCGCGTCATGGTCGAGCAGCCGATCCCGATGAATGCCGGC
This sequence comes from Rhizobium croatiense, assembly GCF_019793465.1. Lineage (GTDB taxonomy): Bacteria > Pseudomonadota > Alphaproteobacteria > Rhizobiales > Rhizobiaceae > Rhizobium > Rhizobium croatiense. The sequence continues at coordinate 90,189 of NZ_JAILYJ010000014.1, read as the reverse complement.
TGCCTGCGGCCGATCCGGATCATCGTGCCGGAGGGTTCGATGCTTCGTCCGGTCTATCCGGCCGCCGTCGTCGCCGGCAATGTCGAGACCAGCCAGCATGTGACGAATGCCCTGTTCGGCGCGCTCGGAACGCTGGCGGCAGCCCAGGGTTCGATGAACAACCTGACCTTCGGCAATGCCGTCTATCAATATTACGAGACGATCTGCGCCGGCGGGCCGGCCGGCCGGCTCAACGACGGCACCGGCTTCGACGGCGCCGATGGCGTGCACACGCATATGACCAATTCGCGGCTGACCGACCCCGAGGTGCTGGAATTCCGTTTTCCCGTCGTGCTCGAAGATTTCCACATCCGCCGCGGTTCCGGCGGCAAGGGACAATATAGCGCCGGCGGCGGCACCGAGCGCACCATCCGCTTTCTGGAAATGATGGATTGCAGCATTCTCTCCTCACATCGAACGATCCGGCCGTTCGGCCTGTTCGGCGGGGAAGACGGACAGCTGGGGAAAACCGAGATCCGTCGCGCGGACGGCACCGTCGAAAGGCTGGAAGGCTGCGACCAGTCAATGCTCGCCGCCGGCGACGCCGTGATCGTCACGACGCCGACCGGCGGCGGCTTCGGCAGGCCGCACTGAAGCGCGTCGCATCAGACTTGACCGGCACGCTTCAGCTCCTCGTTTCATGCAGGTCTTTGACCCGGAACCGCCAATTCCGTCCGACCTGCATCACAGGATCGGCTTGCCGCCGGTGACCGCGATTGTCGCGCCGGAGACATAGCTCGACAAAGGATCGGCCAGCATCACGTAGGCTGTTGCAAGCTCGGCCGGCTGGCCCGGCCGTTTCATCGGCACCTGCTTGCCGAAATTGCTGACGCTTTCCTCCGGAAGCGTCGAGGGAATGAGCGGCGTCCAGATCGGTCCCGGCGCCACGGCGTTGGCGCGAATGCCTTTCTCGGCCAGAAGCTGGGCAAGGCCGGCGGTGAAATTCTGGATCGCACCCTTGGTTGTCGCATAAGCAAGCAGTGTCGGGTTTGGATTGTCCGAATTGATCGAAGCGGTGTTGATGATGGCGCTGCCGGGCTTCATATGGGGGACCGCAGCCTTGGTCAGGTAGAACATCGCATGGATATTGACCTTGAAGGTCAGTTCCCACTCCTCGTCGCTGATTTCGTCGATGCTCTTGAAGCTCGCCTGATGCGCGGCATTGTTGACGAGAATGTCGATACCGCCGAGCTCCTTGACCGCCGTGTCGACGATCTGCCGGCAATGAGCCGGATCCTGGATATCGCCGCTGACGAGCACGGCCTTGCGTCCGGCCTGTTCGACGAGTCGCTTCGTCTCGTCGGCATCCTCATCCTCGTCGAGATAGGAAATCACCAAGTCGGCGCCTTCCCTGGCATAGGCGATGGCCACCGCCCGGCCGATGCCGCTATCGCCGCCGGTAATGATCGCCCGCTTGCCCTTCAACCGCTCGGAACCGCGATAGCTTTTCTCGCCATGGTCGGGAACGGGATCCATCTGTGCGGTAAAACCCGGCATGGGCTGTTTCTGGGACGGGAAAGGCGGTGTCGGATAATTCGTCATCATGACCTCCTGGGTTCGGGGTCAAACTCAGGCTGCGGCTTGTTGTTCCAGTTTATGATGGAGTTCTTCCCGAGCAGTCGCACCGCGCCGAGAACCATCCCCGCTTCGCATCCCCGCACGATCAACCTACAAGATGTTGCGATTTGCCACAGCGACCGCTATGCCATAGTAATGTAACATGATCGCAGTGTTAACGAGGTGCATGGAATTGGACGGAAAGACATCACCCGCAGTTTACTCCGAAGATGAGGGCCATGCCGACGAAGCCGCCGGCAAGGGCGCGCGCCGCGCGCGCGTCAGCGGCATCGACCGGGCGCTTCAGGTGATCGATCATCTCTACGAGACCGGATCGCCCGCCGGCGTCTATGCCATTGCCAAGGCGGTGAAGGCGCCGCTGTCGACCGTCTACGTCATCGTCGATGATCTGGTCGAGAAGAACATGCTGACACGCCAGGCGGACGGCTCGATCTGGCTCGGGGCGCGGCTTTATCACTACGGGCTCGCCTATGCCCGGTCGCTGGATTTCATGAGCATCGCCACCCACGAGATGCACGATCTCTGCCGCCAGGCCGGCGAAACCGTGCAGGTCTGCGGCCGCGACGGCGATTATATGCTGGTGCTTGCCATGGCCGATGGCCCGAGCCACTTCCAGGTGGCATCGCGCGTCGGCACCCGGGTGCCGCTGAACTGGACAGCGTCCGGCCGCCTGCTCGTCGGGCATCTTCCGGAGCAGGAGCGCATCGAGCTCTTCAAGCGCTGCGCCCGCTCGTCGCCGACCGGCCGCGCCGAGATCGATCCCCGCACCCTGTCGGAGGCGGCCGGAAAAGCTTTCGAGTCGCGCCTGTCGATCCAGGCGGGCGAATCGGATTATGCGGTCGCCTGCATCGCCTCGCCGATCTGCGACCGCGACGGCCAGTGCGTCGCCACCATTTCCATCGTGCTGCCGGAGCAGAAAGCCTTCTCCGACGAGAACCATTACACTGCGCATGTGCGCAGTTCGGCGGAGCGGATCGAAAAACTGATGGGCTGGCGCAACCGCTGAGATCTTAGACCTGAAATCCGACTGCTAAGTGCTGTCATTGACAGCGTCTGCTGGGAGTTTGGATATGGCCGTTCTGACAGTTCGCAACGTGCCCGATGAAGTGCATCGCGCAAGCCCGGCGGCGAATCCTACCGGTAGGAATAACCATGGCTATGGCGCACCAGCTTGCGCGCCCGCGGCACATAACGGCTGGCGGCGAAAGCATCGGCGCCCATCACCGCATAGCGCGGCTCGAACAGCTTGTTGAGAACCGAGACTTCGCCGTTGGAATCCGTCGCCTCGAGCTCGGAATCGACCAGGTCGAAAATCGTGAATTCGGCCTGCGCGCCGACCGAAAGCCGGTTCTCCATCGGCAACTTGATGACCGATGCCGGCGCATAGGTGACGGCCTCAACCACCTTGTCGAAGGGCATGCCGACGCTGAGTAGCTTCGACATCGTTGTCGCCAGATCCCAGACCGGAAAATTCATCGAATGGCCGTGCAGGTCGGTCGAGATCGAAAACGGCAGCAGACCGCGGGCGATCGCCGCCTCGGCGACCTTGAAGGAGAAGGAGGCGCCGCCATGGCCGATGTCGAGGCGGATGCCCTCCGAAGCGCAGCGCTCGGCGAGATTGAAAAGGTCCTCGTCCTCCATGATGCTCGAACCGGCCTTGCCGTTGAAGCAGTGGGTGACGACGTCGCCGGGACCAAGGATTTCGAGCACTTCATCATAGAGCGCCGGCGGCTCGCCGACATGCACCATCATCGGCACTTTGAGAATCTTGGCGATCTTCTTGCCGAGCTTGACGGGGGTCACACCCCAGGAGCCGGTGATGACGTGGCTGGCGCGCACCTTGATGCCGACGATGTGCTCGCTGTTTTCGGCATAGACTTCGAGGATGCGGTCGAGATCGATATCTCTGATATCCCTGAGTTCGGCGACACGGTTGCAGGCGACAAGACCGATCGAGCCGAGGTTCAGGAAGGCCTTGATGCGCTCGCGCGAGGGCTCGATGATATATTCGCGGAAACCGTGGAAATTCGCCTCGCCGGCCGATCCGGCATCGACAAGCGTCGTCACACCGCGCTCGAGACCGCATTCGGAGGGGCGGATCGAAATGTCGGTGCCGCCATGCCAGATATGCACATGCAGGTCGATCCAGCCGGGCGAGACGAAGGCACCCTTGCCGTCGATGCGCGTGACATCTTGAGAGACCGCGAGCGACGGACCGATCTCGGTGATCCTGCCCTCGGCATCGACGAGAATGTCGATCACCCCCTCGCCTGCGCCGGCACCGAAAGCCACCGGTTTGACATTGGTGAGGAGAAGCGGCTTCTTCGCCTGGTCGCCGGACATGATATGCGTTCCTTTCGAGGTCTCGAAACCTGTCTGCAGGTCACGATGAGAGGCAAATGGGGAGGTGGGAGGCGCCGCCGCCTGCGTCACATCGCGGCAATTCCACAATTATGATACATGAGGCCTTATAATAGAATAAAGCCGGGGGCATCGCTGTCAAGAAAAATGACGCCCCGCTCACGGTCAGCAATCGGACGGCGCGCCTCTTCGAAGCGCGCGGATTTCAAAGAACCGCCTTGTTCAATCCCGCAGGATCGAAAAGTCGAGCCGCTCCAACTGATCCGGATCGGCGACGGCATCGATCGCGACGATCCTCTTCTCATCGATCGTCAGCGTCACCGCGACGCGGATCTGGCCGTCAATGTGCACGACAAAGCCGAGCTCGCCGTCGACGATGGCCATTTCCGCCGCCTGCGCCCGGCCCTTGAAGGCCGCAGCGACGTCGGTCGCGCCGCGCATGGCGCCGATACCGTATCGGGCGGCCGTCGCATCCGGCCGGAAGACGACGTCGGGGGCGAGCACCGCAAGCAGCGCCTCCAGATCGCTGTTGCGGGACGCCGCCAGAAAGGCCTCGGCGATCGCCCGCTTGCGGCCAAGATCGACCTCCGCGCTTCGTCCATGCCCTGGACGCGGCGGCGGGCGCGGCTTGCGAGTTGCCGGGTGGCGGCAGAGGAACGGCCGATGATCGGCGCGATCTCGTCGAACGGCAGATCGAACATGTCGTGCAGCACGAAGGCGACACGTTCGGCCGGCGCCAGCGTCTGCAGCACCACGAGCAGCGCCAGACCGACGGAATCGGCGAAGGCTGCTTCGCGTTCGGGGTCCCCGGCCGGATCGGCGACTGCCGCATGTACGGGCATCTCCAGCGGCTCCTCGCGCCGGCTCCTGCGGGCGCGCAGCATGTCGAGGCAGATGCGCGCCACGACCGTCGTCAGCCAACCGCCGAGATTGCCGATCCCGGTCGCATCGGTGCGGCTCAGCCGCAACCAGGCCTCCTGGACGGCGTCCTCCGCCTCGCTGCGCGAGCCGAGCATCCGATAGGCCGCGGCCCTGAGATGCCCCCGGTTCGCTTCGAATTCATCGGCCAGCCATTTTTTCTCGTTCACGTGTCACATTCCTCCGCTGCGTTGCGTCAAGGCCATGACGAATGAAACCCGGCCGGTGTGACAGCGCCGGCGCATCGTCGAAGAGCAAACACATCAAGGAGACATATCATGCAGGAGAGAATGGGAAATCCCGCCCTCGTCCTTCCCGCGGCCATGCAGGCGCTGACAGCTCTCGGCAAAGTACCGGCGGAGGTCGGCCTTTCACCGAAGCTGCTCGAACTCGTCAATCTGCGCGCCAGCCAGATCAACGGCTGCAGCGTTTGCATCGACGGGCATCCACGCATCGCAAAGAAGCTCGGCGAGACCGATGAGCGGCTCTTTGCCGTCAGCGCCTGGCGCGACACGCCCTATTTCAGCGATGCCGAGCGGGCGGCGCTTGCGCTGACCGAGGCGGTGACCCGCACCAGCGACCGCGCCGATCCGGTGCCGGACGAGATCTGGGACGAGGCGACCCGGCACTATGACGGCAGGAGCCTTGCGGCCCTCGTCATCGCCATCGCCAACATCAATGTCTGGAACCGGCTGAACATCGCCACCCGCCAGATCGCCGGCGCCTGGAAGCCGTAAACGGCGATGGCCGACAGCGCGTCATCCGCACCGCCGGCCATCCTTTGTCTTCAGTTTCGAAATTCAGATGATACCGCCGCCGCCGGCAACGGAAGCCGGCCGCTCGGCCGCCACCTTGTTACGGTAGCCGCTGGCGCGGTAGGCGGCGATCGGGTCGATCGCGCCGCCGGCCCTGCGCCGGGCTTCCGCGAGGATCGGCTCGACATCGGCGCGATAGGCGCGCTTCAACGTTTCCGACGCCATCAGCGCGTCATTGTCCTGCTGGTAGTCCTCAAGCGCCTTGCGGTCGACGATCAGCGCCTGCGCATAAGCGCGGCGGATTTCGTTGGCGCTGTTGATCAGGCTCTCGATCGGGTCGGTAACATTGTGCGACTGATCGATCATATGGGCCGGGTTGAAGTCGTTGACGCCGCGCTGCTCGGCATCGACCAACTCGTTAAAGACGAGGAACAGCCGGTAGGGATCGATCGCGCCGGCGTCGAGATCGTCATCGCCATATTTCGAATCGTTGAAGTGGAAACCGCCGAGCTTGCCGAACTGGATCAGGCGGGCGACGATCATCTCGATATTGGTGTTCGGTGCATGATGGCCGAGATCGACGAGGCAATGGGCCTTCGGGCCGAGCGTCTGGGCGATCAGGTAATTGGTGCCCCAATCCTGCACGATCGTCGAATAGAAGGCCGGCTCGTACATCTTGTGCTCGGTGAAGAGCTTCCAATCGTCCGGCAGCGCCTTGTAGATATCCCCCATCGAGGCGAGGTAACGCTCGAATGCCCTGGTGAAATTGCTCTGGCCGGGAAAGTTCGAGCCGTCGCCGATCCACACAGTCAGCGCCTTCGAGCCGATCGCCTTGCCGATCTCGATGCATTCTAGATTGTGCTCGACCGCCTGCGCCCGCGTTGCCGCATCCGTATGGCTGAGCGAGCCGTATTTGTAGGAATGGGCCTGCCCCGGCGCATCCGAAAAGGTGTTGGAATTCATTGCGTCGAAGCCGAGGCCGAGCGCATCGCCCTTGGCCTTCAATTCCCGTGCATTCGCCTTGTCCCAGGGGATATGCAGCGAGACGTTCGGTGTCGCCTGCGTCAGCTGGTTGATGACGGCGCAATCGTCGAGCTTGTCGAAAATTCCGCGCGGCTCGCCGGCACCGGGAAAACGGGCAAAGCGCGTGCCGCCGGTGCCGACACCCCAGGACGGAACGGCGACGAAAAATTCGCTGACCTTGCGTGTCACCGCCTCGATATCGACGCCGCGCCGATCTAGCGTCGCACCCAATGCGTCGTAATCGGCTTTCAGCGCCGCCGCCCGTTTTTCATTTTCCGTTGCGACCAGATCCGGCGCAATCCTGAATTCAGCCATTGTTTCCTCCCACCTCGCGAACCACAGAACCGTGGTTTGCGTTCTAACGCTTGTATGTCTTCAAAACTCAGGAGCTACGATGGACATCGTCCGCATTCTTCTTGCGATCATCCTGCCGCCCCTTGGCGTATTCCTGCAGGTCGGGATCGGCCTGCATTTCTGGCTCAACATATTGCTGACGCTTTGCGGCTATGTGCCGGGGATCATCCACGCGATATGGGTGATCCTCCGAAAATAATTAGCGCGTAAAACTCTGCACGTTGCCGGCGTCGACGTTGATGATGTTGCCGGTCGACTTGGCCGAGAGATTAGACGCGAGGAAGTATACCGCTTCGGCGATGTCTTCCGGGAATACGTTGAGCTTCAGCATGGAACGCTTGCGGTAATGCTCCTCCAGGTCGTCCACCTCGATCTTCGAGGAAGCCGCACGCTGTTCGCGCCACTCGCCGCTCCAGATCTTGGAACCGCGCAGGACGGCATCCGGATTGACGGTGTTGACGCGGATGCCGGCATCAGCGCCTTCCAGAGCCAGGCAGCGGGCGAGATGGATTTCGGCGGCCTTCGCCGTGCAATAGGCTGACGCGTTCGGCGAAGCGGCGAGGCCGTTCTTCGATGCAATGAAGACGACGTTGCCGCCGAGCGCCTGCCGGCGGAACAGCCGGAAGGCCTCGCGCGAGACGAGGAAGTAACCGGTCGCCAGGATGTCGATATTGCGGTTCCACGTCGACAGCTCGGTCGTTTCGATCGGCGCCGAGGAGGCGATACCGGCATTCGAAATGAGAATATCGATGCCGCCGAATTCGACGCAGGACTCGGCGAAGGAGGCGATAACGGCGTCTTCCTTGGTAACGTCGAGCTTCACGGTACGCACGGCATCCGCGCCATATTTCTTCACGAAATCGGCTTCGGTCGATTCAAGCGCCGCCTGGTCGATATCGGCGAGCACCACACAGGCGCCCTCACCGACGAGGCGCGCGGCCGTCGCGCGGCCGATGCCGCCGGCGCCGCCGGTGACGAAGGCCACCCGGCCGGCCAGGCTCTTCGGCTTCGGCATGCGCTGCAGCTTGGCCTCTTCGAGCAACCAGTATTCGATATCGAAGGCCTCCTGCTCCGGCAGGCCCTGATATTCCGAGACCGTCGAGGCGCCGCGCATGACGTTAATGGCATTGACGTAGAATTCGCTGGCGATGCGAGCCGTCGCCTTGTCGCGGGCGAAGGAGAGCATACCGACGCCGGGAACGAGGAAGATGACGGGATTTGCGTCGCGCATGGCGGGCGAATTGTCATGCTTGCAGTCGTTGTAATAGCGGGCGTAATCGGCGCGGTAATCTTCCAGCGCCTGGTCGAGACCGGCAATGATCGCGTCGACATCCGGCTTGGCGGGATCGAAATCGACGATCAGCGGGCGGATCTTGGTGCGCAGGAAATGATCGGGGCAGCTGGTGCCGAGCGCGCCGAGCGGACGCAGATCCCTGGAATTGACGAATTCGAGCACGGCGTCCTGATCGTCGAAATGGCCGAGCTTGCGCTCCTGCTTGCCGATGCGGCCACGAATCTCCGGCATCAGCCGGGCGGCGATGGCGCGGCGTTCGGCAACCGGCAGGCTCTGCGTGACCGCGCCGCCGAAAATCGTCTTGCCTTCGGTCTTTTCGGCAAACCAGACGATCGCCTTGTTGATGATCTCAAGCGTCAGCTCGTAGCAGGCCTTCGCATCATTCGCCCAGGTGAAGAGGCCGTGGCTTTCGAGCACGACGCCCTTGGCATTCGGGTTGGCCTTGACGAAGGCTTCGAGATCGAGGCCGAGCTGGAAACCCGGACGGCGCCAGGGCAGCCAGCCTATCTCGCTGCCGAAGATCTGCTGCGTCAATTCTTTCGAATTCTTCGAGGCGGCAATGGCGATGATCGCATCGGGATGCATGTGGTCGACATGGGTGAAAGGCACAAAACCGTGCAGCGGCGTGTCGATCGAGGCGGCGCGGCCGTTGAGATTGAAGGTGCAGTGCGGCAGGAAACCGACCATGCGGTCTTCGTCTTCGACACCTTTATAGATGGATTTCAGCGATTCCAGCTTGTCCTGGTAGAGGGTGGCGAAACCGTCGAGCTTGATGGTGCCGACGTCGCCGCCCGAGCCCTTGACCCAGAGCACTTTGACCTTGCCACCATCAAGCGGATCGGTTTCCATCACCTTCGCCGAGGTGTTGCCGCCGCCATAGTTGGTGATGCGCTTATCGGCGCCGAGCAGATTGGAGCGATAGAGCAGCTTGCCGGGCTCGTCGAGGCCCGCCGCGTAACCATCATCCCACCGGTTTTCCAGAAGCCGGACGTTCGCCGCCATATCATCCTCCCATATCAGGCTTGTCGGGGGCCGCAATCAGCACGCCCTTTCGCTCACGGTATCGCGCATCAAAAGTGCGCTTGTCAATCGAAAACGATCAAAACCGATTATGCTGCATCGCAATATGAAAATTTATGATCGTTTGTGATTGACAGCCCTTAACGGATACGAAATAAATATGACAAGAGGAGGAGCCCAATGCACGAACGCGAACGCCATCGCATCATTTTGAGCGCCGTTCAGGAAAAGTCCGTCGTTACGATCCAGGACATTTCCGAGCTGACGGAAGCTTCCGAAGCGACCATCCGGCGCGATATTGCGGCTCTTCACGTGCAGGGCAAGATCCGCCGTGTCCGCGGCGGCGCGGAGGCAGTGCATCCGCCGCAGCTCGGCAATCTTGCCGGCCGACCCTTCCGGGTTTCAGAATCAGTCAACATCGATAAAAAGCGCGCAATTGCACGCGCCGCCGTCGATCTCTGCGAAGCCGGCGACGCCATCATCATCAATGGTGGCACGACGACCTTCCAGATGGTGCATTATATGGCCGGCCACCGCATGCAGGTCATGACCAACTCTTTTGCCATCGCCGAACATCTGGTGAAGCATTCCAAAAACACGGTGACGGTGCCGGGCGGCGCGATCTATCGCGAGCAGAGCCTAATCCTGTCGCCGTTCGACAATGACGCGATCCGCAATTTTTATGCGCGGCGCATGTTCATCGGCGCCCAGGGTGTCGGCCCGCTCGGCATCATGGAGGCGGATGCCCTCATCATCCAGAGCGAGCAGAAGCTGATGCATCAGGCCGACGAGCTCGTCGTCATGGTCGATTCGAGCAAATTCAATCGCCGGTCGAGCCTTATTCTCTGCGCGCTCGACCGCGTTTCCGTGGTCATCACCGATGACGGGATTTCGGAAGAGGCGGCGCGCATGGTCGAGAATGCCGGCGTCCGGCTCGTTGTCGCAAGCCCGGTGACCCAGGCTGTGAGGGAGGATTCCTCGTCGGTCGCATGAGGCGCCGCCGAGGTGTGGAAGTCTAATCTTTAAGGGAGGAAAGCACATGAAACTCGCAAAGACACTTGCGCTCGGCGTCGCGCTCGCCGTCGCCATGATGGCCGGCACGGCAACCGCCGCGGACATCAAGATCGGCCTCGTCGTGAAGTCGCTCGGCAACGGCTTCTTCGACGCCGCCAACAAGGGCGCCCAGGAAGCCGCCAAGGAACTCGGCGGCGTCGAGGTCATCTACACCGGTCCGACGTCGACGACGGCCGAAGGCCAGATCGAAGTCATCAACTCGCTGATCGCCCAGGGCGTCGATGCCATCGCCGTCTCGGCCAACGATCCGGACGCGCTCGTTCCGGCGCTGAAGAAGGCGACCCAGCGCGGCATCAAGGTCATCTCCTGGGATTCCGGCGTCGCACCGGAAGGCCGCATCCTGCAGCTCAACCCCTCGTCCAACGAACTGATCGGCAAGATGTGCCTGACGCTCGCCAAGGATCATCTGGAAGGCGGCAAGGGTGACTTCGCCATCCTGTCGGCAACCACCACCTCGACCAACCAGAACATCTGGATCGACCAGATGAAGAAGCAGCTCAAGGACTTCCCGGGCCTTAACCTCGTCACCACGGTTTACGGCGACGACCTCTCGGACAAGTCCTATCGTGAAGCCGAAGGCCTCTTGAAGTCGAACCCGAACGTCAAGGTCATCGTCGCTCCGACGACGGTCGGCGTTCTCGCCGCCTCCAAGGTCGTCGAAGACAAGGGTCTCGTCGGTAAGGTCTATGTCACCGGTCTCGGCCTGCCGTCCGAAATGGCCGGCGCGATCAAGTCGGGCGCCACGAAGGAATTCGCCATCTGGAACCCGATCGATCTCGGCTATTCCGCAACCCAGATCGCCTATCGCCTCGTCAAGGGCGAGACCGACGGCAAGCCGGGCAGCGAGATCAATGCCGGCCGCATGGGCAAGATCAAGGTCGGCGACAACGGCGAAGCCGCCATGGCCGATCCCTTCGTCTACAATGCTTCGAACATCGACCAGTTCTCCAAGGTCTTCTGATCGTTAAGACCCCTTCTGGCCTGCCGGCCATCTCCCCCACAAGGGGGAGATAATCTGAAGCAACGCCCCGCCCATCGCGAGCCTCGGCATCGCGGTGGGTCAAGCCCCTCCCCCTTGTGGGGAGGGGTTGGGGAGGGGTTTTCAAGGTGAAACGAACAATGCACGCCGCAACGCAAAAGCACGAAACGAGCCCCATGCCAGACGCGCCCGCCATTCTGGAAATGCGCGGAATCTCCCAGATCTTTCCCGGCGTGAAGGCGCTCGACAACGTCAGCATCGCCCTTCATCCCGGCACAGTGACCGCACTGATCGGCGAAAACGGCGCCGGCAAATCGACGCTCGTCAAGATCCTGACCGGCATCTACCGGCCGAACGAAGGCGAGATCCTGGTCGACGGCCGGCCGACGAGTTTTGCCAGCGCCCAGGCGGCGATCGATGCCGGCGTCACCGCCATCCATCAGGAAACCGTGCTTTTCGACGAGCTGACGGTTGCCGAAAACATCTTCCTCGGCCATGCGCCGCGCACGCGCCTGCGCACCATCGACTGGCAGGCGATGAACGGCCGCTCGAAAACGCTGCTGACTGCGCTTGAAAGCAATATCGATCCGACCATCCGGCTGAAGGACCTCTCCATTGCGCAGCGTCACCTGGTGGCGATTGCCCGCGCGCTGTCGATCGAGGCCCGCATCGTCATCATGGACGAACCGACGGCCGCCCTTTCCCGCAAGGAGATCGACGATCTGTTCCGGATCGTCCGGGGCCTGAAGGACCAGGGCAAGGCGATCCTCTTCATCAGCCACAAGTTCGACGAGCTTTACGAAATCGCCGACGATTTCGTCGTCTTCCGCGACGGTCGGGCCGTCGGCCAGGGGCGGCTCAAGGACACGCCGCAGGACGAGATCGTCCGGATGATGGTGGGCCGCGACGTCGAGAACGTCTTTCCGAAAATCGATGTTGCCATCGGTGGCCCGGTGCTGGAGATCCGCAACTACAGCCACCGCACCGAATTTCGCGACATTTCCTTCACCCTGCGCAAGGGCGAGATTCTCGGCGTGTACGGCCTCATCGGCGCCGGCCGCTCGGAACTGTCGCAATCGCTCTTCGGCATCACCAAGCCGCTTTCCGGCACGATGATGCTCGAAGGCCGCGAGATCACCATCCATTCGCCGCAGGACGCGATCCGCGCCGGCATCGTCTATGTGCCGGAGGAACGCGGCCGCCATGGTCTGGCGCTGCCGATGCCGATCTTCCAGAACATGACGCTGCCTTCGCTCGCCCGCACTTCGCGCCACGGCTTCCTCAGGGCGGCGAACGAATTCGCGCTGGCCCGCAAATATGCCGAGCGGCTGGATCTGCGCGCCGCCGCCCTTTCCGTGCCGGTCGGCACGCTGTCGGGCGGCAACCAGCAGAAGGTCGTCATCGGCAAATGGCTGGCGACGGCGCCGAAGGTCATCATCCTCGACGAACCGACAAAGGGCATCGATATCGGCTCGAAGGCGGCCGTGCACGGCTTCATCAGCGAACTCGCCGCCGAAGGCCTGTCGATCATCATGGTTTCGTCCGAACTGCCGGAGATCATCGGCATGTCCGACCGTGTCCTCGTCATGAAGGAAGGCCTCTCGGCCGGAATTTTCGAACGCGCCGAACTGTCGCCGGAATCACTGGTGCGCGCCGCCACCGGCAATGCATGAGGTAAAAGCATGGCAAGACTGATCAGAAAACGCGAAACCCTGCTGTTCCTCATCATCGTCGTGATGATCGCGATCTTCTCGACGCGGGCAGCCGATTTCGCAACGCCGGACAATCTCGCCGGCATCTTCAACGATACCTCCATCCTGATCATCCTGGCGCTGGCGCAGATGACGGTGATCCTGACGAAATCGATCGACCTGTCGGTCGCCGCCAATCTCGCCTTCACCGGCATGGCGATCGCGATGATGAACGCCGCATATCCCGGCCTACCGCTCGCCGTGCTCATCCTCGCCGCGATCGTCATCGGCGCGGCACTCGGCACGATCAACGGCTTCCTCGTCTGGCGCCTTGAGATCCCGCCGATCGTCGTGACGCTCGGCACGCTCACCATCTATCGCGGCATGGCCTTCGTGCTCTCTGGCGGAGCTTGGGTCAACGCGCATCAGATGACGCCGACCTTCCTCGCCGTTCCCCGTACGCCGATCCTCGGCCTGCCGGTGCTGAGTTGGGTCGCGATCATTATCGTCGCGCTGATGTACATGTTGCTGCGCTACAGCCAGTTCGGCCGTTCGGCCTATGCGATCGGCGGCAATCCGACCGCGGCGGTCTATGCCGGCATCGATACGGGCCGGACGAAATTCCTGGCCTTCGTCCTCTCGGGTGCCTTGGCGGGTCTCGCGAGCTATCTGTGGGTGTCGCGTTATGCTGTCGCCTATGTCGATATCGCCAACGGTTTCGAACTCGACAGTGTTGCCGCCTGCGTCATTGGCGGCATTTCGATTGCGGGCGGCGTCGGCTCGGTCGCCGGCACGGTCCTCGGCGCGCTCTTCCTCGGCGTTATCAAGAATGCGCTGCCGGTCATCGGTATTTCACCCTTCACGCAAATGGCGATATCAGGCACCGTCATCATCCTCGCCGTCGCCTTCAACGCCCGGCGCGAGCGCAACCGTGGCCGCATCATCCTGCGCGACCGCGCCGCAGCCGACACCAGAACGGAGGCCGCAGCATGAGCGCCGTTTCCACGCCGTCCGAAAAGCGGGTCATCCCCGACCGCCTCGGCACACCTTTCCGCCGCATTATCGCAAGCTGGGAAGTGCTGCTCTTTGGCGTCGCCGTCCTGATCTTCATTTTCAATTCGCTGGCTTCGCCCTATTTCCTCGATGCCTGGAACCTCTCGGACGCGACCTTCAATTTCACCGAAAAGGCGATGATTGCCTTCGCCATGGCGCTGCTCGTCATCTCGGGCGAGATCGACCTCTCGGTTGCCGCGATCATCGCGCTCGCCTCGACGGCGATGGGAGCGGCAGCTCAAGCCGGCATCGGCACGCCCGGCCTTGTGCTGATCGGCATTGGCACCGGCCTTGCCTGCGGTATCTTCAACGGTGTGCTCGTCTCCGTGCTGAAACTGCCGTCGATCGTCGTCACTATCGGCACGATGAGCCTTTTCCGCGGCATTTCCTATATCGTGCTCGGCGACCAGGCCTATGGCAAATACCCCGCCGATTTCGCCTATTTCGGTCAGGGTTACGTATACTGGGTCTTTTCCTTCGAATTCGTGCTCTTCATCGTCGTGGCGATCCTCTTCGCCATCCTGCTGCATGCGACGAATTTCGGCCGACAGGTCTATGCGATCGGCAATAACGACTTCGCTGCCCGCTTCTCCGGCATCCCGGTCGAGCGGGTCAAATTCATCCTCTTCCTGCTGACCGGCATCATGAGCGGTGTCGCCGCGGTCTGCCTGACCTCGCGCCTCGGCTCGACCCGGCCGTCGATCGCCCAGGGCTGGGAACTCGAGGTTGTCACCATGGTCGTGCTCGGCGGCATCTCGATCCTCGGCGGCTCGGGCAGGATCGGCGGCGTCGTCATCGCCGCCTTCGTCATGGGCCTCGTCACCTTCGGCCTCGGTCTGTTGAATGTGCCCGGCATCGTCATGTCGATCTTCATCGGCCTGCTGCTCATCATCACCATCGCCATCCCGATCATCGCCCGCCGCATCAAGCTCATGAGCTCCCGATGACCACAGAAAAACACGCCTTCAAGATGCAGCTCAATCCCGGCATGGAAGCCGAATACCGCAAGCGACACGACGAGATCTGGCCGGAACTGGTCGATCTCCTGCACCAGTCCGGCGCCAGCGACTATTCCATCCATCTCGACCGCGAAACCAACACGCTGTTCGGCGTGTTGACGCGGCCGAAGGACCACACGATGGCGAGCCTGCCGGAGCATCCCGTCATGAAGAAATGGTGGGCGCATATGGCCGATATCATGGCGACGAATCCGGACAATTCGCCTGTGCAAAGCGATCTCGTCACCCTCTTCCATATGCCATGACCGCAACTTCTTATCGCCGCATCGCCGTTCTCGACATCGGCAAGACCAATGCCAAGGTCGTCGTTCTCGACAGCGGGACGGGCGCCGAGATCGCCGTCCTGAAACGGCCGAACGTTACGATCAAGACCGGTCCCTACCCGCATTACGATATAGAGGCTCTCTGGTCCTTCGCGCTCGATGCCCTGAAGACGCTGGCGCGGGAAACAGGCTTCGACGCCATCTCGATCACCACCCATGGCGCCGCCGCCGCGCTGCTCGATCGGGACGGTCAGCTCGCCATGCCTGTGATCGACTATGAACACGAATATCCGCAAGTGATCCGCGATGCCTATACGGCCTTGCGCCCCTCCTTCAACGAGACCTTCTCGCCGCGCCTTTCGATGGGCCTCAATGTCGGCGCACAGCTGCATTACCAGAGAACCGCCTTTCCCGAGGCGTTCGCTGAGGTGGCGACCATCCTCACCTATGCGCAATATTGGACGGCGCGGCTGACGGGTGTTGCCGCCAGCGAGCTGACCTCGCTCGGCTGCCACACCGACCTCTGGAATCCCAGGGCGGGCTGCTATTCCTCGCTCGTCGACAGGCTCGGCATCCGCGCGCTGATGGCGCCGATCCGCTCCGCCTTCGATGCGCTCGGCCCGGTGCTGCCCGAGATTGCCGCGGAGCTTGGGCTCGCAGCCCCCGTGCCGGTGTATTGCGGCATTCACGATTCCAACGCCTCGCTGCTACCGCATCTCGTCCATCGCGAGGCCCCCTTCGCCGTCGTCTCCACGGGCACCTGGGTCATCAATTTCGGCGTCGGCGGCGATCTCGATCACCTCGATGCCAAACGCGATGCGCTCGCCAATGTCGATGCCTATGGCCGGGCCGTCCCCTCCTCGCGTTTCATGGGCGGGCGGGAATTCGAGATCCTGTCGGCCGAAATCGGCCCTGTCGACGAAAAGGCGGCCCAGGCGGCGATCGGCCCCGTCATCGAAAAGGGCATGATGCTGCTGCCCAACATCGCCCCCGGTTCCGGACCCTTTCCGGGAAAGACCAGCCGTTGGATCGGCGCTGAAGAGGCGAGCCGCGAGGAGCGGCATGCCGCCACCTGCCTCTATCTCGCTCTGATGACCGATGCCTGCCTCGAACTGATCGGCGCCAAAGGTCCGGTCATCGTCGAAGGGCCCTTTGCGCTCAACGAGATCTATCTGAAGCTGCTTGCCGCCCTTGTCGGCCGCGAGGTCCTCGCCCTTCCCGGCTCGACCGGCACCAGCCAGGGTGCTGCCCTTCTCACCGGCATCCGGCCGGTATCCGGAGCCGAGACGCATGTTCCGCCGGCCGAAATAGCGGAGCTCGCCGCCTATCGCGATCGCTGGTACGCGGCGATGGAATAAGAGCTTTTCCAACTTCGGCCCAAGACCCACTTGTTCATTGCTGCCCTGCCGCTAGTGTGCCACCTCGAAAATCAGCTCGAGGAGACAGCATGACAGAGGCATTCGATCCACGCGCCCTTGCGGCCAGACTGCACAGCCTGCGCCAGGCCGGCCGACAGGAGGAAACCGGCACTTTCGCGCTGCCGGCCGACCTGCATCAGGCGATGGAGGCGCAGAATTTCCTGACTGCGGCCGACGGTATTTCCAGCAATGCCTGGAAGGTGACGGTCTCGCCGCAGGGTCAGGCGGTCACCGGTCCGCTGCATCCCTATGCCGAAGCCGCCTCGGGCGCGAGCATCCCCTGGTATCCGGGCATGAAGTTCGAAACCGAGATCGCCGTGCGCCTCGGCAAGGATCTGCCGATCCGCACCGGCACTGCCTATAGCCGCGCCGAAGTGGTCGAGGCGATCTCGGCTGCCCATCTCGGCGCCGAGCTGCTGGTCAGCGCGGTCAGGGAAAGCGGCAGCATCTCCTTTCTGCTGTTTACATCAGACCGCCTCGGCAATAGCGGCTATGTACTTGGCCCGAAGCTCGACAAAAGCGCTGTCGATACCGCCGCCGGCACGCCGCTCAAGGTCACCCATGCCGGCCGCACGATCTATGATGGTCCGGCGCAGCACCCGAAGGGCGACGTTCTCGCCTGGCTCGTCGATTACGCCAATGACGGCCTGCGCCCGGAGACATCGCTGAGGGCAGGCGCGCTGATCACCACGGGCACGTTGAGCGGCGCGATCGAACTGGCGGAGCCAGGCGAGATCGATATCCTCTTCGGCGACAGCCAACTCCGTTTCTCGGTGTCGAAGCCCTGATCGGTCGCGGCTTGCCGTTCCCGGATCCGGACCTCATTCGGTGATTGTCATCCGGTTCCGCCTGCTGTAATAAACTTGAGTATTAATTGAAGGTTTATCTCCCGCCGCTTGGCCGGAGGCGGAAATGGAAATGACGTTTCAACCGCGGATGCAGAACAAGATCCAGGGCTTCTCCGTCATTGGCGGCGTGCATCGCCGCCAATGGAACGGCATCGTCGCCGATGTCTGGGACGTCAAATGCGCCGCTTATGCCGGCGGCTATTATGTCTCGCGGGATCCGCGGCTCTTTATCATGCTCGACAAACGGGGACCGGGCAATTCGCGCATCAAGCTGTCGCCGAAGGCCGAGGGCGCCGTTCAGGATGCGGAGAAGCGGCCGATCTCCTATGTGCCGGCCGGCATGGAAGTCTGGGCCGACCTCACCGGCGTGCATTCGGTGCGCCATCTCGATCTCCATTTCGACGCCGACACGATCGGCCGCCGGCTGATGGAAGATATCGATCCGCGCCGGTTCGAAAGCCCGCAGCTTCTCTTTTCCGATGATCGGGTGCTGGCGCTGGCGCAGCTGGTCGCCGCCGAATGCCTCAATCCGGAGCCGCTGCATGATCTCTATGGCGACGGCCTCGCGCTGGCGCTGATCATCGACGTCTTGAAGCTATCCAAGGCCGTGCCGCGCAAACGCAGCAAGCTGGCCTCCTGGCAACTTCGCCGCGCCACCGATTTCATCGAGGAAAACTGCCTGCGCAACATCCGCCTCGAGGAACTCGCCGGCCTGACCGGCCTGTCGCAATCGCATTTCAGCCATGCCTTCAAGGCTTCGACCGGCATCGCGCCGCATCAGTGGCAGACAAATGCCCGGCTCGACAGGGCCAAGCGCCTGCTCGTCGACAGCGAATATGCCTTGACCGCGATCGCCGCCGAAACCGGCTTTGCTGATCAGGCGCATTTCACCCGCGTCTTCCGCAAGCATGTCGGCAGCACGCCGGCCAGCTGGAAAAAGGCCCAGCTTGCCTAATTGCAACGGTTATCGGGCAATTGTTTGCGAGCCGGAGAATTGCCCAAAAACGTTCAAATTTCCCCGATCCGGACAAGCCGAGCCGGTAAAATTGAGTTAAACGCTCACCTTATTAAGGCTTCGCCGCGCCAGCGTCGCGGCACGAGTGGGGTGGACAAGACATGCGCGGGCAGACCAGGGGTCGCAATTTCAAGATAAATCTGTTGGCAGGCGTTGCGATCGACGGCCTGATGGCGGGCTCCGCCGCGGCACAGGACGCGACGTCGACGGAGCTCGAACCGATCGTCATCCAGGGCGGCGGCGACACCGCGACCAACCCCGTCAAAGGCTATGTCGCCAAGAACTCCTCCGCCGGCTCGAAGAGCGATACGCCGCTGAATGAAATCCCGCAGTCCGTCTCCGTCGTCGGCACTGAGGAAATGGACGATCGCGGCATCACCAACAAGATCGACGAGGCGTTGCTCTATACGCCGGGCGTCACCTCGCAGCCCTTTGGCAAAGACGGCGACACCGACTGGTTCTATATCCGCGGCTTCGACGCCGGCCAGACCGGCGTCTTCTTCGACAATCTGACGCTTTTCAGCTACGGCTTCGGCGGCTTCCAGCTCGATCCCTTCATGCTGGAGCGTGTCGAGGTGCTGAAGGGGCCGGCTTCCGTGCTTTACGGCGGCGCCAATCCCGGCGGCATCGTCAATCTCGTCCGCAAGCGCCCGCTCGGCGAGTCGCTCTTCTATACGGAGATCGGCATCAACAGCAACGGCAACGCCTTCACCGGCTTCGATGTCTCAGACAAGATCGGCTCCAGCGGAGCGATGAGCTACCGCATCACCGGCAAGGTTGCCGGCGGCGACAATTATTCGGATTTTTCCGAGGATTTCCGCGGCTTCATCATGCCGCAGCTGACCATCTCGCCGGATGACGGCACCAGCCTGACGGTCTGGGGCAGCCTCGCCGGCATCGATCAGGTGCATACCGGCAACGGCTTCTTCCCCTATGTCGGCACCGTCGAGGATGCGCCGTTCGGCAAGATCGACCGCGACGCCTTTTATGGCGAGCCCGACATCGACGACGGCAGCTATGTTCAGAAGATGATCGGGGTCGAATTCGAGCATGAGTTCGACAACGACATCAAGTTCTCTCAGAACCTGCGCTACGGCCGGCTCGACAAACACGAGATCGGCCCCTACCTGAACGGCTGGGTCGGTGGCGTTCCGACGGGTCCGGACTATCAGCTGGCGCGCATCGGTTTCGAGGGGCGCTCCGGCGTCGACACCTTCTCGATCGACAACCGGCTCGAAGGCGAGACCGACATCGGCGGTGCCACGCACAATCTGCTCGTCGGGCTTGATTACACTTATTACCGTCTCGACAATTGGCAGGCCTGCTGCGGCTCCAATTCGATCAGCGCCACCGACCCCGTCTACGGCACGGCGCAGGGCACCAATTTCGTCTATGCCGATGGCATCGTCACCAAGAACCAGATCGGCGTCTATGCTCAGGACCGCATCCATTTCGGTGATGGCTGGCTGCTGACGCTGAACGGCCGATACGATTATGTCGACATCAACCAGGATGCCAGGATCGGCACGACCTTCAGCACCAATGAAGGCGCACTCAGCGGCCGCATCGGCCTTGCCTATGAATTCGACAACGGCCTGACGCCCTATGTCAGCGCCGCGACTTTCTTCAACCCGCTGATCGGCACCGGCGTATCCGGCGCGCTGAAGCCGGAGGAAGGCGAGCAGTTTGAAGGCGGCATCAAATATGAGCCGAGCTTCATCGACGGCTCGCTGACTGCATCGGTCTTCAACATCACCAAGCGCAACAACACGGTCACCAATCCGGCGACCTTCGCCCAGAGCCAGCTCGGCGAAGTCGTCTCGCGCGGCGCCGAACTCGAAGGCAAGGTCAATATCAACGAGAACTGGAAGCTTCTCGCTTCGCTTACCTATACGGACATGGAAGTGACCGAGAATGAGGCCAACCCGTCCCTCGTCGGCAATTCACCCTATATCGTTCCGAAGGTTACCGCCTCGCTCTGGATCGACTATACGCTGACGACGGGAGCTTTCGAGGGCATGAGCTTCGGCGCCGGCGTGCGCCATCAGGGCTGGTCCTGGGCCGATGAGGCCAATACCGAGAAGGTGCCGGCGGCCACCCTCGTCGATGCGGCGATCCGCTACGAGAAAGAAAACTGGGGCGCCGCGCTCAACGTCACCAACCTCTTCGACAAGGATTACGTCAAGGGTTGCGGCGGCCTGACCGTCTGCGGTTATGGCGACGCCCGCACCGTCACCTTCAAGCTCAGCAGAAAGTGGTAAGTTGACAATCTGAGTTTAGTTTTGCAGGAACCTGCGGGAAAGGGAGGGCAAGCCCCTTCCGAACCCCGTTTGCAGCGACGAACCTGGAGCAGACCATGCCTTCGCCTTTCCTTGCCCTGTCGGGAATCGACTATGCCGTCGGGCCGAAATCCATTCTGCACGGTATCGACCTGACGCTCGCGCAGGGCCGCATCTACGGGCTGGTGGGGCCGAACGGGTCCGGCAAGAGCACACTTTTGAAGATCATCGCCCGCCAGGTCGCGCCGAAAGCCGGCGCCGTCGCCTTCGACGGCAAACAGGCGGCCGACTGGGGCGCCCGCGAATTTGCCCGGCACGTCGCCTATATGCCGCAATTCACGCCGGCGACCGACGGCATGACCGTACGGGAACTGATAGCGCTCGGCCGTTTTCCCTGGCACGGCACGCTCGGCCGCTTTAGCGCGACCGATCGCAGCAAGGTCGAGGAAGCGATCGTCCGCACCGAGCTCGAGGATTTCGCCGACCGTCTCGTCGCCAACATGTCCGGCGGCGAACGCCAGCGCGCCTGGATTGCCATGATGCTCGCCCAGGATGCCCGCTGCCTGCTGCTCGACGAGCCGACCTCCGCACTCGATCTCGCGCATCAGGCCAGCGTTCTCTCGCTGGTCAAGGAACTCAGTCACGAACGCCGACTGACCGTCATCGTCGTCCTGCACGACATCAATCTGGCCGCGCGCTATTGCGATGCGATCATCGCGCTCAACCGCGGCCGGATCACCGCTGAAGGCACGCCCGCCGAGATCATGCAGACCGAGACGCTGCAGTCGATTTTCGGCGTCGGCATGGGCGTCTTTCCGCATCCGGTTCGCAACGAACCGGTGAGCTATCTGTTGTAGGCATGGCTTTTCTGGCTTACTTCTCCCGCAGGCAATTTCTGGCCGGTGCGACGGCCTCGCTTTCCGCCCCCGCGCTGGTGCGGGCAGCGGAGGGCGTGCGCGTCGCCACGCTCGACTGGGCGCTGCTCGAAACCCTGCTGGCCATCGGCGCCAACGTCGTTGCGGCAACCGAATTGCGGCAGTTCCGCGAGGTCGCCGTTGCACCTGACGTGCCGGCGGCGGTGGCCGATCTCGGCCTGCGCGGCACGCCGAATTTCGAGGTGCTGCGGTTTGCGCGACCGGAGCTGATCTTCAATTCGAACTTCTATGCCTGGGCCGACGAGCGCATGCGCCTGATTGCACCGGTGGAAAGCCATGCGATCTACAAGCCCGGCGAAAGCCCCTTTGCGCTGGCCGAGCAGGTAACGCTTGCACTCGGCGAGCGTCTGCAGCTTCCCGCTGCCAGGCAGTTGACCGAGGCGCTTTCAGCCCGGCTCGACCGCCATCGCTCTCTTTTTACCGACGGCGACGGGCGTCCCGTTATCCCGATCAATCTCGGCGACGCCAGGCATTTCCGCGTCTTCGGCGCCGACAGCATGTTCGGCGAAGTGCTGAAACGCGTCGGCCTGACCAATGCCTGGCAGGGAGCGACCAGCTACTCGGCGGCGGCCCCCATCGGCATAGAGACATTGGCGTCGATGCCCGACGCCTGGATCGTCATGATCGCGCCGCAACCCGCCGATGCGTTCGTCACCCTTTCGGCGAGCAGCTTCTGGAATGCCCTGCCTGCCGTGCGCGAAAAGCGCGTGCTGATGCTCGGCTCGATCAATCCCTATGGCGCGCTGCCGGCCGCCGGCCGCTTCGCCGATCTGTTGGCGGAGGGGCTCGGCCATGCATGGAATGGTTAGCCGCGCCAGGCCCGCACGAAGCCAGGGCACGCCCGTCATCGGCATGATGCTCGTCGGAACCTGCATCACCGTCTTCACGCTTCTGATCGCAACGCGTCCGCTGGTGCCGAGCGACGCCGCTGATGCGGCTCTTCTGAACCGGATGCTGCTCTGGAACGGCATCTTGCCCCGCGCAGCACTCGCCCTGATCGCCGGCGCCGCACTCGGCCTTTCCGGTGCATTGCTGCAGCGTGTGCTGCGCAATCCGATCGCCGACGCCTCGACGCTCGGCATCGCCGCCGGCGCCGAACTGGCGATGACGGCGGCCATGAGCGTCTCGCCTCTGCTCATCGGTTTGCCGCGCGAGATGATAGCGTTTGGCGGCGGCATCACGGCTGTCGCCCTCGTGCTGGCTCTGAGCTGGCGGCGCGGGCTCGATCCGGTGACCGTGGCGCTTTCCGGCATGATCGTCAGCCTGATCGCCTCGGCGCTCAGCGTCACGCTGGTCCTTTCGCGCGGCGAATATGCCATGTCGATCTATATCTGGGGCGCCGGTTCGCTCAGCCAGCAGGATTGGAACGGTGTCCTGTCGCTCGGTCCCCGCCTTATCCTCGGCCTTGCCGCCGCCTTGCTGCTGGTGCGGCCGCTGCGCATCCTCGCGCTCGACGACAGCGGCGCCAGGAGCCTCGGCCTTGCCCTGCATTCGACCCGCCTGGCGATCGTCGCCCTCGCCGTCTGGCTTGCCGCCTCGGTGACCTCAGAGGTCGGCGTGATCGGCTTTCTCGGGCTCGCCGCGCCTGCGATCGCAAGACTTGCCGGCACGCGCAGCTCCGGCCGGCTGATGGTGGCAGCGCCGCTGACGGGCGCCGGCCTGCTCTTCCTGACCGATTGCCTCACTCAGATCCTCGGCCCCGGTTTTACCGATCTCGCGCCCACGGGCGCCGGAACCGCCCTGCTCGGCGGCCCGCTGCTGCTCTTTCTGCTGCCGCGCGTGCACGCCGTTTCAGCCATTGCCGCCCGGCCGGCAGGAGCGCTGAACAGGCTCGCAACGCCGATTCAGGCCCTTGCTTTGCTCTTCACGGCCCTCGTCCTGCTCTTTGCCGTCGTTCTCACGTTCGGCCCGGCCGATAACGGCTGGCATGTCGCGACCGGCGCGCTGTTTGCCGATCTCCTGCCCTTCCGCCTGCCGCGCACGAGCGTGGCCGCCGGCGCCGGCGCCATGCTGGCGGCGGCCGGCTTCATCATGCAGCGCATGACCGGCAATCCGATCGCCAGCCCCGAAGTGCTCGGCGTCAGCGGCGGTTCCGGGGCGGGCCTCACCATTGCGCTCTTTCTCTTCGGCTTCCCCTCGCCCGTCACCATGCTGCTTTCCATGGCGCTCGGGGCGCTGGCAGCCTTCCTCGCCATGATCGCCATTTCCGCCCGCGCGGGGTTCTCGCCGGACCGCATGCTGCTTGCCGGCGTCGGCGTCGGCGCCTTCGCCATGGCGATCGTGACCATGGTGCTCGCCCAGGGCGATATGCGCGGCTATATCCTGCTCACCTGGCTGTCCGGCTCGACCAACCGCGCCGGCGCCTTCGAAGCCTGGACGGCCATCCTCTCGCTCGCCGCGCTGACCGCACCCCTGCCCTTTCTCAGCCGCTGGCTGACGATCCTGCCGCTCGGGGCCGGCCTCGGTCGCGCTGTCGGCCTTCCTGTCGGGGCAAGCCGGCTGGTGCTCGCCATCCTCGCGGCGCTGATGACGGCGATCGCCTCGTTCCTCGTCGGCCCGCTCAGCCTCACCGGCCTCATCGCGCCGCATCTTGCGCGCCTTGCCGGCTTCCGCGCGCCGGGCCACCAGCTTGCGGCGAGCCTCATCTTCGGCGCCGGCGTGCTGATGGCGGCGGACTGGCTGTCACGCGTCGTCATCTATCCCTACCAGGTACCGGTCGGCCTCTTCGCCGCGCTGATCGGCGGCCCCTATCTCGTCTGGCTGCTGTCGCGAAAGTAGGGCGGCCGGCAGAACGTCGCCCCATTCTCTCTCATTCCTGTGCCTGTCACAGGAATCCAGCGCGCCCAAGTCCTTGGGCGCGGGAGACTCCCTTCAAGGCCTCATGGGTTCATTCACCGCGCAGACGCGGGGTGGCTGGATTCCAGGCTCAAGGCCTGGAATCCACAGCCACACCCCGTCCTGCTCGGCCTTGAGCCGAGCATCCACACCGCATCCATTGGCCGGTGTCGAAGGTTGCTTACTTCCGCTCGCGGAACATCTCGATAATCGCCGAAAAATCCCGTCCACCATTGCCCTGCTTCTCGAACAGCGCAAAAAGCTGGGCCGCCTCGGCACCCATCGGCGTCGAGGCGCCGCTTGCCAGTGCCGCCTCCTGCGACAGCTTGAGATCCTTCAGCATCAGCGCCGCGGCAAAACCCGGTTTGTAGCCGTTATTGGCCGGCGAGGTCGGCACCGGTCCCGGCACCGGGCAATAGGTATTGATCGACCAGCACTGGCCTGACGAGGTCGAGGCGACGTCGAACAGCGCCTGGTGCGAGAGGCCGAGTTTTTCGGCGAGCACGAAGGCTTCGCAGACGCCGACCATCGAGATGCCGAGGATCATGTTGTTGCAGATCTTTGCCGCCTGGCCGGCACCGGCCTCGCCGCAATGGACGATCCTCTTGCCCATGGCCTCGAGGATCGGCTTCGCCTTGGCGAAGGCCTCGTCCGAGCCGCCCGCCATGAAGGTCAGCGTGCCGGCGCTCGCCCCGCCGGTGCCACCGGAGACGGGTGCGTCGAGCGACAGGCAGCCTGCGGCCTTGGCCATCTCATGCGCCTTGCGGCTGCTGTCGACATCGATGGTGGAGCAATCGATCACCAGCGTGTCCTGCGCCGCCGTCTGCAGGATATCGGTCCAGGCCGTCAGCACGTGCCGGCCCTGCGGCAGCATTGTGATGACGATCTCCGCGTCCTTGACCGCCTGGCTGGCATGACTTGCCGGTTTGACGCCGCTCGCCTCGGCCGCCTTCAGCACCGACGCCGCGAGATCGAAGCCGAGGACCTCGTGACCTGATTTGACGAGATTGGCCGCCATCGGCCCGCCCATATTGCCAAGCCCGATGAATGCGATCCTTGCCATGGTCTTCTCCTATCGATTGTCTTCGAGGATCATCGCCGCCGCCTTTTCGGCGATCATGATCGTCGGCGAATTGGTGTTGCCTGAGGTGATCGACGGCATCACCGAGGCATCGGCGATCCTGAGCTTGCCGAGCGCCCGGAACCTCAGCCGGGGATCGACGACGCTGTCCCTGTCGGCGCCCATGCGGCAGGTGCCGACGGGATGGAAGATCGTCGTGCCGATATCGCCCGCCGCCCGCTCCAGATCGGCCTCGGTCTGATAGCTGGGGCCCGGCTTGAACTCCTCCGGCTTGAACCTCGCGAAGGAAGGCTGCGCGACGATCTTGCGCGTCAACCGTATCGAACGGACAGCTATGTCACGATCGCGCTGCGTCGAGAGGTATTTCGGGCTGATCGTCGGCTGGGCGGCAAAATCCGGGCTCGACAGGTGCACCGAACCCCGGCTTTCCGGTCGCAGATTGCAGACGCTCGCCGTGATCGCCGGGAAAGGGTGGACGGGATCGCCGAATTTTTCCAGCGACACCGGCTGCACGTGATATTGCAAATCAGGCGTCTCGCGATCAGGCCCCGAGCGGGTGAAGATGCCGAGCTGGCTCGGCGCCATCGCCATCGGCCCGGAGCGGCGAACGAGATATTCGAGCCCGATCGCCGCCTTGCCGATCAGCTTCGTCGCCTTCTCGTTCAGCGTCGGAACGCCAGTCACCTTATAGGCCAGACGCAGTTGGAGATGGTCCTGCAGGTTCTCGCCGACACCCTTGACCTCGGTGACGACATCGACGCCCGCCCGCTGCAGCACATCGCCCCGGCCGATGCCGGAGAGTTCGAGAATATGCGGCGAGCCGATCGAACCGGCCGAAAGGATGGTTTCTCGGGCGGCATAAGCGCGTTTCGCCACGCCGTCGTGCTGGAATTCGACGCCGGCGACGGCGCCCTCCTCCACCAGCAGCCGCCGGACCTGCGCCTTGGTCAGCACGGTCAGGTTGGAGCGCTTGCGCGCCGGGCGCAGGAAGGCTTTCGAGGTGTTCCAGCGAATGCCGGAACGCTGGTTGACGTCGAAATAGCCGGAGCCTTCATTGTTGCCGCGGTTGAAATCCGCCGTCTCCGGAATGCCGGCTTCTCTCGCCGCCTGCTGGAAGGCGTCGAGCACCGCCCAGCGCACGCGCGCCTTCTCGATGCGCCATTCGCCGCCGACGCCATGCATCTCGTCTTCGCCGCGATAAAAATCCTCGGACTTGCGAAAGAACGGCAGAACATCATCCCAGCCCCAGCCGGTGCACCCCATCTGCCGCCAGAGATCGTAGTCGCGCGCCTGGCCGCGCATGTAGATCATGCCGTTGATCGACGAGCAGCCGCCGAGCACCTTGCCGCGCGGATAGCTCAGCGCCCGGCCGTTCAACCCCGCTTCCGGCGCGGTGGTGAAGCACCAGTCGGTGCGCGGATTGTTGATGCAGTAGAGATAGCCGACCGGGATATGGATCCAGTGGTAATTGTCGTTGCCGCCGGCTTCGAGCAGCAGCACTATGCTCTTGCCGTCGGCAGAAAGCCGGTTGGCAAGCACACAGCCGGCGCTGCCTGCCCCGATTATGATGTAGTCGTAACGATCCATGTGCCCTGCACGAAGCCCCAGATGCCGCCCGTTCAGCGGCGATAGACGAAGCCCAGCTTCCGCCCCAGCCGCGAAGCGTAGAATTCGCCGATGATACCGCGGCGGAAGATCAGCACGCAGACCATGAAGACGATGCCGGTGATGATCGTCACCGGAAATTCCGAGGTGGCGAGGTAGTTTTCCAGCACGACGACCAATCCGGCGCCGAAGAGTGGGCCGATCAGCGTGCCGATGCCGCCGAGCAGCGTCATCAGGATCACCTCGCCCGACATCTGCCAGGCGACGTCGGTCAGCGTCGCGAACTGGAAGACGATCGATTTGACCGCGCCCGCCAGCCCCGCAAGGGCTGCCGACATGACGAAGGCGCCGAGCTTGTAGCGCGCCACGGAATAGCCGAGCGAGATCGCCCGCTGTTCGTTCTCGCGGATCGATTTCAGGATCATGCCGAACGGCGAATTGATGAAACGCCAGATGATCAAGATGCCGACGAGGAAGACGGCCAGCACGAAATAATACATGTTGGTCGAGCTGTTCAGATCGATGAACCCGAAGAGATGGCCGCGCGGCACCGACTGGATGCCGTCCTCACCTTCGGTGAACTCCGCCTGCAGGCAGAAGAAGAAGAACATCTGCGACAGCGCCAGCGTGATCATCGCGAAATAAATGCCCTGGCGGCGGATGGCGAAGAAACCCATGACGAGGCCGAGAAACGCAGCCCCCGCCACCCCGATCAGGATGCCAAGTTCCGGCGGCAGGCCCCATGCCTTCACCGTATAGGCGGTGAAATAGGCCGCGCCGCCGAAGAAGGTGGCGTGGCCGAAGGACAGCAGGCCGGTATAGCCGAGCAGCAGGTTGAAGGCGCAGGCAAACAGCGCGAAGCAGAGCAGCTTCATCAGGAAGATCGGATAGAAGAAGAACGGCGCGAGCAGGAGCAGCAGCAGCCCGATGGCGAGGAAAGCGGCCTGCACCGAAAGGGCGGTTCGGCTTTTTTCCGTTCGGATGGTTTCGGTGATGTCAGCCATGTCAAGCATCCCGGCCGAAGAGGCCCGCGGGCCTGATGAGAAGCACGATCGCCATAATGACGAAGATCACGATATTGGAGGCCTCGGGATAGAAGACCTTGGTCAGGCCCTCGGCAATACCGAGCACGTAGCCGGTGATGATCGCACCCATGATCGATCCCATGCCGCCGACCACGACCACGGCGAAGACGACGATGATCATGTTCGAGCCCATCAGCGGCGAGACTTGGTAGATCGGCGCGGCCAGCACCCCGGCAAAGGCCGCAAGCCCCGCGCCGAGTGCGTAGGTGAAGGTCAGGAGCATCGGCACGTTGACGCCGAAGACCTGCACCAGCACGGCGTTTTCGGTGGCGGCGCGGAGATAGGCGCCGAGCTTGGTCTTTTCGATCAGCAGCCATGTGCCGAGGCAGACGACGAGCGAGACGACCACCACCCAGCCGCGATAGATCGGCAGGAACATGAAGCCGAGATTGGCCCCGCCGGCAAGGGCGGGCGGCGTTGCGTAGGGCTGGCCGGACGAGCCGTAGAGATAGCGGAAGGTGCCTTCGACGGCGAGTGCCAGCCCGAAGGTGAAGAGCAGGCCGTAGAGCGGATCGAGATCGTAGAGCCGGCGCAGGAACAGCCGCTCGATGACCGCGCCGGCAAGGCCGACGATGACGGGCGCCAGGATCAGCGACGGCCAATAGCCGATGCCGGCATAGGTCAGCAGCAGATAGGCGACGAAGGCGCCAAGCATGTACTGTGCGCCATGGGCGAAGTTGATCACCCTGAGCAGGCCGAAGATGATGGCAAGGCCGAGGCTGAGCAGCGCATAGAACGAGCCGTTGATCAGGCCGATCAACAGCTGGCCGAGCAGCGCCTGCAGGGGAATGCCGAAGATCATCGTCATCTGGTCACACTCCCAGAACCTTGTGCAGCGTATCCATGCGCTGCGGCAGTTCGCCGACCGGGAATTCCGACACCATCTGCCCATGATCCATCAGATAGAAGCGATCGGCAATACGGCTGGCGAAGCGGAAGTTCTGCTCGACGAGCAGGATCGTCATGCCGCGTCCTTTCAGCGTCTGCAGCACCTCGCCGATGCGCTGGACGATGACGGGGGCAAGCCCCTCGGTCGGTTCGTCGAGAATGAGCAGCCGGACGCCGGTGCGCAGGATTCGCGCGATCGCCAGCATCTGCTGCTCGCCGCCGGAAAGCTTGGTGCCCGGGCTGCCGCGACGCTCGTAGAGATTGGGAAAGAGCTCGTAAATTTCGTCGAGCGTCATTCCGCCCTTCGCCACGACAGGCGGCAGCAGCAGGTTTTCCGACACGGTCAGCGTCGAAAAGATGCCGCGCTCCTCCGGCACGAAGCCGATGCCGCGATGCGCCGTCTTGTGCAGCGGCACCTGCATCATATCGCTGCCGGCAAAGCTGATCCTGCCCGTGCGGGCGCGCACGATGCCGGTAATGGTGCGCAGCGTCGTCGTCTTGCCGACGCCGTTGCGGCCGAGAATGGTGATCGTCTCGCCTTCGGCCACCCGCATGTCGACGCCGTGCAGGACATGGCTTTCGCCGTACCAGGCGTTCAGTCCCTGGACTTCAAGGAGAGCGGCCATCAATGCTCCTCCGTGCCCATATAGGCGACGCGCACGCGCTCGTCCTGGCTGACCGTGGCATAGTCGCCCTCGGCAAGAATCTCGCCGCGCTGCAGCACCGTCACATGCTGGCAGATATTGGCGACGACCGAGAGATTGTGCTCGACCATCAGCACCGCCCGGTCGCGGGCGACGTCGCGGATGATCGCCGAGACGACGCCGACGTCCTCAAGCCCCATGCCGGCCATCGGCTCGTCGAGCAGCAGCACCTTCGGGTCGAGCGCCAGCGTCGTGGCGATCTCCAGCACGCGCTTGCGGCCATAGGAAAGATCAGCGGCGATATGATCGCGCTCCTTGGAAAGCCCGACGCTGGCGAGCAGTTGCTCGGCGCGTTCGTTCAGCCGGTCGAGCGCCGAAAGCGGCCGCCAGAACTGGGTGGAAAGATTGTTCGGCCGCTGCAACGCCACCCGCACATTGTCGAGAACGGAGAGATGCGGGAAGACCGCCGAGATCTGGAAGGAGCGCACCAGTCCCATGCGCGCCACCCTGTCGGGTGCCGTCCCTGTTATGTCGGTGCCCATCAGCGTGATCGTGCCTGCGGTCGGCTGCAGGAACTTGGTCAGCAGGTTGAAGACCGTCGTCTTGCCGGCACCGTTCGGACCGATCAGCGCATGCACGCTGGCGTCATGCACGTCGAGATCGACGTCCTTGACGGCCGTGAAGCCGCCGAAATCGCGGCGCAGGCCGCGGGCGGATAGTACCACCCGCGGCTTTTCCTGCGTTTCAATCGCGGAAACCGCCATTTCGCTCACTTCACCAGGTCACAGCCGCTCTTGGCGGGATCGATATAGGCTTCCTTACCGGGAATGGTGGCAAGCACGTTGAAGTAATCCCACGGCTCCTTGCTTTCGGAAGGCTTCTTGACCTGCAGCAGGTACATGTCGTGGATCATGCGGCCATTGGCGCCGACCGTGCCGCCACGACCGAAGACGTCGTCAACCGGCATTTCATGCAATAGCTTGGCAACGGCCTCCGTCTCGTCGGTGCCGGCCTTCTGCACCGCCTTCAGATATTGCGTCACCGCCGAATAGGTGCCGGTATGGACCATGTTCGGCATCTTGCCGGTGCGGTCGAAGAACTTTTTGGCGAAGGCGCGGCTTTCGTCGTCGCGGTTCCAGTAATAGCCTTCCGTCAGTGTCAGGCCCTGCGCTGCTTCAAGCCCGAGGCCATGGACTTCGGCAAGCGTGAAGAGCAGCGCCGCCAGATGCTGGCCGCCTTGAGTGATGCCGAATTCAGCCGCCTGCTTGATGGCGTTCGAGGTATCGAGGCCGGCATTGGCAAGGCCGATCACCTTGGCGCCGGACGATTGCGCCTGCAGCAGGAAGGACGAGAAGTCCTGCGTCGACAGCGGATGACGGACGGCGCCGACGACCGTGCCGCCGCTCGCCTTGACGTATTCGCTGGTCTGCTGCTCCAGCGAATAGCCGAAGGCATAGTCGGCGGTCAGGAAGAACCAGCTGTCGCCGCCCTGCTTGACGAGCGCGCCGCCGGTGCCGACGGCGAGCGCATGCGTGTCGTAGGCCCAGTGGAAGCCGTAGGGCGAGCAAGCCTTGCCGGTGAGATCGGTCGTCGCCGCACCGGTGACGATATCGATCTTCTTCTTTTCCTTGCCGATCGCCTGCACGGCGAGCGCCACGGAAGAAGTCGTCAGCTCCATGATCGCATCCACCTGCTCGGTGTCATACCACTGGCGGGCGATATTGGAGGCAATATCCGGTTTATTCTGATGGTCGGCATCGACGATCTCGACCGGCACATCCAGCACCTTGCCGCCGAAATCCTCGACCGCCATCTTGGCGGCCTCGACGGAAGATTTGCCGCCGAAATCGGCATAGACACCCGACTGGTCGTTCAGAATGCCGATCTTGACCTTGCCGTCGGTCGCGCTCTGCGCGAGCACCGCCGTGCTGCTCGCTAGCAGAAATGCAACTGATGCAATGAGATTCTTACGCATATTATCTCCTCCCAGAGATTGGCCAGATTGCGGATCTGTTCAGATTTGGCCAGCCGCACTCCTCAGAACGGCGGACCCTCACCTTACGATCACGGAAATTCCGCGTTGAAGCAACGGGTGGTTTACAACTAATTCCAAACAGTATCTGTTCGTTTTTGAACAGAGGGGATCGCAATGAACAACCCACCGCAGTTTACTTGGGACGATCTTCAGTTTTTTCTAGCCGTCGCCCGCACGGGGCAGCTCTCGACGGCGGCCCGCCAGCTGCGCTCCAGCCATGCCACCGTCTCGCGCCGCATCGACCGGCTGGAATTCACCCTCAAGGTCAAGCTGTTCGAGCGCAATCCGCGCGGTTATGTGCTGACGGCCATGGGCACGCGCTTCGTCGAGACGGCCGAGAAGATGGAGCAGGAGACCGAGCGGCTGCGCGCCGACCTCGCTGACGGCTCGATGGCGCAGCGCGGCCTGGTGCGCCTGAGCGCCCCGGAAGGTTTTGCCAATTTCTTCTTCGCGACCGTGCTGCATCGGTTTGCCGCCCAGCATCCGCATCTGTCGCTCGAACTGGTGACGATCCAGCAGATCATGTCGCTGTCGCGCAAGGAGGCCGATCTGTCCGTCGTGCTCGACGAGCCGAAGGGCGGGCCCTATTTCGCCGAGAAGCTGACCGACTATCACCTGCAGATTTACGGCTCCCGCGACTACCTGGCGAACGCGCCGGCGATTACCTGCCGCGACGACCTGCTTGAGCATCCCTTCGTCAGCTATATCGAGGAGATGATCTTCGCGCCGGGCCTGGATTATCTCAGCGATGTGCATCCGCGCATCAAGCCGCAGTTCCAGAGCTCCAGCATCTTCGCGCAGCTGACCGCCACCCGAAACGGCCTCGGCCTCTGCATCCTGCCCTATTTTTTCGCCAGCCGTTATCCCGAGCTGGTGCGGGTGCTGCCCGCGGAAATCGACCTCAAGCGCCAGTACTGGATCACCTGCCATCGCGACCTGAAACAGGCGCCGCGCGTGCGCGCCGTCATCGACTTCCTGCGTGAGGCGGTGCGCGGCAAGGATGCACGCTTCGTGCCGCCCTATGTCACCGCCGCCGGCCCGGCGCGCCGGTCAGAATCCGAAAGCTGATTACTTGAGAAATTCGGCACGGTGCGGCGTGAAGGCATCGATCAGCCGACCCTTCTCCAGCGCCTTGACGCCGTGGACGAGATTGGGCGGCACAATGAAGCTGCCGCCCTGCCGCAGCACCTCGGTGCGCCCGTCGATCGTCACCTCGAAGCTGCCCTCGGCGACATAACTCGCCTGGATGTGTGGATGCGAATGGGCCGCACCGACAGCGCCGCTTTCGAACACCACCTCCACCATCATCATCTCCGGCAGATAGGTCATGATGCGCCTGGTAACGCCGGGCTCCGGATTGACCCATTCAGCGCCTTCGGCCGATACGAACAGATCGCTTGACGTCATTTCCGCCCTCCTCGTTCCAGAATCGAACGCGGGCAAAGTGGAGCATGCCGACGCTTTTGAAAAGATGGCGCGCGCCGTATTTTCGATAGGCTGGCTTCTGTTGACGCGGTCGGCTGGCGGGTCTATGCGACGTTGAGCGAGGAAGCCTGAATCGTGGGTGAGGAGACGCCGCCATGCAGCAGACGCGCGAGGTTTTCGACTGGGCCGATCCGTTCCGCCTGGTCGAGCAGCTGACCAACGAGGAGCGCATGGTGCAGGACACCGCCCATGCCTACGCGCAGCAAAAGCTCGCGCCCCGCGTTCTCGACGCCTTCCGCCATGAAAAGACCGATCCCGCAATCTTCCGCGAAATGGGTGAACTCGGCCTGCTCGGTCCGACGATTTCCCCCGATTACGGCGGCGCCGGCCTCGGTTACACCGCCTACGGCCTGATCGCCCGCGAGGTCGAACGGGTCGACAGCGGCTACCGTTCGATGATGAGCGTGCAGTCCTCGCTGGTCATGGTGCCGATCGAAACCTTCGGGTCTGAGGCGCAGAAGCTGAAATACCTACCGAAGCTTGCCAGTGGCGAATGGATCGGCTGCTTCGGCCTGACCGAGCCCGATCATGGCTCCGATCCCGGCTCGATGGCGACCCGCGCCAAGAAGGTCGACGGCGGCTACAGCCTTACCGGTTCGAAGACCTGGATCTCGAATGCACCGATCGCCGATGTCTTCGTCGTCTGGGCCAAGACCGAGGACGGCCTCATCCGCGGCTTCATCCTCGAAAAGGGCTGGAAGGGGCTTTCGGCCCCGGCCATCCACGGCAAGGTCGGCCTGCGCGCCTCGATCACCGGCGAAGTGGTGATGGACGCAGTCTTCGTGCCGGAGGAAAATCTTCTGCCCGGCGTCACCGGCCTCAAGGGGCCGTTCACCTGCCTCAACTCGGCCCGTTTCGGCATTGCCTGGGGCGCGCTCGGCGCCGCCGAGGATTGTTATGCCAGGGCACGGCAATATACGCTGGAGCGCAAGCAGTT
The DNA here is from genome assembly GCF_019793465.1 of Rhizobium croatiense. GTDB lineage: Bacteria > Pseudomonadota > Alphaproteobacteria > Rhizobiales > Rhizobiaceae > Rhizobium > Rhizobium croatiense. Next base: position 55,678 of record NZ_JAILYJ010000014.1, on the reverse strand, counting down.
CGGCCGGCCGCTAGCCGCCAATCAGCTGATCCAGAGGAAGCTCGCCGACATGGCGGCGGAGATTTCGCTCGGCCTGCAGGGCTGCCTGCGGCTCGGCCGCATGAAGGAGGAAGGCCATCCGCCGGTGGAGCTGACCTCCATCCTCAAGCGCAACAGCTGCGGCAAGGCGCTGGAGATCGCGCGCGCGGCCCGAGACATGCTCGGCGGCAACGGCATCTCCGACGAATTCGGCATCGCCCGCCATCTCGTCAACCTCGAAGTGGTCAACACCTATGAGGGCACGCACGACATCCACGCGCTGATCATCGGCCGGGCGATCACCGGCATCGCCGCCTTTGCCAACTAAACCGTCGGTTCGGCACGGCGAATTGCCACGCGCCTGACAATGTGCAACCTTCCCTCTCGCGGCACGACGCCGGCAATGAGGGGATCGCGCATGTTTCTGCTTCTTGCATTGCTGATCGGTGTCATCTCCGGCCTGCGCGCCATGACCGCGCCCGCTGCCGTCGCCTGGGGCGCAGCACTCGGCTGGCTCGACGTGTCGCAAACGCCGCTTGCCTTCATGGGTTACCGCTGGACGCCGTGGATCTTCACGGTTGTCGCCATCGTCGAGTTGATCACCGATCAGCTGCCCTCGACGCCGTCGCGCAAGGTGCCGGTGCAGTTCGCCGCCCGTATCGTCACCGGGGCGCTCGCCGGAGCGACGATCGGCGCCGCCAGCGGCCTGCTCTTCGGCGGGCTGATCGCCGGCGTGATCGGCGCCGTCATCGGCACCTATGGCGGTGCGGCCGTTCGCGCCAGACTGGCCGCCTCCTTCGGCAAGGACCTGCCGGCCGCCCTCATCGAGGATGCCGTCGCCGTCATCGGCGCGGCGCTGATCGTGGTGGCCATATCATGAAAAGCTTTGACGCCATCGTCATCGGCGCCGGCCAGGCCGGGCCGTTCCTCGCCGCCCGCATGGTCGAAAAGGGCATGAAGGTCGCGCTGATCGAGCGCAAATTCCTCGGTGGCACCTGCGTCAATGCCGGCTGCATGCCGACCAAGACGCTGGTCGCCAGCGCCCGTGCCGCCCATGTCGCCAGAAGTGCTGCCGCCTACGGCGTCAATATTCCGGGCGACATCGCCATCGACATGAAGGTGGTCAGAGCCCGCGCCGAAACGGTGACGATGAATGCCCGCAACGGCCTGATCGGCTGGTTTGCCGGGATGGACGGCATGAGCGTGCTCTATGGTCATGCCCGCTTCGAGGGTCCGAAGACCGTCAGCGTCAACGGCGAAACGCTGAGCGCGCCGCGCATCTTCCTCAATGTTGGCGCGCGGCCTGTCATTCCCGAACTGCCGGGTATCGATGACATCGACTATCTCACCAGCACCTCGATCATCCATCTCGACACGCTGCCGCGGCATCTCGCCGTCATCGGCGGCAGCTATATCGGGCTGGAATTCGCGCAGATGTATCGCCGCTTCGGCGCCGAGGTCAGCGTCATCGAGCACGGGCCGAAGCTTGCTTCGCGCGAGGACGAAGATATATCCGACGCGATCGCCGAGATCCTGCGTTCGGAAGGGATTCGCGTGCACACCGATGCGAAGGATATCGGTTTCGCAAGAAATGGCGACGGCGTGAGCGTCACCGCCGGCTCGGCGAAAATCGATGCGAGCCACGTGCTGATCGCCACCGGCCGCAAGCCGAATACCGACGATCTCGGCCTCGATGCCGCCGGCGTCGCCACCGACAAGCGCGGCTATATCACCGTCGACGATAAGCTCGCCACCAATGTCGACGGGATCTTTGCACTTGGCGACTGTAACGGCCGCGGCGCCTTCACCCACACGTCCTACAATGATTTCGAGATCGCCGCCGCCAATCTGCTGGACGGCGACGACCGCAAGCTCTCGAGTCGGATCCCGGCCTATGCGCTTTATATCGACCCGCCGCTTGGCCGCGTCGGCATGACGGAAAAGCAGGCGCGCGAGTCGGGGCGCAGGATCATGGTCTCGACCCGCCCGATGAGCCGCGTCGGCCGCGCCAATGAGCGCGGCGAGACCAAGGGATTCATGAAAGTGGTGGCCGACGCCGAAAGCAAGGAGATCCTCGGTGCGGCGATATTGGGCATCGAGGGCGACGAGGTGATCCACGGCCTGATCGACGCGATGAATGCCGGCACGACCTATCCCATGCTGAAATGGTCTGTGCCGATCCATCCGACGGTGTCGGAGCTGATCCCGACGCTGCTCGGGGATTTGAAGCCGATTTAGCCTTGACCTGACGCTTCGGAAACAGCTGGGGGCGGGCCGCCATGTCTATCGAACTGCTGATTGAGAATTACGGCCTGCTGGCAATCTTTCTCGGGGCTGCCTTCGAAGGCGAAACGGCCGCTTTCCTGGGCGGCGTGGTCGCTCATCGTGGCTTGCTTACCTATTGGGCGGCAGCGTCTGCGGCAACCGTCGGATCCTTCGCCGGCGACCAGTTCTGGTTCTTTGCCGGCCGATACGCCGCCCGATGGAGCCTCGTCCGCCGGCTGCTGGAAAGACCGGCGCTTGCCCGCGTCACCCGGCTTCTGGAAACCAACCCCACAGGCTTCATCCTTGCTTTTCGTTTCCTGGTCGGGTTGCGGACGATCAGCCCCGTCGTCATCGGGACGACTAGGATATCGACCGGGAAATTCGTCGTCCTCAATGCCGTGGCCGCACTGGTCTGGGGACAGCTTTTCACCGCGCTCGGTTATCTCTTCGGACACGGAATCCAGCAGACATTGGGCCACCTCCCCCTTCACCGCCATCTGCTGATCGCGGTCGGAGCCGCGGCTGTTGTCGCAGCCGCCGCGCTTGCCCTTCGCAAGATGAGATCGAGCGCCGGGCACTCATAGACGTGGTGCGGCGTGCTACTCCATGACGATCTGCAGCTTCACGTCGCTCGGCCGCGCCTCGACGGCACGATCGAAGGCCTTGATCGAATCCTCGAAGGTGAAGGTCTCCGATATCAGCGGCTTCAGATCGACGCGGCCCGAGCCGAGCAGCGCGATCGAGCGCTCATACTGATGAGCGTAACGGAACACCGTTTCGATGCGGATTTCCTTGGTCGTCGCCGTCGAGACGTCGAAACCAACAGGATTGACCGGCAGGCCGACGGCGACGATGACGCCGCCCGGGCGCGGCAGCGCCATGATCGTCTCCCAGGCCTTCGGCGAACCGGAGCATTCGAAGACGACGTCGGCGCCCCAGCCGTCGGTCAGCCTGCCCACTTCTTCGATCAGATTCATCTCGCGGATATTGACCGGTATGACGCCCTGATACTGCGCGGCGATATCGAGCTTCGGCTGGGCGAGATCGGCAACGATCGCTCGGGCGCAGCCGCCGGCAAGGGCGGCAATCGCCACCATCGTGCCGATCGGGCCGGCGCCAAGAACGATGGCCGTATCACCCGGCGCAATCTTGGCCTTGCTCGCCGCCTGCATGCCGACCGCGAAGGGTTCGACCATCGCGCCTTCGGCAAAGCTGACATTGTCGGGCAGCTTGAAGGTATAATTGGCGGGATGCACGACCTCCGGCGTCAGCACGCCATGAACCGGCGGCGTCGCCCAGAAACTGACGGCGGGATCGATATTGTACATCCCGAGCCGGCTTGCCTTGGAATTCGGGTCGGGGATGCCGGGCTCCATGCAGACGCGGTCGCCGACTTTCAGATGCGTGACACCGGACCCGACTTCGACCACCGTGCCCGCCGCCTCATGACCGAGCACCATTGGCGCGTTGACGACGAAGGGACCGATCTTGCCGTGGGTGTAATAATGCACGTCCGAACCGCAGACGCCGACGGTATGAACCCTGATCTTGACTTGCCCCGGTCCTGTCTCCAGCGGCAGATCGATATCGCGAAGCGCAAGCTCATGTTGGCGCTCCAGCACCAGCGCACGGACTTTGGTCATGATCGGTTTCCTTCCCTTTTGCCCCCGCGATTCATCGGGTGCCGTCGACACGGACTATAAGACCGTAAGCGGCGGTAATTCAATCGCGCCGATTAAGGCTTTTGCTCAACATGCGATGAAATGCCCATTTTCTATAATCCGAAAGATTCACGCTCCAAGACCTCCGTATGATTCCAGCCGAGGCCGACGGGGAGTACATTCTCAATTCGAGATCCCGGCGATGAGGACAGGCTGAGAGATGAAAAACGGCCCAACATTATCCAGGTCATTCCGGCAATTCTGGCAGCGGCTTGCGGACCTGATCGCCGCGCTGCCGAAAGGCCGCCAGCCGCGGCCGGTGCGCCTTATCGCAAAAACTAGGGATCGAAATCATCCCCCGCAGCGTTCATAGTGATGCGTCGGCATGGCGTCACGGAAGCATGAGGGCTCCGGGCACATGCAGGTCGGCACGATAAGGAAGACCATCATGAAGTCGATCGCGTCATTCTGTCTGTTCGCCTTCCTTCTCTTCACCGCAAGTGAAGCGTCTGCGGCCTTGGAACAAGCCTCGCTTCCATCGCAACCGCAGGAAGAACAGCTCGTTCCTGCCAATCTCGAGCTAACCTTCACCGGCCCGGTCGATCTTGCCCGTTCGACGGCGGTGCTGTTCGATGCCGAGGGTACGGCACTTCCCACAGGCAAGCCGTTTCTCTCCGGGCCTGAGGGATCGATCTTCAAGATTCCGCTCGATCCGGCCATGGCGCCCGGCCTCTATACCGTCGACTGGCGCGTCCTCTCGATGGACGGCCGCAGCGCCGAAGGCCGATACCAGTTCCGGGTCGATCCTTAATGCATGTCGCCTGGAAGTGTGCAGCGGTTCCGGGACAACGATATGCATAAAAGCAAACGGCTAGAGCGCGTCGCATGAATCAAATTTGATGCGACGCGCTTTAGCTCGCTTACTGAAAAGCCTTTATAAGATTTTTATATCGACGGCCGCTTGCCCGTCTCGAACCTTTATGCCCTTCGGCTCCATATTCATGGCCGAGAGATCGAACGATCATCTCCACGCCAGAAAGCATGAAAGGCGGCCCTCCCCAGGATGGCGCCCTTTGTCTTGTCTGACTCCGAGAAAACAACAGGAGTCACGATCATGATGGATATCATTCTGCTTGGCACCGCGATCATATTCTTCGCGCTGTGCTTTGCCTACACCAGAGCCTGCGACAGGCTGTGACCGGAGAAACGACGATGACCCTCGATTATGTCTTGAGCGGTGCCGTAACCGTGTTTCTCACCGTTTACCTCACCTACGCTCTCCTTCGCCCAGAACGCTTTTAAAGAGAACCGGCGCTTCTGAGGTCGCTCATGCGCGACCGGGAGCCAGCCGGGTATTGAAAGTTTACCTCCATGACCCTCAACGGATGGCTTCAGATCCTGCTTTATTGCGGGATCGTCCTCGTGCTCGTCAAACCGCTCGGCGGTTACATGACCCGTGTCTACAACGGCGAGCGCACGTTCCTGTCACCCGTCCTCGTTCCGATCGAACGGGGGCTTTACCGCGCTGCCGGCACCAGCGAAGGCGAGGAGCAGCATTGGACCTCCTATGCCTTTGCGATGCTGATGTTCAACTTGCTCGGCGTCCTCGTCCTCTACGCGCTCCTGCGCCTGCAGGACATCCTACCCTATAATCCGGCCGGCATGGCCGCCGTCCCGCCGGAGCTTTCCTTCAACACTGCCGTCAGCTTTCCCACAAATACGAACTGGCAGAATTACGGCGGTGAAAGCACGATGTCGTATCTGACCCAGATGGCCGGCTTCACGGTGCAGAACTTCCTGTCCGCTGCGACCGGCATGGCGATCGCAGTCGCTTTCATCCGGGCCTTCGCGCGGGCGTCCGGCAAGGCGATCGGCAACTTCTGGGTCGATATGATCCGTGGCACGCTCTACATCCTGCTGCCGATCTGCATCGTGCTGACGCTCGTCTATGTCTATCTCGGCGTGCCCCAGACGCTCGGACCCTATGTCAATGCGACGACGCTCGAAGGCGCGCAGCAGACGATCGCCGTCGGCCCCGTCGCCTCACAGCTGGCGATCAAAATGCTTGGCACCAATGGCGGCGGCTTCTTCAACGCTAATTCCGCCCATCCGTTCGAAAACCCCGATGCGATCTCCAACCTTATCCAGATGGTCTCGATCTTTGCGATCGGCGCAGCGCTGACCAACGTCTTCGGCCGCATGGTCGGCAACCAGCGCCAGGGCTGGGCGATCCTTGCCACGATGGGCGTGCTGTTCCTCGCCGGAGTTGTCGTCACCTATTGGGCGGAAGCCGCCGGCAATCCGCTGATGCACGCCTTCGGCCTTCAGGGCGGCAACATGGAGGGCAAGGAAGCCCGCTTCGGCGTGGCGCTTTCGTCGCTCTTTGCGGTCATCACCACCGCCGCCTCCTGCGGCGCGGTCAACGCCATGCATGGCAGCTTCACCGCGCTCGGCGGCCTCATTCCGCTGATCAACATGCAGCTCGGCGAGATCATCGTCGGCGGTGTCGGCGCCGGCTTCTACGGCATCCTGCTGTTCATCATCGTCGCCGTCTTCGTCGCCGGCCTGATGGTCGGCCGCACACCGGAATATCTCGGCAAGAAGATCGAGGCGAAGGAAATGAAGATGGCCGTCCTCGCCATCCTCTGCCTGCCGCTCGCCATGCTTGTCTTCACCGCGATCGCCACGGTGCTGCCCTCCGCCGTCGCCTCGGTCGGCACCGCTGGTCCGCACGGCTTCTCCGAAATCCTCTATGCCTATACCTCGGCTGCGGCCAATAACGGCTCGGCCTTCGGCGGCCTGACCGGCAATACGCCCTGGTACAACGTGACGCTTGGCATCGGCATGCTCGCCGGCCGCTTCCTGGTCATCATCCCGGCGCTTGCCATCGCCGGCTCGCTGATCGCCAAGAAGAGGGTTCCGGCCTCTGCAGGCACCTTCCCGACGGACGGCCCGCTCTTCGTCGGCCTGCTCGTCGGCACGATCCTGATCGTCGGCGGCCTGACCTTCTTCCCGGCGCTGGCGCTCGGGCCTGTCGTCGAGCACCTCGTCGGCCTCGCCGGCCAGACTTTCTGAGGCGATGCCGTGATCCTGCGTCACAGGTTTCGTTCGCCATCCTCGTTTCAAAGCTGGAGTCTCCTATGAGCCAGGCAAAATCCGCGAGCATCATCGATTCTCGCATTCTCGTTCCGGCCGTCGGCGCCGCCATGAAAAAGCTCGACCCCCGCGCGCTGGCCAGAAATCCTGTCATGTTCGTCGTGGCCACGGTCTCGGTGCTGACCACCGTGCTCTTCCTCCGCGACCTCGTCACCGGCAATGGCAATCTCGGCTTCTCCTTCCAGATCAATCTCTGGCTCTGGTTCACCGTGCTCTTCGCCAATTTCGCCGAAGCAGTCGCCGAAGGCCGCGGAAAGGCGCAGGCGGATTCGCTGCGCAAGGCGCGCACCGAAACCCAGGCGAAACTCCTGACCGGCAATAATGGCAACGACTATCGCATGGTGCCGGGCACCAGCCTCAAGGTCGGCGACATCGTGCTTGTGGAAGCCGGCGACATCATCCCGTCGGACGGTGAGGTGATCGAAGGTGTCGCCTCCGTCAACGAAGCGGCGATCACAGGCGAATCCGCCCCGGTCATCCGCGAATCCGGCGGCGACCGCTCGGCCGTCACCGGCGGCACCCAGGTACTGTCCGACTGGATCCGCGTGCGCATCACCGCGGCGGCCGGCTCCACCTTCCTCGACCGGATGATTTCGCTGGTCGAAGGCGCTGAGCGCCAGAAGACGCCGAACGAGATCGCGCTCAACATCCTGCTTGCCGGCATGACGCTGATCTTCGTGCTCGCCACCGCGACGATCCCGAGTTTTGCCATCTATGCCGGCGGCTCGATCCCGATCATCGTGCTCGTCGCCCTCTTCGTCACCCTGATCCCGACGACGATCGGCGCGCTTTTGTCGGCGATCGGTATTGCCGGCATGGATCGCCTCGTCCGCTTCAACGTGCTCGCCATGTCCGGCCGCGCGGTCGAAGCTGCCGGCGACGTCGATACGCTGCTGCTCGACAAGACCGGCACCATCACCCTCGGCAACCGCCAGGCGACGAGCTTCCGCCCAGTGCGCGGCGTCTCCGAACAGGATCTCGCCGACGCCGCCCAGCTCGCCTCGCTTGCCGACGAAACGCCGGAAGGCCGCTCCATCGTTGTGCTCGCCAAGGAGAAATATGCGATCCGCGGCCGCGACATGGCGAGCCTCAAGGCGACCTTCGTGCCCTTCACCGCCCAGACCCGCATGAGCGGCGTCGATCTCGAAGGCGCCTCGATCCGCAAGGGCGCGGTCGACACCGTGCTTGCCTATGTCGCCGGCGACGCCCCCTCGAAAAACCGCAGCGAGGTCGTGCGCGAGCTGCAGTCGATCGCCGACGAGGTCGCCAAATCGGGCGGCACGCCGCTCGCCGTTGCCCGCGATGGCCGGCTGCTCGGCATCATCCAGTTGAAGGACATCGTCAAAGGCGGCATCCGCGAACGCTTCACGGAGCTGCGCCGCATGGGCATCCGCACGGTGATGATAACAGGCGACAACCCGCTGACGGCAGCGGCCATCGCCGCCGAAGCCGGCGTCGACGATTTCCTCGCCCAGGCAACGCCGGAGATGAAACTGGCGCTGATGCGCGAGGAACAGGCCAAGGGCAAGCTGGTCGCCATGTGCGGCGACGGCACCAACGATGCCCCTGCGCTTGCCCAGGCCGATGTCGGCGTCGCCATGAACACCGGCACGGTCGCCGCCCGCGAGGCCGGCAACATGGTCGATCTCGACAGCGATCCGACCAAGCTCATCGAGATCGTCGAGATCGGCAAGCAGCTTTTGATGACGCGCGGCGCGCTGACGACCTTCTCGATCGCCAACGACATCGCCAAATACTTCGCCATCATCCCGGCGATGTTCCTGACCTTCTACCCGCAGCTCGGCGTGCTCAACGTCATGGGACTGTCGACGCCGCAAAGCGCCATCCTGTCCGCGATCATCTTCAACGCATTGATCATCATTGCGCTGATCCCGCTGTCCCTGAATGGCGTGCGCTACCGCCCGATCGGCGCCGGCGCGCTACTGTCGCGCAACCTGCTGATCTACGGCCTCGGCGGCGTCATCGTGCCCTTCATCGGCATCAAGGCGATCGACATGGCCGTCGCCGCTCTCGGCCTCGCCTAGCGGAAGATCCGGTTCCTCACCGGAACCGGTCTCCGCGTGAACTCTCCAAGGAGCAGAACAATGTTGAAAGAATTCCGCCCGGCCGTCGTCATGATCCTTGCCACCACCGTGATCATCGGCCTTCTCTACCCCCTTGCCATGACCGGCGCGGCCCAGGCCCTCTTCCCCACCCAGGCGAACGGCAGCCTCGTCGAGAAGAACGGCCAGGTGATCGGCTCGACGCTGATCGGCCAGGCATTCACCAGCGACAAATATTTCCACGGCCGCCCCTCGGCCGCCGGCGACGGCTACAATGCGGTAGCCTCCAGCGGTTCCAACCTCGGCCCGACCAGCCAGAAGCTGATCGACCGGGTCAAGGGCGACTACGAAGCCGCCAAGGCGGAGAACCCGAATGCGGCGGTTCCCGCCGACCTCGTCACCGCGTCGGGCAGCGGTCTCGATCCCGATATTTCGCCGGAGGCCGCCTATTTCCAGGTGGCCCGTGTCGCCAAGGCGCGGAGCCTTGACGAGGCCAAAGTGAAGGCGCTGGTCGACGGCGCCGTTCATCACCGCGAACTCGGCCTTCTCGGCGAACCCACGGTCAATGTTCTGGCGTTGAACCAGAGCCTTGATGCTTCTATGACTGAGTGATGTTCGTTGGCTGGGTGGAGAGTGAGCAGGCGGCCTGATGAGCATCCGAGACGCGGTGTGCTTGCTGGCCGGGGCGGCTTTGGCGAGAAGGCCAACCTCACTCTCCGTCATCCTCGGGCTTGACCCGAGGATCCATGCCGCGGGCCGCTGGTGGATGCCGTATGGATGCTCGGCTCAAGGCCGAGCATGACGGAGGGCGGAGCGGGCATAAGGAGCTATACGCGGCTAGAGACCCGGAATGCCTTCCGCCAGTTGTACCAAGCGACGTCGCCCGTCGGCTGAACTGATTTAACGAGGGGTCGCGAGGAGAACCCGCCCTCCATCACAGGTATCTGCAGAAAGACCACACGCATGCCAGACGACAATCGCGACCAGGCCGGCAGGCCATCGCCCGATGCGCTTCTCGAAAAAGCCCGGGCGGAGATGCGCGGCCGTCTGAAAATCTTTTTGGGGGCCGCCCCCGGTGTCGGCAAGACCTATGAAATGCTGATCTCCGGCCGCGCCAAGCTCGCCGATGGTCTCGACGTCGTCATCGGCGTCGTCGAAACCCATGGCCGCAAAGAGACGGAGGCGCTCGTCGCCGGCTTCGAGATCATTCCCCGCGTCGAAATCGACTATAAGGGCCGGCTGCTCGAGGAAATGGACCTCGATGGCATCCTCGCCCGCCGGCCGGATCTCGTGCTCGTCGACGAACTCGCCCACACCAATGCCGAGGGCAGCCGCCACCCGAAGCGCTACCTCGACGTCAAGGAGCTGCTCGATCGCGGCATCGACGTCTATACGACGCTCAACATCCAGCATGTCGAGAGCCTGAACGACGTCGTCTCGCAGATCACCCGCATCCGGGTGCGCGAGACGGTGCCGGATTCGATCATCGATCTTGCCGACGATGTCGAGATCATCGATCTGACGCCGGATGATCTGATCAAGCGCCTGCATGACGGCAAGGTCTACATGCCGCGCACCGCCGAGCGGGCGCTGACCAATTATTTCACGCCGGGCAACCTGACGGCGCTCCGGGAGCTGGCGCTGCGCAAGACCGCCCAGCGTGTCGACGACCAGCTGCTCACCCACATGCAGGCTCACGCCATCTCAGGCCCTTGGGCGGCGGGCGAACGCGTCCTCGTCTCCGTCGATCATCACCCGCGCTCGGCCTCTCTGGTGCGCTACGCCTCGCGCATGGCGTCGCGGCTGCGGGCGCCCTGGGCCGCCGTCTATATCGAGACCAACCGCTCGATCAACCTCAGCGAAGCCGAGCGCGATACGATCGCCGCCACACTGCGGCTTGCCGAACAGCTCGGCGGCGAGGCGATCACCATTCCCGGCCGAGAGGTGGCCGAAGAACTCGTTCGCCACGCCACCGCCAACAACGTCACCCACATCGTCATCGGCGCGCCGAAAAAGCCGACATGGCGCGACTGGTGGGGCCGGTCGATCACCGACGAGCTGATCCGCAAGACCGGCGAGATCAGCGTCCATGTCATCTCGGGCACCGAGAAGGACGGCACCACCGCGCGCGGGATCAAGGCCGCCGCCGCCGCGCCGCAACTGGATTTCCGGGCCTATCTGCTGGCGACCGTCTATGTCGCCATCGCACTCGGCGTCAGCATCGTGCTCGACCAGGTGCTCGATGTGCGCAACCTCGCCCTGGTCTTCCTGATGGCGGTGCTGACCTCCGCTGTCCTCCACGGCCTGCGGCCGGCGCTCTACAGCTGCATTCTCGGCGCGCTGTCCTTCAACTTCTTCTTCCTGCCGCCGCGCTACACGCTGACGATCAGCGATCCGGAAAGCGTGCTCGCTTTCTTCTTCTTCCTCGGCGTCGCCATCATCGCCAGCAATCTGACCGCGACCGTGCAGCGCCAGGCCGCCGCCGCCCGGCAGCGGGCGCGCACGACGGAAGATCTCTATCTCTTCTCGAAAAAGCTCGCCGGCACCGGCACGCTCGACGACGTACTCTGGGCGACGGCCTTCCAGCTCGCCTCGATGCTGAAGGTTCGCGTCGTGCTGCTGCTGCCCGAGGAGGGCACCATCGCCGTCAAGGCCGGTTATCCGCCCGACGACACGCTCGACGATGCCGATATTGCCGCCGCCCGCTGGGCCTGGGAGCACAATCACGCGGCCGGCCGCGGCGCCGACACCCTGCCCGGCGCCAAGCGCCTGTATGTGCCGCTCCGAACCGGGCGCACCGCCGTCGGCGTCATCGGCCTCGACAGCGACCGCCGCGAGGGGCCGCTGCTGACGCCCGAGCAGCAGCGGCTGCTCGATGCGCTGGCCGACCAGGCGGCCCTTGCCATCGAACGCGTCCAGCTCGTCGCCGATGTCGACCGGGCAAGGCTTGCGGCCGAAGCCGACCGGCTGCGCTCGGCTTTGCTCACCTCGATCTCGCACGATCTGAAGACGCCGCTCGCCGCCATCCTCGGCGCCGCCGGCACGCTGCGGGATTACTTCGCCTCGATGCCGGCGGCGGATCGCGCCGACCTGCTTTCCACCGTCGTCGACGAATCGGAGCGCCTCAACCGTTTCATCGCCAATCTGCTCGACATGACCAAGATCGAGTCCGGCGCAATGGAGCCGAACTCTGCGCTGCACTATGCCGGCGATATCATCGGCACGGCGCTCGCCCGCGCCGCAAAGATCCTGGAGCACCACAAGACCGAGATGAGCATCCCTGCCGAGCTGCCGATGGTGCGGGTCGATCCTGTCCTGTTCGAGCAGGTGATCTTCAACCTGCTCGACAATGCCGCCAAATATGCGCCTGCGGGATCGGTGATCCAAATCGAAGGCTGGGCCGATGCCGACAATGTCGTCGTGCAGGTCTTAGACGAAGGCCCGGGCATTCCACCGGCCGACCTTGCCCGCGTCTTCGACACCTTCTACCGGGTGCGCAAGGGCGACCAGGTGCGCGCCGGCACCGGGCTTGGCCTGTCCATCTGCCGCGGCTTCATCGAGGCGATGGGCGGCACGATCACGGCCGGAAACCGGAGGGGCCGCCCCGGCGCCGTCTTCACCATCCGCCTACCGAAACCCAACGACATTCCGAAACTGGATGAACTCAAATGACCGGTTCAGCCGTCAAGATCCTCGTCGTCGACGACGAGCCTCCGATCCGCAAGCTGCTCCGCGTCGGCCTGACCGCGCAAGGCTACGACGTCCAGGAGGCGCCGAACGCCGAAAGCGCCCGCCAGTCGGTCGCCGACGACATGCCCGACCTCGTCGTGCTCGACCTTGGCCTGCCCGACACGCCGGGTCATGACCTCTTGCAGGCGTGGCGCGACGGAGGGCTTTCAATGCCCGTCGTCATCCTCTCCAGCCGCACCGACGAGGCCGGCATTGTCAAGGCGCTGGAAAGCGGCGCCGACGATTACGTCACCAAGCCCTTCGGCATCAACGAGCTCGGCGCCCGTATCCGCGTGGCGCTGCGCCACCGGCTGCAGCAGCAGGGGGAAAGGGCGATCTTCCAGACCGGCGGGCTGTCGATCGACCTCGTCAAGCGTATCGTCAAGGTCGACGGCGAGGAACTAAAACTGTCGCCGAAGGAATACGACATTCTGCGCGTGCTCGCCCAGCATGCCGGCAAGGTGCTGACACACCAGTTTCTGTTGAAGCAGGTATGGGGGCCGGCAGCTGACGTGCAATATCTGCGCGTCTACATCCGACAGATCAGGCAGAAGGTCGAGAAAATTCCGGATCAGCCGCACTATATTACCACCGAGACCGGCGTCGGCTACCGGCTCAGAGAACCGGACTGACCTCCCCCTTCCCCGTTGCCGACTTCGAGCCGACTATATCGAGTATGACATGAACCTTCCCAACATCATCCGGCCGGAACACACTTTCCTCGGCGTGTCGGCTCCGACGAAATGGCGGGCGCTGCAGACCATTGCGGACAAGGCGGCCATGGCCTTTTCCGTCGACGCGCAGATCATCCTGAAGGCGCTCGAAGCCCGCGAAAAGCTTGGCTCCACCGGGATCGGCAACGGCATCGCCATTCCGCATGCGGCGATCGACGGCATGAGCAGCCCGCGTGGTCTGCTCTTCCGCTTTTCCCGGCCGCTGGATTTCGAGGCGATCGACGATATCCCGGCCGACATCGCCGTCGTGCTGCTTTTCGGAGAGAACAACCGCGGCGAATATCTGAACGTGCTGTCCGCCATCGCCCGGCGGCTGCAATCGGACGGCGTGCTTGCCGCCATGCGCAAGGCAAGAACGGCCGACGAATTCTATTCCGATTTCATCGCCGACTCGCGGGTATGAAAAAGGCGCGGCCCGAAGGCCGCGCCCGCTCGTCTGCAATCAGACGATCTTAGAAATCGCGCTGGAAGCGCAGGAAGCCGAACACTTCGTCGTCGCCCTCGTCCTCATCGTGATACTGCACGCTGAGCTTCGAACGCAGGTCTTCGACGATCTGGTAGTCGATCGTGACACCGGTCGTGTAGGCGCTGCCGCCGGTGAAGCCGTTGCCGTCAGCTTCGAGAGCGATGTTTTCGAAGTACTGGAAGCCGGGGGTGATCTTCCACTTGTCGTTGATCTTCAAGGCGTATTCCGCTGCGATCGTCCACTCGGACTCTTCGTAGTAGTAGTTGGCGCCGCTTGCCCAGATGCCGGCGATGCCGAGCGTGCCCGGGCCGATATCGGCATAGACGATGCCACGGACAGCGACTTCGCTGGTGTCGGTGTCATAACCAGCAAGCAGGTAAGCGCTGATGGCGCCGGCCTTGTAGGAGACCTGGCCTGCGACACCGAAGTTGTTCGGGCCTTCGCCCGGCTTGGTGGCGTAGTCTTCTTCCAACTCGTCGACCGAGAGGCCGGCTGCGAAAGCGCGGTTTTCGTACTGATAACGGATCGAGTTGTGGGTGGTCTCGTTGCTGGCGAGCGTATCGGTCTCGCCGCTCATGTCGTCGTCCCACCAGCTATAGAGCTTACCGACGCGGAAACCGGCAATGTCGATATAGCCTTCATCCAGCAGCGCTTCCTGGTCGGAGGCGTTGTCGACATTGTAACGCAGGGTCATGACGCCGGTCAGCGTGCCGAACTCGGTGTCGTTCTTCGCCTGGAAGGTGACCTGACCACGCGTCCAGAAGTTTACGTCGGAATCGCCGGCGATGTTGTCACCGAAGCGCACTTCGGTACGGATGTAACCTCCGATCGAAAGGCATGTTTCCGTTCCCGGAATATAAAAATAGCCGGTGCCGTAGGCATCGCAAACGCGAACATATTCCACGGGCTCGGGTTCCGCCGCCACGATGGCGTCGGCTGCGCGTGCTCCGGAGGCCGCGGCAAGGGCGGCAACGGAGGCAAAAAGGATAGTTCTGATATTCATTTTGAATGGCCCTAACAGGTTGGAATGCGAGGCGCATTTCAAGGGATGCCCCCACGTAGCGGCCGGCAAATACGACCGCACCGCCGCCATATAGGAATCCGCAAGTGTCATCGCGGCAAAATCCGGGCAAAAATCAGCATTGCCTGCGTCGCTTGCGAGGGAACTGTGGCCAAAAAAACACGGTTCTGCGGCAGAACAGCGGCGACCGGGCGATTGGCCGCGGCCAACTCCGGCACGTCTATTTCCAAATAACCGCTCAAATGGAATGGCATTCTAACAGGACCGCCGGAACCGGAAGATGTTTCGTTTCATTATACGACCGACTTGATAGAGTTAAGACAGTAAACAGGAGGGTCCCAATGCAGACACAACGGTTCACCCGGCTCGTCGCGGCCGCGGTCATGGCAGGCAGCTTCGTCTTCGGCAGCATGGCGCCGGCTTTCGCGGATCAGGCGGTGCTTAACGTCTCCTATGATCCGACCCGCGAATTGTACAAGGATTTCAACGCCGCCTTTGCCGCCAAATGGCAGAAGGACAATGGGGAAACCGTGACGATCAAGGCCTCGCACGGCGGTTCCGGCGCCCAGGCCCGTTCGGTCATCGACGGCCTCGACGCCGACGTCGTCACGCTGGCGCTCGAGGGCGATATCGATGCGATCGCCAAAGCGACCGGCAAGATCCCCGCCGACTGGAAGACGAAGTTCCCGAACAATTCGACGCCCTACACCTCGACGATCGTCTTCCTGGTCCGCAAGGGCAACCCGAAGGGCATCAAGGATTGGGCCGACCTGGTCAAGGACGACGTGCAGGTGATCACGCCGAATCCGAAGACCTCGGGCGGCGCCCGCTGGAACTTCCTCGCCGCCTGGGCATGGGCCAAGCAGGCCAATGGCGGCGATGACGCCAAGGCGCAGGATTATGTGACGAAGCTGCTGCAGCATGTTCCGGTCCTCGACACCGGTGCGCGCGGCGCCACGACCACCTTCGTTCAGCGCGGCCTCGGCGACGTGCTGCTCGCCTGGGAAAACGAAGCCTATCTTTCGCTCGAGGAACTCGGCCCCGACCAATTCGAGATCGTCACGCCAAGCTTCTCCATCCGCGCCGACCCGCCGGTCGCCATCGTCGACGGCAACGTCGACAAGAAGGGCACGCGCAAGGTCGCCGAAGCCTATCTCAACTACCTCTATTCGGACGAAGGCCAGAAGATCGCCGCCAAGCACTATTACCGGCCGATCAAGCCGGAAGTCGCCGATCCGGCCGACATTGCCCGCTTTCCGAAGCTGACGCTCGCGACGATCGATGATTTCGGCGGCTGGAAAGAAGCGCAGCCGAAATTCTTCGGCGACGGCGGCGTATTTGACCAAATCTACAAGCCGGCCCAATAATAGACTTCATGAAAGCACATAGCCCCACGCGGTGGCGGTTCAAGCGGCCGAGCGTCATTCCGGGTTTCGGAATGGCGCTCGGCCTTACCTTGACCTGGCTCACCCTTCTGATCCTCATCCCGCTCTCGGGCCTCGCCGTCCGGTCGAGCGCGCTCGGCTGGGAGAAATTCTGGTCGATCGCGCTCGATCCGCGCACGCTGAATGCACTGCGCATCAGTTTCGGCAGCGCCTTCATCGCCGCGATCGTCAATGCCGTCTTCGGCATCATCCTCGCCTGGGTGCTGGTGCGCTACCGCTTCCCCGGCAAGCGCATCATCGATGCCATGGTCGACCTGCCCTTCGCACTGCCGACCGCGGTTGCCGGCATCGCGCTGACGACGCTCTATGCGCCGAATGGCTGGGTCGGTCAGTTCCTGACGCCGCTCGGCATCAAGATCGCCTTCACGCCGGCCGGCATCGTCGTGGCGCTGATCTTCGTAGGCCTGCCCTTCGTCGTGCGCACCGTGCAGCCGGTCATGGAGGAAATCGACAAGGAGGTCGAGGAGGCCGCCGCGACGCTCGGCGCCAATCGCCTCCAGACGATTTTCCGCGTCCTGTTGCCGGGGCTGGCGCCCGCCGTGCTCACCGGCTTCGCGCTGGCCTTTGCCCGCGGCGTCGGCGAATATGGTTCGGTCATCTTCATCGCCGGCAACCTGCCGTTCAAATCGGAGATCGCGCCGCTGCTGATCATCATCAAGCTCGAAGAATATAATTACGCGGCGGCGACCGGCATTGCGGCGATCATGCTGATCCTCTCCTTCGCCATGCTGCTCGTCATCAACCTCATCCAGAGCTGGAGCAGGCGGAGGTACGGCTATGGCGCTTGATACGACCGCGCAACCCGTCAAGCTGCGTTCGGTGACCACCGAACACCGGATCGCGCGCTACAGCCTGATCATCCTGTCGCTGGTCTTCCTGCTGCTGATCCTGCTGCTGCCGCTTGCCGCCGTCTTCGTCGAAGCCTTCCGCAAGGGGGCCGGCCCCTTCATCGAGGCGCTGCAGGATGCGGAGACCTTCTCGGCGATCCGCCTGACGCTGATCGTCGCCGGCATCAGCGTGCCGCTCAATCTCGTCTTCGGAGTCGCCGCCGCCTGGGCGATCGCCAAGTTCGAGTTCAAAGGCAAGGCCTTCCTGACGACGCTGATCGACCTGCCCTTCTCGGTCTCCCCCGTTATCTCCGGCCTGGTCTTCGTGCTTCTCTTCGGCGCCAATACCTGGCTCGGCCAGTGGCTCAGCGCCCACGACATCAAGATCCTGTTCGCCGTGCCGGGGCTGATCCTCGCCACCATGTTCGTCACCTTCCCCTTCGTCGCCCGCGAACTGATCCCGCTGATGCAGGAACAGGGAACGGCGGACGAGGAGGCTGCGCTTTCGCTCGGCGCCAGCGGCTGGCAGACCTTCTGGTACGTGACGCTGCCGAACATCAAATGGGGCCTGCTCTATGGCGTGCTGCTTTGCAATGCCCGCGCCATGGGCGAGTTCGGCGCCGTCTCGGTGGTTTCGGGCCATATTCGCGGCCAGACCAACACCATGCCGTTGCAGGTCGAGATTCTTTATAACGAGTATAATTTTACCGGCGCCTTCGCCGTGGCCACGCTGCTGGCCCTGCTGGCGCTCGTCACCCTGGTTTTGAAGACGCTGCTGGAAATGCGTTATAGCGCGGAGATCTCCGCCAGCCGGCGGCACTGAAGGATTTGCAATGGAAGTACGCGTTCAAAATATTCGCAAGGAATTCGAGCGTTTTCCGGCGCTGCACGATGTCTCGCTCAGCATCCGCTCCGGCGAGCTGATCGCCCTGCTCGGCCCGTCGGGCTCCGGCAAGACGACATTGCTGCGCCTGATTGCCGGCCTGGAAAGCCCGACGGAGGGCCAGATCTTCTTCGGCGAAGAGGACGCCTCGAAGAAATCAGTACAGCAGCGCAATATCGGCTTCGTCTTCCAGCATTATGCCCTCTTCCGCTACATGACGGTGCTCGACAACGTCTCCTTCGGGCTGAGGGTCAGAAGCGGCGCACGCCGTCCTGCGAAGGCCGACATCCGCCGGCGGGCGCTGGAGCTGCTCGACCTCGTGCAGCTTTCCGGCCTTGAAACACGGTATCCGGCGCAGCTTTCCGGCGGCCAGCGCCAACGGGTGGCGCTCGCCCGCGCCATGGCCGTCGAACCGAACGTGCTGCTGCTTGACGAACCCTTCGGCGCGCTCGACGCTCAGGTGCGCAAGGACCTGCGCAAATGGCTGCGCGAGATCCACGACCGCACCGGCCACACCACCGTCTTCGTCACGCACGACCAGGACGAGGCGCTGGAGCTTGCCGACCGCGTCGTCGTCATGAGCCAGGGCGCGATCGAACAGGTCGGCACGCCGGATGAGGTCTACGACAACCCCAACTCGCCCTTCGTCTTCGGCTTCATCGGCCAGTCGAATTGCCTGCAGGTCGAAATCTCGGATGGCGACATTCGCTTCGAAGGCCGCTCGCTCGGCCTCAATGCCGGGGGTGAGCCCGATGGACCCGCGCAGCTTTACTTCCGCCCGCATGACGTCAGGCTCTGCGAATCGGCGGAAAACTGCATTGCCGGCCAGCGAGTCTCCAGCCGCCGCGTCGCCGGCACCCGTCATATCGAACTCGACATCGGCAATGACCGCCCGCATATCGAAATCGAGCTGCCGCCGAGCGAGGCCGACCGACTCGATCGCTACCGGGTGGCTTTCAAGCCCACCCGCTGGAAGCTGTTTCGCAGCTGACGGATCAAGAGCGCAAAGTGGGCTGCCGCAGTTTGGGCTGCTGCGTAATTCATTAAATTTTCGGAATTATGCAGCAGGCAGTCCGACACTCGCCGCCGAAGTCGCCTTTCGCGGGAGTTGATTTTGGTTTTTGTGATCTCCGGTTGTTTGTGTTTCAGTCATATGACGAGTAAAAGTTTTTTCGCATTAATCATAAAGGGCTGGACTAATCCCATAGGAGGCACTTGGCGTTGAGGGCGGAGATTTCCTTTGGAAAATCCCTGATCGGGATTTTATTCGTAGGATTGGCGGCAACAGGCTGCACCACAACACCGAAGCCGGCGACGACGGCGGCCAAGACCAAGCTTCAACCGACGAAGGTCGCTTTCAATTATACGGCAAAAGATCGCGATTGCCTGAAGCGTGCGATGTATTTCGAATCGCGGCATTCCGACGAAGACGGCTATCTGGCCGTCGGCACCGTCGTCATGAACAGGCTGACGTCGGGCGCCTATCCGCCATCGATCTGTGGTGTCGTCGCCCAGGAGCGGCAGTTTGCGCCCGGCGTCATGACGCGCGAGGTCAAGTCGCAGGCCGAACCGGAGCTTGCCACCGCGGCCGATGCGATCCTGCTGAAGGGGGCGCGGCATCCGGCGGTGAAGGATGCGATGTTCTTCCACACCGACGGGCTGAAATTCCCTTACGACAACATGCACTATGTGACGGTCGCCGGCGGCAACGCCTTCTACGAGAAGCGCGACTCCAACGGCATGCTCGAAACGCCGCCGCCGCTGCCCTCCTACGAAGTGGCGATGAATTATGTGCCCGGCGAAAGCATGCTGCCGCCGCAGTTCGACGCCCTGATCCCCTCGGCCGTTCCGGTTCCTCTGCCGGCGCCCGATCCCATGGCCACGGCGAGCACGGCACCGATGCGGATAACCGCGCCGGTGACCCCGCCGGAACCCTCGATCGCGCCCGAGCCGGGAATGCCGGTCGCCATCCCCACGCCCCGCCCCGCCTATGACAGCGTGATGCTACGCGGAGCTATCCCGGCGAACGGCGGCTAAGCCCGCCGTTCCGATATCTCCGTGAGGAGAGCGCCTTAAGCGCGCTCTTCCCAGACCTTCGCCAGTTCCACGATGGCTTTGACCGCCTTTTCCATGTCCTGGCGGCTGACCCATTCGAGCGGCGAGTGGAAGGCATGGCCGCCGGCGAAGATATTCGGGCATGGCAGTCCCATGAAAGAAAGGCGCGAACCGTCGGTGCCGCCGCGGATGCTGCCGCGCACCGGCGTCATGCCGGCCCGGCGCACGGCTTCAAGCGCATTTCCGACGATCTCCGGGTGACGGTCGAGCACCGCCTTCATGTTGCGATACTGCTCCGCCACCTGGAAATGCGCGGTCGAGCCGGGATAGGCAGCCATCACCTCCTTGACGATGGCGTCGAGCATGGCCTCCTTTTCCGCCAGTCCCGCTTCGGTGAAATCGCGGATGATAAAGCTCAGCGACGCCTTCTCCATCGAGCCGGTCACGCCGACCGGATGGATGAAGCCCTGCCTGCCTTCGGTGGTCTCCGGCGCTAGGTCCTTCGGCAGCCGATCGATGATGGCGCCGGCGATCTTGATGGCGTTCTCCATCCGGTCCTTGGCAAAGCCCGGATGGATCGCCACGCCTGAAATGCTGATCTCGACGCCATCGGCCGAAAAGGTCTCATCCTCGATATGGCCGGCCGTCTCGCCATCCATCGTATAGGCGAAGTCAGCGCCGAGTTTCTTCAAGTCGACCCTGTTGACGCCGCGGCCGACTTCCTCGTCGGGCGTGAACAGGATCTTGATCGTCCCGTGGCGGACATCGGGATTGTCTACGAGAATCTGGGCCGCGGTCATGATTTCCGCCAGCCCGGCCTTGTCGTCGGCGCCGAGCAATGTCGTTCCGTCGGTCGTGACGATGTCGTTGCCGATCTGGTTTTTGAGCTCGGGATGCTCGGAGACACGGATCACCCGGCTCGAATCGCCGACAAGCTGGATATCGCCGCCGGCATAATTCCGGATGATCTGCGGTTTGACGCCCCTGCCGGTAAAATCGGGCGCCGTATCCATGTGCGAACAGAAACAGATGACCGGTACCGCCTTGTCGCTATTTCCAGGAATGGTCGCATAGACATAACCGTGTTCATCGAGATGTGCGTCGGCAAGCCCGATCATCAGCAGTTCGTCGACCAGAACCCGGCCGAGATCCTTCTGCTTTTCGGTGGTCGGCTGCGTCGACGAGGCGGGATCGGATTGGGTGTCGATAACGACATAGCGGAGAAAGCGGTCGAGAACAGTGTCGGTCATGGCATCCAGTCCAGCAAGATCATTTAACGATATAGCCCTCGCGGGCGATGCGGCAAAAGCTTTTTCCGCTCGGCGAATACTTCATAGCGCCACAGTCGTTGATACGCGATCATACAATGGCGGGGACAAACAGTCCCCGTTCGTGCCAACTGGCGACAAGCCCTTTCCTTTTCAGGGATTTGGCCATCGCATCTGGGGAGCGGGGAGCGGCCGCTTGGCGGGGACGGCTGGATCCACGAGATCAAACATGCCGCCTGACACCGCCAAGCGCAAGGCCGCAGTTGGTGTTGGCGAGATCTTAATCGCCCGTGGAACGTCCTTTGGTCGCAGTGGCATCAGTCATATCAAAGACGGCAGCATTATCCTGGATTTCGCGAAGGCCTTTATACGAGGGGTGGCGGAGACTGCCCTCGCGCGTCCAGCCGCGAAACTCGATTTCGGCGATGAGGGTCGGCTGGGAAAAGACGAGGCGCTTTCCTTTCAGCGGCACAACAGGTTTTTTCGTTTGGAGACGGTTCAACGTCTTGCGCAAATCCTCCGCCTCCGTTCGATTGAACCCCGTGCCGACCGATCCGACATAGATCCAGCCTTGACCCTTGCGACCCGCAAGCAAAAGACTGCCGAGCCCGCCGCGGGTGCTGGCGGATTCCTCGTACCCGACGATCATGAAACTGTCGCTCTGGACGCACTTGATCTTCTGCCAGTCCCCGAGACGACCACTTCGGTAAGGGCTGTCCCTGCGCTTGGCAATAATGCCTTCCAGGCCCAGATGGCAGGCGTGCTCAAGCAGTTCCTCGCCAGCCAAATCCAGGTCTTGCGAGAACCGAATGGCACCATAGCCGGTCTCGGGAATCAGATCCTGCAGAAGATGACGGCGGACCGAGAGCTCGGTGCGCGTCAGGTCGTGACCATCGAAGTATAACAGATCGAAGGCGCAGAAGACGGATTCGGTTGAGATCCGCTTGCCGCCTCTGCCGCCGAGCGAGCGCTGCAACGCTCCAAAGTCGGACCGACCCTCTTCATCGAGAACGACGGCTTCTCCGTCGAGAATGCAGCTCGTTACACCGAGCTCTCTTGCCCCTGCGACGATAGTTGGGAATCGGTGGGTCCAGTCATGGCCGCCGCGGGTGAGGATGCGAATGCTCCTTGGCTCGATGTGGATCGCCAATCGGTAGCCGTCCCACTTCACCTCATAGAGCCAATCCGGCCCTTGCGGCACCGTTTGCTTCAACAACGCCAGGCAGGGCTCCACTCTGGACGGCATTGCATCGAACGGCAGGCTTGGCTGATCGGGATCACGCCGGCGGACAGGTCGAGATTGTATCGACGAACTGGACTCGCGAAGGAGGGGGACGGAGCGTTGCCGTGGTCTGGTCATTGCTCAATGCCTGCCGGATCGGTTCTCGGCATCGACGGATTTGCGCAGGGCTTCCATGATGTTGATGACGTTGCTGGGAGCCGGCTCTGCCTTTTCCCTGGCCTTCGATTTTACCCTGGCAGGCTTCTTCATCTGTTTCTTCTTGGCCTCGATGATGTCGAGCAGCCTATCCTGCACGGGGTCGGAGACCATCTTCGGGTTCCAATGCTGCGTCTGCTTCTTGATCAGCTGCTGAATCAGCGGCATCATTTGGCTGTCCGCCGGTTGATCATCCACCCGCTCGAAGTAGCTCTCCGCGTCGCGCACTTCGTCACCGTATCGCAGGGTCCAAAGGACGATCCCCTTGCCGCGTGGCTCCAGCATGACGGCGCGCTCGCGGCGCGCAATCACCAGCCGGGAGATGCCGACCATGTCCTCAGCCGCCATCGCATCGCGGATCACCGAGAATGCCTCCTGGCCCACCGGATCGTCGGGTGAAAGATAGTAGGGCGTGTCGAGCCAGATCCATTCGACGCTGTTGCGGGGCGTAAACACTCCGATATCGATCGTCTTGGTGCTTTCAAGCGCAACGTTCTCCAGCTCCTCGTCTTCGAGTAAGACGTATTCGTTCTCACCGCGCTGATAGGCTTTCACTTCGTCTTCATCTTTCACGTCCTTGCCGGTGACGGCATCGACATAATGGCTGACGACGCGGTTTTGAGTTGCGCGATTGAGCGTGTGAAAGCGCACCTTCTCGTTTTCGGAGGTGGCCGGCATCATCTGCACCGGGCAGGTGACGAGCGATAGCTTCAGATACCCTTTCCAATATGGCCGGATCGCCATGGCAACCTCCGATCACCCGGCCCGGCGCTGATGAGCGCCGCCGGGGCTGCGAGATTTCGGCGCCGATGCGCTTGCGGCCTTCTGCCTGCTCTTGCCGGCATTGGCATTTGCGGCGGTGCGCTTCGTCTTTGCTGGGGTCGTCATGCCGGCGCTTTCGCGCAGTGCCTGTAACAGGTCGCTCGGTTTTGCAGCGGGCGCGGCCTTTTTCTTCGGAAGAGTGCGGCCTTCGATTTTGGCCTTCACCAGTTCGGCGACGGCGGCTTCGTAACGGTCGTCGAATTCCTTCGGATCGAACTCGCCCTTCTTGGTGTTGATGATGTGCTTGGCAAGCTCCAGCATCTCGCCTTCGATCTTGAGATCCGGCATCTCCTCGAAAGCCTTCTCGGAGGAGCGGACTTCATAGTCGAAGTTCAAAGTGGAGCCCACTAGCCCTTTGCCAAGGGGGCGGATGAGAAGCGTCCGCAAACGCCGAAACAGCACCGTCCGGGCGATGGCCGCGACCTTGGCCTTCTTCATGCCATCCCTCAGAAGCTTGAAAGCGTCGCTGCCCATGGTGTCGGGGGCCAGATAATAAGGCTTGTCGAAATAGACGTCGTCGACCTCGTCATAAGGAATAAACGCCTCCACCTTCAGCGTTTTGTCGCTTTCGGGAATGGCGGCGGCGACCTCCTCGGGCTCGAGGACGACGTAGCGACCATCTTCGATCTCGAAACCCTTAACCTGGTCCTCGCGTTCGACCGGATCGCCGGTCTCACCGTCCACGAATTCTCGGCGCACCCGATTGCCGGTCTTCCTGTTCAGCGTGTGAAACGCAATCCGCTCGGATGTGGAGGCGGCGGTGTAGAGTGCCACGGGGAAAGCAACCTCCCCGAACTTGATAAAGCCTTTCCAATTCGCTCTCGGGGCAACCATTTCGCACGCGCTCCCTGCCGCAACCAGTGCGAGTCAACCGAATCACTTTACGATTGGTTCCGAATCAAAACGAATCAAATTTCAATAGCTTAGCCAAAATGATTCACGCGTTTTCCGAGTCTCGATCATCCCTTTGAATCTGATCGATCTTTTTCACGCCGGGGGCTTTCCGCGACGGGAGCAACCAGGAGGTGGGCAGCCTGAGGAGTGGTTTTGATCCTCGACTGCTCAATCGACGCGTCGTCCTTCGCCATCGAACACATGCAGATATTGTGGCGGGAAGGCGACGTTGACCTTCGGCCCTGCCTTCAGCGCTTCGCGGTCCAATGTGAAGATCTTGAAGGGCAGCCGGTGCAGGGCCAGGTGCAGGATAATGCCGAAGCCGGTGGGCTCGACGAGCTCGACATCAGTGGCAAGCCCCGCCCCGTCATTGGTCATCAGCACATGCTCCGGCCGGATGCCGAGCGTCACCTTGGCTCCATCCGCCAGCGGCAGCGGCTTTGCCAGCGGCACGATCGTACCGTCCTTCAGCCTCACACCACCTGCTTCATAGGTCGCGTCGAGGAAATTCATCCCCGGCGAGCCGATAAAGCCGGCGACGAAAAGGTTGGCGGGGCGGTCGTAGAGTTCCAGGGGGCTGCCGACCTGCTGCACCACCCCGCCATGCATGGCGACGATCCGGTCGGCCAGCGTCATCGCCTCGATCTGGTCATGGGTGACATAGATCGAGGTCGCCTTCAGCTCCCCATGCAGTTTCTTGATTTCGGCGCGCATCTGTTCGCGCAGGCGCGCATCGAGATTGGACAGCGGCTCGTCGAACAGGAAGGCCTTCGGCTGGCGGACGATCGCGCGGCCCATGGCGACGCGCTGGCGCTGGCCGCCGGACAGCGCCTTCGGCCGTCGTTCGAGCAGTGGATCGAGGCCGAGCTTGGCCGCAACGGCGGAGACGGCGCTGGCGATCTTCTCCTTCGCCGTTTTCCGGAGCCTCAGGCTGTAGCTCATATTGCCGGCGACGTTCATATGCGGATAGAGCGCGTAGGACTGGAACACCATGGCGATGTCGCGATCCCTGGGATGCCGCTCGTTCACTCTGGCGCCGGCAATGCGGATTTCACCAGATGTGACATCTTCGAGCCCGGCGATCATGCGCAAGAGCGTGGACTTGCCGCAGCCGGAGGGACCGACCAGCACGACGAATTCGCCGTCCCGGATTTCGAGATCGACGCCGTGCAGCACCTGCACATGGCCATAGGCTTTGCGGATATTCTGGATATCGATCGATGCCATTTGTTTAACCCTTGACCGCGCCGGCCGTCAGGCCCTGGACGAGATAACGCTGGATGAGCAGGAAGAAGAGGCCGGCCGGGATGAGCGCCATGACGCCGGCCGCCATCATCTGCCCGAAATCCACCGAGAATTTCGAAACGAAAGTGAGAAGGCCGACGGGGAAGGTCGCCGCATCATTGCCGTTGATCAGCATCAGCGCGAAGAGCAGCTCGCTCCAGGCGGCCGTGAAGACGAAACCGAGGGTGGCGGCGATGCCGGGCAGCGTCAGCGGCAGAATGATCTGACGGAAGGCCGTGAACTGCGTGGCGCCGTCGATCATCGCCGCCTCTTCCAAATCCCTGGGGATGCCGTCGAAGAAGGACTGCATCAGGAAGGTGGCGAATGGCACGTTGAAGGCGGTGTAGACGATGACGAGCCCGGTCAGGCTGTTGGTCAGATGTAAGGGCGACAGGATCTTGAAGATCGGCGCGACCAGCATGACGAGCGGAAACATCTGGGTCAGCAGCATCAGCGCGACGATCCAGTATTTCGCCCGGAAATTGAAGCGCGACAGGGCATAGCCGGAGAGCGAGGCGCAGACCGTCACGGTCACCGCCGTCGAGGCCGAGACGATCAGGCTGTTCTTGAAGAAGGTCGGAAAGGCGCTGTGCTGCAGCACGAAGGCATAATGATCCCAGCTCGTGCGCGACGGCCACATGCGCACGCCCTCGCTATAGAGCAGGTCGTTCGGCGTCACCGAGACCTTGAGAAGCCAGAACAAGGGAAAAAGCGCGAAGGCGATGTAGCAGAGGATCGCCAGACGGTGTGCGATGGTGGGGATGACGGATCGTCTCATAGTCTCAATCCTTGTTCAGCAGCGTCTGCCTGAGCAGGATGATCAGCATCGAATAGGCAAGCAGCAGCACCAGCAGCACCAGCGCGATCGCCGAGGCATAACCGAAATCGAGCCGCTTGAACGCGGTCGTGAAGATGTAGCTCGCGACGATCTGCGTGCGGTCGGCCGGCCCGCCATTGGTCATGACCACGATGAGATCGGCGAAATTGGAGATCCACACGGTGCGCAGAAGCACGGTGATGGCGATGGTCGGCGCGAGAAACGGCAGGGTGATCGAGCGGAAGCGCTGGAACCAGCCGGCACCGTCGATCGACGCTGCCTCATAGAGATCGCGCGGGATCGCCTGCAGGGCCGCCAGCAGCGTGATGGCGAAGAAGGGAATGCCCCACCAGACATTGGCGATGATCGGCCCCCACATCGCATAATTGGGATCGGACAGGATATTGCCCGGCTCGTGCATCAGCCCGAGGGCGAAAAGCCAGTGCGGGATCGGTCCGATGACAGGATTGAACAGCCAGGCCCAGTTGAGGCCGGCGAGAAAGGACGGCACGGCCCAGGGCAGGAAGACCAGCGCCTGGGCGATCGCCCTGCCCTTAAACGGCTTGTCGAGCAGCAGCGCCAGGATGAGCCCGAAGACGAATTGCAGGACGACGGAAGCGCCGGTCCACCAGAGCGTGTTCCTGAGCGCGCCATAGAAGGCGGCATCCGTAGAAAGCTCACGGAAATGTTCGAGCCCGACGAAGCCGCCGGAAAATGGATTGAGCAGCTGGATATCGCGGAAGGCGTAGGAGACACCCAATGTCAGCGGCACCAGCATCACCGCGATGATCAGGATCAGTGACGGGGTGCTGTAGAGATAGGGCTCCGAAGCATCGGCAAGACGACGCAGCCACGGCCTGCGGTCGCGACGCATGTCGAGCATATCGGCGGAAATGGTCATCAGTGCGTAATTTCCATTGTCTACCCGGTTGAGAATTCTCGCGCGGCTGATGCTTCTGAAAACTGGGCGACTGCGGCCCCCTCATCCGACCCTTCGGGCCACCTTCTCCCCGGTGGGGAGAAGGGGATGGAGAGGTTGCGGCATATTCCCTTCTCCCCACCGGGGAGAAGGTGCCGGCAGCCGCCCCCTTTCCCGCTATTTCTTGCTCAAAAACTTCTGCTGCGCCTTGGTCAGATAGTCCGCCCACTGGTCGGCCAGATCCTTCGCCGAGATGTCGCCGAGCAAGGCCTGCTGCGAGGTCTTGATCGCCAGCGAATCCTTGAAGAAGGCGAACTCCTCCAGATAGGTCGGCATCACGGTCGGCACCGTGTTCGGGTCCGCCAGTTCCTCGAACCAGCCCTTGAACTGATCACCGGCGTAGAAGGGATCCTTCTCGGCCGACGCATAGGCCGGCAGGGCGCCGATGCGCTTGTTCCATTCGAGATTGCCTTCTGGCCCTTCGAGGGTGGCGATCAGCTTCCAGGAGAGTTCCTTGTTGGCGCTGGTCGAAAACATCGACCAGCCGCCGTAGCCGATGGTCGGGAAGGACTTGCCGTCAGGGCCTTTCGGCAGCGGTGCGACGCCGAAATCCTCTTTCTTCATGCGCTCGGCGATGGCGATCAGCGCATCCGGATCCTGGTCGAGGAAGGCGCAGGTGCCGGAATAGAAGCCGGCGACGACTTCGTTGAAGCCCCAGTTGACGCTGTCCTTCGGCGCATAGCCCTTCTTGTAGAGATCGACCATCCATTCGATGCCCTTGGCCCAGCCGGGACTGTTCATCGTCGAGGTGCCGTCTTCGTTGAAGTATTTGTTCGAGCCGGCCATCGAGGCAGCGAAGATCATCCAGCCGTTGAGGCCGCCCGGCCCGCCTCGCATGCAGTAGCCGTATTTGCCCGGCAGCTTCGAGACTTTTTCGGACGCGGCAGTGAATTCGTCCAGCGTCTTCGGCGGCCCGGCGACGCCAGCTTCCGAGAGCAGCTTCTTGTTGTAGAACATCGCCCTCAAATAGAAGCCGTAGGGCAGCATATAGGCGGTGTTCTTGACGTCGCGGCCGAGTTCGAGGGCGCGCGGCGTCAGCTCCTTGGTGTGCTCCCACTTTTCGAGATAGGGCTCGAGGCTTTCAAGCATGCCGTTATTGGCATAGAGCGACAGCCAGGTATCGGGCATTTCCATCACGTCCGGCACGTCGCCGGCCGACACCATCGTGGCGAACTTCTGGAAGGCTTCGTTCCAGGGCAGCGAGATGATGTCGACCTTGGTGCCGGGATTGGCGGCCTCGAACTTGCCGACGATCGATTTCAGCGTTTCGGTGCGCTCCGGGCTGGTGATGACTTCGACCAGTTTCAGCGTCGTGTCGGCAAAGGCCGTGCCCGCCATCAGCGAAGCAAAGAGCGTCGAGATTATTAGTTTTTTCATGCTCAGTTCCCCCTTTTCGGTTTCTCTCGGGTTTCAGGATTGCGAGGCGGCGAGCGCCTCCTCGATGTCCCTCCACAGCGCCTCGGTTCCTTCGAGGCCGACATGGAGGCGTACGGATCGCGCATGGATGCCGAAGGTTTGCGCGGAATTCGGCTGTGCCTTCTGCTGCAGCACCACCTCGCCCGGTACGATCAGGCTTTCGTGCCCACCCCAGCTTACACCCAATTTGAAGAGCTTGAGGTGATCGGCGAAGGCGCGGATATCGACGCCTTCGCGAAAGATGAAGGAAAACAGGCCCGAGGTGCCGTTGAGCCCGGCCGGCAGGCGGTTGGCGAGGCCGGGATGGCAAACCGTCTCCACCACCTCAAGCCGCTGCAGGCGCCGGGCGATTTCCAGCGCCGACGCCTCATGCGCCTTCATGCGCAGCGGCAGCGTGCGCAGGCCGCGGATCAGCAGCCAGGCGTCGAAGGGCGAAAGCTTGCCGCCCAGATAAGGATAGGCCTCGGCCTTGATGCGCGCGATCATCTCCTTCGAGCCGGCGACGATGCCCGCCACCACATCGCTGTGGCCGCCGAGATATTTCGAGGCCGAATGGATGACGAGATCGACGCCGAGCGTCAGCGGCCGCTGAAAGAACGGGCTCGCCCAGCTGTTATCGATCATCGAGACGATGCCGTGGCGTTTGGCCAGGGCTGCGAGCGCGCCGACGTCATGCGCCTCCATCACCCAGCTCGTCGGGCTTTCCAGATACAGGAGCTTGGCGCCGGGCAGCGCTTTGGCGACCGCCTCCTCGTCGCGCCCGTCGACATAGGTCACTTCGATCTTCATCCGCTTCAGGATGGTGCCGAACAGGCGGAAGGCATCGGGATAGACATGTTTGACGGCGACGATGCGGTCGCCCGGCTCGACGAAGCTCAGCACGGATGACGAGATCGCCGCCATGCCGCTGGCAAA
The DNA here is from genome assembly GCF_019793465.1 of Rhizobium croatiense. GTDB lineage: Bacteria > Pseudomonadota > Alphaproteobacteria > Rhizobiales > Rhizobiaceae > Rhizobium > Rhizobium croatiense. The sequence continues at coordinate 25,522 of NZ_JAILYJ010000014.1, read as the reverse complement.
ACCCAGCGCATCCTCCGCACCTTCGAGCTTGGCCAGCATTTCCTCGAAGGCGCGCACCGTCGGGTTCAGCCCGCGCGTATAGGTCGGCCGGACCTTCTCGCCACGATAGACGGTGATCATCTCGTCATAATCGGAAAAGGTGAAAAGCGATGTCTGGAAGATCGGCGGTACGACGGCGTCGGCGAAGTTGCCGTCGTCATGGGCAGTGATGATGGAGGCAAGATCGAACGGGTCGGCGCCGCTGCTCATTTGGACATTTCCTTGATGTCTTCCTCGACGATATCGAGAATTTTCAACGTTTCGGCGCGCGCCGCCTCGGCATCTCCGGCGGCGATCGCGTTGAAAAGGGTGCGGTGAAAGGGAAAGGACCGGCGGGCGAAATCCTGCCGGTCGAAGGGGTGCTCCCAGAAGCGCTCGAAAGTCTCGCGCATCTGCTCGAGCAGCTGGCGAAACAGGGGATTGTGGGTGGCGTCGTAGACGGCGAGATGGAAGGCGAGATCCTCCGGCCCGGATGTGCCCTTCTCCAGATGCACCCGCTCCATCGCGTTGAGTTTCTCCTCGATGACGACGAGATCCTTTTTCGTGCGCCGCCTGGCTGCGACCATGCCCGCCTCGCATTCGATGCCGCGGCGCACTTCGAGCGTCTGCAGCAGTGCGTCGCGCAGATGCGCCGCATCGAACGACAGCGGCATATGGATCGTTGCCCGGGACACCGGCTTCAGCAGATAGGTGCCGCTGCCCTTGCGCGTCTCGATGACGCCGAGCGCCTGAAAATGGCGGATCGCCTCGCGAATGGTCGAACGCCCGACGGCAAGGGCGGCCATCAGCTCACGCTCGGCCGGCAGCCGGTCACCCGCCTGCAGGCGCGCGTCTTCGACGTAATCCGCCAGCGCATCGGTCACCTGACGTGCGCGGTCGATAACCGGAAGCGGCCGGATTACCGGCCTGTCGCTACGATTTGCCTTCATGGTTCCCCATTTTTCTTCCAGGCAGTCGTGAAATTGGTCTGACATCTTAGCATTTCTCAAACGACGACAGCCGTCAAGTCGGCGACATCGATTTCTAATCCCTCCCTTCACATTGTCCTTTTGTCTGCCAGAAACCGCGCACGTACCTTCATTCTCGGAGACGATCTTCGCTGCCGCAGGCGGACTGACCGTAATTCCGAAACAGGGTGTGCAATTTTTTCGGTCTGACCTTGCCTGAAGGTCGTGGTCGGCCGTCTAGCGGATACGCCCGATCCGCGACAGCAGAATGGCCGGCAGAATGCCGATCAGCACAATGGCGAGCGCGGCAATCGAGGCCTCTTCGTAAGTGCCTCTCGCAGCCTCTCCATAAAGATGGGTTGCGAAAGTCTCGACATTGAGTGGCCGCAGGAGGAGCGTCGCCGGCAGCTCCTTCACACAATCGACGAAGACCAGCAGGGCGGCAGCCGAGATTGCCGCCTTCGAGAGCGGCAAATGCACGTATCGCAGCGTGCCTGCGGTAGATTGGCCCAGCGAACGCGAAGCATGATCAAGCGATAGGGAAATGCGCGAGAGACCGGCTTCTATACCGCCGGCGGAGATCGCCAGAAACCGCACGATAAGCGCATAAATGACGGCAGCACCCGATCCTATAAGGAGCAGGCCAGTCGACACGCCAAACAAGGAAAACGCGGCGCGATCGATAAACTGATCGAACCCGGCAAGGAGGATCAGCACGCCGATGGCGACCACGGTCCCGGGAGCAGCATAACCCATTGTGGAACAGCGCAGGAGCCAGGAGGACGGCTGGCCCGGACGCAGGCGGGTGGCGTAAGCAGCGAGAAGCCCAAGGATGACGGTCGCGGTTGTCGCCAGGGTGGCGATAACAAGCGTATTCACGGCCTCATCGATGATGCGAGGGGATATGCCGGCGAAACGATAGCGTTTTGCCGCTTCGATCAAGAGATAGAGCGCGGGCGCGAGGAAGCCGAGGATGACCGGCAGAAGACCGCCGAGAAACAGCAGCATGCCCTTTCCCAAGGATACCCGCCGCGGTTGGAAACGCCGCATCCGGCGTACATCGATCGAGTAGCGCTGCTTGCGTCGCGCCCATCGCTCGACCGCAACAAGCGCGACGACGATGAGAAGAAGGGCAAGGGCGATCTGCGACGCTCCCGATAAATCGGAGCGGGTGATCCAGGTCGTGTAGATGGAAACGGTGATCGTGCGGACACCGAGGAATTCGGCGGCGCCGATATCGTTCAACGTCTCCATCAGAGCAAGGCTGATACCCACGGCAACAGCCGGGCGCGCGAGCGGCAGGGCCACCCGCCAGAAGACCGCGCGGCGAGATGTGCCAAGCGTGCGTGCCGCGTCGACGAGATTACCGGATTGGGTCAGGAACATCGCGCGGGTCGGAATGTAGACATAGGGGTAGAGCACGATTCCGAGAAGCAGGATGCAGCCTGCCATGGAACGGACGTCCGGAAGGCGAAACTGGCGCGGGCTCTCGTAGCCGAGCAGCCAGCGCACGGCATCCTGCACCGGACCGATCGGATGCAGTATATCCAGATAGGCATAAGCGACGATGTAGGTCGGAACGGCAAGCGGCAGAAGCAACATCCATTCCAGAGCACGCCTGCCGGGAAAATCATAGGCCGTCACCAGCCATGCCGTCGTCGTGCCGACCACGGCAGTGATGACCCCGACCCCAGCAAGGAGGACGACGGTGTCGAGAAGCGCGACCGGAAGGATGGTGGAGAAAAGATGTCCCCAAAGACCGGCCGAGCCCTTCGAGGCTTCGATAAGCAATCCCCCGATCGGCAGAATGGCAATGAGGGCGATAGTAACACCAATTGCCAGCCATGCGCTGCCAGGGCGCTTTGCAGAGCGGGCGGGCGCCTGGCTGGGAAACATCACGCGATCCATTCTCGGGGAGGAAGGCGCCTCTCAGCGGCGCCTTCCCTGTTCTTTAGTTGTCAAAGCCGACCTTGTCCACGAGTTCGCTCGCCTGCTTGCGATGGCTGACGATCTCGGACAAGGGCTTGCTGTCGATCTTCAGTTCGCCAAAGGATGCGATGATCGGATCGGCCGCGACGCCGGCCTTCACGGGATATTCGTAATTGGCCTCGGCATAGATCTTCTGCGCTTCGTCAGAGACGAGATATTCGAGAAGCTTGACGGCTTCGGCCTTGTTCGGTGAATGCTTGGCGATTGCCGCGCCGCTGACATTCACTTGCGTCCCGCCGTTCTTGAAGGTCGGCAGGACGACCTTGATGGCATCGCCCCATTTGACCTGCTCTTCGCCACCCTTGCCGGATCGCATCAAGCCAACATAATAGGAGTTGGCGATACCGATATCGCAAATGCCGCCGAGGATATCCTTGGCCGCATCGCGATCGCCGCCGGCTGCCTTGCGGCCGAGGTTGTCCTTGACACCCTTCAGCCATTTCTCGGCGTCTGCCGCGCCGTAATGGGCGATGTAGTCAGCAAACAGGGCCGTATTATAGGGGTGCTGGCCCGAGCGAATGCAGATCTTGCCCTTCCACTTGGGGTCGGCAAGCTCCTCGTAATTGAATGCGCTGATATCAAGGTCCTTGGCCGCGTAAAGCACGCGGGCGCGCATCGAAAGCGCAAACCAGTTGCCCTTGGCATCACGCAGCTGTTCCGGGATAGCCGAGTTCAGCACAGATGATTCCACCGGTTGCGTTACTCGTTTATCGACCAGATCGACAAGGTTGCCGGCATCGACGGCCATCAGGATGTCAGCTGGCGAGCTGGCACCTTCGGAGGCGACACGCTCTGCGAGGCCGTCCTTCAGGAAAATGGTATTGACCTTCGTACCGGTCGACTTGGTGAATGCCTCCAGAAGAGGTGCAATCAGAGCCGGTTCTCTCGTCGTGTAAAGGTTGATTTCTGCAGCGGCGGCGATGCCAGGCGACATCAGCGCCGAAGCAGCAAGCAGCATGGATGTGAGGATAGAGCGCGAATTCATTATGTCCCTCCGCGAATGAATGCGCATTGCTTGCAGCAGTTCATGACCCTGAGAGTCAAGTTTTCCGCGGAACTTGAACCCAAATATCACGGAAACTTGATGCGGAGGTTAGCAGAATGCGCTCACCGTGAGCTTTCAAAAAGCCAGCAGCCGCTCGGGGAGGATTGAGATCTCAATATCCTCCGCATCAACGGGCAACCGCTCCAAGGCTCTCGCCTTAAGCGGCACCTCAAGGCGATCGACCTTCAACGTGATCTGCTCGAATTCACCATGCAGAACGCGGTTTTCGATACGAGCGGGGATTCCCGAGCCGGGGGACAGCGCGACAGCATGCGGCCGGATATAAACGGTCACGGAGCTTGCCGGCGGACGGTCGAGCGTATAGGCGAAGTTGCCGATCGCGGTCTCGATCCATCCGCCACGGTAAACGCCGGGAACTTTGCTGGACGCGCAAAAAAACTCTGCCGCATAGGCATTCGTCGGTCGGTCGTGCAGATCATAGGCGGAGCCGGACTGGACGATTTCACCTGCCCGCATCAGGACCACCTGGTCGCCGACGGAAAGTGCTTCCTGGGGATCATGCGTCACGATGATCACAGTCGTGCCAAGTGCCCTCAACAGGCTCAAGGTGTCGCTGCGTACCCTCCCGCGCAGACCCTGATCCAGATTGGAAAAGGGCTCGTCCATCAGGACAATACTCGGTCGGGGCGCCAGGGCGCGGGCGAGCGCGACACGCTGCTGTTCACCGCCGGAGAGGGTGTGCGGATAGCGATGCGTCAGATGTTCGATTCCGACCTTGCTGATCATCTCCTCTGCCCGCGCGGCTGCTTCGCTCTTCGGAAGTCGCTTGAGACCGAAGAGGACATTGTCCCGTACGGTCAGATGCGGAAAGAGAGCATAGTCCTGGAAGACGAAGCCGACGCCACGCGCCTCCGGCTCGACGAAAGTAGCCGAACTTGCGACCTCGCGACCGTCGAGGACGATGCGGCCGGATTCCGGTATCTCGACACCGGCAATCATGCGCAGGAGCGTAGACTTGCCGCAACCGGAATGGCCCACGAGCGAAACCGCGTCTCCGCGCCGAATATGAAGAGAAAGATCGCGCACGGCTGCAGTGATGCCGAAGCGACGGCTAACATTTTCCAGACGTACTGCGATTTCGCTCATTTCAGCTTTCATGCTCGCCGGCGGGTTCCAGTGCAAGTCCTGCCCCCTAGAACACACCGAGGCGAATGGGGACAAGCGCAATCTGTCCCTCCATGAGGCAATCTGCAGTCACTGTCACCCTTGGAGGCGTGAACGCGATCAACTGTACCGTTTCGATATGTACGGGCATTTGCACAGGGCCAGCCATTGTCCGTTCGAGCAGCTCATGACATCCTCCGGAGGTTGCAGCCAAAACATGGGCTCCGAAGCATGCGCGACTATGTGAAAAGCAAGGACTTTCACCGCCATATGCGGTCGCTGCTGGCCTCACGATTTCAGGAGCTCGGCTGGGAATCGCAAGCAACCGGCAAATGCAGCTTTGTCCGTGGCAGGAGGGTTTTCTGGTTACAGATATCCCAATATTCAAACAGCGTGACCGGCGCCAAATTTACCATCAACATGACCGAGGGCTCCGGCGCCGCCAACGACACACGCATATTGCGTCAGCTGGACGACGCGGATCGAGCCGCTGGCAAAGCTTTGGAAGAGCGCATCATCGCGCGTCTTCCCCGGCCGGATCCCGATCCGGACGTTGAAGTCGTCGGCGACCACGGTGAAACCGTCTTGGTAAAACTCGGTGATCTGGCGAAGGCAAATCCGAGACAATGGGATGGCCCCTCCGACGTCTGGCTGCCTTACTTCAGCAGATCCGACCTCGACGATTGGGCTGCCTTTCTCTTGCCGCGCCTCGACCGGCTGGTTGCGTCCTCCTCGCCTGAAATGACCGATCAGTTGCTATGGACTCAGCGGTTTCGCCAACTCATCGGATTTCTTCGTCCGAAATAGGCGATGCCGTAGATTTGACTGACTTGGCAGTAAGCCAACCAGCTAGCGACCTCCGAAGCGCCCCGGTTCCTGGCACATGATGCGTCGCAGCCACAGAAATGGCGCGAATCTCCAATAGTCACTTGTCGCGATTGATAATGGACCACGTTCGATGTAATCGACGGAAGATGGGCAATATGTACCGTACCATGTTGAGCAGACTGCTCTTCTTCGTACGGCTGGCGATCGTCGTATCGCTGGCTGGGTACAGCATATCCAACGTCGATGCCGCCATGCACGGCCCTGGCCTGCAAGTGGAAAAGACGGTATCGAGCGCCACAGCGCACGGCAACCACGACGACATGGCCAGCGTTTCAAATCACACGCACTCACATGGCGATGCGGCCGACGACGATGGTTCCTCCAAGGTCGTCAAACAGGAATGCTGCAAAGATTTTTGCGGCGGCTTCGTGCTTCTGTGCGCGGGCCAGAGCTTAGGCGGGCCGGTTGTCGCCTCGATCCGGCAGTTTGTCGACGACCAGCACCTGCTGGGGGAATTGCCGCTCCTGGATCGCCCGCCGAATATCTGATGAGGGATACACCCGCTTGATCGGGTCCAGTCGGTCGCCTGCCTGCATCTGGGCAAGCACACCGCAGGCTATCTCTTTTTCGGAAATTTCATAATGAGACTCTCGCTTTTCGTGGTGGGGCTGCCGCTTGTCTGCGGTGGCTGCGCATCAACGCTTCCTCCCGACGTCGTGGCGTCTTCCGCCGCGGTCGAAGAGCCGTCCGCGCGCCCGGTCGCCTACCGGTCACCAGTTTCGGGCTATGTCACCAGGCAGCCGGTCGATCCCAAGCCGTGGCGCAGACAGAACGATCTGCAGTCTCCTCAGAAGGGAGGCGACTCATGATCGGCCCTAGAAGATTCGCCACGATGCTGGCATTCCCGGTGATATTGAGCGGCTGCGTCACGGGTGCCGAATATTCAAGCAAGCAAGCGGGCTTTGCTTCCGTTGCCGACAAGACGGCGATCGTGACGACGAAGCAGGCGGTCTGGATACAGAACCAGAACCAGGCCCGATCGGCGGCGGCGCAGGTAAAGAGCCTGCTCGCGCGAAAGAAGACCCTCGATGTCGAGATTGCAGTTCAGATCGCCCTGCTCAACAACAAGGGCCTCCAAGCCGCCTATGCCGATCTCGGTGACAGCGCCGCCGACGCCTGGCAGTCGACAATGTTCATCAACCCGACCGTCTCCATTGGCACAACGGGAATCGGGACGCCGGAGCTGGAGGCGTTCAAGACCATCGAAGGGATGATCACGACGAACATCCTGGCGCTCGCGACCAGGAACCGGGACGTGGCAATCGCCGACACCCGTTTCCGGCAGGCGCAACTGACCGCGGCCGTAAAGGCGCTCCAGCTTGCCGCCGATACCCGACGTGCCTGGATCGGTGCAGTGGCGGCCTGGGAGACTGTCGGGCAGCTGCAGCGCGCCCAGGCGGCGGCGGACGCGGCTTCCGAGCTGGCGGAGAAGCTGGGCGAGACCGGCGCGATGACCAAGGGCGCCCAGGCCCGCGAACATGTGTTCGTCGCCGAACTTGCCGGAGAGACGGCCAAGGCCCGCCTGTCGGCACGCCTTGCCAAGGAGGAACTGACGCGGCTCATGGGCCTATGGGGCACCGACCTCGACTATCAGGTACCGAACAGCCTTGCGCCGCTACCAAAGATCGTCGCCAAACGAGACGCGATCGAGGCCGAGGCACTCCGAAACCGGATAGACCTTCAGGTCGCAAAACTCGAAATCGAGGCTATCGCCAGGTCCTACGGGCTCACCGAGGCGACACGCTATGTCACCGACCTCGAGATTCTGACCGGCTTCGAAACGGAACGGGAAATCGAGGATGACGAGAAGAAGACGAGGACGACCAGCCAGGTCGAGCTGGAGTTCGCCATTCCGATCTTCGACACCGGGAAGGCCCGGATGCGCAAGGCTGAGCTGGCTTACATGCGGGCGGCGAACCAGCTCGCCGAAAAGGCCGTCAACGTCCGCTCGGAGGCGCGCGCCGCCTACGAAGCGTATCGCTCGAACTACGACATCGCGCGACACTACCGCAACAATGTCGTGCCGTTGCGCACCAAGGTCGAGGAGGAGTCACTGCTGTCCTACAACGGCATGATCACCAACACCTTCGAGCTGCTGGCTGACACGCGCGACAAGATCAATGCCATCCTGCTCTCCGTCAATGCGAAACGCGACTTCTGGCTGGCCGAAGCCAATCTCGCGCCCGCGATCTATGGCGGCGGCGCGGGGACCCTGTCCGCCGAGACCGAGGTCGCCGCTGCTTCCGAAAGCAGCGGTGGCGGCGGCCATTGAAAAAGGAGCCCACCATGTTCAACAGAAGACAACTGTTCGGAGCAAGCGCGGCCCTGCTGGCCGCCGGCGCCTGGACGAAGACCTCGGCCATGGGTCTCCCGGACGCTGCCACAATGGAATCGGCGGACATGCAGCCGCCGCTCCACCCGACCTCAGGGCCGGACTACCAGCCGGTCGTCACCCTCAACGGCTGGACCCTGCCTCACCGGATGAACAACGGCGTCAAGGAGTTCCACCTCGTCGCCGAACCCGTGGAACGTGAGATGGCCGACGGCATGACCTCGTACCTGTGGGGTTACAACGGCCAGTCGCCAGGACCGACGATCGAGGCTGTCGAAGGCGACCGGGTTCGCATCTTCGTTACCAACAAGCTGCCGGAACACACGACGATCCATTGGCATGGAATGATCCTGCCATCGGGAATGGACGGCGTCGGCGGCCTGACGCAGCCGCACATCCCCGTCGGCAAGACCTATGTCTACGAGTTCGACCTGGTGAAGTCCGGTACATTCATGTACCACCCGCATTCCGACGAGATGGTGCAGATGGCGATGGGCATGATGGGCTTCTTCGTCGTCCATCCGAAGGATCCGACGTTCATGCCCGTCGACCGCGACTTCGTCTTCCTGCTCAACGCTTACGACATTGATCCCGGCTCCTATGTACCGCGCGTCATGGAGATGACCGACTTCAACATGTGGTGCTGGAACAGCCGCGTGTTTCCGGGCATCAGCCCGCTGGTCGTCTCGAAGAACGACAGGGTGCGCGTGCGCGTCGGCAACCTGACGATGACCAACCACCCCGTTCACATGCACGGCTACGACTTCCAGGTGACATGCACGGATGGCGGATGGGTGCGGCCGGAAGCACGCTGGCCCGAGGTCAGCATCGACGTCCCGGTCGGTGCAATGCGGGCCTATGAGTTCGACGCCAAATATCTCGGCGATTGGGCGATCCACTGCCACAAGTCGCATCATACGATGAACGCGATGGGGCACGACATCCCGACCTTCATTGGAGCTGACAAGTCGAAGGTCGCCGAGAAGATCAGGAAGCTGCAGCCTGAATACATGCCCATGGGCACCAAAGGCATGGCCGACATGGGCGAGATGGAAATGCCCATCCCCGAAAACACAATCCCCATGATGACAGGCTGGGGGCCGCACGGTCCTATCGAGATGGGCGGCATGTTCTCGGTCGTGAAAGTCCGCGAAGGCATCTCCGCGGACGATTACTCCGATCCGGGCTGGTATGAAAACCCTCCCGGAACACAGGCCTGGGAGTGGACCGGCGAACTGCCGGACGCGACCAAGGCGAAAGACGCAAAGACGCAAATCACCCCGAAGCCGACAAGGGGCTAAGGCTCAATTCCCACGTCCAGAAAGGATATATGTATGAAGAACCATCTACTCGCATTGGCGTTCGTCGCCTTGGCAAGCCCGGCTTTCGCATCCGGCAATCACGCCGGCGGCCACGGTGAGAAAATGGCGGTTGGCGAGCCTGGCGACAAGGCAAAGGCAACGCAGACGATCCGCGTCACGATGACGGAAACCGACGATGGCAAGATGCTGTTCACGCCGGCCGTCTTCTCCGTCCGCAAGGGGCAGACGGTTAAGATCGCGATCAGGAACGCAGGCACGGTCGACCACGAATTCGTACTCGATCAGCAAGACAAGATCCTGGAGCACAAGAAGGTCATGGAGAAGTTCCCGGAAATGGAACATGCCGATGCCAACTCCATCCGCCTCCCGGCCGGTCAATCCGGCGAGATCGTCTGGAAGTTCACGAGCGACGGCGCGTTCAAGTTCGCCTGCCTGATCCCTGGCCATTACGAAGCCGGCATGCATGGCGATGTCACCGTCTCCAGGAAGTGAACCTCAATAAAGGAGCAATGAAAATGAAATCCGCAATAATCAAATTCGGGCTGGCCGCTTTGCTCTCAACCTCGGCAGCCGCGGGTGCGTTCGCCCAGGAATTCACCAAGGGCTTCGTCAATAAGGTCGACGCCAAGGCGAAGAAGGTCACCATCAAGCATGAAGACCTGAAGAATCTCGACATGCCCGCGATGACCATGGTCTTCCGGGTAGAAGACCCCGCTCTTCTCGAAAAGCTGAAGGAAGGTTCGAACATAGAGTTCGTCGCCGAACGCCTGAATGGCAAGCTGACCGTCACTGAGTTAAAATAGCGAACGGCTGCCGCCCGGGGCCTAGCTGGGCGGCAGCACATCGAGGAGTGTATACATGCGCAGGAGAAGCTTCATCGCAATTGCGGCGTCCGCACTGGCGTTCCCTGGCCGATGGGCCCTTGCCGCCATGGTGAAGATGACGGTCTACAAGGATCCCGCTTGCGGCTGCTGTCATGAATGGTCGAAGGCGATGGCCGCGGCAGGATTCTCCGTCGACGCCCGCGACACCGACGACCTCGCCGCGGTAAAGGCGCGGCTGGGCGTTCCTTCCGACCTTGAGGGCTGCCACACCGCCGTCGTCGGGGATTACTATCTTGAGGGACACGTGCCGCTCACGGCCGTCCAGCGACTGCTGCTGGAGCGGCCGGCGCTCCGCGGGTTGGCCGTGCCGGGCATGCCGTCGGGTTCATTGGGAATGGGCGACGACCTGCAGGCGTCCTATGACGTTTATGCGATCCCCTCCGGGTCCGGGGCACCATACGTGTTCACGGAGGTCAGGCCCAGGTAGGGCTGATGACCAAGGTCCATCAGCCATGTCGGACTGCCGCCCAAGAAACCGGAGCGTCGTAGAGCCCCGCCCGAAGATCGGCTTCAGCCGACACCCGGCTGCGCCGACACGTCGACCGCGTAGTCTACTGAATTGATCCGCCATGACAGCCGAAACGCAGCGCACGCCTCCTGGTGTTTTCCCGTGTCCCGATAGAGCACTGTCGCCACCGCCGAGTTCCGTTCGCCCAATTCAGGCCAGCGAACTTTGCGCAATTTTATTGGAGCTGATTTATCTGCCCGCCTGTTGCAAGTTCACCAGCGCCTTGATCGGCAAATGGTCCGAGGCGATGCGCGCCAGCGGCGTGTCATGCGCTTCCACTTCGGTGATGATCCCCTTGCGGTTGGCGATGATGCGGTCGAGGGCGAGCAGCGGCAAGCCGGCGGGAAAGCTGGGGACCGCGGGCGGCAGCTCTCCGAAGGCGGATTGGAAAGTGTTGAGCGAGGAGCGGTCGCCGAGCCGCCATTCGTTGAGATCGCCGAGCAGGATGGTCGGCATTTCGTGTCTGTCCTTGATCAGTTCGACCAGTGTGTGGGCCTGCTGGGCTCTGTTATGGCGCAGCAGGCCGAAATGCGCGGCGATGATGCGCAGCACGCCGCCCTCTTCGAGCTCGATCTCCGCGACCAGGGCGCCCCTCGGCTCCAGCCCCGGCAGCTTGATCTGATGCACGTCATGCACCAGCCCTTTCTTGAAGAGTACGACATTGCCGTGCCAGCCATGCGCCTTTGCCATGCCGGCGATCGGCACCGGGATCAGTCCCGTCTCCCGCTCCAGGCGGCCGAGGTCGAGAATCCCCGTGCGCTCGCCAAAACGGGTATCGGCCTCCTGCAGCGCGATGACATCGGCACCGATTTCGTGAATCACCCGGCTGGTGCGTTCGGGATCGAAGCGACGGTCGGTGCCGACGCATTTGTGCACATTGTAGGAGGCGATCAACGTTCCGGCGCTTCGCGGCCTTGCCTCCATATGCGCCGCATCGAGCCGCTTTTTCCTGCTCCTGATCGAGGCGAGGATACTGGCGGGAAGACTGTCTTTCCTGGCGTGCATCGGGCGGCGCACTTGTTCCGTTGATCAAAGGGCTACTCATTCCGCAGTATAGGCGGCCGAGCCGAACTTGCCACGTCAGAACGCAAAAAATCCGTCAAAGATAGGGCGAACCGAGCCACAGCACCTTCTCGATCAGCCGCATCGGGAAGGGTCGCGCACGCAAGCCCTCCAGCGTCACCAGCGTCGCCGCTTTCAGGGTTTCGTCGATATGCTCGTCGATCTCGGCAGCAAAGCCCTCGTTAAGCACCTCGAGATCGACCTCGAAATTCAGTCTCAGCGAGCGCGGGTCGAGATTGGAAGAGCCGACATAGGCCCAGGTGCCGTCGATCGTCAGCAATTTTGAATGGCTGAAGCTGCCGGTCGAGCGCCAGATGCGGCAATAGTTCTTGAGGATCTGATCGAATTGCGCCGTCATCGCCCGGTCGACCAGCATGAGGTTGTTGACGTCAGGCACGATGATATCGACATCGACGCCCCGGCGCGCCGCCGTCACCAGGGCACTGATCAATTCGCGGTCCGGCAGAAAATAGGGCGACATGATGCGGATCGATTGGCGCGCGACGGAAAAGGCGCCCATCAGCATCTTGTGGTTGGTTTCGACGCTGCGATCCGGCCCGGAAGCGACGACGCGCATCAGGATGGGATCGCCGGGGTTGCGCTGCGGCGGTTCGATGCGCCAGGCTTCACCGTTCAACAGCTCCTCGGTGGTGAAACGCCAGTCTTCGGCGGCAAGGTCGAAGAGGTCGGCGACGACAGGGCCGGTGACGCTGAAATGCGTATCATGGGCGAAGCTTTCGCCCGTCGCCTCTTCGCTGAAGCCCGCCCTGATATTCATTCCGCCCGTCAGCGCAATACGGCCGTCGGCGATCATGATCTTGCGGTGGGTGCGCAGATTGGCATAGGGCAGCCGCAAGCCCATGATGACGTTGCCGTTGAAAACGGCGACGGTGACCCCGCCCTCTTTGAGATAGCCGAGAATGCTCGGCACCGAATAACGCGCGCCGACCGCATCGATCAACACCCGCACCACAACGCCGCGCTTGACCGCCCCAATCAGCGCGTCGGCGATGCGCAGCCCGATCGCGTCGCGGTCGAAGATATAGGTTTCGAGCAGGATGCTGCGGCTCGCCTCGTCGATGGCTGACTTCATCGCCGCATAGGCCTCGTCGCCGGTCTCCAGCATGTCGATCGCATTGCCCGAGGTCAGCGGGTTGCGGGTCACCCGGTCGCCCAGCGTCTGCAGCGCCGCAAAGCGGCGGCCGAACTGGCTGATCACCGTCTCGGCCTCGGCGTCGAAGGTCTCCAGCTCGTCGATGCCGGGCGCAAGCAGCAGGGCGTCGCGGCGAATGCTCAGCGATTTGCGGCGGATGCGGTTGATGCCGGCAATCGCATAAAGCAGCGCGCCGACGATCGGAGACAGGATGATGACGCCGACCCAGCCGATCGCGGCGCGCACTTCCTCCTTGGTCATGGCGGCGTGGATCGCCGCCGCAGCCCCCATGGCGACCGAAACGACAAAGAGGATATGCGGCCAGTAGGTCGACAGGAGATAGAACATCGCTGGCCAATATAGCTGCGAAACGGCGGCGTTCAATTGCGCCGGCTCTCTCCCATGGCGCGAAATTTCTCGCGCGTTGCCATTCTTCCGCAGGCGGCGCCGGCTCGGCCGCGGGAACAATCCCCGTTGCGAGCGATTGATCCCGAGGAAACGAGGATCGCGATCATGAATATCGCCGCAAACCTCGGCCCGGCCTTGACGCTCGAAGTCGCGGATGCGGACAGCATTGCCAAACTGCGCCATCAGGCCGAAGGCTGCACCCGCTGTGACCTCTACAGGAACGCCACGCAGATCGTCTTCGGCGAAGGCTCAGACAAGGCCGAGATCGTTCTTGTCGGAGAGCAACCGGGCGACCGGGAAGATATCGCCGGCAGGCCTTTTGTCGGCCCCGCCGGCCGTCTGCTCGACCACTGTCTCGAGGAAGCCGGTCTCGATCGCGAGCGCTGCTACGTCACCAATGCGGTCAAGCATTTCAAATTCACACCGCGCGGCAAAAGGCGCCTGCATGCCAAACCCAATGCCGGCGAGATCCGGCGTTGCGCCTGGTGGCTCGGCGCCGAACTCAACATCCTGCAGCCGAAGCTCGTCGTGGCGCTGGGCGCAAGCGCGCTCTACGCACTGCTTGGACCGAAGGCGAAACTGACGCCGGAGCGCGGCCATATCCTGCAGCCGAGGAACCATCCGCCCGTTCTCGTCACCATCCATCCTTCCTTTCTCCTGCGCATCCGTGACGACAAGGAGAAGCACCAACAGCGCCAGGCGTTCGTGTCAGATCTGCACAAGGCGGCGGAATTTCAGTCTCGATGAATGCCGATTCTCAACCCTGATATGCTGCGACGCGAAATATTTAGGGTTGTAGGCCGATTTCGCTTGAAACAGCGGCCCTCCTCTGGAACCATCCGGGCAGTATCGCGTTCGAACGACGGCATTATGTGACTGGAGATCAGCGATGGCAGAAACTCGGGAAGAGTGGATCAAAAAACGTGCATACGCCCTCTGGGAAGAAGAGGGCTATCCGACAGGGCGAGATTCCATTCATTGGGAACAGGCACGCCACGAGCGCGAAGCGCTCGAAGGCTCTGCTGCCTCGTCCAACGGCAAGGAAGCCAAGCCCAAGGCCAAGCGCGCCGTAACGGCCCCGAAGAGTACTGCAACCGGCGCCAAGACGAACGGCGTCGTCACGCCAACGCCTAAGCGGACTGCGAGCCGCAAGACGGCGTCCTGAAACACGGCATACCGAACACTTCAATCAAAGGGCGTCGTCGCGACGCCCTTCGACCTTTCTTTGTCATATGCCTGAACTAGTTGTGTTTTATGAAGGTTCGGAGGTGGGCTATCCATGCGGGGGTGAACAGAGGCCGGATGACGCTGCAAGCTTTGAGGCTTCCAGAAGCTGACCCCTCGCCCGATCGTCGGGAACATGCCCGTACCAGGGCTGTTTGCGGCGAAACCGGGGAAATTATTATGACCGACGGCCCTGCAGTGATCCTTGCCTTGCCCGTTTCCGCAACCTGCGGCCGCGCCTTCACCGTGGTCGTATGAGATATGGAGATCCCGCTCCTGCTCGTCGCTGCGCTGCTCTATCTCGGTCTCGCCCTCGGATTGATCCTTGTCGTCGACAAGCTCGTCGGACTGGTTTTCCGCGATCCCCGCAGGCCGCTGCAACTGCCCTCATTCGACATTGGCCGCGCCCTCGCAGCGTCGCAAAAATTCTACCGAAAATAACTGCCCGAAGACGGCTGCCAGCGGTTGATGATATTTCGACACTACCCTTTCCCTGCCCTCGCAAGCCGCTATCTTGACGGTTGGATGAGCTGAACCCCTGCAGCCGCGCCTCTTTCAGACGTGCGAAGGAGGCTGCAGGACTTTCAATTGCTGGTGCCCACGCCGGCGCGGCGGGCGACAAGAAAGCGTTTTGAATGCGAAGCTTCGGCAACGGCTGGCCGAGAGGCGGCGGCGAAATCGGCGAATTGCTGCGGCATCCGGCCTTTGACGCCGTCGGTCTCGGACCGGTTGAAAGCTGGCCTGCTTCTCTCAAGCACATCGCCGAAATGGTTTTGAATTCGCGCCAGCCGAAATTCGTCGCCTGGGGTCCCGATCTCGCCTTCCTCTACAATGACGCCTATGTTCCCGTTTTCCCCGAGCGGCATCCCGCCGCACTCGGAAGACCGTTCCGCGAAGTCTGGGCGGACATTTGGGAGCAATTCTCGCCGATCGTCGCGAGCACGCTCAGCGGCAGCCCGCAGCTCTTCAAAGAGCTGCTCATTCCGATGCGCCGCGACGGCCGCACCGAGGACACCTGGTTCACCTTTTCCTATACGCCGTTGCGCGACGATGACGGCACCATCGCCGGCATCCTCTGCGCGACCCTCGACGTCACCGACCAGGTGGCGGCCAAACGCGGCGAGAAGCTGGCGCTGGAAGAGCTGCGCGCCAAGTCGGAGGCGCTTGCCGTCGTCAATCGGGCGGGTGCGGCGATCACCGTCGAGCCGGACGTCGAACGCCTGACACAGATTGTCGTCGATGCCGGCGTGACGCTCACCGGCGCCGAATTCGGCGCCTTCTTCTACAACGTCGATGATGGCGGGGGCGGCAGCTATATGCTTTACGCGCTCTCCGGCGTCGACCGGAAGAACTTCGAAAAGTTCCCGATGCCGCGCAATACCAAGGTCTTCGCGCCGACCTTCGGCGGCGAAGGCATCGTGCGCTCCGACGACATCCTGCTCGACCCGCGCTACGGGCAGAACGCGCCGCATTCCGGCATGCCGAAGGGGCATCTGCCGGTCAGGAGCTATCTTGCCGTGCCGGTGAAATCGCGCGACGGCAGCGTCATCGGCGGCCTGTTCTTCGGCCACGGCGAAGCCGGGCGTTTTTCCCAGGCGGCAGAGGCAAGCCTCGTCAGCCTCGCCGGCCAATCGGCCGTGGCGATCGACAATATCCGGCTCTTCCGGGCCGCCAAGCTCGAAATCGACCAGCGCCGCGACATGGAAGATCAGCTGCGCAAACTCAACGAAATGCTCGAGGTGCGCGTCGCAGCCGAGATCGCCGATCGCCAGCAGGCCGAAGCGGCGCTCCAGCAGGCGCAGAAGATGGAAGCGATCGGCAAGCTCACCGGCGGCGTCGCCCATGACTTCAACAATCTGCTGCAGGTCATCTCGGGCAATCTGCAGCTTCTCGGCAAGGACGTGGCGGAAAACGGCCGGGCCAAGGAGCGCATTGCCAATGCGCTCGTCGCCGTCGAACGTGGTTCGCGGCTGGCTAGCCAGCTGCTCGCCTTCGGCCGCCGCCAGCCGCTGGAACCGAAGGTCATCAATATCGGCCGTCTCGTCACCGGCATGGACGATATGCTGCGCCGCGCGCTCGGGGAGGAGATCGAAGTCGAGACCGTCGTCGCCGGCGGCCTCTGGAACACCTTCGCCGATCCGCTCCAGATCGAGAACGCCCTGCTCAACCTTGCGATCAACTCGCGCGACGCGATGAATGGCGCCGGCAGGTTGACGATCGAGGTCGGCAACGCCTTCCTCGACGATTCCTACAGCCGCACCCATCCTGAAGTGAAGGCCGGCCAATATGTCGTGCTCGCGGTCACCGATACCGGCTCCGGCATGACCGAGGAGGTGAAGGAGCAGGCCTTCGAGCCCTTTTTCTCGACGAAACCGGAAGGCAAGGGCACCGGTCTCGGCCTGTCGATGGTCTACGGCTTCGTCAAGCAGTCCGGCGGCCACGTAAAGATCTACAGCCAGGCCGGCGAAGGCACGACCATCAAGCTCTATCTCCCCCGATCGTTCCGCAGCGAGGATCACGTCAGTACCGTCGACACCGTGCCGGCAACCGGCGGAACCGAAACCATCCTTGTCGCCGAGGATGACGAGGGTGTTCGCACCACGGTCATCGAGATGCTGTCGGATCTCGGCTATTACGTCTTGAAGGCCAAGGATGCGCAAAGCGCGCTGACCGTGATCGAGAGCGGCGCCCATATCGACCTGCTCTTTACCGATGTCGTCATGCCCGGCCCGTTGAAGAGCCCGGAACTTGTGCGCATGGCACGCGCGCGTCTGCCCGACATCGCCGTGCTCTACACATCCGGCTATACGGAAGATTCGATTGTCCATGGCGGCAGGCTCGATCCCGGGCTGGAGCTGCTCTCCAAGCCCTATACGCGCGAGGAGCTTGCCCGCAAGATCCGCAACGTGCTCACCGACCAGCCGCGAGGCGGCCGACCGGCAGCCGACGCCGCCGCGCCCCATTCCACACCTGCCGATCCAAGACATGCCGAGACTGCCGGAAAGCTGAAGCTGCTGCTCGTAGAAGACGACGCCTTCATCCGCATGGATACCGCGGAGATCCTGCAGGATCTCGGCTATGACGTCATCGAGGCCGAGAGCGGTGAACAGGGCGCGGATATCCTTGGCCATACCATCGTCGACATCGTCGTCGTCGATGTCGGCCTGCCCGGCATGTCGGGTTCGGCCTTTGCCGCCAGAGCGCGGGAAGTGCTTCCCTCGGTAGGTCTGGTCTTTGCCACGGGCGACAGCGACCTGCCCGACGCCAATCGTTTCTCCGGCTCGGTGCTGCTGACGAAACCTTTCGACAGCGCCGCGCTCGACCGGGCCGTCAAGACCGCCCTGCAGCAGCGGCTCTAAAACTGTCGAACTCCGGATATTTGCCCATCAGATCAGCCTCGCTGGTGCAGCTGTCGTCGCGCGCCGTCAGCTCGATCGAAATCGCTTCGGCAGGATCCAGGCGGCCACCGTCGTGATGACCGTCACCGTGATGGTTGGCACCATCGTGATATACAGGAATACGCGCGCCGCTCTGGCTGACGAGCACGGCATCACGGTTGAAACCCCTCTGCAGCAGCCAGTCGCGCGGCGCCATCCGGCGGAATCGACCTGATAGGAATGGCCCATTCCCTCCTTGAAGCTGACAGTGTAGGTGACCGGCGATATCTGGCCGTTCACGTCGATCATGCCGGTTCCATCGGCTTTGACGAAGTGTTTTTCCATGTTCTCGGCTCATTGCTATATCAGGATTATGCAGGTTTTCCCCTCGAAAACCTGACAAAATCGGCTTTTGTTCCGAAATCCGGGGCAATGACCTTCGAGGGAACTTTTGCGCTCCGCACCGGTTGGATTCTCCTAAAAACGCATTCCATCGCTTTGCAAACAACAGGAGGCGAAGATGCCGCGAGGAGACAAATCCGACTATACCGACAAGCAGAAGCGCAAGGCCGAGCATATCGAGGAAAGCTACGAGGATCGCGGCGTTTCCGAGAAGGAAGCTGAACGGCGTGCCTGGGCGACGGTCAACAAGGAAAGCGGCGGCGGCAACAAATCCGGATCCGGCCGCGGCAAGAAGGATACGCATGAATCCTCAGAAAAGGGCGGCCGCGCCGGCGGCGCTGCATCGGCGGCGCGCTCGAAGGAGGAACGGTCCGCCTCGGCCAAGAAGGCGGCAGCGACGCGCAAGCGCAACGAACACCACAGCCACCACTAAGGATGGCGGAAACGGCGGCGGCCTGCGCCGCCCGTCTCCGTCAAAAGGATTCGCAATGGCCAAATCGAAGAAGAAATGGTCGCAGGACGTCACCGAACACAGCGACGCAATGGACCTGAAGGAAGGCGTGTTCAAATCGGACGATCCGAAGAAGATTGCCCGCTCGGTCAAGCATTCGGCCGAGGAGAGCCATCGCCGCAAGTCGAGTCCGTTTCGCGCGGCCATGTCGATGCTGACCTTCTACATCAACCGCGCCGGCGACCAATTGACAAAAAAACGGCGGGCCACCCTTGAAGAGGCCAAGGACGAACTGCGAAAAGACTTCGGTCGTAAACCGAAGGATTGAGCTGAGATGGCCTATGAGCTTTATTATTGGGACGGCATCCAGGGGCGCGGCGAATTCGTACGGCTGGCACTGGAAGAGGCCGGCGCCGATTATGTCGACATTGCCCGTGACCCCGGCCGCGGCACCGGCGCCATGTTCGAGATCCTGGAAAGCGAAAGCGAAGCGCATATTCCATTCGCGCCACCCTTCCTGAAGGATGGCGATCTGATTATCCCGCATGTCGCCAACATCCTGTTTTATCTCGGCCCGAGGCTGGGGCTTACGCCTGGGGATGAGGGCCTTCGGCATGTCGCCAACGGCCTGCAGCTTACCGTCACTGACTTCGTCGCCGAGGTGCACGACACCCATCACCCGATCGACATGGGGCGATATTACGAAGAGCAGAAGCAGGAGGCGAAGGCCCGCTCGGCGGCCTTTATCGGCCAGCGCGTTCCGAAGTACCTTGGTTATTTCGAGCGTGTGCTGCGGCAAAACCCTGATGGTTCCGGCCATATCGTCGGCGACGTTCTTACCTATGTCGACCTTTCGCTCTTCCAGGTGATCGAAGGCCTGACCTATGCCTTTCCGAAGGCCATGGCCAAACGCAAGGCGGATTACCCCGCCCTTCTGGCCCTGCATGCTGCGGTGGCAAAGCGGCCGAACATCGCCCGCTATCTCGCCTCCCCTCGCCGCCTCGCCTTCAACGAGGAGGGGATTTTCAGACATTATCCCGAACTCGACAGCACGGAATGAGCGGGCCATTCATTGCAGCGGCACGGCTGCATCGAAGAATTCACCCCAGGGATCGCGCGGCCTGGTCTCCAGCCGCTGCGGCACATTGGCGAGAGTGAAGGCGGCCGGACCGATGAGTTCCTTCAGGTCGGACCAATCGAGCGGCATCGACACCGGCGCACCCGGCCGCGCCCTGGTCGAATAGGGCGCGACCGCCGTGCTGCCGCGGCCGTTGCGGAGATAATCGATATAGATATGCCCACCGCGTTTTGCCTTCGTCGCGGTTGCCAGATACTTCTCCGGCGCATCGGCCGACATGCTTTCGGCAAGCGTATGGGCGAAATCCTTCACCTCGGCCCAGCCGGCCTTCGGCGCAAGCGGCGCCACCACATGCAGCCCCTTGCCGCCGGAGGTCTTGACGAAGGCGGCAAGCCCGCGGGCTTCCAGCCGCTCCTTTACGTCAAGCGCTGCCGATGTCACCGCGCTCCAGGCCACGTCCTCGCCAGGATCGAGATCCATGATGATCATATCAGGTCTTTCCCAATGATCGGTCGTCGTGCCCCAGGGGTGAATTTCAAGTGCGGCCGATTGCACCAGCGCGACAAGCCCGTCGAAATCGGAAATGCGCAGCAGTTTTTCGCCGTCCGCGTCCTGCGGGTCGGCGATCTCCTCGATATGGGAATTCATGCCCTTCCAGCCATGTTTCTGGAAAAACCGCTGGTGGCTTTTAATGCCGTCCGGCAGGCGCAACAGCGCCAACGGCCGGTTGACGAGATAAGGTGCCATGAAACGCCAGACAGCGGCGTAATAATCCGCCAGCTTCTGCTTGGTCACACCCTCGTCCGGCCAGTAAAGCCGGTCGGGGTGGGTCAGGGATACGTCCGATGTCGGCGGGTTTGCAGGGCTCATTCCTCGATCTCGCGTGTCAGGAAATCAAGTAGCCTGTTTTCTTCCGCCCGCAAGCCCCGCAGCGGCTCGTTGCGATCCTCGATCACAGGATGGTCATTGCCGGCGAGCGCGATGATCGCCGGATGGATGTAGCTCGAGCGTGAAATTGCCGGCGTATTGTGCAGCGCGTCGGCCGCCGCCTCCGACATTTCCTTGACCGTCGGCCGGCGGCCGCCGGCAATTCTTTCGCGCGCCATGCCGAAGGCCGCCAGGGATCCGGCCCAGGTGCGAAACGTCTTGGCGGAGATCGGAATGCCCGATATCTCGGCCAGATAAGCATTCAGCCGGCCGGAATCGACCGGTTTCAGCGCCCCGCCTTGATCCTTCCAGACGAACAGCTGGCGGCCGGGCAGATCGGCAATCTCTTCCAGGATCTTCTGCAACCTGGGATGCTTGAGGCTGCGCTGGACGCGCTTGCCGCCCTTGGCGCGGAACTTCAGCTCGATCCGCCCGTCAACGATTTTCAGGTGCCGCTTCAACAGCGTCGTTGCGCCATAGGTGCCGTTCTCCCTGACATAGGCCTGGTTGCCGACCCGCAGATGCGCCTCGTCGAGCAGCGTCGTCAAAGCCGCCAGCACGCCTTTGACATCCTCCGCACCGGTATCGAGATGGCGCAGCACGGTGCGGCGGATCTTCGGCAATGCTCGGCCGAATTCGATCAGCTGGTGGAATTTTCCGGCGCTGCGGAAGGATTGCCACTCCTTGTGATAACGGTATTGCTTGCGCCCGCGCGCATCGATGCCGGTCGCCTGGAGATGACCGTTCTCGTAGAGACAGATCCAGACATTCTCATAGGCCGGCGGCAGGCCGAGCGCGCCGATGCGCGCCCGCTGCAACTCATCGGAAAGCGTCGTGCCATCAGGCATCACATAGCTGAAGCCCTTGCCTTTCCTTCGTCTGCGAATGCCCGGTTCGGTATCGCTGACATAGATGAGGCCAAGATCGGTGATGGCTTCGGCATTCATGCTGTTGACGACCTGCTATTTGCCGCGACGGCCAAACTGGAACCACCGGCGGCGCTGGGCCTTCGTTGCCCCCTCCGGCGGCTGGGTCTGTCCTTTCGGCGCAAACACGGCCAGGCTCTGAGTGTAGACCATGAAGGGATTGTCCTGATCGTGCACATCGAAGGCACCGGTCTCCGCTCCGGTGTCTAGAACCCGGGACCACTTTTTCAGGCCGTTGACGACAGGTAGATGAACTTCGCAGTCACCGCCGGCGTTGAAGACCAGGAAGAGGTCGTCCATCGCCTCGGTATCCGGCGCATGCGCGCTTTTCGAGAGGTAGACGCCGAGCACTTGCAGTCCGTCGTCGTTCCAGGCCCCGTCATCCATGAAACTGCCGTCCGGCTTGTACCAGGCGATCTCGATGCGCCCGTCCTCGCTCACCTCGCCGGTCAGGAACCGCTCCTGCCTGAGGACCGGATGGGCCTTGCGGAAGGCGACGGCCTGCCGGCAGAAATCGAGGAAGGGATCATCGAGGCCATCCCAGCCGGTCCAGCCGATCTTGTTGTCCTGGCAATAGGCGTTGTTGTTGCCGCCCTGGCTGTTGCCGAGCTCGTCGCCGGCCAGGATCATCGGCACGCCCTGGGAGAGCATCAGCGTCGCCATCATGTTGCGCCGCCGCCGCGCCCGCGCGGTGTTGATATCGGCGTTATCGGTGGCGCCCTCGGCGCCCATATTGTCGGAATGATTGTCCGAATGGCCGTCCCGGTTGTCCTCGCCGTTCGCCTCGTTGTGCTTGCCGTCGAAGGAGACGGTGTCCATCAGGGTGAAGCCGTCATGGGCCGACAGGAGATTGATCGAGGAGGTCGCCCCCCGGTCCGAATGGTTGAACTGCAGCGCCGAGCCGGTGATCCGCGCCGCCAGTTCCGACACCATGCCGCCGTCGCCCTTCCAGAAACGGCGCACGTCGTCGCGGAACTTGTCGTTCCACTCTCGGAAAGGGTGCGGGAACCCGCCGACCTGATATCCGCCTTCGCCGATATCCCAAGGTTCGGCGATCAGCTTGACGCCCGAGAGGATCGGATCCTGCCGGATAGCGCCGAAGAACAGGCCCTGACGGTCGAATTCCAACGCCTGCCGCCCGAGCGTGCTGGCGAGATCGAAGCGGAAGCCGTCTATATGCATGACGCCCACCCAGTAGCGCAGGCTGTCGAGCACCATGCGCATCACCATCGGATTGGCGACATTCAGCGTATTGCCGGTGCCTGTGGTGTCGAAGGTGTGGCGGGGATCATCGGGGGAAAGAATATAATAGCTCGCATTGTCGAGGCCGCGGAAGGAAAGCGTCGGCCCCTTCTCGCTGCCTTCGGCGCTGTGGTTGTAGACCACATCCATGATGACTTCGATGCCGGCGGCATGGAACCGCTTCACCATGGTCTTGATTTCGGTGATCTTGTCGCCGGACATGTAGCGCGATTGCGGCGCAAAGAAGCCGAGCGTCTGGTAGCCCCAGTAGTTACGAAGGTTCTTCTCCAGGAGATAACGATCGTCCAGGAAATACTGGATCGGCAGGAGCTCAATCGCCGAAATGCCAAGCTTGACGAGATGATCGATGATCGGATCGCTGCACATGCCGAGAAAAGTGCCGCGCAGCCGGTCCGGCACTTTCGGATGCGTCATCGTCAGGCCGCGCACATGCGCCTCGTAGATGATGGTGTCGGTCCAGGGCCGACGGATGGCTTCTTCACCGGCCCAGTCAAAGTCCGGATCCTGCACCACGCTCTTGACCATGAAGGGGGCGCTGTCGCGATCGTCGAAGGAAAGATCGTCCTCGCCGATCCGGTAGCCGAACAGCGCGTCGTCCCATTTCAGCTCACCCGTTACCTGCTTGGCATAGGGATCGAGCAGGAGCTTGTTCGGATTGAAGCGATGACCGGCCTGCGGGTCATAGGGCCCATGGGCGCGATAGCCATAGACGGTGCCAGGGCCGACGCCGGCGATATAGCCCGACCAGATGTCGCCCTCGCGTTTCGGCAGCGGCAGCCGCGCGATCTCTTGCTTTCCGTCGGGAGAGAAGAGACAAAGTTCGATCTGTTCCGCATGGGCCGAGAAGACGGCGAAGTGGGTGCCTGAACCAATATATTCCGCCCCGAGTTCCGGTTTGAGGAAGTCGAGTTCCGAAAATGAAAAGCTCATAGTGCCCCGCTTGAAAATATGGCCAAGCGGGAAACGTGACGGCGGTTCGAAAGTTCCCTTGCGAGGGAAAAGGAAGAGAGAACCTCCGGGGAGAATGACTTATGGCATCAGCTGACCGCCATTGACCTCGATGATCTGCCCGGTGATGTAGCCTGAAAGCGTCGGCGAGGCGAGAAAGAGATAGGCGCCGACGCAATCCTCAGAGGTGCCGACGAAACCCATCGGGATCGACTTGCGCTGCAGCTCCATCTGCTCGTCATCGGTATAACGCTCGTGGAAAGGAGTGGCGATGACGCCCGGCGCCACGGCGTTGACGCGGATCCTGTCGGCGACGAATTCCTTGGCATGGCCGCGGGTGATCGTCGAGACGAAGCCCTTGGACGCCGCATAGAGGATCGCGCCATTGCCGCCGCCGTTGCGCGCCGCGATCGATGTCGTGTTGATGATGAAGCCGCCCTGCTTTTTCAGCCAGGGATGGGCCGCCCGCGTCGCCGCCAGCACCGAGCGGGCATTGAGATCCATCACCGCGGCATAATGCGCGTCGGTATATTCCGAGGTCGGCTTGCGCCCCAGCATGCCGCCGGCATTGTTGATGAGGCCGTCGAGATGACCGAAGGTCTTCGCCGTCTCTTCGACGACCCGCTCCGTCTCGCCTTCCCTGGCGACGTCGCCCTGGATCAGATGCACGAAGCCGCCAGCAGCCCGGATCTCCTCGGCGAGCTTTTCCGCCGGTTCGCGGCTGGCATTGTAATGCACCCCGACCTTGGCCCCTTGGGCGGCAAAGGCGCGGGCAAGCGCCGCCCCGATCCCGGTCGAGGCGCCGGTAATCAGCACGGCCTTGCCGGCAAGATCCGGCAGTTTGATGGATGCGAGCGATTGAGCAAGTTCTGTCATGGCTAAAACAGCCTCCCGAAAAACAAGCACATAGGTGATGAAACAGATGGGGGAAGTCTAACAGGCGAAATCGATGATGGGCAATGCACGAAAAGGCGAGAATACACGAGAGCTTCGGAACCCGGCAGCCGCCATGGGTCCCGCCGGCGGGCAGCTCATGCTGCAAGGCCTGATCTGGCACCTCAGTCGCGGGGCAGGCCCGCCGGCCTTAGATGCTTCCGCAGCGCGGCGATCCTGAAGATGGCATTGGCGGCCCCATAACCGCGATAACCGCGCCGCTCGACGATCTCGAAGAACAATCCTTCGCCATAGGTGGGGCTGTAGAGCTGGAAATACTCACCTGAGTCA
>NZ_JAILYJ010000013.1 GCF_019793465.1 Rhizobium croatiense | reverse complement strand
TCGATGGAACGACGGAGCCATCCCTTGCTCTGCCACGGGCTTTCAAACCCGAGGGGGTTGCGGGCTCAGCTCCGTCACCGCAAGCGCTAGCTAGGCTGCCGGCGGACGGCGTCAAGTTACAAGGGGGTGGCTCATGGTACACGGTTATTGTGTGTCGTAGGTCCCGCCAAACAAAAAGGCCGGAAGGCGTTACCCTTCCGGCCTTTGTTTTGAAACCCGACCGATCAGGCGGCTTCGGTGGCGTGGGCCTTGCGGACTTCGTCGTCCGTCAGGATACCGCTGGCGCGCAGCAGGGCGGCGAAGCGGCCGTTACTGTGGCTGAGCTCGTCGAAGCTGCCCTGCTCGGCGACGCGGCCGTTGTCCAGGAAGAGCACCATATCGGCTTCGCGGACCGTCGACAGACGGTGGGCGATGATGAAGGTGGTGCGGTTCTCACGCAGGTTGTCGATCGCGGCCTTGACGCGGGCTTCGGTCTCGACATCGAGCGCCGAGGTCGCCTCGTCGAGCACCAGGATCGGCGCGTCCTTGAGGATGGCGCGGGCGATCGCGATGCGCTGGCGCTCGCCGCCGGAGAGCTTGTTGCCGCGTTCGCCGACATGCGTATCGTAACGGTCCTTGCGGGTTTCGATGAAGTCGGCGGCGGCAGCGGCTTCGGCCGCACGGCGCATTTCCTCTTCGCTGGCACCCTCGCGGCCGAGGCGGATATTGTCGCTGATCGAACGGTTCAGCAGGCCGGCATCCTGGAAGACGGTGGCGATATGGCGACGCAGCGACTTGCGGGTTACCTTGGTGATATCGGTGCCGTCGACGAGGATCTGGCCACCCTGCGGGTCGTAAACGCGCTGCAGCAGGTTGACCAACGTCGTCTTGCCGGCGCCGGTCGGGCCGACGATGGCAACCGTCTGGCCGGCCTTCACCGAGAAGGAGACATTGTGCAGACCCTGCGAGCTGTTGCCGAAGCCGAAGGAGACGTCGCGGAATTCGACCGCACCCTTGACGCTCTTGATCTCGCCGTTGCCGGCCGGCTCTTCGCGTTCACGCACCGAATCTTCGAGCGTGTAGAAGTCCTGCAGCTTGGAACGGGCTTCGAAGATCTGCGTGGCGAATTGACGCATCAGGTCGAGGCGGGCAATCAGCAGGTTGGCAAAGCCGATGAAGGCAATGACGTCACCGACGCGCAGCTGGCCGGACTGAACGAGCATCGTGCCGATGATCAGAACAACCATCATCGCGATGGTCGAGGCCATGCGGTTCAGCGCACTGGCGATCGCCCACCAGTCGAGCACCGGATACTGGGCTTCGAGTAGCCGGTCGGCGAAGGATTTCAACGCCTTGGTTTCGGCCTCGATGCGGTTGTAGCTATGCAGAACGGACACGTTGCTGATCGAGTCGCTGACATGCGAGAAGACGGTATGGTAGTGGTTCTCGACCGAAGCCTGGCCATCCTTGGTGCGGCTCATGACCACACGACCGATCAGCCAGTAGGCAATGCCGAGCACGATGAGGACGGCCGACAGCCGCAGGTCCATCGATATTGCAGTCGGCACCAGCAGGGCAAGCGCGATGACCGTCGACAGATGGTTGCGCATGAATTCCAGCCAGAGGCCGAACAGCGTCTCGCAGGCGCGCAGCAGCGTATGCAGCGCGTTGGAGGTGCCGCGCTGGTGGTGCCAGGCGAGCGGCATGGATATGATCCGGCCGAAAGCCTCTGTCAGCAACGTGGCCCGCCGCCCATGGGCAAGCCGGTCGGCTTCGCGCGACACCAGGACAAAGGCGATGGTGTTGAACACGGCGAAGCCCGCCCACATGAACAGGATGGGCTTGACTTCGCCCTTGCCCGAGATCGCATCGATGATGCGACCGAACAGGATTGGTTCCGCAATGGTGATGGTCGCCAGAACAATATTGGCGATAACGACCAGGGATACGCGGAGCTTGTAGGCGCCAAGATAGCGCAGAGCTCTTGCATAGACCTTGAATAGCGACACGTCTAACCTCTTGTGCATCTGCGAAAAACGGGAATGGCGCGATGCTACGAAAGGCTACCTGAACCGGCGATTAACGGAGTATTCAGAGTTCATCCGAGGGTTAATCAACCTGGGCCGACGCGGCTTGCGGCTAATCCGAAGCGGCATCAACAGCATAGAGCAGTGGATCGGGTGACGAGCACTCACATTTTTCGTTGTCAGGGTCTGGCGCGGGAATTGCGGGCACCTTATATGCCGTAACAATTTGCGCTTGCATTTTAATAAATGTTTAGCACAGCATTAAATAGAGACTGCATTTTTTGAAGAAGACCGTTCCGCGACCAAGGTGAGAATGCCGCCAACGGCCTCGATGCGGACTTGGGGGTCCGGACAAAGGGCGTTTTTGTGAATATTAATTCGTTAGTTCAATTGCTTGTCATTTTGGAAGAATGCTCCGATCCGGATGCCGTCGTCGCCGAGCTCGAGCAGGTCCTCCACCTTTCCGGCTTCGAGTATTACGGTCTGCTGCGCCATTTGCAGCAAAGTCCGGCGCAGCAGGAACTGCGGGCCGCGCCGCTCGCCGGCCGCTGGCCGGAACAATGGCTGCAGATATATGCCGCGAAAAAATATGTCCGGATCGATCCGATGGTGCGCTATCTCACCCATGCACAACGGCCGTTCCGCTGGCGGGAGAGTATGGCGGCGTTCAACGGCGACGCGCATCGGCGCCGCATGGAGCAGATGATGGTCGATGCCTTCGGCCACGGATTGGAGGACGGCTATCTCTTTCCGATCCACGGGCGCAACGGCATTCTGGGCAGCCTCAGTCTCGGCGGCAGACCGATCGAATTGTCGCCGGTAGAGATCGCCTTGCTCGAGGCCGTGGCGCGCAAGACTTTCTGGCGTTTGCTCGAGCTGACAGGCGAGGCCGAGGCGCTGGAGACGGTGCTGCCGGCCGAGACGCCGCTGACGCGGCGCGAGATGGAAATCCTGCACTATCTCGCCGACGGCATGACGTCGATGGAGATCAGCAAGATGCTGAAGATCTCGAACCACACCGTCGATTGGTATATGAACGGCCTGCAGAACAAGCTGAAGGCGAAGAACAGGCAGCAGGCGGTGGCGCTTGCCTTCCGCCATGGCCTGATAAGCTGAGCTTTTCCTTATCCATTTCGTCCAAATCGCTGCAAACTGCCAGTCGACTGTCTTCGCATGGCGAGAAATTGCATTTCGCAGTCGCAAGAGAAATTGAACTTCTTCTGACAAGAAGTTAAGAATTTTCTTCGCGGGTGCAGCATGCCCGCGTCTGAACGACGGAGGAGACCGTTTTGCCCATTTCCAAGATACTCGTTGCCAATCGCTCTGAAATAGCCATCCGCGTGTTCCGCGCGGCCAACGAGCTTGGAATAAAAACCGTGGCGATCTGGGCAGAAGAGGACAAGCTGGCGCTGCATCGCTTTAAGGCGGATGAGAGCTATCAAGTCGGGCGCGGTCCGCATCTTCCCCGCGATCTCGGGCCGATCGAAAGCTATCTGTCGATCGACGAGGTGATCCGGGTCGCCAAGCTTTCAGGCGCCGACGCCATTCACCCCGGTTACGGTCTCTTGTCGGAAAGCCCGGAATTCGTCGATGCCTGCAACAAGGCCGGCATCATCTTCATCGGCCCGAAGGCCGATACGATGCGCCAGCTCGGCAACAAGGTTGCGGCGCGCAATCTGGCGATCTCGGTCGGCGTGCCCGTCGTGCCGGCAACCGAACCGTTGCCGGACGATATGGCCGAAGTGGCGAGGATGGCCGAAGAGATCGGTTATCCCGTCATGCTGAAGGCTTCCTGGGGCGGCGGCGGGCGCGGCATGCGCGCGATCCGCGATCCGAAGGATCTCGCCCGCGAAGTGACGGAGGCCAAGCGCGAGGCGATGGCGGCCTTCGGCAAGGACGAGGTCTATCTGGAAAAGCTGGTCGAGCGCGCCCGCCATGTCGAGAGCCAGGTCCTCGGCGATACGCATGGCAATGTCGTGCATCTCTTCGAGCGCGACTGCTCGATCCAGCGCCGCAACCAGAAGGTCGTCGAGCGTGCACCGGCACCCTATCTTTCCGAGGCGCAGCGCCAGGAGCTCGCCGCCTATTCGTTGAAGATCGCAGCGGCGACCAATTATATCGGCGCCGGCACCGTCGAATATCTGATGGATGCCGATACTGGCAAATTCTATTTCATCGAGGTCAATCCGCGTATCCAGGTCGAGCATACGGTGACCGAAGTGGTCACCGGCATCGATATCGTCAAGGCGCAGATCCATATCCTTGACGGGGCTGCGATCGGCACCCCGGAATCGGGCGTTCCCGCCCAGGCCGACATCCGTCTCAACGGCCACGCGCTGCAGTGCCGCATCACCACCGAAGATCCGGAGCACAACTTCATTCCGGATTATGGCCGCATCACCGCCTATCGCTCCGCTTCCGGCTTCGGCATCCGCCTTGACGGCGGCACCTCCTATTCCGGCGCCATCATCACCCGCTATTACGATCCGCTGCTCGTCAAGGTGACGGCCTGGGCGCCGAACCCTTCCGAAGCGATCAGCCGCATGGACCGGGCGCTGCGCGAATTCCGCATCCGCGGTGTCGCCACCAACCTGACCTTCCTCGAAGCGATCATCGGCCACCCGAAGTTCCGCGACAACAGCTATACCACCCGCTTCATCGACACGACGCCGGAGCTCTTCCAGCAGGTCAAGCGCCAGGATCGCGCGACGAAGCTCTTGACCTATCTCGCCGACGTCACCGTCAACGGCCATCCCGAGGCCAAGGACCGGCCGAAGCCGCTTGTGAACGCCGCCAAGCCGGTGGTGCCCTATGCCAACGGCAACGGTGTCAAGGACGGCACCAAGCAGCTGCTCGACACGCTCGGCCCGAAGAAGTTCGGCGAATGGATGCGCAACGAGAAGCGCGTGCTTCTGACCGATACGACGATGCGCGACGGCCACCAGTCGCTGCTCGCCACCCGCATGCGCACCTATGACATCGCCCGCATCGCCGGCACCTATGCGCATGCGCTGCCGAACCTCTTGTCGCTCGAATGCTGGGGCGGCGCGACCTTCGACGTCTCGATGCGCTTCCTCACTGAAGATCCGTGGGAGCGGCTGGCGCTGATCCGCGAGGGCGCGCCGAACCTGCTCCTGCAGATGCTGCTGCGCGGCGCCAATGGCGTCGGCTACACCAACTATCCCGACAATGTCGTCAAATATTTCGTCCGCCAGGCGGCCCGGGGCGGCATCGACCTCTTCCGCGTCTTCGACTGCCTGAACTGGGTCGAGAATATGCGGGTATCGATGGATGCGATCGCCGAGGAGAACAAACTCTGCGAGGCGGCGATCTGCTACACCGGCGATATCCTGAATTCCGCCCGCCCGAAATACGACCTGAAATACTATACCGACCTTGCCGTCGAACTCGAAAAGGCCGGCGCCCATATCATCGCAGTCAAGGATATGGCGGGTCTCTTGAAGCCGGCCGCGGCGAAGGTGCTGTTTAAGGCGCTGCGCGAGGCGACCGGCCTGCCCATCCACTTCCACACGCACGACACGTCGGGCATTGCGGCCGCGACTGTTCTTGCCGCCGTCGAAGCCGGTGTCGATGCCGTTGATGCGGCGATGGATGCGCTCTCCGGCAACACCTCGCAGCCCTGTCTCGGCTCGATCGTCGAGGCGCTTTCCGGCTCCGAGCGCGATCCCGGCCTCGATCCGGAATGGATCCGCCGCATCTCCTTCTATTGGGAAGCGGTGCGCAACCAGTATGCCGCCTTCGAAAGCGACCTCAAGGGGCCGGCTTCGGAAGTCTATCTGCATGAAATGCCGGGCGGCCAGTTTACCAACCTCAAGGAGCAGGCCCGCTCGCTGGGGCTGGAAACCCGCTGGCACCAGGTGGCGCAGGCCTATGCCGACGCCAACCAGATGTTCGGCGATATCGTCAAGGTGACGCCCTCCTCCAAGGTCGTGGGCGACATGGCGCTGATGATGGTCAGCCAGGACCTGACGGTCGCCGACGTCGTCAGCCCCGAGCGCGAAGTCTCCTTCCCGGAATCGGTGGTCTCGATGCTGAAGGGCGATCTCGGCCAGCCGCCGTCGGGATGGCCGGCAGCGCTGCAGAAGAAGGCGCTGAAGGGCGAAAAGCCCTATACGGTGCGTCCTGGCTCGCTGCTGAAGGAAGCCGATCTCGATGCCGAGCGCAAGGTCATCGAGACCAAGCTGGAGCGCCAGGTCAGCGATTTCGAGTTCGCCTCCTACCTGATGTATCCGAAGGTGTTTATCGACTTTGCGCTCGCCTCCGATACCTATGGCCCGGTCTCGGTGCTGCCCACGCCGTCTTATTTCTACGGGCTGGCCGATGGCGACGAGCTGTTTGCCGATATCGAAAAGGGCAAGACGCTCGTCATCGTCAATCAGGCGATGAGCGCCACCGACAGCCAGGGCATGGTCACGGTCTTCTTCGAGCTCAACGGTCAGCCGCGCCGCATCAAGGTGCCGGACCGGGCGCATGGGGCGACGGGTGCGGCCGTGCGCCGCAAGGCCGAACCCGGCAATGGCGCCCATGTCGGTGCCCCGATGCCCGGCGTCATCAGCCGCGTCTTCGCCTCATCCGGCCAGGCCGTCAGCGCCGGTGACGTGCTCGTCTCCATCGAGGCGATGAAGATGGAAACGGCGATCCATGCGGAAAAGGATGGAACCATTGCAGAAATCCTCGTCAAGGCCGGCGACCAGATCGATGCCAAGGACCTGCTTGTCGTCTATGCCGGTTAAGCCTTGCCGAGAGGCTTGTTCAGTTTGCCGGCCGCTTCGGCCAATCACCCGATTGTGTGTGATCGGGCTGTCGGAAAGCTGATTTTTCGAAGCGTTTACGGCCTCCTCGCCTTGCCCGGCGAGGAGGCTTTCTCATAGACTTGAGGTCGTATTATCCGCCCCAAGACCAACCAGGAAATCCTCTCCATGAACAAGTTGAAGATTGCCGTCATCGTCGGCAGCACGCGTATTGGCCGTTTCGCCGAACATCCGGCCAAGTGGATCGCCGGGCTCGTCGGCCAGCGCTCCGATCTCGAATGTGAAGTTCTCGATCTCCTCGATTATCCCATGCATTTCTTCGGCGAAGAGCGCGCAACGACGGCGGAAAGCGAAGCCGCCGAGCGCTGGAAGAAGAAGCTGCGCGAATTCGACGGCTTCATTTTCACCGTCGCCGAGTACAATCATGCGCCGACGGCGGTTCTGAAAAATGCCATCGATCTCGGCGAGTTCATCCAGAAGCCGGTCGGCTTCGTCGGCTATGGCGGCGTTGGCGGGGCGCGGGCCGTCGAGCAGCTTCGCCTGATCTTCGTCGAAATGAGCGCAGCTTCGGTCAAGACCGGTGTTCACATTGCCTTCAGCGAATATCTTGCCGTTCTCAAGGAGGGCAAGCAGCTTGGGGACTACGCCCATCTCAACGAAGCCGCCAAGAACATGCTCGACCAGCTGACCTGGTGGGGCAACGCCTTGAAGGCCGCGCGCGCCGTCGTCACGGCTGCTTGATCGAAATGCCGGCGGTGCCGGGGCGATAAGCCCGGCACCGTTTAAATATCGTAGGTATGCGCCGCGTTGATCGTCGAGATGAATCGCTTGGTGCGTTCGCGCTCCGGCGCGGTGAAGATCGCTCTGGCGCTGCCCGTTTCCACCACACTGCCGGCTTCCAGGAAGACGACGTCATTGGCGATCTTGGAGGCGAGGCGCAGATCATGGGTCGCCATCACCATGGTCGTGCCTTCCCGGGCCAGCTGGCCCAGCACATCGACCACTTCCGCCGAGAGTTCCGGATCGAGCGCCGAGGTCGGCTCGTCACAAAGAAGCACGCGCGGCGACGGCGCCAGCGCCCGGGCGATCGCCACGCGCTGTTGCTGGCCGCCCGATAATGTCGAGGGCCAGGCATCGGCCTTGTGCGCCATTCCCACCTTGGTCAAGAGTTCCGTGGCGCGTTCGCGGGCTTTCTCCTTCGGCCATTTCAGCACCGTGACCAAACCTTCCATGACATTTTCAATAGCGGTTTGATGCGGGAAGAGCTGGAAGTTCTGGAAGACCATGCCGGTCTGGCGGCGGATTTTCTGAATCGCCTGCCAGCCGACGCGTTTGCCGGGCGCGAAGGAAAGCTCTGCCTCGCCGAGGCGGATTGCACCTGATGTTGGGATTTCGAGCAGGTTGATACAGCGCAGCAGCGTGCTTTTGCCGCCGCCTGAGGGTCCGACCAGCGCGGTGACGCTGCCCTCGGGGATGCGAATGCTGATATCCTTCAGGATGATGGCGTCGCCGAAGCGCTTTTCGATGTTGGAAAGCTCGATCATGCATTTGCCTCCAGCATACCGCCATAACGCGCGAAGCGGCGTTCCAGCCGCACCTGCAGCTGCGAGAGGATGGAGCTCAGGACAAGATAGATCAGCGCCGCCTCGATATAGAGAATCAGCGGCTCATAGGTGGTGGCGACGATGCGCTGCGCGGCCTGGAAGAGCTCCGGCACGGTGATGGCGGCGGCAAGCGACGTGTCCTTCACCAGCGAGATGAAGGTATTCGACAGTGGTGGCACGGCGACGCGGCCGGCCTGCGGCAGGATGGTGCGGCTCATCGCCTGACGCCAGCTCATGCCGATCGAATAGGCCGCTTCCCACTGGCCCTTGGGCACGGAGGAGATGACGGCGCGGATGATCTCGGAGCTGTAAGCGCCGATATTCAGGGTAAAGCCGATGAGGGCGGCGGGAAAGGCATCGAGCAGGATGCCGATGCTCGGCAGGCCGTAGAAGATAACGAAGAGCTGCACGAGCAGCGGTGTGCCGCGGATGACCCAGACATAGAAACGGGCGACGATCGCGACCGGTGCGGGACCGAAGAGACGGGCGATCGCGGTGATCAGGCCGAGGATCAGGCCGAAGCTGAAGGACAGCAGCGTGAGGGGGATGGTGAAGATCAGCCCCGCCCAGAGGAGCGAGGGGAGCGATTCCGCCATCAATTGGAGCCAGTGCTGCAAGGAAGGTTCCCTCTCGTCGGTTGGATGGTGATATCTCGAATACCCCTCCCCAACCCCTCCCCACAAGGGGGAGGGGCTTGGATGCCGCTCCCGACGCTTTCCACTTCATCGTTTCATCCGCAGGAAGGCTGCAGTTTTCTGCAAGCGGATGCTGCGAGTTTGCCCCTCCCCCTTGTGGAGAGGGGTTGGGGAGGGGACTTTTTCCCCCGAGCTTACTTCGATACGTCCTGGCCGAAATATTTGTCGGCGATCTTCTTGTACGTACCGTCCGCCTTGATGTCGGCGAGCGCCTTGTTGATTTCGGCGAGCAGTTCCGGCTCGCCCTTGCGGATGATGATGCCGGAGTAATCGGCATTTTCCTGCTCTGCGGCAATCTTCACAGGCGCGTCCGGCTTATGCTTCTTGAAATCGAGGAAGGAGAGGCTGTCGTTGATCGTCGCATCGGCGCGCTTGGTCAGCACGAGCTGGATCGATTGGTCGAAACCGTCGGTGCCGACGAGTTCTGCGCCGGCTTCGGTCGCGAGCTTGCCGAAATTGCTGGTCAGCGACTGGGCGGATTTCTTCCCCTTCAGGTCCGCGAAGGTCTTGATGCTGTCGTCGCCGTCGCGGACGATCAACACCGCCTTGGAAGCGATATAGGGTTCGGAGAAATCATACTTCTGCTTGCGGGCTTCGGTGATACCGACCTGGTTGATGACGGTGTCGTACCGCTTGGCGTCGAGGCCGGCGATCAGGCCATCCCACTTGCCTTCGACGAATTCGGCCTTGACGCCGAGCTTTGCGGCGATCGCTTCGCCGATCTCGACGTCGAAGCCGACGAGCTTGCCGCTTTCGTCATGATAGGTGAAGGGCGCATAGGTGCCCTCGGTGCCGATCTTGAAGACGCCGGCCGATTTGATGGCGGCAAGGTTTTCGCCGGCATGGGCGGGCAGGAGGGCAGCAGCCTGAATGAGGGCAGCGGCGGCGACGGTTTTCAACCAGTTCATTGTTTTATCCATCCTTGGGAGGTTGTGATCGGATGCGGCATAGTTCGCAGAAAACTAGGGCGTCGGAAGCGAAGAAAACTGCGAATAAAGGCAGCAAGTGCAAATATTTTTCTCAAGCGGCCGACCGGGCCTCGAATTGCCTGGAACCAGGCCATTTTGTCCTTCATTGGTAGGGCTTTATTTCAACAGGTCAGAAAACGTGTGACCGTGCATGTTGCATGCACGGTCGTAAGCGTTTATGCACGTTTCACACCATTCAACTTTCGATCTGGTAGAATCATGCAGGATTTTCTGTTGCGAGAGCGCCAAGGTGTGATTTCCGAGAGGCTGCGGCTGAACGGCCGCGTGCTGGCGGCGGAACTTGCGCTCGAATTCGGCGTCTCCGAAGATACGGTGCGGCGCGACCTTCGCGAGATGGCGGCGGCGGGGCTCTGCGAGCGGGTCTATGGCGGCGCCTTGCCGGTCGCGCCGGCCTATGGAAGCCTGACGCAGCGCATCGGCCTTGCCGCCGACCGGAAGCAGGCACTGGCGCGGGCCGCGGCAAAGCAGATCGCGGCCGGTTTGACGGTGTTCTTCGATGCCGGCAGCACCAATCTGGCGATTGCCAACGCCTTGCCGGCCGAACTCGAACTGACGGCTGCGACCAATGCGCCGGCGATCGCCGCGGTGCTGATCGACAAGCCCGCCGTCAACGTCATCCTGATCGGCGGCATGGTGGATCGGCAGACCGGCGGGGCGCTCGGCGCCAAGGCGCTGCGGGATATGGAACAAATATCGCCGGATCTCTGCATTCTCGGCGCCTGCGGCGTCGATCTCGAGGCCGGCATCACCGCGTTCGGCTTCGAGGATGCGGAGTTCAAACGGTTTGCCACGTCGAAAAGCAGAAAAGTTCTGGTGGCCGTGACCTCGGAGAAATTCGGCACCGCCGCGCCCCACAGCATCCTGCCGATGGCGCATTGCGAATGCCTGGTTGTCGAGCACGATGCTAACCCAGCCGTCCTTGCCGGCTACCACGCGCGCGGCTGCAGGACCGTCATCGCCGAGCAAACGAACTGAGACCGCTGTCATTGAGTTTAGGGAAACCGGGCGCGCAAACCCGGCAACGAGGAAAGACCGAGAGATGGACAGTCATGTGAGTGCACCGCGGGGAGCCAGGAGCAGCTTCATTACCAGAAACAGGGCAGCGGTTTCCCTGCTCTTTCTCATGAATGGCTTCGTCGTCGGCTGCTGGGCGCCGAAGATCCCGGATTTTGCCGAGCGTCTTGGGCTGAGCAAGTTCGAGCTCGGGCTTATGATCATCGTCTTCGGTGTCGGCTCGCTGGTCATGATGCCGATCGCCGGCGCGCAGATCGCCAAACATGGCTCACGTGTCGTCGTTCGGGCAACCGCCGTTTGCGTGCTGCCGCTGCTCCTGGCTTTGACGCTCGCCCCGAACGTGATCACCGCGGCTATCTCGCTCTTCCTGTTCGGCGGCTTCATCGGCGCCATGGACGTGGCGATGAATGCCAACGCGGTCTCTGTCGAAAAATCCATGCGCCGCGCCATCATGTCGTCCTGCCATGCCTTCTGGAGCCTCGGCGGGTTGATCGGCTCGGGTCTCGGCGGCATTGTCATCGCCAAGCTCGGCATTCTCGGCCATGCCCAACTGGCGACCGTGCTGGCGGCGATCTTCGTTGCCGTCGCCTGGCCGATGATCCTTGCGGATCCGCCCCATCCCGATGCCAAGAAGGCGAAGACGAGACTGCCGATGGTACCGCTGCCGTGGCTGCTCGGCTTGATGGCGCTCTTCTCCATGGTGCCGGAAGGCGCGGTTCTGGATTGGGGCGCGCTTTACCTCCGGCAGGAAATGAATGCGTCGGTCGCCCTTTCGGGTCTCGGTTTCGCAGCCTTTTCGGCGACCATGGCGACCATGCGCTTTGCCGGCGATCTGGTGCGCGATCGCCTCGGAGGCGTCAAGACACTACGCATCTGCACACTCTTTGCCATCGTCGGCATGTTGCTTGCTGGCCTAGCGCCGGACGCCGAGATCGCCATCCTGGGTTTTGCCCTTTGCGGCATCGGCATTTCCAACATGGTGCCGATCGCTTTCTCGGCGGCAGGCAATATTCCCGGCCTCAAACCCGGCATCGGCATCTCCGTCGTCACGACGATGGGCTATTCCGGCATGCTCGTCGCGCCGTCGCTGATTGGTTTCGTTGCTGAACATATCGGCTTTGCCGTGGTCTTTATGGCGCTGCCGGTGCTGCTGCTGTTCGTTCTCGCGTTTTCGAAGCTGGCCCATTATGCCGACGGAGTTTCCGGAGGCGGCCATTGAGCCGCCTCCAAACAAAAGTGATATAGGGGGCGGTTGACAAGAAAGCGGTCATGATCCACCTGAAAGACACCATTTCTAAAGCGCGGCGCAATCTTTTCAGATTCGCTTGCCGCGCTTTAGATCTTTGTTTTACGCATGTCGTTATCGCAAAACCGCTGCGCACTGCGCGACATGCTTAGGGGTGCAAGAGCTTTCAATGTTGTCAGCCGCCGATTTTGATCCGAAACCGCGCCGCGCTTCCGTTGCCGTCGACGTCGGCGGCGTCATCGTCGGCGGCGGCGCACCGATCGTCGTGCAATCCATGACGAACACCGATACGGCCGATATCGACTCGACCGTCGCCCAGGTCGCGGCGCTCCACCGGGCAGGCTCGGAGCTGGTCCGCATCACCGTCGACCGCGACGAGAGTGCGGCTGCCGTGCCGAAGATCCGCGAGCGGCTGCTGCGGCTCGGCATGGACGTGCCGCTGATCGGCGACTTCCATTATATCGGTCACAAGCTGCTCGCCGATCACCCGGCCTGCGCCGAGGCGCTGGCGAAATACCGCATCAATCCCGGCAATGTCGGTTTCAAGGATAAGAAGGACAAGCAGTTCGCCGAGATCATCGAGATGGCGATCCGCTACGACAAGCCGGTGCGCATCGGCGTCAACTGGGGCTCGCTCGATCAGGATCTGTTGACGGCGCTGATGGACCAGAATGCTGAAGCCGGTTCGCCGCTTTCCGCCCGGCAGGTGACGCGCGAGGCGATCGTGCAGTCAGCGCTGCTTTCAGCAGCGCTTGCCGAGGAAATCGGTCTGCCGCGCAACCGCATCATCCTCTCGGCTAAGGTCAGCCAGGTGCAGGATCTGATCGCCGTCAATTCCATGCTCGCCGAGCGCTCCAACCATGCGCTGCATCTCGGCCTCACCGAAGCCGGCATGGGCAGCAAGGGTATCGTCGCCTCGTCGGCGGCGATGGGCTTCGTGCTGCAGCATGGCATCGGCGATACGATCCGCGTGTCGCTGACGCCCGAGCCGAACGGCGATCGCACCCGCGAAGTCCAGGTGGCGCAGGAAATCCTGCAGGTCATGGGCTTCCGCCAGTTCGTGCCCGTCGTTGCCGCCTGTCCGGGCTGCGGACGCACGACGTCGACTGTGTTTCAGGAACTGGCCCAGAACATCCAGAACGATATCCGCAAGAACATGCCGGTCTGGCGCGAGAAATATCCCGGCGTCGAGGCGCTGAATGTCGCCGTCATGGGCTGTATCGTCAACGGGCCGGGCGAAA
Organism: Rhizobium croatiense; assembly: GCF_019793465.1. GTDB lineage: Bacteria > Pseudomonadota > Alphaproteobacteria > Rhizobiales > Rhizobiaceae > Rhizobium > Rhizobium croatiense. The sequence goes on along the minus strand of NZ_JAILYJ010000013.1, from coordinate 199,486 downwards.
GCAAACACGCCGATATCGGCATTTCGCTTCCCGGCACCGGCGAGACGCCTGCGGCACCCGTTTTCATCGACGGCAAGAAGGCGCTGACGCTGCGCGGCCCCAATATCGCCGCTGATTTCGAAGCACTGGTCGTCGATTATATCGAGAAGCGCTTCGGCCAGCGGACGGCGGCGGAATGAAGACCGGCGAGTTTAGATGAGCCGGTACTGGTCGCCCATCGTCAGCAAGCTTCGGCCCTATGTCGCAGGCGAGCAGCCCCGCATTTCCGGCCTGATCAAGCTTAACACCAACGAGAACCCCTACGGGCCGTCTCCCAGGGCGATCGACGCGATCGGGCAAGCGACGGACGATCGTCTGCGGCTCTATCCCGATCCGACTGCGACGGAATTGCGCGAGACGATCGCGGCCCGTTTCGGTCTGGCAGCAGATGAAGTGTTCGTCGGCAACGGCTCGGACGAGGTGCTCGCTCATACGTTTCAGGCGCTGCTGAAACACGAGTTGCCGCTTCTCTATCCGGATGTCAGCTATCCTTTCTATCCAGCCTATAGCCTGCTATACGACGTCGAAACGATCGAGGTGCCTGTCGACGACAGGTTCCGGATCCGGCCGGCGGATTACGACAGGCCGTGCGGCGCGATCCTTATCCCCAATCCGAATGCGCCGACCGGCATCGGCCTGCCGCTTGCCGACATAGAGGCGCTTGTCGCCGCCCATCCGGATGCGGTCGTGGCGATCGACGAGGCCTATGTCGATTTCGGCGGTGAAAGCGCCGTCCCGCTCATTTCCAAATATCCCAATCTGCTTGTCATTCAGACCTTGTCGAAATCCCGCTCGCTTGCGGGTCTGCGCGTCGGCTTTGCGCTGGGGCAGCGGGAGCTGATCGAGGCGCTGGTGCGCGTCAAGGACAGCTTCAACTCCTATCCGCTCGATCGTCTCGCGCAGGTCGCCGCGACGGCGGCGATCAAGGACGAGGCGTGGTTCGAGACGTGCCGGAAGAAGCTCATCGCCAGCCGGGACAGTCTTGTCCGGGAACTCGAAGCGCTGGATTTCGAGGTACTGCCGTCTCAGGCCAATTTCGTTTTCGCAAGGCACGAAAGTCGATCGGGTGCCGCGCTTCAAGCGGCGCTGCGCGAGCGCGGCGTCCTCGTCCGGCATTTCGCCAAGCCGCGCATTTCGGAATTCCTGCGTATCAGCATCGGCACAGACGAGGAATGCGCCTGTCTGGTGTCCGCTCTCAAGGAAATATTGGCGGCCTGATCTAACTCTTCCGGTCGGCGATGAAATGCGCCGCGGCGATGAGGGTCGATGCACGGGCGCCGTAGGGAGCCAGCAGCGCCTCGGCGTCGGCGACATGCCGGCGGAGCTCGGTCTCGGCCCATTCCATGCCATGCAGCGCCACGAGCGTTCCCTTGCCGCGGGCCGCATCCTTGCCGGTCGCCTTGCCCATGGTTGCGGCATCCGAGGTCAGGTCGAGAATGTCGTCGGCGAGCTGGAAGGCAAGGCCGATCTTTTCGCCGAAGGCGCGCAGGCGGCGGCGATCGTCCTGCGGGCTTCCCGCGATGATGGCGCCGGCCTCGCAGGCAAAGCGGATCAGCGCGCCCGTTTTCATCGCCTGCAGGCGGATAATGCCGGCCTCGTCTGGAGCCTGTTTTTCCGCCGCCAGATCGAGCGCCTGACCGCCGGCCATGCCGCCCAGACCGGCGGCGCGCGCAAGAGCCAGCACCAGCGATGCCTTGCTGGCATCGGGAAGCGCCGTTTCCGGTGCTGCGACAATGTCGAAGGCGTAGGTCAGCAGGCTGTCGCCGGCGAGGATCGCCGTTGCTTCATCGAACTTGATGTGCACCGTCGGTTTGCCGCGGCGCATGTCGTCATCGTCCATGGCCGGCAGATCGTCATGCACGAGGGAATAACAGTGCACGCATTCGAGCGCGGCGCCGATACGAAGGGCGGCCTGCGCATCGCCGCCGAGAAGAGCGGCACTTTCGACGACCAGGAAGGGACGCAGCCGCTTGCCGCCGTTCAACACGGCATAGTGCATGGCGCTGCGCAGGGTCTCGGGCCTGGCGATTTCGTCGGAGAGGGCGTTCGGCGACAGCAATGCGACGAGCAGCGCCTCGATCTCGCGGGCGTTGTTCTTCAGCCTCGTCTCGAAAGTGTCCCGGTTCGCGTCCATCGGCGCTGTTTGGCATGGGGCAAGGGGGCTTGCAACGGAATTGTCGATGGCCACCGCAAGATTTCCCATGTGCTCTGGCATAAGCGCCTCGCAGGCGTTATGAGAACGACAGGGGAGCGAAGGACTGGGGACATTTTGGATATAGCGCCGGAGACAGAGGATATCGCCGACATGCCGGCCCGTCGGCGATGGTTCGAAAATCGGCCTGTGCTGAAGCGCATCGTTCTTGCCGTGCTGGCGCTGGTCGTCCTCCCCTACGTGCTGATCTTTTTCTATCTGCTGCCCTTCATCCACCCGGTCTCGACGCTGATGCTGCGCGATCTCGTGCTGTTGCGCGGTTATGACCGCAGATGGGTGTCGCTGGACGAGATCTCTCCGGTCCTGGTGCAGTCGGTGATGATGTCCGAGGACGGGCAATATTGTTTCCATGGCGGCGTCGACTGGGCCGAGATGCGCATGCTGGTCGTGGATACGATGAAGGGTCAGGCAACGCGCGGCGGCAGCACCATCCCGATGCAGACGGCCAAGAATCTCTTTCTCTGGAACAGCCGCTCCTTCGTGCGCAAAGCGATGGAGCTTCCGCTCGCCGTCTCCACGGATTTCGTCCTGTCGAAACGGCGGCTGATGGAAATCTATCTCAACATCGCCGAATGGGGTCCCGGTATCTATGGCGTCGAGGCGGCAGCTCAGCATCATTTCAAGGTGCCGGCCTCGAAGCTGACGCGGCGGCAGGCATCGCTGCTTGCCGTCTCGCTGCCGAACCCGATCGACCGCAATGCCGGCAAACCCGGACGCGGCCTTCGTCGGCTGGCCGGCGTGATCGAGAGGCGTGCGCAGGGTTCCGGCGATTACGTCAAATGCATCTATGATTGAGATCAGAGCTTATCGTTAGAGCGGTTCGGCCTTCATGGCAGCGCGGAACCTTCTAACTTTTTGTTTTAACGCATTTCCCGGCGAAAGCGCTTCGCGCTTGCCTGGGAAAACCGATTCACATTTTTTGCTGGAATTACGGTAGAAGCCGCAAGCGTCATCTGACATTCTTGGTTCTGCCATATGGGCGATGCAGTCCAATCGGAGTCCCTCAGTCGCCCATGACCGCCACGATCTTTTCTTCCGAACTGCTCCTCTATTCGAAGACGCACAATCCGAACCCGCCCGCCCATCTCGGCAGCCGTTATCGCAGGGTCGGCGGCTTTCTGCCCGAGCCCGGCAGTACCATCGTCTGTCATGTCGAGAAGGCGTCGCGGACGCAGACGGTGCTGATCGAAGCGCGCGAGAAATTTCTGGCAATGCCCGAGGCCGAACAGTTCCTCTTCACGCCGATCTCCAGCCTTCACATGACGCTTTTCGAAGGTATCATCGAGACCAGACGCCGGCAGGATTACTGGCCGCGTGATCTCCCTCTCGATACGCCGATCGGCGACATGACAGAGCTGCTGGCGGCACGGCTCGAACGTTTTTCAATGGCCGAGCCTTTCAAGATCGCCGTCGTCGAAGCCCGGCCGTCAGGACTGCTCGTCGATGGGGCAACCGAGAAGGACCGCAAGATCATGCGCGCCTGGCGCGACGCATTTGCCGATCTTCTCGGCTATCGCCAACCGAACCATATGGACTACAAGTTCCATATCACCTTCGCCTATCCGATCGAACGGCTGGAGGACGAAGCCTTGCCGCGCTGGCAGGCAATGCTTGACGGCGTGGCCGAGGATATCCGCCGCAAGGCTGCTGTTTTCGAGATGACGCCGCCGGCATTCTGCGTGTTCGAGGACATGAACCATTTCCACGAACTGCTGATCTTCGAATTCGACGCCTGAATGGGAGAGGCCCATGGACAGACCCACGCTCTACATCGCCAACAAGAATTATTCCTCCTGGTCGTTCCGGCCATGGATGGCGCTGACCGGCGCCGGTGTCGATTTCGAGGAAGTCCTGATCCCCTTCGACTATCCCGGCGGCAATCCCGACATCAAGGCCATCTCGCCAAGCGGCAATGTGCCGGTCCTGCAGCACGGCGCATTGAAGATCTGGGAATCGCTGGCGATCATCGAATATGCCGCCGAGCTTTATCCCGAAGCCGGCCTTCTGCCGAGGGATCGCGCTGCGCGGGCGCTCGCCCGTTCGGTTTCGATGGAGATGCTGTCGAGCTTCCGGGCCTTGCGCGGCGCCTGCCCGATGAATATCCGCCGGCCAAAGGCAAGGATCGTCTTGCCGGATGGTGTCGCCGCCGATATCAGCCGTATCGAGACGATCTGGCGCGACCTTCTGCAGAAATCCGGCGGACCGTTTCTCTTCGGTGCCTTCAGCGGTGCGGATGCGATGTTTGCGCCTGTCGTCAACCGGTTCGATATTTATGACCTCGTCGATCGGGACGACACGCTCGCCTATATGACGACGATGAAGGCGCATCCGGCCTGGCGCAAATGGGAAGAGGCGGCCCGCGCCGAGCGTTGGATCGTGGCGGAAGACGAAGTCTAAGGCAGGAATAGTCTCCTCGCAAAAAATATTCATGGGGACTGGTCAAGGCCGCCCCTTGCATGTATAAGCGCGCAAAATTTCCGAAATCGCGACATGTCCGTTTCGGCCGCCAGTCTGGCCGTGGGAATGTTTTGCCCGCAAGTGGAGTAAGAGAAATGGCTGTACCGAAGAGAAAAACGAGCCCGTCCAAGCGCGGCATGCGCCGTTCGGCTGATGCGCTGAAGGCTCCGACCTATGTCGAAGACAAGAATTCCGGCGAACTGCGCCGCCCGCATCACATCGACCTGAAGACCGGCATGTATCGTGGCCGCCAGGTTCTGACGCCGAAGGAAAGCGCATAATTTTCCGATCCGGCTTGTCCGATCGAAAGTTTCAGAGGCCGGCGTCAAGCCGGCCTTTTGCATTTCGGCGATATAATATTTGCAATGACTTGCGGTGGGGCAACGGTTTACGGCAGTATTCTTCCGGTCGCCAAGGAGAGATTGCCGATGATAGCCGCCATGCCGCTGATGATTATCCCGTTTATTCTCTACAATCTGGCGATGCTCGGCCTGATGGGCGACGGCGGCATTGCAGCGCTGCAGCACGACATCATTGTGCTGTCCATGCTCTCGGGCGCGATCTGGAGCATGGCGCTCGGCGATCTCTTCATCGTCATAGCGCTCGTCGTGCTCTTCTTCGAAATCCTGAAGGCAACCAGAACCGGCCCCGGCAACCTCATCAACCACATCTTGTCGATGCTGGTGTTCATCGCCTTCCTGGTCGAGTTTCTGCTCGTCCAGGACGCTGCGACGCAGGTATTCTTCATACTGATGACGATCGCTCTGATCGATGTGATCGGCGGTTTTGCCGTTTCGATCCGAAGCGCCGGGCGGGATGTCTCGATCGGCTTATAGGTTATCGAGCTTGTTCTGAAGGGCGCGGAGCTGTTCCTTCAGCTCGTCGATATCCTTGGCCTCGGCCTTGCGGCTTTCCTTGGCCGCCGGCGGGTTCATGAAAGGCGAAAACATCTGCATCGCCTGCTGAAACAGCTCCGTATTGCGGCGAACCTGGTCCTCGACCATCTGCATCGGCAATTGCAGGTTCTTGCCGAGCGGCGTTTCGCCAAAGGCGCGGTTCACCTGCTCGCGCATCTGGGCCTGCTGTTCGCTAAAGGCGCGCATCGAATGTTCGAGAAAGCTCGGCACGACCATCTGCATCTGGTCGCCGTAATAGGTGATGAGCTGGCGCAGGAAGGAGATCGGGAGCAGTGTGTTGCCGGTCTTCGATTCCTGTTCGAAGATGATCTGGGTCAGCACCGAATGGGTGATGTCATCTCCGCTTTTTGCATCCTGGACGGTAAAATCCTCGCCCCTCTTCACCATCTCCGCCAGATCTTCCAGCGTCACGTAGGTGCTGGTGCCTGTATTGTACAGGCGGCGATTGGCGTATTTCTTGATGACTATCTGACCCTCGTTCTTCGCCATATCAGTCTCCTGAACCCCGTCTGATTTATGGATGTTCCTCCACTTCAGACTGTAAACGCAAAAGAAGGCCGGTGACAATCTCTTTGTGCGATGCGGCAAACCTTTAGCAGATCATACGAATCGGCTTTACGGGCCGCCGCCGAAAAATACCGCCGGCCGGTCTTCGCGTTTGACTTGTGCTCAAAGCTTTGCCAGTTTCCCCTTATGTAAGTGGGACGAAAAACGAGGAGCCTCCCCATGAGCAATTCATCCGTCGTCATCGCCAGCGCAGGTCGAACCGCAGTCGGTTCGTTCAACGGCGCTTTCGCAACGGTCCCCGCCCATGAACTCGGTGCGGCCGTCATCAAGGGTGCGCTCGTGCGCGCCGGCGTCGACGCCGGCGAAGTCGACGAGGTGATCCTCGGCCAGGTGCTGGCCGCCGGCGAGGGCCAGAACCCGGCCCGCCAGGCAGCGATCAAGGCCGGTATTCCCAAGGAAGCGACGGCCTGGGGCGTCAACCAGCTCTGCGGCTCCGGCCTGCGCGCCGTCGCGCTCGGCATGCAGCAAATCGCCACCGGCGATGCCAGGATCATCGTTGCCGGCGGCCAGGAATCCATGTCGATGGCGCCGCATGCCGTGCATTTGCGCGGCGGCGTCAAGATGGGCGACGCGAAGATGGTCGACACGATGATCAAGGACGGCCTGACCGATGCCTTCCATGGTTATCACATGGGCATCACCGCCGAGAATATTGCGCGCCAATGGCAGCTTTCGCGCGATGAGCAGGATCAGTTCGCCGTCGCTTCGCAGAACAAGGCGGAGGCCGCCCAGAAAGCCGGCCGCTTTACCGATGAGATCATCCCCTATGTCATTCAGACGCGTAAGGGCGACGTGACCATCGATGCCGACGAATATATCCGTCACGGCGCCACGCTGGAGGCGATGGGCAAGCTGCGTCCGGCCTTCGACAAGGACGGCACGGTTACGGCTGCGAATGCCTCCGGCCTCAACGACGGCGCCGCCGCCGCGGTGCTGATGAGCGAAGCCGAAGCGGTCCGCCGCGGCATCCAGCCGCTCGCCCGCATCGTTTCCTGGGCAACGGCGGGCGTCGATCCTTCGATCATGGGCACCGGCCCGATCCCGGCGTCCCGCAAGGCGCTGGAAAAGGCCGGCTGGTCGGTCGGCGATCTCGATCTCGTCGAAGCCAACGAGGCTTTTGCGGCGCAAGCCTGCGCCGTCACCAAGGATCTCGGATGGGATCCGGCCAACGTCAACGTCAATGGCGGGGCGATTGCGATCGGCCATCCGATCGGCGCTTCCGGCGCGCGTGTTCTCAACACGCTGTTGTTCGAAATGAAGCGCCGCGGCGCGAAGAAGGGCTTGGCCACGCTTTGCATCGGCGGCGGCATGGGCGTCGCCATGTGCTTCGAGGCATTTTAATAGCATACGATACGATCCGTCATTGATTGAAATCCCGCCAAGCGCGGGCGAAAACACAAAGGGGAGCGGAACATGAGCAGAGTGGCTCTGGTCACCGGAGGTACACGCGGCATCGGCGCAGCCATATCCATGGCGCTGAAAAACGCCGGATACAGGGTTGCGGCGACTTATGCCGGCAATGACGAGAAGGCCAGAGCCTTCCACGAGGTCACCGGCGTTGCCGTATTCAAGTGGGACGTTTCGGACTACGCCGCCTGCGGTGAAGGGATCGCCACGGTTGAAAGCGAGATCGGACCGGTCGAGATTCTCGTCAACAATGCCGGCATCACCCGCGATGCAATGTTCCACAAGATGACGCCGCAGCAGTGGCACGAGGTGATCAATACCAACCTCACCGGCTTGTTCAACATGACCCATCAGGTCTGGACAGGCATGCGCGACCGCAGCTTCGGGCGCATCGTCAACATCTCATCGATCAATGGCCAGAAGGGCCAGATGGGCCAGGCGAACTATTCGGCCGCCAAGGCCGGCGATCTCGGTTTCACCAAGGCGCTTGCCCAGGAAGGGGCAGCGAAAAACATCACGGTCAACGCCATCTGCCCCGGTTACATCGGAACGGAAATGGTGCTCGCCGTGCCGGAGAAAGTGCTGAACGAACGCATCATTCCCCAGATTCCCGTCGGCCGTCTCGGCGAGCCGGAAGAGATCGCCCGTTGCGTCACCTTCCTCGTCTCCGACGATGCCGGCTTCATTACCGGCTCGACGCTGACGGCCAATGGCGGACAGTTCTTCGTCTAGCTCATTCTGCGAGCATCGGAATCGATTTCGAAATGATCGCGTAGACTGAAAAAGGAGCGCATCCGACTGGATGCGCTCCTTTTTCTGTCCGGCATGCCACCGTTGGCGGCCGCAAAGAAAAACGGGCGCCGAAGCGCCCGTTGGGAAGTCCGATATGAGCTTGCCGGTCAGTAGCGGCAGCGGGCCTCGTAGCGGCGGCCGTAGCGGTCGCGATAGATGCAGTAGCCGCGGCGTTCGACCGACTGGCCGATCAGAGCGCCGGTCAGACCGCCGGCCACGGCGCCGACAGCGGCACCACCCCAGCTGTTGGTGACGGCGCCGCCGATGACCGCACCGGTGCCGGCGCCGATTGCCGTGCCCTGCTCGGTCGCCGTGCAGGATGCGAGAGCGCCTACAAGCGCGCCAACGAGAACTATCTTCTTCATCATGTCGTAACTCCCCAGGTTGTCGGGCTTTAGATGCGGCCCATTAGTACAAGGATAATGATAATGACGAGAACTAGCCCCAAACCGCCGGAAGGTCCATAGCCCCAGCCACGGCTATAACCCCAATTCGGCAGGGCTCCGATCAAGAGCAGAATGAGGATAACGAGAAGTATCGTGCCAAGCATGGTGTGTTTCCTTCATTTCATCCGCAATCTGAATGGACAAGAAACACGCATTGGCGATTTTTGTTCCCGGTTGAGCGCGCGAATTGTGATGCGACGCGATTCATGGTTTGCGATCCGTCTTCCCCGGTAAATTGTCGATATGGTTAAAAAGACGTTTAAATACAATATGTTGCGGTGAACAAAGCGGGAAGATCGCAATGTCGCCGATTCGTCGGTGATTCGTTCCGTTTTTGATCGATCCGATCGCGCAAGCGGTTCCCGGATTAGGACTGTGTGAATTTCGTCGTCAAAAGGTTAACGCCCGCCCGAACGGTGAGACATGAGGATCTGTCGCCCTGCCTGCATCTAGCGGCTGCATAGGGCGGCGGCACCAGATCTTGCCGTGAACGAAAGGTGAAAGCGGTTCGGTCGGCGATTCGTCTCCGATTCGTTCCGGATTTGGTCGAGGGGTTAATTTGGGTAGAATTTTCGCTCGGCAAAAAGCGCGCGGCAGTCCGCCGGCAAGGCGACCGAAATGCGAACGGACAGAGTCTCGCGATTCAGCATCTAGTGGGAAAAAGTGATTCAAAATCAATACTTAGCCGTGAACAAAAGCTGAATCAGCGGGAGTCAGCGATTCGTCGCTGATTCGTTCTCACGCTGTTCCGAATCGGAAATGCAGGCGTTCCCGATGACTCGCAAAGGTCGTAATCGCGGAAGCATTTTAAAATCTGCCCTTGCGTTTGCAGCGGCAGCTGTCCATGTGTTCTATGCCTCTGTCGCGAGGCGACAGTTTTCCTGGGGCCGCCCGCCTCATTTGCATGGACCATGACTCTGACTTCGCAGCCGATGATTCTGAGCGGGCGCGGTGTGACCGCGATGCTCGGACCAACCAATACCGGTAAGACCCATTATGCCATCGAGCGCATGGTTGCGCACGGGACCGGCGTGATCGGCCTGCCGCTCCGGCTGCTGGCGCGCGAGGTCTATACGCGGGTGGTGGAGAAGGTTGGCGTGCAGAACGTGGCGCTGGTCACCGGTGAGGAAAAGATTTCGCCGGCCAACGCACGTTTTTCCGTCTGTACCGTCGAAGCGATGCCGCGCGACACCAAGGCCGCCTTCGTCGCAATCGACGAGGTGCAGCTCGCCGGCGATCTCGAGCGCGGCCATATCTTCACCGACCGCATCCTGCACCTTCGCGGCCGCGAGGAGACGCTGCTGCTCGGCGCGGCAACGATGCGGCCGATCCTGCAGCAGCTCCTGCCCGGTATCACCATCGTCGAGCGGCCGCGGCTTTCGCATCTTTTCTATGCCGGGCAGAAGAAGATCACCCGGCTGCCGCAGCGCTCCGCCATCGTCGCTTTTTCGGCCGACGAGGTCTATGCCATCGCCGAGCTCATCCGCCGGCAGCGCGGCGGTGCGGCGGTCGTGCTGGGCGCGCTCAGCCCGCGCACCCGCAACGCGCAGGTCGCGCTTTATCAGGCCGGCGACGTCGAATATCTGGTGGCGACCGATGCGATCGGCATGGGCCTCAATCTCGATGTCGATCACGTCGCCTTCGCCCAGGACAGAAAATTCGACGGCTACCAGTTCCGCAACCTCAATCCGGGTGAACTCGGCCAGATCGCCGGCCGCGCCGGGCGGCACGTCCGCGACGGAACCTTCGGCGTCACCGGCCAGGTCTCGCCCTTCGAAGAAGAGCTGGTGCAACGCATCGAGGGCCACGAATTCGACAACGTCAAGGTTTTGCAATGGCGCACGACCGAGATGGACTTCTCCTCGATCCAGTCGCTGCGCGCCAGCCTCGAGGCGGGACCGCGCGTGGCGGGGCTGACGCGAGCACTGCCCGCGGTCGACCAACAGGCGCTCGAACAGCTTTCGCGCTATCCCGAGGTCATCGATCTCGCCGATCGGCCGGCACGCGTCGAAAAACTCTGGGAGGCTTGCGCACTTCCCGACTACCGGCGTATCACTCCGGCACAACATGCCGATCTTATCTCGACCCTCTTTTCCGATCTCGTCCGCTATGGCACGGTGAACGAGCAGTTTCTGGCGGAGCAGGTTCATCGCTCCGATCGGACAGACGGGGAAATTGACACGCTTTCGGCGCGAATCGCGCAGATAAGGACCTGGACCTATGTTTCGAATCGGCCCGGCTGGCTGGCTGATCCGACACATTGGCAGGAAAAGACGCGGGAAATCGAAGATCGATTGTCCGATGCGTTACATGAAAGGTTGACGAAACGCTTTGTTGATCGCAGGACATCTGTGCTCATGAAGCGCCTGAGAGAGAATGCGATGCTGGAAGCTGAAATCAGTGTGAATGGCGATGTCTTCGTTGAAGGACATCATGTAGGGCAGTTAAGCGGATTCCGTTTCACGCCGGTGGCGGGAACGGACGGACCGGATGCCAAGGCGGTTCAGGCTGCGTCACAGAAGGCGCTCGCGCTCGAATTCGAAGCAAGAGCGGCGCGGATGCATGCCGCCGGCAATAGCGATCTGGCGATCGGCTCGGACGGGTTGATCCGCTGGCTCGGCGACCCGGTGGCGCGGCTTTCGGGCAGCGATCACGTCATGCGCCCGCGGGTGATCCTGCTGGCCGACGAACAGTTGACGAGCAATGCCCGCGATCACGTCGCCGCCCGCATCGAGCGCTTCGTCAATCATCATATCAGCACGGTGCTGAAGCCGCTCGACGATCTGTCGCGCGCCGAGGACCTGCAGGGGCTGGCCAAGGGGCTGGCCTTCCAGCTCGTCGAAAATCTCGGCGTGCTCTTCCGTCGTGACGTGACCGAGGAGGTGAAGTCGCTGGATCAGGAGGCCCGCGCCTCCATGCGTCGCTACGGCGTGCGTTTCGGTGCCTACCATATCTTCGTTCCGGCACTGCTGAAGCCGGCGCCGGCCGAACTGATCACGCTGCTCTGGGCGTTGAAGAACGACGGTCTCGACAAGCCGGGTTACGGTGACCTCATTCCCGTGCTGGCCGCCGGCCGAACCTCCGTCGTGACCGATCCGAGCTACGAGCGGATGTTCTACAAGCTCGCCGGCTTCCGTTTCCTCGGCAAGCGTGCGGTGCGAATCGACATTCTCGAGCGGCTTGCCGATATCATCCGTCCGCTGCTGCAGTGGAAACCCGGTCAGAACAACCGTCCGGAGGGCGCCTATGACGGCCGCCGCTTCACGACGACGACGGCGATGCTGTCGATCCTCGGCGCGACGCTCGAGGACATGGAAGAAATCCTCAAGGGTCTCGGCTATCGCGCCGATGCCGTGAAGGCGGAAGAGGCCTCGGCTCATCTTGCCGCGCAGGACGCCGCTACGGCGCCTGCCGCCCCTGCGGAAACCTCCGCGGAAGAGACGGTGGAAAAAGCCGATCATGACGACGCCGACGCGACGGCGGAAGAGACTGCTTCCGAGCCATCCCCAGCCGAGGCGGCCTTGGCCACAGCCGACGCGCCCGCGGCAGAAGCACTCCAAAGCAACCCTGCGGCCGAAGCGGTCGAAACATCCGCCTCGGCGGAGGCTTCGGCTGCCGGCGACGCGGCCGCTGCTTCCGGCGAGGCTGGCGAACCGGCGGAACCGAAGCCGGTTCTTCTGTGGCGCCTCGGCGGCCGTAACGATAATCATCGCCAGGCGCGTGGTCATGGCGAACGCCGCGGCGGCCAGGGCCACGATCGCGGCCAGAACCAGGACCGCGAGCGCAATCGCCGTCCGGGCGGCGGTGAAGGCGGCGAGGGCAATCGCGGCGGCGACGGACGCGACAACAACCGCAACAACCGCGGCAAGGACGGCGGTCGCGATGGCCGGTCGCAGCAGGCAAGGGGCGGCGAGCGCAAGGACCAGCCGCGCGGCGACCGGCAGGACCGTGGCGATCGCAAGGATCGTGACGATCGCAATGACCGTAACGATCGCAACAACAATCGCGGCGCACAGCCGCTGCGCTTCGAGGCCAAGCCGCCACGCAAGGAGAAGCCGATCGATCCGGATTCGCCCTTCGCCAAGCTCGCCGCTCTCAAGGAACAGATGAAGAAGTAGTCATGGGCGGGGAGACACAGCCGGCAAGCGGTTCGCGCCAGCGCATCGACAAGTGGCTGTTCTTCACGCGCATGGTGAAGTCGCGTTCGCTGGCGCAGAGCCATGTCCAGTCCGGACACGTGCGCATTAACGGCGAGCGCTGCAGCCATCCGAGCCAGATGGTCAAGCCGGGCGACCGCATCGAGTTGGCGCTGGAACGGCGTGACGTCGTTCTCATCGTACGCCTCGCCGGGGAGCGGCGTGGTCCCTATGAGGAGGCCCGCCTCCTCTATGATGACCAATCCCCGCCGCCGGATGAGGCAAAACGCCTCACCCCCTACGAGCAGGCGATCCGGGCGACCGGGACCGGCCGTCCGACCAAAAAGGAAAGACGCGCAATCGACAGGCTGATGTCGGACGAGGATTAGAAAACTCTGTCTGCGGCGGGGGCTTTTGCAGATCGTTTATCCTTGAAATCCGGCGATAAAGCCGATACGTCACTGACAACCTGCCGGAAGCGTGCTTGCCTCCCAAGCCTGTCCACGCTTTTCGTCCGGCACGGGGATAGGCGCGACGTTCCAGGTTGCCCGGCCCCATCCGCATGGAAATCCTGGAGTTCTTCATGACCTATGTCGTGACCGACAATTGCATCAAGTGCAAATACACCGATTGCGTAGAAGTCTGCCCCGTCGACTGCTTCTATGAAGGCGAGAATTTCCTCGTCATCCATCCCGACGAATGCATCGATTGCGGCGTCTGCGAGCCCGAATGTCCCGCCGAGGCGATCAAGCCGGATACCGAGCCGGGCCTCGACAAGTGGCTGAAGATCAACACCGAGTATGCCAGCATCTGGCCGAATATCACGGTCAAGAAGGAGCCGCTGCCGGAGGCCAAGGAGATGGACGGCCAGACCGGAAAATTCGAGAAGTACTTCTCCGAACAACCCGGTTCCGGCGATTAACGCGGCCGCCCGATCGACCGCCGGATTTGGGCGTTTCCGCGATGAAACGTTTTAAATCCTGCGTGTCTGATATGGGTGATCTGTGTTGCCCGCATGACTCAGGCGAACCAAATTATTGATTTCCTCATATTTTTATGATAGGTTTCGCCTACTGTTCCATTTGTGGCATGGCGCATGCCCAAAACCATCACGAAAGCAAAACCAATCCGTACGCGGTTTCCGTGACATATCAACGCTTTGAGCGCCGGGTCCCCCAGATCGCGCGCAAGAAGTCCTTGCTTTTGCCTGATGGGACCAGAGTGAAGTCACCCGACGGATGCACCGTCTCAACCGGGCCTGACTGACCCGGCTCCGGCCGCCGCCGGAAGCGTAACAGGGAGTTTTTGGATAGAATGACGACTCAGCAGAAAAAACCTTCTACAGCACGTCACGGCTTCAAGACCGGTGAATCGATCGTCTACCCCGCTCACGGCGTCGGTACCATCACCGCTATTGAAGAGCAAGAAGTTGCCGGCATGAAGCTCGAACTTTTCGTTATCGATTTCGAGAAGGACAAGATGCGCCTGAAGGTTCCGGTCGCGAAAGCGATGAGCATCGGCATGCGCAAGCTGTCGGAAACGGATTTCGTCGATCGTGCCTTGAAGGTTGTGCAGGGCAAGGCGCGCGTCAAGCGCACCATGTGGTCCCGCCGTGCCCAGGAATATGATGCCAAGATCAATTCCGGCGATCTGATTTCCATCGCTGAAGTCGTGCGTGATCTTTATCGTGCGGAGAACCAGCCCGAGCAGTCCTATTCCGAGCGCCAGCTCTACGAGGCTGCGCTCGACCGCATGGCGCGCGAAATCGCCGCTGTCAACAAGATGTCGGAAACCGAGGCTGTCCGCCTCGTCGAGACCAACCTCAACAAGGGTCCGAAGCGCGGCAAGGCCATCGAGGAAGACGATTCGCAGGACGAAGCCGCATAAGGCGACCCTGTTTTCCTTATGAAAAAACCCGGCCTTCGTGCCGGGTTTTTTATTGGAACTTTTTCCCGGCTGCCGCGTTTACCACACGTAATTGCGGACTGCTCGTCGGGCGCTGGCTCGTCGGGCGAACTGCCATTCCGTCAATGTTCGGTGAGGAGCGGATCATGCCTTTTCATTATCGCCCATCCGGCAACGTGAAGAAACAGGTCCGGCCCGGCCGTCTTAGCGGCACATGATGAGAATTAGGGCCTCCCCCTGAAAAGTCCAGGGGTGAGGCCTTCATGCACTCGCAACCCCATTCAGTCCGGACAGCGATGTTCCGGAAGGTGAGTTTTATTGTTCATTTTGAGGGCGAAGGCCTGTTTTGGGAGATCGAAATGAAGAACATGTCTGCAGATCGGCGCATGATCAAAATCGCGATGGCCGCCCCCTATCTCGCCCGCCAGGAAGAGCACGACCTCGCCACCCGCTGGAAAGATCACGACGATCGCGGCGCGCGCAACCAAATCGCCATGGCGCATATGCGCCTGGTGATCTCCATGGCCGGCAAGTTCCGCAATTTCGGTCTGCCGATGAGCGACCTCGTGCAGGAGGGCTATGTCGGACTGCTGGAGGCCGCCGCGCGTTTCGAACCGGAACGTGATGTGCGCTTTTCGACCTATGCCAGCTGGTGGATCCGGGCTTCGATCCAGGACTATATCCTGCGCAACTGGTCGATCGTGCGCGGCGGCACGAGTTCGGCGCAGAAGGCGCTGTTCTTCAATCTGCGTCGCCTGCGCGCCAAGCTCGCCAAGGGCGACACGCAACTGACGCTGCAATCCATTCATCAGGAAATCGCCGCCGCCCTCGGCGTCAGCCTTGCCGACGTTCAGACCATGGATGCCAGACTTTCCGGCAACGACGCTTCGCTGCAGGCGCCCTCGGTCTCCGGTGATGCCGAGAGCGCGGAGAAGATGGATTTCCTCGTCAGCGACGACCCGTTGCCGGACGAACAGGTTTCCAACATGATCGACGGCGAGCGCCGCCGCGTCTGGCTCGCCTCGGCGCTGAAACATCTCAACGAACGCGAGATGAAGATCATCAGCGCTCGGCGACTGGCCGAAGATGGCGCCACGCTCGAAGAACTCGGCGCCGATCTCGGCATTTCCAAGGAGCGCGTGCGTCAGATCGAAAGCCGGGCGATGGAAAAGCTTCGCAGCGCGCTGGTCAGCGCCGACCCGCATATGGCGGCCTACGCGTAGTCCGACAGTGCTTACAGCGTCCTTTGCGCGTCTGAAAAGACGCGCGCCGTAAACCTCATTCCCCTCCAGCAGCACAGACTGGCCCGGCGCAAGCCGGGCTTTTTTTACTCGGCAATGATCTTGACGCGATCGCCGGGTGAAACGGCTGCGCCCATGGGCAGGGCGTTGATGAGCTTGAAGAGATCGAGCTTGCGGTCGGTGCCCATCATGCGGGCGGCGAGCGTCGAGATGTTCTCGCCCGGCCGCACCGTTACGACACGGATGCGCAGCGGCTTCAGCGAGGCCGCTTCCGCCGGCGTCATGCGCCGGAAACTCGCCCGCAGAACATTGGCCGTTGGTTCCAGGGCCGCGCTGCCTTTCGGCACCGCGGTGAGGAAACGGAAGATCTGCGCATTGTTGCGGATCACGGTGACATCGAAATCCCAGCGATCAGCGCTGGCGCGTGCGGTGGCAGCTTCCATGCCGTTGACGGTGATCTGCTGGATGGTCGACGGATCGAGACCGGTCACCCAGCCGCTGGAGATATAATTGGTGAGGCTCTGGTTCTGGTTGTCGGCGACGCCATCGAAACGGACGGCGATATCGCTCGGGCCGGTGGCCATCACCGCCTCGACCTTGTTATCGATGTGAAAGTCCGGCGGCACGTCAAAGCGGATGCCGAGACCGCCGTGCAGGAAGGTCTGGCCGCGCACAAAGCCTTCTTCCGGGCTGTCGCCGTAGAGCAGGCCGTCTATGCCGTCGAGATAATAATCGCGGCCCTTGTCGCCGACCGAACCTTCCTGGCCGAAGGCCCGCGCATGCGTGCGGGCAAGCTCGATGCGCTGGGCGGAATTCGGGTGGCTCGACAGGAAGTCGAGGCTCTGGTCGGCTTCCGGGTCGACCGACATGAAGCGGCTGTAGGCCGCCATGGAATCGAGGAAGCGGGCGGCAGCATAGGGATCGTAGCCGGCTTCGCCAAGCATGCGCACGCCGATGACATCGGCCTGCAGCTCCTGCTGGCGGGAGAAGGCGGCGAGCCGCAGCTTGCCGCGGGCCAGCGCCTGTTTGCCGGCGATATCGCTGGAAAGGACTTCGGCGACGACGCGGCTGGCGATGACCTCAGCCTCTTCGCGCTTCTGCCGCTCGATGCCGTGGTTCGCTGTCACATGGCCCATCTCATGCGAGAGCACGGCCGCGACCTCCGAGGCGTCATTGGCAAGGGCGAGCAGGCCGCGGGTAACGTACAGGTAACCGCCCGGCAGCGCAAAGGCGTTGATAGCAGGCGAGTTCAAGATGGTGATGCGGTAGGACTGGCTCGGATTTTCCGACACCGCCGTCAGCGCACCGGCGATGCGGGCGACGAGACGCTCGGTCTTGGCATCCTTATATTCGCCGCCGTAGCTTGCCACGATGCGCGGATGTTCGCGGGCGCCCATCGCCGCGCGCGGGTCGTTCTTCTGAACCTCGTCGACGATCTGCGGATTGGAAGACGGCGAGATGCTCGGCTGATAGGATTGTTCGATCAGCGATTGACACCCGTTCAGCGCCATTGCGATGGCTGAAAGCAACATCAGGCGACGCGCGAAACAGCGCGGCGCGGAGATGGCATCACTGGAAAGCGCGGGTGATTTCCACGTCGTCAAGCTGTCCAGTCTGGTTCTCCGCATCATGTCGCTGCTTTGCCGGTTTGCCGCAAATCTGGACCGGCCTTGGCAAGGGGAACTCAACAGGTGCGCACCCCTGATCTCGCGCTGCACAATAGGCCGATACAAGTCATTGCTGTAGCTGATTTACGCATCGGTTGCATAGCGAGACTCTGTTTAATTGTGGCGCCGTTGCATTTTGGCAATGCCTCAGCCGTGAGGCCTCCCTTCGCTCGGATGAAATTATGGCGAAAGTTCCGTCATGCGGCGCAGATTTGTCGGCGCCACGGAAAAAGAACGGGGTGATTGAGGCAATCGCCGTGGAAACAGCAACAGGGTCGCGAAATTCACAACTCTTGATCATGATTTAGAGGAAGGGAAAGCCTGCTGTGAGGCATTCCGGTTTTGCCTTTGGGCTATTCCGCCGCTTCCGCCGTTGCCGATTGCAGCTGCTTCGTCTCGCCGGCGCGCGGCAGCTGCACGGGCTTCAGCATCACGGCGGCGGCAAGGCCGATCAGGGCAATGGCGCAGGAGGTCATGAACAGCGGCGAGAAGGCGGCGGCATAGAGATCGGCGACGGCCTGGCGGCTAGCTTCGGGAAGGGCGGCCATCATCTTCGGAGTCAGCTGTTCGATATCGGCAACACCGGCAATGGGAACGCCGGCCTTGCCGAGACCGGAGGCGATGACGGCGCCGTAGATGGAAATGGCGATCGAGGCGCCGCCCATGCGCGAGAGCGTCACCGAGCCGGTCGCGGCGCCGACGTCGCGGTCTGGCGCGGCATTCTGCACGCCGATAACGGGAACCTGCTGGGCAAGGCCGATGCCGATTCCGTGCAGCAGCATAATCGTCCCGATGAAGGCGATCGGCGTTCCGGCCTGCATCTGCGACATCAGCGCGAAGGCGACGGCGCTACAGGTGAAGCTGGCAATGGCGAAGGGTTTGTAGCGCCCCGTCCTGGAAATGATCCGGCCTGCCGATAGCGAACCGCACACCAGACCGCCCGTGAGAAGAATGAACAGAAGGCCGGCGGCGGAGGGCGAAAGACCGGTCGTCGTCTGCAGGAAGAGAGCGAAGTAATTGACCATCCCGATGGCAATGGCGCCGCCCATGATCGAGATGATCAGCAACAGGCTGAAGGTCGAATTGCGAAAGAGCTGCAGCGGCACGATCGGCTCCAATGCGCGGCGCTCGACGAAAACCCAGGCGACGGCGCAAACGACGCCGAAGGCGACGACGCCAATACTCTCAGGCGAGATCAATGCGCCGAACAGTTCGCTGCTATCGGTGGCGAGCACGATGCTCGTGGCCGTCAGCGCAAGCAGCAGCGCACCGGCATAGTCGATCTTGGGGCGGCGATGCGGTTTGCGGTAAGGCAGCATGAAGGCAAGGCCGGTCAGCGCGATGACGCCGATCGGTACGTTGACGAGGAAGATCGAGCGCCAGCCGAAGAGGTCGCTCATCGTGCCGCCGAGCACTGGACCGATCGCGCCCGACGCCATCAGCACCAAGCTGGAATAGCTCTGATAGCGCGCCCGCTCGCGCGGCTCGAACAGATCGGCGTTGACGGCAAAGATCGATACCATAATGCCGCCGCCACCGAGGCCCTGCAGCACGCGGGCGGCGATCAGCGTATCCATCGAGACGGCGAGGCCGCAGACCGCGGAGCCGACGGTGAAGATTGCGATCGCCGTCATCATCACATATTTGCGGCCGAAGAGATCGCCGAGCTTGCCATAGAGCGGCATGACGGCGCTGAGCGCCAGAAGATAGGCCGAGCCGATCCAGCCGAAACGTTCGAGATGGCCGAATTCGCCGACGATCGTCGGCAGTGCCGTGGAAACGATCTGATTATCCAGCGTCGCCATGAACATGGCGGTCATCAGGAAGAAGAAGAGGATAAGCCGGCGACGAGGATCCGTCACCAGCGGCGCAGGCGCGAGTTGCATGTCCATGGGGCGTCGTTCCGATTGGTCGGTTTTTTATGTGCTGTTAGCATATAATTGTCAATAGCACATTATTGACGTCGGCATATTCAGTTTCCGCTTGCGCTCTGTTATGGTGCCATCATGAATGAAACTCCGACCAGCATCCTGTCCAACAGCCCGGCCGAGCCGGAGGACGACAACGTGCCTCTCATCGGCCGGAGCATGGCGCGCATGCGGCTGATGACAGGGCGGCGGCTGATCGGCCGGTTGGCGATCCAGAGCGCCGCACCGGGCCTTGAGCTTTCGCATCTCGATGTGCTCGATGCCGTGCGCAGGGCGCAGCCTGCCGGCGAAGTCACGGTCGGCCTGATCGCGGAGATGCTGCGCATCGATCCCTCACGGGCAAGCCGGGTGGTCGCCGAGATGGTCGGACGCAACGTGCTGCGCCGCGAGGCGTCGCAGGCCGATGCGCGGCGGATCGTCGTCGTCATGACGGCGGCGGGCGAGGCCCTGCTTGCTGAGATCCGCGCGCAGAAATTCGCAATCATCTCTCAGATCGTCTCCGATTGGCCTGAAGAGGATGTCGAACGTTTCGCGACGCTGTTCGATCGCTTTATCGGCGGTTACGAGGCGATCTTCCTGTCGCGTGACAAGGATACGCCGGGTTGAGGTGATCCGCCGATCCTTCGGCCCTTCCCCTCGACCCCCCGTTTGCGCTAAGGGCAATGCCCATGAGCCAATCCACCTTCACCATTCTGCTCGGCGGCGAACTCAGCCTGACGGAGCGTCTGCGCCGTGCGATCGGCGGCAGCCGCTTCATCGCAGCCGATGGCGGCATGCGGCATGCGGCCGCACTCGGCGTGACGCCGGAGCTCTGGGTCGGCGATTTCGATTCGACGCCGGCCGATCTCGAAGGGGCGTTTCCGGATGTGCCGAAACAGCCCTATCCCGTAGCGAAGGCGGCAACGGATGGCGAAATCGCGGTATCGGAAGCGATCGCCCGCGGTGCACGGCGGCTGATCCTCGCCGGCGCGCTCGGCGGCGAACGCTCCGATCATGCCCTTCAGCACCTGTTGTCGGCCGTCAGCCTGGCGGAAGAGGGTTTCGACATGCTGCTGACCTCGGGCAAGGAAGAGGCCGTGCCGCTGGTTGCAGGCGCGATCGAACTCGACCTTCCCAAGGGCAGTCTGTTTTCGGTGCTCGGATTCAGCGCGCTCACCGGGCTTTCGATCGAGAATGCGCATTATCCGCTCAGCGATTTCCATCTGCCTTTCGGCTCGTCGCGTCCCATTTCCAACGTCGCGCAAGGCGCAGTTCGCTTTTCGCTCGGCAGCGGCCGGGCGATCGTGCTCGCCCGGCCCTATGATCTTTCCGGAGTCTGACTTTTGGCCCCTCCCATTCTGAAACTCGACGATATCTTCCTGAGCTTCGGCGGCGCACCGCTTCTGGCGGGCGCTTCGCTGCAGGTCGAGCCCGGCGACAAGATCTGTCTCGTCGGCCGCAACGGCTCGGGAAAATCGACGCTGCTGAAGATTGCCGCCGGCCTGGTCGAGGCGCAGTCCGGCGAGGTCTTCCGCCATCCCTCTTCGACGGTGCGTTATCTCGAACAAGCCCCGGATTTTGCCGGCTTCAGCACGGTGCAGGCCTATGCGGAAGCCGGGCTCGGGCCGGGCGACGACCCCTATCGCGTCACCTATCTGCTGTCGCATCTCGGACTGACCGGCGAGGAAGATCCGAACACCCTTTCCGGCGGCGAATCCCGTCGTGCCGCCCTTGCCCGCGTCCTGGCGCCGGAACCTGACATTCTCCTGCTTGACGAGCCGACCAACCACCTCGATCTGCCGACGATCGAATGGCTGGAAGGCGAACTGCAGAAGACGCGCAGCGCGTTGGTTCTGATTTCGCACGACCGGCGGTTCCTCGAAAAGGTTTCGACCGCAACCGTCTGGCTCGACCGCGGCAGCTCGCGCCGGCTCGACAGAGGGTTTGCGCATTTCGAAGCCTGGCGCGACCAGGTGCTGGAGGCCGAGGAACTCGAGCAGCACAAACTCGGCAAGGCGATCGAGCGCGAGGAACACTGGCTGCGCTACGGCGTCACGGCGCGGCGCAAGCGCAACATGCGCCGCCTCGGCGAACTGCAGACGATGCGTTCGCAGTATCGTGGCCATAAGGGACCGCAGGGCACGGTGCAGGCGACGGTTTCCGACGCCCAGGAATCCGGCAAGCTGGTGATCGAGGCCGACAAGATCACCAAGGCTTTCGGCGACCGGGCCATCGTCACGCCCTTCTCCATCCGCGTGCATCGCGGCGATTGCATTGGTTTGGTCGGGCCGAACGGCGCCGGCAAGACGACATTGCTGAAAATGCTGACCGGGCAGCTTTCCCCGGATAGCGGCACGATAAAGCTCGGCACCAATCTGGAGATTGCGACGCTTGACCAGAAGCGCGAGGATCTCGATCCCGAGGATACGCTGGCAAACTACCTGACGGACGGGCGCGGCGAAAACCTGATCGTCAACGGCGAGCAGCGGCATGTCACTGGTTACATGAAGGAGTTCCTGTTTCAGCCGGAACAGGCGCGGACGCCGATCAGGAGCCTCTCCGGCGGCGAGCGCGCCCGGCTGATGCTGGCCCGCATCCTGTCACGCCCGGCAAATCTCCTGATCCTCGACGAACCGACCAACGATCTCGATATCGAGACGCTTGACCTCCTGCAGGAAATCGTCGCCGGCTTTCCCGGCACCGTCATTCTCGTCAGCCACGACCGCGATTTCCTCGACCGCACCGTGACCTCGACGATCGCGCCCGCCGTGCCGGATGCGCCAGACGGCCGCTGGATCGAATATGCCGGCGGCTATTCGGACATGCTTGCCCAGCGCAAGGGCGCGCTTGAAGAGCGCAGGAAGGCCGAGAAGGCGGCGGAGAGGCCGAAAACCCAGGAGACGGCGCCCGCCGCTGCAGGCGCGAAGGGCAAGCTCTCCTTCAAGCAGAAATTCGCGCTGGAAACCCTGCCGAAGGAGATGGCCAAAGCCGAAGCCGAGATTGCCAAGCGCGAAGTTGTGATGGCCGATCCCAATCTCTTCACGCGCGATCCCGCTGCCTTCAACCGGCTTGCTGTCGAGATGGAGAAACTGCGCGCCAGCCTCACGAAGATGGAAGAGGAGTGGCTGGAGCTCGAAATGCTGCGGGAAGAGCTGGAAGGCTGACCTTCACAACTCAACCGCTCGCGTCATCCATGTAACCGGACGGACGGCGCAGCGCTCTAATTAAAGCGCCGAGGCGGGGACGACAGCGGCGCCGGCACTGGCGCTGGCGCCCGTCTGGGCGACCTGCGGCTGCGGCTCTTCGGATTTTGATGGCAGCGCCTGCAGATGCAGGACGCGCGGCTGCAGCACCTCGAGATAGGCTTCGGAGCGGCCGATATAGATCATGCCGGTTTCGGGCATGGAGGTCAGCAGCTTCGCCATCGTTGCCTGCCACTCCGGCTCCATACCTTCCAGCACTTCGTCGAAGACGATCCAGCGCGGGCGCACGAGCAGCAGGCGGGCGAAGCCGATCGCCTTCTGTTCGTCGCTGTCGAGCAGCTTGTCCCAGCGGGCGCGGGTATCGAGCCTTGTGATCAGCGAATGCAGGCCGGCCTTGTCGAGGGCGGCCTCGATGGCGGCTTTCTCGTAAGCATTGGGGCTTTCTGGGAAGGCCAGCGCCTCGCGCAGCGTGCCGCCGGGAACATAGGCGATCTGCGGAACGAACAGCATATCGTCGACCGGCGGCAGACCCATCGTGCCGCTGCCGCATGGCCAGAGGCCGGCCATGGCCTGGAACAGCAGCTTGCGGTTGACGCTGTGATCGCCGTTGATCATGATTTTCTCGCCGGCCTTGATCACGACATCGGTTTCGCGCAGGCGGAAACCGCCGCATTCGTCGATATCTTCGCCGATCTTGGCGTTGATCACTACATCCTTCAGCGTCAGCGTGTCGGGCGCGGTGTTTTCATAGACGATGCTGTCCTTCAGGTCGTAGTCCTCGTCCATGTCGAGCAGCGCCTGGCGGAAATCGGTGACGCGCATCAGTGTGGCGCGCCATTCGGCGATCGGGCCGAAATTGGCGACGTACCAGCGCAGCGCCGTATTGACCTGGTTGAAGGCGCCGACCGACATCATCAGCTGGCCGAGGGTGAGGCCGCCGGAGAAGTAGGCGGGGGCCGCGACGATGATCGGGATAACGATCACCAGCCAGCCGTAGCCGGCCGAAACCCAGGTGAGATTGGTATTGGCCATGGCGAGCCGCTTGACGACCCGCAGCACCGAGCTGATGTCGGTGTTGATGCGCCGGCGCTCGTTCTCCTCGCCGCGCGCTACGGTGATCGCCGGCATGTTCTCATTGGCATGCATCAGCGTGAAACGAAGCTCGGCCTCTTTCGAGAAGCGGTCGGCATTGAGCTTGACCAGCTTGCGGCCGACGACCTGGCTCAGCACCGAGGCGGAGGCGGCGTAAAAGATTGCGGCCCAGACCATGTAGCCCGGAATAGAGAAGCTGTGGCCGCTGATGTGGAAGATGAAGCCGCTGGAAAGCTGCCAAAGCACGCCGATGAAGCTGACCAGAAGAATAGTCGATTGCAGCAGGCCGAGAACGAGCCCCGTCGTGCTTTCGGCGAGATTGCGAGAATCCTCGTGCAGCCGCTGGTCCGGATTGACGCCGATCAGGCCGCTGGAGGCGAGCCGCAGCGCCCGCTTGCGCTTCAGCCACTGGTCGACGAGATCGCGCGACAGGCCCTCGCGCATATAAAGCGCGGTCATCTGATTGAGCCAAGCCTGCAGCACGTTGAGCAGCAGCAGCGTGCCGGCGATCATCGCGAAGATTTCGAGCTGGTGGAAAAATTCGCCGAGGTCTCGGCGCTCGAGCGAATCGTAGAAGGGGGCGTTCCATTCATTGAGAATGACCTGGCCATAGGAGGTCGCCAGGATGACGAGGATCAGCACGGTCGCCAGAAACAGCACCTTGCCACGCACTTCAGAATTCCAGAATGCTGAGAACATCACCCCGAGGCGATAAGTCAGGCTGAAATCATACCCTACTCCATCCTGCCTCCGGATCCCCGGCCTCCCCTTGGTCTTATCTGCCATCACGCTTTTCCAACACCGCCCATACTGTCATTATTAGCATGGTGGCGTTATCGGTCTATCAACAGATTCTATCAGTCATTAAACTGTGATGAGGCTTGCCTGAGTCGCTGCTGCATGCATTCGGCAGTTGATTCGTCGCGCAACTGGGACTAATTAAGGCATTCCGTGGTGATTTGGCCGGCCGGCTTGCAGCCACGTTAAAAAATTCGCTAAAGGGCCGCGTGCGGACCGGTAGCGATTTTTTGTCGCCGCCGGTTTTTTATTTTTGATCGAGTGACCGCAATGCCCATCAAGATCCCCGATACGCTGCCCGCTTTCGAAACCCTCGTCCAGGAGGGTGTACGGGTAATGACCGAGACGATGGCGATCCGTCAGGATATCCGCCCGTTGCAGATCGGGCTGCTCAATCTCATGCCGAACAAGATCAAGACCGAACTGCAGATGGCCCGCCTGGTCGGCGCCTCGCCGCTGCAGGTGGAGCTATCGCTGATCCGCATCGGCGGCCACAAGGCGAAGAACACCTCCGAAGATCACCTGCTTGCCTTCTACCAGACCTGGGAAGAGGTAAAGCAGCGCAAATTCGACGGCTTCATCATCACCGGTGCGCCGATCGAACTCCTGCCCTATGAAGACGTCACCTATTGGAAAGAGATGCAGGAGATTCTCGACTGGACGGAAACCAACGTCCATTCGACGATGAACGTCTGCTGGGGCGCGATGGCGGCGATCTATCATTTCCACGGCGTTCCGAAATACGAGCTGAAGGAGAAGGCCTTCGGCGTCTACCGCCACCGGAACCTGAAGCCTTCCTCGATCTATCTCAACGGCTTTTCCGATAATTTCGAAGTGCCGGTGTCGCGCTGGACGGAGGTGCGGCGCGCCGACATCGAGAAATCCGAAAGCCTGGAAATTCTGATGGAATCGAGCGAGATGGGCGTCTGCCTCGTGCATGAGAAAAGGGGCCGGCGGCTCTACATGTTCAATCATGTCGAATATGATTCTACCTCGCTCTCGGACGAGTATTTCCGTGATGTCGACGCCGGCGTGCCGATCAAGATGCCGCACAATTACTTCCCGCATAACGATCCGGCGCTTGCGCCGCAGAACCGCTGGCGCAGCCACGCGCATCTCCTGTTCGGCAATTGGATCAACGAAATCTACCAGACGACGCCCTATGACGTCGAAGAGATCGGCATGGACCTCTGAGCGGATGAGCGGATGCCGCGGCATTTCTTTCTGATCCGAGCGGTTGCGGATTGAAGCAAATGCAGGCAGGTTCCGGTCCTGAACCCAAGGATAGAACGGAACGGATGTCGATCATGTCGGAGAAGTTGGAACGGGAAGTTTTCGGGCAGACGAAGGCGGGCGAGACCGTCTATCGCGTCGTCATCAAGGGCGGCGGGCTGACGGCCAAGATCATCAGCTGGGGCGCGGTCATCCAGGATCTGCGCCTTGAGGGACATGACGCGCCGCTCTCGCTCGGCTTTGAGGATTTCGACAGCTATCCGCTCTATTCCGATTATTTCGGCGCGACGCCAGGCCGCTGCGCCAACCGCATCGGCGGCGGTAAATTCACGCTCGACGGCAAGGACTATCAGCTCGAGCCGAACGAAAACGGCGTCACGCATCTGCATGGCGGCAGCGACAATATCGCCAAACGCAACTGGACGATCGTCGAGCATGCCGTCGACCGCGTGGTGCTGAAAATCGTCGATCCCGATGGCCGCGCCGGCTATCCCGGCAATTGCACCATCCAGGCAACCTTCTGGGTGCACGGCAACGGCGAACTGTCGGTGACCTATGAATCGACCAGCGATCAGCCGACGCTCGCCAATGTCTGCCAGCACGCCTATTTCAATCTCGACGGCCGCGAGGATGCGCTTGGCCACGACATCATGATCGCCGCCGATCACTATCTGCCGACCGATGAGAGGCAGGTGCCGACCGGCGAGATTCGGTCCGTTGCCGGCACGGAATTCGACCTCCGCGAAATGGCGCCGATGAAGCGTTTCGTCGGCAGCGAGCAGGTGCTGTACGACCATAATTTCTGCCTGTCAGCCGAACGCACCGCCAAGCGCAGCGTCGCGCTCGCCCGCAGCCTTTATTCCGGTGTGTCGCTTGAGGTGCGCAGCACCGAGCCGGGCGTGCAGTTCTATGCCGGTTTCAAGCTGAACACCGGGGCTCCCGGCCTCGGTGGGCGCAAATACGGCCCCTTCGCCGGCTTCTGCCTGGAAACGCAGGTCTGGCCGGATGCCATCAATCACCAAGGTTTCCCGAATGCTGTGCTGCGCCCTGGCGAAGTGCTGCGCCAGGAGACGGATTATATCTTTACCAAGAGCTGAGCGTCCG
Organism: Rhizobium croatiense; assembly: GCF_019793465.1. Classification (GTDB taxonomy): domain Bacteria; phylum Pseudomonadota; class Alphaproteobacteria; order Rhizobiales; family Rhizobiaceae; genus Rhizobium; species Rhizobium croatiense. The sequence goes on along the minus strand of NZ_JAILYJ010000013.1, from coordinate 172,363 downwards.
CCGGACGAACGCCTGTCAAATTCGAGCGTTATGAAACCCTCTCCGGACGCTCGCCGGGGAGGGTTTTTCTATCGGCAGTCGATTGCGTCTTGCCGATTGGTTCTAAATAGGTTCTATTGCCTGCCCATGGATAGAACCAGTCTGATAGCGGAGCTGAATAGCCGCGGTCTGCGTGACGCGGGCCTGACCGGACCGCTCTACAAGCGGCTGGCGCAGGCGCTGACCGGCCTTGTGCAGGAAGGCCTGCTGAAGCCCGGCACAGCGCTGCCGGGCGAGCGCGACCTTGCCGAGGCCATGAAGCTAGGCCGCGTCACCGTGCGCACCGCCTATCGCGATCTGATGGCGTCGGGCGTACTGGAATCGCGCCACGGAAGCGGTACTTTCGTATCGAGCAGAGTGGAGCGCATGGAACAGTCGCTCTGGCGGCTTTCCTCCTTCTCCGCCGACATGCGCTCGCGCGGGCGGCTGCCGGCCGCACGGATCTTGTCACGGTCGGTCAACACGCCGTCGCCGGAGGAATCCTTCCTGCTCGGCCTCGGTGGCGACGAGCCGGTTCTGCGGCTCGACCGCCTGCGTCTTGCCGACGGCCTGCCGCTGGCGATTGAGCGCGCCGTGGTGCCGATCAAGTTCCTGGGCGACGATGCCGGCGACGAAGGATCGCTTTACGATGCGCTGGCGGCCAACGGCCACAGGCCGGTGCGGGCGCTGCAGCGGCTGACCGCGGTCACCCTCGACCCGTCCTCGGCCGCCATCCTGAACGTCAAATCAGGCGCGCCGGCGCTTCTGATCGAGCGCGTCTCGCGCCTGGAAGACCAGCGCGTCGTCGAATACACCCGCTCGCACTATCGCGGCGATGCCTATGATTTCGTTGCCGAATTGAGAATCGGAGATGACCTATGAGTGAGAACCAGTCGCTGATGCTGCAGGAAGCCGGCCAGTCGCCGGAGGTGGTGGCCACACTTCTCGAAAAGGAAAAGCCGGTCTTTGCCGAGATCGCCCGGCTGTTTTCGTCCGCCCGGCCGAGCGTCGTGACGACGGCGGCGCGCGGCTCTTCGGATCACGCCGCCACCTTCTTCAAATATCTCTTCGAGATCACCTGCGGCGTTCCGGTTGCGTCCGTCGGTCCGTCGATCGCTTCCGTCTACGGCGCCGCGCTCCAACTGAAGGGCGGCGTGCATTTCACTGTCTCGCAATCGGGTGCCAGCCCCGATATCGTGGCCCTGCAGGAGGCGGCCAGGAAGGGCGGGGCGACGACGATCGCCGTCGTCAACGTCACCGACAGCCCGCTGGCGAAACAGGCCGATATCGTTCTCGGTCTTAATGCCGGCGCCGAAAAGAGCGTTGCGGCAACGAAGTCCTTCATCGCTTCCGTTGCCGCTCTTGCCGGCGTCACGTCTGCGATCGGCGGCGCGTTCGACCTGCAGACAGCGCTCGCCAAGCTGCCGGAGGCACTTTCGGCGACCGCCGGGATCGATACGGCGGCAGCCGAAGACGTGCTCTTCCACGCGACCTCGCTCTATACGGGCGGCCGTGGCCCGGCTTTCGCGATCGCGCTTGAAGCGGCGCTGAAGGCCAAGGAAACCGCTGGCCTGCATGCCGAAGCTTTCTCGCTGGCGGAACTGATGCACGGTCCGATGCGCCTGGTGCAGCCGGGTTTCCCGATCGTCGCCTTTGCGCCTGACGACGCGGCCTTCGCCAATAACGGCCAGGCGCTGGAGCGCCTGCAGAAGCTCGGCGCCACCACTGTCGGTTTCTCCACGCAGCCGCTCTCTGGCCTCAATCTGCGGATGCCGACGACGGGCAACGGTCTCGTCGATCCGCTGGTGTCGCTGCTCGTCTATTACCGGCTGATCGAGTCGGTGACGCGCCGTAAGGGCTTCGATCCGGACAAGCCGGCAAACCTGCTCAAGGTGACGGAGACGGTCTGATGGCCCGCAAGATCTTCATCGGCGCCCGTATTTTCGACGGCGAGCGCTTTCATGACGACAAGGCGCTGATCGTCGCCGACGGCCGGGTCGAAGCGATCGTTGCGACAAACGATCTGCCGGACGGCGAGACGTTGACGCTTGCCGGCGGCGTGCTTTCGGCCGGCTTCATCGATGCGCAGGTCAACGGTGGCGGCGGGCGGATGCTGAACGACGAACCATCGGTCGCCTCGATGGAGATCATCGTACAGGGGCATCGGCCCTATGGCACGACGTCGCTGCTGCCGACGCTGATCACGGATACGGCAGAGGCCTCCATTGCCGCGATCGAGGCCGCGATCGAGGCTGTCAAAGGGAACCGCGGCGTCGCCGGCCTGCATCTCGAAGGCCCGCATCTGGCGCCGGCGCGCAAAGGCGCGCATCTGGCCGAATTGATGCGGCCGGTGGAGGACCGTGACGTCAAGGCCTTCATCCGTGCGCGTGAGGCGATCGGCACGCTGCTCGTCACTATTGCCGCCGAACAGGTGACGGTTGCCCAGGTGCGCGAACTTGCAGAAGCCGGCGTCACCGTCAGCATCGGCCATTCCGATTGTTCGAGCGAGGCGGCAGAGGAACGTTTCGATGCCGGGGCGCGCGGCGTCACGCATCTCTTCAACGCCATGAGCCAGCTGGGACATCGCGCCCCCGGCCTGGTCGGCGCGGCGATCGATCATCCCTCCACCTGGTGCGGTATCATCGCCGACGGTCATCACGTCGATCCGAAGGCCTTGCGCACGGCGCTGCGCGCAAAACGGGGCGAAGGCAGGCTGTTCTTCGTCACCGATGCGATGTCGCTCGTCGGATCGGAAGAGGATTCGTTCACGCTGAACGGTCGCATTGTCCGGCGCGAAAGGGGCGGCTTCTGCTCGAAGCTGGTGCTGTCCGACGGCACGCTCGCCGGTTCCGACGTCGACATGATCTCGACGATCCGTTACGGCGTCACTTATCTCGACCTGACGCTCGCCGAGGCTCTTCGCATGGCAACCCTCTATCCGGCGCGTTTCCTCAGGCTTGCCGATCGCGGCCATCTCTCGCCGGGCGCGCGCGCCGATCTCGTCCATCTCACCGATGCGCTGACTGTTACCGCCACCTGGCTTGCCGGCGAAGCGGCCTGACATCAAGGAGACCTGGCATGACTGATATCACCGATGCCTATTTCTCCAATCTGATCGGTCGGCTGGAGACGCTGAAGCAGGTACTTGCCGAGCCGATGGCGCAGGCAGCGTCGGTGATCCTCGATGCCGCCCGCGGCGACAAGCGCGTCTATGTCTTCGGCACCGGCCATTCGCACATGCTGGCGGAAGAGGTGCACTACCGCGCCGGCGGACTCGCCTTCACGGTGCCGGTGCTTGTCGGGTCGGCCATGCTGCACGAGGGAGCGGTCATCAGCTCGGTCTATGAACGCACCCAGGGCCTAGTGCGGCCGATGCTAGAGCGTTACGGCATGCAGCCGGGCGACGTCATTATCATTGCCTCGAATTCCGGTGTGAACGCCGCGCCGATCGAAGCCGCCGACTATGCGCATGAAATCGGCGCCAGGGTGATCGCCATCACCTCGATCGCCTATTCCGCAGCGATCGCCAATGGCCGCCGGCGGCTCGCAGAAGTCGCCGATATCGTGCTCGACAACGGGCTGCCGCCGGGTGATGCCGTTCTCGACCTTGCAGGTACGGGGCTTCGGGTCGGCCCGGTCTCGACAGCGGTCGGGGTCACAGTCATCAACGCGATCTTTGCCGAAGTCGCCTCGGAGCTTGCGAAATCCGGCGATGCGCCGGTCTATCTCAGCGCCAACATGCCGGGGGCAGCGGAAATCAACCAGAAGCTCGTCAAGAAATACCGGCCGCGCAATCCGCATCTCTGATATCGCGGATATAAAAAAGGCCGGTCTGAGCCGGCCTTTTGCGCGAGATGCAACCAGGATCAGTCCTTCGCGCGTTCGACGTAGGAATTGTCTTCGGTCGCGATGACGACGCGGGTGCCGGCATTGATGTGCGGCGGCACCATGGTGCGCACGCCGTTCGACAGCATGGCCGGCTTGTAGGAGGACGACGCCGTCTGGCCCTTGACGACCGGCTCGGTCTCGGTGATTTCGAGCGTGACGTGGCGCGGCAATTCGAGCGCCAGCGGAATGCCTTCATGGATCGACAGGATGCAGGACATGCCTTCCTGAAGGAACGCCTTCTGGTCGCCCATGGTCTCGACGTCGACCACGACCTGGTCATAGGTCGCCGGGTTCATGAAGTGGAAGCCTTCGCCGTCTTCATAGAGATACTGGAAGGAGACGTCTTCGACGAAGGCGCGCTCGACCTGTTCGGTGGTGCGCCAGCGCTCGGAAACCTTCACGCCGTCGACGATGCGGCGCATATCGACCTGGGTGACCGGCGTGCCCTTGCCCGGATGAAAGTTCTGGGCGGTGAGAACGACGTAGAGCTTGCCGTCGACATCGAGAACGTTGCCCTTGCGGACCGAAGAGGCGATGACCTTGACCATAAGACTTCCTTGTAACTCGGCTTTCGGCGTCGTAGAGGACTGTCGAAACGCCCCGAAGACGCAAATGTTTTTCTTTGGGGGCGCAACTAACCTAAAATCCGGGAAATAGCCACCCCCATACCGGCTTGTCCGGCGAAGAAAGCTTGGAATGAACTCTGCGGCCAAAGCGTCCCCCTGGTGGACCCCGTCCGTGCATGCCGATCGCCGCCCGTTCCTCATCGGGCGCAATGCGATCCAGGCCGCGATGCGCGGGTTTTTCGCGCGCGAGGATTTCATCGAGGTGGATACCCAGGTGCTGCAGATATCGCCGGGCAACGAGGCGCACCTGCATGCCTTCGCGACGGAAGCGGTGACGACGGACGGGCAGAGGGCGCCGTTTTATCTGCACACCTCGCCGGAATTCGCCTGCAAGAAGCTGCTCGCAGCCGGTGAGCAACGCATCTCCTGCTTCGCCCATGTCTACCGCAATCGCGAGCGCGGGCCCCTGCATCACCCGGAATTCACCATGCTCGAATGGTATCGGGCGGGCGAAAGCTATGAGAGCCTGATGATGGATTGCGTGCGCATTCTGGCGCTTGCGGCCGAGACGGCGAAGACTGACAGGCTTGTCTATCGCAGCCGTGAGAGCGATCCCTTTGCAGGGCCGGAGCGGCTGAGCGTCGCCGAAGCGTTCGAGCGCCACGCCGGCATCGATCTTCTCGCCTCCGTCGCCGCGGACGGTTCGACCGATCGTGAGCATCTGGCGGCCGAGCTCAGGCGCGTCGGCATGCGTGTGGCCGAAGACGACGGCTGGGCCGATCTTTTCAGCCGGGTGCTGGTCGAAAAGATCGAGCCGCATCTCGGCTTCGGCCGCATCACCATCCTCGACGAATATCCGGTGTCGGAGGCGGCCCTTGCCAGGCCATCAGCCCGCGATCCGCGTGTTGCCGAGCGTTTCGAGGTCTATGCCTGCGGCGTCGAGCTCGCAAACGGCTTCGGCGAGCTCACCAACGCCGCCGAACAGAAGCGGCGGTTCGAGATCGAGATGGCCGAGAAGATGAGGGTCTATGGTGAGACCTACCCGATCGACGAGGATTTCCTGGCGGCACTTTCGTCGATGCCCGAGGCAAGCGGCATTGCGCTCGGTTTCGACCGGCTGGTCATGCTGGCGACGGGCGCTTCGCGCGTCGATCAGGTGCTCTGGGCACCGGTCGCGGAGTATGGCCGATGAACGCCGTCAAACCGCTCAAGAGCGTCGATGATCTTGTGCAGGCAGGACTGGTCTTGCCCGGCGATCGTGCAATGCTCGACGAAGTGGCCGCGCGTTACGCGATCGCCCTGACGCCTGCCGTCACCAGGCTGATCGACCGCGCCGATCCCGATGATCCGATCGCACGGCAATTCGTGCCCGACGCCGCCGAGTTGGCGGTCGCGCCCGAGGAACGCGCCGATCCGATCGGCGATCATGTCCACAGCCCCGTCGAAGGCATCGTTCACCGCTATCCCGATCGCGTATTGCTCAAAGCCGTGCATATCTGCCCGGTCTATTGCCGCTTCTGCTTTCGACGCGAAATGGTCGGACCGCAGGGTCTCGGCACGCTCGATGCGGCGGCGATGCAGAAAGCCTTCGATTACATAGCCGGCCACCAGGAAATCTGGGAAGTCATCCTCACCGGGGGCGATCCGCTGGTGCTTTCCGTGCGCCGGCTCCGCGACATCATGGAGGCGCTGGCGGCAATCGCACATGTGAAGATCGTGCGCTTCCACACCCGCGTTCCCGTGGTCGATCCCGAAAAGATCGACGCGGCGTTGATCGCTGCCCTGAAGGCGAGCGGCAAGACGGTCTATGTGGCGCTGCATGCCAACCATCCGAGGGAACTGACAAACGAAGCGCGCGCGGCTTGCGCCCGCCTGGTCGATGCCGGCATCGCCATGATCAGCCAATCGGTGCTGCTGAAGGGCGTCAATGACGATCCTGACGTGCTTGCCGAACTGATGAAGGCCTTCGTCGAGATCCGCGTCAAACCCTATTACCTGCACCATCCGGATCTCGCGCCCGGCACCGGCCATTTCAGATTGTCGATCGACGAGGGGCAGCGGATCGTCGCGGCGTTGCGCGGACGGATTTCCGGGCTTTGCCAGCCGGCCTATATCCTCGATATCCCAGGCGGCCACGGCAAGGCCGTCATCAGCGAAAGCGTGATCAGGGCAACAGGTGACGGATGTTACTCCGTCTCGGACCATCGCGGCGGCGAGCATTCCTATCCCCCCGCCAGTTGACGCAAAATGGCGCTTTGCGTGTCATTTCTGTACTCATCGCGTCGGAGAGTGCCGCAAGTTCCGTCGGCGAAACTCTATTAAATTATTGATGTAGAATTGTTATTTTTACTCCAGCCGGGCCGATTGCTAAAATCCTAACTGTGAGTGCTAATCATATTTAACCCAACAAATTAGCGGAATGTTCTGTTTTCCGCACTAAAAGAACGCTCATGACAAGGCGATGAACGCCGGTTCGGGATCATGAGAATCTTGGAGTGATGGGATGAATACGACAATCCGCGACCTCGTAGCCAAATTCGGCAAGCTTCCGACGTCGATCGACCAGATCGCCGACGATGCCGATCTTTATGCAGCAGGTCTGACGTCCTTCGCTTCGGTGCAGCTGATGCTCGGCATTGAAGAGGCGTTCGACATCGAATTTCCCGACAATCTCCTGAACCGCAAATCCTTCGCGAGCATCTCGGCGATCGCCAAAACCGTCGATCTCATCCGGGACGGTCGGAAGGTCGCCTGATGAATTTCCCCGTCAAGATCATGCAGGACGGTCTTGTCGCAAGGGTGGCTCGCGTCGCCGAAATCGCGGCCAGACATGCCGATGCCGTTGACGCCGAGGGCCGTTTCCCACGGGAAGCCGTGGATGCCATGAAGGCCGAGAGACTGCTCGGCATTCAGGTACCGCACCATCTCGGCGGTGAATCGGCCTCGATCACCGAGATCGCCGAATTGTGCTCGATGCTCGGCCAGGCTTGCGCGGCGAGCGCCATGGTCTTCGCCATGCACCACATCAAGCTGTCGAGCCTTGTCGAACACGGCGCCGACAGCCAATGGCATTGCCATTTCATGCGTAGCATTGCTGCCGAGCAGCTGCTGATCGCCTCCGCCACCACCGAGGGCGGGATCGGCGGAAACCTGCGCAACAGTATTTGCGCGGTCGAAGTCGACGGCGATATCTGCCGCCTCGAAAAGGATGCCACCGTCATTTCCTACGGCTCGCATGCCGACGCCATCCTCATCACCTCGCGTGCCCACGCCCAGGCCGCCTCCTCCGATCAGGTACTGACGGCCTTCCTCAAGGATCAGTACACGCTCGAAAAGACGCATGTCTGGAATACGCTCGGCATGCGCGGCACCTGCTCCGACGGCTTCCAGTTCAGAGGGCAAGCGCCGGCGCATCAGATCCTGCCGAAGCCTTTCGCGGAAATCGCAGCGCAATCCATGCTCGCTTCCTCGCATCTCCTGTGGAGCGGTGTGTGGTACGGCATCGCCGTCGATGCCGTCGCCCGCGCCCAGGCCTTCGTGCGCGCAGCTGCCCGCAGGGCCCCCGATGCCCGGCCGCCCGGCGCCCTGCGCCTCGCTGAGGTATCGAACCTGCTGCAGATGGTGAAATCGAATGTCGTGGCCGGCCTGAAGGCCTATGAACATGCCAAGGCCGATCCCGACAGGCTGTCGTCGATGGGCTTTGCCGTGGCGATGAACAACGTCAAGATCGCCTCGTCCGAGACGATCCTGGAGATCGTCAACCATGCCATGCTGATCTGCGGCATCATGGGCTACAAGAACGGCACGCCCTTCAGCCTCGGACGCCATCTGCGCGACGCGCATTCCGCACAACTCATGATCTCGAACGACCGCATCCTCGGCAATACGTCGAGCATGCTTCTTGTCCACAAGCAGGACACTAGCCTACTGGGGTAACAGTCATGGATATGCAGACCTCGTTTCTCGACCGGCTTTTCGAAGCCGGCCTGCTGATCGACACGGGCATCGATGGACTCTATGGCCGCAGCGGCCAGTTCGAAGAGGTGATCGCTGCCTTCGAGCGCCTCATCGACAAGGTCGGCGGCGGCGACGGTGCGGAGGCCATGCGCTTTCCTCCAGGCATGAACCGCGCCTTCTTCGAAAAGAGCGGCTACATGAAGAGCTTCCCGCAGCTGGCCGGCACGGTGCACAGCTTCTGCGGTAGCGAACTCGACCATGTCAGCCTGCTGCAATGCATGGAAGTCGGCGATGACTGGACCAAGGGGCAGGAGGCGACCGACATCGTGCTGACGCCGGCGGCCTGCTATCCGCTCTATCCGACGGTCGCCAAGCGCGGCAATCTGCCGAAGACCGGCGGCCTCTTCGACCTGCAATCCTATTGCTTCCGCCACGAGCCGTCGAAAGACCCGGCCCGCCAGCAGCTGTTCCGCATGCGCGAATATGTCTGCATGGGCACCGAACAGCACGTCACCGATTTCCGCCAGCGCTGGATGGATCGCGGCGTCGAAATGATGAAGGCCGTCGGCCTCGACGTGACGATCGATATTGCCAACGATCCGTTCTTCGGCCGCGCCGGCAAGATGCTCGCCAACAATCAGCGCGACCAGAACCTGAAGTTCGAACTGCTGATCCCGATCACCTCGTCCGCCAATCCGACCGCCTGCATGAGCTTCAATTATCATCAGGATGCCTTCGGCGCGAAATGGGGCCTCAACCTCGAAGACGGCAGCGTTGCGCACACCGCCTGTGTCGGCTTCGGGCTCGAGCGCATCGCGCTTGCCTTGTTCCACCATCACGGGCTCGACGTGAAGCAATGGCCGGCCAATGTGCGGAAAGCGCTGTGGGGCTGAGCTACTCGATGACATCGGTATTCCCGGGGATCAGCCCTGAAAGCTACCGGCAGCACGCGCTGCATTCCAGCGAGCGCGCCTGGCCGGAAACCAACTGCTATGTCGACCTGTGGATCGAAGTGCTGGCGACATCAGGCGCGGCACCCGAGGCGATGCTCGGTTTCACCCTGGCGCAGGATTTCGAAGGCGACCAGTTCACCTTCTTCAAGGTGCCGCTCGAGGATCTCGAGACGCTTTACGGAATCCGCGCGACCGAGCTTGCCATCTATGACCGGGTCGAGCGGCATGTCGAGGTGCAGATCGCGCGGGGCCGCCTCTGCCTGATCGAGATGGATTCCTTCTACATGCCGGATACGCGCGGCACTGCCTACCGGCAGGAACACGGCAAGACGACGGTTGCGATCAACCGGCTGGACGTTGCGGCAAAGCGTGTCGACTATTTCCACAATGCCGGATATTTCCGCCTCGAAGGCGAGGATTTCGACGGGCTGTTCCAGCTGCAGCTGACGGAGAACGACCCGCCGTTCCTGCCTTACACGGAATTTGCACGATTTCCGGAAAAGCCTGCCGACGAAGCACATCTGCGCGCGACCGCGCGTCGGCTTGCCGGGGTTCATTTCATTAGGCGTCCAGGACAGAACCCGATCCGCGCTTTCGCCGCCGTCTTCCCGCAACAGGTGGAAGCGGTGGCCGAGCGGCCGTTCGGCTTCTTTCACAAATATGCCTTCAATACGCTTCGCCAGGTCGGCGCCAATTTCGAGCTGGCGGCCGATCACCTGGCGTGGCTCTCCGCGGATGAATTCGCAACGGCCGCCGAGCATGCCAGGCGCATTTCGGACGCAGCGAAATCCGTGCAGTTCCAGCTCGCCCGCGCCGTCGCCCGCCGGAAGTTCGAGCCGCTGCAGGCAGCTCTTGATCCGGCCGCCGATGCATGGGATTTGATGATGGCATCGCTTGCAGAGCGAATCTGAGGCCGGAGATCAGACCATGCGGGGGCGTTTGGCAAGCATCGGAGCCGAGGAAAGCGTGCTTTCCGAAGGCTGGAACCTGGTCCTGACGGAACCGGATGCCTGTGCGGTGCCGCACGACATTCCGCTCTCCGCGCGGTTCATTCCTGCACCCGTTCCCGGCACCGTCGCCGCCGCACTCGAAAGAGCCGGGCTCTTCGACCGGGAAAATCCGGAACCGCTGAACACGAAAGACGCCTGGTATCTCTGCCGCCTCTTCGATGCCGATCCCGGCGAAGCGATCCTGCGTTTGGCGGGGCTTGCAACGCTGTGCCATGTCTTTCTGAACGGTCAGGAAATCCTCTTTTCCGAAAGCATGTTTACGGCGCACGAAATTCCGGTGACGCTTACGGGCGGCGACGAACTGGCGCTTTGTTTCCGTGCGCTCGGCCCGCGTCTGTCGGAGCCCGGCCCGCGCGCGCGCTGGCGGCCGCAGATGATCACGCCGGTCGGCCTGAGAAATTTCCGCACGACGCTGCTCGGCCATATGCCGGGCTGGTGCCCCGATATTCACGCGGTCGGCCCGTGGCGACCGATTTCGCTGCTGCGCCACAATCCCATCTCGATCGACAATGTCTCCATCCGCGCCGTCCTGGACGAGAGCGGCGTCGGCCGGCTGAGCGTTTCCCTGCACAACAATGCCGACAACCCTTCGATGCTGCTGCACTGCGGCGGCATGGAACAGCCGTTCGAGAAGGTCGGCGACAATCATTACTCGGCTATCCTCAAGCTTGCCGACATCGAGCCCTGGTGGCCGCACACGCATGGCGCTCCACGTCTCTACGAACTGACGCTGGTTTCCGACGGCGCCGAGTACTCGCTCGGCAGCACCGGCTTCCGGCGTATCGAGGTCGAGCGCGGCGATGACGGCGACGACTTCGCGATTCTCATCAATGGCGAGCGCGTCTTTTGCCGCGGCGCGGTGTGGACGACGGCGGATATCGCGCGCTTGCCAGGCGGACGGGCGGACTACGAGCCGTTCCTGCGTCTTGCCACTGACGCCGGCATGAACATGATCCGCATCGGCGGCACCATGGCCTATGAGACGCCGGATTTCTTTGCGCTCTGCGATGAGCTCGGCCTGCTCGTATGGCAGGACTTCATGTTCGCCAATTTTGACTATCCGCGCAACGACAAGACTTTTCTCGGTCACGTGCATGCCGAGGTCGAGGAATTCCTGCACGGCGTCCAGGCCTCGCCTTCGCTCGCGGTGCTCTGCGGCGGTAGCGAGATCCACCAGCAGGCGGCGATGCTCGGCCTGCCGATGGAATTCTGGAGCGGGCCGATCACCGATGAGATCATCCCGGCCGTCATCGCGCGCATGCGTCCCGACGTGCCCTATGTCCCGAATTCTCCCTATGGCGGCGCAATGCCTTTTTCGCCGAATGCCGGTATCGCGCATTATTACGGCGTCGGCGCCTATATGCGGCCGATTGCCGACGCCCGCCGTGCCGAGGTGCGGTTTGCCTCCGAAAGCCTCGCCTTCGCACATGTGCCGCAGCAAAGGACGTTGCATCGTCATCTCGACGTGCCGGCCGTCCATAGCCCGCTCTGGAAAGCGCGCGTGCCGCGCGACCGCAGCGCATCGTGGGATTTCGAGGACGTTCGCGACTTCTATCTGCAGCTGCTTTACGGCTGCGATCCGGCCCGGCTGCGCCGCGAGAATCCGGAACATTATCTCGATCTCTCCCGCGCCGTCACCGGCGAGGTATTCGAGGAAACCTTTGCCGAATGGCGGCGCAAGGGCTCCGGCTGCAGCGGCGCGCTCGTCTGGACGCTGCAGGACCTGTTGCCCGGCCCCGGCTGGGGGGTGATCGATTCAACCGGCGAGCCCAAGCCGGTCTGGTATGCGATGCGCCGTGCATTCCGGCCGGTTCAGACTGTCTTTACCGATGAGGGAACCAACGGCCTCGATGTGCATGTCGTCAACGAGACGGACGCCGCACTCGACGTGGAGCTCGAAGTCTTCTGCCTGCGCGACGGCAAGCAGCAGGTCGTCAGCGGCAATACCGGCTTCACGCTGGCGGCAAGGAGCGTGGAACGTTTTGCGGCCACCGCGCTGTTCGGCGCCTTCTTCGATACGACCTATGCCTTCCGCTTCGGCCCGCCGGCGCATGATGTGGGCGTGGCGCGACTGCGCTCGCTCGCCGACGGCGCCGTTCTTGCCGAAAGCTTCCACTTCCCCTTGGGACGCGGCAAAGCGCTTCACGATTCGGGCATTGAGGCATCGCTCGGCAAGGCCGGCGACGATTGGTTCGTCGATCTCAGGACAGACCGGCTGGCGCAATCGGTGCATATCGACGTCGAAGGCTATCGGGCCGACGACGATTGGTTCCATCTGGCCCCCGGCGCGATGCGGCGCGTGAAGCTCCACGCGCTCTCCGGCACGGAAAGCGATCTTCCACCTGCGGGCGAGATCAGAAGTCTGGGCAGTTCACATCGCGTCATGCTCCAGGGCTGATGCTTCCGCCAAAAATAATGCCGACGCATTGAGAAAGACCGTGATTTGAGAACGATATACCGCTTTCTGCGCGCCCATGTCCTGCAGCGGCTGATTCCGCGGTCGCGTCTGGCCTTCAATCCGCGCAGGCCGGTGGAAATCGTCGGCTATCTCTCGATGGCCGTCGGCGTCGGCGAATCGGCAAGGCTCTGCGCCGGGGCTCTGTCGGAGGCCGGGCGGGCGATTTCACTCTCCGACGTCAGCACCCAACCCGACGAGCATTCCTTCGCCGGCTGGACGCCGTCGCGTCTCTCCACCGAACCGCCGGGAAGCCGTATCTGGCACCTCAATCCGCCGATGCTGCCGCGCGCCATCCTGAAGAAGGGCGTCGCGAATTTCACCCGCGCCTTCAACATCGGCTATTTCGCCTGGGAGCTCGAAGTCGTGCCGGCTGAATGGCGCAATGCGATGCATTATATGAACGCCGTCTTCGTGCCTTCGGAATTCACCCGGCGGGCGATCGCGCCGCTGACCAAGGCGCCGGTCATCGTCGTCCCGCATCCGGTCACCGAGGCGGCGGCGACCGACGGCATGCGGCAGAGGTTCGGCATAGAGAAGGACGCCTTTCTCGTCAGCTTCATCTTCAGCGCCGGCTCCTCGATCAACCGGAAGAATCCGCAGGCCGTGATCAAGGCTTTCAGGATATTTGCCGCCGAAGCCCCAAGTGCCGTCCTGCTGATGAAGGCCAGCGGCGATGTGAACAAGGACGAAGGCCTACGCGAGCTGGTTGCCTCGGTTGCGGGCGACAGCCGGATCAGGATCGTCACCGACAGGCTGTCGAACGCCGATATCAATGGCCTCATCCGCTCTTCCGACGCCTATCTTTCGCTGCATCGTTCCGAGGGTTTCGGGCTGACGGTTGCCGAGGCGATCATGCAGCGTACGCCCGTTATCTCAACCGCCTGGTCGGGCACGGCGGATTTCTGCGATCCCGACAATACATGGCTGGTCGACTCTCCCCTCATTCCGGTGGTCGACACCCATCCCGAATTTGCCGGGCTCGCGGGCGCAGTCTGGGCGGATCCCTCTCCTGATGCGGCGGCCGCGCACCTGCAAGACATCTTCCGCGCACCCGAGCGTGCACGAGAGAAGGCCGAGAAGGCGCGGGAGCTCCTGCTGCGATACCTCGCGGAAAACAGCTATGAGAAGGCGCTTCAGACGCTGGCGGCGATGCAGGCGAGCTAAGGCGCCACTCTGCTTTATTTTAACATTTTCGCATTAGAGATGGCGGGTATCAGGCCTTAGGCCGAGCCTGGCGGATGGACGGATGTCGAAGGGTATTATCGCAAATTCGGTGATGAATGCGGCGGCAGGCATGCTGCTGTTGCTGACGGGCTTCGTCTCCTCGATCATCACGGCGCGTCTGCTTGGGCCGGAGGCCAATGGCATCGTCGCCTTCTCGCTGTGGCTGGTGATGACAGGCGCCTCGATCGCGGAGCTCGGCTCCAGCATCACGCTCCTGAAGACCATGCCGCAGCTTTCGGCGGAAGGTTATGACGAGCGCCGCCGGCGAGGATTTGCCGCCATCCTCGTCAGCTTCATGATGTTTTCGACCATCGCGCTGCTGGCGCTTTACGCCCTGTTCTTCCTGACCTCCGAGGAGATGCACTGGGCAGAGACCGCGCCGTCCGTCGCTCTGGTCACGGGCGCGCTGTTTTTCGTCCAGGCGATCGGATCCTTCGTCAAATTCTACCTGATCGGGGAAAAGAAGCTTGGCACCTTTTTTAAGCTGACGGTCGGCGTCTCGATCGTGCAGCTTGCCGGCGTTGCAGCCGGCGCCGTTTTCTATGGCGTCGAGGGGGTTCTCGTCGGTTATGCGCTCGGCCAGCTTGTGCTGTTTTTCGCCACACTGCCGATCCTGCTGGCGCGGCGTGACTGGTGCGGGGTCTCGCTGAAGTACCTCGCCTCGTCCTCCGTCATCCTGTCGATCCAGTTCATTATCGATTCCATCTTCCTCAACCGGCTCGAGCTGCTCTTCCTGCAGCAGTTCTGGTCGGTGGAGATGGTCGGTTACTACGCCGTCGGCCTGTCGATCGCCAATATCGCGCTGCAACTGCCGATTCAGATGACCGGCAGCCTGCTACCCTATTATTCCGAGCGGCGACATAACAGCGACGATTCGACCCTGCCGGTCGAGGTATTCGCCGCCGTCACTCGCAGCATGGCCTACATCGTATTGCCGATGAGCCTCGGGCTTGCGGCGATCTCCAGCGAACTGGTGCTCGTGGTGTTCGGCGAAGCGTTCCGCCGCAGCGGCACGGTGGTGGCGCTGCTGGCGCTGGTGGCGCCCGCCTATACTTTCATGCAGATCCTCAGCCTCTACCTCCTATCGATGGACAGGGCCCGCGCCCGCCTGAATACCAGTGTGATAGGTGGCCTGGTGATGGTAGCGGGTTGTTTACTGATCGTACCTAGGCTTGCCGCCGAGGGCGCCGCGCTGGTGCGCATCCTCGTCTTCGTTGCAATGTCGGTGATGATGATCAGACAGACCGGATTCGGATCCCAGCTTTCGGGTCTCTATAGAAGCCTGACGAAGGTGACGCTCGCCTCCGTGCTCTGCGCTTGCGGCGCCATTTCCGCGCTGGAATTTGTCCATGGTCCGGCCGGACTGGTCGGCGCGATCATCGCCGGCACGTTCTGCTATTTCGCAGCGCTGCGGGTGTTGCGGGCCGTACCGGCCGAAGATGTTGACGTCATGCGCTCCATTCTCGACAAGATGCCGTCCGTGCTGCGCAAGCCGGTCGGGCACGCAATCAATTTCATTGCGCCGGCGCTTCCTGGCGATCCCGATCGCGCCAAGGTCGCTCCCGGCGAGTTCTCGCTCGAACCGGCCGAGGGGGCTGGACGCAGCGCTGCCCTGCCTGTCGTCTTCGACGGTACGATCGGCCTGTTCATGCCTGAGAATGCAGGGGTGAAGAAGCGGTCGGCCGCCGTGCTCTTCGTTAGCCCCTGGGGTTTCGAGGAGATGTGCAGCCGCAAGTTTTTCCGTGTTGCGGCTGAGCATTTTTCGGATATCGGCGTGCCGAGCCTGCGCTTCGACTATCGCGGCACCGGCGATGCGCTCGATTTCGACGCGCTGCCGGCAAGGCTGGAAACCTGGGAAAATTCGATCCGCGCGGCGGCCGCCAAGCTGAAGTCGCTCACCGGCTGCGACCGTATCGTCCTCATCGGTCAGGGCCTCGGCGCAACGCTTGCCCAACGCATCGGCTCTTCGATCGACGGCGTCGACAGCCTCGTCATGCTGGCGCCGGTGCTGAGCGGCCGGGCCTATCTGCGCGAACTCACCATGTGGTCGAAGATCATCGATGCCGATCTCGGCCTCGGCAAGGAGCATGTCCAGACCGCCAAGGTTCAGATCGCCGGGCTCGTCATGCCCGAGGAGATCGCCGGCGAGCTCGGCAAGCTCAACATCACCTCGCCGCAGGGGTTGGCGGCGTCCCGCTATCTGATCCTCGAACGTCCCGCCAGGGCCGACGATACCGCCTTTGCCGACACACTGAAGGCGCTTGGCGCCGATGTCGAGCAGACGGTTTTCGAAGGCTATGACGAGCTCGTCACCAATCCGCTCTTCGCCAAGATCCCGATGGCTGTCGTCGATCTGCTGACGACCTGGCTGGAGGGGGCCACGGTGGAGACATCCGCCGCCCCTTCGCCGGCAGAAATCGAGAACCCGCCGCTGGCCGGCGATGGTTTTGTTGAAATGCCGGTCCGCTTCGGAAGCCATGGTCACCTGGTCGGCGTCGTCAGCCGGCCGCCCGGCGAGATCAACGGCAGTGCCGTGCTCTTCCTGTCGACGGCCTATGACCGGCACGCCGGCTGGGGGCGGACGACGGTTGATATGGCGCGCGAGCTTGCGCGCCAGGGCGTGGTTTCGCTGCGCTTCGATTCCGCCAATGTCGGCGACAGTCCGCCGCGGCCCGATGCACCGGAGCAGGTGCTCTACTCCGATACGCAGACCGCCGATGCGGTCGCCGCGCTCGATCTGCTCGAGGGCATCGCCGCCGGCCCGGTGATGGTGGCCGGCCGATGCAGTGGCGGCTATGTCGCCTTCCGCGCCGGCGTCGCCGATGAGCGGCTGAAGGCCGTCGTGTCGATCAATCCCTTCGTTTATTACTGGGATCCTGAGATACCGGTGCGTAAGGAACATGTTGTCTCCGTTCCCCGCAGCCTTGATGATTACGGCCAGCGCCTGGCGCGGCTCGATACGCTAAAGCGGCTGCTGCGCGGCCAGGTGGATGTCGTCTCTGCGCTGCAGAACATGGTCATCGCTGCCGGTCGTCGTCTGTCCCCATGGATCGCGCCGCTGCTCGAGCTCCTCCCCGATCGGCGCCACATCGCCCGCGAAGTCCGGCATTCCTTCGCTGAGTTCGGCAAGCGCAAGGTGCCGTTGACGCTGATCTACAGCGAAGGCGACGTTGGCCTCGACCACGTCTATTTCCACTTTGGACCACGCGGTGCCAAGCTTTCCCGCTATCCGAACGTGCGGCTGCTGATGCTGCCGGACGCCGATCACAATCTGACGCCGCCGCAATCACGCAGGTTCGTACTCGATGAGATTATCCGTCTCGCCAAAGCGTGACGGAATTTCAGGCCGCAGGATCAAATCCGGTCGGCAGCGGCGACGTTCAGCGATCGATAAAGATCGACATAACGTCCGGCGACAATATCCCAGGAATAGCCGCGCACGGCGTCGACCAGCTCGGCGCGAACGACATCTGGTTGGCGCGCAAGAGTTTCATAGGCCGCTTCGATCACTGTCGCGGCGGTCTCCGGATGGGTGAAATCGGCTAGCCTGATGACGGGATGCCGGCCGGCAAGCATTGTAAAGGCGTCATTGGCATTCAGCACCGGCAGCAGGCCGGCGCTCATCGCCTCCAGCGCCACCAGCCCGAAACCTTCATACTCCGAGGCGGAGGCGAAGAGCGAGGCCTCGGCGATGATGCGCCGGATGGCGCTGTTGTCGGGCGAGACGTACAGGGTGACGCGGCCGGCAAGGTTGCGGCCTTCGATGGCGGCTTCGACATCAGCCCGGTTCAGGTCGGATTCGGCCCCAACGATGTCGAGATGCCAACCCGCATCGCGGCTCTTCAGTACGGTCATCGCGTCGAGCAGATGCTCCAGCCGCTTGTTCACCGAGAAGCGGCCGATGGTGACGATGCGGCGCCTTGGCCGCTGCGACGCGCTGCCGGCGAACTTGCCGATATCGGCGCCGTTTTCGATCAGCAGGCTGTCCGGCGCGATTTCGGAGAACTGCTTGAGATCGGAGGCGCTGCAGCAGACGACGTGCCGATAGGCCAGTGCGGAAGCTCGGGTCAGCGTACGGAACCAGATCTTCTTGATCGCGGCGTATTTCCGGGTGTGGAAGAATCCGCCATGGGTGGTGACGATCATCGGCTTGCGATGCAGCCGCCGGCCCCAGGCGAGCGCGTCGAAGAAGAAATCGATGGCATGGACATGCACGAGATCGGCATCGGCCAGATGGCGGAAAACCTTGGGCGCCAGCGGATAACGGCTGCTGCCGGACCAGGGAATGCGCACCACCTCGATGCCGTCGATGTCTTCGCGCGCCGGCAGTTTTTCCTTCGGTGCGGTGAACAGCGAATCGAGTGTGACGACACGAACGCGATAACCGCGCCGGACGGTCTGGCGGGCAAGATTGGCGACCACATCTTCCAGACCGCCGCGATTGGGCAAAAACTGGCGCACGACATGGACGATCAGCGGCGCGGTTTCCGGCTGCGGCCTCTCGCGCACCCTGTCTGCCTCGACGATCGCCATTTTCCACCTATCGCTGCGCACGCCGCCTCCTGTCGAGGCGGCTTCTTATAGCAACGATGAGATATCTCAGGCGTTAAGCTGCAGTTTCAGCGACGTTGGGAAAGGCGATTCTTCGCGAAAAGGGTTAACCGCGTCTGACGGAGCTCAGAGCATTTCCGTTTTTCTTCGAATCACGGAAATGCTCTGTCTTTTGTTTTTAAGCAATTCCCGGCAAAAGCGCCTCGCGCTTTGCCTGGCAAAACCGCTGCACACTTTTGCTGAAATTGCTTTAGAAGGCCTTGAAGGTCAACGTCGTCAGCGAGCGGACGATGCCGGGAATATTGGCGAGGTTGTCGTTGATGAACTTGCCGATGTCCTGGCCTTCCTCGATGTAGACCTTCAGCAGCAGATCGTAGTCGCCGCTGGTGGAATAGAGCTCCGAAACCAGTTCGGTCTGGTAGATGGCGTCGGCGACCTCATAGGTTTTGCCGGGGGCGCATTGGAGCTGTACGAAGATCGGCTTCATGGGATTTCCTGCAGAGGTTGTTTGGCTGATATAATGGTCGAAAGCGCCATGCCGATGCAAGCCGTTCCTCACGCAGCCGGATTGGCGGCGGCTTCCGCGACGATCCAGTCGCGAAAGGCGGCAAGCGGCGCATAGTCGGCGCGTTCGGGCGGAAAGGCGAGATAATAGCGCTCTCGGCTCTCCATCTCCCGATCGACAGCGGCGACAAGATCGCCGCGCCTGAGTTCCTCCTGCATCAGGAATGTCGGCAGCAGGGCGACGCCGAGACCGGCGATCGCCGCCTGTGCGGCGGTGGCGAACTGGTCGAAGAGCATGCCGTGCACGTTTTCGAAGGGCACGCCGTTGCCGGCGAACCACTGCTCCCAGGCATCCGGGCGCGTCGTCAGATGCATAAGCGGAACGGTGAGCAGATCCTGCGGTTCCGAAATCCGGTGCTGCTTCAGAAAGTCAGGGCTGCAGGCCGGCACCGTGCGCTCCGACATCAAAAAGGCGAGCTCGGCGCCAGGCCAGTGCGGATGACCGAAATGGATCGCGGCGTCGATCGAATCGAGGCGGAAATCGAAGGGCGAAAGCCGGGTCGCCAGATTGATTGTCACACCGGGATTGGCGGCAAGGAAGCGCCCGAGCCGCGGCGCCAGCCAGCGCGTGCCGAAGGTCGGCAGAATGGCGAGATTGAGCGTGCCGCCATGCGGATTGGCGCGCAGGTTCAAGGAGGCGCTCGAGATGCGCCGCAGCGCCTCGCGGATTTCGCGGGCATAACTGTCGCCGGCAAGCGTCAGCCGCATGGTCTGGCGTTCGCGCAGGAAGAGCTCGACGCCAAGCTGCTCCTCCAGCGCGCTCACCTGGCGGCTGACGGCGCTCTGGGTCAGATCGAGCTCGCGCGCGGCAGCCGTGACGCTGCCGGTGCGAGCGACCGCCGCGAAGGCGGCGAGATGTGAAATCGACGGCAGAAAGCGTCTCGAAGTGATCATGATCATTCCGTTTCAGAATGAGCTATTTCCGAATTAGCGATATTTCCTGCTTCGCAGCGGTTGTAAAGACTTTCATCCTGCAAAAACGGAATGAGCCGGAGTTTTCAAGATGCCGCAAACCTTCGTTTCCACTGACCGCATCCGTTCGCTTTTCACCGAGGCGATGTCGCAGATGTACCGGACGGAGGTGCCGCAATACGGCACGCTGATCGAACTGGTCGCCGATGTGAATGCCGGCTGCCTCGAACGCGATCCGGCTCTGCGCGAGCGCCTGGCCCGCGCCGGCGAGCTGGAACGCATCGATGTCGAGCGCCACGGCGCCATCCGCCTCGGCACCGCGGACGAGCTTTTCACCATCCGCCGGCTGTTCGCCGTCATGGGCATGCAGGCGGTCGGCTATTACGATCTTTCGGTTGCCGGCGTGCCGGTCCATTCCACCTGTTTTCGGCCGATCGACGAGGCGGCACTCAACGTCAATCCGTTCCGCGTCTTCACCTCACTGCTGCGCCTGGAACTGATCGAAGACGAACGACTGCGCAGCGAAGCCGAGGCTATTTTGGCAAAGCGGCGCATCTATACGCCGCGCGCCGTCGCGCTGATCGAGCGTCACGAGCAGAATGGCGGCCTCACCGAAGCGGAAGCGGCGGAATTCGTCGCCGAGGCGCTTGAAACCTTCCGTTGGCACGGCGAGGCGACGGTCAGTGCCGAAACCTACAAGCGCCTGCACGACGCACATCGGCTGATCGCCGACGTCGTCAGCTTTAAAGGCCCGCATATCAACCATCTGACGCCGCGCACGCTCGATATCGACGCGGTCCAGGCCCGTATGCCGGAACGCGGCATCACGCCGAAGGCCGTCATCGAAGGGCCGCCGCGTCGTCATTGCGATATCCTGCTGCGGCAGACGAGCTTCAAGGCGCTGGAGGAGGCGATCGTCTTTGCCGGTGACGCGGAAGCCGTTCAAGGGACGCATACCGCCCGTTTCGGCGAGATCGAACAGCGCGGCGTGGCGCTGACGGCCAAGGGCCGGGCGCTCTACGACCGGCTGCTCGCCTCGGTTCGCGGCGAAGTGCGGGTCGGCGCCGGTGGCGCCAAGGCCGGCGCTTACGATCAGGAACTCGCCGAGCGTTTCAAGGCGCTGCCGGACAGCTGGGACGAGCTGCGCAGGCAGGGCCTGGCCTTCTTCCGTTATTCCGCCACATCAGAAGGCATTGCCGCCGCGGTCAACGGCACGCTGGCCGGCGATCCGGAAGCGCTGATCGCCAGGGGTCATCTTGTCTTCTCGCCGATCGTCTACGAAGACTTCCTGCCCGTCAGCGCGGCCGGCATCTTCCAGTCGAATCTCGGCACCGACCAGCAGCAGAATTATGCGACGCGCTCGAACCGCGACGCCTTCGAGGCCGCACTCGGCGCCACCGTTCAGGACGAGCTGGCGCTTTATGCCGAGCGCCAGGCAGCCTCGCTGGATGCAGCGATGGAAGCGCTCGGCCTTGCCGGCCAGCAGCTGAAGACCGTTGCGTGAAATGCGCGCTTCAACGCTTCATCATATGGGTTAAACTACCGCGATTTCGTTCCGATCGGACTGAACCATGCTGAATGATCCGCGCTCCCACGGCCTCTGGGAAAAGACCGCAGCCGAACCGCCTGTTACCTCGCCTCTCGCAGGCGCGGTATCGGCCGACGTCGTCATCGTCGGTGGCGGCTACACCGGCCTCTCCTCCGCCCTGCATCTTGCCGAAGCCGGCTCGGAGGTGGTGCTGCTGGAGGCAAAGGAGATCGGTTTCGGCGGCGCGGGGCGCAATGTCGGCCTGATCAATGCCGGCATGTGGGTGATGCCCGACGATCTGCCCGGCGTGCTCGGCCCGCTGCATGGCGAACGCCTGCTCGAGCTGCTCGGCAATGCGCCGAAGCTCGTCATGGAACTGATCGACAGACACGCGATTGCCTCCGAACTCGAACGCAGCGGCACACTGCACTGTGCGGTCGGGGCGGAGGGGCTGAAGGAGATCGAGGCGCGCGCGGCGCAATGGTCGGCGCGCGGCGCGCCCGTGACGCTGCTCGATGCGGCGGAGACGGCCAGACGCATCGGCAGCGACGTCTATACCGGTTCGCTGCTCGACATGCGCGCCGGAACGCTGCAGCCGCTGGCCTATGCGCGCGGCCTTGGCCATGCCGCCGTCAAGGCGGGTGTCGCCATCCATACGTCGAGCCCCGTCATCGCAACGGAGCGCAACGGCAGCCGCTGGACCGTGAAGACGGAAAACGGCGAGGTCAGCGCGGACTGGATCATCGTCGCGACCGATGCCTACAGCACCGGCCCCTTCGAGCAGGTGCGCAACGAACAGGTCTATCTGCCCTATTTCAACTTCGCCACCGTGCCGCTCGGCCACAATCTGCGCCAATCGATCCTGCCGGGACGGGAGGGCGCATGGGATACCAAGGACATTCTGTCCTCCTTCCGCATGGACCAGGCCGGGCGTCTCGTCTTCGGCAGTGTCGGGGCGCTGCGCAATACCGGACTTGCCGTGCACAAGGGCTGGGCCAAGCGCGCCCTGAAACGGCTCTTCCCCATGATCGGCGACGTCGAATTCGAATGCGAATGGTACGGCCAGATCGGTATGACCGACAATGCGCTGCCGCGCTTTCATAAATTCGCGCCCGGTGTCATCGGCTTTTCGGGTTATAATGGCCGCGGCATTGCCCCCGGCACGGTTTTCGGCCGGACACTGGCCGAGCATATTCTCGGCCGGCTTTCGGAAGCCGATCTGCCGCTACCCCTGACCTCGCCCACCGAACCGAGCTTCCGGGCGCTCAAGGAATTATGGTACGAAGCCGGCGCTCAGGTCGCCCACTTCGCCGATGCCCGCTTCTGAGAACCGACAAGCGCTTCTGAGAAGCGAAACTCGCTTCTGGAATAACAAGATTGGAACCACGACAATGAATATCGCCGTCCTCGATCTCGCCACCGAAACCGCCAAGCTGCTCGCTGAACTCGGCGTCGACGCCGGCCGCTATCATGGCGGCACGCTTTCCGTCACCTCGCCGGTGACGGGCAAGGAAATCGGCAAACTCAGGGAACACACCGTTTCCGAGACAAAGGCGGCGATCGAAGAGGCGCACAAGGCTTTCCTCGAATGGCGTTCCGTTCCGGCACCGAAGCGCGGCGAGCTGGTCCGCCTGCTCGGTGAGGAGCTGCGTGCCGCCAAGACCGCGCTTGGCCGTCTCGTCTCGATCGAGGTCGGCAAGATCACCTCCGAAGGTCTGGGCGAAGTGCAGGAGATGATCGATATCTGCGATTTCTCCGTCGGCCTGTCCCGTCAGCTCTACGGCCTGACGATCGCCACCGAGCGCTCCGAGCACCGGATGATGGAAAGCTGGCATCCGCTCGGCGTGGTCGGCATCATCTCCGCCTTCAACTTCCCGGTCGCCGTCTGGTCGTGGAATGCGGCACTTGCAATGGTCTGCGGCAATTCCACCGTCTGGAAGCCCTCGGAAAAGACGCCGTTGACCGCGCTTGCCGTGCAGGCGCTGTTCGAGAAAGCGCTTAAGCGCTTCATCGCCGAAGGCGGCACGGCGCCGGCCAATCTTTCGACGCTGATCATCGGCGGCCGCGAGGTCGGCGAAGTGCTGGTCGATCATCCGAAAATCCCGCTCGTCTCTGCCACCGGCTCGACGGCCATGGGCCGCGCCGTCGGCCCGCGGCTATCGCAACGTTTTGCCCGCGCCATTCTCGAACTCGGCGGCAACAATGCGGCGATCGTCTGCCCCAGCGCCGATCTCGACCTGACGCTGCGCGGCGTCGCCTTCTCCGCCATGGGCACGGCCGGTCAGCGCTGCACGACGCTGCGCCGCCTCTTCGTCCATGAAAGCGTTTACGACCAGCTGGTGCCGCGCCTGCAGAAGGCCTACGGCTCTGTCACCATCGGCAATCCGCTCGAAACCGGCACGCTGGTCGGACCGCTGATCGACGGCCGGGCCTTTGAAAAGATGCAGGCAGCACTCGGCGAAGCGGCTTCGGCCGGCGGCAAGGTGACCGGCGGCCAACGCGTCGACAATGGTTCGGCCGATGCCTTCTATGTTCGCCCCGCGCTCGTCGAAATGCCCGATCAGACCGGACCGGTCGAACACGAGACCTTCGCGCCCATTCTTTACGTGATGAAATACAGCGATTTCGACGCGGTGCTGGCCCTGCACAATGCCGTGCCGCAGGGGCTGTCGTCGTCGATCTTCACCAACGACATGCGCGAGGCGGAAACCTTCGTCTCGGCGCGCGGCTCGGACTGCGGTATCGCCAACGTCAATCTCGGCCCTTCGGGCGCCGAGATCGGCGGCGCCTTCGGCGGGGAGAAGGAGACCGGCGGCGGACGCGAATCCGGCTCCGATGCCTGGAAAGCCTATATGCGCCGCGCCACCAACACGATCAATTACGGCAGCACGCTGCCGCTCGCGCAAGGCGTCAAGTTCGACGTCGAATAAGTGCAATAGCGAGAGAGGCGGCGCTCGCACAGCGCCGCCTCTCTTTGACTGAATTGGGATTCATTCCCTCGCAATATGAAATATTTGGTCA
Organism: Rhizobium croatiense; assembly: GCF_019793465.1. Taxonomy (GTDB): domain Bacteria; phylum Pseudomonadota; class Alphaproteobacteria; order Rhizobiales; family Rhizobiaceae; genus Rhizobium; species Rhizobium croatiense. The sequence continues at coordinate 147,713 of NZ_JAILYJ010000013.1, read as the reverse complement.
AGATATTGTGATGTTTTTTTCCTGACGACCAAACTTGAAATAGGTAGTCAAGAAAAATATACGCCTCTTACCCCCTCGGGGTGACATTGCCATGGAGGCCATCATGACTACTGCTCTTAATCGTTTTTCCCAGGTGCTGGCGTTTGCCGCATCGCTTCTCTCCGCCACGGCGCTTGCTGGCATCGCCGATGCGCAGGATGAAGGCCTCGTCGTCTACAATGCCCAGCACGAAAGCCTGGGCCGCGAATGGATCGATGCCTTCACCAAGGAGACGGGCATCAAGGTCACTATGCGCCAGGGCAGCGACATGCAGTTCGCCAACCAGATCATCCAGGAAGGCGACGCCTCGCCGGCCGATATCTTCCTGACCGAGAATTCGCCGGCGATGACACTGGTCGACGGCGCAGGCCTCTTCGCGCCGGTCGAAAAGGACACGCTGGATCAGGTTCCCGATCAGTACCGCCCGGCCGACGGCATGTGGACCGGCATTGCCGCCCGCACCACCGTCTTTGCCTATGACAAGACGAAGCTCACCGAGGACAAGCTGCCGAAGTCGATGCTCGACCTCGCCGATCCGGCCTGGAAAGGCCGTTGGGGTGCGGCGCCGGCCGGCGCCGACTTCCAGGCGATTGTCGCGGCGCTGCTGCAGCTCAAGGGTGAAGACGCCACCAAGGCATGGCTGAAGGGCCTCAAGGACAATGCCACCCCCTACAAGGGCAATAGCGTCGCCATGAAGGCGGTCAATGCAGGCGAAGTTGAAGGCGCGATCATCTATCACTATTACTGGTTTGGCGATCAGGCCAAAACCGGCGAGAACAGCAAGAATGTCGGTATCCATTACTTCAAGAACCAGGATCCGGGCGCTTTCGTCAGCGTTTCGGGTGGCGGTATCCTAAAATCCACCCAGCACATGAAGGACGCCCAGGCCTTCCTGAAGTTCATCACCGGCAAGGCCGGCCAGGCCGTTCTGAAGGACGGCACGTCCTACGAATATGCCATCGGCAAGGACGCAGCCTCCAACGGCAAGCTGGTCCCGCTCGCCGATCTCAACGCGCCGAAAGTCGAGGCTTCGACGCTGGACAGCAAGAAGGTCGTGGAGCTGATGACTGCCGCCGGCCTGATCTGACACTTCTGCCGCAGGCTTGCAGCAGCCAAAACTATTGCTTTTGGCTCAAGAAAACCTTAGGGCATGACGAAATCCGGCAACCGTCCTTCAAAGGCGGTTGCCTTCCTTTTTCAGCGTGTAAAGGCATCGGCCTTGCTGCAGGACAACAGATTGCTCGCATCCGGTAGCGAGGCGCCGGCCGCGCCGGGGACCGTGCGAATGGTTTTGCCGCGCGGGCGCATACCGCACGCATCCGTCATGCTCCTCGCCACCGTGGTCGCGCTGTTCAGTCTCGTGCCCCTCGGCTTCATCGGCTGGATCACTTATGATGTCGGCTGGGAAACCGTGAAGGCGCTCGTCTTCCGGTCGCGCGTCGGTGACCTCCTCATCAATACGGTTCTCCTGGAATCGATCACCATTCCGCTGTCGATCGCGCTGGCCGTGACGCTTGCCTGGCTGACCGAGCGGACGGATGTTCCTTTCGCCAGGCTGTGGGCCTGGCTGGCGATCGCGCCGCTCGCCGTGCCGGCCTTCGTGCACAGCTATGCCTGGGTCAGCCTCATTCCCGGCATGCGCGGCCTGCAGAGCGGCATCTTCGTTTCGGTGATCGCCTATTACCCCTTCCTCTATCTGCCGGTCGCCGCAGCCTTGCGCCGTCTCGATCCGGCCATCGAGGATGCCGCCGCCTCGCTCGGCCTCAATCCCTGGCGTGTCTTCTTCCGCGCCGTGCTGCCGCAGCTGAGATTCGCCATCTGCGGCGGGTCGCTGCTGATCGCGCTGCACCTGCTTTCGGAATACGGTCTGTTCGTCATGATCCGGTTCGACACTTTTGCGACGGCGATCGTCGACCAGTTCCAGTCTTCCTACAACAGCCCGGCCTCCAACATGCTCGGCGGCGTGCTCGTCGCCTGCTGTCTTTTCCTGCTTGGCCTCGAAGTGCTGCTGCGCGGCAACGAACGTTATGCCCGCGTCGGCGCCGGCTCACCGCGTCCGGCCGATCGCCGGCGTCTCGGCTGGTTCGTGGTGCCGGCCATCGCGCTGCCCGTCGTCCTGGCGGTGCTGACGCTCGGCGTGCCGCTGGTGACGCTTGGCCGCTGGCTCTATCTCGGCGGCAGCGAGATCTGGCGTATCGAGGTCGTCAGCGCCTTCGCGCAGACGATCGTGCTTGCCCTTGCCGGCGGCGTGCTGGCGACGATAGCCGCGGCCCCGATGGCGTGGCTGTCGGTGCGTGCACCCGGCCGCTTGCAGCGCCTGCTCGAAGCCTGCCACTATTATGTCGGCTCGCTGCCGGGTGTGGTCGTGGCGCTGGCGCTGGTGACGATCACCGTGCGCCTGATGCTGCCGCTCTATCAGACCTTCGCAACCCTGCTCGTCGCCTATGTGATGCTTTTTCTGCCGCGCGCCATGGTCGGGCTGCGCACCAGCATCGCCCAGGCGCCGGTGGAGTTGGAGCGCGCCGCGATGGGTCTCGGCCGCACTCCCGGCCAGGCGGTGCGGCAGATCACCATGCGGCTTGCAGCGCCCGGGGCCGCCGCCAGCGTGGCGCTCGCCGCACTCGGCATCACCAATGAACTCACGGCGACGCTGATGCTTTCGCCCAATGGCGTCGATACGCTGGCGACGAAATTCTGGTCGCTGACCAGCGAAATCGATTATGTCTCCGCCGCCCCCTACGCCTTCATGATGATCGTGCTGTCGCTGCCGCTCACCCTGACGCTCTATACGCAATCGAAACGGACCGCCGGCCAATGACGATGCTTACGATCGAGAACATCAGCAAGCGTTACGGGCCGGTCCAGGCGCTGAAGGATATTTCCCTCGAAGTGCAGGCGGGCAGCCGCACCGCCGTCGTCGGGCCGTCAGGTTCGGGCAAAACGACGCTGCTGCGCATCATTGCCGGCTTCGAGCAAGCCGACGCCGGCAGGGTGACCCTGGATGGCGACGTGCTGGCGGACGGTCCGGCCGCGGTGCCGGCCCATAAGCGCGGTATCGGCATCGTCTCGCAGGACGGAGCGCTGTTTCCGCATCTGAGCGTTGCCGAGAATATCGGCTTCGGTTTCGAGAAGGGGGCTGTGGATCGCGAGAAGCGCATCATCGATCTGCTCGATATGGTCGAGCTCGATCGCGGCATGCTGGCGCGGCGCCCGCACCAGCTTTCCGGCGGCCAGCAGCAGCGCGTCGCGCTTGCCCGCGCGCTCGGCCGTAAGCCGCGGCTGATGCTGCTCGACGAGCCGTTCTCGGCGCTCGATACCGGCTTGCGGGAAAACATGCGCAAGGTGGTGGCGCGCGTGCTGCAGGCAGCTGGCATTACCGCCGTTCTGGTGACGCACGATCAGGAAGAGGCGCTGAGCTTTGCCGATCAGGTGGCGGTGTTAAGGGAAGGGCGGCTGATCCAGGCCGGATCGCCGCAATCATTGTATCTGCATCCCAGGGATCGCGAGACGGCGCTGTTCCTCGGCGATGCGGTGTTGCTGCCCGCCATCATCCGAAACGGCCAAGCCGATTGCGCCCTCGGCCGCGTCGCGGTCGACGGCAGCCGGCAGGGCAAGGCGGAGATCATGCTGCGGCCCGAACAGATCCGTGTCATTGCCGATGAAAGCGATCGCGATCATGGTGGACGTGTCGTCGAGGTGGAATTCGGCGGCGCGGTCTGCACCGTTGCCGTTTCGCTCGATGGCGTTGCCCTGCCGCCGATCCGGATCAAGACCTCGAGCGTCGCCCTTCCCTCGCGCGGCGATCTCGTTCGCCTCGATATATCAGGCAAGGCGCATGTCTTCGAACGGTAAAGCGCGTCGCATCGAATTTGATGCATGCGAAGCGCTTTAGTTCTTTGTTTTATGCATGTCGTTACCCCGGAACCGCTGCACACTTCCGGGCGACATGCATTGCTCAGCCGACCTTGCGTATCAGCTCTTCCGGTTCGATGCCTTCGAGCCAGCCGCCGGCAAAACCGGCGCGCTCGAGTCCGAGGCGGATGACCGGCGACTGCCGCATCAGTCTCCAGATGAAGTCGGAACGCTCGTTTTCGACGGTCATGACGACAAGACCCTGGTCGATGCCGACGGTGCGATCGTCGACCCAGCCTTCCGGCCGCTTGGTCTTGACCGTCGGGTTGAAGCCGCCGGGAAAGCCGCCCTCCAAGAGCAGGTTGGGATAGTTGGTCAAAAGTGCCTTGGTGCCGTCGAGAGCCGCCTGCCGGTCGTAGGGCAGGCAGGCGAGGGCCGCCCAGGGCGCGATCGTCCCGTCATCCGGGCCAAGCGGCGCACCGCGCGCGGCATAACCCAGAACCTTCGGCTGGCGGCCGCCGCGCATGCGCCGGGTCGGCGGCGGGCCGTCGCAAGCGGAAAACCCCCAGATATTCCTGTTGTAGCCGACGAACTGGCCGGGATTGCGCTCGGCATAGTCACGCTGGACGTTGATGACCACCTGCGTGTTGCGGAAATAATCCCAGTTCCGCTCCGCCATCGGCCTGTCCCGAATGCCGCGGAGATCAATCCAGGCATGGGAGAACAAATGGATGAACAGCGGGCCGGCATAGAGATAGGGCTGTTCGCCGTGCATCATCCAGGAATAGCTTGACGTGAAGGCGTCGTAGCACGATTGCGGGATGGGATGCGTCGGTGATGCCAGCGCCAGGGCATAAAGGATGATCGCCTCGTCGAAGCCGTGATAGCGCCAGCGCAGAAAGCCCGACGAGGGCTTCCAACCCATGGAAATGGTGTCGCCCTTGTTCAGCGCCCAGCGCCAGTCGACGCGTTCGTAGATGAAGGTCGCGAGCTCACGGATTTCGGTCTCGGTCTCATCCTGGCGATCGAAATATTGCGCTGATGTCAGGATACCGGCAACGAGCAGAGCGGTGTCGATGGTCGAAAGCTCGCTGTTCCAGGCGCGGTTGCCGGTGTCCATGTGCAGGAAATGGTAGAAGAAGCCGCGGTGGCCGGTCGCATGACGTTCCTCGCCCTGGCGCGCCTCGGCAAAGAAACGCAGCGTATTGACCGTGCGTTCGGCCGCTTCCTTGCGGGTGATCCAGCAGCGTTCGGCACCAACGGTATAGGAGGAAAGCGCAAAGCCGACGGCCGCGATGCTCGCCGGCACGCCGCCGATCGAGGTATCCGCCACTAGGCCATTCTCGGGATTGGAATATTTTAGGAAGTACTTGAATGCCGAATACTGCAACCTGTCGACCAGGGCGGCATCAATGTCTTCAATCCGTTGCAGCATAGGCTCCTACCCAACTGTTGCATCGCCCCCATGGTTGAACATGAGGGCCGTCCCCCGGCAAATCAAACCTTTTTGATTCGCAAGGATAAGAGAACACAAACGACGGGTATCGGTCGTTAACAATTATCGGTGAAATAATATCTAGCATAAGTCATATAAGCGGTGCAGCAAAAAGAGGGCGCCGCGCCGCGGCGGCACAGCTTATCTCCGCCAATGCTTATTGCCTTACAGCGCCCTGCAAGGCGGTCGCCTATCGGCCGATCGCATAGGCCTGCATCAGCCGCGGGGTAGCTGCGGCGCGCATCAGCCCGTCGGCATCGCGCCGTGCGGCAGTCAGCCGGCCGATCGTCCAGGCGTCGGTAATCGTCAGCTTGTGACCCTTCCGCGCGAGCGCGCCGAGCACATCCGAGCCAAAGCTCTCTTCCGCCATCAGGTTGCCGGGTTCGCGGGTGCGCGGATAGAAGGAGCTCGGAAAATGGGCGGTATGAAAGAGCGGCCGATCGATCGCCGCCTGCAGGTTCAGCTTGTGATTGACATGGCGGAGGAAGAAGGAAAGCTGCCATTGCTCCTGCTGATCGCCGCCCGGCGTGCCGAAGGCAAGGGTCGGGCGGCCTTCATAGAGGCCGAGTGACGGCGTCAGCGTCGTGCGCGGCCGTTTCCCCGGCGCAAGCGAGGTCGGCAGGCCCGGCTTCAGCCAGAACATCTGCGCCCGGGAGTTGAGGCAGAAGCCGAGGCCGCGCACGGTCGGCGAAGACTGCAGCCAGCCGCCGGACGGGGTAACGGAGACCATGTTGCCGTCGCGATCGATTACGTCGATATGCACGGTGTCGCCGCGCTTTTCGGACAGATGCGCCATGGTGGGCTCGTAGACGGCGCCGGTCTTGGAATGGGCGCCGAGCATATTCATCGTCAGATCACGCTGTGCCTCGAAGCCCGGAACGATGCCGGGGCGAAGATCGAGGGAGGCGTCTGCGCCGATCAGCTTGCGGCGTTCGGCAGCATAGGTCTCCGACAGCAGATGCGCGACGGGGATCTCGGAAAAACCGGGATCGCCGTAATAGACCTCGCGGTCGGCGAAGGCGAGCTTCATCGCCTCGACGACGGTATGAACGAACTCGGCCCCATCCGGGTTCATCGCGGCGAGGTCGAAATCTTTCAGGATCGACAGCGCCTGCAGGAAGACGGGACCCTGGCCCCAGGGACCGGTCTTGGCGACGGTCCAGCCGTGATAATCATAGGTCAGCGGTTCCTCGGTCGTTGCCGACCAGTCCGCCATGTCGTTGGCGGTCAGCACGCCCCTGTGGCGGCTGCCGCTTGCGTCCATCACTTCGGCGGTCTTCAGATAGGCGTCGATCTTTTCGGCGATGAAGCCGCGATAGAAAGCGTCGCGGGCCGCCTGCACCTGTGCTTCCCGATCGCTTTTTGCCTCGGCTTCGGCAATGACGCGCTTCCAGGTTTCGGCGAGCGCCGGATTGCGGAAATTCGCCTGCGCTTCGGGGATACGTCCGCCCGGCAGCCAGGTCTCGTGGGATGTCGGCCATTCCTTTTCAAAGAAAGCCGCAAGTCCCTTGATGGTCGCTGAGACGCGCGGCAGCAAGGGATGGCCGTGCTCGGCGTAAAAGATCGCCGGTTCCAGCACCTCGCGCACGCTCATCGTGCCGTAGTCGCGCAGCATCAGCATCCAGCCGTCGAAGGCGCCGGGAATGACCGTTGCAAGCAGGCCATCACCCGGGATCAGCGTGAGGCCTTCGCGCCTATAGTGCTCGATCGTCGCGCCCGCGGGTGCAGGCCCCTGGGCTGAGATGACCTCGACCTTGTCCTTCTTCCTGGAATAAATCACCGCCGGCAGATCGCCGCCGGGGCCACAGAGATGCGGCTCGACGATCTGCAGCACGAAGCCGGTCGCGACCGCGGCATCGAAGGCATTGCCGCCCTTTTCGAGAATGCTCATACCGACCGCGGAGCCGATCCAGTGGGTCGACGTGACGACGCCGAACGTGCCGAGAATTTCAGGTCGGGTCGTAAATCCGGTCATGCCGAACATCCTTTTTGGGAATTATCTCGCCGGCTTCGGTGAAATCTCAAGCCTGCGGTGACCGCGCGGAGAGGAAGACCTGCGGCTCGAAGGCAAAATCCTTGTCGAAAGGATAGGTTGGATGCTGTTTGCGCAGACGCGGCAGGCGCTCGACGAACTGATCGACCACGCCCTCCGACAGTGCCATGAGGTTCGGATTGGCAATCGGCGCCAGTTCCGGCGAAAGATAACCGGATTTGACGACGATGATCTTGGCGGCATGCGGGTCGAGACCCAGCCGCGTGAAATCGACAATATTGTGGTAGGGCCGCCGTTTGGCCGACAGCACGAGATCGATGCCGCCGGTCGAAACCACCGCCTGGCGGTCGGCCGGATCCGACGTTTCGTGCAGGAACCGGATGATGAAACGGGCCATGACCGGCTTGCTGCCCTTGGTATCGAGCGAGGCGCCGACCCTGAGTTCCAGCTCGGTACCCACGCCGGCGGCGTAACAGGCTGCGGTCGCCGCCTTGTCGGTGATGCCGGCGAAGACGACGCCGCTGGCGTTTCTGGAAATCAGCTCGGCCAAGACGTCGGCTCGGTCCCCGACGCCTCCGCCGGTCGGGTTATCGCCGGATTCGGCGAGCACGACAGGAGCCGTCGGGCTGGCGATCGCCCTGGCGACGCATTCCTCGACCGATCCGGTCTCGCAGCCGAAGACAAAATTTTCACGGGCATCCCAATAGGCTTTTGCGAGACGTCGGGCCTCGCGCTCGAGCACGGCCCGATCGGTGCCCGTCATGATCGCGGCAGCCGTGGCGCGCGGCTCGTCGGCCCAGACGTAGCCGACCATCAGCGACGCATCCCAGACACCATCAATCGCATCGATTTCGGGCAGCATGGCATAGAGGCTCTTAGCCGGCTCATCGACGGTGCTCGTGCGTTCGCCCGGCAGCACGACCGGGATCGGCGCCCAGAGAACAACCGGCTTCATGCCTGTTTTCAGGCTCCTTACCAGCATGGAGACCGAGCGGCGCATCGTCTCCTCGACATCGATATGCGGCGCAGTTCGATAGGTCGAGTAGATGTCGAGCGCATCGATGATGCGCTGGGTGACATTGCCGTGCAGGTCGTAGCTTGCCGAAACCGTACATTGCTCGCCGACCAGAGCGCGGGCCGCACAGATCCAGTCGCCTTCGGCATCCTCCATGCCGTCCACATACATGGCGCCGTGCATGGCGAGGTAGAGGCCATCGAGCGGCAGCAGCGGCTTCAGCCGCTCGAGGAATTCGCTCTTGAACGCCTCATAGGTGGCACGCGAAACCGGCCCGCCGGCAATGGCCCGGGCATGGATCGTCGGGAGGAATTCGCCATCATAGTCCCTCAGGAAGGCGAAATAGGCCGAATCCAGCAGCCCCTCGCCGCGCAACACCCGAAAATCCCTCTCTTCGTTCAGCACGGGATTGTATGTGCTGCACTCGATATGAATGCCACCGACGGCGATGCGCATGGGAAACCTCGGTTGATATGGGAGCAATCAGAAAGCAGGGGTGGCGGTGAACTGGAGATCGGGCGGCGTCGATCCGACGATCGCGCCGCTCTCTGATCCTGATGATAGTTCGCAAAACGAACCGATCAACCGCAATAAAGGACAAATTTCATTCGAGTGTCAGCCGGCATCGATGACCCGGAATCACCTCATGAAGGTTCCGGGAGGCGCGATGGAGACTAGTGGATTGGATAAAGTCGCTTACCACCCGCAAAGCGACCGCGACGTCGGCGTCAGGCGGGCGACATCGATCCGGCGCCAGCACTGGCTGTTCATCCGCGGATAAATCTCGACTATCCAGATCGGATTCTGCCGCAACCGGTTCTGGTAAGCGGCCGCCGCGTTTTAATCCGGATGACATTCGAACCAAACGAAGACCGTTTCTCCCTCGCGAACCGGCAGCCGCGTAAAGCCGTTGCTGCGTCGCTCGGTCATGAACAGCGCGTCGATACGCGCACCGGCGGCCAGCATGATGGGGAGCGCATTGTCGCGGAAGAACCCGGAAAAACGTCCTCCGCTCCGGGTGCGAGCGAGCAGATATTGACGACGACCAGTCCTTTTGCGCGGTCATCCTCGGCATATTATGTGGAAAGGCAGAACGCCCTCCACTGGCTTCAGCAGCAGGACATTGTCCGAATTGAGCATTAGATAATGGCGGAGAGGGTGGGATTTGAACCCACGATACCCTTGCAGGTATGCCGCATTTCGAGTGCGGTGCATTCGACCACTCTGCCACCTCTCCGCGGTCAGGTCGGCGCTTGTTCGGCGCGGGCGTTCTCATAACGAGCCTATGACAGGTTGGCAAGCCGAAATCTCAAGCTTTTCCATCCTTTTGCCTTGACACCTTTCTGTCACTCGCGTATCCCGCATCCGCAATAGGAGTGGAGTAATCCGCCCCTTGCCCGCCCCGCGTTCGCGCGGGGTTTCACCGGCAGACCAGAATTCCGGGCTAGCTCCCTGAAATCCCTGCTTAACCTAGACTGATAAAAAGACGGCCACCTGCTCCGATGCGGGGAGCGCCGGAACGAACATGAAAGGATAAAAAATGTTCGCAGTCATCAAGACCGGCGGTAAACAGTACCGTGTGGCAGCCAATGACGTGCTGACCATCGAAAAGCTGGAAGCCACCGCTGGCGATTCCATTGAATTCACCGAAGTGCTCGTGATCGGCGAAGGCGCCGACGCTGCGATCGGTGCGCCCTTCGTAACCGGCGCCTCTGTCAAGGCAGAAGTCGTCGAACAGAACCGCGGCAAGAAGGTCATCGCCTTCAAGAAGCGCCGCCGTCAGAATTCGAAGCGTTCGCGCGGCCATCGTCAGCATCACACGGTCGTCCGTATCACGGACATCGTGGCTGCCAAGTAAGATCAACGGGACAAGGTTTAAAGGAGAACTCCAATGGCACACAAAAAAGCTGGCGGTTCCTCGCGCAACGGTCGCGATTCCGAATCCAAGCGCCTTGGCGTGAAGAAGTTCGGCGGCGAAGCCGTCATCGCAGGCAACATCCTCGTGCGTCAGCGCGGTACGCAGTGGCATCCGGGTTCCAACGTCGGCCTCGGCAAGGATCACACGATTTTTGCGCTTACCGCCGGCAATGTGAACTACCGAACGAAGGCCAACGGTCGCGTATACGTGTCTGTCATGCCGAAAGCGGAAGCAGCGGAATAAGCCGGTAGCGCTCAAAAACAGCCGGCGTCTCATCGACCCGGCTGGCCGTACCAGGTTCAGTCCAGAAAACAGGGGAGATGGGGCGCCATCTCCCCTTTTTCTTTGTCCAAACAGGAGGACTGAACATGCAAGGCGAATTGTTGAGGGCAGACCAATCACGGTCTCCCCGGGAAGACCAGCGGTCTCCCGTAGAACGGCTGAGGCCTGAACGGTTAAGGACCGATTGCCCTGTCTTGTTATCGGAAAGGCTCGTCATGCGCGCGCCCCACGAAGAAGACATCGACGCCCTTGCCCATCTCGCCAACAACGCCAAAGTCGCCACCATGGTATCGCGTATGCCGCACCCCTATACCGCCAATGATGCCGCCGACTTTGTTTGGCGTACGCGAAATGGCGAGATTGGTAAGTGCGTCTATGCCATCACCAAAGCCGAAAACGGCGCCTTCATCGGCTGCTGCGGCGTGGAACCGCATACCGACGGCAAAACCGTCGAGATCGGTTACTGGCTGGGCGAGCCCTATTGGAACCAGGGCTATACGACCGAGGCCTGCCATGCCCTGGTCGATATGGTGTTCAGGACCCGTCAGGACGTCGACCAGATCGACGCCCGCTGCCGGGTGATGAACGTCGCCTCGCGGCGCGTCATCCAGAAGTGCGGCTTCCAGTTCCAGGGCTCGGGGCTTGCCGCCTCGCTGGCGCTCGGCAGCAACGTGCCTGTGGAATGGTACAGGCTCGACCGCAAGACCTGGATGTCGCTGAGAAGCTGGGGGAACATCGCATGAGCACGACCGCGCTGCAAAGGCCGGACACCAGGCCGATGATGCCCGGCCCCGCGCCTGTCATCTCGACATCACGGCTGACGCTCCGCCCGCACAGGCTGAGCGATGCGCCTGCGATCGCGGAATCGCTTTCCGATTTCGCGGTCACGCGCATGCTGTCCCGCGTTCCCGCGCCCTTCGACCGGCAGGATGCGCTCGACTGGCTGATGCCGGTCACCTCGGGCACCCTGCCCGACTGGCCCCTGGCAATCACCGGTCAGGACGATGTCCATATCGGCAACGTCTCGATCGAGCTGCGCCATGGCCGCTGGCACCTCGGCTACTGGCTGAACCGCTACTACTGGCGGCGCGGCTATATGAGCGAGGCGGTGGCGGCGATCATCGAGCGCTTCTCGCGCCGCATGCCGGAGACGCCGATCCATTCCGGCGTCTTCGCCGACAACCCGGCTTCGCTGCGGCTGCAGGAAAAGCTCGGGTTCCGCATGACGGGTTGCGGCGAAATCTATTGTTTCGCCCGCAACACCATGGTGTCGCACATCGAAACCGTGCTGCAGCCGGGCATGCTGCAACCGCGGAAGGTTGCCTAATCGAAGAAAAAGAGACGCCGCCACCCGCGGCGTCTCGGTCAATCGCTGATCTCGACCCAGAGCGGGAAATGATCGGAGCCGACGGATTGCGTGTCGATCCGGGCGGATTTCAACCGGCTCACGAGGCCGCAACTGACAAAGCAATAATCGAGATGCATGCGTTTGCCGTGATCCTCGGGATCCATCCAGCTGTAGCTCTCGGAGCGGTAAGCTTCGAGCGCCGCAAAGGCGTCGACCGGCGTGCCGATCCTGGCGACGCGGCCGTAATATCCGCCGACAGCACCGGCAAGCGCGCAATATTCCGGCGATTCCGGCTCCATGTTGAAATCGCCCAGAATGAGGTAATCCTCCGGCAGCGGCGGCTCCGGCAGATCGAATTCGGCCGCTCCCGTCAGCGACCCGCCCTCCTGGACGAAAGCATTGATATGCGTGTTCAGGAATTGCAGCTGGCGGATGCGTTCGTCGGGAGAAACGTGGTCGAGATGGACGGAGTAGACGCGGATCGCGCCCCCGGGCGCTGTGATGACCGCCTCGGTCGCGCCGCGCTGCGGGTTGATCTTGCCGAGCGTGCGGCTGCGCGGCAGAAGCAGCGTCCGGGTCGAGGCGATCGGCCAGCGCGACAGCACCATATTGCCGAACTGAAAGCGCGTGCCGGGTGCCGGCGCGGGCTTGCCGTGATCAGCCTCGACATGCAGGTCGCAGGCCGGCCCATATACCCAGAAATGGTCGGGAAAGAGGGCGGCAATATCGGCGACCATGTCGGCAAAACCGTTGCGCAAGAAGCCGCGGGTCACCTCCTGCAGCGCGATGACGTCGGCGCCTTCGAGGCTCCTGGCGATGCGCGCGAGATCGTATTTGCCGTCGAGACCGAAGCCGTACTGTATGTTATAGCTCGCAAAATTCACGATAATCTTTGACCTCCGTCGGAACCGCCTATATCGAATGGGCCAAGACGGGCCGTCCAACTGCCACCGGATACTGGAAGTAAAATGAAATTTCTCGACGAAGCAAAGGTCTATATCCGATCCGGAGACGGCGGCGCGGGCAGCGTCTCCTTCCGGCGCGAGAAATTCATCGAGTTCGGCGGCCCCGATGGCGGTGACGGAGGACGCGGCGGCGATGTCTGGGTGGAGACGGTCAACGGCCTCAATACGCTGATCGATTTCCGCTACCAGCAGCATTTCAAGGCGACGATCGGCACCCATGGCATGGGCAGGAACCGCACCGGCGCCAATGGCAGCGACGTGACGCTCAAAGTGCCTGTGGGAACCCAGATCTTCGAAGAAGACCGGGAAACGCTTATCTGCGATCTCACCGTCGAAGGCCAGCGTTACTGCCTCGCCCATGGCGGCAATGGCGGCTTCGGCAACGCCCATTTCAAGACCTCGACCAATCAGGCGCCGGATTGGGCCAATCCCGGCCTGCCCGGCGAGGAAAAGACCATCTGGCTGCGGCTGAAGCTGATTGCCGATGCCGGTCTCGTGGGCCTGCCCAATGCCGGCAAATCGACCTTCCTGGCGTCGGTCACCCGCGCCCGGCCGAAAATCGCCAACTATCCCTTCACCACGCTGCATCCCAATCTCGGCGTCGCCACCATCGACGAACGGGAATTCATTCTGGCCGACATTCCCGGCCTGATCGAAGGCGCCCATGAAGGTGTCGGCATCGGCGACCGTTTCCTCGGCCATGTCGAGCGCACCCGCGTGCTGCTCCACCTCGTCTCCGCCCAGGAGGAAAAGGTCGGCAAAGCCTATAAGACGGTCAAGCACGAACTCGAAGCCTATGGCAATGATCTCACCGAGAAGCCGGAGATTGTGGCGCTGTCGCAGATCGACGTGCTCGACGAGGCCGAGTTGAAAAAGAAGACGAAGGAATTGGCCAAGGCCTGCGGCAAGACCCCGTTCCAGATTTCGGCCGTCACTGGCAAGGGCATGACCGAGGTCCTGCGGGCGCTGCGCGATATCATCGTCGAAGAAAATGCCGAGGAAAAGCCGGCCAAGGTGCCGAAGCTCAGGCATCGCGACATGATCGTCTCCGAAGAGGACACGGGCGAGGATGGGGTCGATGACCAACCGTAAGCCGCTCGGCCGCTACCGCCGCATCGTCATCAAGATCGGCTCGGCCCTCCTCGTCGACCGCAAGGCCGGGCTGAAAAAGGCCTGGCTCGACGCCATGTGTGCCGACATTGCCGGACTGAAGGCCAAGGGGATCGATGTGCTCGTCGTTTCCTCGGGCGCGATCGCGCTCGGCCGCTCGGTGCTCGACCTGCCTTCCGGCGCGCTGAAGCTCGAGGAAAGCCAGGCGGCCGCCGCCGTCGGCCAGATCGCGCTCGCGCGTGCCTGGTCGGAAAGCCTGTCGCGCGACGAGATCGTCGCCGGCCAGATCCTGTTGACGCTCGGCGATACCGAAGAGCGCCGCCGCTATCTCAATGCGCGCGCCACCATCAACCAGCTTTTAAAAATCGGCGCCGTGCCGATCATCAACGAAAACGACACGGTCGCGACCAGCGAAATCCGCTATGGCGACAATGATCGCCTGGCGGCCCGCGTCGCGACGATGACCGGCGCCGATCTGCTCATCCTTCTTTCCGATATCGACGGTCTTTATACCGCGCCGCCGCATCTCGATCCGAATGCGGCCTTCCTGGAGACGATCGCCGAAATCACCCCTGACATCGAGGCGATGGCCGGGGGTGCGGCATCCGAGCTTTCACGCGGCGGCATGCGCACCAAGATCGATGCCGGCAAGATCGCTACGACATCGGGCTGCGCCATGATCATCGCCTCCGGCAAGACCGACAGCCCGCTGTCGGCAATCGAAAACGGCGCCCGCTCCTCCTGGTTCGCACCCTCGGGCACGCCGGTGACCGCCCGCAAGATCTGGATCGCCGGACAGCTGCAGCCGGCCGGCGAACTGCATGTCGATGACGGCGCCGTCGTCGCCCTCGGGGCCGGCAAGAGCCTGCTTCCAGCCGGCGTGCGCAGCGTTTCCGGCCTGTTCAGCCGTGGCGATACGGTGGCGATCGTCGGCCCTGAAGGTCGCGAGATCGCCCGCGGTCTAGCAAGCTACGATGCCGAGGACGCCCGCCGGATCGCCGGCCGCAAGTCGGCCGAGATCGCGGCCATTCTCGGTTATGCCGGCCGCGCCGCCATGGTCCATCGCGACGACATGGTGATGACCACACAGATCAGACAGAAATTGGAAAGGCAGAGGAAGGACGCGGCCCATGCCTGATACCGTTGCGCTAAGCCCTGACATTGACGCGCTGATGAACGACATCGGCCGCAAGGCGAAGGCTGCCGCACGACCGTTGGGCTTTGCACCCACCGAGGCGAAGAACCGCGCCTTGCACGCCATGGCCGATGCCATCCTGGCCAACAGCGCCCATATTCTTGCCGAGAATGCCAAAGACCTGAAGGACATCGAAGGCAGCGAGACGCTCGCCTCCTTCGTCGACCGGCTGACGCTGAACGACAAGCGCATCGCCGAGATGGCCGAGGGAATCCGCGCCATCGCCGCCCTTGCCGATCCGGTCGGCGAAGTCATCGCCGCCTGGGACCGGCCGAATGGCCTCAAGATCGAGCGCGTCCGCACGCCGCTCGGGGTCATCGGCGTCATCTTCGAAAGCCGGCCGAATGTGACGGCGGATGCCGGCGCCCTCTGCCTCAAGGCCGGCAATGCCGTGATCCTGCGCTGCGGCTCAGATTCACGCCGTTCATCGCAGGCTATCCATGCCTGCCTCGTCGACGGCCTGAAGGCGGCTGGACTCCCAGAGCATGCTATCCAACTTGTTCCGGTCACCGACCGCGCCGCCGTCGGCGCCATGCTGCGCGGGCTGGACGGCGCGATCGATGTCATCGTGCCGCGTGGCGGCAAAAGCCTGGTAGTCCGCGTTCAGAGCGAGGCCCGCGTGCCGGTCTTTGCCCATCTCGAAGGCCTTTGCCATATCTATGTCGATGCTTCCGCCGACATCGAGATGGCGAAGCAGATCGTCGTCAATGCCAAGATGCGCCGCACCGGCATTTGCGGCGCGGCCGAAACCCTGCTTGTCGACGGTGCGGCGATCGGCACGCATCTGACGCCGCTGCTCGACGTCCTCACCGAAGCCGGCTGCGAGATCCGTGGCTCCGCGACGGTGCTGAAGGTCGCCCCCGGCATCAAGCCGGCGACCGAGGAAGACTGGACGACCGAATATCTCGACGCGATCATTTCTGTCGCCGTCGTCGACGGCATATCGGGCGCGATCGCCCATATCCAGACCTATTCCTCGAACCACACCGAGGCCGTGATCGCCGAGGACCCTGCGGTGGTCGAGCGTTTCTTCACCGAAGTCGATTCGGCGATCCTGCTGCACAATGCCTCGACGCAATTTGCCGATGGCGGTGAGTTCGGCATGGGGGCGGAGATCGGCATCGCCACCGGCAAGATGCATGCGCGCGGCCCCGTCGGCGTCGAGCAGCTCACCTCCTTCAAATACCGGGTGCGCGGTGCCGGACAGACCCGACCTTGACGTGACGACGGAAAATCTGGATCGGCGCTACCTCCGCATGCCGCACAGCGAGCGCGGCATGGTCATCGGCCTGTTCGGCGGATCGTTCAATCCGCCGCATCAGGGCCACGCGCTTGTTGCCGAGATCGCCATCAAGCGGCTCGGCCTCGACCAGCTCTGGTGGATGGTGACCCCGGGCAATCCGCTGAAGAGCCGCAACCAGCTCGCACCGCTTGCCGAACGCATTGCCGAAAGCGAGCGTGTCGCCGCCGATCCGCGCATCAAGGTCACCGCCTTCGAACAGGCACTCGGCGTCAGCTACACCGCCAATACGCTAGCCCGCATCAAGGCCCGCAATCCGCATGTGCATTTCATCTGGATCATGGGCGCCGACAGCCTGCAGACCTTTCACAAATGGCAGAAGTGGCAGGAGATTGCCCGCACCTTCCCGATCGCCGTGATCGACCGGCCGGGCGCGACACTCTCCTATCTCTCCTCGAAGATGACGCGGACCTTCGATTTCGCCCGCATCGACGAGGACGATGCGCGCGTGCTCTGGAAGAAACCGGCGCCGGCCTGGACGTTCATTCACGGACCACGGTCCGGCCTGAGCTCGACGGCAATCCGCAACGGTTCGCTGCCGGGCAGCTCCAAATAGGCTAAATCTTAGGGAAATCCCAAAAACGAGAAAGCCCGACGGGGGAGGAGATCCGTCGGGCTTATAATCTCGATCGACAACTGGGAGGAGGAGTGTTGTCGATCCTGTCGAACGGCTTATGGGAGGAGGAGAAAGCCGTTGCGATGAGTGTGTTGTACCACATTCCTGAGAAAGGTGAATATCGATTTGTGCAATGCAGCAATGCTGGCGGTGCAACACTGAGGCCGAGAGGCTCCGACTGCTGCCGATTTTATCGGCAAGGCGGACGAAAATGGCCATTGTCCCGGCGGGTTCTTGCGGTTTGTCGCGGGCTTTCCCAGCCATATCAGTACCGCCGAATCTCCTGTTCTCGAAACAGCCATGCGCTTCATAAACAACGTGGATCCTCATCGTCAACAACAGGGTTATATTTCCTTGGATATATCCCTAGCCAAAACCCGAGCATCGTTATATTCGTCAAGATATTTCGAATCCTGGGACAGAATCATGCAGAACCGCCGCCAATGGATGAAACTGACAACCGCCGCGATCGCGGCTCTCTGGCTTGGCGCGGCAGCGCTGCCGGCTCCGGCAGAAGCCGCCGAAAAGCTGACCGTCTTTGCGGCGGCAAGCCTCAAGGACGCGCTCGATGCCGCCAACGCCGCCTGGGCCAAGGAGAGCGGCAAGGAAGCCGTCGCCTCCTATGCGGCAAGCGGCGCACTCGCCAAACAGATCGAAAACGCGGCCCCTGCCGATATCTTCATCTCGGCCGACCTCGACTGGATGGATTACGTCGCCAAGAAGAACCTGATCAAGGCCGACAGCCGCACCAAGCTGCTTAGAAACCGGATCGTGCTCGTTGCCGAAAAGGACAAGGCCAACCCGGTCGAGATCAAGCAAGGCTTCGATCTTGCCGGTCTGCTCGGTGACGGCAAGCTGGCCATGGGTGAGCCGAAATCGGTCCCGGCCGGCAAATACGCCGTGGCCGCGCTCGAAAAGCTCGGCGTTTGGACATCGGTCGAAACCAAAGTCGCCGGCGCCGAAAGCGTGCGCGCCGCCCTTGCCCTGGTCTCCCGCGGCGAGGCGCCCTATGGCATCGTCTACCAGACGGACGCAACGGCCGATAAGGGTGTCGCCATCGTCGGCACCTTCCCGGCCGATTCCCACCCGCCGATCATCTATCCGGTCGCCATTCTTGCCGAGAGCAGGAACCCGGACGCCGCAGCCTATCTCGACTTCCTGAAATCCGACAAGGCAGCCGGCTTCTTCACAGCGCAGGGATTTACCGTTCGCAAGTGACTGAGGGGGCGAAATGATTGCGGAATCAACAACGACGGCTTAGCGTGAGGCTAACGGAGCCGGCCTATTGCTCTTTCGTCATGCTCGGGCTTGTCCCGAGCATCTGCATCCGTTTGATAGGGCAGCAGATCCTCGGCACAAGGCCGAGGATGACGCGGAGTAAAAGGCAAAGTGAGCCTCAGCGAGCCTTCGATTTCGTGGAGACAACTGCGTTTGGATATGTTCGGCCTGAGCGATGAAGAATGGACGGCGATCCTGCTCAGCCTGCGCGTCTCGGTCGTCGCCATGCTGGCGAGCCTGCCCCTCGGCATCCTGGTCGCTTTGCTGCTTGCCCGCGGCCGTTTCTGGGGCAAGTCGGTGCTGAACGGCATTGTTCACCTGCCGCTGATCCTGCCCCCCGTCGTCACCGGTTTTCTTCTCCTCATCCTCTTCGGCCGCCGTGGTCCGATCGGCAGCCTGCTCGACCAGTATTTCGGCATCGTCTTTTCCTTCCGCTGGACGGGTGCGGCACTCGCCTGCGCCGTCATGGCCTTTCCGCTGATGGTGCGCAGCATCCGTCTGTCGATCGAGGCGGTCGACCGCAAACTCGAGGAGGCCGCCGGAACGCTGGGGGCCGGTCCGATCCTGGTCTTTCTGACGGTGACGCTGCCACTGACCCTGCCCGGCATCATCACCGGCATGATCCTTTCCTTCGCCAAGGCGATGGGCGAATTCGGCGCGACAATCACCTTCGTCTCCAACATTCCCGGCGAGACCCAGACCTTGGCGTCCGCCATCTATACCTTTACCCAGGTGCCCGGCGGCGATGCCGGCGCGCTGCGCCTGACGCTCGTCGCCGTCATCATTTCCATGACCGCCCTGCTCGCCTCCGAGTTCCTCGCGCGTTTCGCCGGCCGAAGGATTGATCCGGAATGACGTTGATCGTCGAGGCAAAACAGAGACTCGGCGGGTTCTTTCTCGACGCCGCCTTCACATCCGAAGGCGGCGTGACCGCGCTGTTCGGACGCTCCGGCTCCGGCAAGACCTCACTGATCCGCATCATCGCCGGCCTCGCCCGTCCGGACGAGGGCCGCGTTATCCTTGACGGTGAAACCCTGACCGAAACCAAAGCCGGCCTCTTCGTTCCGAAACACCGCCGTCATTTCGGTTATGTCTTCCAGGAGGCGCGACTGTTCCCGCATCTCAGCGTCCGTGCCAATCTTTCCTACGGCCGCTGGTTCGCGCCAAGACCTGCAGGCGGCGAGAGCTTCGATCACGTCGTCGACCTGCTCGGCATCGAGACGCTGCTGGATCGCAGTCCCGCCAAACTTTCCGGCGGTGAGAAGCAGCGGGTCGCGATCGGCCGCGCCCTTCTCTGCTCGCCCCGGCTGCTCTTGATGGACGAGCCGCTGGCCGCCCTCGACGAGGCGCGCAAGGCCGAGATCCTGCCCTATCTCGAGCGATTACGGGATCAGACCGAAATCCCGATCGTCTATGTCAGCCATTCGATCGCCGAGGTGGCGCGGCTCGCAAACAAAGTGGTGGTCATGCGCGACGGCAGGGTGGAGGCGGTCGGCCCGGCCGTCGACATTTTGAGCCGCGCCTCTGCGGCCTTCGACCGGAAAGAGGCGGGCGCGCTGCTGCAAGGAATCGTCGACAGCTTCGACGCGCGTCACCATCTCTCGACCGTCGCCCTCAAATCCGGTCGGCTGCATATCCCCGGCGCGGCACTCGCGCCCGGCAGTCCGGTCCGCATCCGCATCCCGTCGCGCGACGTCATGCTGGCGACGGCAAGACCGGAGGGGCTCAGTGCCCTCAACATTGTCGAAGGCAGGATCGAACAGTTATTTCAGGATGCGGACGGAACGGTTGAAATCCGGCTCGACTGCGGCGGCGATAGCATCCTCTCGCGCATCACCGCGCTCTCCTGCGAGCGCCTCGATCTTCGACCCGGCAAGACCGTCTTCGCCGTCATCAAGACGGTTGCCCTGGAACAGGATGATTTTCGGCCCGGTCAGCCTAAAATCTGAATCCTGTTCTGAATTAAAGGTTTAGAGCATGATGTCGTCCGAAAACCGCTCACACTTTTCGGCATCATGCTCTGGAGGTTTAGCCGTGCCCATCCCGCCGCGGGTTGCGCTTTGCCTCGAGCCAGGCAAGGTCCTCGGCAAGGCTCGCTTGCAAAATGCTTTCCATCCGGCGAAACCGCGCCAGCAATTGCTCGCCGAACGGCGTCAGCGCCGCACCGCCGCCCTTCTGGCCGCCGCGTTGTGATTCCACCACCTGTTCGCAGAACATCCGGTTCATCTCGCTGACCAGCAGCCATGCCCGGCGATAGGACATATCCATCGCCCGCCCGGCTGCGGAGATCGATCCGGTCACGCGGATGTGTTCCAGCAGTTCCATCTTGCCGCGTCCGAGCCGATCCTCATCCGGGAAGCTGATTCGCAAGATGGGAACGAGTGTTTTTGCGGCCGGATCGGTCATTCGAATCTGCAGATGGTGGAATTTCCGGCACTTTACGCTCCGGCCAGGAAACTGTACACCGCCCGGACAAGCAGCGAGGGCAGCAATATAGTTCAATTCGGTCGCCAGATCGGATTTTCCGCCGCTCCGTACGTTAGCACGTCTTGAAACATTAATGGTTTGATGCCTATCTTAACCATGATCCGGTCGTGATCGGATCTCGTGTTGTGCATGGCTTGTCATTCCAGGAAAGGGAAAGCACTGACAACAGTACACGCCAAGGGAAAAACGCTCGCCGTTCTCCCGAAGAGCGCAGAACGTGGCGCCGATGCCGCTGCCCGCGCCCTAGAAGCCGTCCTCGCCAGCCTCGAGGACTCCAAAGCCGAAGATATCGTCACCATCGACATTGCCGGAAAATCGGCGCTGGGAGACTACATGATCGTCGTCTCCGGCCGCTCGAACAGGCATGTCATGGCGATCTCGGACCACCTGCTCACCGATCTCAAGGACGATGGCTTCGGTACGGCCCGCGTCGAAGGTCAGGAGGGCGGTGACTGGATCCTGATCGACACCGGTGACATTATCGTGCATGTGTTCCGTCCTGAAATTCGAGAGTTCTACAACATCGAAAAGATGTGGGCGGCTCCCGATATGGATGAAGAGACACGGCACTGACAGGCGGTCCGGCATTCTGACCGGCGCCTGAGACGTGGCATTGACTGGCTGGGAAACATCGTATGCCGGCCGGTGGGCGCTTCGTGCGCCGCAGATGCCTCATGAGCGGGAGCGGGTGAATGCGCGTTGGTCTTTTTGCGGTGGGACGGCTGAAATCCGGCCCCGAAAAGGATCTTGCGACCCGTTATTTTGATCGTTTCGCCAAGGCCGGCCCTGCGGTCGGCCTCGAACTTGCCCGTATCGCCGAGGTAGCCGAAAGCCGCGCTTCCAATGCGGAGACCCGCAAGCGCGAGGAGGCGGCGATGCTGTTGAAATCGCTTTCCGAAGGCAGCGTCCTTATTCTTCTCGACGAACGCGGCAAGGCGCTCGACAGCGAAGCCTTCGCAAATCTGCTCGGCGCCTATCGCGACCAGGGCAAACGCGAGCTGACGATCGCGATCGGCGGCGCCGACGGCCTCGATCCCGCGCTCTACGATCGTGCCGACGCCACGCTCTGCCTTGGCAAAATGACCTGGCCGCACCAGCTCGTCCGCACGCTGATCGCCGAGCAGCTCTATCGCGCCGTCACCATACTGTCCGGCCATCCCTATCACCGCATCTGAGATGTTCCACGTGGAACTCAAGTCTTTGACGATGCGTCGCATTGTCACGCAGCCGTGTTTCGCGTGGCCGGCCGTTCGCTTGCAAACTTTCTGGCAAAGCGTGCCAAATCAGCTTAGTCTCCGCGCGATTTGAGAAAGTGCCCCGACACGCATGACGACGACACCAACCAGGCGACACCGCATGATTCTGCCGGCACTTGCGGCCGGTTTTGGTGTCGCCGTCATCGTCGTGTCCGCAAACACCTTCACCGTCCAGGCCCAGGAAGCCGCGCCGGCAGCGGCACAATCTGCAGCGCCGCCGCCGGCAGCCGAGCCGCCGCCGCCCGATCCGGCCGCTGAACTTGCCGCCAAACGCGATCAGACCCGCGCCGAGCTCGAAACCCTGTCGAAATCAATCAACCTTTCCTCGGACAAGGTGAGTGAACTCCAGCAAAGCATCGCCAATCTGGAAAAAAGCACGCAGAGCATCCGCCAGGCGCTGATCGATTCCGCCGCCCGCCGCAAGGGGCTCGAGAAGCAGATTCTCGAAAGCGAGAAGAAGCTGGCCGATCTCGGCGTCAGAGAGGATGGCATCCGCCGTTCGCTGCACGAGCGCCGCGGCTTGCTGGCCGAGGTGTTGGCCGCACTCCAGCGGATGGGCCGCAACCCGCCCCCGGCCTTGCTGGTCACCCCCGATGACGCGCTCGCTTCCGTGCGCAGCGCCATCCTGCTCGGCGCCGTCGTGCCCGGCATCCGCAAGGAAACCGACAAGCTCGCCGCAGATCTTGCAAGCCTCGCCGCGCTGCAGACGGCAAGTGCGGCCGAGAAGGCCGGCCTGACCGCGACGATGACCGATAGCATCGAGGAAGAGCGGCGCATGGACCTGCTGCTTGCCGAAAATGACAAGCTCAGCCGCAGCAACGCCGCCGATCTACAGGCCGAAAGGAAGCGTTCGGAGGAACTGGCGGGCAAGGCGACCAGCCTCGAAGGCCTCGTCGCTTCCATGGAATCCGAGATCGCTTCGGTGCGCGACGCGGCTGCCGCCGCCCGCCAGGCCGAGGAGAATCGCAGGCTCCTGACCGACGAGCAGCGGGCTCAGGCCAAGGCTCTGGCCGAGAGCGGCGTGCCCGATAAAAACCGCATTGCGCCCGCATATCCCTTCGGAGAATTGAGGGCCAAATTGGAGCTGCCGGTGGCAGGCGATATCCTGCGCCAGTTCGGCGATGCCGACGGCACCGGGCACGAGGCCATGGGCATGACGGTCGCCACCAACCCGGAGACAGTGGTGACGGCGCCTGCAGACGGCCTGGTGGTTTTCGCCGGCGCTTTCCGCAGTTACGGCCAGATGATCATTCTTGACGCGGGCGATGGATATCACCTGGTTCTCTCGGGAATGGATACGATCAATACCCGTCAGGGAAAATTCGTTTTTTCCGGCGAGCCGCTCGCCGTGATGGGAGCGAAAAGAGTGGCAAGCGCAACTGCATTGGCGCTGGAAACGGACCGGCCAACGCTTTACATTGAATTTCGAAAAGACGGTAAACCGGTCGATTCCCGACCGTGGTGGACCGCCAAGGACACTGGAAAGGCACGCAATGATTCGTAGGGCTTCTCTTGTTCTGGTCGGCGCATTGATGGGTGCGACCGCGATGAGCGTCATTTACTCGGCAGGTGTGCCGGCAGAAGCGGCCGGATCCTCTACATATAAGGAACTCTCGGTATTTGGCGACGTCTTCGAACGCGTGCGTGCGCAGTACGTCACGCCGCCGGCCGAAGACAAGCTGATCGAGAATGCCATCAACGGCATGCTTTCCTCGCTCGATCCGCATTCGAGCTATATGAATGCGAAGGACGCCGAGGACATGCGCACCCAGACCAAGGGTGAGTTCGGCGGCCTCGGCATCGAAGTCACGATGGAAGACGAGCTCGTCAAGGTCATCACCCCGATCGACGATACGCCCGCCGCCAAGGCCGGCGTTCTCGCCGGCGACTACATCTCCGAGATCGACGGCCAGTCCGTGCGCGGCCTGAAGCTGGAAGACGCGGTCGAGAAGATGCGTGGCGCCGTCAACACGCCGATCAAGCTGACGCTGATCCGCAAGGGCGCCGATAAGCCGATTGAGCTGACGATCGTCCGTGACGTCGTCGCCGTCCAGGCGGTCAAATCGCGCGTCGAGGACGATGTCGGTTACCTCCGCATCATCTCGTTCACCGAGAAGACCTATCCCGACATGGAAAAGGCGATCAAGAAGATCAAGGACACCGTTCCGGCCGACAAGCTGAAGGGTTACGTCCTCGACCTGCGCCTTAACCCGGGTGGCCTGCTTGACCAGGCGATCAATGTCTCTGACGCCCTGCTGCAGCGCGGCGAGGTCGTTTCGACCCGCGGCCGCAATCCTGATGAAACCCGCCGCTTCAACGCCGGCCCGGGCGACCTGACCGACGGCAAACCGGTCATCGTGCTGATCAACGGCGGTTCGGCCTCCGCATCGGAAATCGTTGCCGGCGCGCTTCAGGATCTGCGCCGCGCCACCGTCCTCGGCACCCGTTCCTTCGGCAAGGGTTCCGTCCAGACGATTATCCCGCTTGGCGAGAACGGCGCGCTGCGCTTGACGACGGCGCTCTATTACACACCGTCGGGCCGCTCGATCCAGGGCACCGGCATCACGCCTGACATCAAGGTCGAAGAGCCGCTGCCGGAAGAACTGCAGGGCAAGATGGTGACCGAAGGCGAATCCAGCCTGCGCGGCCACATCAAGGGTCAGAGCGAAACCGATGAAGGTTCGGGCTCCGTTGCCTACGTGCCGCCGGATCCGAAGGATGACGTTCAGCTGAACTACGCGCTCGACCTTCTGCGCGGCAAGAAGACCGATCCGGCCTTCCCGCCGAATCCTGATAAGGCCGTCGTCGCCAAGTAATCGATCGTCGCAAGGCCGGGCACTCGCCCGGCCTTGACCCTTTATGCTGTTTCCCGGTTTTGGAGCGGGCGAGAAAATTGGGAACGGACCTGCATGTGCCTTTGGGGCGCAACCGCAAAACCGGCAGCCGGCGTCCTGGCGTGCTGCGCCTCGGCCGCATCGCTGCCAGTCTCTGCCTTTTCGCAATAGGCGGCTTTTCTCTCTATACCGCCTTTCGGGGCGACGGGCTGGAGCGCGCCAAATCGCCGGCGGCCGAACAGGCTGCAACCCAGGCTTCCGGCAAGGCGCCGACGACCGCTGCCGACCAGGCGGCGGACGGAATGCCCCGCGCCGATCCACGCTCGGGCGCCAATGTCGAACAGATGATCACCGGCGATGGCTCCGTCGTCACCAAATACAGTCCCCGCCCGCGCGACGGCAGCGGACCGGTGCTGGTCGATGCCATGCAGATCGGCCAGGACCCGCGCATGGCGGCCCAACCCAATGAAGCGCTACTCGAAGACACTGCCTTTGGCAGGCTGCCAATCGTCGGCCCCGATGGTCGGCGGCCGATGGACCAATATGCCCGCCCCTCATCCGGCGCACGCGGCATCCGCATTGCCATTGTCGTCAGCGGCCTCGGCCTTAGCCAGACGGGGACGCAGCGCGCCATCGCCGAATTGCCGGAGGAAATCACCCTCGCCTTTGCCGCAAGCGGCAACAGCCTGCAGCGCTGGATGCAGGAAGCCCGCCGCGGCGGTCACGAAATTCTTTTGCAGGTTCCGCTCGAGCCATTTGATTACCCGGCCAATGATCCCGGCCCGGAGACCCTGCTGACCTCGAAGCCGGTGGCCCGTAACATCGAGAACCTGCACAAGGCGATGGGTGAGATCACCAATTACACCGGCATCATGAACTATCTCGGCGGCCGTTTCCTCTCCGACCCCGCCGCCATGGAACCTGTCATGCGCGATATCGGCAAACGCGGCCTCCTGTTCCTCGACGACGGCACGTCGGCACAGTCGAAAACCGCGACGGTCGCCAAGGGCACCGAACTGCCCTATGCCTTTGCCGACCTGCAGCTCGACGGCCAGCTCGATCTTGGCGCCATCCTGAAGAAGCTCGACGAGCTCGAACGCATCGCCCGTAAGAACGGCCAGGCGATCGGCATCGCCTCGGCTTTCGATGAAAGTGTCGACGCCATCGCCAAATGGAGCGAGGAAGCGTCCATGCGCGGCATCGAGATCGTCGGCGTCGCGGCGCTTTCCAACGACCCGAGAAGCCCCTGAGAGAATTCCTGAACGGAGAAGAAGATGAGCCAGGCGACCGTGAAAGCCGAGGATCTGCCCTACCGTCCATGCGTCGGCGTCATGATCCTGAACCGCGATGGCCTGGTCTGGGCCGGACGACGGATCCCCGACGGCAATTCCGAATATGACGGCTCGCCGCAGCTGTGGCAGATGCCCCAGGGCGGCATCGACAAGGGCGAGGATCCCTTGGACGCCGCCTATCGTGAGCTCTATGAGGAAACCGGGATCAGAACGGTGACCCTGCTTGCCGAGGCGAGCAACTGGATCAACTATGATCTGCCGCCGGCGCTGATCGGCATCGGATTGAAAGGAAAGTTCCGCGGCCAGACACAGCGCTGGTTCGCCTTCCGCTTCGAGGGCGACGAAAGCGAGATCGCCATCAACCCGCCGCCGGGCGGTCATGATCCGGAATTCGATGCCTGGGAATGGAAGCCGATGCAGGAGCTGCCCGGCCTGATCGTCCCCTTCAAGCGCGCCGTTTATGACCAGGTGATCGCCGAGTTCCGGCATCTGGCAGCGCTACAGGCCGAAGACTGAGCGCCTGTTGCCCGCAGATGTGAATTGAAGATGCCGACCGCGTGGAGCGGCCGGCATTTCCATCCGAATTATTCGGCTTCGTTGGCGGAATCGGCGTTGAGCTGGCCGTATTTGCTCTCGCCGATTTTCTCGAGCAGATCGATCTGCGTTTCGAGGAAGTCGATATGGCCCTCCTCATCCGCCAGTAATTCTTCGAAGAGTTTCATGGAAACGTAGTCGCCGGCCTCGTGACAGATATCGCGCGACTTCTTGTAGGCGGTGCGGGCGTCATATTCGCCGGCAAGATCGGCTTCCAGCACTTCCTTGACGTTCTGGCCGATGCGCAGGGGCGCCAGAGTCTGCAGATTGGGATGGCCTTCGAGGAAGATGATGCGCGCGACAAGCCTGTCGGCATGGTGCATTTCTTCGATGGATTCGGCCCGCTCCTTCTTAGCGAGCTTGGTGTAGCCCCAGTCCTCGAGAAGTCGATAATGAACCCAATATTGATTGACCGCCCCGAGCTCGAGGAACAGTGCCTCGTTAAGCCGCTCGATGACCTTTTTGTCGCCTTTCAATGTCCGCTCTCCTGTTTTCCTCATGGAATTGTTTCAAGCGTGACATGAAATCAAATATTTCGGTCTCCGTCGAGTGGCGACGGGCGTGATATTCCTCGGTCGTCTGGATAATGATATCGACCACATTGGGGAAGCAGCCGCAGCAACGGCCGCGTTTTTCCATGGCGTGGTAGACCTTCGCAGGCACGATAAGTTGCCAACAGTCTTCGTCGAGAAGGTTGGTGATAACCTCCCGGATTTCCTTGTCGGTTATATAATTGCAGCTGCAGACAAGCACGTCTTCATTTCCAAACATGACACTGACTATCGTGTTTTTTTGCTAAAGAAGATGGTGGCTGTCAAGAAAAAATTCGAGTCCGGCGCCATCGGGCAGCAGCGATGGGTAATGCTTGTTGCAGATTGTCTAAATTATGAGGGCGATTCCGGGCGGTAACCCCCCACACATAATGAAGGCATGTCCGGATGATTCCGACCGGCGCAATGCACGTCAATGAAAATTCCGCCCGCGCGGCATGACTTCGGCGGTTTCCGCCACGCCCGCATGGCGGCCTGCGGCCAGCACCCGTTTTTCCAATTCCGCCCCCTTCCGCGCCTCGGCGATCTCCCGCTGGTCGCCTCCTGGTCTCAGCACCTCGTCCGACCGCTCGCAGGCGCCGAAACGGCGAGCCTCGCGTTGCAGGATGCCGAGCGCCGGTGTCATGTCCTCGATATGCTCGACGACCGTATGGATCACGCCGCTATGGCTTTGCAGCCTGCCGCGGATTTTTACGAGCCGAGCCCCCATGACGATCGCCCGGTATTTGTCGAATATCTTGTTCCAGACGATCGCATTGGCGACCCCGGTCTCGTCCTCCAGCGTCATGAAGATCACGCCCTTGGCCGAACCCGGCCGCTGGCGCACGAGCACCAGGCCGGCGATCGTCACCCTCTTTCCGTTCGGCACCGCCAGAAGATCGACATTGCGGGTGATGCCGATCTTCCGGAACTCCTCGCGCAGGAAGGAGACCGGATGCGCTTTCAGCGACAGGGAGAGATAACGATAGTCTTCGATCACCTGCTCTCCCGGCAGCATATCCGGCAGCACCGCCGCGGGTTCTGGCTGAAGGTCGACATGACGGACCTGTTCGAAAAGGGGCAGTTCTTCGGCTGCACTCTTCACATCCAGTGCCCGCACAGCCCAAAGCGCTTCGCGCCGTGACAGATGAATGGATCGGAACGCATCCGCATCCGCCAGCCGCTCGATGACCGACTTCTGCAAGCCGGACCGCAGCCAGAGATCACGCACCGTACTGTATTCTTGACCGCGATTGTCGACGAGCCGTTTCATATCGTCCGACGAAAGACCCTTGATCTGCCGGAAACCCAGCCGCACCGCATGCCGGGTCTTGATGATCCCGCCCATCTCGCCATGCCGGAAATCGACGGCCTTCCGGTCGAAGGCAGCCTCCTCAAGGGTACAATCCCAGTCCGATTCATTGATGTCGACCGGCAGGATCTTTACTCCATGCTCGCGCGCATCCCGCACCAGCTGAGCCGGCGCATAAAACCCCATCGGCTGGGAGTTCAGCATCGCCGCGCAGAAGACATCGGGATAATAGGCCTTGAGCCATGAAGAGGCATAAACCAGCAGCGCGAAGGAAGCAGCATGGCTTTCCGGAAAGCCGTACTCACCGAAACCTTTGATCTGATTGAAACATTGTTTTGCGAACTCGGGATCGTAATCCTTTGAGACCATTCCCTCGATGAAGCGCTTCTCGAAATCGCCGATCGTACCGGTTCGCTTGAATGTCGCCATCGCCCTGCGAAGTTTGTCGGCCTCTGCCGGCCTGAAGCCCGCAGCGGTGATCGCGATCTGCATCGCCTGCTCCTGAAACAGGGGCACGCCGAGGGTTCTTTCGAGCACCGCTTCCAGCTCCTTGCTCGGATATTCGATCGGAATGTTCCTGGCGCGCTGTTCTCGGCGTTTCAGATAGGGATGGACCATATCGCCCTGGATCGGCCCCGGTCGGACGATCGCCACCTCGATGACGAGGTCGTAGAATATCTTCGGCTTCAGGCGCGGCAGCATGCTCATCTGCGCCCGGCTTTCGATCTGGAAGACACCAAGCGTATCGGCCCGGCCCATCATCTCATAGACCGGCTTGCCCTCGTCCCCATGCTCCCTGTTGCCGAGGTCTGCGAGCGTCTTCTTGACATCATAATGCAGTTCAAGCAGCGAAAAGGCCTTCCGCAGGCAGGTCAGCATGCCGAGCGCCAGCACATCCACTTTGAGGATCTTGACGTTGTCGAGATCGTCCTTGTCCCATTCGATCATGTAGCGATCCGGCATCGCCGTCTTCATGATCGGCACGACCTCGTCGAGCCGGTCCCGTGTGATGACGAAGCCGCCGACATGCTGGGTGAGGTGGCGCGGGAAACCGAGAAGCTCGGAGGCATATTGCAGCACATTCTGGGTCACTGGATCCTTGACGTCGAGACCGGCCGCCTTGGCATCCCTGTCGGAAAGATTGTCCTCCGACCAACCCCAGACGAGGCTGCTGATCGCCGACTGAACATCCTCCGACAGGCCGAAGGCCTTGGCGACCTCGCGGCCGGCCGAACGGGTGCGGTAGGTGGTCACTCCCGCCGTCAGCCCGGCATGTTCGATGCCATATCGTCCGTAGATGAACTGGATGACTTCCTCACGCCGGTCATGCTCGAAATCGACGTCGATATCCGGCGGTTCGTCGCGATCCATCGAAATGAAGCGGTCGAAGAGCAGCGTGCTCTTTTCAGGATTGACCTCCGTTATTTCGAGACAATAGCAGATGACCGAATTCGCCGCCGATCCGCGCCCCTGGCACAAGACCTTAAGGTCATAACGGGCGTGTTGGATGATCCTGTGAACCGTCAGGAAGTAGGACGCGTAGTTCTTATCACCGATGAGTTTCAGTTCATAATCGATCTGCTTTGCCACCTTGGGCGGCACACCCTCGGGATAGCGTTTGACTGCTCCCGCTCTCGTCAGCCTTTCGAGGGTCTCCTGTGGCGTTTCGCCGGGGTCGTTTTCAGGCGGATAATTATGCTCCAGTTCCTTCAGTGAAAAGGTCAGCTTGTCGAAAAAGACCCGGGCATTCTCGATCGCACCAGGATAGTCCCGGAAGATCCGGACCATTTCACGTGAATCCTTGAGGTAACGCTCGGCATTCGGCGCCAGCAGGAATCCGGCTTGCGATATCTGCACATGCTCCCGGATCGCGATCACGACGTCCGAAAGCGGCCGGCGTTCAGGATGGTGGTAAAGTGGCTGGTTGGTGGCAATCAACGGCACGCGATTTCGGGCGGCAAGCATGGCAAGCACAGCAAAGACCTGCCTGTCGCGGCCGTCATAGGCCGGCGCCAACGCCATAAAAATAGCCTTGCGGAATCGCCTGCGAAACCGCTCCAGATAATCTTCCAGCGCCGACTGGCCCTGCTGATGATCGACAAGGGTACGATCCGGAACGAGAGCAAGCATCATCTCGTCTCCCCATTCCATGAGCTCCGCTTCCGTCAGGATGCAGGTTCCCTTGACCGCCTCCTCCTTCAGATTGCCGGCGCTGAGAAGCCGGCAGAGATTTGCCCAACCGCGGCGGTTTCTGGGATAGGCGAGAATCTCGGGCGTATCATCGGAGAAGACGAGACGGGCACCCGGCTGAACCCTGACCGGATCGAGGATTTCCTCGCCTTCCTTCGCCTGAAAATCTGTCTCATGTCTGTTCTTGTACTTCTCCTCGATCTGCAACGCCTGCGCATGGGCCCTGACCACGCCGGCAACCGAATTCCTGTCCGCAATCCCGAGGCCGCCGAGCCGGAGATGGGCGGCCTGTACGACCATCTCCTCGGGGCCGGAGGCGCCTTCGAGAAACGAGAAATTCGTCCTCGCGCCAATCTCGAAGAATGCACGTTCGGCCTTCATGCGAATACCCCGTGCATGAACCAGCGAGGGTCGAGCTCCTGACCATAGAAACCTCGACGATAGATCCAGAAGCGATGTCCGGCCTCATCCTCGATACGGAAATAATCGCGCGCCTCCGCGTCGCTTCCGTCGATCCACCACTCCATGGCAATCCGCTCCGGACCTTCGCTTTTTGCCACTTGATGCTGCATGCGCCGCCAGCGGAAGATCTGCGGCGGGCCATCGGGCACTTCGGCGAGTATAGTCTCGACAGGCTCCGGCGTTGCAAAAAGCCGCAACGGACGCTCTTCGCGGAAAGGGAGAGAACCGCCCTGTTCCGCCTTCCCCCGCCTTGAAAGCTTATCCATCGTCGGAACTGCGATGACGGCGCGTTCCGGCACATGGCTCTCACGGAGTTGGAAGCTTTGCAGGCAATCCGCACCCAGCCGGGCGGAGACACGGTCGACGAAAGCCGAAAGGGAGATTTCTCCCTGACGATCGCCCTCGAAATCAGCCTGCGCTTCGTTGAAGGGATCATGCTGCAACACATTCAGCCGTACGATCTCGAAACCATAGCCGGCATCGAGATCGTCATAGACCGCCTGCAGTCGTTCGGAAAAAAGCCCGGCGATAAATTTCGGTTCGCGAAGCGGTTGCGAAGCGCCGACGGAAATACGGAAGACCCTGCCGTCGACGCGGAATAGAACCAATTCGAACACCCGCCCGCCGGCGCCTCGTGCCTCCAGCGACGGCTGCAGCGATACGGCGACCTGCCTTGTGACGGCAAGGATCTGTTCCTCCGTTCCGATGGGCTCGATCAGACGGCTTTCGGCCGAAAGGCTGGCGACGGGACGACGGGGCGAAACCGGTTCATCTTCATGCCCTAACGCCTGGTCGAGACGCAGCAGCAATTCCGGCCCGAACCGGCGGGTCAGCGGCGCCCGCGGCGCATTGATGACGTCGCCGATATATTTCAGGCCGAGCTTCTTCAGCGCATCGACGGTTTGCCCTTGCAGCCGCAAGGCTGCGATCGGCAAAGACATCAGCACACGCTCCGTCTCCTCATCTTCGATCACGCCGCTTTGCCCGAAACGCGACACGGCCCAGGAAAGGCCCGGCGACGATGAGATCGCGCCGCGCGCATCGATCCCCATATGAAAGAGCCGCGACAGAACATCCTTGAGAAGCGCCTTCTCACCGCCGAAAAGATGCGTGCAGCCGGTAATGTCGAGAAACAGACCGTCCTTGCCGTCGAACGCCACCAAAGGCGTATAACGGTCGCACCAGTCGGCAATTGCCTCCAGCAGCCGGCGGTCGGCGGCCGGATCCTCTTCCACCACCTCGATCGTCGGATACATGGCGCGCGCCTCGGCAACGCCCTGCTCCTTTTTGAGCCCCAGCCGCTCGGCCAATTCGTCCAGTGCCGTCAGCCGCATGGCATTGTTGAGCTTGGCCGAACAGACGATGGGCGGTGCCTCAGGACGCTCTTTCGAACGCCAGGAGGGCCTCCATCGCCTGCGGGCGATACGGTCGGTTGGCAGATGCGGGAAGCTGAGCGCCAGAATGCGCTGACTGTTCGCCTGGAGGACGAATGAGGTTTGGTTCGGTGACAGGGAAAAATTCGCGTTCATGGGGGCTCCACTCCAGGAGAAAGGAGAGCGGGGCCGGATTGCGGCTCTTCTCCAGCGTGAGACGGAAAATCGGATTGCCGATGCTGCCGGCAAGCTTCGATCCATCCGGCAACGGCCGCAGACCAGACGGTCCCGGCTCGACATGCAGGCGCAAGGCGGCACTGCTGGCCTCCTCCACCCCTGCCTGCCGCACGAGAAAGAGCGGACGGCGGGCAGCATGCGCCCTGAGACTGAGCCTGCGACTTTCGGTCAGGCCGAAATGCGCAGGGTTGCCCCGCACTTCGAGGATGACGGCCGAAAAAGCAGCGCTTTCCACCGCCGTCTCCGCCAGCCAGAGCGCTTCGTCCAGCTTGCGCGGCGCGGCATGGAGAAATCGCTCAGGGCTCAACCCGAAATCCCGAAGCCCGGGAGCATAGGGACGGCCGGCCTCCAGCGTACCGACTGCATCGCCGATCCAGAGCAACGGCATAAGCCTGCCGCCATCCGATTCCTGTTTCTGCAGCCGCGCGGCAACAGCCATCGCCAGTCCGCTTGCCGCGCCGGCATCGCGAGACAGCGCGGAACGGAATTCGGTAATCGCATCGAGGGGCAGGCCGCCCTCCAGCGCCCGATCGAGAAGCTCCACCCCGAACGGCAGGGATGGCAGAATGCGCTCCTGGCGCGTCTTGCGTCCTTCCGCCAAAGCTTCCCGCTCCGCGGCCGCAAATGCCGGCGCGGGCTTTCCTTCCAGTCTGGCAATGGTTTCGCGGAGCGCAAAAAGCCGCTCGCGCGCCAGGGCGTTCTGCGCCATGGCGTTCACTCCGATCCGTCTTGTTCCTGTTATGTTCTTATAGATTCCAGAGAGCTAATGAAGAGTCAACAATCATTTTCTATGAATTTATTCCTGCCTTTGATTCCGCACTCGAAAATCGGCAATAAAGGTTCTATATGGGCCCGCAAAGGAAGGAATATTCATGGCCCGCATAGACCAGAGCGATGATTGGCGGGACCGCCATGCGCCGACGATCAGCACCTTCGAGTCGCTGGCCATGGAGGCCTACAGCCATCTTCCGGATGAATTCCGCCAGCTGACGACCAATCTCACGATCGAGATCGAGGATTTCCCCGATGACGACGTCTTCGAGGACATGGCGCTGGAAACCCCTTTCGATCTGCTCGGCCTTTTCGAGGGCAGGGGCATTTCCGAACGTTTCACGGTGGAAACCGGCGAGATGCCGAACCGCATCCGCCTCTACCGGCGCCCCATTCTCGATTACTGGGCGGAGAATGACGAGACGCTCGGCGATATCATCACCCACGTGCTGATCCACGAGATCGGCCACCATTTCGGGCTGAGCGACGATGATATGGAGCGGATCGAGGCCAGCGCCGAGGAAGCCGCGGAGCGTTAGGCGTCTATCCTGGAATTAAGTCTTACTGCTCGGAGAGTTTCATCTCCGGATCGTAATCCTTGCCTTCGACGGTCTTGACGACGGCCTGGCCGCACTGCATCGCGCCGGTTGCGGCATTGAAGGCATAGCTCGGCGAACCCTCCAGCGACCAGCCCTTGTTGAGGGCGGCGGTGACCTTGTGGCAGAAGGACGCGTCGTCGGGACCGGTCAGGAAGCGGTAGAGTTTCATCAGGCGGGCTTTCTTGCAGAAATCAGGCGAGCTTTATGAACCAGAGCCTCGGCCTGGACAAGATGCAGCCGTTCGATCATCCGTCCGTTGGCATTGATGACGTTGAGGCCCCTGGCGTCAGGATCGGCAAAAGCTGATATGACCGCCTCGGCTTCCGCAATCTCCTCCGCACTCGGACCGAAATGCCGGTTGGCAACTTCGATCTGCGAGGGATGAATCAGCATCTTGCCGGCAAAACCCATGGCGCGGCCCTGGCCGCATTCGGCGTCGAAGCCTTCGGCATCCTTAAAATCGTTGAAGACGCTGTCGATCGCCTCGAGCCCATTGGCCCTGACCGCAAGGACGACCTGCATCAGCCACGGCACGAGATAGTTCCGTCCCGGCTGGGGAAGCACGCCCGTTTCCTTGCGCAGATCGTTGAGGCCGACAACGAGGCAATCGAGCCGTGAGCCCGGCGTGCGGCCGGCTTCGGCGATCGCTCCGACATTCATCACGCCGCGCGGCGTCTCGATCATCGCCCAGATGCGCAGCGCCTCCGGCGCATCCGGATCGGCAAGCAGATCGCTGATATCAGTGACATCGCCAGGCTCGTCCACCTTCGGCAGGAGAACGGCGTCGGGCAAAAGCGCCTTGACCAGATCGAAGTCCGCTGCTCCGAATCCGGATGACAAAGAATTGATGCGGATGATCCTTTCCTTGCCCGCAAGTGGCGGGCCGGCAAAAAAGGCGCGCAGATTTTCCCGCGCCTGCTCCTTCTTCTCGGGCGCGACGGAATCCTCCAGGTCGAAAATAACCGCATCGCAATCAAGGGAATGGCTCTTTTCAAGCGCCCGGAGATTGATGGCGGGCACGCTCAGCACCGAGCGGCGCAGATGCAGGGAACGGAGAGGTATGGTTCGGCTCATCACTCATTAGTGCCAAGCTTCACAAAGCCCGGCAAGACAACAAAAAGCCATGCTTGCCTTGCAGAGAGAAAAAAGAAGGACCACATTCCTTTCTGTAGAAAGGTATCAAACCCATGCAGAACATTCGCTCCATCTTCTTCATGCTTGCCGGCGCCACCGTTTTTGTCGCCATGCTGCTTCTCACCTTTTCGGTGACGCTTGCCGTCGGCGGCATCCTGACCGTGCTCATGGTCGGCCGCGCCCTTTCGATGAAGATGAAGCCCGCTCCGATCCGCGCCAAGGCAAACAACGGCCAACGCGAGATGCGCATCTGGAACGACGGTCGCGGCACGATCATCGATCTCTAAGCCGCGTCGCTCAAAAAAACTGACCGACATTGTCGGATCATGCGTCCATGATACGTCTTTGAAGCAGCCAGGCGCTCAGCCGGCGGTTGAACACGATGGAGGACGAGCATGGATACGACGACGGAAAACAATCCGGTTAAAATGCCGCCGGTCAAGAATGGCCTGCTGCCCTATCTGACGGTCGACGGCGCGGTGAAAGCCGCGGAATTCTACAAGAAGGCCTTCGGCGCCGAAGAGGCGCATCGGGTGCCGGTCGATGAGAGCGGCCGCACCATGCATATTCATCTCTATATCAATGGCAGCTCCCTCATGCTGGCGGATGCCTATCCCGAATACGGCCATCCCTTCAAAGGCCATGAAGGCTTCGCCATCCAGCTGGTCATCGACGATATCGATTTCTGGTGGGAGCGCGCGGTGGCCGCCGGCGCCGAAGTCGTCATGCCGATCGAACTGATGTTCTGGGGCGACCGCTACGGCCAGCTTCGCGATCCTTTCGGCGTGCTTTGGGGCCTGAATGCCCCGACCAAATAACAGGACATGAGCGCGCGCGGCCGCGCGAAACGTCGCGCGGCCGCCATTTAGAGCATGTCGCGCAAAAGTGTATCGCGGTTTTGCGATAACGACATGCGTCAAAACAAAGACCTAAAGCGCAAGCAGCGAATCTGAAAGATCGCGACGCGCTTTAGAAAGATTCTCCTTCATTTCGGCGGAAAACTGGACTAGATGCACATTCAGGAAAGTACATTTGCTGAAATGGAGCATTGGTCATGGATAAATTCGTGAAGCTCACGGGCGTTGCGGCGCCCCTGCCGGTCGTCAACATCGACACCGACATGATCATTCCGAAGGATTATCTGAAGACGATCAAGCGCACCGGCCTCGGCACCGGCCTTTTCGCCGAAGCCCGTTATAACGAAGACGGCTCGGAAAATCCCGATTTCGTGCTGAACAAGCCGGCCTATCGTGATGCCAAGATCCTGGTCGCCGGCGACAATTTCGGCTGCGGTTCCTCGCGCGAACACGCGCCCTGGGCGCTGCTCGATTTCGGCATCCGCTGCGTGATCTCCACCAGCTTCGCCGACATTTTCTACAATAACTGCTTCAAGAACGGCATCCTGCCGATCAAGGTCAGCCAGGAAAATCTCGACAAGCTGATGGACGACGCCTCGCGCGGCTCCAACGCCATCCTGACCATCGACCTGGAAAACCTCGAAATCACCGGTCCCGACGGCGGCTCGATCAAATTCGATCTCGACGAGTTCAAGCGCCACTGCCTGCTGAACGGCCTCGACGATATCGGCCTGACGCTGGAAAAGGGCAAGGCGATCGACGAGTTCGAAAAGAAGAACGCCGCTTCGCATCCTTGGGCCGCTTAAGCCCGAACGAATGCCGATCGATCAAGCCGGGCTTTCGCCCGGCTTTTTCTTTGGTCCAAGCATCTCGCGCAAAAGTGTGCAGCGGTTTGCGGCAACAAAGAACCTAAAGCGCAAGGAGCGAATCCGAAAGAACGCGCTTAGAGATCAGAGAAACCGCTCTCTCCAGAGCCTCAGCTTTTCCAGCGACACGCCGATGCCGCCGCAGACTTCGATCAGCGGATTGTCGAAGCGCGCAAGCAGCCCGGCATGCACGTCGGCAACAGCAAGGGCGGCACCGCAGGCCGGCTCGACCAGAATGCGCTGAGCATCGGCAAACTTCAGGCAGGCGGCAACGGCATCGGCATCGCTGACGAGAACACTTTCGATCGGATGCCGTTTCGGCAGTTCGAAGACATGCTGGGCCACCTGCCGCGCGCCGAGCGATGTGGCGATCGAAGTGATGGCAGGCAGGGTAATGCGCTCATTTGCCTTGAGGCTTTCATGCAGCGAAGCCGCCCCTTCGGTTTCGACGGCAATCACAGGCACGTCGGGCAGCCCGTTTCGCTTCAGCCCCTCGACAATGCCGGCAAGCAGCCCGCCGCCGCCGACGCTGGTGACGACGCAGTCGAATTCCGCACCCCTCATCACCACCTCGTCGATCAGCGTCGCATGACCATCCCACAGAAGTGGATGATCGAAAGGATGCACATAGCTTGCCTTGCGGCTTCGGGCGAGTTCGACCGCGTGGGCATTGGCTTCGTCGAAAACGGCGCCGTGCACGAGGACATTGGCGCCGGTAGCGGCAATCGTCTGCCGCACATCGGCGGCCGTCGTCTCCGGCACGACGATCGTGACCGGCACACCGAGCGCCCGGCCGGCATAGGCCGCGGCAATGCCGGCATTGCCGCCGGAAGCGCAGAAGATCTCGCGCGCGCCATTTTCCACCTCGTGCTGGCAAAGCCGGCCGACGCCGCGCAGCTTGAAGCTGCCGGAGGGCTGCAGCGCATCGAGCTTCAGCCAGAGCGGCTTGCCGCTGGCGCTGTAGTCGGGGGCGGTCCGAACCAGCGGCGTGTCGAGATGGAGAGGTGCAAAAGCCATGGGAGAAATCCGGGAAATAAAAGGGTGGCGACCGTTCTAATCCGTTTGCCGGTCCAGGAGCAACCATTGCGGCCGGCGGTGAAGCGTACCGATTCAGGCCTTCTCTCGCTTGAAATGCCCATTTCCGGGGTCTAAGAAGCCGCAGATTGTTTTTCCAGGAGGGCTTCATGACAGCGCGCAATCTTTTCCTGCTGCCGGGTGACGGCATCGGTCCCGAGGCCATGGGCGAGGTCCGCAAGATCATCGCCTATATGAACGAGGCGATGAATGCCGGTTTTGTCACCGACGAAGGCCTTGTCGGCGGCTCTGCCTATGATGCCCATGGCGCGGCGATCTCGGAAGCCGACATGCAGAAGGCGCTGGCCGCCGATGCCGTTCTGTTCGGCGCCGTCGGCGGCCCGAAATGGGATAGCGTGCCGTATGAAGTGCGTCCGGAAGCCGGCCTGCTTCGCCTGCGCAAGGATCTGCAGCTCTTCGCGAACCTGCGTCCCGCCATCTGCTATCCGGCCCTCGCCTCGGCCTCCTCGCTGAAGCCGGAGCTGGTCGAAGGCCTCGATATCCTGATCATCCGCGAGCTGACCGGCGGCGTCTATTTCGGCGAGCCGAAGGAAATCATCGACCTCGGCAACGGCCAGAAGCGCGGCATCGACACGCAGGTCTACGATACTTACGAGATCGAGCGCATCGCCGGCGTCGCCTTCGAAATGGCCCGCACGCGGCAGAACCGCGTCTGCTCGATGGAAAAGCGCAACGTCATGAAGTCGGGCGTGCTCTGGAACCAGGTGGTGACCGAGACGCATAAGGCGAAATATTCCGACGTCCAGCTCGAACATATGCTCGCCGATGCCGGCGGGATGCAGCTGGTGCGCCAGCCGAAGCAGTTCGATGTCATCGTCACCGACAATCTCTTCGGCGACATGCTCTCCGACGTCGCCGCCATGCTGACCGGCTCGCTCGGCATGCTGCCCTCGGCCTCGCTCGGCGCGCCGGACGGCAAGACTGGCAAGCGCAAGGCGCTCTACGAGCCGGTGCACGGTTCGGCCCCCGATATTGCCGGCAAGGGCATCGCCAATCCGATCGCCATGATCGCCTCCTTCGCCATGTGCCTGCGTTACTCCTTCAATCTGGTGAAGGAAGCCGACGACCTGGAAAAGGCGATTGCCAACGTGCTCGACAAGGGCATCCGCACCGGCGACATCATGGCCGATGGCGCAAGGCAGGTCGGTACCGTCGAGATGGGCGATGCGATCCTTGCCGAGTTCAAGGCGCTTTCCGCCTGATATATTTCACGTGAAACAGTTCCCGCCCTTCGCATTGCGCATGCGGAGGGCTTTTTTCATCGATGAACAATCCGCGGTTCAGTCGAATTAGCCAAAACGGGCTATCCTTGGCCATAATCTCGTGTATTTTTGCGCCGGATTTCACGAGCGCATACTCAGCCGTCGGATGAATTTCCGGTTTATGCGCCACAAAGTGATAGAGCGCCTGTCGGACGCGCCGCGCTCGAAGGCTATTTTGAACGGACGACTAAATGCGGGCATTTTGGACTTCCCTGGACAGGCGCTGGCGCCGGAGCGACGCTGCCATGCCGCCTTTGCGCTGGCAGGCTTGTCTCTTCATCACCATCAACGCCGTTATCCTTTCCATGCTGCTCTTCGATGCGCCGATCGGCGCCAGCGAACCTCCCGCGCCGGTGAAGCAGCTTGGCGAGCTCCTGACCGGTTTCGGCGATTCTGCCTGGCTGATCCTTACCAGCATCCTGCTCTTCTTTCAGGGCAGGGCAGGCTACAAGCTCTTGAAGACGGCGCGCTCCAGGGCGCAGGCACTCTATGTCAGCTGGATCGGCGCCTATCTCTTCACCACGGTCGTTTTCTCTGGGCTTCTCGCCAATCTCCTGAAGCGGGCGATCGGAAGGGCTCGCCCCGATCACTTCCACGATTACGGGATGTTTTCTTTCACGCCCTTTTCGGGCCATTCCGCTTTCGAAAGCTTTCCCTCCGGCCATTCCACCACGGTCGGCGCTTTCTTCGCGGCCTTCGCGCTTCTTTTTCCGCGATACCGCGTTGCCTTCGTCGCCTGCGCCATCTGGCTCGGCATGACGCGTGTCATGGTCGGAGCCCATTATCCGAGCGATGTCATCGCCGGCCTTGCCTTCGGCGCCTGGTTCTCGCTGTTGATGGCGATCGTCTTTGCCCGCTGCGGGTTGCTCTTCAAACTGGCGCCGGATGGCTGGCCGCTCGCCAAGCGCCTTTTCCCTGATATGGAAAAGCCCGGCGCCTTGTGAGCGCCGGGCCGTTTCTCGAACTCCTGGAGACGCGCGCGCGTCATCAATCCATTGCGTGGATATCCCTGTTCTTCGTTTCCGGCAGGAAGATCAGGCCGATCACCAGGGTGATCGCCGCAAAGACGATCGGATACCAGAGACCGTAATAGATATCGCCCGCCGCAGCGCTCATCGCGAAGGCCGTCGCCGGCAGCAAGCCGCCGAACCAGCCATTACCGATGTGATAGGGCAGCGACATGCCGGTATAGCGGATGCGGGTCGGGAACAGCTCGACCAGAAGTGCCGCAATCGGGCCGTAGACCATCGTCACATAGAGGACAAGGACGAACAGGATGGCGACCGTGCCGATCCAGTTGACGCGGGCGGGATCGGCGGTCATGGCGAAGGTGCCGCCATTGGCGATGTTGTAGACCGCCATGTCGGTGACGCCATTGGCCTCATCCGCCGTCAGCAGCTTGCCTTCGACCAGCTTGGCCGCCGGCATGGTTTCCTTCTCGCCGGCGCGGATAGCTTCGGCATTGAGCGCCAGTTCCGGATTGGCGGCGATGAAGGCATCGAGCTTGGCATCCGGCACCTTGGCGACGCCGCGTTTCAGCGGATAGCCGGCATCGTGAAGCGCGATGTTGATGCTCTTTTCGAAGGCGGCAGTCATGCCCTTCGCCTTGTCGCCGGCAGCAGCGGCGTCGAAGCTCGGCACCGTCGCGTTACCCACCTTCACCGTCGCCGGTTGTCCGGCAGGGCCGGCCACGACGTCATAAGGCACCGAGTTCTTCGTCAGGAACGCCGTCGCCACGTCACAAGAGCTGGTGAATTTCGCCGTGCCCGTCGGGTTGAACTGGAACTTGCAGTCCGTCGGATCGGCCGTGACCGTCGCGCGGATCGAGGCCTGCGCTTCGGCAAGCGCCGGGTTTGCCGTCCAGGTCATCGCCTTGAAAAGCGGATTATAGGTCACCGCGGCGATGAGAAGACCGGCCATGATGATCGGCTTGCGGCCGATCCTGTCGGAGAGCCCGCCGAAGATGACGAAGAACGGCGTTCCAAGCAGAAGCGAGATGGCGACCATGATGTTGGCCGATTGCAGATCCACCTTCAGCACGTTCTGCAGGAAGAACAGTGCATAGAACTGGCCGCCGTACCAGACGACCGCCTGGCCCATCGTCGCGCCGAGAAGCGCGATGATCGCGATCTTGGCGTTGCGCCATTGGCCGAAAGCTTCGGTCAGCGGCGCCTTGGAGCCTTTGCCTTCCGCCTTCATGCGCTGGAATGCGGGCGACTCGTTCATCTTCAGGCGAATCCAGACGGAAATACCGAGCAGGACGACCGAGACAAGGAACGGAATACGCCAACCCCAGGCGGCGAATTGAACCGGCCCCATCAGCGACTGAACCAGGATGATAACGATCAGCGACAGGAACAGGCCGAGCGTCGCCGTGGTCTGGATCCAGGAAGTGAAATAGCCGCGGCGCCCGTTCGGCGCATGTTCGGCGACATAGGTTGCCGCACCGCCATATTCACCGCCGAGCGCCAGGCCCTGCAGCAGGCGCAAGCCGATCAGGATGATCGGGGCTGCAATGCCGATGCTGGCGGCACCCGGCAGA
Organism: Rhizobium croatiense; assembly: GCF_019793465.1. Classification (GTDB taxonomy): domain Bacteria; phylum Pseudomonadota; class Alphaproteobacteria; order Rhizobiales; family Rhizobiaceae; genus Rhizobium; species Rhizobium croatiense. Next base: position 105,614 of record NZ_JAILYJ010000013.1, on the reverse strand, counting down.
ATGCCGACGAGGAAGGTCGACATACCCATGATCAGGATCGTCACCAGGAAGGTGTATTTGCGGCCGACAAGATCGCCGAGACGGCCGAATACCAGCGCGCCGAAGGGACGCACTAGGAAGCCGGCGGCAAAGGCGAGCAGCGTAAAGATGTTACGCGTCGCCTCGGGATATTGGGTGAAGTAGGTTGCGCCGATATAGGTGGCGAGCGAACCGTAAAGATAGAAATCATACCATTCGAAAACCGTACCGAGCGAAGAGGCGAAGATGACCTTCTTCTCCTCGCCGGTCATCGGACCGGCCTTCGCGCCGTCGATGCTTGCGACATTTGCCATTGTCTGTCCTCCACAGAGTGATGAGCAACGCGCGCGGCCTACTCTCCTCAAGCATACCCCTGGCCGCGACACGCCTGACGGGAGTGTGCCAGAAACGGCAGATCAAAAAGAGGGATGCTTTGGGATTATGACTTTAGTCTAACAGCAGGGCGCTTTGTCGCACGCATCGCGCTCCGTTGGAAGGAAGTTTGACTGCGGTTTGCGATCTGAACCGTTACGCTCTCAGCGCCTGCGCCGGGGATTGCCGATAGGCGAGCACCGCCGGCAGAGCGGCAAGAATTGCGGCAAAGGCGAGCAGTGCCGCCGCAAGCCCGGCGTCTTCACGGGCGAAGCCGACCGGCATGGCGATACCGCTCGTCTCGGAGAATAGGCCGGACAAAGTCAGCGCCGCAGCATAACCGACGGCGAATCCGAGCCCGATGCCGACCGCCACTAGGAAGAAGAATTCCAGCCAGACGATGCCGAAGATCGCGCCGCGCGGGGCGCCGAAGGCTCTCAGCGCGCCGATCTGGCGGCGGCGCTGGCCGATATGGATGACCGTGACCAGCACCAGCGAGGCGGCGACGAGAGTTTGCGCCCCGGCGGCGACCGCGACGAGGATCTGCTTGGCGTTACCGAGCGTGGCGTAGAGACTGGTCAGCACCTCGCCGGGAAAGACGGCGACCGTATTGCCGCTGCGGTAGTCCTGCCGCAGCTTGTAGGCATCGGCGATGGTCTTCGGCTTGACGAGAATAGCAGGAAGGCCGGGAGTGTCCGCAGTCCAGTTCTCGTTGAGCGCGGCATCCGGATCGGCCTCGCCGTGATGCTCATGCCCATCGTGATGATCGCCGGCTTCCTTATGCTCGTGACCGTGTTCAGCGGTAGCCGTGGCGGACGCCGCCTCATCATTGTGCCCGGCGCCCTCCTCCGCATGCTCATGCCCCTCCATGCCATGGATATGCCAGACGGCCTGGATCGGAACCAGAATGGCCCGATCCCAGGCGGTCCCCGTCGGCCGCAGGCGGCCGGCAACATGATAGTCGAGTTCGGTATGGGTCTCGCCGCCTTCTTCGGCCGAACCATGCATCGGCTTGATTTCACCGCCGAGCGGCAGCTTGACTGCGGAGCCGATCACCGCCTCTCCCTCATGTGCGAAAACCTTGCCCTCGGCAAAGCCGCCGGACAGCTTCTCCGCTAGCGTTACCGTCGTCCCGACGATCGGATAGCCGGAGAAGGAATCGCCGAAGCCGATCGGCGCGGCCCAGTCGACACGGGGATCGGCGGCAAGCTTGGCCAACACCTCGCCCGGCATCAGCGGCAGGGGCGAAGGCTGCAGGAAGACGGAGGAGAGTACGAGCTGTGTCTCGCTGCCGCCGGCGCCGATGACGAGATCGAACTTGTCGGCGGCGCGCGCGCTGCCGAGCCGAAGCGCCCGCTCCTGCAGGACGACGCAAACGCCGAGCGCGGTCGCCAGCGCCACCAGCAGCACGACGACCAGCGACCCGGCCCAGAGGCGGCGAAGATCGACAAGAATGAAGCGGATCATGCTGCTTCCCCCGCCGCCGCAGCAGAATCCTCTCTGATCCGGCCGGAGCCGAAGGTGATGCGTCGGTCGAGGCGGCCCGCGAGGCGCTGGTCGTGCGAAACGATGATCAGCGTGCTGCCTTCGGCAACGGCAAGATCGAGGATGAGATCGCCGACGGCCTCGCCGCTTTCGGCGTCGAGGCTTGCGGTCGGCTCGTCGGCGATGATGACGCCGGGTTTGCGCAGCAGCGCGCGGGCGATCGCCACGCGCTGCATCTCGCCGCGCGACATGGTCTCGATCTTCTGGCCGGGACGGGAAAGACCGACCGTGTTCAAAAGCGCATGCGCCCGCTCGATGACGGCGGCCGTGGCGGCGCCGGCAAGCCGGGCGGGCAGGAGCACGTTTTCAAGTGCCGACAGGCCTGGGAAAAGATAGAATTCCTGCATGACCAAGCCGATATTGGCGGCGCGGAACCGGTCGCGCCGGCTTTCCGAGAAGCCGGCAATATCCTCGCCGTTCCAGCGGATGCGGCCCTGGCGAGCCCGCTCCAGCCCGGCGACGATATTGACGAAGGTGCTCTTTCCGGAGCCGGACGCCCCGGTGATGACAACCCTGCTGCCGGCATCGATCGACAGGCGGCCGATCGCCAGCGCCGGCGAGGCGAGCCCCGGGAAGGTGACATCAAGGTTTTCGACATCGAGCGCGAGCATGTCGGGTTCACACGGCGAAATATTCGGCCTGGCGGATGCGCAGCAGGCTGACGAAGCCGGTTTCCGGATCCGTCCAGGAACCATATTCCAGAGTGCCGCGCACTTCGATCGTCTGGCGCGGCTGCACGAAGGTCTGCTTCTCCCCGAGATAGACGACGACGATATTATCAGGCCAGTCCGCATCGGAAGAGCAGAAGGGGCAGAGCGACATCGGCACTTCGGTGAGCACGAAGAACTGCGCCTCGGCCTTCAGCGGCGGCGCCATGAAGCCCTTCATGCTGATCTCCTGGCCTGCGAGACGCTTGACCTTATCGGAGAACTCAAGGCCCAGCACGCCGAACTTGCCATAGAGCTCGTCGAAGGAGAGCAAAGCGACGGCGGCACGAACAGCGTGAGCGGTGAAGGGGAGCGCAACGGCAGCGCCGATCAGCCGGCGGCGGCTGAGATGCAGCGAAGAGAATATGTCCATGGCGACCTCCAGGAAACAAATCCCGGCCGCTGAACGGCCGGGACCATGATCGACGAAAGACGCAAGGCCGGCAAGCGGCCTTGCGTCTAGAGATCAGTTCGTTTGCTTGGCGCCGAGGGCGAAGGTATCGGCGAGCACGCGATAGACGTCGCTCTGTTCCATGTAACCATGGAAGCCTTCGGCGCCCGGACCGGCCGACTGCAGAACGACGTCGTCAACAGCATGGACGCCGCTCTCGCTGGTCTTCGGCAGATTGCCCTGAACGAGGACCGCGCCCGGAACATCCTTGTACTGTTCGTTGGCGACATATTCCTTCTTTTCGTTCTGGACAGCCGGAACGAACGGACCGTCGAGCTTCGGACGGAAGGTTTCGTAATGGTCGGGGCCGTTATTGGCGCTGAGGAACAGGCGGCGGCTGACGTCGACCTTGTCGGGGTAACCGTCGCCGTTTTCGTCCTTGTAGTTCGGGAAGCCGGCTTCGGCATAGGTGCCGACCTTTTCGCGCATTTCCGTGCCCGGCTTCTCGTCATCGACGGTGCCGATGATCGAAACGCCATGCGTGTGGTCGCCGGTGACGACGATCAGCGTATCCGGATGCGCGTTCTGGAATTCGCGGGCAACGCCGATCGCCTTGTCGAATTCGATGGTGTCGATGACGGCGCGATCCCAATCGAGCGGATGCGACATCTTGTCGATCGAGGAGCCTTCGACCATCAGGAAGAAACCGTCAGGATTCTTGGAGAGGCGGTCGAGCGCAACCTTGGTCATGTCGACGAGACCCGGCTGGTTCGGAAACTTGTCGACGGTGCCCTTCTTCAGGAATTCGCGATCGAGCGTGACGTCCATGTTGCCGGTGTGGAAGAGACCGAGGAGATTGCCGTCAGTCGACGCATTGGCTGCAAGCTCGTTCTTATCGGTCGCAAGCTTGTAGCCGGCATCCTGGAACAGCTTGATGTAGTCCTGATTGTCCTTGCGCTTGGAACCGGCGACTTCCTTGCCGAGGAAATAGGCCGAGCCACCGCCGAGGATGACTTCGGGCTTGACCTCGAGGAGCATGCCGACGATGTCGGCCTTGTCGTTGCGGCTGCGGGTGTGGGAAACGACCGCAGCCGGCGTTGCGTCCTCGATTTCGGAGGTCGCGACGATACCGATCGACTTCTTGGTCGTGCGGCGAACGGCTTCCCCAATGGTTTCAACACGCGGGTCGTCGAGCGGAGCGGGCGTACGGTCCGCATAAACGCCGAGGGCGTTGACGGCCGTCTTGTGGCCGGTCATGAAAGCCGACATGGTGTTGGCCGAGTCCGTGGCGACGGCATTCGTCGACGACGTGCCGATGAAAGCCATATGATCGAGATCGTCCATGTTCAGGCGGCCATTCGCTTTGCCTTCGGTCATGCCCTTGGACATGATGCGGGCGGCAGTGCGATGGGCGACGGAAAGGCCGTCGCCGAGCAGGAAGATGATGTTCTTGGCCTTCGGCTGACCGGCGGTTTCGTAAACGTTCCAGGTGACCGACTTCGTTTCGTCGCCGGCAGAGACCTCGACCTTGTAGTCGCCCGGAGCGGAAATCTTCAGGCCGCGCAGCAGCAGAGCGGAGCCGAGGGCCTTGTCTTCCTTGCCCTTTTCCAATTCGACGAACTGAGCCTCGCCTCCGAGGACGGTCTTGTAATCCTGGCCGTTGACCGTGATCTTCACGTCTTCGGGCTTGACCTGCTTGTTGAGCTCGACCTTGAAGTCGAACGGCGAACCGACAAGGATCGTCGCGCGATCAAGCGGGTAGACCGTCGTTGCCTGGGCGGCGCCAGCGAGAATGGTGGTGGCCGCAAAGGCGGCGAGAAGCATGCGCATGGAAAACCCCCGTTTTCGTTGCAGATATTAACAACCGGGTCGGGATACCCCTGGGTGATGACAGCGGCATGACAAGCCGCCGCAGGACGACACCGCTCCTTCCGCCTGGCAGCTATCGGCGCAAAAACCTTGACTCCTATGGAAAACCTTCTAAGAGCAACAGCGGAAAAGGAATCTCCATGGTTCGCGACGAACACGCCATTGCCGCATGCGATGACCGGGCACAGGTTGCCGGGGTGGATATTGCCGTTCCGGTTTCTGCCAAAACCAAGGCCAAAACGACGACGAAAACCGTCTGACGTCTCTGGCCTGCCGCTCTCTCCCCGGCTCGGCTGGGGACAGGAAGACGCGATCCGTCGCGCCTTTCCCCCTCACCGGACCAGAGGAGAGAAGAGAAAGAGAGCTTGAGAAATGGGTTTCAAAGTAGCAATTGCGGGAGCGACCGGAAATGTCGGCCGGGAGATGCTCAACATCCTCGCCGAACGAGGCTTCCCCGCCGATGAGGTCGTGGCGCTCGCCTCGGCGCGTTCGCAGGGCACCGAGGTGTCCTATGGTGACCGGACATTGAAGGTCTCCAATCTGGAGAACTACGATTTCTCCGACACCGACATCTGCCTGATGTCGGCCGGCGGCGAGGTTTCCAAGAAGTTCTCGCCGAAGATCGGCCAGCAGGGCTGCGTTGTTATCGACAATTCCTCGGCCTGGCGCTACGACGCCGACGTGCCGCTGATCGTGCCGGAAGTGAACCCGGATGCCATCAGCCAGTTCACCAAGCGCAACATCATCGCCAACCCGAATTGCTCGACCGCCCAGCTGGTGGTGGCGCTGAAGCCGCTGCACGACTTCGCCAAGATCAAGCGCGTCGTCGTCTCGACCTACCAGTCCGTCTCCGGCGCCGGCAAGGACGGCATGGACGAACTCTTCAACCAGACACGCGCCGTCTTCGTCGCCGATCCGATCGAGAACAAGAAGTTCACCAAGCGCATCGCCTTCAACGTCATCCCGCACATCGATAGCTTCATGGAAGACGGCTATACCAAGGAAGAGTGGAAGGTGCTGGCCGAGACGAAGAAGATGCTCGACCCGAAGATCAAGGTGACCTGCACGGCCGTGCGCGTGCCCGTCTTCATCGGCCATTCGGAATCGGTCAACATCGAGTTCGAAAACGAGATCACCGCCGACCAGGCCCGCGACATCCTGCGCGACGCCCCGGGCTGCCTCGTCATCGACAAGCGCGAGAACGGCGGCTACATCACGCCCTATGAATCCGCCGGCGAAGATGCGACCTACATCTCGCGTATCCGCGAGGACGCGACGGTCGAAAACGGCCTCAATATGTGGGTGGTTTCCGACAACCTGCGCAAGGGCGCAGCGCTGAACGCCATCCAGATCGCCGAGCTGCTCGTCAATCGCGGCCTGGTCAAGCCACGCAAGCAGGCAGCCTGATACCATTTGTAAACCATAAGATGTTAAAGCCCTGCTCGCTGAGCGGGGCTTTTCCGGGCAAATACAACTGTATAAGCGATCGCTAAAAGGTGGTCGTGACAAAATCGCGAGTGGCTGGCATCCTCTTGCCCGCCTGAAAGCTATGCAGATCGAGAGTGGGGTTTCTCAATGCGCATGACAAAGTTGTTTCTGGCGGCCGCTGCGGCAATGGGCCTTCTCCATGCGGTACCGGCGTTCGCGCAAGGACCAGAATGCGGCAATACCAGCGCCGGCTTCGACGCCTGGGTCGCCGATTTCAAACAGACGGCAGCCGCAAACGGCGTCAGCCAGTCGGTGCTCAGCCGCGCCTTCGCCAACGTCAACTACAACAAGCCGACGATCGCCGCCGACCGCGGCCAGAAAAGCTTCAAGCTCTCCTTCGACGCCTTCATGCAGAAGCGCGGTGGTGCCGCCGTCATCTCCCGCGGCCGTTCGATGAAGGCGGCCAACCAGGCGCTTTTTGCCTCGCTCGAGCGTCGCTTCGGCGTTCCCGCCGGCCCGCTAATCGCCATCTGGGGCATGGAGACCGGTTTTGGCAGCTATATGGGCAACCAGCATACGCTGTCGGCTGTTTCGACCCTTGCCTATGACTGCCGTCGTTCGGAATATTTTACCGACCAGCTCTATGCCGCGCTCCAGCTCGTCTCGGAGGGCTATCTGAGCCCGCAGGCCAAGGGTGCCGCCCACGGTGAAATCGGCCAGACGCAGTTCCTGCCGAGGAACGTCGTGCGTTTCGGCGCCGACGGCGACGGCGACGGCCGTGTCGACATGGTCGGTTCCCGAGCCGATGCGCTGGCCTCGACCGCCAATTTTCTCAAGGGCCACGGCTGGCGGGCCGGCGCCGGCTATCAGCCGGGAGAGCCGAATTTCGCTGCCATCCAGGGCTGGAACGCCGCCAGCGTCTATCAGCAGGCGATTGCCTATATCGGCCAGCAGATCGACGGCGGCAGATAGGCCTGCATAGACAACGATCCCCCGAAACGCCGCTGCAAGATGCGGCGTTTTTCATAGGCGGGAATCGAAACCACCGCCGGAGGCCGTCTTGCGGCGCTCCTCCTGCGGCGGAGCCGGTACGACCGGCCCCGAAACGACGCAGTTGCGGCCGGAGGCCTTGGCGGCGTAAAGCGCCAGATCTGCGCGTTTGACAAGATCCTCGAAGTTCCGGCTTGCGCCGTCGTTTGCCCGGCCGGCGCATCCGAAACTCGCCGTCACCTTGAGCAGCTCGCCGCTCGGTAAAGGGATTTCCGCCATCTCGATCGCCAGCCGCACCCGCTCGGCGACGATGGCAGCGTCGTCCGGCGTCGAATCGGGCAGAAGCGCCAGGAATTCCTCGCCGCCGTGGCGCACCAGCAGATCGAAGGAGCGGAAATTCTCGCGCGCGATGCCCGCGACATGGCGAAGCACGGCGTCGCCGGCATCATGACCGTTGACATCGTTGATCTTCTTGAAATGATCGAGATCGAACAGCACGACGGATATCCAGCGCGATCCGTGTTCGGCCTGGGTGAGAAGCGCCGATGCGGCGACCTCGAAGCCGCGCCTGTTGTAGAGGCCGGTCAAGAGGTCGGTCTGGGCGGCGTTGCGCAATTCCGCCACCAGCGCCTCGCGATCCAGCGTCAGCCGGTCGATCAGGCGCAGACCCCTTGCCGCCAGCATCATCACCAAGGTGGCGAGGATCAGCAGACCAGCGCACAGCGCCAGGATCCGCGTCAAATGCAGGTGCGAACGCGTCGAAAAGTTCTCGCCGGTGTCGTGAATATCTCGGGCGGCTTCGATCATCTTCTGCTGCAGGAAACTCATCCGTTCGTTCTGCGCCGTGGCCCAGACGTCACGTATTGTGCGCGTCGGCCGCGATCCGGCGAGTATCGCATCGGTGATGGCATTCGCCTTCACCTGGCTGCTGCGACCGAGATAGCCGACGATATCGCGCTCGATCGACGTCGCGGAATGGAAGACCATGTGATCCATACCCTCGCCGATCATCACTTTTCCCTGCACGAACAGCTCCACCGGAAATCTGACGGAAGGGCCGCGGTCGAGGTAACGCGTGCCGATCCCGGTGATCAGCCTTTCGCCGTAGTAGGTCAGCATGATGCCCATCAGCTGGTTGGATTTCTCGAGCAGCACCGGATCGTTGATCAGCGGGGAGAGCGCATCGACGACGGCAAGCTGCTTGAGAGCCGCGTACCAGTAGATGGCACCGGGATCGCTGCCGGCATAACGACCTTGGTCGACGGCGCTTCGGGCGGCGACGATGCGGCTATAGGCGAGGCTGAGAGCCGACAATTCGTCCACGAGCCCTTCGTCGAGCGCATCGCGGGAAGGCAGGCTGGCGTGAAAAGCCAGGCGTTCGTCGTCGAGCGTCGCCCGACTGCGCTGCATTTCGATCGCGGTCCTACTGCTGGGATGGGCGAGATAGCGGCGCGTGGCGCCGATTTCACTCAGGATTTCCGTGGCGGCGATGGACCCGCCGCGGGCAAGCACGTCGGCGAACTGCCGGTCTTTCTCGAGGTTCCAGTATTGCGTCAGCGAAGTCCGGATAACGACGACGCCCTCAATGAGCATGAAGACGAAGGGCAGCATGATGGCCGCCAGAATAACCTTTTTGATGGTTTCGAACTTCATCGCCAATCGCCACGGTGATCAAGACGTCGGTCGTGCGCGACCAATTCCGGCAGCTTAACAACAATCCTTAAAAAACTGATAAACCCGTTGATCCCTAGATCTCGGGGCGAATGAAATCACGCGTTTCGGCGTCCATCACCCAGAGTTCACCCGTCGATATGTCGAACCAGGCGCCGTGGAGATGCATTTTTCCCGCTTCCTCGAGCGCCTTGATGTCGGGAAAGCTTCTGAGATTGTCGATCGAATTGCGGATCGAGACACGCTCCAGCGCCGTCTGCCGCTCGGCGGCCGTCATCACATCATTGCTCTGGATCTGCTCGGCTGCCGGTTTGACCAGCGACATCCAACGACCGATGAAATCGCCCGGCGACAGCGGCTCGGCATTCGGATCGAGCGCCGCGCGGATGCCGCCGCAGCGGCCATGGCCCATCACCACGATATCCGAGACCTTCAGCGCCTGCACAGCAAATTCGAGCGCGGCCGATGTCGAATGGAAATGACCGTCCGGCTCGTAGGGCGGCACCATATTGGCGACGTTGCGGATGACGAAAAGCTCGCCCGGGCCGGCATCGAAGATCAGCTCGGGCGCCGCACGTGAATCCGAACAGGCAATCACCAGCGTACTGGGACTTTGACCGTTTTCGGCCAGTTGCCGATATCGGTCGCGGGCGTCGGCGTAACGCCCGTTCATAAAGTTGCGATAACCGTCCAGAAGGGTGTTTGGAAAACGCTGCATGCTTCTGGATTAGCGCGCACGGAAGACAAGATCAACTGCTGCACCGCAAAATGAGCAAACTGGCAGATGCGTCATTTTTTCCGCCGCTGCGCCGGGTGGACGAGCCGCCGCATCTGCACCATGGCCATCGGCGTCGAAAGGCTGGACGCGTCGCTTGCCAGCATTAACTCGTTGCTGCCGCGCTTGACCGCACGCGCGAGCACTTCGAACACGCTGGCGGTGGCGAGCTGCAACGCCTTTTCATCCTCGAGGCCGGACAGCAGGCGCGACAGGAAAACCGCGGCGAGCAGGTCGCCGAGACCATTCGGCGGGTTCTCGACGACGCGGTGCTCGGCAAGAAGCGCGTGACGGCCGGAGAGGTAGAGATTACCGGTGCCGCCCGCCATCATCGGCACCGCCGAGGTGACGAGCATGCGCGATGGCCCGAGCGCCAGCGCCGCCTCCATGATCGCGCTATTGTCGTCAAGCGCCGCTCCCGACAGCCAGGCAAGCTCGTAGCGGTTCGGCGTCGCCAGCGAAGCGAGCGGGATGAGATGATCACGAATGGCCTCGGCCGTGGCTTCCGGCACGTAGAGGCCGCCGAGGTCGCCCATCACGGGATCGCAGACATAGAGCAGTTCGGGATTGTTCTGCCGGAGGGCAGCGATCAGCCGGGCGACGGAGCGCGCCTGGGCGGCATTGCCGAAATAGCCCGAAAGCACTGCCCGGACTTCGCCGATCCAGGGCGCACGGACCAGATCGTCGATCGCCGCGTCGAAATCGGCTTCCGCAAATGTCAGCCGCGTCGAACGGCCATGGCCGGGATGCCAGGGCAAAACGACGGTCGGCAGCGCCCAGACCGGATGGCCGAGCGTCTCCAGCGCAAACACCGCCGCCCGGTTGCCGACCGAGCCGCGCACGACATGGCTGGAAATGACGATGACTGCGCCCGCTGCATTTTCCGACATGATACCGAGGTCCGAATGATGATGGCGTTTGATGATCTTTTTGACGCCACGCTGTCAACCATTCTTCACGTGAGCATGGAAATGTGCGGCGGAAGAAAAAACAAAAAGAGGGCCGTCCACGTTTGTTTTGGCTACGAAATCGGAAAAATCTCCGACAATTTCCCATTTCCGACGTCAAAAAAGCATCAAAACCATCCCGCTGGCCCCCATTTTAGAGATTTTTTCGAAGAATCTTCTGCTAGCTTGCAGAAAATCAGTCCATTGCGGGAGGCGATCCATGGCTGCCAGAAACAATCCGAAACGAGAAAAACAGATTGAAGGCGCGCGAAAGATCGCCAAGGAGAGGGGCGAGGCCCATCTCGATCCGGAAATTCTCTTCGGCCGGGCAAGCAATGACGATCTCGAACGCTACACGCCTGAAATGCTGGCGCTTTCTGCCGTGCATTCGGCCAAAGAACTTGCCGCCTGGAACAGCAAGACCCCGCGCGTCAGTATCGACGCCATCGGCGGTGTGGCGCCTGACGGCATTGCCGTCTCGGTGCTTTCGGTCACCGACCGGAATATGCCTTTCCTCTATGAATCGGTGATGGGTGAAGTGACGAGCACCCACCGCGATCTCTTCATGGCCATACATCCCATCCTCATCATGGAGAAGGGCAAGGCGCCTACGCTCTATTCCGCCGACCAGCCGAGTGATCCCGCGACGCGCGTCAGCCACATCCAGCTTCATATCGCCCCGTTGAATTCCAGCCAGGCTGCCGATCTCGTCAATCGCATCCAGACTGTGCTCGAACATGTCCGTCTGTCCGTCTCGGACTGGGAGCCGATGCTTTCCAAGCTCGACGGGGTGATTGCCGAGCTTTCGGCCAATGGCGCTGGCCGCAAGAAGGCCGAACACGCCGAGGCGGTGGCGTTCCTCACCTGGCTGCGCGACGAGAATTTCACCTTCCTCGGCATGCGCGAATATGTCTATTCCGGCAAGGGTGCCGACGCCAAGGTCGAGCGCGACAAGGGGACGGGCCTCGGCATCCTCTCCAATCCCGATGTTCTCGTGCTGCGCACCGGCAAGGATGCCGTGACCACGACGCCCGAGATCCTCGCCTTCCTCGACGGCCCCGACTTCCTGATCGTCACCAAGGCGAATGTGAAATCGATCGTCCATCGCCGCGCCTATATGGATTATGTCGGCGTCAAACGTTTCGACGCCGAGGGCAATGTCACCGGCGAGCTGCGCATCGTCGGCCTCTTCACCTCGACCGCCTATACCTCGCTCGCCTCGGAAATCCCGCTGCTGCGTTCCAAGATCGAAAAGGTGAAGGAGCATTTCGGCTTCGACCCGATGAGCCATTCCGGCCGCATGCTTGATAACACGCTGGAATCCTATCCGCGCGACGATCTTTTCCAGATCGACACGACGCTGCTTGCAAGCTTTGCCGAGCAGATCAACGACCTGGCCGACCGGCCGCGCGTGCGCGTCCTGCCGCGCATCGACCATTTCGACCGCTTCGTCTCGGTGATCGTCTATGTCCCGCGCGAGGAATACGATTCCATCGTCCGCGAGCGGATCGGCACCTATCTGAAGACGGTCTATGACGGGCGTGTCTCCGCCTATTACCCGGCTTTCCCCGAAGGCGGCGTGGCGCGCGTGCATTTCATCATCGGTCGCTCCGGCGGCAAGACGCCACGCATTCCGCAAGCCAAGCTCGAGCAGACGATCCGCGAAATCACCGCCCGCTGGGACGACCGCTTCGAAGCGCTGGCCGGGCCGAAGGCGCCGAAAATATCGGTCGACCAGGCCTTCCAGGATTCCTTCACCCCTGAGGAAACCGTAGCGGACCTCGCCGATATCGGCGCCTGCGCCGCCGGCGAGCCGCTCCGCATCCAGTTCTATCATCGTCAGGAAGAACAGGGCCGCATCCTTTCGCTGAAGATCTTCCACGCCGGCGGCCAGCTGGCGCTGTCTCGGCGCGTGCCGCTTCTCGAGAACCTCGGATTCAATGTCGTCAGCGAACGCACCTTCGATATCGGGGTGCCGGTCGCCGACGGCCAAACCGAACTCGTCGTGCTGCATGACATGGAGCTCGAGACCCGCAACGGCCGCGACATTGACCTGCAGCGTTATGGCGCCGCCCTCGAGGAAGCCTTCGTCGCCGCCTTCGCCGGCACGATCGACAATGACAGCTTCAACCGGCTGATCCTTTCGGCGGGGCTCTCGGCCCGCGAAACGAATGTGCTGCGCGCCTATGCGCGCTACCTCCGCCAGGCCGGCATCGCCTATTCGCAGGACTATATCGCAACGACGCTCGACAAATATCCTGAGGTCGCTGCCGCCATTTTCCGGCTGTTCCACGACACGCTCGATCCCAAGCTGCCGGAAAAGGCCCGCGTGAAGAAGCTCGCCGAGCTGCACCAGGCGATCGAGGCCGAGCTTGCCGAGGTGCCGAGCCTCGACGACGACCGCATCCTGCGCCGCTACGTCAACATCGTCGATGCGACGCTGCGCACCAATTACTTCCAGAAAAACCCTGATGGTTCGCCGAAAGCGATGCTCGCCTTCAAGCTCGATCCGCACCTGGTCGACGGGCTGCCGCAGCCGAAACCCTTCCGCGAGATGTTCGTCTACGGCGTCGAGGTCGAAGGTGTGCATCTGCGCTTCGGCAAGGTGGCGCGCGGCGGCCTGCGCTGGTCGGACCGCGCCGAGGATTACCGCACCGAGGTGCTCGGTCTCGTCAAGGCACAGCAGGTGAAGAACGCCGTCATCGTGCCGGTCGGCGCCAAGGGTGGCTTCTATCCGAAAAAGCTTCCCGTCGGCGGCAGCCGCGACGAGGTCTTCAATGCCGGCCGCGAGGCCTACAAGACCTATATCCGCACGCTGCTTTCGATCACCGACAATATCTCCGGTGCCGAGATCGTGCCGCCGAAGGATACGGTGAGGCTCGACGGCGACGACCCCTATTTCGTCGTCGCTGCCGACAAGGGCACGGCAACCTTTTCCGACACCGCCAATGCGCTGGCGCAGGAAGCCGGCTTCTGGCTGGACGATGCCTTCGCCTCCGGCGGCTCGGCCGGTTATGACCACAAGAAGATGGGCATCACCGCCCGCGGCGCCTGGGAAACCGTCAAACGCCATTTCCGGGAAATGGACATCGACATCCAGACGACCCCCTTCACCGTCGCCGGCGTCGGTGACATGTCGGGCGACGTCTTCGGCAACGGCATGCTGCTCTCGCCGAAGATCCGGCTCGTCGCCGCCTTCGACCACCGCGACATCATCATCGATCCCGATCCCGACATGGAAAAGACGCTGGCAGAACGCCAGCGGCTCTTCGACCTGCCGCGCTCGAGCTGGCAGGATTTCGACAGAAACATGCTTTCGAAGGGAGCGATGATCATTTCCCGCGCGGCGAAATCGGTGACGCTGACGCCAGAAGCGATCGCTGCGATCGGCATCGACAAAGCCGTGGCCACGCCGTTCGAGATCATGACGGCGATCCTGAAGAGCCCGGTCGACCTGCTCTGGTTCGGCGGCATCGGCACCTATGTCAAAGCGCCGTCCGAAACCGATACCGAAGTCGGCGACCGTGCCAACGACCCGATCCGCGTCACGGCGGCGGAGGTGCGCGCCAAGGTGATCGGCGAGGGCGCAAACCTCGGCGTCACCCAGAAGGGCCGTATCGCCTACGGTCTTAACGGCGGGCGCTGCAATTCCGACGCCATCGACAACTCGGCCGGCGTCAACACCTCGGACGTCGAGGTCAACATCAAAATTGCGCTGGCGGCCGCCATGCATGACGGGCGGCTGACGCGGGCAAAACGCGACCAGCTGCTTTCATCGATGACCGGCGAAGTGGCGGCCCTGGTGCTGCGCAACAACTACCTCCAGTCGCTGGCGATCTCGCTGACGGAGCGCAAGGGCACGGCCAACGGCCTGGAGCTCGGCCGCTTCATGAGCGTACTCGAGGGGGCCGGTCAGCTGAACCGCAAGGTCGAGACCTTGCCCGACGACCAGACCCTCGCCGAACGTTATACGGCCGGCAAGCCGCTGACGCGGCCGGAGATCGGCGTGCTGGTCTCCTATGCCAAGATCGTGCTCTTCAATGCGCTCGCCGCAAGCGATCTGCCCGACGACCCCTATTTTGCCGCGACGCTGTCGAATTATTTCCCCGTCAAAATGCAGAAGTCGAACGCCGGCGACATCGCCAGCCACCGCCTGCGGCGTGAAATCGTCGCGACCGTGCTTGCCAACGAAGCGATCAACCGCGGCGGGCCGAGCTTCACCGTCGCCATGATGGACGCGACGGCGGCTTCGGCGCCGGAAGTGGTGCGCGCTGCAATCGTTGCCCGCGACGGTTTCGATCTCACCCGGCTCTGGGCCGAGACGGATGCACTCGACGGCACGATATCGGGCGAGATGCAGAACCGAGTCTACGAGGAAATCAGCCACAGCTATATCGTGCTCACGCGGCTGCTGTTGAAAACCGCCATGACCAGGTCCGATATGGCCGAGGTGATTAGCCGGCTGCAGGCAGCCCTGAAGAAGCTGAGGCCTTCTTTCGCCGAGCAGGCGGCGGGCGATGCCGCGGCACGCCAGGCGGAATATGTCCAGGCAGGTGTGCCCGAAAAGCTCGCGGCCGAGATCGCCAACCTCCAGAGCTTCGCGCTGGTGCCGGAGATCATGCAGATCGCCGAGCGCACCGGCGAGCCGCTGGTGCGTGCGGCCGAGAATTATTTCGCGGTGTCGAGGACCTTCCGCATCGCCCGGCTGCTGGCGGCCGGCGGCCGGATCCTCACCTCCGACCACTACGAAAATCTGGCCCTTGCCCGCAGCATCGACCAGATTGCCAGCGCCCGGCGCGACATCGTCATCTCGGCCCTTTCCGATCACGGCAAGGAAAAGCTGCCCGTCCAGGCCTGGCATGCCCAGGATCGCGTTCGCATCAACCGCATCGTCGAGGAACTTTCGAGCCTCAGCGACAGCGGCGACCCCAATCTCGCGCGTATTACCGTTGCTGCAGGTATCCTGACCGATCTTGCGCGCGACCGGGCGAGGTGAGACAGTCCGCCAAAACAGGAGCGGATGTTGAATCGCATAGACTGGACAGGAACGCAGCCGCCAAAAGCCACGGAGAAGGGCATCTGGGGGTGGATGTTCTTCGATTGGGCGGCGCAGCCCTTCTTCACCGTGGTCACCACCTTCATCTTCGGGCCCTATTTCGTCTCGCGCCTGACCGATGATCCGGTGTCGGCCCAGACGACGTGGAGCAACATGGCGACGATCTCCTCGGTGATCATCGCCCTGCTCTCGCCGGTTCTCGGCTCTATCGCCGACCAGTCCGGCGCACGCAAACCCTGGATCGGATTCTTCGCGATCATCAAGATCGCGAGCCTTTTCGGCCTGTGGTTCGCCGCCCCGGGTTCGCCTGTCCTCTATCCCGTGATCTTCATGATCCTCGCCTCGATTTCGGCCGAGTTTTCGATCGTCTTCAACGATTCTATGATGCCGCGTCTGGTCGCCAAGCACGAGGTCGGCAAGCTCTCCAACACCGCCTGGGGGCTGGGTTATCTCGGCGGGATGATCGTGCTGATTGCCGTCGTCACGCTTCTGGCGGCAAGCCCGGAAAGCGGCAAGACCGTTCTCGGCCTCGACCCGCTTTTCGGCCTTGATCCCAAGACCGGCCAGGATGCGCGCATCACCGGGCCGATCTCGGCCGTCTGGTACCTGATCTTCATCCTGCCGATGTTCTTCTTCACGCCCGATGTCGGCAGAGGCCTGCCCTTCGGCACTGCCATCCGCGCCGGCCTGCGGGAGTTGAGAAACACGCTCGGCGAACTCAAAGAGCGGCGCGGCATCCTGAAATTCCTGATTTCCCGCATGATCTATCAGGACGGCGTCAACGGCCTGTTGATCCTCGGCGGCGTTTTCGCCGCCGGCATGTTCGGCTGGGCGACGATCGAGATCGGTCTCTACGGCATCATCCTCAACGTCGTCGCCATTTTCGGCTGCCTGATCGCCGGCCGGATCGACAAGGGCGTCGGTTCGAAGGTAACCGTCGTCATCAGCCTTACCATGCTGCTTCTCGCCACCGTCGGCATCATCTCGACCGGGCCGGGCTACACGCTGTTTGGCCTGATGGCGCTGCCGACGGCCGATTCCGGCGGCCTCTTCGGCACCGCGGCGGAAAAGGCCTATATTCTCTATGGCCTCTTGATCGGGTTCGCCTTCGGGCCGGTGCAGGCCTCGTCGCGCTCCTATCTCGCCCGCAGCGTCAGCCTCGAGGAAGCCGGCCGCTACTTCGGCATCTATGCGCTTTCAGGGCGCGCCACGAGTTTCATGGCGACGCTGCTCTTCTCGCTGATGACCTATATCAGCGGATCACCGCGGCTCGGAATGGCGACGCTGATCCTGTTCCTCGCCGGCGGCCTGCTGCTCTTGATCCGCACGCCTTATCCGGCCGACCGCGCCTGACGATTGTCCGGCACTCTTCAGAGCATGATATCGAAAAGTGTGAGCAGTTTTCGGGCGACATCATGCTCTAACTCTTTAATTTAGAACAGGATTCATATTTTAGGCCGACCGGGCCGAAAATCATCCTGTTCTAGTGCCTGAAGTGGCGCATGCCGGTGAAGACCATCGCGACGCCGTGTTCGTTGGCGGCATCGATGACCTCCTGATCGCGCATTGAGCCGCCCGGCTGGATCACCGCCGTCGCGCCTGCGGCAATCATCGACAGAAGACCGTCGGCAAACGGCAGGAAGGCTTCGGAAGCAACCGCCGAACCCTTGGTCATCGGAACCGCAAGGCCGAGCGCCTTGGCGGCCTCTTCGGCCTTCAACGCGGCGATGCGGGCCGAATCGACCCGGCTCATCTGGCCGGCGCCGATACCGGCCGTCTGGCCGTCCTTGGCATAAACCACGGCGTTTGATTTGACGTGTTTGCCGACCTTGAAGGCGAACTTCATGTCCTCGAGCTCCTGCGCCGTCGGTGCGCGCCTGGTGACGACCTTGAGTTCCAGATCCTCGACCATGCCGTTGTCGCGGCTCTGGACCAGCAGGCCGCCGGAGACGGTCTTGGCCATCAGCCCTGCAACGCGCGGATCGGGCAGGCCACCGGCAGACAAGAGCCGCAGGTTCGGTTTGCGGGCGACGATCGCCTTTGCCTCTTCGGTGACATCAGGGGCGATGATGACCTCGGTGAAGAGCTTGACGATCTCTTCGGCCGTTTCGGCATCCAATATCTGGTTGAGCGCTATGATGCCGCCGAAGGCGGAAACGGAATCGCAGGCAAGCGCCCGCTGATAGGCTTCGACCAGGCTCGATCCGGTGGCGACGCCGCAGGGATTGGCATGTTTGATGATGGCGCAGGCCGGCGCCTTTTCCGGCAGAAACTCGGCGACGAGCTCGTAGGCGGCATCGGTATCGTTGATGTTGTTATAGGAGAGCTGCTTGCCCTGGAGTAGGACAGCCGTCGAAACACCCGGACGCTTCTCGCCGGTCACATAGAAGGCCGCCTTCTGGTGCGGGTTTTCGCCATAGCGCATCTCCTCCTTCAGCACGCCGCCGATGACGCGGTGGCGCGGCGTGTCGATCGACAGGGCCTCGGCAAACCAGTTGGAAATCGCAGCGTCATAGGCCGCGGTCCGGGCATAGGCCTTGGCCGCCATGCGCTGGCGGAAGGCGTAGGCCGTCTTGCCGGCATCGGCAGAAAGCTGCTCCTTGAACTCGGCATAATCGTTGGGATCGGTCAGAATGGTCACATAGGCGTGGTTCTTTGCCGATGCCCGGATCATCGCCGGGCCGCCAATATCGATGTTCTCAACCGTCGTCGGGTAATCGCCGCCGGCCGCGCTCACCTCTTCGAAGGGATAGAGGTTGATGACGGCGAGGTCGATGGCCTCGATGCCGTGCTCTTTCATCGCGTCCTGGTGCTCGCTGTCGTCACGGATCGCCAGCAGGCCGCCATGCACCGTCGGGTGCAGCGTCTTGACGCGTCCATCCATGATCTCGGGAAAACCGGTGATGTCGGAAACATCGGTGACGGCGAGACCGGCCGCGGCAATCGCCTTGTAGGTGCCGCCGGTCGACAGCAGGCGCACGCCTCTTTCAGACAAGGCCTGGGCGAGCTCGACGATCCCCGTCTTGTCGAAGACGGAGAGGAGTGCGGTCTTGATTTCGACCTTGTCCGGGGCGGGGATCTTCTTGGAAATGACGGCCATGAACTTTCTCCGTTCGGCTTCGGTTCTGCTTGCGCCGCGTTAGCACAGCTTCGCCGCCGCGCAAACAGGCGCTATCCCTTGTGGGATAAAAACCAGCGGATTTCCGTCTTCTCGCCAAGATCGAAGTCAATCTCGATCTGGTCCGAGCCGCAAATACCGGAGCTGTCGGCAAAGAAAATGTCCTCGGAAATCAGCACTTCATTGCCGGGGGCGGAAAACAGCCAGCTTTCGCCGTCCGGCGCTGTCAGCAGCACAGACTCCCCGTCACTCTGCTGCAGGACGATCGAAGGATGGACGTGAAAACGGGCGACAGCCTTCACCGGCTCGTCAATCTCATATCCTTCACGGACGACAAGCCGGTCGCGGCCGGTCACGATCGTGCCTGCCGCATTGAGTGTGATTTCACGCTCGTGCAGCACACCGAACGCTCGCACATAACCGTCATGACTGAGCTTGATGCCGTCGCGTCCATCCTCCGTTTCGGCACGCTCGACGGTGACGGTCCTGGCCGGTTCGGTAATCGCATGGTTGAGGAAAGGCGAGAGAGAGAAGCGACTGGACGATGTGTCGTTGAGGATGACGGTCGAATGCGCCGCCGTGGTGCGCGCCATCTGGACATAGCGGTGCCCGGCAAATTTCGGCGAGCCGGAATTGACGATGAAGCGATGGCGGCCGGACGACATCTCGAATGAGAGGGTGCCGGCATGCGCACTGCGCAACGCGCCTCCCGAAGGCGGCGTGCCGGTATCGGCAATGATGATTGTCTTGCCCCCGGCAAGCCGTTGATAGCGCGACTGCGGCAAAGCCTTGAACGGCTGACCGGCGGTCTCGTCATATCTGAGCACCGACATCAGTTCATTGGCGAGCGTCGACGTCGCGCCGTTGAAAAGCGCCAGATCCCCATCCTGATGGCGAAAGAAACGCAAGGCCGGATACATGCGGTCGATGCCGGAGATCAGCTTCTGCGGCAGATCATGGCCGAGATTGACATAGGTCTGGCGCAACGGCAGCAGATCGAGCAGCAGTTCCAGCCCGGCGCGCGGATTGCGCGAGACATGGCCGCCATCCGGCAGAATCTGGCTATCGAATTCGCGGTCGAGCGCCTGGGCCGCCCGTTTGAGCGTGGAGGCGCGGGTCGGCATCGCGACGGAGGCCATGGCGAGCGCAATGCGCAGGCGAAACAGCTCCAGACCGCCGAGCGTATAGGGCGCCATGCGATGCAGGAACCTTACCTGAAACGCCAGCGACTTCATGAACCGACGATAGAAGCCGCGGTCGGCATTCTGCAGCACGACCGGCGAATGGGAAAGCCAGGCGATGACGCGCTGGGCAGTGACGTCGGTCTCCCAGGCAATTCCTTCCATGCGGCCGGCATGAACGGAAAGCCAGCTGTCGACGATGGCGCGGGCGGCGGCCGAGTTGCGTTCCGTCTTGTGCGCCCGCATGTGCCGCAACCAGCCGAAGCTGTGAAGGCGGGTCGCGAAGGGGCGCGAGGGCAGGGTGAAGGTAAAGGGCGATTTGCCATTCGTCTCCAACATCCGCCCGGCCAGGAGAAACCGACCGTTGAGAATTTCGTCGGCCACATGCGGATCGATGCCGCGAAGATCGGTCGGCGCGACGATCAGGCGCTCAGGCACTTTGATCGAACGGCGAAAAAGCTTCAGGCGCAGCAGCGCGACGCGGCGCAAGGCGCGCCGCCAAGCTTCCCGAACATACATGCTCGCAAAACGCCGACCGGACTGCATATTCTATTGTCTATTGACCCTCGTGGTTAAGAATAGGTGAAAAGCGGCCGATTTCATCGCCCGCAATGAATTAATTCGTGACAAGTTCGGATATACGCAAGTTACCGCATTTCAGTTGAGATCATTCGACGGTTCACAACGCACCGTGGCGATGATGCGAGGATTTCAATCCCCGCATTGGTTTGCTCCGACCTTTGCGGTTGGTCAGCCCGCTCGTCGCAGCACCGCTGCGTAAAAGCCGTCGAGGCCGGAGGCGATGCCCTCAGGCATTTTCAGCATGGTCGGAAGCGTGCGGAATTCGCCAAGCGGCGTGATCGCAGCCTCAAGGCCGGGCCAGTCGCCCACGTTGATCGGAACGCGCTCGATCGCGTCCGTATCGGAAAGAACACGGGCGACGACCTCCTCACCCTCGGCGGGATCGAGCGAGCAATTTGAAAACACCAGCATGCCGCCGGGCGTCAGCAAGGTCAGCGCATGACGCAGCAACCGCTCCTGCAACGCCGCCAGCCTGGCGATATCCTCCGGCCCCTTGGTCCACAGCACGTCGGGGTGCCGGCGCGTCGTGCCGGTGGAAGAGCAGGGCGCGTCGAGCAGGATCGCATCGAAGCCTTCTGGCGGATTGAATGTCGTCAGGTCTGCCGCGACCGTTTCCGCCTTCAGGCCGAGTCGGTCGAGATTCGAGCGCAGCCGCCTTAGCCGGCTTTCCGACTGATCGAGCGCGGTGACCGCGCCGCCGGCAAGGATGAGCTGTGCCGTCTTGCCGCCCGGCGCGGCACAAAGATCGGCGGCACGTTTGCCTGAGAGATCGCCGAAAAGCTTGGCCGGAATGCTTGCCGCTGCATCCTGAACCCACCAGGCGCCCTCATCGAACCCCTCGAGCGACGGAATGCCGCCATCGAAGGCGGCGAGGCGCACGCCGCCTGTCGGCAGCGCAACGCCGTTCAACCTCTTTGCCCAGCCTTCGGCGTCGGATTTGACGGTCAGATCGATCGACGCCGGCTCGAGCTGCGATTGCGAGATCGCCAGCGCCGCATCGCGGCCATAGGCCTTTTCCAGCCGTGCGAGGAACCAGGCCGGCATCGGCGCGACCTTGCCGATCTCCGCCAGCACCTCGTCCTTTTCGCGGCCGAGCCGGCGCAGAACGGCGTTGACCAGCTTGGCGAAACGGCGATTGCGCGGATCCTGATTGGCCTGTTCGACGGCAAGATCGACGGCCGAATGATCGGGCACGTCGAGATAGAGAATCTGTGCCGCGCCGATTGCCAGAACGTGATGCAGCGCCCGCGCGCCCTCCGGCAGCGGCGATTCCAGCAGCGAGGCGATCGCCGCATCGATACGCGGCAGATGGCGCAGCGTCGTGTTCAGAATGGCGCGGACAAGCGCCCGGTCGCTTTCGCCGAGCGCCTTATAGGCAGGATTGCCATGTTCGTGATCGAGAGCACCGTCGAGCGGCAGCTTGCGGTCGACGACGGCGGCGAGAATTTTTGCCGCCGCGGCCCGGGCCTGCAGGCCGGGCTTGGTCGGCGTCGATCGGCCGGTCGGCCGGTCGTTGGAAGGTTTCTGTTTATGGAATGGCTTTCTCGTGCCGTCTGAATTCAAGACCACGGACCTCTTGGCGGTTGCGAACCACCGCGACCCGTATTCGGAACAGAACGCGATTTGCGCGTCGGATTACCAGCACGAACCGGTCCCGTCGAGACATTCATGCCGCTTTGCGCCATCTCCTGCAGCGCGGCAATGCGGTTTTCCGTGTCTGGATGCGTAGAAAACAGATTGTCCATGCGCTCGCCGGACAGCGGATTGATGATGAACATGTGCGCCGTCGCCGGATTGCGCTCGGCATCCTCGTTGGGCACATGGGCGGCACCGCGGGCGATCTTGCCGAGCGCCGACGCGAGCCAGAGCGGGTTGCCGCAGATTTCGGCGCCGCGGCGGTCGGCCGAATATTCGCGCGTGCGGCTGATCGCCATCTGCACCAGCATGGCGGCGAGCGGCGCCACGATCATGGCGACGAGGACGCCGACGAAACCGAGCGGATTGTTGTTGTTGTCGCGATTGCCGCCGAAGAAGAAGGCGAAATTGCCAAGCATCGAGATCGCCCCGGCAAGCGTTGCCGTGATCGTCATCGTCAGCGTGTCGCGGTTCTGAATATGGGCAAGCTCATGCGCCATTACGCCGGCGACTTCCTCCGGAGACAGTGCCTGGAGCAGACCTGTCGAGGCGGCGACGGCGGCATTTTCGGGATTGCGGCCGGTGGCGAAGGCATTCGGCTGCGGGCTGTCATAGAGATAGACCTTCGGCATCGGCAGCCCGGCATTGCGAGCGAGATCACGGATGATCGCGAAAAATTCCGGCGCATTGCGCTCGTCGGCCTGCTGGGCGCGATAGGCCGAAAGCACCATGCGATCGGAATTCCAGTAGGAGAAGAAGTTCATGCCGGCGGCAATGAGGAATGCGATCATCATGCCGGCCCGACCGCCGATCAGGAAGCCGACAAACATGAAGAGCGCCGTCATGAAGGCAAGCAACATGGCAGTGCGAACGAGGTTCATTGCGAATCTCCAACTCCGATTTCGGCGCCGCAAGCTTTTAATCCCGGCGGCGGCGCATTATGATTTGGTTATTCACCAGCCATTTTCAATGTTTTCCGGCAGGAGAAGCCATGCAGGACGCCGATAACGACAATAGCCAAACGCCGACGGCCGAAGGATCGGAGCCGCCGCGCAAGATGCTGTCCCCGGCTGCCCAGCGTGCGCTTGCCGAGGCCGAGGAGCGGCGAAAGAATCAGAAGCCGCTGGACCTGCCGCCGGAGATCGGCGGCCGCGACGGAGCCGAGCCGGCCCGTTTCGGCGATTATGAGATCAATGGCCGGGCGATCGATTTCTAAGCAAGGATTGTCGGGCCCGAACCGGGCCTTGCGCAGGCCGCCCAATATCAGCCAACAACGTAACGTGAGCCGCCCCGGGACTCGGATGGCCGGAGCGGCTCTGTGTGTCAGGCGGTCGCCTTGTTCTGCCGGTTGGCGATCAGATCGTCGACGACTGCCGGATCGGCAAGCGTCGAGGTGTCGCCGAGCGCGCCGAAGTCGTCCTCGGCAATCTTGCGCAGGATGCGGCGCATGATCTTGCCCGAGCGGGTCTTCGGCAGGCCGGGCGCAAACTGGATCTTGTCCGGCGCGGCGATCGGGCCGATTTCGGCGCGCACGTGCTTGACCAGATCCTGGCGAAGCGTGTCCGTCCCTTCGTGGCCGGCCATCAGCGTCACATAGCAATAAATGCCCTGGCCCTTGATCGAATGCGGATAGCCGACGACTGCCGCTTCCGAAACCAGATTGTGCGACACGAGCGCCGATTCCACCTCCGCCGTGCCGAGGCGGTGGCCGGAGACGTTGAGCACGTCGTCGACGCGGCCGGTGATCCAGTAATAGCCGTCTTCGTCGCGCCGGCAGCCATCGCCGGTGAAGTACTTGCCCTTGTAGGTGGAGAAATAGGTCTGGATGAAGCGCTCGTGATCGCCGTAGACGGTGCGCATCTGGCCCGGCCAGCTGTCGGTGATGCAGAGATTGCCGTCGGCGGCCCCTTCCAGCACCTTGCCCTCATTGTCGACCAGCTCAGGCTTGACGCCGAAGAACGGCGTGGTCGCCGAACCGGGTTTCAGGTCGGTCGCACCCGGCAGCGGCGTGATCATGTGGCCACCGGTTTCCGTCTGCCACCAGGTGTCGATCACAGGGCAGCGCTTGTCGCCGACGACGTTGTAATACCACTCCCAGGCTTCCGGGTTGATCGGCTCGCCGACCGTGCCGAGCAAACGCAGCGACGAGCGCGAGGAGCGCGTGACGAATTCATCGCCGGCGCCCATCAGCGAGCGGATCGCCGTCGGCGCCGTATAGAAGATATTGACCTTGTGCTTGTCGATGACTTCCCAGAAACGCCCCTGATCCGGGAAGTTCGGCACGCCTTCGAACATCAGCGTCGTCGCGCAGTTCGAAAGCGGCCCATAGACGATATAGGAATGGCCGGTGACCCAGCCGACATCGGCCGTGCACCAGTAGACGTCGCCATGATGATAGTCGAAGACATATTCATGCGTCATCGAGGCGTAGACGAGATAACCGCCCGTCGTGTGCAGCACGCCCTTCGGCTTGCCGGTCGAACCTGACGTATAGAGAATGAACAGCGGATCTTCCGCCTTCATCTTCACCGGCGGGCATTCGGCCTTCACCGTGGCGACTTCCTGGTGATACCAGAGGTCACGGCCCGGCGCCCAGCCGGTCTTGCCGCCGGTGCGGCGCACGACCAGCACCTTGCTGACATTGACATGCTGGCGGGCGGCGATGTGGATCGCCGTATCGGTATTGTCCTTCAGCGGCACCGGCTTGCCGCCGCGCACGCCTTCATCGCAGGTGATGACGAAGGTGGATTCGCAGTCGACGATGCGCCCCGCCAGCGCTTCCGGCGAGAAACCGCCGAAGACGACCGAATGCACCGCGCCGATGCGGGCGCAGGCGAGCATCGCGTAAGCCGCCTCGGGGATCATCGGCATATAGATGGTAACGCGATCGCCCTTTTTGACGCCGTGCTTCTTCAACACGTTCGCCATCCGGCAGACGTGCTCGTAGAGCTCGTTATAGGTGATCTTCTTGTCGATGTAGGGATTGTCGCCTTCCCAGATGATCGCCACCTGGTCGCCGTTCGTCTTCAGATGGCGGTCGATGCAATTATAGGAGACGTTGGTCTGGCCGTCCTCGAACCATTTGATCGAGACCTTGCCGGTAAAGGAGGTGTTCTTGACCTTGGTATAGGGCTTGAACCAGTCGATCCGCTTGCCGTGCTTGCCCCAGAACTTGTCCGGGTTCTCGATGCTCTCCTCGTACCATTTCAGGTACTTCTCCTTATCGATCAGGGCACGCGCCTTCACCGGCTTCGGCACCGGATGGATCTTCTCCGACATGGAACTCCTCCTCATGGGACATGCGACGGGCCAAGCGATCTACGAGCCCGGACTTCAAATCAGGGCAATTCATAGCAGGTCGCATCGCCACGGCAATTAGACAAAGGTCATTTGATTTCGGAAGAATTGCAATTCTGCGACAGTCCGGTTATATAGCGGCATATTTCCCGGACATTGTGGTGACAATCCACGGACCGCGACCGGCGCGGACGATAGAAGGACTATATCCATGGCTCAAACACTGCTCATGCCGAAGGCGACCGCCATCTGGCTTGTCGACAACACGGCGCTGTCTTTCGATCAGATTGCGCAGTTCTGCAAACTGCATCCGCTCGAGGTCAAGGCGATTGCCGATGGAGAAGCGGCGCAGGGCATCAAGGGCCTCGATCCGATCTCGACCGGTCAGCTTTCACGCGACGAGATCGCCCGCGCCGAAGCCAATCCGAACCACAAGCTCAAGCTCTCCGAACCGAAGGTGCGCGTGCCGGAATCCAAGCGCCGTGGCCCGCGTTATACCCCGGTTTCCAAGCGACAGGACCGTCCGAACGCCATTCTCTGGCTCGTTCGCAACCATCCGGAGCTGAAGGACGCGCAGATTTCCCGCCTCGTCGGCACGACGAAATCGACGATCGAGCAGATCCGCGAGCGCACCCACTGGAACTCCGCCAACCTCGCGCCGATGGATCCGGTGACGCTCGGCCTCTGCAGCCAGATCGACCTCGACATGGAAGTGGAAAAGGCCTCCAAGGGCCGACCGCTGCCGACCGCCGCCGAGCTTGGCGCGACGCTGCAATCGGCCCAGGAAACCGAGCGCCTGACCCCGAGCTACGAGCGCGAGGAGGAAAAGGAAAAGGAAATCGACGCCGATGCCGTGTTCCGCAAGCTGAGCTCGCTGCGCTCGGCTCCGAAGGACGAGGACGAGGAAGATCAGTACTGAGATATCCGCGATCTCATCAGGAAAACCCCGCCGAGCGAACCGCCCGGCGGGGTTTTTATTGAGGATCCTCTGTCCCCGCGTCAGCTGCGGAACAGGGTGAGGATGTTCTGTGCCGAGCTATTGGCGATCGAAAGCGACTGGATGCCAAGCTGCTGCTGCGTCTGCAACGCCGAGAGCCTGCTCGATTCCTCTTCCATATCGGCATCGACCAAGCGACCGATGCCCGAGTCGATGGAATCGTGAAGACCGCTGACGAAATTCTCCTGCAGCTGGATGCGCGTCGAGATCGAGCCGAGAGCGGAGCCGGCAGCGGTCATGGCGCCGAGAACCAGTTCGATCCCGGTCAGGGCTGCGTCAAGCTGGCCTTGGGTGAAACCGGTAATGTCGAGATCATAGATCGACGGCATGACGATGACGGTGCCGCCATAGGTGCCGTTGAAGGCGGTGCCGATGATACCGCTGCTCGTCTCGATCGCACCCGTGCTGGTCATGCCGAAGAGCACATTGCCGAGCGAGCCTGAATCGAGCACATAATCGGTCATCTTCACCGAAACGGCATTGCTGCCGTCACGGACGAAGGAGGAGACGACGCTCTTCGTTCCGGAAGCGCCGGCCACCCAGTTTTCGCCGGAGAAGGATGCGGATTGGGCAATGCTGAGCAGCTGCTCCTGCAGCTGGTCGAGTTCCTGCTGGATCTTTGTCTTGTCGACGCCCTTTTCCGTGGCGGCAACGATCTTCGCCTTGATTTCGCTGACGACGTCAAGCGCGCTGTCCATAGCCGCATAGGCGGTATCGACCTTGGCCGCACCGAGGCCGAGAGCGTCGGAGACGGCCGAAAGCGCCAGGTTGTCGGAACGCATGGTCGTGGCGATCGACCAGTATGCGGCATTGTCGGCGGCCTTCTCGACACGATAACCGGAGGAAACGCGACCCTGGGTGTCCTTGAGGCTATCGTTTACGCCGCGCAAAGTCTGCAGCGCTGCCATGGCAGCGTTGTTGGTGAGGATGCTCGTCATGATCCGCTCCACAATCGGAGAAAGGGGCATTCCGGACTACAGCGCCGCGCGTCTTTCAGACGCGCAAAGGACGCTATAGCACTTCAACTGCTGCATGATTTTATCCTTAAATCGATTCCGATTTAGGGAATTATGCAGCAGGCCGGTAACGGCGACCGCGTCATGCAAAGCCTGCTATGCAAGCCATTGCCGTTAACAAATCCTTGCGCAAGATGGTTAACAATTCCTCAATTAGGCTTATGAATGCTTAATTTTTACATCGGCAGAGAGCCGAAACCGCGCTTGCGCAGCGCCTCGGCGATCTCCTCCAGAATCGCCGGATCATCGATGGTTGCGGGCATTTTCCAGGGTATGCCGTCAGCAATTTTCTGCATGGTGCCGCGCAGGATCTTGCCCGACCGCGTCTTCGGCAATCGGTTGACGGTGATCGCCGTCTTGAAGGCGGCGACAGGCCCGATCTGATCGCGAATCATCGCCACGACCTCTGATTCAATTGCCGCCGATTCGCGCTGCACATGCCGCTTCAGCACCAGGAAGCCGCAGGGCGCCTGACCCTTCAGCGCATCAATGACACCGATGACGGCGCATTCGGCGACATCGGGATGCCGCGCGCAGACCTCCTCCATCGCACCGGTCGAGAGCCGATGACCGGCACAATTGATGATGTCGTCGGTCCGCGACATGATGAAGAGATAGCCGTCCTCATCGACATAGCCGGCGTCGGCGGTCTTGTAATAACCGGGAAACTCATCGAGATAGGCCGATCGAAAACGGTCGTCCGCCTGCCAGAGGGTCGGCAGGCAGCCGGGCGGCAGGGGCAGCTTGATGACGATATTGCCGAGCGTCCCCGCCTCGATCGGATGGCCGGCATCGTCGAGCACCGTCACCTCGTAGCCCGGCATCGGCAGTGCCGGCGAACCATGCTTGACGGGCAGGGCGCCGAGGCCGAGCGGATTTGCGGCGATCGGCCAGCCGGTCTCCGTCTGCCACCAGTGATCGATGACGGGGATGGCAAGCATGCGTTCGGCCCATTTCAGGGTCTCCGGATCCGCCCTCTCGCCGGCAAGAAACAGCGCCCGCAAGTTCGGCATCTTGTAGTTCGCGATCAGTTCGCCGTCCCCATCCTCCCGCCGGATGGCGCGAAAGGCGGTCGGCGCCGTGAAGAGCACGCGCACGTCGTGCTCTGCAACAACGCGCCAAAATGCGCCGGCATCGGGCGTGCCGACCGGCTTTCCCTCGAAGATCAAGGTCGTCACGCCCGATATCAGCGGTGCGTAGACGATATAGGAATGGCCGACGACCCAGCCGATATCGGAGGCCGTCCAGAAGACCTCGCCCGGCGTCACGCCGTAGATATTCCGCATCGACCAGTTGAGCGCGACCATGTGGCCGCCATTGTCGCGCACCACGCCCTTCGGCTGGCCGGTCGTGCCGGAGGTGTAGAGAATGTAGAGCGGATCGGTCGCCTTGACGGAAACACAGGCCACCTCGGCGCCGCGATGGCGCGCCACCGCTGCCTCGAAATCCTCATCGCGGCCGCTGACAAGTTCTGCCTGAAGCTGCGGCCGCTGCAGCACCAGACAGCGCTCCGGCTTTACCCGCGCAATCTCGATCGCCTGATCGACCAGCGGCTTATAGGCGACGACGCGACCGGGCTCGAGCCCGCAGCTTGCGGTAATGACCAGCCTGGCGCCGCTGTCGTCGATGCGCGCCGCAAGCTCGCTGGCGGCAAACCCGCCGAAAACGACGGAATGGACCGCACCGATCCGCGCGCAGGCAAGCATGGAAAACACTGCCTGCGGCAGCATCGGCATATAGAGGATCACCCGATCGCCTCGGTCGATGCCGAACGCCAGCAGCGTCGCGGCAATGGCCTTCACCTCGCCGAGCACCTCGTCATATGAGAACCGGCGCTTCTCGCCGGTCATGGCGCTGTCGAAAATGATAGCCGTCTCGCCGCCGCGTCCGGCCGTCACATGCCGGTCCAGGCAATTGTGACAGGTATTGGTTTCCGCTCCCGGGAACCACAGGCCGTAAATACCGTCACCAGGCGAAAACACCCGCTCCGGCGGCTTGAACCAGTCGATCT
This sequence comes from Rhizobium croatiense, assembly GCF_019793465.1. Lineage (GTDB taxonomy): Bacteria > Pseudomonadota > Alphaproteobacteria > Rhizobiales > Rhizobiaceae > Rhizobium > Rhizobium croatiense. The sequence continues at coordinate 76,008 of NZ_JAILYJ010000013.1, read as the reverse complement.
CGGCGGCGGCTTCGTGCCAGAAGGCTTCGGGATCGCGTTTCCAGGCCGCATAGGCCAGATGATAGCCGTTCTGCATCTGCTCCTCCCCAGGACATGCAAGCCGCAAGATCAGTCTACTGCATGTCGGCGCAAAAGTGCGCAGCAGTTTTGGGCGGCATAGAGAGGCTTAAAACGGGTTGCGCCGAACGGGAAGCCCGACCAAAGCAGCGTATCAGCGCGCGCCGAAAATCGCCGATCCGACGCGGACGCTGGTGGCGCCGAAGGCGATCGCTGTCTCGTAATCGCCCGACATGCCCATGGAGAGTTTCTCAACGCCGCATTTCGACGCGAGCTTTGCCAGCAGAGCAAAATGCGGTCCGGGATTTTCCTCGGCCGGCGGAATGCACATCAGACCTTCGATCGGAAGACCGAGCTCGCCACGGCAAAGCGAGACGAAGGCCGGCGTGTCGTCAGGGGCAATGCCGGCCTTCTGCGGCTCGAGCCCGGTATTGACCTGAACGTAAAGCCGCGGCTTCCTGTCTTGCCGCTTCATCTCCTCGGCAAGGGCGCGGGCAATCTTTTCCCGATCGACGGTCTCGATGACGTCGAAAAGCGCCACCGCGTCGGCCGCCTTGTTCGACTGCAGCGGTCCGATCAGATGCAGTTCGACATCGGGATTCTCTGCCTTCAGCGCCGGCCATTTGCCTTGGCTTTCCTGCACCCGGTTCTCGCCGAAAATGCGCTGCCCGGCTTCGATCGCCGGGCGGATCGCCTCCGCCTCGAATGTCTTCGACACCGCGACGAGCCGAACCGAGCCGGCCGCACGGCCTGCCTGGCGTTCTCCGGCGGCAATCCGCGATCGCACGTCGTTCAAGCGCTCTTGAAGTTCCATCGTTCTGCCTCGACATTTCAGCACGAGAGTGATGGCAATGAACTAGCCAGCCATTCTGTGCTTGCCAAGACCCGCTGCCGCGAAATCGCCCGGCCGGAATGAAGATCGGGCGCTCGCAGCGCCTGCAAAACTTGACGCTACGGTGGTTTCATGGTGAAGGTCTCGACCAACCTCCCCTGATTTTCCGGAATTTTGAATACAATGGCCACCGAACGTTATAATCCGCGCGATGCCGAGCCCCGCTGGCAGCAGAAATGGAATGAAGACAAGGTCTTCGAGACCGACAACGCCGATCCGCGCGAAAAATATTACGTCCTCGAAATGTTCCCCTATCCGTCGGGGCGCATCCATATGGGCCATGTCCGCAACTACGCCATGGGCGATGTCGTTGCCCGCTACAAGCGTGCCCGCGGCTATAACGTGCTGCATCCGATGGGCTGGGACGCCTTCGGCATGCCGGCGGAAAACGCCGCCATGGAACGCGGCGTTCACCCCGCCTCCTGGACCTATCAGAACATCGCCTCGATGAAGGCGCAGCTGAAGGCCATGGGGCTTTCGCTGGACTGGAGCCGCGAGTTCGCCACCTGCGACGTCGACTATTACCAGCACCAGCAGCATCTCTTCGTGGATTTCCTGGAGAAGGGCCTGGTCTACCGCAAGCAGTCGAAGGTCAATTGGGATCCGGTCGACAACACCGTGCTCGCCAACGAACAGGTGATCGACGGCCGCGGCTGGCGTTCCGGCGCGCTGGTCGAACAGCGTGAATTGACGCAATGGTTCTTCAAGATCACCGATTTCAGCCAGGACCTGCTGGACGCGCTGGATACGCTCGACCAGTGGCCGGAAAAAGTTCGCCTGATGCAGAAGAACTGGATCGGCCGTTCGGAAGGCATGACCATTCGCTGGGAGATCGTGCCGGAAACGGCGCCGGCTGGCGAAAGCGAGATTACCGTCTATTCCACCCGGCCGGATACGCTGTTCGGCGCCTCCTTCCTGGCGATTTCCGCCGACCATCCGCTGGCCAAGGATGCCGCCGCCAAGAACGCCGAGATCGAGGCCTTCTGCGAGGAATGCCGCCGCGCCGGCACTTCGCTCGCAGCACTCGAGACCGCCGAAAAGAAGGGCCTGGACACCGGCATCCGTGTGCGCCATCCGCTCGATCCCTCCTGGGAGCTGCCCGTCTATATCGCCAATTTCGTACTGATGGATTACGGCACGGGCGCGATCTTCGGCTGCCCCTCCGGTGACCAGCGCGACCTCGATTTCGCCCGCAAATACGGCCTGCCGGTCGTGCCCGTGGTCATGCCGAGCGATGGCGACGCTGCGAGCTTTTCCGTCGGCGATACCGCCTATGACGGCGATGGCGTCATGATCAATTCTCGCTTCCTCGACGGCAAGACGACCGAAGAGGCCTTCAATATCGTTGCCGACCGGTTGTCGGCCGCTTCGCTCGGCAATACGCCGGTGGCTGAGCGGAAGATCAATTTCCGCCTGCGCGACTGGGGCATTTCGCGCCAGCGCTATTGGGGCTGCCCGATCCCGGTCATCCATTGCGATGCCTGCGGCGTCGTGCCGGTGCCGAAGAAGGATCTGCCGGTAAAACTGCCGGACGACGTCAGCTTCGACCAGCCGGGCAACCCGCTCGACCGCCATCCGACCTGGCGTCACGTCGCCTGCCCGAATTGCGGCAAGGCTGCCCGCCGCGAGACCGATACGATGGACACCTTCGTCGATTCGAGCTGGTATTACACCCGCTTTACCGCGCCGTGGGAGGGCAAGCCGACCGATCCTGAGGCGGCTAACCGTTGGCTGCCGGTCGATCAATATATCGGCGGCATCGAGCACGCGATCCTGCATCTGCTCTATTCGCGCTTCTTTACCCGCGCCATGCGCGAAACCGGTCACGTCGCGGCGAGCGAACCTTTCAAGGGCCTGTTCACCCAGGGCATGGTGGTTCATGAGACCTACAGCCGCAACGCCGGCGCCGGCCGTGAATGGGTGGCTCCCGCCGATATCCGCATCGAGGAGATCGACGGCAAACGCCGCGCCCTGCTCTTGGCGACAGGCGAGGAGGTCGCCATCGGTTCGATCGAGAAGATGTCGAAATCGAAGAAGAATGTCGTGGATCCCGACGATATCATCGCCTCCTATGGCGCCGATACCGCCCGCTTCTTCGTGCTGTCCGATTCTCCGCCGGAGCGCGACGTCATCTGGTCCGAAGCGGGTGTCGAAGGGGCTCACCGTTTCACCCAGCGCCTGTGGCGGCTGATTTCCGAAGCGGCCGGCGTCCTGTCGACCGTTGCAGCCGCACCGGCAAGCGAGGGCGAGGCGCTGGCGATCTCGCAGGCGGCGCACAAGACGCTAAAGGCCGTTCAGAACGACTACGACAAGCTCTGGTTCAACAAGGCCGTCGCCCGCATTTATGAGCTCGTCAATGCGCTCGCTGCGCCGCTGACGAGGGTTGCGGCAGGTGAGGGCGATATCGCCTATCGTGCCGCCGTGCGCGACGCAGCCGAAATTCTGATTCAGCTCGTCGCCCCGATGACGCCGCATCTCGCTGAAGAATGCTGGGCAACGCTTGGCAATACGGGGCTGCTTGCCCGCACCGACTGGCCGCGTTTCGTCGAAGCGCTCGTTGTTGAAAACGACGTTGTCCTGCCCGTGCAGATCAACGGCAAGAAGCGCGCCGAATTGACAATTTCTCGCGATGCGGATCAGAATGCCGTCACCGACGCCGTGCTGGAACTGGACGCGGTGAAACATGTGCTGAACGGTCAGGCACCGAAGAAGATCATCGTGGTTCCCCAAAGGATTGTGAACATTGTCGTCTGAAATCGCTCGCAAGCTGGCCCGCAATGCCGGCATCGCCATGATCCTTGCCGCCGCGACATTTCTGTCGGCCTGCCAGGTCCGGCCGCTTTATTCCGAGAGCTCGGGCGTCACCGAAAAGCTGTCCTCGGTCGGATTTTCCGATGCATCCGGCCGCATCGAACAACAGGTGCGCAATCGGCTGACCTTCCTGGCGTCGCGCGGCGCCGGCGAAGCGGCAAATCCGCAGTATCACGTTGAACTGCGGGCCACGTCGAGCGTCGCCGATACGCTCCTGCGGCAATCCGGCGATACGTCGCGCGCCGGTCGCGTCACCGTCACCGTCACTTATACGCTGAGCGCCATCGCCGACGGTCGCGTCATCAAGGCCGGCAGCCGCCAGGCGACCGCGCTGGTGGATTTCTCCGAGCAGGAATTTGCCAAGCAGAGGGCGATTCGCGATGCCGAGAACCGCGCCGCCGATCAGACGGCGGAATTCGTCGGGGCCGATCTCGCCGCTGCTCTCGGCCGCTGAGGGCGGGCAGGTGGCGGAGATCAAGTCCCACGAGTTCGAAACCTTTCTGCAGAAATCGGTGCGGAACTACCGGATTTTCGTCATTTACGGGCCGGATCGGGGTCTAGTGTCCGAGCGCGCCGGTCAGCTCGCCGGCAAGACCGGCGTCGCGCTGGACGACCCTTTTTCGCTGACAAAACTCGATATCGCCGATCTGCAGAAGGATCCCGGGCGACTGGTTGACGAGGCCCAATCCATCGGGCTGTTCGGCGGCGAAAAACTCATCTGGATCCGCGGCGCCGCCAACGAGAAATACCTCGTCGATTCCCTGGCGCTCTTGGCTGAAAAACCGCTCGAGGCCGCCTATCTGATCGTGGAGGCCGGCGATCTGAAAAAGGGATCGCTGCTGCGCAAGACGGCGGAAGCCGCGCGAGCCGTCATGGCGGTGCCGTCTTATGCCGACGACAGCCGCGCCTTGAACGGCTTGGTCGATGCTGAACTCGGGGCGGAAAAGATCGGTATTACACCGGCGGCGCGTCAGGCGCTGATCGCGCTGATCGGCGGCGATCGTATCGCTTCACGCAATGAAGTGCGCAAGCTCGCCCTTTACTGCCGCGGCCTCGATACGGTCGAAGAACATCACGTTACCGAAATAATCGGCGATGCCAGCGCGATCTCCGTTGATGACGCCGTCGACGCCATCCTCGGCGGCGACCTCAACGGCTTCATCCATGCCATGCAAAAGATCAGCAGTTCGAAAACAGCGATCTTTCTCGTGCTGCAGGCCTGTCTGAAGCAGTTCCAGCTTCTGGATACCATGCGTGCAGAGATGGAAGAAAAGCGCCAGCAGGCGCCGCAGGTGATGCAGACGATGGGACGGCATCTGCATTTTCGCCGCAAGCCGATCCTCGAGCAGGCGCTTCGCCAGTGGTCCGCGGAAAGCATCGCGCGTGAATCCAACCGGCTGCAGGCGGCCATTCTTCAGAGCCGGCGTCGGCAGGTGCTGGAAGACAGCGTTGCGATGCAAACACTTCTCTCCACCACCCTGCAATCCGGTCGCAAGTCGGCGTGATTAACGCCGTTCCAGCAAGCGGCAGACTTCCTCGAGCTGCTCGAGCGACTTATAGGAAATTTTGATCTGGCCGCCGCTCGTTTTGTGATTGATTGACACCTCGAGTCCGAGGGCATCCGACAGCGTGCGTTCCAGCGCCAGCGTATCCGAGTCCTTTTGATCGCGGCGCGTGGCCGTCTGCTGCGGCTCCGATTGCGCCTTGATATTGTTCTGCGCCAGCTTTTCGGCATCACGCACCGACATGCCCTTGGCAACGATCGTGCGAGCAAGGCTTGCCGGATCGGGCGTCGACACCAGCGCACGCGCATGTCCGGCCGAAAGACTGCCGGCGGCCAGCAGATCGCGAACCGGATCCGGCAGTTTCAGCAAACGCAGCGAGTTAGCGACATGGCTGCGGCTCTTGCCGATAATTTCGCCAAGATCATTCTGGGTATAGCCATATTCCGCGATAAGCTGCTCATAGCCCAGCGCCTCTTCAAGAGGATTGAGATCCGCGCGCTGCACGTTTTCGACAATGGCGATCTCAAGCGCCGTTTTATCGTCGACATCGCGGACAATGACGGGGATTTCGATCAGGCCGGCAAGCTGCGCTGCGCGCCACCGCCGTTCGCCGGCGATGATTTCATAGCGGTCCCGCTCCATCGTTCGCACCACGATCGGCTGCACGATGCCATGCTGGCGGATGGAGCTGGCAAGATCGTGCAATTCGGTGTCGTCGAAGAAACGACGGGGGTTGCGGGGGTTGCGACTGACGAACTCGATCGGGATCATCCGATCGGCGCTGACGGTTCGCTCAGCCTCCACCGGAACAGGTTGATCCATTTCACCAATCAGCGCCGCAAGACCACGGCCCAATCGCCTTTTCGATACATCGTCATTCATGATCTACACTCACCTGCATCCTGAAATGATTTTACGCAGCCAGTCTCTGGCGCTCCCGCTGAATGACCTCGGAGGCCAGCTGCAGATAGGCCTGGCTGCCCGCGCATTTCAGATCATAGAGAATGGCCGGCTTGCCGTAGGAGGGCGCCTCGGACACCCGGACATTGCGCGGAATTAACGTATGGTAAACCTTCTCGCCGAGATGCGTGCGCACATCATTGACAACCTGTTGGGCAAGGTTGTTGCGGGCATCGAACATCGTCAGGACGATGCCCTGGATATCCAGCCGTGGGTTGACCGTCCGACGCACCTGGCTGACGGTTTCGAGCAGCTGGCTCAGCCCCTCGAGCGCGAAAAATTCGCACTGCAACGGCACCAGCACCGAATGGGCTGCCGCCATCGCATTCATCGTCAGCAGATTGAACGAAGGCGGGCAATCGAGAAGAATATAGGAAAATGCCATGGCTTCAGCGGACGACAGTGCCTTCCGCAATTTGAAGACTCGATCGCTCTGCTGTGAGATCTCCATCTCGATCCCGAGCAGATCCATGGTCGATGGCACGATGAACAGGTTGGGAACCGCAGTTTCCAGCGTCACCTCACTGATTCCGCGCTCTCCAACCATCAGGTCATAAGAGGAAAGCTTGCGATCGCGACGGTCGATGCCGAGGCCGGTGCTGGCGTTGCCCTGCGGATCGAGATCCACGATCAGGACGCGCTCGCCGATGGCGGCCAGCGCTGTTGCTAGGTTGATGGCAGTGGTCGTTTTGCCAACGCCACCCTTCTGATTTGCGATGGTGATTATCCGATGTCGTTCGCCAGCCATTGCCGCAATATCCGATCTGTTAAACCAAGCGCCGGAGATTCGATATTTCCAAAATAACAGATTCCTGCTCGACGGCGCTCTTATGTTCTAACAGATCGAATTCCCACCGGCCACGTGCTTCGTCGATTTCCCTCAGGTAATCCCGGCCTTTATGAAAAAACCCACGACAATTTTCCTTGCCAAGCATCCAAGGCGCTGCATAACCGATCAGCCCGTCGAGGTCGGCGAGGGCTCTGGCTGAAATCGCATCACACTCGCCGATCTCGGAATGGGCATCCTCGATTCGAATGGCATGAACGCTGCCGCGTGCATTTGTCTCCCGCAGTGCGGTTCGCAAAAATGCTGCCTTTTTGTGGTTGCTTTCGACAAGATGCACCCACCCATCCTGCAGTTCCGCTAGGAAGATCGCGGTAATCACGCCGGGAAAGCCGCCGCCGCTGCCAAGATCGACCCAGCGAACCGGCTCGGGATAAATCTGAAAGATCTGGCTGCTGTCCGCGATATGACGCCGCCACAGATCATCGAGCGTCGATGGCGCAACGAGATTGATGGCCTTTGCCCATTTCTGAAAGAGTGCCGCAAACTGGCGGAGTCGTGCCTGTGTTTCACGTGAAACACGCAAACCGTTCAATTCCATTCTCAAAGAACTCTCAATCTTGTGTTAGGCAGTTTGGCGCTCTGCACCGCTGCGCCGGCGCAAATGCACCAGCAGCAGCGCAATAGCAGCCGGCGTCATGCCCTCGACAATGGCTGCCTGCGCGACGTTGAACGGACGGGCCGTACTAAGCTTCGTCTTGAGCTCGTTCGACAAGCCGGAAAGCGCAGAATAATCGAAATCATCGGGGATACGCCGCTCCTCGTCGCGCTGCTGGTCGGCAATGGCCGCAGCCTGCCGGTCGAGATAAACGGAGTAGCCCGCTTCGATCTCCAACGCCTCGGCAACCGTCGGTCGGATCGCGCCCAGGGCATCCGGCCAGACCTGCCGGAGGGCGGCAAAGTTGTAATCAGGATAGGACAATAAATCATAGGCCGTCCGGCGCTGACCATCCAGATTGATGTTCAGGCCGGCGCGCCGCGCTTCATTGGGGGTCACCGTCAGCGACATCAGCTGGGCTCGCCCGGCGTCGACTTCTGCTTGATAGGCCGTGAATCGCCGCTCGCGTGCACTGCTGACGCAGCCAAGCCGCATTCCGAGCGGTGTCAGTCGAACATCGGCATTATCGGCCCGCAAAGTCAAACGGTACTCCGCGCGCGACGTAAACATCCGATACGGTTCCGTAACGCCTCGCGACGTGAGGTCATCGATCATCACCCCAATGTAAGAGTTCGTCCGGCTAAAATGGAACGGATCCGAATCGTTGCTTCGCAGTGCAGCATTTAAGCCCGCCGCCAACCCCTGCGCCGCTGCCTCCTCATAACCGGTGGTCCCGTTGATCTGGCCGGCGAGAAACAGGCCGCTTAGTCGCTTGACTTCAAGCGACGGCGTCAGCTCCCGCGGGTCGACATGATCATACTCGATGGCATAACCCGGCTGGAGGATCCGCGCCGTCTCGAGTCCGGGAATGGTCTTCATGAATTCCGCCTGGACCTCGGCTGGCAACGACGTCGAAATGCCATTGGGATAGACCGTATCGTCGTCGATGCCCTCGGGTTCGAGAAAGACCTGATGGCCATCGCGTTCGCCAAACTTGACCAGCTTGTCCTCGATGGATGGGCAATAACGCGGACCGACGCCTTCGATCTGACCGGAATACATGGCCGAGCGCTTGATATTGTCCACGATGATCCGGTGCGTCGCTTCCGTCGTCCTGGTGACGCCACATTCGATCTGCCGCGTCGTGATCGAATCCGTCATGAAGGAAAAGGGCACGAGATCCTCGTCCGCACCCTGCCGACCGACGGACTGCCAGTCGATCGTCTTGCCATCCAGCCGGGCCGGCGTGCCCGTCTTCAATCGCCCCAGGCGCAGCCCCAGCCGGGCCAGAGTGGCCGACAGCCCGAGCGAAGGAGGTTCGCCGACGCGGCCGGCGGGTGTCTTTTGCGAACCGATATGGATCAGACCGCGCAAAAAGGTGCCGGTCGTCAACACGACTGCCGGCGCTTTCAGCTGCCGGCCATCCTTCATGATCACGCCGGCAACACGGTTATCAACGACGTCGAGATCGAATGCGTCGCCTTCGACGATATCCAAGCCTGGTGTCGCTTCGATCGCCGCCAGCATCGCCAGTCGATACAGCTTGCGATCCGCCTGCGTTCGCGGACCGCGGACGGCCGCACCCTTCTTCCGGTTCAGCATTCTGAACTGGATACCGGCTAGATCGGCGACCCGGCCCATGAGACCGTCCATCGCGTCGATCTCGCGGACCAGATGTCCCTTGCCAAGCCCGCCAATCGCCGGATTGCAGGACATGACACCAATCGTGTCTCGCCTGTGAGTGACCAAGGCGGTTTTCGCGCCGAGACGCGCAGCTGCACTGGCAGCCTCCGTGCCCGCATGGCCGCCGCCGATCACAATCACATCATAGACATTGCCGGTCATCTCAAACTCCAACTCGGCGGGGTTTTCACGTGAACTCGGGCGACAGCCTCAAGAAGGTTTCACGTGAATCATTTGCCGATACAAAACTCCGAGAAGATCACATCGAGCAGCTGCTCGACATCCACCCGCCCGGTAATCCGTCCCAAATACTCAGCCGCCAGGCGAAGCTGCTCCGTGCGCAGTTCGAGATTTGACTCGCTCTGCGAGATTGCCGCATCGAGCGCTGCCAAACATTTCGCCAGCGAATCCTTATGCCGCTGTCGGCTCGGGATCGCCATAGACAGGCCATTAAACCGCTCTCTGACGACGCGCCCGATCAGCGCCCGCAATTCCGGCAGGCCTTCACCAGTTGCCGTCGAAATTCGCAGATCATATCGATCGGAGCCAGTCTCGATGAGATCCTTCTTCGTTCCGACCCTAACATGCGGCAAAGCCTGGTCCAAGTCGGCAGGAATAACGGGATCGCTCACATCGACCAACAACAGCACAAGATCGGCATCGCGAAGCGCAACCCGCGCCCGCCGCACGCCTTCCATCTCCACCCGGTCGTCCGCCTCACGCAGACCGGCCGTGTCATAGAGTTTGACAAGATAGCCGTCAACGTCGAGATCGACCTGTAGGACGTCACGGGTGGTCCCGGCAATATCCGTGACGATGGCGACGTCACGTCGGGCGAGTGCATTAAGCAGGCTCGATTTTCCCGCATTCGGCGCGCCGGCGATGACCACCTTAAAGCCGTCCCTGATAATTTCGCCCGCCGAAGCCGCGTCGAGATGATGCCGGATATCATTGCGAAGGCGATCCATGTCGGCCCAGACCATATCCGACACCGACCCCGGGACATCATCCTCGTCGGCAAAATCGAGTTCCGCTTCGATCAAGGCGCGCGCGCGGGTCAATCGTTCCGCCCACGAATCGTATACTGCCGAGACACCACCAGCGCTGTGTTCCACGGCAAGGCGGCGCTGCATCTCGGTCTCAGCCCCGATGAGATCGGCCAGGCCCTCAACCTCGACAAGATCAAGCTTGCCGTTTTCGAAAGCCCGTCGCGAAAACTCGCCTTCAATCGCCATACGAACACCGGGAGTATCACCCAGCGCCTGAAACAGCGCTGCCAGGACGGCCTTGCTGCCGTGGATCTGCAGCTCGGCGACATCCTCGCCCGTAAACGAGTTCGGAGCGGGGAAAAACAGGACCAGACCGCTATCGATCGGCTGGTTATTACGTGCCCGAATCGTTCGGTAGGAAGCCAGCCGATCGGGCTGCACCGACCCGGTCAGCCTGACCAGAAGATCTCTGGTCAACGGACCGCTGATGCGAATGACCGAAACACCCGAGGGCGGGGCGCCGCTCGAAAGCGCATAAATCGTATCAACCATGGCCATGCATCCGCTTGTCAGTTCGAATCCGAATCGATTCCTCTCAAACAAAAAGCAGGCGACATCGAGGCGATGCGCCAGCTCTCAAAGGATGAATCCGGCTAAGGATCAGGTATTCATCGAGTCGAAGAAATCGGAATTGTTCTTCGTCTGCTTGAGCTTGTCGATCAGGAATTCGATCGCATCGGTGGTGCCCATCGGAGCGAGGATACGACGAAGTACGAAGATCTTCTGCAGATCCTGGCGTGGAACGAGCAGGTCTTCCTTGCGCGTGCCGGACTTGAGGATGTCCATCGCCGGGAAGATGCGCTTGTCGGCGACCTTGCGGTCGAGGACGATTTCCGAGTTGCCGGTGCCCTTGAACTCTTCGAAGATCACTTCGTCCATGCGGCTGCCGGTATCGATCAGCGCCGTTGCGATGATGGTCAGAGAACCACCTTCCTCGATGTTGCGCGCGGCGCCGAAGAAGCGCTTCGGCCGTTGCAGCGCATTAGCGTCGACACCACCCGTCAGCACCTTGCCGGAGGAGGGGACGACCGTGTTATAGGCGCGCCCGAGACGTGTGATCGAATCGAGCAGGATCACGACGTCGCGGCCATGCTCGACGAGACGCTTGGCCTTTTCGATGACCATTTCGGCCACCTGGACGTGACGCACCGCCGGTTCATCGAAGGTCGAGGAAATAACCTCGCCGCGGACGGAACGCTGCATGTCCGTCACTTCTTCCGGACGTTCGTCGATCAGAAGAACGATGAGATAGCATTCCGGGTGGTTGGCCGTGATCGAATGGGCGATGTTCTGAAGAAGGACGGTCTTACCGGTGCGCGGCGGCGCGACGATCAATCCGCGCTGGCCCTTGCCGAGCGGCGCGACGAGATCGATCACGCGGGGTGACAGATCCTTGGAGGTCGGAATGTCGAGTTCCATCTTGAAGCGCTCATTCGGATAGAGCGGCGTCAGATTGTCGAAATGAACCTTGTGACGAATCTTTTCCGGATCGTCGAAATTGATGGTGTTGACCTTCAGCAGCGCGAAATAGCGCTCGCCTTCCTTCGGTCCGCGGATCGGTCCCTCGACCGTGTCGCCTGTCTTCAAAGAGAAGCGGCGGATCTGCGACGGCGAGATATAAATATCGTCAGGGCCGGGCAGGTAGTTAGCGTTGGCCGAGCGCAGGAAGCCGAAGCCGTCCTGCAGCACTTCGACCACCCCTTCGCCGATGATCTCCACATCCTGGCTGGCCAGCATCTTGAGGATCGCAAACATCAGCTCCTGTTTGCGCATCGTGCTTGCATTCTCGACCTCGAGCGATTCGGCAAAAGCGAGAAGATCCGTCGGGGATTTGCTCTTAAGTTCCTGAAGCTTCATTTCAGCCATGAAGTGACCAATACTCTTTTCATTTTCGAAGGGGAAAGGCGATGTTGGGTCGTATTCGGTACTGCGGAAGGGGCTCGCAGACGACTGAACTCTTCACACATGCCACGTAGATGAGATGCGCGGAAAATAGCGAGTCGCAATCGCCGCCGCAAGGGGGCTGATTAAAATGAAGCAAATTTAACCTGAGGAGGATTTTCCTCAGAACGGCTTCACCACCACGAGGATCACGATCAGGATCATCAGCAGTGTCGGCGCCTCGTTCATGAACCGCCAATAGCGTGCCGAGCGGCGATTTTCGTCGCGCTCGAAAGCGCCGACAGCACGGCTGAAGAACATATGAACAGCGGTCAGCAGCACGACCAGACCGATCTTGGCATGCAGCCAGCCGCCCTGGAATCCATAGACCGACCAGGCAAGATAGAGGCCGAAGATCCAGGTCAGCATCATCGCCGGCGTCATGATGATCCGCAGCAGCCGGCGCTCCATCACCTTGAAGGTTTCCGACTGCACCGAGCCCGGTTTCGCGTCGGTGTGATAGATGAACAGCCGCGGCATGTAGAACAGTCCGGCCATCCAGGAAATCACCGCGATGATGTGAAGCGCCTTGATCCAGAGATAGAGGTTGTCGGGGTTCCAGGCGAAAAGCCCGACCGCCATCAGCGCGAAGAAGGCCAGTGCAAAATGGGCACGGCGCCGAGCATAAGCGCCAGCTTTCCGATCCGTCTGCCTTTCCGCCGTCACTTCGCGCCCCGCACGCGTTCGACCAGCTGACGCACATGATCCGGGTCGGCCTGCGGCGTGATGCCGTGGCCGAGATTGAAGATCAGCGGTCCATGGCCGAGATGCTGCAGAATATCGTCGATACCCTCTTCCAGCGCCCGGCCGCCGGCGACGACGCGCATCGGATCGAGATTGCCCTGCACCGGTCCATCCTTCTGAAGTTCGGCGGCAAAGGCCAATGGGACCGACCAGTCGAGGCCGATTGCATCGGCGCCGGTTTTCCGACGATAGGTTTTGAGCTGATAGCCGGCCCCCTTGGCGAAGGCGATCATGCGCGCATGCGGGCGCTGCGACTTGATCGACGCGATCATCCGCGCAACCGGCCTGACCGCGAAAGCTTCGAACTCCTTCTCCCCGAGAACCCCAGCCCAGGAATCGAAGATCTGAACGGCATCGGCGCCGGCGTCGATCTGGGCGACGAGATAGTCTGCCGAAACGTCGGCAAGCAACATCAGCAGATGTTCGAAAGCGCGGGGATATTTGTAGGCGAAGAGACGGGCAGGGGCCTGATCCGGCGTGCCGTGTCCGGCGATCATATAGGTCGCAACCGTCCAGGGCGCGCCGCAGAAGCCGAGCAGGGTCGTTTCATCAGGCAACTCCTCCCGCAACCGTCGCACCGTTTCCAGGACCGGTCTGAGATAGGCGACGACCTCTTCTCCGTTCAATCGCCCGATCCCGGCTTCATCGATCGGATCCATCTCCGGCCCATGCCCTTCAGTGAACCGGACATTCCGTTTCATTGCATCGGGGATGACCAGAATATCGGAAAACAGGATGGCCGCGTCGAAGCCATAGCGGCGGATCGGCTGCAGCGTCACCTCGACGGCGTAATCGGGCGTGTAGCAGAGATCGAGAAAACTTCCGGCCTTTGCCCGGGTCTCTCTGTATTCCGGCAGATAACGTCCCGCCTGCCTCATCAGCCAGAGAGGAGGAGGGCTCAGGCTTTCGCCATCGAGAACCCTCATGATCTTTCGGCGCGTGTCGCTCAAGCGCTTCTTCCCTATAAAAAATCAAAGATATTTTAAAAGGTTTCTATTTCTTAGAGTCGGTGTCTATCAAGGATTAAAATCCATCCACAGCCGATGCCATTTGTCGCGCGTCCGCACCAAAACTCGAAAAGAATTTTCTGATTCTGCGAAATTTCGGGGAGAAGGCGAATCCGGAAATGATTCCAAAATCTTGCCCGGCAAGCAATTTTCTCCTTTCTGTGGATAGCTTGTGGAGCTTTCGTCGACAAACCGATTTCGTCCCCATCCTCCACAGGAGCTGGCAAAACCGACCAGCAAAATTCGAAATGTGGATAAGGCGGCATGTTTTCCCTTGCCCGAGGCAGCCTCGCCGCCTTAGCTCTCCATCATCCAGTGTTTTCAACAGGCAGCGGAAAATAGCGTGGAGAACAGAACGAACTTCTTTCATCTGCATCTGATTTCTGACTCGACGGGAGAGACTCTGATCTCTGCCGGCCGCGCCGCCTCGGCGCAGTTCCGATCCGCTCAGCCGATCGAGCACGTCTATCCGCTGATCCGCAACCGCAAACAGCTGCTGCCGGTTCTGCAGGCGATCGACGATGCGCCCGGCATCGTGCTCTACACCATCGTCGACCGGGAACTGGCGAGCCTAATCGACGAGCGCTGCACCGAAATGGGCGTCGCCTCGGTCAATGTGCTGGAGCCGGTCATGAATGCGTTTCAGATCTATCTCGGCGCTCCGTCGCGTCGCCGGGTTGGAGCCCAGCATGTGATGAATGCCGGCTACTTCGCCCGCATCGAAGCGCTGAATTTCACCATGGATCACGACGATGGCCAGATGCCGGACGATTACAACGATGCCGATGTCGTCATCATCGGCATCAGCCGGACGTCCAAGACACCGACGAGCATCTATCTCGCCAACCGAGGCATCAAGACGGCCAACATTCCGATCGTCTACGGCGTGCCATTGCCCGAGAGCCTACTTGTCGCGACCAAACCCCTGATCGTGTGCCTGATCGCCACCACCGACCGCATCTCCCAGGTGCGGGAAAACCGCATCCTCGGAGCGACCCAGGGCTTCGATCGTGAACACTATACCGATCGCGCCGCGATTTCCGAGGAGCTGAAATATGCCCGCTCGCTTTGCGCCCGTCACAACTGGCCGCTGATCGACGTGACCCGCCGCTCGATCGAGGAAACCGCCGCGGCAATCGTTGCCCTGCGCCCGAAGCTGCGCTAAGCGCTGACGGAAAGCCGGCACTCCGAGGAACCTATGACAACAAAAATCATCCTTGCATCGTCGAGCCCGTTTCGCCGGATGCTGATGGAAAATGCCGGTCTGTCCTTGGAGGCGCATGCCGCAAGGATCGATGAAAGGGCGCTGGAAGCGCCGCTGGAAAAGGCCGGAGCGACGCCGGATGCCGTTGCCCTCGCCCTGGCCAGGGCCAAGGCCGAGGATGTCAGCCGCCGTTTTTCGGACAGCCTGGTTATCGGTTCGGATCAAACGATGTCGCTCGGCGACCGCGTCTTCCACAAGCCGAAGGACATGGCCGACGCGGCGAGCCATCTTCACGCCCTGAAGGGAAAAACGCATCGATTGAACAGCGCCGTTGCCATCGTCAACAATGGCGTGGTTCTGTGGGAACATCTCGCCCATGCGGAACTGACGATGCGGCCGCTGACGACCGATTTCATTGCCGGGCATCTGGCGCGGGTCGGCAACAGAGCGCTTTCGAGCGTCGGCGCCTATCAATTGGAGGGGCAGGGCATTCAGCTCTTCGAGAAAATCGAAGGTGATTATTTCACCATCCTCGGCCTGCCGATGCTGCCGCTTCTGAAGAAATTGCGCGAACTCGGAGCGATCGATGGGTGATTCACGTGAAACATTCGGGCCGAAAGCGTTTGTCACCGGCTTTCCGGTCAAGCATTCGCGCTCGCCGTTGATCCACGGATATTGGTTGAAGACGCTCGGCCTGCCGGGCAGCTACCGCGCTCACGAAGTCGCACCGGAAGCCTTTGCCGATTTTATCGCTTCGCTGAAGGACGGCAGTTCCGGTTTTGCCGGCGGCAATGTCACCATTCCCCACAAGGAGTTGGCCTTCCGCCTCGCCGACAAACCGGACGCGCTGTCGGGCGAACTCGGCGCGTCGAACACGCTGTGGCTGGAGGATGGCCTTCTCCACGCGACAAATACAGATGGCCGCGGTTTCACTGCCAACCTTGACGAATGCCATCCGGGCTGGGACCGGCATGACACGGCCGTGATCTTTGGCGCCGGCGGCGCCAGCCGGGCCGTCATACAGGCGGTTCGCGACCGCGGCTTCAAGACAATTCACGTCGTCAACCGTACGGTCGAACGGGCCCGCGAACTGGCCGACCGCTTTGGCCCGAAGGTTCACGCCCATCCGGCCGGTGCGCTTGCCGAGGTCATGAAAGGCGCCGGCCTCTTTATCAACACGACGTCGCTCGGCATGGATGGCGAGGCGGCACCGCAGCTCGATTTCACTCTTGCGGCCGGCGCCGTCGTCACCGATATCGTCTATGTGCCGCTGAAGACGCCGATCCTGGCGCAGGCGCAAGAGCAGGGCTTTGCGATCGTCGATGGTCTCGGCATGCTACTGCATCAGGCCGTGCCGGGCTTCGAGAAATGGTTCGGCAAGCGCCCCGTCGTCGACGCCGCACTGCGTGCACTGATCATTGCGGATATGGAAGCACACTGATGCTGAAGATCGGATTGACCGGCTCGATCGGAATGGGAAAGTCGACGGCCGGCAAGCTCTTTGCCGAGGCCGGGATCCCGCTGAACGATTCGGATGCCGTGGTCCACGATCTCTATGCCGGCGAGGCTGCCCCGCTGGTGGATGTCGCCTTTCCCGGCACGATGAAGGACGGCGTGGTCGACCGGCACGAACTCGGCCGCCAGCTGGCGGTCGATCCCGACGGCTTCAAACGGCTGGAGGCGATCGTTCACCCGCTGGTCCGCAATCGCGAGACGGAATTTCTGGCGCACCACCGCGCCGCCGGCGCCGAGATGGTTCTGCTCGATATCCCGCTGCTTTTCGAAACCGGCGCCTGGGAAAGGGTGGATGTCATCGTCGTCGTCAGCACCGATCCACAGATTCAGCGTCAGAGGGTGCTTGCGCGCGAAGACATGACCGAGGAAAAATTCGAGATGATTCTCTCTCGCCAGACGCCGGATGCGGAAAAACGGCGCCGTGCCGATTACCTGATCGACACCAGCCACAGCATCGAGCAGACGAGGGAACGGGTGCTTGAGATCGTCGCCGATCTGAAAATACGAATTGCCAAGGGAGATTTCCGGAATGCGTGAGATCATTTTCGATACGGAAACCACCGGTCTCGACAACCGGATGGACCGCATCATCGAAATCGGCGGCATCGAACTCTTCAATCACTTCCCGACCGGCAACACGCTTCATATCTACATCAATCCGGGAGATCAGAAGGTCCATCCGGATGCGCTCGCCGTGCACGGCATTACCGACGAATTCCTGAAGGACAAGAAAGCCTTCGCCGAGGTCGCCGAGGAAATTCTCGCCTTTTTCGGCGATGCCAAATGGATCGCCCATAACGCTACCTTCGACATGGGCTTCATCAATGCTGAATTCGCGCGAATCGGTTTGCCGCCGATCCTGCCGGAACGGGTGGTCGATACGCTGTCCATGGCGCGGCGCAAACATCCGATGGGACCAAATTCGCTCGACGCGCTTTGCCGGCGTTACGGCGTCGACAATTCGCACCGCGCCAAACACGGCGCGCTTCTCGACTCCGAACTGCTGGCCGAAGTCTATATCGAAATGATCGGCGGCCGGCAGGCGGCCCTTGGCCTCGGCCTATCGGGCCAATCCGGCCAGGCGGCGCGCGGCGAAATGGCGATGGAAGATGATGGCGTGATATCAGCGCTGCTTGAGCGGCCCCGTCCGCTTGTGCCCCGCCTCAGCCAGGCCGAAGCGCAGGCGCATGAGGCGCTGGTCGCCAAGCTCGGCGAAAAAGGTATCTGGTCGAAATTTGGCAGCCCGCCTGCGTGATTCCCTAAATCGGGACATAACGTCTTTTGCCCGTCTCTAGACGCGCGGCGCTGAATTGAAAATGCCCGGGACTTGCCCGGGCATCCGCATGACAGAACCGAAGGAATTCGATCAGTTCGGAACAGCCTGAACCTTGGCGCGGGCCTGCTCTTCGGCAACGCGCTGGGCGAACATCTGCGTGAAGTCGATCGGATCGATCATCAGCGGCGGGAAGCCGCCGTTGCGGGTCACGTCGGCGATGATCTGGCGGGCGAAGGGGAAGAGCATGCGCGGGCATTCGATAAAGAGAACCGGCAGCATGTGCTCCTGCGGAAAGCCGGCAACGCGGAAGACGCCGCCATAGACGAGTTCGGTGTGGAACACCGTCTTGTCATCGTCTTTGGCTTCGGCATTCAGCGAAAGCACGACATCGAAATCCGTGTCGGAAAGCGGATTGGCGTTGACGTTCACATTGATGTTGATCGTCGGTGCCTTGTCGCGGGCCTGCAGCGAACGCGGCGCACCCGGATTTTCGAAGGACAGATCCTTCGTATATTGCGCAAGGATCGAAAGGGTGGGGTTGGTCGCACCGTTGCTGTTGTTGTCGTCTGCCATTGGCTTTTCCTCGAAGGGCATGGGAATGGTGCCGCCATCTAACATTTCGGGGAAGGGCTTACAACCCTGGGCGCTGGGCGCCGTTGCTCGGTCGAAGCACCTCAATCACCGAGATGTTTGCCGGACCACGGCGAGTTGCGGTCCGGCTGCCGATGATAATCCTCCTCGTCGAGATCCACCACCTTCGAATTCCGGTTGCCGTCGCGGAAATCCGGTTTCGGGCCGGCGGAAAAGCCACGCTCGGGGTTGACGACGACGAAGCGCTTGGCGATCGAGCGCCAGACGAGATCGCGCACCGGCGGAATGAGTATGAGGATTGCGATGATATCGGTGAGGAAGCCGGGAATGATCAGAAGCAGCGCGGCGATGACGTTCATCGCCGGCTTCAGCAGATCGCTGCCGGGCATCACGCCGTTTCGTCCTTCGCTCGACATGCGGAGCAGGATACCGATGCCCTGGCGGCGCAGCAGGGCCACGCCGAAAACAAAGCTCGCTACGACGAGCGCAAGTGTCAGCGCCAAGCCGAGCGCCCGGCCGACGACGACGAAACCGGCAATTTCGCCCAGCGGCAGCAGCAGAATGAAAGCCGGAAGGATTGAAAAACGCATGGTCGTCATGTCCCGGACTGGCCGGTCTCCTCTTGGCGGCGGCGAAGATGCCAGCCATCATTTGAATCATCTGTATAGGCGGACTATATGGGAGTACAAATCAGAGATGTTAACGGCGGTTGCGATACGATATGAGTTCGAACGACTTCATCACATTATTCTTCCTGGTGGCGGCGGTGCTGATTTTCTTTCAGCTCCGCTCCGTGCTCGGCCGCCGCACGGGAAACGAGAAGCCGCCGCGCGATCTCTATACGCCGCGGGACGCGGCGCCCGCTGAAGCCGCCGATGCCGGCAAGGTCGTGACGCTGCCGCGGCGTGACACGACGGCCGAGGACGAGGATCGCTTCGCCGCCATCGATGCCGTTGCCGCACCCGGAACGCCGCTCAACGAATCGCTGCGTGCCTTGAACAAGGCCGATCCCTCCTTCAGCCCGAAGGAGTTTTTGAACGGCGCCCGCATGGCCTATGAAATGATCGTCATGGCCTATGCCGACGGCGACCGGAAAACGCTGAAGAA
The DNA here is from genome assembly GCF_019793465.1 of Rhizobium croatiense. Lineage (GTDB taxonomy): Bacteria > Pseudomonadota > Alphaproteobacteria > Rhizobiales > Rhizobiaceae > Rhizobium > Rhizobium croatiense. The sequence continues at coordinate 56,224 of NZ_JAILYJ010000013.1, read as the reverse complement.
CCTGCTGTCCCGCGAAGTCTATGAGGGCTTCGATGCGGCGATCGGCGAGCGCGAAGCCCGCGGTGAGAAAGTGAAGTCCACTTTCGTCGGAATCGACAAGGCCGAAATCACCCATGCCGAGACGAAAGGCAGCGAAGCGCAGATCACCGTGCGCATCGTCAGCCAGCTGATATCGGCCACTTACGACAAGGCGGATGCGCTGATCGAAGGCGATGCCGAGAACGTCGCCGAGGTCAATGACCTCTGGACCTTCGCCCGCGATACCCGCTCGCGCGATCCGAACTGGAAACTTGTGGCGACCGAATCGGAACATGAGTGACCACGCATCGGACTTCGTCCTGCAGGCCATAAGCTTCGACACTTTGGAAGGCTGGAAGGATGATGATCCCTCCGGCCTTTTTGAAGTCATGCGATGCTGTCGGCGCCAGATCACCGAGGTCAAACCTTACCGCACCGGCTCGCTCGGCCTGAGTTCGGAGGATTTGCTTCCGCTTCTGATCGCCGCTGAAGATTTCACACCGTCCTCTCCCGCATCGGCACGCGGCTTTTTCGAAACACACTGCCGGCCCTTCCTGATCAGCCGCAAGGATGGCAATCCCGGCTTCGTCACCGCCTTCTACGAGCCCGAGATCGAGGTATCAGAAACGCCGGATGACGTTTTTCGTTTTCCCTTCTATCGCCGTCCGGACGATCTGATCGATCTCGACGACGGCAATCGCCCGGCCGAACTGGACGAGGCCTATGCGTTCGGCCGCCGCCATGATGACGGCCGCATCGGCGCCTATCCGGACCGCCGCGCGATCGACCAGGGTTTCCTCGAAGGCCGCGGCCTTGAAATCGCCTGGGCGAAGTCGAAGGTCGATGTCTTCTTCGTCCATGTGCAGGGCGCCGCCCGGCTACGTTACAGAGATGGCCATATCGGCCGGATCACCTACGCAGCGAAGGCCGGTCATGTCTTCTCGGCGATCGGCAAGCTGCTGATCGAGCGCGGAGAAATCGATCGAGCCGAGATTTCGATGCAGTCGATCCGCGCCTGGCTGGCGCGCAATCCCGAGCGGGTGGACGAAGTGCTATGGCACAACCGCTCCTATATTTTCTTCCGGGAAGCGGCGGTCGCCGATCCTGAGGCCGGTCCGATCGCGGCCGCCAAGGTGCCGCTTCTTGCCGGCCGCTCGCTGGCCGTCGATCGGCTGATCCATACCTTCGGCTTTCCCTTTTTCATCCGCTCCGAAAGCCTCACCCATCTCGACGATGGCCGGGCCTTCGCCAGGCTGATGCTGGCGCTCGATACCGGCTCGGCGATCGTCGGGCCGGCGCGCGGCGATATCTTCACCGGCTCGGGGGATATGGCGGGAGAAAGAGCGGGCACCGTCCGCAACGCCGCCGATTTCGCTGTCCTCATTCCCAATGCCGCCGCCGGACGATTCGACTGATGGCCAAGGATCGCAAGCTCAGCGCCGATGAAAGGATTCTCTGGGGCAAGGTTGCTCGCAGCACGCGGCCGATGCCCGGCAAGGCAGGTGAGCTGAGCGAACTCGATACCTTTCTCGCCGAGACGGAAGCGGCGGCGGAACGGGAGAAGGCCGAAAAGCTGCCCGCCTCGTTTACGCCGGAACATCCGGCCATGCCGTCGGCGTCGAAACGGCCGGCCGGGGTGCATCATCCGCTGGAAAAGCCGGTCAAGCGCAAGATCGCCAAGGGCCGGCTCGCTCTGGAGGCGCGCATCGACCTACACGGCCTGGTGCAAAGCGAGGCCCATGTCATCCTCCTCGATTTTCTGATCCGCGCCCATGAGCGCGGCATGCGCCACGTGCTTGTCATCACCGGCAAGGGCAGTTCGATGGGCAGTGCCGGTGCGCTGAAGCGGGCCGTGCCGCTCTGGTTCTCGAAGCCGGAATTCCGCTACCTGATTTCTTCCTATGAGCCGGCCGCACAGCATCATGGCGGCGAGGGCGCGCTCTATATCCGCCTGGCGCGGCGGCATGGGGAACGGCCATGACCCCCTTCGGCGAGGCGGTTCGCCGGCTGAGGGCGCGCAAGGGCGTCTCGCAGAAGGAGATGGCGGGAGCGCTGAACGTCTCTCCCGCCTATCTCTCGGCGCTCGAACATGGCAAGCGCGGTCTGCCGACATTCGATCTTCTGCAGCGCATCGCCGGCTATTTCAACATCATCTGGGACGAGGCCGAGGAACTGTTCCTGCTCGCCCGTTCCTCCGACCCGCGCGTCGTCATCGACACCTCGGGCCTGCCGCCGGAATATACCGAATTTGCCAACCGGCTGGCCCGGCGGATCCGCGAGCTTGACAGCGCTGAGATCGCCCGGTTATCGGCTCTTCTCGAAAATGGCGGCAAAGGCGACGGAAAAGCGTCATAATCCCCTGTTTTATGGCTTGTTCAGGGGACTTGCCATTGGGAACCGGGCTCAAAAAACCTATATACGAGGGTGAAGAAAGCCGGTGATTCGCAAGGCGCGCCGCCGCTTTACGACAACAGGGAAATCTCGACAGAATGAGCGATACATCCGCGACGGACAACGGCGTAAGCACCGAATATGGCGCAGATTCCATCAAGGTCCTGAAGGGCCTCGATGCCGTGCGCAAACGCCCCGGCATGTATATCGGCGACACCGACGACGGATCCGGCCTGCATCACATGGTCTACGAAGTCGTCGACAACGCGATCGACGAAGCACTGGCCGGCCATGCCGACATCGTCACCGTCAGCCTCAATCCGGATGGCTCGGTGACGGTCACCGATAACGGCCGCGGCATCCCGACCGACATCCACACCGGTGAAGGCGTGTCGGCCGCCGAAGTGATCATGACGCAGCTGCACGCCGGTGGTAAATTCGACCAGAATTCCTACAAGGTCTCCGGCGGTCTGCACGGCGTCGGCGTTTCCGTCGTCAATGCGCTTTCCGTCTGGCTGAAGCTGAAGATCCGCCGCCATGGCAAGATCCATGAAATGAGCTTCACCCATGGCGTCGCCGATGCGCCGCTGAAGGTCACGGGCGACGCCCCGGATGCGACCGGCACGGAAGTGAGCTTCATGCCGAGCAGCGAAACCTTCACCATGACCGAATTTGACTACGGCACGCTGGAGCATCGCCTGCGCGAACTCGCCTTCCTGAATTCCGGCGTGCGGATCCTGCTGAGCGACAAGCGTCATTCCGATATCCAGCAGGAAGAGCTGCGCTATGACGGCGGCCTCGAGGCCTTCGTCGCCTATCTCGACCGCGCCAAGAAGCCGCTCGTCGACAAGCCGGTCGCCATCCGCGGCGAAAAGGACGGCATCACCGTCGAGGTGGCGATGTGGTGGAACGACAGCTATCACGAGAACGTGCTCTGCTTCACCAACAATATTCCCCAGCGCGACGGCGGCACCCATATGGCCGGCTTCCGCGCGGCCTTGACGCGCCAGGTGGTTTCCTATGCCGATAATTCCGGCATCACCAAAAAGGAAAAGGTGACGCTGCAGGGCGAAGATTGCCGCGAAGGCCTGACGGCAGTCCTGTCGGTCAAGGTGCCTGATCCGAAATTCTCCTCGCAAACGAAGGACAAGCTCGTTTCCTCGGAAGTCCGTCCTGTCGTCGAAAGTCTGGTCAACGAGGCGCTGAGCACCTGGTTCGAAGAGCATCCGAGCGAAGCCAAGATCCTCGTCGGCAAGGTCGTCGAGGCCGCCGCCGCCCGCGAGGCAGCCCGCAAGGCCCGTGAATTGACCCGCCGCAAGGGCGCCCTCGACATCGCCTCGCTGCCCGGCAAGCTTGCGGACTGCTCCGAGCGCGATCCGGCAAAATCCGAAGTTTTCCTGGTCGAGGGCGATTCCGCCGGCGGCTCGGCCAAGCAGGGCCGCTCGCGCGAAAACCAGGCGATCCTGCCGCTGCGCGGCAAGATCCTCAACGTCGAGCGTGCCCGTTTCGACAAGATGCTGTCGAGCCAGGAAATCGGCACGCTGATCACGGCACTCGGCACCGGCATCGGCAAGGACGAGTTCAACGCCGAGAAACTGCGTTATCATAAGATCATCATCATGACGGACGCCGACGTCGACGGCGCCCATATCCGCACCCTGCTGCTCACCTTCTTCTTCCGCCAGATGCCGGAGCTGATCGAGCGCGGCCACCTCTACATCGCCCAGCCGCCGCTCTATAAGGTCGCACGCGGCAAGTCGGTGCAATATCTCAAGGACGAGAAGGCGCTCGAGGAATATCTGATCGCCCAGGGTCTGGAAGATGCGGCGCTGAGGCTCGGCAGCGGCGAGGTCCGCACCGGCCAGGATCTGCGCGAGGTCATTCTGGATGCGCTGCGCATGCGCGCTCTGCTCGACAATCTTCATTCGCGCTACAATCGCGCCGTCGTCGAACAAGCGGCAATTGCCGGTGCGCTCAACGCCGAACTCGTCAGTGACCAGGCAAGAGCCCAGGCACTGGCGAGCGAGGTCGCAAGCCGTCTCGACATCATCGCCGAGGAAACCGAGCGCGGCTGGCAGGGCGATCTGACCAGCGATGGCGGCCTGCGCCTCGAGCGCATGGTCCGCGGTGTCAAGGAGATCGTCGTGCTCGACATGGCGCTGATCGGCTCGTCCGATGCCCGGCATATCGACCAGCTGACGTCACGTCTCAAGGAAATCTACCAGACGCCGCCGTCGCTGCATCGGCGCGAAGGCGACATCGAGATTTCGGGGCCGCGCGCCCTGCTTGACGCGATCTTCGCCAGCGGCCGCAAGGGCCTCTCTATGCAGCGCTACAAGGGGCTTGGCGAAATGAACGCCGAACAGCTCTGGGAAACGACGCTCGATCCGAACGTCCGTTCGCTGCTGCAGGTCAAGGTCACGGACGCCACCGATGCCGATGGTCTCTTCGCCCGCCTGATGGGTGACGAGGTCGAGCCGCGGCGCGAATTCATCCAGGAGAACGCGCTCAGCGTTGCAAATCTCGATATCTGATCGTTATTTTTTCAGCAAAAGGCCCCGCTGTCCTCGAACCGCGGGGCCATTGTTTGTCCGGTTTCGCTCAGTTCGCGACGAAACGGCCGTTGAAGGCGACTTCGGAGAGCGGCTTGCGCTGGCTGGGGAATTCGCGCGCCTGGTTGCGTTCGGAGAGGACGCCCTTATCGGCCAGCCGGCCGACGGCGACACCCGCCTCGACCCTGTACCCCTCGGGAATGCCGAAGGTCTTCATGATGTCTTCGTGTTTGATACCGCCCATGCCATGGGCGTAGAAACCGGAGAGGCGCGCCTGCAGCGCCAGGTGGCCCCATGCCGCGCCGGCATCGAAGGAATGCGTGTAGCTCGGCTTTTCCTCGCCGGAACCGGCAACTCCGGTGAAGCTGCGCGACAGGACGAAGATCAGCGCTGACGCATTCTTCGCCCATTCCTGATTGGCATCGACGAGCAATGCGGCGAATTTCTCCCAATGTTCCGAACCTTTCAGGGCATAGACGAAGCGCCAGGGCTGCTGGTTGGAAGAAGACGGCGCCCAGTGGGCGGCGTCGAGCAGGCTGAGAAGCTGTGCCTCCTCGATAATCTCGCCGGTGAAGGCGCGCGGCGACCAGCGGTTGAGAAAAATCGGATCGATGGGATATTGGGATTCGCGGTTATTGCTCTTCGTCATAATTGTTCCGGGGTCGGGGCAGAAATTCGGATCAGGTTCGGGTCAGTCCGTCCAGACGATGTCGAGTTCCTCGCGAAAGGCGAAGCGCTTCAGGTGATCGTCGATGACGCCCTGCATCCTTGCCTGCTGCGCGGGATCGGCAACAGAAAGCATCATGGTCAGGCCCGCATCACTCGCGGCAAAGGTCACTTCAGCGCTATCGCTGAACGGAACCCGGCCCCTGTGCGGGTCGAAATCGACGCTGAACTTGTGGCTCCAATGTTTGCAGAGCTGCTGCAGGTAGCGGCTTGCATGTTCGGTGCGCACGGTTGCCTTGGAGAGGTGCATGTCGAACTCCATCTCATCTTGGACTGCAGAAAAGTCATATTTCCTGCCTCGCAGTCTTGGCAAGCGCAGCGTCGTCGCAGTTGGGGTGCACAGACTGTCTTCATAAAAGCAACCTCTCGCCGTCGAAGCAGGATAAAGAACCCTTCAGTCAATCGATCGGAGAATTGCGCATGCTGGTGAAGGGAAAATGGACGGAAGACTGGCAGCCCGAAGATCGTTCCGGCCGGCCCTGACCTATCAGAAATTTTCTAGAAGGCCGTACCGCTTCCCGGCAAAGCCGTAATGACACCGATGAATAATTCGTTCATAGGTGATCGCAACTTCGTTTTTGATGAGGAGGAATTCCATGAAGCTGATGCGTGTTGGCGAAGCAGGTCGTGAAAAACCGGCACTTCTCGATGCCGATGGCAAAATCCGCGATCTCTCCGGTCATGTCGCCGATATCGGCGGCGAGGCGATCTCGCCGGCGGGCCTTGCAAAGATCGCGGCGATCGATCCGAACAGCCTTCCCGAACTTGCTCCCGGGCGCATCGGCGCCTGTGTTGCCGGCACCGGCAAATTCATCTGCATCGGCCTCAATTTCTCCGACCACGCCGCCGAAACCGGCGCCACCGTGCCGCCGGAGCCGGTGATCTTCATGAAGGCGACGTCGGCCATAACAGGCCCGAACGACACCGTTCTCATCCCGCGCGGTTCGGAAAAGACCGATTGGGAAGTCGAGCTCGGCGTCGTCATCGGCAAAACCGCGAAATACGTCGGCGAAGCCGACGCGCTCGACTACGTCGCCGGTTACTGCGTCTCGCACGACGTTTCCGAACGCGCCTTCCAGACGGAACGCGCCGGCCAGTGGACCAAGGGCAAGTCCTGCGACACATTCGGACCGATCGGCCCCTGGCTTGTTACCAAGGACGAGATTGCCGACCCGCAGAACCTCGGCATGTGGTTGAAGGTCAACGGCCAGACGATGCAGAACGGCTCCTCGAGGACGATGGTCTACGGCGTCGCCCACATTGTTTCCTATCTCAGCCAGTTCATGTCGCTGCATCCGGGCGACGTCATCTCGACAGGCACGCCGCCCGGTGTGGGCATGGGCATGAAGCCGCCGCGCTATCTCCGGGACGGCGATGTCGTCGAGCTCGGCATCGAAGGCCTCGGCAGCCAGAAGCAGAGCTTCGTTGCCGATCGTTAACGATGCTAACTGCGCTGAAGCTTAAGCTTTCAGTTCTATGGTGATGCCAGGGATCAACACTCTGGCATTTCCTGTGCAGGTTCGGCACGTCCATGTTGCTGTGCAACAAAAACCTGTTAGTCTGCGTTACGTGCCAGCGTGCGGAAAGAAATTCGATGTCCATCAATCGACGTCATCTTTTCGATAGAGAAAGGCGGCGCCTTGTATGTTTTATCAGCTTTATGAATTGAATCATGCTGCCATGGCGCCGTTTCGCGCCGCGGCGGATATCATGCGTTTTGCCTATGCCAATCCACTGAACCCGTTTGCCCACACCCCGTTCGGCCGAACGATCGCGGCAAGCCTCGAAATGTTCGAACGCACGACACGCCGCTACGGCAAGCCGGAATTCGGCTTGAAGCAGACGACGATCGGCGACCAGACGGTTTCCGTTCGTGAAGAGGTCATCTGGTCGCGCTCCTTCTGCAATCTGCTGCATTTCGCGCGGAACGTTCCGCCCGGCCGCGCCAGCGACCCGCGCATTCTGATCGTGGCGCCGATGTCCGGTCACTATGCGACGCTGTTGCGCGGCACGGTCGAGGCGCTGCTTCCGAACGCCGATGTTTACATCACCGACTGGATCGACGCCCGTATGGTGCCGATGACGGAAGGCACGTTCGATTTCGACGATTACGTCGATTACATCATCGAGATGCTGCATTTTCTCGGTCACGACACGCATGTGATCGCCGTCTGTCAGCCGTCCGTCCCGGTGCTGGTCGCAGCCGCGGTGATGGAGGAAGCCAACGATCCGCTCTCGCCATCCTCGATGACGCTGATGGGGGGGCCTATCGATACGCGTATCAATCCGACCGCCGTCAACAAGCTCGCCCAGGAACGGTCGCTGCAGTGGTTTTCCGACAATGTCATCATGAATGTGCCCTGGCCGCAGCCGGGCTTCATGCGGCCTGTCTATCCGGGATTCCTGCAGCTTTCCGGCTTCATGTCGATGAACCTCGACCGGCACCTCGTCGCCCACAAGGAATTCTTCATGCACCTCGTGAAGAACGACGGCGAACCGGAAAAACATCGCGATTTCTACGACGAATATCTGGCGGTGATGGATTTGACGGCCGAATTCTACCTGCAAACGGTCGAACAGGTCTTCATGAAGCATTCGCTCCCGAAGGGTGAATTGATGCATCGCTGCAAACGCGTCGATGCCGCGGCGATCCGCAACGTCGCGCTTCTGACCGTTGAAGGTGAGAATGACGACATCTCGGGCGTCGGCCAGACCAAGGCGGCGCAGACCATCTGCGTGAACATTCCCGAGGATATGCGTATGCATTATCTCCAGCCGGATGTCGGCCATTACGGTGTTTTCAATGGCTCGCGTTTCCGCCGCGAGATCGCGCCGCGCATCGTCAATTTCGTCAGCCAGCATTCGCGTGCCACGGTCAAGCGCCGCCCGGTGCCGCGCGTCATCAAGGGCGGCCGGACGGCGTAAATCAGGGCCAGCTGAATTAGAAAAATGGATTCAAGACTTTGTCCGATTTCGCGGGCAATCGTCTTGAAGCCTGCTATTGCGGTAACCACATCGATTTCAGCGTTCGGCATCTTGCCGGGCGCAGAACGCGAGGATACCGCACGATGAACCAGTCAGCATTGCTTCGACCGGATTGGACTCCGGCTACCATTGCCCTGATGATTCTCGGCTTCATGGTTTTCTGGCCTCTGGGTCTGGCCATGCTTGCCTACATCATCTTCGGCGAGCGTCTGCGCGGCTTCAAGCGCGACGTAAACCAGGCGACCGACGGCTTCTTTGCCTCCTGCCGCCGTTCGCATGGCCATCACCGCCCGCATTTCTCGACCGGCAACGTCGCTTTCGACGACTGGCGTAAGGCCGAACTTGACCGGATCGAGGAGGAGCGCCGCAAGCTCGATGAAATGCGCAAGGAATTCGACGAGTATCTGCGTGAACTCCGCCGCGCCAAGGACCAGGAAGAGTTCGACCGTTTCATGCGTGACCGCAGGAATGCCAAGCGCGACGATAACGGCGGCCCGGTCGCGGAATTTCAGACGCCGTGAGCGATTGAGTGATGAAGCGATGACCGGCATCTTGACCGATGCCGGTTTTTCCACGTCTGCCTGCCGGGCAATCGTTTAGATTCGCCGGCGAATCGTATAGAAAACACCCATGTTTCCGCTTCTGAAAACACGGCCAAAGGCGCGCAAGCTGGCTCCGCCCGAAACGCGGACGCTTGATGTCGCCGGCCGGCTGATGCCTCTCACCATTAAGCATCATGAACAGGCGACGCGTATTACCCTGCGCATCGAGCCGGGCGGCCGGGCCTTGAAGATGACGGTTCCGAAAGGGCTTGCACCGCGCGAGGTCAATGCCTTCCTTGACCGTCACCAGGGCTGGCTGCTCACCAAGCTTGCCAAATTCTCGACCGATGGCGGCCTGCGCGATGGCGGCAGGATCCTCTTGCGCGGCGTTTCCCATCGGATCGAGCATTCCGGCAGCCTGCGCGGATTGACGGAGGTGGTCTTGGCGGAGAACGGACCGGTCCTGCGCGTCAGCGGCATGCCGGAGCATATGGGGCGGCGTGTCGCGGCGTTTCTCAAGAAGGAAGCGCGCACCGATCTCGAGAAACTGGCGGCGATGCATGCCGCAACCATCCGGGCGCCGATCCGCTCGATCTCGATGAAGGATACCCGCAGCCGCTGGGGTTCCTGCTCGTCGGAGGGAAATTTGAGTTTTTCCTGGCGGATCGTCATGGCGCCGCCTGCGGTGATCGATTATCTTGCCGCTCACGAGGTCGCCCACCTCAAGGAAATGAACCACGGGCCGCGCTTCTGGGCGCTTTGCCGCAAGCTTTGTCCCGGGATGGAGGAGGCGAAAGCCTGGCTGAAGCGGCATGGCAGCCAGCTGCACGCCATTGATTTTAATTAGTCGAACGCCGCGCTAAATACAGCTTCCCATGCAAATTGGCTCGACTCTTGCCGCATTTCGTGTCACTTCGCTGCCATGAAACCGGATATCAAAATCTGTGGCTTGAAGACGCCGGAAGCGATTGATCGCGCGCTGAAACGCGGCGCGACCCATATCGGTTTTATCTTCTTTGAAAAGAGCCCGCGCTACATCGAGCCGGACGTGGCGGCAAAACTTGCCGAACCCGCGCGCGGTAAGGCGAAAATCGTCGCTGTCGTCGTCGATCCCACCAATGACGAGCTGGACGAGATCGTCTCGCTGTTGAAGCCGGATATTCTGCAGCTCCACGGCAGCGAAAGCCCCGAACATGTGCTGACCATAAAGGCGCTCTATGGCTTGCCAGTCATGAAGGTCTTTTCGGTGCGCACCGCCGACGATCTGAAGCGGGTCGAGGCCTATATCGGCATCGCCGACCGTTTCCTGTTCGATGCGAAAGCGCCCAAAGGTTCCGAACTGCCGGGTGGCAACGGTATTTCCTTCGACTGGAGCCTTCTCGGTTGGATCGACGAGAGCATCGACTACATGCTGTCCGGCGGCCTGAACAAGAACAATGTCGCGGATGCGCTGGCGAACACCAAGGCGCGTGGTATCGACGTCTCCTCGGGTGTCGAAACCGAGCCCGGGGTGAAAAGCGTTGCATTGATCGATGAATTTTTCGATGCGGTCGAAAAGGCGGATGCGCCTGTCATGGCCTCAGGGAGTTGAGAGTGAACGAGACGCCTAAACCGAATTCCTTCCGTTCCGGCCCCGATGAAGATGGCCGCTTCGGCATTTATGGCGGTCGTTTCGTTGCCGAAACATTGATGCCGCTGATTCTCGACCTGCAGGACGAGTGGAACAAGGCGAAGACCGATCCGGTCTTTCAGGCCGAATTGAAGCATCTCGGCGCGCACTACATCGGCCGCCCGAGCCCGCTCTATTTTGCCGAGCGACTGACGGCCGAACTCGGCGGCGCGAAGATCTATTTCAAGCGCGAGGAGCTGAACCACACCGGTTCGCACAAGATCAACAATTGCATTGGCCAGATCCTGCTTGCCAAGCGCATGGGCAAGACGCGGCTCATCGCCGAAACCGGTGCCGGCCAGCACGGTGTCGCCTCCGCCACGGTTGCCGCCCGCTTCGGCCTTCCCTGCGTCGTCTATATGGGCGCCACCGACGTCGAACGTCAGGCGCCGAACGTTTTCCGCATGAAGCTGCTCGGCGCCGAAGTCAAACCGGTGACCGCCGGCAGCGGCACGCTGAAGGACGCCATGAACGAGGCGCTCCGCGATTGGGTCACCAATGTCGAGGATACCTACTACCTGATCGGCACGGCGGCCGGTCCGCATCCCTATCCGGAGATGGTCCGCGATTTCCAGTCGGTGATCGGCACGGAAGCGAAAGAGCAGATGCTGGCAGCCGAAGGCCGCCTTCCCGATCTCGTCGTTGCGGCCGTCGGCGGCGGTTCGAACGCGATCGGCATCTTCCACCCCTTCCTCGACGATTCCTCCGTCAAGATCGTCGGCGTCGAAGCCGGCGGCAAGGGCCTGCAGGGCGACGAACATTGCGCGTCGATCACCGCCGGCTCGCCGGGCGTGCTGCACGGCAACCGCACCTATCTTCTGCAGGACGGCGACGGACAGATCAAGGAAGGCCATTCGATTTCGGCCGGTCTCGATTATCCCGGCATCGGCCCGGAACATTCGTGGCTCAGTGATATCGGCCGGGTCGACTATGTGCCGATCATGGATCACGAAGCGCTCGAGGCCTTCCAGACCCTGACCCGCCTCGAAGGCATCATCCCGGCGCTCGAGGCCGCGCATGCGATTGCCGAAGTGATCAAGCGCGCGCCGACGATGGGCAAGGACGAGATCATCCTGATGAATCTCTCCGGCCGCGGCGACAAGGATATCTTCACCGTCGGCAAGATTCTGGGAATGGGACTGTAAGACATGACCGCACGCATGGACAAACGCTTCGCCGAGCTGAAGGCCGAGGGCCGTCCGGCGCTCGTGACCTATTTCATGGGCGGCGATCCTGATTACGACACCTCTCTCGGCATCATGAAGGCGCTGCCGGAGGCGGGCTCCGACATCATCGAGCTCGGCATGCCCTTTTCCGATCCGATGGCTGACGGCCCGGCGATCCAGCTGGCTGGCCAGCGCGCCCTGAAAGGCGGCCAGACGCTGAAGAAGACGCTGCAGCTGGCGGCCGATTTCCGCAAGACCGACGATGCGACGCCGATCGTGATGATGGGCTATTACAATCCGATCTATATCTACGGCGTCGAAAAGTTTCTTGATGATGCGCTCGCCGTCGGCATCGACGGCCTGATCGTCGTCGACCTGCCGCCCGAGATGGATGACGAGCTCTGCATTCCGGCGATCCGCAAGGGCATCAATTTTATCCGCCTGGCAACGCCGACTACCGATGAGAAGCGCCTGCCCGCCGTGCTGAAAAATACCTCGGGCTTTGTCTACTACGTCTCGATGAACGGCATCACCGGCTCGGCGCTGCCCGATCCGTCGCTGGTTTCGGGCGCCGTCCAGCGCATCAAGCAGCATACCGAGCTGCCCGTCTGCGTCGGCTTCGGCGTCAAGACGGCGGAACATGCCAAGGTCATCGGCGGATCGGCAGACGGCGTCGTCGTCGGCACCGCCATCGTCAATCAGGTCGCCACCAGCCTGACCAAGGACGGCAAGGCGACGGCGGACACGGTTCAGGCGGTCGCAACGCTGGTGCGCGGCCTCTCATCGGGAACCCGTTCGGCGCGCCTTGTTGCTGCCGAATAGTTTCCCCACATTGGCACTCGTCAATCAGGAGTATTCGAGTTGAACTGGATCACCAACTACGTTCGCCCGCGGATCAATTCCATGCTGGGCCGTCGCGAAGTGCCGGAGAACCTCTGGATCAAGTGCCCGGAAACGGGTGAAATGGTCTTTCATAAGGATCTCGAATCCAACAAATGGGTCATCCCGGCATCCGGTTATCACATGAAGATGCCGGCTAAGGCCCGGCTGGCCGATCTCTTCGACAACGGCGAATACGAATCGCTGCCGCAGCCGAAGGTCGCCCAGGATCCGCTGAAGTTCCGCGATTCCAAGAAATATATCGATCGCCTGCGCGATAGCCGCCTGAAGACCGAACAGGAGGACACGATCCTTGCCGGTCTCGGAAAGGTGCGGGGGCTGAAGCTCGTCGCCGTCGTGCACGAGTTCAACTTTATCGGCGGCTCGCTCGGCATTGCCGCCGGCGAGGCGATCGTCAAGGCGTTCGAACGTGCGACGTTGGAAAAGTGCCCGCTGGTGATGTTCCCCGCCTCCGGCGGCGCGCGCATGCAGGAAGGCATTCTCTCCCTGATGCAGCTGCCGCGCACGACGGTTGCCGTCGACCTGCTGAAGGAATCCGGCCAGCCCTATGTCGTCGTTCTGACCAACCCGACGACCGGTGGCGTGACCGCGTCCTACGCCATGCTCGGAGATATCCATCTGGCCGAGCCCGGCGCCGAAATCGGCTTTGCCGGCAAACGCGTCATTGAGCAGACGCTGCGTGAGAAGCTGCCGGAGGGCTTCCAGACCTCCGAATATCTGCTGGAACATGGTATGGTCGACATGGTCGTCAAACGTCACGACATCCCGGAAACGCTCGCGCGCCTCCTGAAGATCCTGACGAAGAAGCCCGTCTCGGCGGCTAACGACATGAATAGCGGCGCCATCGCCCTGGCGGCGAGCGCCTGATAACCGACAAGCAGGCGGGGTGCCGAATTGATACCCAGAGGCCAAACCGCGGTGAGTGAGGCAGCGCAAGAGATCGAAAAACTCATGGGATTGCATCCCAAGGGGTTCGACTTGTCGCTCGATCGCATCACTCGTCTTCTCGATCAACTCGGCAATCCACACAGGAAACTGCCGCCGGTGATCCATGTCGCCGGCACCAATGGCAAGGGCTCGGTCACCGCCTTCTGCCGGGCTTTGCTCGAGGCCGGCGGCTACAGCGCCCATGTTCACACCTCGCCCCATCTCGTCAATTGGCATGAGCGTTATCGCATCGGTGTGGCGGGCGGACGCGGGCAGCTCGTCGATGATGCCGTGTTTGCCGAGGCCGTCCGCCGTGTTGCCGACGCCAATGCCGGTCAGCACATCACCGTCTTCGAAATCCTGACGGCGGTCACCTTCCTTCTGTTTTCCGAACATCCGGCCGACGCGGCGATCATCGAAGTCGGTCTCGGCGGACGCTTCGATGCCACCAATGTCATTTCCGATCCGGCTGTTTCGGTGATCATGCCGATCTCGCTCGATCACCAGCCCTATCTCGGCGACAGGGTCGAGCTGATCGCAGCCGAAAAGGCCGGCATCATGAAGCCGGGACTGCCTGTCGTCATCGGCCACCAGGAATATGATGCCGCGCTCGACGTGCTGATGTCGACGGCCGAGCGGCTGCATTGCCCGAGCGCCGTTTTCGGGCAGGATTTCATGGCGCATGAGGAATATGGCCGGCTCGTCTATCAGGACGAATACGGGCTTGCCGACCTGCCGCTGCCGCGCCTTCCCGGCCGCCATCAATATGCCAATGCCGCTGCCGCCATCCGCGCCGTCAAGGCCGCGGGCTTCACCGTCACCGAGACGATGATGGAAAACGCGATGAATTCGGTCGAATGGCCGGGCCGGCTGCAGCGCTTGGGCGAGGGCCGGCTGCTGCAGCATGCTCCCGCCGGCGCCGAGATCTGGGTCGATGGCGGCCATAATCCCGGTGCCGGCGAAGTGATCGCCGAAGCCATGGCCAATTTCGAGGAACGCCAGTCTCGACCGTTGTTCCTGATCATCGGCATGATCAACACCAAGGACCCGGTCGGCTATTTCAAAGCCTTCGCCGGGCTGGTCGAAAAGGTTTTCTGCGTGCCGATCCGCGGCAGCGATGCGATGGTCGATCCGGTGATACTCTCGCATGCTGCCTATGATGCCGGTTTGGTTGCCGAACCGATGTCGACGGTCGGCGAGGCGCTCGAAGCCATAAAGGCCGTCACCGATCCGCAGGCGCTGCCGCCGCGCATCCTTGTCGGCGGTTCCCTCTACCTCGTCGGCGATGTGCTTTCCGACAACGGCACGCCGCCGAAATGAGCGCTGCCTATTGAAAATAGCCCGGTCGAAGCCGGGCTTTTCATCAATGAGATAATCAGGCGATATCAATCAGGCAGCGTTCGAAATCCAGTTCGAAAGCGCGGTCTTCGGCTTGGCGCCGACCGAGATGTCGGCGACTTCGCCGCCTTTGAAGATTGCAAGGGTCGGAATGGAGCGCACGCCGAACTGCGCGGCAAGCTCCGGATTCTCGTCGATATTCAGCTTGGCCACCTTGACCTTGCCTTCCATCTCGACAGCGATTTCCTCGAGGCTCGGAGCAATCATTTTGCACGGCCCGCACCATTCAGCCCAGAAATCGACGACGACGGGTTCTGCGGATTCCAGAACTTCCGACTGGAAATTATTGATATCGACTTTCACGGTAGCCATGGGCTGCTCCTTTGGAGGAATTGGGTGTTGAACCACATGTGATGGTGCGGTGCCGAATTTTCAATGTCCGGTATTTCACTTTGTCTTGAGTCCTGCAAGCGCCAAACCGAGCGCCTTTTCGCTCAGCGTGTAGAGCGAGGCATTCTCGGTATAGACGAGCATGCAGTCGATGCGCTTGCCGGGATAGAGCGGCGCCAGGATCTCGCGATAGATCGCCAGCTGGGCCCGGTGCGCGAAGGGGATGGCCTCCTCGGTCGCCGGCGGCACCCGATTGGTTTTGTAATCGAGAATGACGACGCGATCGGCAAGCACGGCGAGCCGGTCGATGCGGCCGGAAACGGCATAGCGTCTGCCGTCGAGCATCAATGTCCCCATGATCGAGACCTCAGGCCGGGCCTGCTCCCCGAGGACGGGCTGCAAGTCCTTCTCGTCCAATAGTTTCAGAACCGAATCGACCAGCTTGCGCCGTTCGGCCTCCGGCCAGAAACGGGCCGCCCGTTCGCCGTAACGCTGTGCCGCATCGGGCCGCTCCTCCGGCGGAATATCGGGAAGCGCCTGCAGCATGCGATGCAGCAGCCTGCCTTTCTCCAGCGAGCGATCACTGCGTGGCTTCTCTGAAAAGAGCGGCGACGCGACAACCAGGCGGCCTTCGTCCTCGTCGATGATGGTCCCGGCGCCTGAAGGGCTGAGGGGCCGGGGCAGTTCCGCCTGTGGCGGCAATGGTCGCAACAGGCCTTCCGGCAGGCCAATTTCGTCGTCGCGCGCCTGGCTGCGGCTGATACGCTCGAAGCTCCGCTCCACCCGCGGCACGCGCCACCGGATGCCCGGCCATTCCCCGTCGGGGCCGGAGAAGCTGGCCGCCTCCACATGCGGATGGCCTTCGCTGAGCGCAGTGGAAATCATCATATGCCAGCTGTCGTTGTTCGCGCGCACGCCGCGGTAGCCGCAGACGACCAGCCGGTCTGCGGCCCGCGTCATGGCGACATAAAGTAGCCGGCGGTACTCCTCTTCGGCCAGTATCTGAATTCGCGCTGCATCGTTCTGCGTCAACGAATTGGCGAGGTCGGCGACGGGAACCCAGGCGGGCATCGGCGGTTCGTCCGGGTCTGTTTCGATCAGGCGAAGCTTCGGCATATGCGTATGCGTGAAGGCTTTTGAGCCGCCGTCGACCAGGAAAACGATCGGTGCTTCAAGACCCTTTGAGGCATGCACGGTCATGATCCTGACCTCGTTGCGCCCCTTGTCCTGCTCACGCTTCACCTCGGGTGCTTCGAGCTCAAGCGTCGAGATGAAGGATTGAAGCCCGGGAAGGCCGGAGCTCTCATGGTCCAGGGTGAAGGTCAGGAATTCGTCGAGAATATCGCTGACTTCGGTGCCGAGGCGGGCAAGAAACTGCCGCCGTCCGCCTTGGCTGCCCAGCAGGCGCGCATAGAAATCATGCACCGACAGGTTTTTCGATTGCCGGAGGAACAGTTCCAGCTTTTCGACCGCCGCGCGGAAACGCACGTTACCGTCGGCGGCGAATTTCCTGAGATGGCTCCAGACGCTCTCATTGTCGCCCCGCAGTGCCGCGGCTGCAAAGATGTCCTCCTCGGAGAGATCGAAAAGCGGGCTCTTGAGCACGGCGGCGAGCGAAAGGTCGTCTTGCGGCAGAAGCAGGAAGCGGCCGAGTGCGAGCAGATCCTGCACGGCGATGTGGCTGGTCAGCACCAGCCTGTCGGCACCGGCGACGGGAATGTCGCCGCGACGCTTCAAGGCGCGGGTCAACGCATTGACGAAGGCGTCGCGCTTGCGCACCAGCACCAGAATGTCACCGGCCTCGATCAACCGCTCCTTGCCTTTGTCGACGATCGTTTCGCGGCCGACGAGCGCGCCGATCGAATGGGCGATCCGCCGCGCCAGGATTGCGGCCGGCGCGCTTTCCGGCGTCGCATCGAAGGGCGCCGTCCAATCCTCTTCCTTCACCACCGCTTCCGGCGCGACCATTTCCCAGAGGTCGACGGCGCCGGGATGTCCGATGCGGCTGGAACGATGCACGACCGGCTCGCCGACGGCGCTGAGGCCCCGCGCATTGTCGGATGTCCTGAAGATCTCGTCGACGGCCTCGAGCACGTCGGCGGTCGAGCGGAAGGAGAGCGGCAACCGCACGGAAGAAAAGCTCTGCCCGCTGTCGGAGACGCGCCGCCGCGTCCGGTCGCTCTCTTCGGAAAAACGCTCGGGCCGCGCCCCCTGAAAAGAATAGATCGACTGTTTCTCATCACCGACGGCAAACAGCGTGCGCACGATCGGCCGGGCGCTCTCGCCGGAAAAGAAATCCTCGGCGAGCGACTGGATGACGCTCCATTGGATCGGACTGGTATCCTGCGCCTCGTCGACGAGGATATGATCGATACCCCGGTCGAGCTTGTAATGGATCCAGGGGCCGACGCCGCTCTTCGTCAGCAGGTCGGCGGTACGGGTGATCAGGTCCTCGAAATCGAGTTGGCTACGCTGTTTCTTCAGTTCCTCGTAATCGTGGTTCAGCCGGTCGGCGAGCACGAGCGCGGCCTGCGTGGCGCCGTGCATCCGCATCAGCTTCAGCCGGTCGCGGCTTGCCGCGACATGCGCGCGGGCGGCGTCGACGGCCTCCGTCAATTGCGGCGCTTCTGCAAGCATGGCCTTGACCAGGAACTGCGAGTCCGTTTTCGGCTCGCCCTTGGCCGTCAGGAAAATTTTCTCGAGCATCGCGGCGCGTCTGGCGTCATCCGGCTCCCGGCCGGCGAGCCTGAGGCCATAGGCAACCTCCTGCGCCTTGGCGCCGCCCTTTTGGTCGGCGAGCGACAGATAGAGTTCCAGCGTGCCGCTGGAAAGTCCCGGCAGCGGCCAATATTGCGCCGCGATCCCTTTCTCGGTGTCATCGGCGGCGAGACCGAGCCTTTTGCGCAGAACCACGTCCACGCCGCCCTGCTGTGCGGCCGCGGCGGTGAAACGGCGGATGGCGTTGCGGTTGGCGACAATGTCGCCGAGTAGGTTCTCCAGGCCAGATTCGTCGCCGAGATTGAGCACGGCGGCGAAAGACACTGCAAGGGCGCTGCCTTCTTCCGGCGCGGTCGCCGTCAGCAGCGCCCGGCGCGCATCGGAAAGCAGCGCCGTGGCGGCGCGATCGTCGAGAACGGAGAAATGCCCGGCGACATTGGCCTCCAGCGGGAACTGATGCAGCAGCGCCTCGCAAAAGGCGTGGATCGTCTGGATCTTCAAGCCCCCCGGCGTCTCCAGCGCCTTGGCAAACAGCCGCCGGGCCTCGGCCAGTTTTATCCGATCGGGCGCCGTACCTTCGATCTGCATGATCCGCCGGCTGAGATCGTCATCGTCAAGCACGACCCAGTCCGCCAGCCGTTCGAAGACGCGGTTCGACATTTCCGAAGCTGCGGCCTTGGTGTAGGTGAGGCAGAGAATGGCCGAAGGCCGCGCGCCGGCGAGCAGAAGCCGGATGACGCGCTGGGTCAGGACATGCGTCTTGCCGGAACCGGCATTGGCCGAAACCCATGCCGAGCGCACCGGGTCGGAGGCGATCGCCTGCTGGATGGTGGTCCAGCCGATCCAGGCCCCGGGATCGTCGCTATCAGGAAGGTCGCTCGCCTCACTCATCGCCGCCACCTTCCTCATTCTCGGCCGTCGACCATTCGGAGACGCGGGCGAGATGATCGTAGTCGCCGCCGAAATCAAATTGCTGCGCCGGAATGAGCCGCGAGGTAAAGCCCTTTTCGCCGGATTGCAGCAAGCTGACGAACTTGACCAGCTGGTCGACAGATTCCTCGGCAAGGTCGATCGCCGATTTCGCCTTGTCGCTGCGGGCGGCGTTTTCATTGTTGACCATATCGACCTGGAACCGGTTTCCGGGACGCAGGCGGACATAGAGCAGATCCTGCGGCGTGAGGCTGCCGGCATCGCGAAAGGCGCCGGCGCGCAAGGCTGCCGCTTCTAGCGCGAGCTGCGGATCGAGAAGCGCGCGTGCCTGCGCCGGCGAGGGGTTGTAGCCGGTCTTGTAGTCGATGATATCGGCGGCGTTCGGACCGGTAATGTCGATCCGGTCCGCGACGCCATTGAGCCGGATATTGATTGCCTCCAGCTCCACGCCGCCATGCACTTCCGTCAGCGTCCTGCGGATGGCTGGCCGTCGTCCGGCCTCCCATTCGAGGAAGGCGCGCGCCACTTCCCGAAAGCGCGGCCGCCAGACGGCATCAATATGCGGCGGCAGCTTTTCCATGTCGAACAGTTCGGTCAGGATAAGCTCCATCGCCGCTGCCGCCTCCGGCGTGCCGGCCACATGGGCCGCGCGGATGAACCGGTCGATGATCGTGTGATAGAGCGTACCGCGTTCGGCTGCCCCGGGATCGCGATTGAACGCGTCGACGGGATCGAGCCGCAGGATGCGGCGGGCATAGATGGCATAGGGATCGCGGCGCAGCCGCCCGACCTCGCTGAAGGAGTAGGATTTCGGCTGCAGCGCCAGCGGCGGTTTCGGCGAGGGCCGCTGCGCCGGCGCCTGGCTCTCTCCCCGATCGATGAGACCGGCCCATTGCAGGAAACGGGCGCCGCGCCCCTTGAGTTCATCTTCGAACGCCTCCCCGCCGAGCGCCAGCAGCCGCTGCAGCCAGCGCGACGCGACCGTGGGCGTCGAGCCCTGGCGCAGCGCCCTGGAATAGATCAGGTGGCGGGTGCCGTTCGCCATCTCGAAATCATGCGCCAGCTGGCCGATGCGCCGCTCGGGCGGTTCGAGCCCGATCTCCGTCTTCATCATTCGCGGAATGAAGGGATTGTTGGCGCTCTGCCCGGGCCATGAGCCTTCGTTCAGCCCGCCGAGGATCAGCGTATCGACGCTCTGCAGCCGGGCTTCCAGCGTGCCGAAGATGAACAGCCTGGGATGGCTCAGCGCCCGAGGCTTCACCGCATGGCCGGCGGCAAGCGCGGCCACGATGTCGATCCATTGCGGCCCGTCGGCCTCCATCTGCCCGTCCGTGTCGATCACTTCGCCGAGAAGGGAGGCAAGCGCGTCCCCCGCCTCGTTCGACCAGAGATCGGCAAGATTGCCCTGCGGATCGGCCGCGACCGCTTCGAGAGCACGACCGGTGCGCTGGGCCCATTCGGACAGCGTGAAACTTGCCGTCTTGCCGCGATCTTCGGGGCGGTGCCGGAAGAGCGCAGAGGCGAGAGGCTCGGTCGCCTGGGTAATCCGGCGGGCAAGCTCGGATGCGGCATTGGCGGCGTCGGCTGGAAGCGCCTTTCGCCATTGCGGTGCGTGCCGGTCCAGGGCCTGTTCGGCAAGCTGGTGGGTCAGAAGCACCTCGAGCGCGCTGATATCCACCTCGGTCACGCCGCCGCGCAGCGCCAGCAGCTCGAGCGCCTCGGTGGCGGAAATCAGGGTGTCGCGTTCGAGGCCGAAGCGGGCCAGGGGATGTTTGAGCAGAGCGACGGTCGCGACCGGATCGCCCGGCCGCAGTGCCGCCTCCAGCAGCAATTGCAGAAGCGTGCCTTGCGGCGTGGCCGAAAGCGGCGTGCCGGCCGAATCGTCGGCGAGGATGCCGAAGCGGGAAAGCTCCGCCATCACCCGACGGGCGAGGTTGCGGTCCGGCGTGATCAGGGCTGCCCGGCTCTCGCCGTCCTGCCCCGGCCGTTCTAGCGCCAGTCTGAGCGCGACGGCAATCGCGGTTGCTTCCTCGCGCTCGTTGGCGGCTTCGATCAGCGAAACGTCGTTGAAGGCCGAAGTCAGCGCTCCCCCGGGAAGCTCGCTCTTCCATGTTCCCCAGTCGCTAGTCGCCTCTGCCGGGGCAAGCGCCCGGGACAGGATTTCGGCGCGCCGGTCAAGATCGGCCTCCGGTCTGTCAAGGATGCTGACATCGGCCCGTGTCAGCCTTAGCCTCGTCAGCAGCGACGACAGCCCGTATTGCGGATGGCTCCGGCTGGCGGGATTGGCATGCTGGCCCGGCGCCGGTTCTGGCGCGACCATCTGCCAATGTCCTTCGGGCATGGCGAGATCGAGGCCTGGAAGCAGGATCACGCCTTCGGGCAGATCGGCGACGGCGGCAATCAGATCGGCGGTCGCCGGTACCGAACCCGTCGACCCGGCGATGATGACCGGCCCGCTAGGCTTTGCCGCCGAAAGCCGGGCCGCTTCGGCCCGGAGAATGGCGTTTCTGTGCCGTGCCGGCGACGATTTGCCGAGTTCGGAAAGCCGCGCCGGCCAGAAGGCGCTGGCGATCTGCAGAAACTCCGCCGTCAGCTGCCACCAGGCGGCATAGTCGCCGGTATCGAGCTTCGACAGTTCCGACCAGTCGAGATCCTCGGTTTCGATGGAATCGATCAGCTCGGCGAGGTTGCGGGCAAGCCAGATCGCGTCCGCCGGGCTTGCCGGCGCAACGAGCGGCGAGTCCGAATGAATATGGCGGACGATCTCCGGCAGTTTGTTGCGCCAGGCGAGAATCAGGCGCGCCAGCTCCAGCAGCCGCGCAGTATTCGACAGTGGCTGGGCGAGGTCGATCGTCGCCGGCAGTGCCTCGTCGAAATAGCCGCTGTCATCGTCGGTTTCGCCGAGGGGGCGGATGATAGGCAGGATCGCCGACCGGCCGCCAAGCAGATCGACGAATTCCGAGCGCAGCACACGCACGGCGCGCCGGGTCGGCAGATAGATGGTTACTCTGGCAAGCGACAGCGGGTCGTCGGCGTCATGCCGGAAGAGCGGCGTCAACCGGCCGTCGCAGAGTGTCGTCGCCAGGGTTTTCAGGAAGGGAAGGCCCGCCGGGATCGTCAGGATTCGTGGCTGGTGCCGCTCCCTCATGGCTCACGCGAACGCCCGCAACCTGCGGATCGTCTCCTCCGCCTCGCCGATCGCCTCCGGCGTTCCGACAGTCAGCCAGTGCCCATCGAGCACCAGGCCGAAAAGCCGGTCGCGTGCGATCGCCTTGTCGAAATAGATATTCAGATTGAAGGCATCCTGTGGCGCATCGTCGAACAGCGACGGGTTCATGGCGATCGCGCCGGCATAGACAACGGGATTGGATGGATCGTCGCGGTAACGCCTCAGCCGGCCGTCGGCTGCAAGGCTGAAGTCGTTCTTGCCGTTGTGACCCGTGGTATCTTCGATGCCGACACAAAGCAGCGCCATGTCCATCTGATCGGCATCGAAGAATCCGGCTAAGCGCTGCAGGTTCGTCGGCCGTCCCGGCTGCTCGCCGATCCAGAAGAGGTCCGCATTCATGACGAAGATATCGTCTCGGTCGAGCAGCCTCAGTCCCTTCGCCAGCCCGCCGCCGGAATTCATCAGCCCGTCCCGCTCGTCGGATATGATGATCTCGAGGCCGCGATAATTGCCGAGATGGGCGAGCATCTGGTCGGCATGGTGGTGAACGTTGACGACGGCCCGTTCGACGCCGGCCGCCACCAGCGCGTCCAGCGCATAATCGATCATGGCCTTGCCGTCGATCTTCACCAGCGGCTTCGGGATCGTGTCGGTGATCGGGCGCATGCGGGTTCCAAGACCCGCGGCCAGTACCATGGCTTGTCTGATGGTCATCTTGATCCGGAATTTATGATTCGCTCTGGCCTATTCCAGCCCTTGCGCACCAATCGCGCAAGGGGGCAAGCGTCTCATGCTCGAGCGCGACGTTGAGATAGGCGAGCGTGCGCGGCATATGTTTGAGATAGCCGGGCTTGCCATCCCGCTGCAGCAGCCGCACCCAGAGACCGGCAAGTTTGCAGTTGCGCTGCGCCGACATGATCGCCCAGGCCCTCATGAATCCGGCTTCGTCGAAACCGCCCTGCGCACGGCGATGGATGAGATAATCGTCCATCAGCTGCCGGAAGAGTTCCGGCTCGATCGTGACGCGTGCGTCCTGGACGATCGAGGCAAGATCATAGGCCGTGGGGCCGATCATGGCATCCTGAAAATCGATGAGACCGATCCGTCGGACGCCGGTCTCCTGCGGGCGCCAGATGATGTTCGGCGAGTGGAAATCGCGCAGCAGCAGGTTCTTTTCGGCTGCGGCGAGCTCATCGATCAGCGCGTCCCAGATCGCCAGATAGTCCTTGCGCTCTGCGTCCGAGGGTGCGGAGCCGCGCTTCCAGGCGATGTGCCAGTCGAGCACAAGCTGCACTTCCATCTTCATCGCGGTGCGATCGAAGTCGGGAATATGATGCGTGTGTGCGGCGGAAACGGGGATATCCTGCGGAAACTGCATGGAATGAAGATGGGCAAGGCAGGCGACGCTTTGCCGGTAACGCTCGGCGATCGGCCGGCCGGCGTCATCGAGCACGCCTTCGGTGCCTAAATCTTCGATCAGCAGGATGCCCTGCTCGTAATCGACCTTGTAGATCTCCGGCGCTGCAAAACCCCGTTCGCGCAACGCATCGGCAATGGCAACGAAGGGATAGGCGTTCTGTGCCAGATGCGCGACCTTGGGATAGGGCTTGCCGTCGTAGACCGGCGGCCCTTCGGGATGCGGGCGCCAGTCCATCAGGATTTTTCGCGGAGCAGCGTCCGGATAGATCGCTTCATAGGCGCGCAGCGACGCATCGCCGGTCAGGAAGCGGCGTTTGGCGTCGGGATAGCCGGCCCCGTCGAGGAAATCGCGGATCGCGAAGACCCGGCGGATGCGCTGGGCCTGCTGGCCGGCGGCCTCGATCGTTGCCCGGCGACCGCTGCCCTCATGCACCAGCGCCAGGGCGATGCGCTCTGTCGGCAATTCGCTCTCAGCCATCTCCGGCCATTCGACGAGGCAGATGCCGTTCTCCAGCGCCTCGTCGAAGCCGAGCTCCGTCAATTCGCTGGCGTCGCCGAGCCGATAGAGGTCGAAGTGCGAAACCGGGATCCGCAGGTCGTAGGATTGCACCAGCGTGAAGGTCGGGCTCGGGACCTCAAGCCCATCGTCATCGGCCATGGCACGCAGGATGGCTCGGGCGAGCGACGATTTGCCGGCGCCGAGGTCACCGGAAAGAGCAAGGCAATCGCCGGCCTTCAAGGCGAGCGCCAGATCTTCACCGAGGCGAATGGTGGCCGCCTCGTCCTTCAGGAAAAGCGAGATCGTATTGGTGGTCGTCATTCGGCAGCGGCGGAATGGGGGATATTGACCGAGGGGATACGGCAGACGACCGTCGTGCCCTTGCCCGGCTCGCTGTCGATCCTCACGTCGCCGTGATGCAGGCTGACGAAACTGTCGACGATCGAAAGGCCGAGGCCGGCGCCGCCGCGTTTTCCGCTTTTAGCGCCCGTCGCGAACCGGTCGAACACGGTCGCGATCATGTCGGGCGAGATGCCGGGGCCGCGATCGCGGACGGAGAAAACGAAATCCGTGCCTTCGCGTTGGCATTCCAGCGAAATCGAGCTGCCCTCCGGCGAGAAGTTCGCCGCGTTGGAGAGAAGCTTCAGCAGGATCTGCTTCAGCCGCTGCGGATCGGCGACGATCGAACCGAGATAGGCAGGCGCGGTGATTTCGAGCGCCACGCCGCTTTCCTGCAGCCGATCGGCGATCTGCATCGAGACGTCGTCGAGCAGGTCGTTGAGATCGATTTCCGCATAGTTGAGACGCATGATGCCGGCATCGACGGTCGCAAGGTCGAGAATATCGTTGACGAGCGTCAGCAGAACCGAGGACGAGGTCGAGATATGGTCGATATATTCGGCCTGCCGCTCGTTCAGCGGCCCCACACCCTGCGTGCGCAGCAGGTCGGTGAAGCCGATGATATTGGTCAGCGGCGAGCGCAATTCATAGGAGACGTGCTGGACGAAGTCGTTCTTCAACTCGTCGGCCTTGCGCAGCGCCTCGTTCTTTTCGGTCAGCGCCCGCTCGGCCCGCACGCTGTCCGTCATATTGACGAAGGTCAGCATCGTCTGCGCGTTCGGCAGCGGGATGACGGCGTAGTCGAGCACGAGGCCGGAGAACAGTTCCAATGTCCCCTGGCCCGAGCGGCGCTCGTCGTCGAAGCTGGTGATCAGTTCCGCGAAGGTCTTCCAGCCGTCCGGCCGGTCGTAGGAGGGGGCGCAGGCCTCGCCGAGTGCACGAATATGGGTGCCGGGCTTGGCCTCGGCTTCGGTGATCCCCCAGAGCGCCCGGAAGGCCGGGTTCGATAGACGGATGCGTCCATCCGGACCGAACACCGCCACACCTTCGGAAAGATGGTCGATCGTTTCGCCTTGCACCTTGACCAAGGTGTTGTAGCGCGTTTCGAGATCGACCTGCTCGGTCAGGTTTTCGAACACCCAGGTGGCGCCGCCCTGCGGATGGGCGGTGGCGAAGACGCGCAGCGTCTGACCGTTCGGCAGGTGCCAGAGGTCCGATTGCGTATCGAGCGCGCGATAGACGGAAAGCGCCGCTTCCTTCCAGCTTTTCCAGTTGAGCTGGTCCGGCAGCTTCTTGGCCGCCCGCAGGCGCTCGAGCAGCTCGCTATTGTCCGGCCGGCCTTCGAGAAAGGCGATATCGAGCTCCCAGAGCGCCACGAAGGCCTGGTTGTAGAATTGCAGCCGGCGCTCGCCGTCGAAGATGGCGACGGGCGTGGCGAGATGGTCGAGCGTCTCGGCATGGCTTTTCAGCGTCCGGTCCAGCTCGGCGCGCACCGCCTCGATATCGGACACGTCGATCGCCATCCCGGCCGAGCCGCCGGGAAGCGTGACGTCGACGACATCGAAGAATGTTCGGTTGCCATGCACGACCGTCGAGATCGTGTCGTGGAACGGCGATTCCGGCGTCGTCGTCGCGCGAATGCGTTCGCGCGCCACCGTCGTCAGCATCTCGCGGCCTTCATTGATCGCCTGTTGGGGCGAGCGCGCCTCGACCGCGTCGCCATAGGCCTGGTTGACCCAGGTGAGGCGACCCGCCGGGTCGCGCTGCCAAGCCGGCATGTCGATCGCGTCGAGCATGGTCTGGAACGCCGAGATCGACGTCATCAGCCGGTCGCGCTCGATCCGGAGTTCGGCAAGCTCGGCGCGCAGATTGTTGAGCGCCACGAAGCGGACGAAGGCGCGTCCGCCGGAAACTCGGCCCTGCGCCTCGAGGATCTCATCGCGGATGGTCTCGACCACCATGTCGAAGCTCTGCGCCTCGTCGCGCAGCCGGTCGATCGCCTTTTCCAGGTCAGCGGCGGAGCGTGATTTCAGCCAGAGGCCGAAGGCCAGGAATTCGCCATCCTGCGGCGCGCCGGTCTCCGGCGGAAGCTGGCCGAGCAATTCAGGACGGGCATTGCCGTCCCAGATGACGATCCGCCGGTTCTTGTCGGCGATCAGCGCTTGATATTGTGAAATGCGTTGCTGGGCGTCTGAGAGCGCCGAGCGGACTTCCCGGCTCTCGTTTTCCAGATTGCCGCGCTGGCGCACCAGCCAGAGCGTCGAAAGCAGGGCCGCCGATATGACGCCGATGACGACGGAAACGCCGATGACCTGTGAGGAGGTGAAGAGGTGAGCCGAGGCTGCCGCCTGCTCGCTCTGGGCCAGAACCGGCCGTGCCAGCGCGGCAAGCGCCGTGCCGGCCGCGCAGGTTTTCAAGAAGCGCGCCAATGATCCATGCTCTTGCTTTGCGGCCTCGTGTGCCGTCGCAGATTTATAGTCTTGGCCTGCCGTCGGCGGGCGGTGATGGGCGCGAGCGCCGTCGTCCGCCTGACCGGGCAGGCTGTTTTTCAATTCCGACATCCGCGGTATGTCTCCGTCCTTCAATGTGCCGCATTACGACAAGACATCCCATTTTCGGAGCGGTCGGACGGGGTCCGGCGCCACGAATCAAGTCTTAAAACAATACTTCGGATGGGAATCGGCGGGAAGGGAGCGGCCAAAAAATAAGCCGCGGCATTTGTCAATGCCGCGGCTTCTACATCTTGTGGATATCGATGATGAGATCAATATCTGTAGTGGTCGGACTTGAACGGGCCCTTCGGCGAGACGCCGATATAGGCAGCCTGCTCTTCGCTAAGCTGGGTAAGCTTCACACCGAGCTTGTCGAGATGCAGGCGCGCGACCTTTTCATCGAGGTGCTTCGGCAGGATGTAGACCTTGTTCTCGTACTGGCCGGGCTTGGTAAAGAGCTCGATCTGCGCCAGCGTCTGGTTGGTGAAGGAAGCCGACATGACGAAGGACGGATGACCGGTGGCGTTGCCGAGGTTGAGCAGGCGGCCTTCGGAAAGCAGGATGATGCGGTTGCCCTTGGGGAATTCGATCAGGTCGACCTGCGGCTTGACGTTGGTCCACTTGAGGTTCCGCAGGGCGGCGACTTCGATTTCGTTGTCGAAGTGGCCGATATTGCCGACGATCGCCATGTCCTTCATCTCGCGCATATGGTCGATGCGGATGACGTCCTTGTTGCCGGTCGTGGTGATGAAGATGTCGGCCGAGGAAACGACGTCCTCGAGCAGCACGACTTCATAGCCGTCCATCGCCGCCTGCAGGGCGCAGATCGGATCGGCTTCGGTGACCTTGACGCGGGCGCCGGCGCCGGAGAGCGAAGCGGCAGAACCCTTGCCGACGTCACCGTAACCGCAGACCACGGCGACCTTGCCGGCCATCATCACGTCGGTGCCGCGGCGGATGCCGTCGACGAGCGATTCCTTGCAGCCGTACTTGTTGTCGAACTTCGACTTGGTGACGGAATCGTTGACGTTGATCGCCGGGAAGGGCAGCAGGCCCTTCTGGCTGAGTTGGTACAGACGGTTGACGCCGGTCGTGGTTTCTTCGGTAACGCCCTTGATCGCATCGCGCTGCTTGGTGAACCAGCCCGGCGAAGCGGCAAGGCGCTTCTTGATCTGGGCGAAGAGGATTTCCTCTTCCTCGGAATGCGGATGGGACAATACGTCCTCGCCGGCTTCGGCGCGAGCGCCGAGCAGGATGTACATGGTGGCATCGCCGCCGTCATCGAGGATCATGTTGGAAAGGCCGCCATCGGCCCACTGGAAGATCTTGTCGGTGTAGACCCAGTAATCCTCGAGCGACTCGCCCTTGATGGCGAAAACAGGAACGCCGGCAGCGGCGATCGCCGCAGCGGCATGATCCTGCGTCGAGAAGATGTTGCACGAGGCCCAGCGGACTTCGGCGCCGAGGGCCACCAGCGTTTCGATGAGCACGGCCGTCTGAATGGTCATGTGCAGCGAACCGGTGATGCGCGCGCCCTTCAGCGGCTTTGCGTCGCCGAATTCGGCGCGGCAGGACATCAGCCCCGGCATTTCGGTTTCGGCGATCGTAATTTCCTTGCGGCCAAAATCCGCAAGCCCGATATCGGCGACGACATAATCTTTTTCAGTGCTCATAGAGGTCTCCAGGCTGAAAAACGTCTCAAAAATTGGCGCAGGCGCGAAGATGACCGCGCGACGGATAGGCCGCGTGCCGATGCATATCGCCCGGATATGTGCAGCAGTTCCGGGATCGCGAGATGCACAACCAAAGAGCCAAACCGCATTGCATGAACTAGGTTCGATGCGACACGCTTCAGCGCACGGCATGTCCGCCGTTTAGCAGGCTTCCGATGGGAAGGCAATAAGGATATAAAGAAGTCTTTATATGTTTATATGAACTCGGCCTGGTAAGCTCATATCTCTTCGCCGAACCGGTTTTGGATCAGCTGGTCCAAGGCCTCCAGCGCTTCCTCGGCCTGGCTGCCGCTTGCCGAGACGACGACGCTGGAGCCCGGGCTTGCCGCAAGCATCATCAGCCCCATGATCGACGTGCCGCCGACCGTCATTCCGTCCTTGGAGACGGTGATGGCGGCATCGAAGGTCTCGACCATCTGAACGAATTTGGCGGAGGCGCGCGCGTGAAGGCCGCGCTTGTTGATAATGAGGAGTTCCCGGGAAAGCGATGTCATGAAGCGCCGTTATTTTCCGCTGAGCACACGGCTCGCGACATTGATATATTTCCGGCCGGCTTCGGAAGCCTCGACCAGCGCCTTCTCCATGTTGTTCTCGCCGCGCACCCCGGCGAGCTTGATCAGCATCGGCAGGTTGACGCCGGCGATGACTTCGGTGTGGCCGCTGCTCATGACCGATATGGCGAGATTGGACGGCGTGCCGCCGAACATGTCGGTCAGGATGACGACGCCATGGCCGTCATCGGCGCCGGAGACGGCTTGCAGAATGTCCTGCCGTCTCTGGTCCATGTCGTCTTCGGGGCCAATACAGACCGTCTCGATGAATTTCTGAGGACCGACGACGTGCTCGACAGCATGACGAAACTCTTCAGCCAGCTTGCCATGAGTGACAAGCACAAGTCCGATCATGATATTACTGCTCCCATATACGCAAACGATGGCTGAGATATCGCAATGCAGCAATTACGTCCACCGGTGGGGGCACATCTTGGCGATGAAAAGCCGAAGTGCAAGATAAAAATGCAAACATATAAGGCAGATTGATCAATCTGGAAGCCTTCAATCGCCGATATCAGGCGCTTTCGCCATCAGGACTGCCAGCGGTGACGGCACGCCTGTGAGCAACCGCAACGCGGGAAGCGAAAAACCGGCGGCGAGGCTGACGATTTCGCCCTCGGGGGGGACACGGTTTTCGCCGGAAGCACTGCCTGGAAGCACGGCATAATGCATGGCCGCCCGAGGGATATGGTCCAGCCGGACGATGCCGGTGCCGCGCAGTTCGATCAGCCCGGCGATCGACGACGGGCAGGTGGCGATCACCGAGCCTGCCTCTCCTGACAGCAGCACCTGATCGTCGGCAACCAGCGCCGTGAAGAGACCGAGCCGGCGGGCCTCCGTCATGCAGGTAAAGGCCAGCATCGATTTGCCCCAGCCGGAGGGCCCGCAGAACAGGAGCCCCGTCCTGCCCACGACGATCGCCGTCGCATGGATGTTGGGAGCCTCGCTCATGCTGCGGCATCGAGGGGCAGGGCGAGGATGAAGCGCGCGCCGAGTATGCGCCCGCTCTCGCCCTCGGTGATGTTTTCCGCCCGCAGCGAACCGCCATGGGCTTCGGCGATCTGCCGGCTGATCGAAAGGCCAAGGCCGGAATTCTGGCCAAAACCTTCCGATTCCGGCCGATCCGTATAGAAGCGCTCGAAGATCCGGTCGATATTCTCCGCCTGGATGCCGGGACCGTTGTCCTCGATGGTGGTGACGCAGCGCGACCGTGTGCGCACCAGCCGCACGGTGATCTTGCCGCCCTTCTCTGGCACGAAGGATCGGGCATTTTCGATCAGGTTCGTTATGATCTGGCCGATGCGCAGGTCGTGGCCGTTGACGACGAAGCGCGTCTTGATGTTCGGCTTGCGCTCGATCGCATATTCGATCTCCACCTGCTTCTTGCTGCCCCTGATCTGGCGGGACACGTCGATCAGGTCGCGCAGCAGCACTTCCATGTCGACGGAGCCGGCATCGACGCGCGCGAGTTCGGCGTCGAGGCGCGAGGCATCGGAAATATCGCTGATCAGGCGGTCGAGACGGCGGACATCGTGCTGGATGACATCCAGCAGTCGTTTCTTGGAATCCTCGGATTTGGCGAGCGGCAGCGTTTCGACGGCGCTGCGCAGCGAGGTCAGCGGGTTCTTGAGTTCGTGGCTGACATCGGCCGCAAAGCTCTCGATTGCATCGATGCGGTCATAAAGGGCCGTCGTCATCTCGCGCAAGGCGATGGAAAGATTGCCGATTTCATCCTGGCGGGCGGAGAAGTCGGGGATCTGCTCGCGTGTTTTGGCGCCGCGGCGCACCCGGATGGCCGCTGCCGAAAGACGGCGCAACGGATTGGCGATGGTCGACGACAGCACCAGCGAAAGCAGCACGTTGACGAGCGTCGCCACGCCGAAGACCCGCATGATGGCAAGCCGTTCGGCATGCACGATATTGTCGATGTCGCCAGCCTGCGTCGACAAGAGCAGCACGCCGAGCACGGCGCGGAAGCGCTGGATCGGCACGGCGACGGAAACGATGAGTTCGCCCTTCTCCGTGGTGCGCACGACCGCGCCGCGCACGCCGGTCAGCGCGTTCATGACTTCGGGATAGATCGAACCGTCGCCGCCCGGTGCTTCCTTATAGAGCGGCAGATTGCCGGGCTGCAGCGCCTTGTTGAACAAGGTCACGAACCAATCGCTCCAGGTCTGCTTCTCTTCCTCGACCGGCGGCAGGTCGAAGCGCAGCACCTGGCCACGCGAATAAAGGTGACGCGAATCGAGCAGCAGATTGGCGTCGGCATCGAAGATGCGGGCGCGTGTGCGCGTCGGAGAGATCAGCCGGCGCAGGACGGGGGCGACCTTCTCGGGATCGATCGGAAACTCCAGGTCCTCGTCGTTCGGCACCGGGGTGATGCTCTGGCCGGCCTGCAGCTCGAGCAGCTTCTGCGGATCGATGGTGATCGAATTCGTATCGACCGATGCGGAGGCCGAAACGGCGCCGGCGATGATCTCGCCCTGGGTCAACAGGCTTTCGGCGCGGGCGTCGATCAATCCCTCGCGAAACTGATTGAGGTAGAGGATGCCGCCGACGAGCACGAGCAGCGCGACGAGATTGAAGAAGACGATGCGCCGCGTCAGGCTCGAAAAGACGGCATTGCCGAAGATGCGGCGAATCAGCGTGAAGGGATGCGACCAACGGCGGCCTCTGACGCGACGGGTGCTCACGCCCTCCGCATCGTCCAGATCCCTTTCCTGCACCAATTGTGCCAATGACAGGCCCTTTCGAAGGGTGGGGCCGGATAACCGGCCCGCAACCCTCAATTATGTCTCGCGCTGCGCCGTCGAGGCTCAGGCTGCTTCGCGGAACCGGTATCCCACTCCGTAGAGCGTTTCAATCATATCAAAATCGGTATCGACCATCTTGAATTTCTTGCGCAGCCGCTTGATGTGGCTGTCGATCGTCCGGTCGTCGACATAAACCTGTTCGTCATAGGCAGCATCCATCAGCGCGTCGCGGCTCTTGACGACGCCCGGACGCTGCGCCAGCGAATGCAGGATCAGGAACTCGGTCACCGTCAGCGTCACCGCTTCGCCCTTCCAGGTGCAGGTATGGCGCTCCTGGTCCATGACCAGCTGACCACGCTCCAGCGAACGGGCCTGCTGCACGGCCCCGGCCTTCGGCGTGCCGCTCGGGCTCGTGCCGCCGGCGGCCGCGGCTTCGCGGCTCGAAGCGCGACGCAGGACGGCGCGCACGCGCTCCACCAGCAGGCGCTGCGAGAAAGGTTTGGTAATGAAATCGTCGGCGCCCATCTTCAGGCCGAACAGCTCGTCGATCTCCTCATCCTTGGAGGTGAGGAAGATGACCGGGATATCCGATTTCTGCCGCAGGCGGCGCAGCAGCTCCATGCCGTCCATGCGCGGCATCTTGATATCGAAGATCGCCAGCTGCGGCGGTCGCGCCAGAAGGCCATCGAGCGCCGAGGCACCGTCCGTATAGGTCTCGACCTTATATCCTTCGGCCTCCAGCGCGATCGACACCGAGGTGAGGATGTTGCGGTCGTCGTCAACGAGCGCGATTGTCGGCATGGTGTTGGTCTCCGTCATCAGTGCGCAATCTCCCGGATTTTCGTCGTCCCCAGGCGGTCTCAGTGACCGGATGCGCTTATGGAGGATAAAGGTGGAACAAATTGTGGCAAAGATAAAGGGAGGATTGTCGCAAAATTTCCCCACAATCTTAAGGCGCGCGACAAACTGTTGCAACGCGACCTCTTCAAACGATTTAAAATACCGACAAGAAATTTAAATCGATTAATTGTTTGATATTACTGAACTTTCTCAATTTTAGTCTCTTGTGTTTTAAAATTTCTACCCTTATTTTCGCAGTTAGTTTTAACGGCAACGCGCCTGAGCGAAGGGAAGTAGCCATGGAAAAGTTCGGAGTTCATAACCCGGCAACGGAGCTTGCAACGGTTGGATTGGGCGGCGCAGCCAGCGTTCGCTATAACTTTTCCGCCGCAGCGCTCTATGAAGAATCCATCCGCCGGGGTGAAGCCGAACTGACCGCTCAGGGCGCCCTCAGAGCTCTTACCGGTCAGCATACGGGCCGGTCCCCGCGCGATAAGTTCGTCGTTCGCGACGCAAATACCGATGGCCAGATCTGGTGGGACAACAACAAGCCGCTCTCGCCGGAGCATTTCGCGCTGCTGCGCGACGATATGTTGGCCCATGCCGCCGGCAAGGACCTTTTTGTCCAGGACCTCATCGGCGGTGCCGAGGAAGGCCATGCCCTGCCGACCCGCGTTGTCACCGAATTCGCCTGGCACTCGCTGTTCATCCGCAATCTTTTGATCCGCCCGGAGACGGCGGCGCTCGCCACCTTCGTGCCGAAGCTGACGATCATCGACCTGCCCAGCTTCAAGGCCGATCCGGCCCGCCACGGCTGCCGCACGGAAACGGTGATCGCTTGCGATCTCACCAACGGCCTCGTTCTCATCGGCGGCACGTCCTATGCCGGCGAAATGAAGAAGTCGGTCTTCACCGTGCTCAACTATCTGCTGCCGGCCAAGGGCGTGATGCCGATGCACTGCTCGGCCAATGTCGGCCCCAATGGCGATGCGGCCGTCTTCTTCGGCCTTTCCGGCACGGGTAAGACGACGCTTTCGGCCGATCCGGCGCGCACGCTGATCGGCGACGACGAGCACGGCTGGAGTGAGAACGGCATCTTCAACTTCGAAGGCGGCTGCTACGCCAAGACCATCCGTCTGTCGGCCGAGGCCGAACCGGAAATCTATGCGACGACCCAGCGCTTCGGCACCGTGCTCGAAAATGTCGTACTGAACGACCGCCGCGAGCCCGATTTCGACGACGGGTCGCTGACCGAAAACACCCGCTGCGCCTATCCAATGCATTTCATCCCGAATGCCTCGGCAACCGGCCGGGCCGGGCATCCGAAGACAATCATCATGCTGACCGCCGATGCCTTCGGCGTCATGCCGCCGATCGCCCGGTTGACGCCGGATCAGGCGATGTACCATTTCCTCTCCGGTTACACCGCTAAGGTGGCCGGCACTGAAAAGGGCGTCGTCGAGCCGGAAGCGACCTTCTCGACCTGCTTCGGCGCCCCCTTCATGCCGCGGCATCCGGCCGAATACGGCAACCTGCTCAAGGATCTGATCGGCCGCCACGGCGTCGAATGCTGGCTTGTCAATACAGGCTGGACCGGCGGCGCCTACGGCACAGGCAAGCGCATGCCGATCAAGGC
The DNA here is from genome assembly GCF_019793465.1 of Rhizobium croatiense. Lineage (GTDB taxonomy): Bacteria > Pseudomonadota > Alphaproteobacteria > Rhizobiales > Rhizobiaceae > Rhizobium > Rhizobium croatiense. The sequence goes on along the minus strand of NZ_JAILYJ010000013.1, from coordinate 21,538 downwards.
GACGCGCGCGCTGCTCGCCGCCGCCCTCAGCGGCAAACTCGGCCAGGTCGAATTCCGCACGGATGCGAATTTCGGCTTCGCCGTGCCGGTTTCCGTCGACGGTGTCGACGGCGGCATTCTCGATCCGCGCTCGACATGGGCCGACAAGCCGGCCTATGACGCGCAGGCCGAAAAGCTGGTTTCGATGTTCATCGCCAACTTCGCCAAGTTCGAGAATCACGTCGACGGCGGCGTCCGCGATGCGGCGCCCGGCGTCAAGGTCGCTGCCGAATAAGCCGAAAGGAAGAACAGATCTCTGACTCACGTGAAACCCGGCATCGCAGGATCGCCGGGTTTTTCGATTGACGGCCGATATTTTCAACCGGCTGCCGATATGAGATAGAACCCGCATGGCCAGCGACGCGCTCTATATCGATGACAGGATCACCATCTCAGGATGGGAGCTGACGGAACAGTTCGTTCTGGCAGGCGGCCCCGGCGGTCAGAACGTCAACAAGGTTTCGACGGCGGTCCAGCTGTTTTTCAACGTCGCGAATTCGCCCTCCCTCAATGACCGCGTCAAGGCCAATGCGATCAGGCTTGCCGGCCGGCGCCTGTCGAAGGACGGCGTGCTGATGATCGAGGCAAGCCGCTTTCGCAGCCAGGATCGCAACCGTGAGGACGCGCGCGAACGGCTGAAGGAACTGATTCTGGAGGCCGCCAAGCCGCCGCCGCCGCCGCGCAAGAAGACCAAGCCGACCAAGGGTTCGGTCGAGCGCCGTCTGAAGGAAAAATCCGGCCGCTCGGAAGTCAAGAAAATGCGCGGCCGTCCCGGTGGCAGCGATTGACATGCCCGATCTGTCGAACGGCGTCCGCCATCTGCCTGAATATCTCGACCGGTCGCGTCAGGAAGCGCTGGTCGAGGTGATCCGTGCCGTGGTCGCCGAGGCGCCGCTTTTCGTGCCCGTCATGCCAGGCACCGGCAAGCCGATGTCGGTGCGCATGACCAATTGCGGGCCGCTCGGCTGGGTGACGGACAAGGAGCGCGGCTATCGCTATCAGCCGACGCATCCTGTCACCGGCAGGCTCTGGCCTGATATGCCGCAGGCGTTGCTCGATATCTGGAATGACGTGTCGGGTTATGAAAAACTGCCGGAAGCCTGCCTCGTCAATTTTTATTCCAATGACGCGCGCATGGGCCTGCATCAAGATAAGGACGAGCGCAATCTGCAGGCGCCTGTCGTGTCGATCTCGCTCGGCAACAGCTGCCTCTTTCGCGTCGGCGGTCTGAGCCGGAACGATCGCACGCTATCTTTCAAACTGTCGAGCGGTGATCTGGTCGTATTGGGCGGCGAGGGAAGGCTGTGTTTCCACGGCGTCGACCGGATTCATCCGGCAACATCGACGCTGTTGAAGAATGGCGGCCGCATCAATCTGACGCTGCGCCGCGTCAATCCCTGAGACCGATAGTCGAAGGATCGCCTGCTACAATTTTCGCAGCGCCACCTGTTCGATCAGGTGATCCTTGCCCTTTTTTAGGATGAGATCGGCGCGTGGCCGCGTCGGCAGAATGTTCTGGCGCAGGTTCTTCAGGTTGATATTCGTCCAAAGATCCGCGGCGATATCGAGAGCTTCCGCATCGCTGATCGAGGCATAGCGATGGAAGTAAGAGTTCGGATCGCGGAAGGCGGTCTCCCGCAGCCGCATGAAGCGCGTGACGTACCAGTTATGAATCTGGTCTTCCGCGGCATCGATATAGATCGAGAAGTCGAAGAAGTCGGACACCATCGGCACGATCTTGCCATCGGCCGGCAGGTCGCGCGATTGCAGCACGTTGATGCCTTCGAAGATCAGGATGTCGGGCCGGTCGACGATTTTGTACTCGTCCGGCAGCACGTCATAGACGAGATGCGAATAGCAGGGCGCCTGCACGTCCGGCCGGCCGGCCTTGATCGCCGAGAGGAAGCGCAGGATCGCCGCCGTGTCGTAGCTTTCCGGAAAACCCTTGCGCTGCATCAGCTTTTCCCGCTGCAGCACGGCGTTCGGATGCAGGAAGCCGTCGGTGGTGACGAGATCGACCTTCGGGCTGGAAGGCCAGCGCCCCAAGAGCTCCTTGAGGATACGGGCCGTGGTCGATTTTCCGACAGCGACCGAGCCGGCAATGCCGATGACGAAGGGCGTCTTCGTCACATCGGAGAGGCTGAGGAAGCGGTTGCGCTGTTCGAACAGCATCTGCGAGGATTCGACATGCGCCGAAAGCAGCCGCGACAGGGAGAGATAGATGCGTCGGACCTCGTCGAGATCGATCGGGTCGCCCATCGAACGCAGCCGTTTGACCTCGTCGCTGGTCAGCGTCAGCGGCGTGTCGGCGCGGAACTTCGCCCATTGTTCAGAAGAGAAGAAGTGATAGGGCGAATAGGATTCCGACTGGAAGTGATCCAACGTTTCCGGCACCCCGATAATCTCAGTCGCGATACTCATGAACTCTGCCGGCTGGCCTTTTCCTTGAGGCCGGACTGCGCGGTTCTGCGCTCGAGTTCGGCCATGACATTTTCTAACGGTATTTCAGCAATCTTCAATACGACCAAAAGGTGATAGAGCACATCGGCGGCCTCAAAGGTCAGATTGTCGCGGTCGCCGGTTACCGCCGCCATCACCGCTTCGATCGCCTCTTCGCCGAGCTTCTTTGCCGCTTTCGGCTGGCCGGCGGCGACGAGTTTCGCCGTCCAGGATTGCTCCGGCGAGGCTTTCGATCGCTCGGCGACGATGCTTTCGAGATCGGCAAGGGAAAATCCGCTCATATCTGCGCTTTCAAGTTTCAGTCGAGACGCATGTCGATGCCGCACTTCGACATATAGTGCTTCGCCTCGCCGACAGTATAGGTGCCGAAGTGGAAGATCGACGCGGCGAGCACGGCACTGGCATGCCCCTCCTTGACCCCGGCGACGAGATCGTCGAGGTCGCCGACGCCGCCCGACGCGATGACCGGCACACGCACAGCATCGGCGATCGCCCGCGTCAGTTCCAGATCGTAGCCGACCTTGGTGCCATCGCGGTCCATCGAGGTGACCAAAAGCTCGCCGGCGCCGCGCGCCACCATCTTCTGGGCGAATTCGATGGCATCGAGCCCCGTCGCGTTGCGGCCGCCATGCGTATAGATCTCCCAGGCGCTGAGATTGTCGCCGCCAACCGCTTGGCTACGCCGGCGTTTGGCGTCGATCGAGACGACAATGCACTGGTCGCCGAATTTGTCGGCGGCCTCGGCGACGAAGTCCGGGTTGCTGACCGCGGCCGAATTGATCGACACCTTGTCGGCCCCGCAAAGCAGGAGCTTACGAATATCGGCGATGGTTCTGATCCCGCCGCCGACCGTCAGCGGCATGAAGCACTGGTCGGCCGTGCGCGAGACGACATCGAAGATCGTCTCGCGATTGTCCGAGGACGCGGTGATATCGAGGAAGCAGAGTTCGTCGGCGCCGGCCGCATCATAGGCCTTCGCCGCTTCGACCGGATCGCCGGCATCGACGAGATTGAGAAAGTTGACGCCCTTGACGACGCGGCCGTCCTTGACGTCGAGGCAGGGGATGACACGGGCCTTGAGGGTCATTTAAGCGGTCTCCTTGGCCCTGCTGGCCTTGACCAGCGCCAGCGCCTGGCTGGGGTCGATACGGCCGTCATAAAGCGCGCGGCCGGAAATCGCCCCTTCGAGCTTCTGCGCATCGGGCTCGAGCATGCGTCTGACATCGTCGAGCGAGGCAAGGCCGCCCGAAGCGATGACGGGAATGGAAACGGCCTCAGCAAGCTCAAGCGTCGAGGCCCAGTTAATGCCGGCCAGAATTCCGTCACGGTCGATATCGGTGTAGATGATCGCGGCGACGCCGGCGCCTTCGAATTTTTGGGCAAGCTCGATGACGCCGAGTTCGGAAGCCTCCGCCCAGCCTTCGACGGCCACCTTGCCGCCCTTGGCGTCGATGCCGACGGCGACGTGACCGGGGAACTTCCGGCAGGCCTCGATGACCAGATCAGGATTCCTGACCGCCACCGTGCCGAGAATGACGCGCCGCAGCCCGCGCGCGAGCCACGCCTCGATATGATCGAGCGTGCGGATGCCGCCGCCGAGCTGCACCGGATTCTTCGTCGCCTTGAGGATCGCTTCGACGGCGTCGCCATTGGCCGAATGTCCCGCAAAGGCGCCGTCGAGATCGACCACATGCAGCCACTCGAAACCCTGGTCTTCGAAGGATTTCGCCTGGGCGGCCGGATCGGTGTTGTAGACCGTCGCCTGCTGCATGTCGCCGAGCTTCAGGCGGACGCATAGGCCGCCCTTCAGGTCGATCGCGGGAAAAAGGATCATGTCGTCTTACGTCCGTAAAGTGGTCGATACCATCAGAGCATTCCACGCATCTACGATATCCGAGCGGAAAAGGACAGCGGCAATGGCGGCCGCGCCGAAAAGCAGAAGAAGCAGCAGGGTGACGGTCAAACCGGCGCGAACCTGGCGCCAGAAGCCGAGGCGCCGCTTCATCGATTTCTCGATGTCGCGCACCTCCCGCAGCGCCTGGCTGTTGACGGCGGCGAGCCGAATTTCCGGTTCCATCGCCTCCACATAAGTTTCGGCATAACTTGCAAGGATCTGCGAGGCGCGGTCGCGCAGCGCATTGCGCAGGTCGGTCGAGAGATAATTGCCGGAGACGGCGGCAAGCTCGGCCTCGTTGGGCGAACGGCCGGCATTGCGCTTGCGGTAGCTGAGCACGAAATCGCGCTTCTGCCGCTCATAGAGGGCATAGGCAAGCAGGCCGATCAGATCGTCCTCGCCTTCGATATAAAATTCCAGCACGGCTTCAGTGATGTCGCCGGCGTTGATGCCGTTGGCGCGCAGCTGCGAATTCTCGTTGCCGGCAAGGAATTCATGGATCATCGGTCCAGCCTTTCTGTCAACGCCTTGGCCGCATTGGAAAGCGCTCTCCTGTGAATGGCCTCATCGACACGGCGGATGATCGTTCCATCGGGAAGCCGGATGTCCGAGAAGGGCGGCAGGCCCTCTCTGGAGGGTCTCAGCGTATAGAACACCTTGCCTGATTTCCGCGAAGCCGGCATCGAGCGCACTCCTGTTCCCGTGTTTTCATAAAGGGAAAATAAGGCGGCGGTATTACGGGTTCCAGCGCAGGAAATTGGCGATCAGGGCGAGGCCGAGCTTCTGGCTCTTTTCCGGGTGAAACTGAGCGCCCACCATGTTGTCGCGCCCGACGAGAGCCGTCATCGGACCGCCATAATCGACCGTCGCAATGACGTCGTCGGCATTTTCGGCGGCAAGATGGTAGGAATGCACGAAATAGGCGTGCAAGCCCTCGGAGCCCGTTGGAATGCCGTCGAACAGCGGATGTTCGCGCTTCAGATCGAGCGTGTTCCAGCCGATCTGCGGAATTTTCAATGCGGGATCGCCAGGTGTCATCTCGATGACGTCACCGGGGATCCAGCCGAAGCCGTGCGTCACCGTCTTCTCGAGGCCGCGCGAGGACATGAGCTGCATGCCGACGCAGATGCCGAGGAACGGCCGCGCCCTCTTTTCGACAGCCTCGATCAACACCTCGGCCATGCCGGGCACGGCATCGAGACCGCGTCGGCAATCGGCATAGGCGCCGACGCCTGGAAGCACGATGCGATCGGCGGCGGCAACATTTTCCGCTTTGTCGGTGAGATCGATCTGCGCATCGATGCCCGCCTCGCGCGCGGCCCGCTCAAAAGCCTTGGTGGCCGAGCGCAGATTGCCGGAACCATAGTCAATAATTGCGACGCGCATCGTCAGCGTCCTCCATCAAAACCAAAGAGACCAAGCGATGTAGCCTGGCCATGCGGGCTGTTCGGTCGGGTCTTGTTCTCCCAGCCCGGCACGGCGGCGTCAGTATCGGCCTGGACCGCCTTGTCGGAGAAGTAGACGTCTTCGGCAATGCCCATCGTATCGGCTGCAATGAGTGCGTCTTCGTTCCAGCCCTTGCCGGCGAGATTGCGAATACGGAGGTTCTGGCCCTCGAGACCGACAAGCAGGTTCACGCCCAGGGTGATTGCCGCTCCCGCCGGCCAGAGACCCGGTTCGTCCATCAGCGCACCGCCAATTGCCTGCAATAGAAAGGCTGCTGCCGCGTATAGCCAAAGCCGATGGACCAGCAGCCAGACCCATGGAAACAGCAAACCGAGCCATGTGAAGCCGTCGCGGATCACCCGCGTCTCGTCAAGGCGAGTGCCTGCGCTGCCGGGCGGCGTCAGAAAAATATAGCTGGATGTCATTGTCGCCGCTCCCTTGAGAGGCTCAGACGAGCGTGCCCTTGGTCGAGGGAACACGGCCCGCCTGTCTCGGATCGATCTCTGTCGCCGTGCGCAATGCGCGGGCGACGGCCTTGAAGCATGTCTCGGCAATATGGTGGTTGTTGGCGCCATAATGGTTGAGAATATGCAAGGTGATGCCGGCATTCTGGGCGAGCGCCTGGAAGAATTCGCGGACGAGTTCGGTGTCGAAGGTGCCGATTTTCGGAGCGCTGAAGGCGACGTTCCAGACGAGGAACGGCCGGCCGGAAAGATCGACCGCTGCCTTGGTCATCGTCTCGTCCATGGCAAGATCGATCGAGGCATAGCGGGTGATGCCGCGCCGGTCGCCGAGCGCCTTGGAGATCGCCTGGCCGATCGCAATGCCGGTATCCTCGACCGTATGATGGTCGTCGATATGCAGGTCGCCCTTGGCGTCGATTTCCATGTCGATGAGGGAATGCCGAGAAAGCTGGTCGAGCATATGGTCGAAGAAGCCGACGCCGGTCGAAATCTTCGAATTGCCGGTGCCGTCGAGATTGACGGAAACGGAAATCGAGGTCTCGTTGGTCTTGCGGGAAACGCTGCCCGTACGGCTTGCTGCGGTCTCGGCCATTTGGCCCTCCATCGGAATAAGGCCGTTCCTTATCAGGCGCATCGGCAAATATCCAGAAGCCGGGGAAGAGAAAAGCCGGCCCATTTGCAATCGGCTCCGGCCTGCTTACATAGGGCTCAACAAGGCCGATGTGCGGTCGAGGTAAAAGCCCGCGTCATGGGCAGACAGGTGTTTTATGACTACGATCATTACTGTTCGAAAGGGCGGCAAGGTGGTGATGGCGGGCGACGGCCAGGTGAGCCTCGGCCAGACCGTGATGAAGGGCAATGCCCGCAAGGTGCGCCGCATCGGCAAGGGCGAAGTGATCGCCGGTTTTGCCGGCGCCACCGCCGATGCCTTCACCCTGCTCGAAAGGCTTGAAAAGAAGCTGGAGCAATATCCCGGCCAGCTGATGCGCGCCGCTGTCGAGCTCGCCAAGGACTGGCGCACCGACAAATACCTGCGTAATCTCGAAGCCATGATGCTCGTCGCCGACAAGTCGATTACGCTCGCGATCACCGGCAACGGCGACGTGCTGGAGCCGGAACACGGCACGACGGCGATCGGTTCGGGCGGCAATTTTGCCCTCGCGGCCGCCCTGGCACTCATGGATACCGACAAATCGTCCGAAGAGATCGCCCGCCGCGCTCTCGATATCGCGGCCGACATCTGCGTCTACACGAACCATAATGTGGTGATGGAAATGCTGGATGCCGAAGGCTGAACCCTATGCCTTCCGGCCGCTTGCCGTGGCTGATCTGCCGCTCCTCGCCAAATGGCTGGAAAGCCGACATGTCAGGCGCTGGTGGCGCGATCCGGCCGAGGCGCTGGCTTCAATGGAAGAGCATATCGATACGGCCTCCGTCTCTTGCTTGATCGTCACGCTGAATGGAAAGGACTTCGCCTTTATCCAGGCGGCCAATCTCGACGACGAGGACGATGAAGCGCTCGCCGGCCAGCCGAAGGGCACCTACGGCATCGACCAGTTCATCGGCATAGAGGAACTCGTTGGCAAGGGTCACGGACCGGCCTTTATGATAGGGTTCTGCGATATGCTCTTTGCAAAGGGCGCGCAGCGGATCCTCGTCGATCCGCATCCTGACAATGTTTTCGCAATCAGAGCCTATACCAAGGCGGGCTTTCAAGGACTTGGCGAAACAACGACCAATTACGGCCGGGCGCTGTTGATGGCCCTGGACCGCCAGGAGAATGATACGCAATGACCACCTTTTCCCCCCGCGAGATCGTTTCCGAACTCGATCGCTACATCATCGGCCAGCATGACGCCAAACGTGCCGTCGCGATTGCGCTGCGCAATCGCTGGCGCCGCCAGCAGCTCGACCCGAGCCTGCGAGACGAAGTCATGCCGAAGAACATCCTGATGATCGGCCCGACTGGTGTCGGCAAAACGGAGATCTCCCGCCGCCTGGCAAAACTCGCCGGCGCGCCCTTCATCAAGGTGGAGGCGACCAAATTCACCGAGGTCGGCTATGTCGGCCGCGATGTCGAGCAGATCATCCGCGACCTGGTCGAAGTCGGCATCGGCCTGGTGCGCGAAAAGAAGCGGGCCGAGGTCCAGGCCAAGGCGCATGTCAGCGCCGAGGAGCGTGTCCTTGATGCGCTGGTCGGCACCACCGCTTCGCCCGCCACCCGCGAAAACTTCCGCAAGAAGCTGAGAGACGGCGAACTCGACGACAAGGAAATAGACATCGAAGTGGCCGATACCGGTTCCGGCATGGGCGGCTTCGAGATCCCCGGCATGCCGGGCGCCAATATCGGCGTGCTCAATCTGTCGGAAATGTTCGGCAAGGCAATGGGCGGGCGCACCAAGAAGGTCCGCACGACGGTCAAGGCCTCCTATACCGACCTGATCCGCGACGAGTCCGACAAACTGATCGACAATGAGGTGATCCAGCGCGAGGCCGTTCGCTCCACCGAGAATGACGGTATCGTCTTCCTCGACGAAATCGACAAGATCGCCGCCCGCGACGGCGGCATGGGCGCCGGCGTTTCGCGAGAAGGCGTCCAGCGTGACCTCCTGCCGCTCGTCGAAGGCACGACGGTTTCGACCAAATACGGCCCTGTCAAGACGGACCATATCCTGTTCATCGCCTCCGGCGCCTTCCATGTCTCCAAACCTTCGGATCTTCTCCCCGAACTGCAGGGCCGCCTGCCGATTCGCGTCGAGTTGCGGGCGCTGAACAAGGAGGATTTCCGCCGGATCCTGACCGAGACGGAAGCAAGCCTGATCCGCCAGTATCGCGCACTGATGGAAACGGAAAGCCTGAACCTCGAATTCACCGACGACGCGATCGACGCGCTTGCCGATGTCGCCGTGCATCTGAACTCCTCGGTCGAGAATATCGGCGCCCGCCGTCTGCAGACGGTGATGGAGCGGGTCCTGGACGACATTTCCTACAACGCGCCGGATCGGGGCGGGACGGCCATCACCATCGATGCCGCCTATGTGCGCGAGCATGTCGGCGATCTCGCGCAGAATACCGATCTGTCGCGCTTCATTCTGTGATATCGGCGCACCGGTCCATGTCTTTCCCGATGTGATACCGGATTGTGACGAACTCTATCCTCGACAGCGGGCCTTTTACTTTTTAGTGAAGGCCCGTTTTGTTTTCCGCTGCGGCTTTATTCGGCCAAGATTCTGGTCCAGTCAGCCGCATCGCAAACAGGACGATGGAACGGGACGGGATAGCGGATCGTGCGACGCCTTTTGACAAGCCTTTTGATTGCCGCTGCCCTGGTGAATTCGGCGCCGGCTTTCGCCATGCAGACAGTTCCGGCGGGCAACCGTCACGTCGAGCAGCCCGATATTCCGGGCGCCTCCGTTCGCCGCACCAAGGGCACCAAGAGCAGCTTCGATCTGAAATACGAAAAGGTCCATGAGCTTCTGGCGACCGACCGGGACCTGATGGCGAAAATCCGCAAGGTCTCCAGTGCTTACGGCATCAATCCCATCCATGTCGTCGGCGCCATCGTCGGCGAGCACACCTATAATGTCGATGCCTACGACCGGCTGCAGGCCTATTACGTCAAAGCCGCCTCCTATGCCGGAGAAAGCTTCCGCTTTGCCTATGACGGCGAAAACGTCGATGATTTCGTGGCGCGGCCGCAATTTGCTCAGTGCAAGGGCCAGAGCGATTCCTACACGCTCTGGTCCTGCCGGGAAGATGTCTGGGAAAGCGATTTCCGCGGCAAGACGGTCGGCGGCCAGAGCTTCCCCAATAACCGCTTCAGCGCGGTTTTCTTCCAGCCCTTTTATGCCGGCCAGACTTTCGGCCTTGGCCAGGTCAATCCGCTGACGGCGCTGACGCTCTCCGATCTCGTCAGTCGCGTGTCGGGTTATCCGAAGCTGAACGAGAAGAATGCCGGCGCCGTTTACAGGGCGATCATGGACCCCGATATCTCGCTCGCCTTCGTCGCCGCTTCCATCCGCAGGTCGATCGACGACTACAAGGAGATTGCCGGCATGGATATCTCGGGCAATCCCGGCCTGACGGCGACCCTTTATAATGTCGGCAATTCGCGCCAGCGCGCCGCGGCACTCGCTGCGAAAAACCGTTCTTCCGGTGCGACCGTCTGGCCCGAAGAGAATTATTACGGCTGGCTGATCAACGACAAGCTGGACGAACTCAAGGGCCTGCTCTAGCTTCAAGCCTGACGGGAGGCGTTGATCCTCCCCGAAAGGCTTTTCCGATGGACATGCGTCCTGATCCCTTCGTTCCGCCGGCGCCGCTGCCGCGCACCGTGCCGCCGAGCCGGCTTGAGATCATCCGCATCATCCTGCGCAATCCGCTCGAACTCTGGGGCGAGCCGTCCTACACGCTGCCCTGGATCAGGACGAGTTTCTTCGGTCAGCACACCCTGATCGTCAACGATCCTGGCCTGATCAAGCATGTGCTGGTCGACAATGCAGCGAACTATCGCATGTCTGACATTCGCCAGCTGGTGCTGCGGCCGATCCTGCGGGATGGCCTGTTGACGGCGGAAGGTCAGGTCTGGAAGCGATCGCGAAAAGCAGTCGCACCCGTCTTCACGCCGCGTCATGCCAAAGGTTTCGCCGGCCAGATGCTGCGGCAATCCGAAGAATACGTCCGCAAATACGAAGGCGCCGGTCCGGCTGGTCAGGTCTTCGACATCGCCGCCGACATGACCGATCTCACCTTTGCGATTCTTGCCGAAACGCTTTTCTCCGGCGAAATCGTCTCCTCCAGCGGCCATTTTGCCGACGACGTCAACGAACTTCTCCACCGCATGGGCCGCGTCGATCCGATGGACCTGTTGCGCGCGCCCTCCTGGGTGCCGCGGCTCACCCGTATCGGCGGCCAGAAGGTGCTGGAGAAATTCAGGGCGATCGTGCGCGATACCATGGACATGCGGCTTGCAAAGATGAAGGCTGACCGCGCCGCAGCGCCGGACGATTTTCTGACGCTGCTTCTCGAGCAGGCCGGTCCCGACGGCCTGACCAAGGAGGAGATCGAGGACAATATCCTGACCTTCATCGGCGCCGGCCACGAGACGACCGCGCGGGCGCTGGCTTGGACGCTTTATTGCGTCGCAAACAGCCCGCATATTCGTGAAGCAATGGAGGCGGAGATCGACACTGTTCTGGCAACCGACGCCGAGCCGGTCGAATGGCTGGATCTCATGCCGGTGACGCGGGCAGCGTTCGAGGAGGCGCTCAGGCTTTATCCGCCCGCACCCTCCATCAATCGCGCCGCGATCGCCGATGACGTCTGGACCAATGCGAAGGGCGAAAAGGTTGAGATCCCGGCCGACATCACCGTGCTCATCATGCCCTGGACGCTGCATCGTCACGAACTCTATTGGGACAGGCCGCGCGCCTATATGCCGGAACGATTCTTTCCTGAAAATCGCGGCAGCATCGGCCGTTTCCAGTTCCTGCCGTTCGGCGCCGGCCCGCGCGTCTGCATCGGCGCGACTTTCGCATTGCAGGAGGCGGTGATCGCGCTTGCCGTCATGATGCACCGTTTCCGCTTCGACCAGACGGAAGCGACCAACCCCTGGCCGGTGCAGAAGCTGACGACGCAGCCGCAGAATGGACTGCCGATGCGCGTGACGCCGCGGACAATTTCCCGTGCGGCATAAATCTTTCGAATTATTGCGGAATTGACTATGAATGAAAGCCGGGCAAAGTGGCAGCATTCAAAGTCGTTGCCAGGGAGAATGTCGCATGAGCCGCGTTGATAAGAACGGTCTTGCCGTCGAAGCCGTCCTTCATGATTTCCTCGCCCAGGAAGTTCTGCCCGGTCTGGCGATCGACGCGGACAAGTTCTTTGCCGATTTTTCTGCGATCGTCCATGATCTCGCCCCCAGGAATCAGGCGCTGTTGATGAAGCGCGACGAGCTGCAGCTCAAGATCGACGACTGGTATCGCCAGCATGGCGCTCCGACCGATATGGATGATTACCAGTCCTTCCTGCGCGCAATCGGTTATCTCCTGCCTGAGGGGTCGGACTTCCAGGTTTCGACCCAGAATGTCGATCCCGAGATCGCCTCGATCGCCGGTCCGCAGCTCGTCGTTCCCGTCATGAACGCGCGTTATGCCCTCAACGCCGCCAATGCCCGCTGGGGTTCGCTCTATGATGCGCTCTACGGCACGGACGCCATTCCCGAGAGCGACGGCGCCAAAAAGGGCAGGGGATACAACCCGAAGCGCGGCGAGAAGGTCATCGCCTGGGTGCGCGATTTCCTCGATACATCAGTGCCGCTGCAGGACAGCCACTGGAAGGATGTCGCAAGCTTCGCCGTCAGGGATGGAGCGCTGGTTGTCAGATCGGTCGATGGCGAGCAGGCAGTGCTGAGGGACGGCGGCCATTTTGCCGGCTATCGCGGCGATGCCGCCGCCCCGACCCATCTTCTCCTGAAGAACAACGGCATTCACATCGAGATCGTCATCGATGCGGCGACGGCGATCGGCAAGACCGATCCGGCTCATATTTCCGATGTCTGGCTGGAATCGGCGATCACCACGATCATGGACTGCGAGGATTCGATCGCCGCCGTCGATGCCGAGGACAAGGTCGTCGTCTACCGCAACTGGCTCGGCCTGATGAAGGGCGATCTGCAGGAAGAGGTCGCAAAGGGCGGCGCGAGCTTCATCCGCAAGCTCAACCCGGATCTGAATTATACAGGTCCGGATGGGACCGCCTTCGAATTGCATCGCCGCTCGCTGATGCTGGTGCGCAATGTCGGCCACCTGATGACCAATCCTGCCATTCTCGACCGCGAGGGCAACGAAGTGCCTGAGGGCATCATGGATGCCGTCATCACCGGCCTGATCGCGCTTTACGATATCGGCCCGGCCGGCCGGAAGAAGAATTCCCGCACCGGCTCCATGTATGTGGTCAAGCCGAAAATGCATGGACCCGAGGAGGTCGCCTTCGCCGTCGAGATCTTCTCGCGGGTCGAAGATGCGCTTAGGCTGGCGCGCAATACCATCAAGATGGGCATCATGGACGAGGAGCGCCGCACCACGGTCAATCTCAAGGAATGCATCCGCGCCGCCCGCGAGCGTGTCGTCTTCATCAATACCGGCTTCCTGGATCGCACCGGCGACGAAATCCACACCTCGATGGAAGCCGGTCCGATGATTCGCAAGGGTGATATGCGTCAGGCCGCCTGGATATCGGCCTATGAGAACTGGAATGTCGACATCGGCCTTGAGTGCGGCCTTTCCGGCCATGCGCAGATCGGCAAGGGCATGTGGGCGATGCCGGATCTGATGGCGGCGATGCTGGAGCAGAAGATCGCCCATCCCAAAGCCGGCGCCAACACCGCCTGGGTCCCGTCGCCGACGGCCGCAACCCTGCATGCCACCCATTATCACCGCGTCAATGTCGCCAAGGTTCAGCAGGGACTGAAGGACCGCACCCGCGCCAAACTATCCGACATTCTCTCGGTGCCGGTCGCGGTGCGGCCGAACTGGTCTCAGGAGGAAATCCAGCGCGAACTCGACAACAATGCCCAGGGCATCCTTGGCTACGTCGTGCGCTGGGTCGATCAGGGCGTCGGTTGCTCGAAGGTGCCCGATATCAACAATGTCGGCCTGATGGAGGATCGCGCCACTTTGCGCATTTCGGCCCAGCACATGGCGAACTGGCTGCATCACAAGGTGGTCAGCGAAGCCCAGATCGTCGAAACGATGAAGCGCATGGCTGCCGTCGTCGACCGGCAGAACGAGCAGGACCCGGCCTATCAGCCGATGGCCGGTAATTTCGATGGGTCGATCGCCTTCCAGGCAGCCCTCGACCTCGTGTTGAAGGGCAGGGAGCAGCCGAACGGCTATACCGAGCCGGTGCTCCACCGCCGCCGCCTCGAACTGAAGGCGAAGCAGGTCGGTTGAGCGCCTAAAGCATGTCGCGCAAAAGTGTGCAGCGGTTTTGCGCCAACGACATGCGTAAAAAACAAAGAGCAAAAGCGCAACGAGCGAATCTGAAGATCGCGACGCGCTTTAGCTGAGAATAAGAAAGGCCGCCGGAACGACAGTCCGGCGGCCTTTTTTATACCGAATTCGGTCTCTACTTACTGGATGACGATGACCTTGGAAGTGCCCTTGCCGGGACGGACGCGGCTGTAGAGGTCGATGACGTCCTGATTCATCAGGCGAATGCAGCCCGAGGAAGCGGCAGTGCCGATCGAAGCCCATTCCGGCGTGCCGTGCAGGCGGAACAGCGTGTCCCTGCCTTCCTCGTTGAAGAGATACATGGCGCGCGCACCGAGCGGATTGCTGAGACCCGGGCCCATGCCGTCTTCGACATATTTGGCGACGTCGGGGCGGCGGACAGCCATTTCCTTTGGCGGATGCCAGGTCGGCCATTCCTGCTTCCAGGCGACGTAGGCGGTGCCGGCCCATGCAAAGCCCTGCTTGCCGACGCCGATGCCGTAACGCATCGCCTTGCCGTTGGCGAGGATGTAATAGAGGAAGCGCTCGCGCGTGTTGACGATGATCGTTCCCGGACGCTCGGTAGTCTGGTAGCTGACGACCTGGCGGCGGAACTGCGGCTTGACCCTGTCGATCGGGATCGCCGGCAGCGAGTATCCGGCATCCTTCGTCAAGCCATAGGCGTCATTGAAGATTTGCGCCGTCTGGACTGTCGGGCCTGCGCCCTTGTCGTCGACGGAGGCGCTGTCTGAGGTCGTGGAGCAACCGGCCAGAGCGAGCGTCGCCAGCAGGCCAAATACAGGGAATGCATTGCGGAAGCGCATAGATGACTCTTGAAGTTTTGCGGCAAGGAGAACGGTCTTTCGACCATCGTTGATTATGGTTTATTTTCGATTAACTTGCGCTTTGCAAGGCTGCTGCGGCGCGGCGAAATGGTCCGCCGCGCAAATTAAAAGCGCATGGTTTTTTTGCAACAACCTGCCCAGCCCCACGACGGTTATCCATGACGATTTTGAGCGTTTACAATAACAATCCGTTAATCGATGGCCGGCAATCGGACAGGGCAATGATGGTGCGCCGCGGCACGCAGATATTGCTGCATGAAATGCGCCACGCGGTGCTGCCCGAACTGCCGCTGGCGAGCGGGCGTCGCGCCGATCTGATCACGCTTTCGGAAAAGGGCGAGGTCTGGATCATCGAGATCAAGACCTCGATCGAAGATTTCCGGGTCGATCGCAAATGGCCGGAATACAGGCTGCATTGCGACCGCCTGTTCTTTGCCACGCACCAGGACGTGCCGCTCGACATCTTTCCCGAGGAATGCGGGCTCTTCCTCTCGGATGGCTATGGCGCCCACATGATTCGCGAGGCGCCGGAACATCGTATGGCGCCCGCGACCCGCAAATCCGTCACACTCAATTTCTCGCGTGCCGCCGCCCAAAGGCTGATGATGGCCGAATGGGCGAACGGAAAACCGTTCACGGTGGACGACGTCTGAGGGATACCTCCCTATTTCGGCGCGCGTTTGGCGAGGATGCGCTGCAGCGTGCGCCGGTGCATGTTGAGCCGGCGCGCTGTTTCCGAAACATTGCGCTCGCACATTTCATAGACCCGCTGAATGTGTTCCCAGCGCACCCGATCGGCCGACATCGGGTTTTCGGGAAGTTCCGCCTTTTCGCCCGGCCGCTGCGTCAGCGCCGAAAAGACGTCGTCGGCATCTGCGGGTTTTGCCAGGTAGTCGACGGCGCCGAGTTTCACGGCCGTCACCGCCGTCGCGATATTGCCGTAGCCGGTGAGCACGATGATTCGCGTGTCGTCGCGCCGCTGGCGGATCGCTTCGATGACGTCGAGCCCATTGCCGTCGCCGAGCCGGAGGTCGACCACTGCATATTTCGGCGGCCTGCCTTTCGATTTCGCAACGCCTTCCGCCACGGACTCAGCCGTTTCCACCTGAAAGCCGCGCGTTTCCATCGCCCGTGCGAGACGGCGCAGGAACGGCCCGTCGTCGTCGACGATCAGCAAGCTGGCGTCGGGCCCGATATGGTCTTCATCCGACGCGGCCAAATTTCCATGATTCTGTTCTGTCATCGTCTCAGGTCCCGGCGCTTGAACGCCCGATCTTGGTCAACCGTTTTTCATTCTACTTATGCCGATAAATTCATTTTGTCGAATTTGCGTCGAGCAGCATTCGCGGCCATTCGATGCGGATGCGCGCGCCGGCTCTCTCCGGCTCGCGATTCTCGAAAATCAGCGATGCGCCGGAGCGCTCCAGCAGCGTTTTGGCGATGAAAAGTCCGAGCCCGAGGCCCCCCGCCGTGTCTTCCTTCTGCCGCCTGGTCACATAGGGCTCGCCGATCCGGGTCAGGATGTCGGGTGAGTAACCGTTGCCGTCGTCCTCGATGATGATCAGCACCTTGTCGTGATCGTGCTCGACGGTGATCGTCACTTTCTCCCTGGCGTAGTCGACGGCATTTTCGATGAGGTTGCCGAGTCCGTACATGATCCCGGCATTGCGATCGGTGACCGGCTCGCTCTTGCGCGGGCTTTTTTCGATCAGCTCGAGCGCGATGCCGAATTCCCGGTGCGGCGCAACGATCTCCTCGATCATCGAGGACAGCGGCAGCCGGCGCATATGCGCCTCGTCTTCGGAAGACAGCGTCGTCAGCCGCCGCAGAATGTCACGGCAGCGTTCGCTCTGGCTGCGCAGCAGCATGACGTCCTCGCGGAACCGATCGTCGTCCTTCAGTTCCCGCTCCATTTCCTTGGCAACGACGCTGATCGTCGCAAGCGGCGTGCCGAGCTCGTGGGCCGCCGCCGCCGCCAGCCCGTCGAGCTGTGAAAGGTGTTTTTCCCGCTGCAGCACCAGTTCGGTCGCGGCCAGCGCATCGGCAAGCTGGCTCGCTTCCATCGAAACGCGGTAGGCGTAGAAAGCGGCAAACGCCATTGTCGAGGCGATCGAGCACCAGACGCCGAACTGCATGACATTGTGGACGTTGATCTCGGCCCCGTCGAACCAGGGCAGCGGAAACGGCGAAAAGGCAAGCACCGTGATGCAGACCATCGCAATGCCGATCAGCGCGGTGCTGTAGCGGATCGGCTGCGAGGCAAAGGAGATGATAACAGGCACGCAGACGAGGGCTGCGAAGGGATTGGCAAGGCCGCCGGTGATGAAGAGCAGCGCACAGAGCTGCAAAAGATCGAAGCCGAGCAGCGCAAAGGCGGCCGGCGGTTCCAGCCGATGCGTCGGCGGGTAGCGGATCGTCAGATAGAAATTCACCCAGGCAAGAGCGGCAATCAGCGAAGAGCTGGCGATCAGCGGCAAGGGAAATTTCAGCCAGAAGGCAACGATGAAAACGGTCAGCGCCTGACCGCCGACGGCAAGCCAGCGCAGCCGCACCAGCGTCTGCAGGCGGAGCCTGCGGCTGCTGTGTCGATCCTCCATCGTATGGCTTTCTGCCTTGTCGATCATTCCGAGGGACTCCTTGGGTCGCCCTCATGTACCACGCGGCTTTGCCCGTGTCGTCGGCAACGCGTCTTCGGGCCGCTCCGGCCAGGGATGGCGGGGATAGCGCCCGCGCATATCGGCACGCACGTCCTTCCATGAGCCGGCCCAGAAGCCCGGCAGGTCGCGTGTCGTCTGGATCGGCCGGTGCGCTGGCGAGGTGAGTTCGAGCAGCAGCGGCAGGCGGCCTCCGGCAATCGACGGGTGCTGCTTGAGCCCGAACAGCTCCTGCACGCGGATCGTCAGCACCGGCTCCTCGCCTTCGTATTGAATCGGATGTCGTTGGCCGGTCGGCGCCTCGAAATGCGTCGGAGCAAGCCGGCTAAGATCACGGTGCAACTCGTGTGGAACCAGTGACATCAGCCCGTTGGATAGCCCGCCCGCCGATATGTCCGAGAGGCCGCGGGCGTCGCTCTGAAACGGCGCGAACCATTCGTCCAGGCGGGAAAGCAGCGCGGCGTCGCCGACATCCGGCCAAGGATCGCCGATTGTCCTGTGAAGGAACCCGATCCGCTCGCGAAGCTGAATGGCTTCCTTCGAGAAGGCAAGCTGGTCGAGCCCGAGTTCGCGCACGCCTTCCATCAGTGCCTGGGTCACGGCTGCTCCGGAAGGGCGCGGCAGGGGCGTCTCGTCGAAGATGATCGCGCCGAGCCGGGTGGCGCGCCGCGCCCGTATCTGCCGGCTCTGCCGATCGAGGAATATCTGGTCGTCTGTTCTGATCTCGCCGGGCAGCTCGGCTTCGATATCGCCGCGCGTCACCTCGGCGGCCGCCAGAACCCGCGCCTGCGCCGCCCGGCCGGTGAGATCGGCGATGACAAGCATCCGGCTGCCGGCGAGCCTCTCGGTTTCCGGCAGCTCCGCTCCGCGCCCGTTGGCCATCACGAATCGTCCCCGTCCGCCGCGCTGAAGCGCTATTCTGTCAGGGAAGGCGTGCAGCAGCAGCTGCCCCGCCAGCGCCGGCGCCGTTGCCTCAACCCTGTCGAGGCCGTTCGCCAGCCGCCCTGCCAGCCGCCGCGAGGCCTCCGCCCTTTCGCCGCGCTCGGCCTTGAAGCGCCGCAGCCGCTCCTCGATATCGAGGCTCGTTCCGCCGAGCCCCTGTTCGGTCAGCAGCACGGCAATTAATGCCGCATCCCGGGCATGCCCCGATTCGCCCGCCGATACGACCATCGCGGCAAGTCGTGGCGGCAGGGCGAGATCGCGCATGACCTTGCCGCGTGCGGTCAGCATTCCGTCCTTGTCGAGCGCGCCGAGCTGGCCAAGCAGCATCCGCGCTTCCTTAAGCGTCGTTTCCGGCGGCTGATCGACAAAGGCGAGCGATGCCGGGTCCTGAACGCCCCAGTGCGCGAGATCGAGCACCAGCCCGGAAAGATCGCTCGAAAGGATCTGCGGCGGCGTGAAGGCCGGCAGCGCCGCCGTCTGTCCCTGGTGCCATAGCCTGATGGCGATGCCCGGTTCCGTTCGCCCGGCGCGGCCCGCTCGCTGATCGGCGGAAGCCCGCGACACGCGCACCGTCTCGAGACGAGTGATTCCGGTCGATGCCTCGAACACCGGCAGACGCTGCAACCCGCTGTCGATGACGATCCTCACGCCGTCGATGGTGATCGAGGTTTCGGCAATCGATGTCGCAAGCACGATCTTGCGCATACCGGCGGCGGCGGGCCGGATCGCGGCGTCCTGTTCCTTCTGGCCAAGATTGCCGTAAAGCCGCGCAATCAGCGTTTCGGGGCCGAATCGTCCCTGCAGCCGCTCTGCGGTCCGGGTGATTTCCGCCTGGCCGGGCAGGAAAGCAAGGATCGAACCGGTTTCGCTGGCATGCGCGTCGACAATCGCCCGCGTCACGGCATCTTCGATGCGTTCGCCGCCCGGCCGATCCTGATAACGGATATCGATGGGAAAGCTGCGTCCCAGGCTTTCGATGACAGGCGGATCTTCCAGCAGGGCGGCCACACGTTCGATGTCGAGCGTCGCCGACATCACCAGGATGCGCAGATCCTCGCGCAGGGCCGATTGAACGTCGAGCGCCAGCGCCAGCCCGAAATCGGCATCGAGCGAACGCTCGTGGAATTCGTCGAAGATCACGGTCGAGACGCCGGAGAGTTCGGGATCATCGAGGACCATCCGGGCAAAGACCCCTTCCGTCACCACCTCGATCCGTGTCGCCGCCGATATCCTGTTGTCGAGGCGCATGCGGTAGCCGACCGTGCCGCCAACCTGTTGACCGATCAACGACGCCATCCGGCTTGCCGCCGCCCGCGCCGCCAGCCGCCGCGGTTCCAGCAGGATGATCCTGCCGTCGCCGCGCCAGGCGTGTTCGAGCAGGTAAAGCGGCACCAAGGTCGTTTTGCCGGCGCCGGGCGGTGCCGAAAGAACCGCACGCTTCTGCTCGGCCAACGCCGCACCGATAGCCGGCAGGACATGTGAAACCGGAAGTTCCGGCAATGAAGGACTGATCGTCACTTGCGGCCCGTCACCGTTTCATAGGCAAGAATCGCGCCGGCGAGATCTTCCAGCGCCGCGCCGACGGATTTGAACAGCGTGATTTCGATCTCATCGCTTCGCCCGCCATGGGCGCCGCTGACAAGTTCCGCAAGCTCCGCTCTGATGTCGCTTTCCCTCAGCACGCCGGTTTTCAGCGGCTGGACGATATCGCCCGCCTCGCTGATGGCGCCGGCACGGGTATCGACATAGACGTTGGCGCGGCGGATCGCCTCGTCATCGCTTTCGCGCATGCTCGGCTTGAAGGCGCCGACGAGATCGAGATGGGCGCCGGGCTTCAGCCATTCGCCTGAAATCAGCGGCTCGCTGGAAAGCGTGGCGCAGGAAATGATATCGGCCGTTCGCGCTGCCGCTTCAACATGGGTGACCGCCTCGGCATCCAGCCCGAGCGCCCGTGCTTCAGTCGCGATCTTTTCGGCAGCCTGCCCATTTCGACCCCAGACCCGGTACCTCTTGATCGGCCGGGTCGTGCCGTGGGCAAGCATCAGATTGAGCGACAGTCGACCGGTGCCGCAGACAAGCAGCTCCTCGGCGTCGGGACGGGCAAGATGACGTGCCGCCAGCGCTGATGCCGCCGCCGTCCGCCGCGCGGTCAGCTCGCCGCCGTCGATGGCGGCCAGCATTTCGCCGGTGGCGCCGGAGGAAAGAAGATAGGTTCCGAAGATCGCCGGCAGGCCGCGCCGCATATTGCCCGGGAAGACCGAGACGGTCTTCACCCCGGCATAGCGGCCGGGAACCCAGGCCGGCATCAGCAGCAGCGTCGCGCTCTCCTCATCAGGCACTTCCATCTCATGGTGATGGCGCACCGGCATGACGCAGTCGCTCTGGAACATGCGGGCGATTGCCTCGATCAGTTCCGGCCAGGGCAGGGCCGCGCGCGTCTGTTGTTCATCGAGGACAAGCATTCTTCACTCCGCCGGTTCATCTTCATCGCCAAATTAGCGAGCGAGGCACGTTATAAGCAAGCACCCTGGAAATCCGCGCCGAGCTCCCTATATAAGCCTTGTCTCCCTCGCCGAAGCCGTTCTTCGGGATTCGGCGAAAACGAATTTCAAAAACCACCCATTCGGGCGGTGAATTTCGTCGTTTTTGGAGATGGTTTCTAAAACCTCTTCTTTTTCAACCTGTTACAAAAATGTCAAAAAACTTTTGGTATGGCTGTTGACTTGGAAAAGGGGTTGGTTCTATAAGCCCACTCACTGAACGAGGGCGGCGGCGCTGCTGGCGACGAAGTCTCTCGCTCTCA
>NZ_JAILYJ010000124.1 GCF_019793465.1 Rhizobium croatiense | reverse complement strand
TACCATGGGCGCAGGGGCGTTTCACGGCCGTGTTCGGAAAGGGAACGGGTGCAGCCACCCCGCCATAACCACCAGGTCGGCAAAGCGCAACTTTTTGATTTGAGAAGCTGGATTTGGTTTTGAGCGAATAGGGAGTAGCGAATAGCGAATAGGGCTATTTGGTTCTCTTTCGCTGGTTTTGAACACGTCTTTGGAGCGATTTGGGAGCAACTATTCGCTACTCCCTATTCGCTATTCGCATCATCGATCCGGAC
>NZ_JAILYJ010000123.1 GCF_019793465.1 Rhizobium croatiense | reverse complement strand
CGAAATGGTTGGAGACGACGCCGACGATGTCGATCGGCAGCGCCTCGATCTTCCAGCGGTAGAGCAGGTCGTTGAGACAATGGCCGAAGCGCGACACCATCAGCAGCACCTTCATGCGGCTTTCGCTGTTGTGGAAATCATAGTCCATCGCAAAGGGCGCGGCGACGGCGGCAAAATCGGCGCTGATCGCGGAGCCCGACAGACCCTCTTCCGAAATGAAGCTGACCCGCATGAAGAACTTGCCGGTATCGAGAT
>NZ_JAILYJ010000122.1 GCF_019793465.1 Rhizobium croatiense | reverse complement strand
GCAGCACGATCTTGGCGCCATCGAAAGCGCATCCGCCGGCTGCCGCCCCGGGGATCAGCGGCTTCGAACAGCCGTTTTTGCGCGCCTTGGAATCCTTGCTGCGGTTCTTCTCGCAGGCAGGCTCGTCGAAGACATCCTGGACTTTAGCATTGAGCAAGGGCATTGCGGTCTCCAAGTTCAGATGAAGGCGGCCGGCCTCACAAGGCCGACCGCCGCCGCTCCTAGCGGGTCAGGTCGTAAGAATAGTCCGTCACA
>NZ_JAILYJ010000121.1 GCF_019793465.1 Rhizobium croatiense | reverse complement strand
CCGGCGTGCAGGAGACCAGTCCGGTCTTCAGGTCGCCGGTGGCGAGCTTGCCGGCATTGACGACGCTCAAGCCATCGACATCCTTTTCCGGCAGGATCGACTGGATGATCGGCTCGCTGGCGAGCGGTTTCGGCAGGGGCAGCTGCACCAGGATGCCGTGGATCGACGGATCGGCGTTGAGGGTGGCAACGAGCGCTGCCAGCTCCTCCTGCCTGGTCTCGGCCGGCAATGTGTGCTGGACGGACTTGAAGCCGC
>NZ_JAILYJ010000120.1 GCF_019793465.1 Rhizobium croatiense | reverse complement strand
ACTGCAGCCCGGCCGGCTGCAGCGGCGTGTCGTCCTCGATCGCATCGAATTCGATCTCCCAGATGCGGCCGAGCTCGCTCTTGCGGTCGAGGAAATAGAGAATGCCGCCGCCGACGCCGCGCACGGCTGGCATTTCGATCTCGCCGGCATCGAGCGATTGCGCGAAGCGTTCGGCGCCGAGCGCGACGGCGCGCTGCAACGCCGCTTGCGCATCGTCGACCAGCAGACCGGCGGCATAGGCCGAGGTGCCGTGCA
>NZ_JAILYJ010000119.1 GCF_019793465.1 Rhizobium croatiense | reverse complement strand
CGACGTTGACATCGTAAGGGCCGGTCTCAAACTCGACTTCGTTCTTGTCGAAAACCCAGTCACGGATGGCGTCGTTGGCGATGTGGTGGCCGAGCGATTGCGAGACGCCGCGGAAGCCCTCGCAGCGCACCGGCACGATCGTCTTTTCGTGCTCCTTGGCCTTCTTGCGCGACACCGCCTCAATGTCGTCGCCAATCAGCCCGATCGGGCATTCCGACTGCACGCTGATGCCGTTGTTGAGGGGGAAAAGCTCCT